>NZ_JBFAYK010000004.1:0-494454 GCF_040681225.1 Nocardia sp. NPDC051833
GCCCGGTCCCATTCCGAACCCGGAAGCTAAGGCCACCTGCGCCGATGGTACTGCACTCGACAGGGTGTGGGAGAGTAGGACACCGCCGGAACATCATTGCGAAAGGCCCTCCAGCATTGCTGGAGGGCCTTTTTGCGTTGTGGGACAACCGCTCTCGCTAGCAGTCCGGGCTCCCGCGTGCCCCCAGAATCGGGGGATTGCAATCCGAACTGTGAATATTTCAGAAACGTCTGTGCGGACCGGCCCGGTCCGTCACCATGGTGCGACGTTGCTTCGGGAGGTCACCATGGATTGGTTGTTCGCTCACAAGTCTCTGCGGCGCGGGGCGGCCGCCCTCGTGCTGCCCGCCGCGCTGATCGGCGCGCTGGCCACCGCCGCGCCCGCGCTCGCCGCGCCCGCACCCGACCCGCTGGCGGGCATCGCCGACGGCGTGGCGGGTGCGGCGAATTCGATCGCCGGCGTGGCCGGTATCGACCTGCCCGACACCTACGGACCCGAGACCGCGATCGTGGTGCTCGGCTACGGTCTGCAACCCGACGGCACCATGCGGGCCGAACTGGGCAACCGGCTGCACGCCGCGCTGGTCCAGGCCTTCATGTCGCCCTCCTCCCCGGTGATCGTCACCGGCGGCAACCCGCGCAACGGGATCACCGAGGCGCAGGTGATGGCGGACTGGCTCAATATCCGCGGGGTCGCCAGGCATCGGATCTATGCCGAGACCCAGGCCGGGTCGACCGTGCAGAACGCGGAGTTCTCCGCGAAGCTGATGGAGGCTCTCGGCATCCACAAGGCCGTGCTCATCACCTCCGCCGACCACATGCGCCGCGCGCTGGACAATTTCATGGCCGCGGGCATTCCGGTGGTCGCGACCATGACGCCGGATGTCGCGCCGCTGTGGGCGCAACCGTTCGGTGCCGGAAACGAGCGATAGGGCACGCCTGAGTCGGTGGCGGGCACTACGATGCGTCTGGCGTTGTCGCGGGATGTGATGTCGCCGCGAGCGGACAGGGGTATGTGATGGACAGGCCTGCGTGGGCACCGGACGGCGTGGATATGCAGCAACCGAGCCCAGCGCGCATGTATGACGCGCTGCTCGGCGGCTCGCACAATTTCGCCGTTGACCGGATGGCGGCGGAGAAGGCGACCGAGCTCGTGCCCGATCTGCCCCGGCTCGCGCTGAGCAACCGCGCTTTCCTGCGCCGGGCGGTGCGGTTCATGCTCGACGCCGGGATCCGGCAGTTCCTCGACATCGGATCGGGCATCCCGACCGCGGGCAATGTCCACGAGATCGTGCACGAGATCGACCCCGAGGCGCGGGTGCTCTATGTCGACATCGATCCGGTCGCCGTCGTCCACTCCCGGACGATTCTGGCGGGCCGGGCGCGGGCCGGCGCGATCGAGGCCGACCTGCGCAAGTCCGAGGACCTGATCGCCAAGGTCGGGGAGACGGGCCTGATCGACTTCGACGAGCCGGTCGGGCTGCTGCTGATCGCGGTGCTGCACCTGGTGCAGGACGCCGACGATCCGGTCGGCAAGGTGGCCGCGCTGCGGGAGGCGGTCGCACCGGGCAGTTTCATAGCCATTTCACATCTCACCTCGGCGCTGCGGCCGGAGGATGCCGGTAAGCTGGGTGAGCACTCCGCGACGGAGACCAGGGTCGGTATCCAATTCCGGTCCAGGGACGCGATCGTGGAGTTGTTCGAGGGTTGGGGCATGGTTTCCCCCGGGGTTGTCGAGCTGCCGCTGTGGCGGCCGGAGTCCGAGCGGGATCAGCACGAGAAGCCGGGGCGATCGCTCGGGTTGGCCGGAGTCGCGCGGAGAGACTGAGCCGTCGATCCGGCGGTGCTCGGAGATGACAGGGTGGACGAGTAGTGGGGTCGTGGGAGCTGGCGCAGCGGTGGGCCGATGCCCTCGACGGCGTCGTCGCTCCCACCCTCAACCGCTCCCAGATCGAGGAGATGCTCGCGGCGCTGTGCACCGGGCTGCTGGAGGCGGCGCGCGGCGGTGAGGACCCCGATGTCGCGCGGCGGACGGCGCGGATGCTGGTCGCCGCCAACTACCGTGATCCGGCGGCGGTCAGCCGTTCGGTCCGGGTGATCTGCGGGGACCTGGTCGAGATCGCCGCCGACGGGCCGGACGATCCGCTCCTGCCCGAGATCAGGGAGCGCGCGATCGGCCTCGCCGCCGATTTCGCCGCGGGCTTCACCGCGGCGCTACGGGCCGCCGCCCTGGCCGAGCAGGAGGCGACGCTGGCCGCGGTGCTCGCGGCGGCGAGCGAATCCGAGAGCAGGCGGGCACTCTCGGAAGCGCGTTTCGAGGCGGTGTTCGACGGTGCCCTGGTCGGTATCGGCACGGTCGACATGACCGGGCGGGTGGTGAACTGCAACGCGACGATGGCCGAGATGCTCGGCCACACCCCGGAGACGATGCCGGGCCGGACGGTCGCCGACATCCTCGGCCCGCAGAATCTGAACGAGGCCTTCGTCGAACTGCAGCGCATGGTCAGCGGCGAATCCGAGAGCTTCCGCACCGAGACCGAGCACCTGCACGACGACGGCGAGATCACCGTCATCGACCTGTCGATGTCGGCGGTGCGCGACGCCGACGGCAACATCCGCTTCCTGATCGGCGTCGCGGTCGACGTCACCGAGCGCAAGCAACTCGCCGACCGCCTGTGGCACGACGCGAACCACGACGCGCTGACCGGCCTGCCCAACCGTCCGCACCTGTTCAACCGGCTCGCCGACGCCGAACCCCCGATCGGGGTCTGCTATCTGGACCTGGACGGCTTCAAGGAGATCAACGACCTGTGGGGGCACACGGTCGGGGACCGGGTGCTGCGCGTGGTCGCCGACCGGATGCGCGAGACCGTCCGGCCGCTGGACGCGATGGCCGCCCGGATCGGCGGTGACGAGTTCCTGGTGCTGGTGGAGGAGTGCTCCGGGTCCGCGCAGTTGTCGGCGCTGGCCGACGATCTGATGTCGGTGCTGACCACGCCGCTCGAGGTGGACGGGCACATGCTCGCGGTGGGGGTGAGCATCGGCGCCGCGTACTTCGACGAACTACCCGGCACGGTGGACGAATTGGTGCACGCGGCCGACGCCGCGATGTACCGGCACAAGCACGACAGCCGCCGCGATCCGGCCCGGTAGCGGCCGGGCCGGATCGCCGGGCGCCGCTCAGGTGAGCTGGCGCTCCCGGTTCGCCGCCCGCGCGAGTGAGCGGTCGCGCTGTTCCTCGAAGCGCACGACGTCTTCGCGCAGCCGGTCCAGGAAGGCGGCGAGTTCCTCGCGCGCCTGCTCCCCGCGCGCGCCGAAATCGGTGCGTTCGAAGACATTCCACTTGCGCAGCACCGGGAGCAGGACCTCCTCCAGGTGCTGGCGCAGATCGTAGATGCCGTGCTTGGCCATCAGGACGCCGTTGCGGCGCCAGCCGGGCATACCCGCACCGGGCATCTGGAAGCCGCGCACGATGATGCTGATCGCCTCGATGGCCTGATCGGGCGCCAGCTCGAGCGCGGCCTCGCAGAGATTGCGGTAGAAGATCATGTGCAGGTTCTCGTCGGTCGCGATGCGCGCCAGCAGCCGGTCGGCGATCGGGTCGTCGCAGACGCGGCCGGTGTTGCGGTGGCTGACCCGGGTGGCGAGTTCCTGGAAGGTCACGTAGGCGACCGAATACAGCAGGCCCGCCACGGATCCGGCCCTGATGTCGGTATCGCCTGCCTTGGCGTCGACGACGGCCATCGCCGAATAGCCGTTGGTCATGTGGATCATCCGAGCCTGCTCGAGCGCCACCGGATCGACGCCACGGGTCACCACCAGGTAGTCGCGGATGGCGATGCCGTGCCGGTTCTCCTCGGCGGTCCAGCGGCCCACCCAGGTACCCCAGGCGCCGTCCTTGGAGAAGTTCTCGGCGATCTCCCGGTGGTAGGACGGGAGGTTGTCCTCGGTGAGCAGGTTGGTGATCATCGCCGCCTTGGCGACGTCGGAGAGCTGGGATTGTTCCTGGTCCCAATCGATTCCGCCCATGGCGGCGAAGTTGCGGCCCTCGTCCCACGGCACGTAGTCGTGGGGGTGCCAGTCCTTCGCCGTCGACAGGTGCCGGTCGACGTTGCTCGCGGCGACCGGTTCGAGTTCGATGAGCAGTTCCAGTTGGGTGAGGTTCCTGGCCACGCTCGTGCCCTTTCCATGAAGTGAAAAGCAAGAGTTGCGCTGGTCCGGTAGTGTTGCCCGTCGTCGCCGGGTGCTCTGGGTCGAATGCGACCCACCGACAATAGACCCGGCGGATCGCGCCTCCGAACGACACGGTGCGGCAGCGCCTGTTTCTGAATTTGGGCGCGTCGCGGCGCCTGCATATACGCTCCACCAGTTCAGCTCCATCAGCGGTTCCCGATCAGTCGTGGCATAGCTAGAGAGAGTGAGCGAAAAATATGACGGACATCGTGGTCACGAGCCTGGCGGCGACCACGTCGATCGCGGGCGACGTCGACTCGACCTGGAAGGGTCTGCTCAACGGCGAAAGCGGGATCGACGTCCTGGAGGACTCCTTCATCGATGATTTCGAATTGCCGGTGCGGATCGGTGGCCACCTGAAGGTCTCCCCGGCCGCCTCGCTCACCCGCGAGGAGGCGCGCAGGCTGTCCTACGTCGAGCAGATGGCCGTGGTCCTCGGCCGCGAGGTGTGGCGCAACGCGGGCAGTCCCGAGGTGGATCGCGACCGGCTCGGCGTCTCGGTCGGGACCGGGCTCGGCGGCGCGGAATCCCTGATCTACGCGCGGGACAAGCTCGGCAACGGCGGCTATCGCAAGGTGTCGCCGCTGACCGTGGGCGCCATCATGCCCAACGGCCCGGCCGCCTGCGTCGGCATCGAATTGGGTGCGCGCGCCGGTGTTTCCACGCCGGTGTCGGCCTGCTCGTCGGGCTCGGAGGCGATCGCCAACGCGTGGCGGATGATCGTGATGGGCGACGCCGACATGGTGGTCACCGGCGGCGTCGAGGGGTCGATCCAGGCGGTGCCGATCGCGGCCTTCACCCAGATGCGCGCGATGAGCACCCGCAACGGCGATCCGAAGGCGGCCTCGCGGCCGTTCGACAAGGACCGCGACGGGTTCGTCTTCGGCGAGGCGGGCGCGATGATGGTGATCGAGACCGAGGAGCACGCCAAGGCGCGCGGCGCGACCATCCACGCGCGGCTGCTCGGCGCCGGCGTCACCTCCGACGGATTCCACCTCGTCGCACCGGACCCCGAGGGCACCGGCGCGGCGCGCGCGATGACGCGGGCCATGCAGACCGGCGGGATCAGCCGCACCGACGTCACCCACATCAACGCGCACGCGACCGCGACGCCCATCGGCGACACCGCCGAGGCCAACGCGATCGGCAAGGCGATCGGTTCGCACGCGTCGGTGTACGCGCCCAAGTCGGCGCTGGGCCACTCGATCGGCGCGGTCGGCGCGCTCGAGGCGGTGCTGACCGTGCTCAGCGTGCGCGACGGCATCGTCCCGCCCACCCTGAACCTGGACAACCAGGACCCCGAGATCGACCTGGACGTGGTCTCCGGCGAGGCCAGGCGCGGCCGCATCGACTACGCGGTGAACAACTCCTTCGGGTTCGGCGGGCACAACGTCGCCATCGCCTTCGGGCGGTATTGACGATTGCCACGCGCGGGCGCCCGGTACTGTGCCGGGCGCCTGTGAGTTCTTCTTTGTTCGGCGTCATTGCACGAGTTCAGCCTCTCGGCGAGGCATTGTGCGTTGAAAAGGATAGGGAATGATCGGCGAGACTTTCGACGACTATGTGGACGAACTGGGCAATATCCGGATTCCCGGTGACCAGACCCTGATCGACTTCGTCGACAAACACAGCGAGGCCAACGGGGACGATCTGGCCTACCGCTTCATCGACTATTCGCGGGAGCGGGAGGGGGAATACCAGGAGCTGACCTGGCGTGAATTCGGCGTCCGGCTGCGCGCGGTGGCCGCGCGGTTGCAGCAGGTGACCGAGCCCGGTGACCGGGTGGCGGTGCTGGCACCGCAGGGCCTGGACTACGTCGTCGCGCTGTTCGCGGCGGTGTACGCGGGGAATGTGGCGGTGCCGCTGTTCGATCCGGAGGAGCAGGGCCACAGCGACCGGCTGCACGCGGTGCTCGGCGACTGCGAGCCCGCCGCGGTGCTCACCGTCGCGAGCGCGGCGGCGGGAGTGCGCAACTTCTTCCGTGAGCAGCCCGCCGCGCAGCGGCCGAGAATCATCGCGGTCGAGGCGATTCCGGACACGGTCGGCACGCGCTGGCGCAGGCCCGACATCAATATCGACAGCGTGGCCTACCTGCAGTACACCTCGGGCTCGACCCGGGTACCCGCGGGCGTGGAGATCACCCACCGCGCCGTCGGCACCAATCTGCTGCAGATGATCGACGCCATCGGCATCACCGAGAACGCGCGCGGGGTCACCTGGCTGCCGCTGTTCCACGACATGGGACTGCTGACGGTGATCCTGCCGACCATCGGCGGCAAGTTCATCACCATCATGTCGCCGAGCGCGTTCGTGCGCAGGCCGTCGCGCTGGATCAAGGAGCTGGCGGCCCAGGCCGACGGCGCCGAGATCTACTCGGCGGCACCGAACTTCGCGTTCGAGCACGCGGCGGTGCGTGGCCTGCCCAAGGGTGACGAGTCGCTGGATCTGTCCAACGTGATCGGCCTGATCAACGGCAGCGAGCCGGTGTCGGTGGCCTCGATGCGCAAGTTCAACGAGGCGTTCGCGCCGTACGGGCTGTCCAAGACCGCGATCAAGCCGTGCTACGGGATGGCCGAGGCGACGCTGTTCGTGTCGGCGACCAAGCGCGACGACGAGGCCAGGGTGGTCTACGTCGATCGCGGGCAGCTCAACGAGGGCCGGATGGTGGAGGTCGACGAGCACGCCGACGACGCGGTCGCGCAGGTGTCGTGCGGGTATGTCGCCCGGTCGCAGTGGGCGGTGATCGTCGACCCGGAGACCGGCATCGAGCGTCGCGAGGGCGAGGTCGGGGAGATCTGGCTGCACGGTGACAACATGGGCATCGGGTACTGGGGCAGGCCGGGGGAGACGGTGGAGACCTTCCACAACCGGGTGCTCGCCCGCAATCCCGTCGGCAGCCGGGCCGAGGGCGCGCCCGACGACGCGCGATGGATGCGCACCGGCGACTTCGGCGCGTACCACGACGGCGAGTTGTTCATCACCGGCCGGGTGAAGGACCTGGTGATCGTCGACGGCCGCAATCACTATCCGCAGGATCTCGAGTACTCGGCGCAGGAGTCGAGCACCGCGCTGCGGCCGGGGTTCGTCGCGGCGTTCTCGGTGCAGGCGGGGCAGCTGCCCGCGGCCGTGCTCGAGGCGGGCGGGATCACCGACGAGATGGCCGAGGCGCTCGTCGTCGTCGCCGAACGCGGGACCGGCGCGGCGAAACTCGATCCGGCGCCGATCGTGGACACGGTGCGGGCGGCGATCGCGCGCAGGCACGGGGTGACGGTCCGCGATCTGCTGCTGGTGCCCGCGGGGTCGATCCCGCGCACGTCGAGCGGCAAGATCGCCCGGCGGGCCTGCAAGGCGGCCTATCTGGACGGCACGCTGCGCGGCGGGCACCGCCAGGACGCCTACCCGGACGCGCCGGAGGAGTGAGCCGGTTCGGCCACCGGGTTCCGGTGGCCGAACCGCGATCAGTTGACGCAGGGGATGGTGCTGCCGATGGTGGTGGTCACCGGCTTTCCCGCGTCGGGCAGCGGCATCGTCGAGTTGCCGGGCGTGGTCGTCGTCGGGGTGGTGGTTGTCGTAGTGGTCGGTGCCATCTCGGTCGGCAGGGTGAAATCGGCGCCGACGACCACGCGGACATGGCCTTCCTCGACGGTGGCGGACGCGGAAACCGGTAGTCCACCGAGGGTTTCGGCGAGCGCCCTGGCGTCCTCGGCCGCGCCGGGGCCGTAGGTGAGGGCCGAGGTGGGACCGTCCCCGGTGGTTCCGTTGCCGATCTCGCCCGCCCGGTAGCCACGGGCGGTCAGCGCGGCCGACAGCGTCGCGGCCTGACCGGCCACCCCGCCGACATTGTGCACGTCGACGACACCGGTCGGCGTCCGTGTCGGGGTGGTGGTCGCCGCCACCTCCTGCCCGAACGCCGCCCGGACCTCCCGTTTGATCGCGGCCGGGTCGACGATATTGACGTCCTGGCCGTCGATCACGTCGTAGCGCACCACCGGCAGCGTGCGGAACTCCACCGGCAGCGACCCCGCGGCGCCCAGCTCGCGGGCGAAGTCGAACAGATTCCAGCCGTCGGAGAGCACCACGTCCTTGTGCGCCACGTCCATCAGCTGCGCGAGCCTGCTCAGATTGGTGAGCGTGCCGGAATCCTTGAGCGACTTGGCCACCGAGGTGAGGAACGCCTGCTGGCGGTGCGTACGATCCAGGTCGCCGTTGCGCAGGCCGTGGCGTTGCCGGACGAAGGCCAGCGCGTCGGAGCCGTTCAGGTGCTGACGGCCCGCCGGGAACACCGCGCCCGAGTACGCGCTGTCGTTGACCGCGTTGTTCAGGCACACGTCGACGCCGCCGACCGCGGTCGCCAGGTCGTAGAACCCGGCCAGCGAGATCTCGGCGAACCGATCGATCGGCACCCCGACCAGATTGCGCACGGTCGACACGGTCGACGCGCGGCCCGCCTCCCGGCCGCGCCGCTCGAGCACCACCGGGTCCTTCTCGCCCTGTTCGATCAGCTTCGCCTGCACCGCGGCCTTCTTCAGGCCGTAGGCCTCCTTGATCTTGATCTGCGAATAGCCGGGGATGCCGGAGACCGGGACGTAGTCGTCGCGTGGGATGGAGAACGCGACGATCTTGCTCAGGTCGGCCGGGATGTGCAGCAGGATCAGCGAGTTCGCGTTGTAGCCGCCCTCGGTGCCGTCGCCGGCGTGCAGCTGGTCGAGGATCTCCTTGGGCAGGTCGTTGCCGTCGAGATCCTTGCGGGTGTCCAGGCCGATCAGCAGGATGTTGACGGCACCACCGCCCGAGCGCGGCGCGTCCTCGCCGAGCGCGGTGGAATGGGTGAAGCCGGAATCGAAGTCCTGCTTGGCCGACCAGGCCAGGCCGGTGCCGGTGAGCACGGCCAGCGCGGTCGTCGCGCCGAGCATCCTGGCCATGATCAGCGCCGCGCGCCGGAAACCGCCGCGGCGGTCGCGGTGTTCGGCGTGGCGGGCCGGTCGGCCGACGCGCTGTGGTCCATATCCGGGTGTGTCCCGGCGCGGTGGGGGCGCCGGGGTGTCGTGTGTTCGGTTCACCGCAGTGCGCTACCTGCCTGCCACTGTTCCCACGGAACGCTCCAGTCGCCGTTCTGCCACACCTCGAGCGGCGCGCCGCCGGTGTTGCGGATCTCCACCACGTCGCCGGGCTGGGCGAAGTCGTAGAACCATTTCGCGTTCTCGCCGCTGAGATTGAGGCAGCCGTGCGAGACGTTGGTATTGCCCTGCGCCCAGACGGTGTCGTCGAGCTGATGCAGGTAGATGCCGTCGGTGCTGATCCTGGTCGCCCAGCCGATGGTCTCCTTGTAGCCGAGCCGGGAGTTCACCGGCAGGCCGTAGGTGGAGGAATCCATGATCACCGGGTTGGCCTTGTCCATGACGGTGTAGGTGCCCGGCTGGGTCCAGAAGGTGATGGTCTTGCCGCCGATGACCTCGCTGCCGCCCCGGCCCATCGAGGTGGGCATGGTGCGGATGAGGGTGCCGTTCTCGTACACCCGCACCTGCTTGTCGTTGTCGTCGACGATCGAGACGTGCGAGGGGCCGATGGTGAAGCTGGTCCTGGTGTCCTCCTGGCCGTACAGGCCGCCGCCGAGATCCTTGCCATAGATGTCGGCGGCCAGGGTGACCTTGGTGCCGGGCGCGTAGTAGTTCTGCGGGCGCCAGTGCGCGTTGCGGTTGTCGAGCCAGAACCAAGAACCGGCGACCGGCGGGTCGGTGGTGACGCTGAGCCGCTGTTGCGCGGTCGCCCGGTCGGGGACGTCCTCGTCGAAGTGCGCGACGACGACGGTGCCGACGCCGTAGCTGTCCGCGGGGTCGAGCGCGGCGCCGCCGGTGGTGCGGAAGTACACCTTCGTCTGGTTGTTCGGCGCGAGGGTCGAGAACGAGGAGGTGATCGGTCCCACGGTGCCCAGCACGGTGAGCGCTTCGGCGCCGACGGTGTAGGTGTGGCCGTAGCCGAGCGGTTCGGCGGGCTTCCAGGCGGTCTGATCGGGGGTGAAGATGCCCTCGACGGCGCGGCCCTGCTCGTTGGTCATGGTGACCGAGGTCAGCTTGCCGTCGCTGGTGCCGACCCGGACCGGTGCCAGCGGGTCGACGTCGGTAGCGCCCGCCGCTGGCGCGACGGTGATGACCGGGTCGGGTGGGGCGGTGGACTGGGTTCCCGAATCGGTGGAGCCACAGGCCGCGAGGAGCAGCGCGAGCCCCGCGGCGAGGCCGGCCCGCCATCGACGTCCTGACATTCGCCCCTCCTGTGCCCGTGTCCGAGTCAGCCCTGGAGGCCGACCTCGACATCGAGCGAAATGGTGATCTTGTCGCCGATCACGGCGCCGCCGTTGGCCATCGGCATCTCGGTGGTGATCCCGAAATCACGGCGGTTGATGGTGGTGGTCGCGGTGAAACCGGCGACCGGCGCGTCGATCATGCCGGGGCCCGCGCCGAGGAACTCCACGGCCAGGGTGACCGGGCGGGTGGTGCCACGGATGGTGAAATCGCCGGTGACGTCGAATTCGGTGTCGGTGGGCCGGAACCCGGTGGCCGTGAAGGTGGCGAGCGGGTAGTGGGACACGTCGAAGAAGTCGGCGGTGGCCAGGTGGTCGTCGCGCTGCGGATTGTCGGTGGTGACCGAATCGACCCGGATCTCGACGTCGGCGTCGGCCGAACCGTCGGGGCGGATGACGAGCGTGCCGGAGAAGATCGTGAACCGGCCGCGCACCTTGCTCACCATCAGATGGCGCACGGCGAATTCCAGGGCCGAGTGGCTCGGGTCGATGACCCAGGTGCCCGCGGACAGTCCTTGGGTTGGTGCCGACATGATCTCTCCTCACCGAGCGGACCGGCCCGAGGGCCGTCGTGACGTGAAGCGATGACGGCACCCAGCCTAACCCCGCGTCAGTCCTCGCTGCTGCTGCGATCGCCGAGGAAGCTCAGCAGTGCCGGGTCGGCGGAGGTGAACCGGTCGACCTCCTGACCGCCCGTGCACTCGAACAGGCCGATGGTCACCGTGTCGGCGCGCCGGGCCAATACCCGCCAGATCGCGCCGGAATCGGCCCAGCGCCGCAGGGTCTCGATCGGGTCGGCGCTCACGGCTCGACCGTATCGCTCCCGGCCGCCCGTGGCTCGCGGTAGTTCGCGGCGACCAGCGCCAGGCTGGCCGCGGCGATCAGCGCGACGACGAGGTACATGGCCGGGTAGCCGAAACCGAAGCCGCCGTGCAGGGCCGACAGGACGGCGGGCACGCCGAAGCCGAGGTAGCTCACCGAGTAGAAGACCGCGTTCAGCCCGGCCAGGTCGCCCGGGCCCGCGATGCGCTCGATCTGCTGGAGCCCGGCCACCAGGCCGATGCCGTAGCCGCTGCCGAGCACGACGGCGGTCAGCAGCGTCACCGGGATGCTCAGGGTGGCCGCGGTCCACGACGCCAGCACCATGCCCGCGGTGAGCAGCACCAGGGCGACGACACCGGCCCGCGCGGTACCGGGCCGGTCGATCTTGCGCGCGACCGACTGGATCGTGAATCCGCAGCCCAGCGTCACCATGGTGACCAGCGCGGAGAAGGCGATCGGGGCGCCCTGCACGCGCGGCAGCATGAGCGTCGGGAGCACCGCGTAGGCGGTCGCGTTGGCGGTGAACAGCCACAGCGCGATCGGCACCGCGACCCGCAGGAATCGGCGATGGCCCGCGGCGGGGATCGTCAGATCGTCGCGCAGCCTGCCCGGGTTCCGCTGCCGCGTCACCGTTTCCGGTGACCTGGCCAGCCAGACCGAGGTGGCGACGCACAGCGCCGCGTTGACGAGATAGGCGGTGGAATCGGGCAGCGGACCCCACTGCGCGAGCACTCCGGCCACCCCGGCGCCGAGGGCGAAACCGGCGGTCAGGCTCATCGCCGAGCGGCGCGCGCCGACTCCGGCTGCCGCCACGGCGTACGGCGGCTGGGACAGCTCCTTGAGCCAGCTGCCGCCGACCGCCATCGCCAGGCCGAGCGCGACGCCGCACAGCATCCGGCCCGCCGCCAGCAGCGGCACCGATGCGGCGCCCACCGCGAGCAGCAGCGACCCGGCGGCCGCGATCAGCGGGGCGGGCAGCATCAGCGGGCGACGGCCGAACCGGTCCGACAGCGGGCCGCCGATGAGCAGCGCGGGCACGATGCCGAGGACGTAGTAGAACAGCAGCAGATCGACCGCCGTCAGCGGCAGGCCGTGGCTCTTGTACATCACCAGCAGCGGCGTGAACTCGTTGCCGCCCCAGGCGATCGCGACCATCGCCGCGGAAACGCCGAGCCAGGCGCGGGTGCGAGAGCCGGTGACAGCACCGGGCCGTTCACTGGTGAGAATCGCCATCACAGGCCCTTTCCGTCGTGCGCGCACCGGGGGACGCGCACGGGGCGAATGGTGGCAACCGGTCTCATTTTAGGCGCGGCCGATCGCTGTACTACGGTCGGCCTGTGCGTGAGCTGCGGGTCGGGTGTGCGATGTGGCAGCACCCACAGTGGCAGCAGCGCCAGCTCGCGCCCGGGGAGCGGCTGCGGACCTACGCCGGGTACTGCGGCGCTGTCGAGGGCAACACCACCTTCTACGCGACCCCCTCGGCCGCGACGGTCGAGTCCTGGGTCCGCCAGACGACGCCCGATTTCCGGTTCGTGCTCAAGCCACCGCGCGCCGTCACCCACGAGCGCAGGCTCGTCGACGCGCAGGGCGAGCTCTGGGCCTTCCTCGACGTGATGGCCCCGCTGGCGGCGCGGGTGCACGCGCTGTGGATCCAGCTGCCCGCGTCCTTCGGGCCCACCGACCTGGGCGCGCTGGCCCGGTTCCAGCGCGAGCTGCCCGGCGGCCTGCGCTGCGCGGTGGAGGTGCGGCATCCGGCGTTCTTCACCGACGAGCGGGCGGCGGTACAGCTGGAACGGGTGCTGGGCCGGATCGGCGCCGAATGGGTGCCCTTCGACACCACGGTGCTGTTCGACGGACCGCCCGGCGACCCGTCGGAGTACGAGGCGCGGGCGAAGAAGCCCCGGGTGCCCCGGCGGATGCGGGCGCTGACGGAGTACCCGATCGTGCGCTACCACGGGCGCGCCGACGAGGAGCGCACCGTCGCGGGCTGGGCGCCGTGGGTCGAGACCGTCGCGCAGTGGCTGCGCGAGGGCCGGTCGCCGACGGTGTTCGTGCACACCCCCGACAACGCCGCCGCGCGCGGACTGGCCCGGCGCTTCCACGACGCGGTCGGCGCCGTCGTGCCCGATCTGCCGCCCCAGCCGACGCCGGCACCCGACGGGCCGATGACCCTGTTCTGAATTCCGCGCACACCTGTCGGACCCTCATGGCATGCTGTGCGCCAGCACTGGGGAGTGGGTGGGCAAACTCGAAGGGGACGAGTGATGTCTACGGATCGACTGTCGTTGTCGCGGGCACCGCATTGCGAGCCGGGTCTCGCCGATCAGGGGGCGGATATCGTTGTGCCGCATCGAGTTTCCATCCAGCGCCGCCGACATTCGGGCGGGGCGCCGTACGGGGTGCGGCGGGCGGTGCGCGCGTCCTGCGTGCAGGGCACGCGTGGCCGAGTCGAATCCGGAACCGGGGCAGAGCGATTCGCCGAACAGGTGGTGCGGCTCGTGCTCGAGGTGGTCGACCGGCGCAGGCAGGCCGACCAGCTGCGGTCGGTCAGCGATCCGTTGGTGCTGGCCGCGGTGCGCACGATGCTCGCCCAGGACCTGGTGCCCGGCCGGGAACTCGGGGCCGCCACGCTGACGCGGGTGCGGGTGACCGCCGCCGATCCCGGTGGCGCCGAGATCTTCGCCTCCTATCAGCGCGGCGACCGGACCTTCGCTGTCGCGGGGCGGATCGAATCGGTCCGGGATCGGTGGCGATTGGTGGCGTTGCGGCTGTTCTGAGTCAGCGGCGCGCGCCGACCCCCGAGAAGTCGCGCGCCACCCGGTGATTGCGATCGGCGAGCGTGCCGAGGGCGTGGTCGGGTTGCAGGCCGAAGTACTGCCTGCGGGTCCGGTCGGTCCAGGCCAGCGCGGCCGCCGCGGCGATGCGATGGAAGTGCGCCGTGTAGCCGTGCTCGTAGATCCGCAGCAGGGTGTAGCCGCCCGGATACTCCTTGACCGCGGCGACCTCGAGGAACTCGACCCGGCCGGAATCGGGGCGGCTCATCCGGTTCCGGTGCGTGTGTCCGCTGTGGTGCAGGAACACTCCCGGCGCGGTCTGGTAGATCGCCTGCAGGCCGTGCGCGCTCGCGCGGTCGAGGACGAAGCCGGGGCCACCCGGATTGCTCAGTGCCGCATAGCGGGTCACCGGGTGGTGGCCGAAGATCAGCGTCGGCTGGTCGGGGGCGGCGGCCAGGATCTCCCGCAGGTGGGCCAGCTGCGGGGCGCGTACCGTGCCGCCCGCACCGCGCCCGCGGGTGGTGTCGAGCCCGATCAGCCGCAACCCGCCGAGGTCGTGGCAGGTGAGGCGCTGGTGGGCGTGGAAGACCCAGCCCCAGTGGTCCTCCCGGCCGCGGGCGACATCGTGATTGCCCCGGCACACGAGGTAGTCCCGGCCGTTGCGGCCCCAGGCGTCGAGGCGGGCGCGGATGCCACCGGACTGCTCGGCGGTGCCGCTGTCGGTGAGATCGCCCGCGACGACGAGGTGGTCGGCGGCGCGTTCGGGCCGCCGCAGATCGCGCAGCAGGGCGTCGGCCATCACCTCGGGGTAGTGGCCGTCGTCGTGGCGCAGACCGGGCGGCAGGCCGGCGACGATCAGGCCGCTGCGATCCTCGCCCCAGTGCAGGTCGTTGGCGAGCGCGATGGTCCGCAGCAGCCGTCCTGGCGGCGGTGGCGCGGTCCGCACGACCCCGGTGACCTCCGGTGTGCCGGGCCTGCGGGTCACCCAGGTGCGGCCCGCGACGGCGCGGACACCGTCGGAGTGGGCGGTGAAGCGATAGCGGCGACCGGGTTCGAGCCCGCGCACCTCGGCGTAGTGGTACGCGGTGCGGCGGGGATCGGCGAAGACCGGCACCGGTGCCGCGGTGCCGTCGGCCGGGGCGAGCCGCACCTCGGTGTCGGCGGCCGCCGGGCGCGGGATGCCGGACCGGTCGCGGCGCCGGGTGGTCCAGGTGAGGATCAGCGTGTCGTGGGTGACGGTCACGACCTCGAGGTCGGTGGCGACCAGGCGATCGCGCGTCGGCACCGCGTCGCGCGGGCGGGCCAAGGGGGCGCGGACGGTGGCCGCCGCCGCGCCGGAAGCCGCGTTGACCAGCCATGCGGTGTGCAGTCGAGGATCCACGCCGAGCTCCGTTCGCCGTCTACCGGGGACGGTACGGGTGCCGGTTGAACGCGCGTGGACGCCGATGTGGCCGTCAGCCACCGTGGTCGTGGCGAAATCGCCGGAGCTGGAACGGTCCCCGCCGCCCGAAGAACGGGGCCCGTCTGCCGCGCCGGACCTGGGGGAGGGTGGGTGTGAACCCGGGCGCGGCCGTGGAGCTGTGGTGCGCCGGTTCCGTGGCCGGTCTCGGGCAGCGCACCGACTGTTATTCGGTGCGCGGGCGGTTCCGGCTTGGTTGCGCGCCACCGCTTTCCGGTGCGTCGCCGTCGGGGCCGTCGGGCAGCCTGCGCGCGCCGTTGGCCACCTCGACGATGAGATCGTCGTAGCCACAGGCCAGTTCGTGCAGGCGCAGCTGCGCGGCGCGCAGTTCGGACTCCGCGCCGCAGGCCAGCGCGCGATAGGTGAGCGCGGCGAAGTGGGCCATCCGATCGACGACGGCGCCGATGCTCTCGGTGTGCATCGGCGCCGTCGTGTCGGGCCTCGGGGAGCGGATGACCACCCACCGGTCGATCTCGCAGACCAGACGTGCCCGCGCCCAGTCGATCTCGCTGGTGTCGCCGGGGACGAGCTGCTCGCGGCGTTCGTGCAGGCCGGCCAGTTCGTGCGCGGCGAGCAGGACGGGATCGCCGTCGCCGGCGAACCCGCACACCGCCTGCATCATGTGCGCACGGTCCGGCAGTACCGGTTCCTGTCCGGGAGCACCCGATGAACCGCCGTCCGTGTCCACTGTCGCCGCACCGTCCTCGTCGCCCCGTTTGCACCGCTTCCGAAGGACATTCGTCTCCGCCGCAGGTCCGGATAGGTCACGAAATGGCAGCTCAACGGCGAAAACCAGCTGTGCGCAGGAGTATTACAGGCTCCTGGCGATGATTTCCTTCATGATCTCGTTGGTGCCCGCGTAGATCAGCTGGACGCGGTTGTCGACCCACATCCGCGCGATCGGGTACTCGTTCATGTAGCCGTAGCCGCCGAACAGCTGCAGGCAGGTGTCGGCGATCTGCATCGCCTTGTCGGTGGTCCACCACTTGGCCATGGCGACGGTGGGGATGTCGAGTTCACCGCGCAGGTGCTTCTCGATGCAGTCGTCGATGAACACGCGCGCGATGCGGGCTTCGGTGGCGACCTCGGCCAGCTTGAACTTGGTGTTCTGGAAGCCGAACACCGGGCGGCCGAACGCTTCGCGCTCCTTGGTGTAGCGCAGGGTGTGCTCCAGCGCCACTTCCATGCCAGCGACCGCGCCGTGGGCGACGATCAGCCGCTCCTGGGGCAGCTGCTGCATCAGCTGGATGAAGCCCTGACCCTCCTGGGTGCCGAGCAGGTTGGTCACCGGGACGCGCACGTCCTCGAAGAACAGCTCGGAGGTGTCCTGGCCCTTCTGGCCGATCTTGTCGAGCACGCGGCCGCGGCGGAAACCGGGGCGATCGGCCTCGACCAGCACCAGCGAGACGCCCGAGGCGCCCTGGGTGGGGTCGGTCTTGGCGACCAGGATGATCAGGTCCGCCTGGGCGCCGTTGGTGATGAAGGTCTTGGACCCGTTGATGACGTACTCGTCGCCGTCGCGGATGGCCTTGGCCTTGACGCTCTGCAGGTCGGAGCCGGTGCCGGGCTCGGTCATGGCGATCGCGCCGACGACCTCACCGCTGGCCATCTTCGGCAGCCACTGCTGCTTCTGCTCCTCGGTGCCGTAGGCGAGCAGGTAGTGGGCGACGATGCCGTTGTGCAGGCTGACGCCCCACGAGGTGTCCACCGCGCGGGCCTGCTCCTCCATGAGGACGGCCTCGTGCGCGAAGGTGCCGCCACCGCCGCCGTACTCCTCCGGGATCGACAGACACAGCAGGCCCACTTCACCGGCCTTGTTCCACAGGTCCCGGTCTACGTGGTGCTGCTCGCGGTACTTGTCGATGTTGGGGACGAGTTCCTTGGCCATGAAGGCGCGGGCGAGGTCGCGCAGGGCGTCCAGGTCCTCGTTCATCCAGCTGGACCGGTTCGCGGCCATCGAGTCTCCTTACGGCTCGGCACAGCACTGGCTCAGGGGTGACCAGTGGTTACAGATACAGTGTGGACCACTATTGGCGAAGTGGCAATAATGAATTTTTTCCGGCGCGGGGCCGAATCGGAACCGTACCTTGACGGCGTATAACGCATGCCCGATTCGCGTTGTCCGCGAACATTGTTCGACAACGGATCGGCACCGAAGGTGCGAAAACAGTGGTCCGCGCGGAAGTCGGCGATTATCTTTCGGGGTCGGGCTACCGACCGGTATCGCCTGCGCGTGTCGCCCGCGGCGCGCCGGGAATGGGGAGCGGTGTCGGAGCATCGGTTTCGCACCGGAGGGTGTATGGACTATTAATGGCGTGTGCCGTTCACACGTGTGGTCACCCGTCTGCCTTCGCGATGCCGGGGCGGTGGTCAGGCATGACCATCGAGTCTCCCGTCGAGGACGATGTCAGTCAGCTCGCCCAGCGAGTGGAACGGGCGCGTGGGCGCCTCGCCTACCAATTCGATCCCGCGCTGACCGACGCACTGTCCGAGGACGAGCTGCGCGCGGAGCGGGAACTCGCCGAACGCATCCGTGAACAGGATCGCGAACAGCGCTGGAAGCACACCCAAGCGATGGCGCAGGCCTCCGACCGGGCCAGGAGCACCACCGAAGCGATCGAGAAGGCCGACATGCGAGATCTGCTGCTCGCCAGGAAGGCGATGGCCGCCCAGCGGCGCGAATCGAGCCCGCACGCGAAGCTGGCTTCGCTGTACCGGCATCGGTCGTGGTCGCTCAAGGCGCTGGCGGGCGTCGTCGGCGCGGGCATGTTGTGGTCGGCCGTGAACGTGCAGCACAACATCGCCCCCGGCGGCCCCAGCGATCCGCTGTACTGGTTCAGTTACCTGCTCGAGGCCATGATCAGCGTCTGTCTGATCATCATCATGGTCGGCACGAACAAGGTCGCCGAGTGGGGCGTCATCGACAACCGGCGCCAGGTCGCCCTGGCCGAGATCGCGCTGCTCGGGCTCACCGTCACCCTCAACACCTATCCGTATGTGCGCGACGGTCGTTGGTACGACGCCGCGGTGCACGCCGTCGCGCCGGTGATGATCGGTGTCGCGCTGCTCATCCACGACGCCGCCAGCGCCAGGTACGGCCTCGCCATCACCCGGGCGACCAGCCAGGTCAGGGACATGCCCGACCCAGCCGAGGGCATGCTCAACCGGCAGTCCAGCGAGGGTGTGCGGCTCACCTATCAGCCGCCGATGACCGGTCAGGCCCGCGCCGAGGCGTTCGCCGCCGACCAGGCCGCCGCCACCGCGCCGATCACCCGCGAACCCGCCTGGGCGCCCACCGAGCCGATCGCCAACGGCAACGGCAAGCCCACCGAGAAGCGCAAGCGGTTCGGCATCGGCAAGCCGGGCTCGGACAAGGCCGCGGCCAAGAAGACCGTGTCGCAGGCCCCCGTCGTGGCGCCCGAGCCGGTCGAGGCGGTCAAGCCCGCGGAGCCGGTGAAGTCCACCGATTCGGTGCCGGCGGCCCGCAAGAGCACCATCTCCGATATCGAGGCGCGCGTCGAAAAGGCCTTCGCCGAAGCCAACTTCGGCTACGAGGCGATCGAGCCGGTCAACGTCTACGACACCGGCCAGTTCCGTATCGCGGAGAGCCTGGAACAGGAACTCAACGCGATGCGGGAGGCCCGCCGCCAGGCCCGCAAGGAGCGCGCGGGGTCCTGACCACCGGCTGAATCGAGCCGCTGATTCGTGCTCGCCGAGCACGGTCGGCGGCTATCGTGCTGCGAATGAACGGGCGTGCGTTCGTCATCGGGGCGGTCGGTCTGCTGTGCGGCTACCTCAGCGGATACGTCATCGGCCACACGCGGACGAACTTCGCCGTCGTCGTCCGGGACGGACGGGCGAGCTGGTTCGGTTCGGGGCCCGCGTCGGCGGCGGTGATCGCGGCCGTCGTGGCGGTGGGTGTCGTCGTGCTGCTCGGCCGGTTCCGGGCGCGGTATCTCGTCGCGGTGGCCGCGGGGATGGCCGGGCTGGCGATGGTCGTGGCGATCGCGGCGCTACAGTCCGCCGGAACCTGGTCCGAGCAATGGGTTCTCGGCAGCATCGGGGCCGGTCTGCTGATCGCGGCCGCGGTGCTGCGGCCCGGCGGGCAGACCTGGTTCGTCGTCGGCGCCATGATCGCGGTGCTGTACGGCGCGCGCATCGATGACAGCGTCGAGCTGTCGCGGCGCTACGCCGACTACCTGAGCACCCGCACCGTGCCCGACCTGCCCGACAGCTGGCCGCTGCTGGTCGCCGCCCTGATCGCGTTGCTGGCGGCGGGTTTCGTGGTGGGCCGGGAGCGGATCGAGCCGGTGTCGCCCGGGCGCGCGGTGGCCGTCGGCGCCGGTGTCCCGCTGGGCGCGGGCGCGCTGATCTGGCTGGTCGGGGTGCTGCCGGGCAATCCGTCGGTGACCGTCGCCGTGGTGGCGGTAACCGCGGTGGTCGCGGTGAGCTGGTGGCTGCCGCGGGCCGAGGCCGTGTACGTGCTGACGATCCTGGCGATCTCGGCCGCGATCGCCGTCGATCCCGTGGTCGGCGTCGGGCCGGACCGGATCGGGCTGTCGATCCAGATCGGCGTGCTGGCGGCGGGCGCGCTGGCCGGCACCGTGTGGCGGGTGCCGGTCGCCGGGATCGGGCTGTGCGCGCTGGTGACGCTGAGCGGCCTGGTGTCCGCGCTGGTGGGCGGCTCGGCGGTCGCCGAATTGGCGTTCCGGTTCGTCCTGCCCGCCGCGATCGGCTTCGCGGTCGGCGCCTGTCTGCCGGTCTCGCCGTTGACGGTCGTCGGAATGTCGGTGCTGCCCGTGGTGGCCCGGCTCTTCGAGAACAGCAGGGCCACGTGGCAGTCCGACGTCGAGCCGGGCTGGACGGCGTACACGCCCGACATCTACGCGGTCACCACCCGCACCGAGCTACCGCTGGCCGCGGCCACCGTGGTGATCCTCGGCTGCGCGGCGCTGGTCGGGTGGCGGCTGCGCGCTACCGCCGAGCCGGGCTGATCCGGCGGTCAGCCGAAGATACCGCCCGAGTGACCCGCCTGCTGGCCACCGCCGGTACCACCGACGAAGCCGCCCGGCGGCAGTTCCGACGGCTGCACGATGACGAAGCCGCGCCCGGTGAACGCCAGCGTGCTCGCCTCACCCGTGCTGCGGCCCATCAGCCTGCCCAGGCCGAACGAGTCGTTGCGCTTGATCCCGGTCTGCAGGCTCGACGACCACGCGACCGCGGCGTTCGGGTCGGCGAAGGTGGCCTGGTCGACGGTGAGGACGACCGGCGTGCCGTGGGTGGTGATGGCGATGCGACCCCGGCCGGTGAACACGCAGTTGAACAGGCCCGCGTTGGACGCGTAGCCGGCCGCGCCCTGGACGCGGCCGATGTCGTAGCGCAGGGTCGAGTCGAAGGCGAGCACATTGGCGCCGTTGATGGTGAGGCCGTCGGAGCCGTCGAGGTCGATGATGTGCACGTCGGCGGCGCTGTTGGCGACGAACAGGTCGCCGCGGCCGGTCACCTTCATCAGCGGCACGCCCTCACCGGTGAGGTGCTGGCGGATGGCGCGGCCGATGCCGCCGGAGCCGAGCGCCTGGAACTGCAGGTCGCCCTGGTAGGCCACCATCGAGCCGGCCCTGGCCATGACCTCGCCGTTGAGGCCGACCTTGATCATCTTGCCGCCCTGCTTCTGGATCCCGAGGCCGTTGACCTCGGCGTGCGAGGGGTCGAACAGGTCGCTGTGCACGGGCGGGGCTCCTTGCTGGGAAGGGAACGGAGACTGCTGGGCGGGAGTTCCCGGATACGGCGGTGGGACGGGTGCGGCCTGGCCGGGTGGGAAGGCCACGGTCGGCGCGCTCGGTGGGTAGGTGGGCGGCGCGCTCTGTGGATAGGCGGGTGGGGGGCTCTGGGGAGGAGCGGGCGGCGGGGCGGGTGCGGGCGGCTCGGGTTCGTCGTCGAGGTTCACGCCGAACGCCGAGGCGATGCCGGCGAGCCCGTCGTCGTAGCCCTGCCCGATCGCCCTGACTTTCCACGCGTCACCGCGCCGGTAGATCTCGACACACACCACACCGCTCTCCGTGGTGAGCCGGGGGATCGGGAAAGTCAGTGTGCCCGAGGCGGATCCGATCGTGGTGGTCAGCTCGCCGACGGCGGCGAAGGTGGCGGGACCGCGGCCGTCCAGGCTCGCGGTCACCACCACCTTGTCCACGTCGGCGGGCAGCGCGGAGGTCCGCACCTGCACCACGTCCGGTCCGCCGTTGCCGTGCCGGTAGACGACGCCCGGTCCGGTCGGCTGATTGAAGAAGACGAAATCGGCGTCCGAACGCACGACGCCCGCGCTGTTGAGCAACAGCGCCGAGACGTCGACCGGGGCCGAGCTCGCCACGGTGACGGTCAGCTCGTCACTGGGCGCGGGGCGGTTCTCGCCGGGAGCCAGCGCGGTCACGACACCACGACCCAAGACCGGGTGGTTTGTCCGATTCGAAATCGTTCCACGGCCTCGATAGTGCCGTGTGCGCCGCCGCCGCGCCAGCTGCCCCTGTCAGCGCGGCTGTTCCCGGTCCAGCGGGATTTCCAGGTGCACGGTCTGGAAGCCGTCGTGCGGGCCCCGCGCGTCGTGCACGACTCGGCCGAAGGTGAGCCAGAACTCCAGCGCGCCGGGCGTCCGCGCGTCGGTGTGCAGGTACAGCCGCTCGAACGACGGTGTGGCCCGCACGTGCTCGACCGCCGCCTCGACCAGCCGGGTGGCCAGGCCGCGCCGGTGGTGTTCGGGCCGGACGTAGACCCGGAACAGCTGCGCGGTGGTCGCGTCGGGATAGGCCAGGGCCAGCTCGGCCGGATGCGGTGGGTGTGCCGGTCCCTGCGCCCGGATCGCCGTCGTCGCGACGATCGCGCCGTCGTGTTCGGCGACCCAGAGCCGATGGCGGGGATCGCGCAGGTACGCGGTCTCCGGATCGATGACGTCCTGGTGGTATTCGGGCAGGTAGCCGATGCCGAACACGCGATAGAAGGTGTCCAGCATGACACTGCGCGCGCCCGCCAGATCGGCGGGCCCGGCGGGCCGGACGAGGTAGCCGGTGGTGGTCGCGCTGGTCATCGGACCGCCGCCAGTTCCCGGTCGAGCACTTCCAGCCCCTCGACCGCGACCGGTCCCGGCCCGGTGTACCCGAAGGGCGCCACGATGATCCGGTTCTCCCGGATCGCGCGCAGTCCGGCGAGTTCGGGGCGCTGGCGCAGTGCGGTGCGGACCGCGTCGGGCGTCTGGTCGCCCTGGGTGAGCAGGATGATCACCGCCGGATCGCGGGCGATCAGGGTCTCGGTATTGGCTTCGAAGTTGCGCTTGTCGATGCCGCCGTAGATGTTCTCCAGGCCGAGGATCTTCATCTGGGCATCGACGGTGCTCTTGGCGCCGTAGGCCTTCAGCTGGGCGCCGTCGCGGGAGATGATCAGCGCGGCGGCGGGGGTGCGGGTGGCGGCCGCCGGATGCCGCTGGGTGACGGCGTCGACGCGGTGTTGGAGCGCGGCGACCTCGGCGTCGGCGGCGCTCGCGGTGCCGAAGAGCTTGCCGTAGAGCGCGATATCGGCGAACACGTCCTCGAAAGTGCCCGCCGCGTCGCGGCAGTAGCCGCGGGTCACGATCAGCGGGATGTTCACCTGGGCGAGGTCGTCGGGGGTCACCGAGAGGCCCTCGACGCTCACCACCAGGTCGGGGGAGCGGCTGATGATCTCCTCGCGCGCGAGTTCCGCGGTGGGCGCGGTGATCTCGATGCCCCGCAGCCGCTCGCCGTATTCGCCGGGGAAGGCGGCGGCTTCGAAGGTACGGGTGACGATGCGGTCGGCCGCGCCCGCCGCGGCGATCAGTGGCGCGGCGATGGACCCGACGGTGACGACGCGCTGCGGTGGCGCGGCGAAGGTGACGTCGCGGCCGCAGCTGGAGATCGTCATCGGGAAGCCGTCGGCGGCCGGGGTGGTGGCCGGTGCGGGTGTACCGCAACCGGCGACGACGGCACTGGTGAGCAGGGCGAGCACGGGTAGCGTCGCACGGTGCGACGGACGGACACCTGAGAACACGGTGATCGGGTTTCCTTTCGTGGAGCGAAGAATTCAGGAAGCGGAGGGCGCCTGGAGGCGGCGGATGAGCACGAGCAGCAGCGGCGCGCCGACGGCAGCGGTGACGATGCCGATGGGCAGCTCGCGCGGCGCGAACACCGTCCGCGCGGCCACATCCGCGACGACCAGGAACAACGCCCCCAGCAGACCGCTGACCACCAGCAGCTGCCGGTGGGCCGCCCCCGCGCAGAGCCGGGCGACGTGCGGCACGATCAACCCGACGAAGCCGATGGCCCCCGCCACGGCCACCACCGCGCCCACGGCCAGCGCGACGATCAGCAACGCCGACAACCGGATCCGGTTCGGCGCGACGCCGAGCGTGCGCGCGGTGTCGTCGCCCGCGGCCAGCGCGTCCAGGCGTGGCGCCAGCAGCAGCACCGCCACGGTGGCGGCCGCGACGACGGCCACCGTGGTGGCCACCGACGACCACGCGGCGGGCGCGAGCGAGCCGAGCAGCCAGAACAGCACGGTCCGCGCGCCTTCGGGCCGGTCGGAGGCGAAGATCAGGAAGCTGGTCGCCGCGGAGAAGATGTAGCCGATGGTGACGCCGCCGAGCAGCAGCCGCAGCGAGGTGAGCTGCCCGTTGATCCGCGCGAGGAGGAACAGCAGCGCGGTGGCCGCCAGCGCGCCGGCGAACGCGCTCGCCGCCAAGGCCGTCGCCGTGGTCGCCGCGGTGATCCCGAACAGCAGGTACACCGCGGCCCCGGTCGACGCGCCGGAGGTGACACCCAGGATGTGCGGATCGGCCAGCACATTGCGCACCACGGTCTGCAACACCGCGCCGGTGATCGCCA
This sequence comes from Nocardia sp. NPDC051833, assembly GCF_040681225.1. NCBI lineage: Bacteria > Bacillati > Actinomycetota > Actinomycetes > Mycobacteriales > Nocardiaceae > Nocardia > Nocardia sp. NPDC051833. The sequence goes on from NZ_JBFAYK010000004.1 coordinate 24,471, forward strand.
GCGCGGCCCCGACGAGCGCGCCGAGCAGCACCCGGGGTACCCGCACCAGCCAGACGATGGAGTCCTGCGCGGCGGTCCAGTCGGCGGTCACCGGGTACCCGATGGTGTGGTGGCCGATGATTCGCGCGACCGTGCCCGGCGGCACCGCCACCGGCCCCAGCCCCGCGGCCACCAGCAGGGTCGCCACCAGCGCGACGCCGAGTCCCGCGCCCAACAGGAGCGCGCGGCCCCGGTGCCGGGCGTGGTCGAGATCGTCGACGGCCGGGGCCGCGGTGAGTGTCGCGGTCATCGCGCGGCCGCCTCTCGGGTCACGGGCGACGGTGTGTCGGCCCTGGGTACCTCGTGGTCGGAGTGGTCGGCGCCGGGTCCTTGTACCTGCGCCGATCTGTCGGCCGGAACGGCTGCGCGACCGTCGGCTGGGGTGGCGGTCGACCTGTCAGCTGGGGTGGCGGTCGGTTCGTTGGTCGGTATGTCGGTTGGGGTGGTGGTCGATTCGTCGGCTGGGGTGGCGGTCGACCTGTCGGCTGGGGTGGTTGCCGGATCGGTGGTCGGTGTGTCGGGCGGTTCGGCGGTCGGCCTGTCGGTTGGGGTGGCGGTCGACTCGTCGGGTGGGGTGGTCGCCGGTTCGCCGGTCGGTGTGTCGGCTGCGGTGGTCGCCGGTTCGTCGAGCGGGCCGAAGAGGAGTTGGACCGCGCCGAACGCGGTGGTCCGGCGGACCGGGATGCCGTAGACCGGCTCGAGGACCTCCGGGGTCAGGACGTCGGGCACGGTGCCCGCGGCGGCGACCCGGCCGCCGTCGAGCAGGACGAGCCGGTCGCAGTAGCGGGCGGCCAGGTTCAGCTCGTGCAGCACGACGATGGTGGTGGTCGCGGTGAGACCGCGGACCAGGCCGAGCAGTTCGTGCTGGTACCGGATGTCGAGATGGTTGGTCGGTTCGTCGAGCAGCAGGTGATCGGCCTGCTGGGCCAGCGCCCTGGCGATCAGGACGCGCTGACGTTCGCCGCCGGACAGCGTCGCGAACCGGCGGTCGGCCAGCGTGCGCGCCCCGACCTGCTCGAGCGCGGCCGCGGCGGCGATCCGGTCGGCCCGCGAATACCCTTGGAACGCACCGACCCACGGCGAGCGGCCGAGCAACACCGTCTCGGCCACGGTGACCGGCGTATCCGGCGGTGCTTCCTGGGCGACCACGGCGAGCCTGCTCGCGAGCGCCCGCCCGCGCAGCTGTTCGACCGGCGTCGTATCGATCACGACGGTCCCGCCCGCCGGGCGCAGCGCGCGATACATCAGCCGCAGCAGGGTGGACTTGCCGGACCCGTTGGGGCCGATCAGCCCGATCGTGCTGCCCTGCTCGACCTGGAAGGTGATGCCGTCGAGCGTCGTTCGGCCGTCGTAGGTGAAGCGGATCTGGTCGACGGTGATCATCGCGGAGTGCTCTCTGCTCGGGGGTGGGGCGAGGGATGGACGCGGTCGCGGGGCGTGTCGGCCGTGGGCCGCCACGAGTGGTGCACCGTGACCGAGCAGGCGAAGCTGTCGCAGATCCGCCGCGCGGCGAGGACCTGCACGCGCAGGCGGGGATCATGGTCGGCCAGCAGGATGCCCGTGGTGGTCCCGCTGTGCGCGACGACGACGCCGAGCGCGCCGATCGCGCGCGCCGCGTCGATCGTCGCGTCCAGGTGCGGCCGGTCCCGCAGGCTCGCGCTGAGCACCGCGCTGCGGGTGGCGACGGCCCCGATCCCGGCGAGGTCGCCGCGCGCGACCGCGACGCCGAGCTCGCTCAGCAGCCGGTCGTACTCGTGCTTCGCGGCCGAGCCGAAACACGGTCCGGCACGGTTGAATTCGACGGTGTCGACCGCGCCGCCCTCGTCGCCGGTGACGATGGTCAACGGCGGCAGGGTGCCGAGCCGGGCGAGCAGCCTGACCTCGCGATGGAAGTAGGCGACGGTGCCCGGGTACATGACGCCGTCGGAGGGTTCGATGGCGCGCAGGTCGGCCTCGAGTTCGTCGACGGGCACGGTGCGGCCCTCGGCGTCGGCGATCGCGCGGGCGGTGGCGACGAGATCGGCGGTGGAGCTGGCCAGTCCCTTGCCCTCGGGCAGCTCGCTGTGCAGCGTCAGCCGGCCGCCGCGCAGCACGCGGGATCGGGCGACCATCGCGCGGGCCAGCCCGCGTGCCTTCGATTTCCGTTCCGGCACCACGGTGATGTCGTCGCCGCCCGGTTCGAAGACGGCCACGGACCCGCGCCGGATGGGCAGGGTGACCAGGAAGTGCCGATTCCGCGCGGTGACACCCTGCAGGAGTTCCCCGCAGCTGCCGTAGGCGCGCCCGACGCCGATCCCGGTGGCGGTGAGGTCAGCGGACATCGGCGGCACCGTCTTTCGCCGCGGTGTCGTCGACAGCGGGTTCCGCCGTCGGCTCGCCGGGACCGGGCAGCACGCGGCGCCGGTGCAGCCGCAGCACGGCGAGCGCCGACAGCAGTCCGGCGGCGGCGCAGAGCACGGCGGGCGGCCAGGTCAGCGACCCGCCCGACCGGTCGAGGACGGCGCCGGTGACCGAGGTGCCCACGACCGTGAAGACCCCGGACGCCAGATAGAACGCGCCGAAATAGGTTCCGGTGAGCCGATTCCCGGCGAATCGACCGATCGCCTCGTTCACGAACGGCTGCACCGCCGTCACCCCGAGGGCGAGCAGCACGGCGGCCGCCACCAAGGGCGCGACCCGGATCACCGTGCCCGTCACGCCATCTCCGGCCGCCGCGACGAGCCCCGCGACGGCGGGCGGCACCAGGAACGACAGCCCCATGACCGCCATCCCGAGCGCCATCGCGGGCCCACGGTGCGGTCGGCGCGCCAGCACCGTGGTGACCCGCACCTGCAACGCCACCACCGCGATCGTCTCCACGACGAACAGCGCGGCCACCGCGGCGGGACCGTGCCCCGGCCCCGCACTGTCCTGCGCCTGCAGGGTGAACACGAAATAGATCTGGCTCTGCAACGCGAACATCGGCATCAGGGCGAGGGTGAACGCCCAGAAGCGCCGATCGGTGAACACCGTCGCGAAGTCGGCCCCGACCCCGCCGTTGTGCTTCGGCACCGGACGGGCGGGCAGCAGCAGCCACTGCACCACCGCGAGCACCGCGAAGATCGACGCCGCGACCAGCGCGGACAGCCGGAAACCCGCCGCGATCAACACGGTGCCCAGCACCGGACCGATCGCGGAGCCCGCGTTGCCGAACACGTTGAACAGCGCGAACGCCTGCGCGGAGCGGGCACCGCTGTCGCGGGCGATGAAGGCGCGGACCGCCGGATTGAACAGCGCGCCAGCGAAACCCGTGAGCACCGACGCGGCCAGCACCACCGGCAGCGACCCGCCGACGGCGAACAGGGCGAAGCCGAGCGCCCGGATGGCGAGCCCGGTCATGATCACGCCACGCGCGCCGAGCCGATCCGCCGCCGAACCGCCGACCAGGAACAGACCCTGCTGACTCAGGTTGCGGACCCCGAGCACCACACCGACGACGGCGGCCGAGAGGGCGAGGTCGTCGAGGAGATAGTCCGCCAGGAACGGCACGAGCAGGTAGAAGCCGATATGCCCGACGAGGTGGTTCACCAGCAGCAGCCGCACCGCGCCCGGCATCGCGCGGAACGTGGCGAGCCCGCTCATCCGGCGGCCCCCGCCCCGACATCCGTTGTCCCGGGAGCGCTGTCGGCGACACGCATCACCTCCGCGGCCGGATCGCGCACGACCGCGCAGCGGCCCCAGCCGGTGACCTCGGACCCGGTGGGCGACGCGAGCTCGGCCGGCGCGTGCGCGGACTCGCCGAGCAGATCGTTCGCCCGGCACCAGTCGTCGTCGTAGATGGTGCGCAGGTAGCGGTGTGGCCCGTCGGGAAACACGGTGAGCACCCGGGCCGCCGGCGCGCGCTCGGCGGCCCAGCCCGCGACCAGCGCGGCGGCGCCCGTGCTCCAGCCGCCCGCGATCCCGGTCGACGCCGCGAGCCCCCGGCACGACGCGACGGCCTCGCGTGCTCCCACCCAGTGCACCTCGTCGAAGTCGGCGTAGGCCACATTGCGGGGCAGGATGCTGCTGCCGAGACCACGCATGAGCCTGCGGCGGTCGGGCTGGCCGAAGATGCGGGAGCCGACCGCGTCCACCCCGATCACCCGCAGGTGGGGCCATCGGGTGCGCAGCACGCGGGTGAGTCCGGCGCAGTGCCCGCCCGAGCCGATCGAGGCGACGAGCACGTCGACGGCGTCGACCTGGTCGAGGATCTCCGCGCCCATGGCCTGATAGCCGTCGGCGTTGTCGGGGTTGTCGTACTGGTCGGGCCAGTAGGCGCCCGGTGTCGCGGCGAGCAGTTCGGCGAGCCGGTCCAGCCGGGCCCGCTGCCAGCCGCCGGTCGGGTGCGGCGTACGGACGACGTCGAGCCCGATCCGGTATGCCGAGAACAGCGAGCGCAGTTCGGGTTCCAGCTCGTCGTCGACCACGAGCAGGACCGGATGCCCGAGCGCCTTGCCCGCCAGCGCCAAGCCGAGGCCGAGGGTGCCGCTGGTGGACTCGATGATGGTCGCCCCTGGCGCGAGCTCGCCGCGCGCCGCGGCGCCCCGCAGCATCGACACGGCCGCGCGGGCCTTCATGCCCGCGACGCTCGCGGCTTCGAGTTTCGCGGTGTACCAGCTGTTTTCGGTGGGGACGGGCACGGCGGGCGTGCCGCCGATCAGCTGGAGCAGGGCGGGCTGCGGTGTCGTCATGAGCGCTCTCGATAGGTGACGACGGTGCTGGGTCCGCCGTCGAGGGAGAAGAACGGATAGGGCTCGGCCGAGACGGCGTGCAGGCCCGCGCCGAGGAACCACGGCAGCACCGCGCTCCCGGTCTGCGCGAACATCACCAGCGGCAGCTCTCGCTAGACGGCGACGGCCCGCAGCGTGTCGAAACTGCCGTTGCCCAGGGTCATTCCGGTGACCAGCAGCGCGTCGTAGCTCGTCGGAGCCGCCGCGACGGACTCGTACACGGGCTCGTCCCACTCGGTGACGCCGCCCGCGAGATCACACGGCAGATACCCGATCGCCCGCGCCCGCAGTTCGGCGAGCAGCGAGCCGACCACCCCGACGACCAGGACCTGGCCGACCCCGGCGGGCAGCAGATCGACCACGGCGGCCGCCCGGTGCCGGGATTTCGTCAGCGACGTCGGCCCGTCGATGCGCACCGGTCGGCCCGGCGCGCCCGCCGCGTGCGGATGCGGCCGCGCGTGCATCAGATAGGCGTCCAGCGCGGCGATCCTGACCTCGGCGCGCGGATGCGCGAGCAGCTCGGCGATCGGAGCCGCGACGCAGTCGTCGACGAGTTCGTCAGTGGCCGTGCCGGGTTCGAGCCCGCACGAGCCGACCGCCGCGCCGAGCCGGATGCTCAGTACCTCGTTGCGGTAGCCGCGGGTCCGGCCCGGATGACGGGTGCCGTAGGTGGTGCGGAACGCGGTCGAGGCGTGCAGGGACGCGGCGTCGGGCCCGAGCAGCCCGGTGCGCGCCCACTCGGTGAGTTCGGCGACCGAGGTGGGACAGGCGGCGACGGTCATGCCGCACCGCCCGGTGTGGCGAGCGCGAAGCGCAGGTCCCCGATCAGCGTCCGGGCCAGTGCGCCCGCGCCACCGGGCTCCGTGTCGGTGACCATGACATGACCGAGGTAGCTGTTGTTGTCGGTCGCGGGTCGCACCCGCGTCCCCGGCGCCGCCAGGGTGTACTCCACGATTCGGGGGTCGTCGGCCCAGTGCGCCGCGCCGTCGATGCCGTCGAGCTCGCCGGTCCCGGTGGGCACCGCGAACGCGACCGCCGCGCTGGCCACGTCGCTCGGACGCGGTGTCAGATCCGGGGTCCCACCCGCGGCCACCTCGGCATACGTTGCCGCCAAGTCGATTCCGGTGACGCGCCGGACGAGTTCGGTGATCCGGTTGCCCGCCGGGCGCGGGTTGACCTCGATCAGCCGCGGGCCCCGCGCGCCGAGCCTGATCTCGGTGTGCGCGACGGTCGCGTCCAGACCCAGCGCGGCGACGGCCGCCACCGCGAGCTCGACCACGGCCGCCGTCTCGGCCGCGGGCAGCGCGGCGGGGAACATGTGCCCCGATTCGATGAACGCGGGCGCGCCGGTGAGCTGCTTGTCGGTCACCCCGATCACCGTGGTGCGGCCACCGACGGTCACCGTCTCGACACTGAATTCCGGTCCGTCCACGCACTCTTCGAGCAGCACCCGCGGTGAGCGGCGCTGTCCGCGCGCGTTCACCGGGAAATCGGCGATCCGGTCCACCGCCGCCCGCAGTTCGGTCTCGTCCTCGACCCGGCGCACGAACATCCCACCGCACAGATCGACGGGCTTCACCACCAGCGGATAGCCGAGACCGGCTGCCGCGCCGATGATCTCGTTCCACTCCTGGGCGACCGCGAAGTCGGGTCCCGCGACGCCGGCGGCCCGGCAGATCTGCCTGGTCCGGTCCTTGTCGCACGCGTCGGCCACGGCGGCGCGGCCAGCGCCCGGCAGGCCGAGCTCGGCGGCGATCGCGGCGACCGTCGGCAGGTAGTAGTCGCAGGAGGTGAGCACGCCGTCGAAACCGAAGACCTCGTGCAGTTTTCGCACGTACGGCAGCAGCGTGGCCTCGTCGTTGGTCTCGGCGGTGAACACGTTGTCCGCGGCCAGCAGGGGGTGCGGCGACGGTGCACCCGGCCGGAGATAGTGCGCGAGATCCCTGGTCAGGAAGCTGAATCTGTGTCCGGAATCCCGGATTCCCGCCGGGAGCAGGGTGCTCATCGAGCCGACCCAACTCTCCACCATCAGCAGATGTCCCATGTAGCCTCCCAGCCTCCAGCAAGGTGCTAATGATAACCATTATCGTTAGGATTGCGACAGTCGAGCGCTCGCTCGACCGGAAATGATGAGGAAAACCGCATGTTGATGAGGAAATTCGTTGTGCCCGCCGTGCTTTCGCTGGCCGCCCTGACGGTGGCCACCGGCACCGCGCAGGCCCAGGCGCCGGAGCGGCCGGTCGCGTTCACCGCCCACGCCACCGAGACCGCGTCGATCATCGAGGTCGAGCAGGGCGGCCTGGTGGTCGAGAATGGCGCGCTGCAGGTGCGCGACCTGGCGGGCACCGTCGTGGCCGCGACACCGCTGACCTTCGCGGTCGACGATTTCGAGTTCCCGATCGCCGCCGAGATCACCGGCCGCACCGCCACCCTCACCCCCCAGCTGAGCATGGACAAAGCCGTCTACAAGCCGGTCGCCCTGCCCTTCGAGGACAAGGCACCCTGGAAAACCGAATACGACCGCGAACAAGCCGCCTGGTCGCGCATGACCAGCACCATCTCCCTGGGCGCCTCCATCGGCACCCTCGTCGGCGGACTCGGCGGCGCGGCCGTCGGCTGCGTCCTCGGCGGCATCATCGGCGCCACCGTCGCCTCGGCCACCATCGTCGGGCTCTTCGGCCCGTTCCTGCCCGCCGCCGCCGTCGGCTGCATCGGCGGTGTACTGGCCATCGGAGCCCTGGGCACCGTGGCGGGACAGATCTTCGTGACCGCACCCGTCGCCCTCGGCGCCGCGATCCAGTACTTCACCACGATCAACCAGCCGTTCACCCCACCCGCCAAGTAGGCGGGGGTCCCGTGGCCCGCTGGTCACGGGACTCTAAGGGTTTCTCGAGGAAATTCGTTACCGCCGCAAATGGCCACCGGATCGCATTACGCTGCGGCTATGAGCACTACCGTCCATGGATTCACCGATGATGCCCTCGGCACGCTGGATGCCGTCGGGGTCGCCGCGGCGTTGCGGGCGGGGGAGGTCGGCCGGGCGGAGGTGCTCGAGGCCGCGATCGCGCGGACCCGGCGGGTGGACCCGAGCCTGGACGCGGTGCAGGTGGCCTGCTTCGAGCGGGCCGCGTCGGCGCCGGAGACCGCGGGCGTGTTCGCCGGCGTGCCCGCCTTCGTCAAGGACAACACCGATATCGCCGGGCTGCCCAGCTGCCACGGGTCGGCCGCGTTCACGCCGCGCGCGGCCACCGCGACCAGCGGGCCCGGCGCGCAGTTCCTGCATTCGGGCGTGGTCGTCATCGGCAAGTCGACGCTGCCGGAGTTCGGGCTCACCGCCAGCACCGAGTTCACCGGCCGGGCGCCGACCCGCAATCCGTGGAACATCGAGTACTCCGCCGGCGCGTCCTCGGGCGGTTCGGCGGCACTGGTCGCGGCGGGCGTCGTGCCGATCGCGCACGCCAACGACGGTGGCGGCTCGATCCGGATCCCGGCCGCGGCCAACGGCCTGGTCGGCCTGAAGCCCACCCGCAACCGGTTGCTCGACCAGCCGGGCGCCCGGCAACTGCCGGTGCACCTGGTCGCCGAGGGCGTGGTGACCCGCTCGGTGCGCGATACCGCGCACTATCTGGCCGCCGTCGAACGGTTCGGCGCGAATCCGAAGCTGGCGCCGATCGGCCTGGTCGAGGGGCCGAGCGCCAGGCGGCTGCGGATCGGGCTGATCAGCGAGGATGTGCTCGGCCGCCCGGTGCACCCCGACAATGCCGCGGTGCTCGCCTCGGCGGCGGCGATCCTGGCCGGCCTCGGCCACGAGGTCGTCGAGACGCGGCTCGACGTGGAGCCGCGGTTCGTCGAGGACTTCAAGCGGTACTGGGCGATGATGGCCGCCGCGATGACGCTGTCGTTCCGGTTCGGGCACCGCGACCACTTCGACGCGGGCAAGCTCGATCCGTTCACCAGCGGCTTGATCGCGCTGGCCAAGCGCAATCCGCTCGGTGTCGCCGCGTCCACCTGGCGGCTGCGGTCCGGAACCGCCACCTACGACCGGCATTTCACCGACGTCGACGTGCTGCTCACCCCGGTGCTGTCGCATCCGGCGCCGCGGATCGGCGAGCTGGCGCCGGGCCAGCCCTTCGACGAGCTGTTCACGAAACTGGTCGACTACGTGGGCTTCACACCGCTCAACAATGTCGGCGGCGGGCCCGCGGTGTCGCTGCCGCACGGGCTGCTCCCGCACGGGCTGCCCGGTTCGATCCAGCTCGCCGCCCGGCGGGGCGACGAGCGATCGCTGCTCGACCTGGCCTACCAGCTGGAGGCGGCGAGCCCGTTCCCGCGCATCGTCGACCGGACGGCGGCCGAGGGCGCGGCCTGATCAGCTCTGGCGCACCGCGACATTGATCGGGCGCAGCCGGCCCGGGCTGGCGGTGCCCGCCTCGAACGCCCAGTGCTCGCCGTGCCAGCCGGGGAACTCGGTGTGCCAGCGGCCGACCAGGCGCGGGTCCTCGAGCGAGTCGATGACACCCGCCGAGCCGGTGTACTGCAGCCGCTCGTACTTGTGGCGGGTGATGGTGTCGACCGTGGCGACGGTGGCAAGGGTTGACATGACGATCCTGTCGGGAGGGTGGGAAACGGTGACTGACGTGACGAGGCGCGTCCGGTCCGATGGTCCGGATGCCGCGGTGGCGCGTCACCGCTCGCTGCCGAGTATGCCGCGCGACGCGACAGTACGCGGGTTCTTTTGAAAATCCTGTTCTTCGGATTAACGGCTACTCGTCATCGCTTCGTCATGATCACCACGACGGGCGGACCCGGCCGGGCGTGACCATCCTGGCGATGGCATTTCTGGTCTGCGCGAACATCGCCGGACCGAGGGTGTCGACCCAGTGCGCGGCGAAGGCGGCGGCGGCCGCGTCGGCCGCCCTGGTGCAGGCCCAGCCGCGATCGGTGAGGGTGATCAGGCGGGCGCGCGCGTCCCGCGGATGCGGATTGCGGTCGGCGTAACCCTTGGTGACCAGCTCGTCGACCAGCTGGCTCGCCGCCTGCTTGGTGACGCCCAGGTGCTCGGCGATCTCGCCGACGGTCGCGCCGTCGGGTGCCATCCGGACGAACGCGAAGCCGTGTGCCGGGCGGATGTCGGTGAAGCCCGCGGCGGTGACCCCGTCCTGGATCGCCGCGCTCACCTCGCTCGCCGCCGCCAGCAGCAACAGGGGGAGATCGGTGGCGGGCGGCGGGTTCCGGTGCACGGCCGTCATTCTGGCACTTGACATGATGGTCAATCTACTTGACCATATAGGCAAGTTGCTTGACTATCTGAAAGAGGCGCCCATGCCGGTCACCCGTTCCGAAGACGCTCAGGTCCACGAGATCCACAACGCCCGCTTCACCTCGCTCATCCGCCCCGGCACCGGCAGTGCCGAACTCTGCGTCTGGCAGACCGAGGTCGCGCCCGATTCGGTGGGGGTGCCGCACCGCATCCTGGGGGAGGAGGCCTTCTACCTGCTCGCGGGCGAGGTCGAGATCACCATCGATGGCGAATCGGCGCCGCTGCGGCCGGGCGATGCCGCCGTCGCGCCCGCCGGGTCGATGATCGGCCTCACCAACGCGGCCGCCGAGCCTGCGGTGCTGCTCGTGACGGTGCGCGTCGGCTTCTCCGCGGAACTGCCCGATGGCTCGACTTTCGTTCCGCCCTGGGCATCCTGAACCGTCACGGCGTCTGTTCTAGACGTTGAACTTGAAAGTTCGGTAACCCGAACAATATAATTCTGGAATGAAGGTTGGGTTTCACCGCGCGCCGGGTTCGTCGCGGCGTCGAGTTGTCGCGGCGTGTGTGCTGAGTGTCATGGCGTTCGCGCTGACCGCGTGCGGTGGAGCCACCGCCTCCGACGACGGGAAGAAGGTGGTCCTCACCACCTTCACCGTGCTCGCCGACATGGCGCGCAATGTCGCAGGCGAGCATCTGCGGGTCGAGTCGATCACCAAGGTCGGCGCCGAGATCCACGGCTACGAGCCGACACCCGGCGACATCAAGAAGGCGGCCAAGGCCGATCTGATCCTCGACAACGGGCTCAACCTGGAAGCCTGGTTCGCCCAGTTCGTCGCCGATCTGACGGTGCCGCACGCGGTGGTCAGCGAGGGCGTGACCCCGATGGACATCAGCGAGGACGCCTATCGCGGCAAGCCGAATCCGCACGCGTGGATGTCGCCGGTGAACGCGCAGATCTACGTCGACAACATGGTCCGCGCCTTCGCCGACCTCGACCCCGGCCACGCCGAGGAGTACCGCGCCAACGGCGCCGCCTACAAGGCCCAGCTCGCCGCCGTCCACAACGACCTGGTCGCCGCCGTGAACACCCTGCCCGCCGGGCAGCGGGCCCTGGTGACCTGCGAGGGCGCGTTCTCCTACCTGGCCCGCGACACCGGTCTCACCGAGAAGTACATCTGGCCGGTCAACGCCGAACAGCAGGCGACCCCGCAGCAGATCGGCTCGGCCATCGATTTCGTGCGCCAGCGCGGCGTGCCCGCCGTGTTCTGCGAGTCGACCGTCTCCGACGCGCCGATGCAACGGGTGGTCGAGGCTTCCGGCGCGCGCTACGGTGGCACGCTCTACGTCGACTCGCTCTCGGAGGCCGACGGCCCGGTGCCGACCTACCTCCAGCTGATCCGTCACGACGCGAACACCATCGCCACCGCACTCGCCGGAGCCCCGAAATGACCACCGCGCCCGTCGTCGAGATCCAGGACGTCACCGTTCACTACGGTGACGTGCTCGCCCTCGACAATGTCGAACTGACCCTGAAATCCGGCCGGGTCTGCGGCCTGATCGGCATGAACGGCTCGGGCAAGTCGACGCTGTTCAGGACGATCATGGGCCTGGTCACCCCCGACCGCGGCCGGGTGCTGATCAACGGCAGCGCGCCCGTCGCGGCCCGCAAGGCCGGCAGCCTCGGCTACGTGCCGCAGTCCGAGGACGTGGACTGGACCTTCCCGCTGTCGGTGCGCGATGTCGTGATGACCGGCCGCTACGGGAAGATGGGCTTCACCCGCCGGGCGAGCAGGGCCGATCGCGCCGCCGTCGCCGAGGCACTGGCCCGCGTCGAGCTGACCGAGCTGGCCGACCGTCAGATCGGTCAGCTCTCCGGCGGCCAGAAGAAGCGGGCCTTCGTGGCCCGCGGCATCGCTCAGGAGGCGACGATCCTGCTGCTCGACGAGCCGTTCGCCGGCGTCGACAAGCGCTCGGAGGCCACCATCACCGCGCTGCTGCGCGAACTCGCCGCCGACGGCGCGACGATCCTGGTCTCCACCCACGACCTGCACGCCCTCCCGGCACTGGCCGACGAGGCGGTGCTGCTCAACCGCCGGGTGCTCGAGCACGGCGACCCCGATGTGGTGTTGCGACCGGAGAACCTGGCCAAGGCCTTCGGGCTCGACGTGGACGCGTGAGGAAGAACCGATGAGCCTCGAAGAATTCTTTCTCGACCCGCTGCGCTACGAGTTCATGGTGCGCGCGCTCGCGACCACCGTCACCGCGGCGGTGGTGTGCGCGGTGCTGTCGTGCTGGCTGGTGCTGATCGGCTGGTCGCTGATGGGTGACGCCGTCTCGCACGCGGTGCTGCCCGGTGTGGTGCTGGCCTACATCGTCGGCTGGCCGTTCGCGGTCGGCGCGGTGATCTTCGGTTTCCTCGCGGTCGCGCTGATCGGCGTCGTCCGCGACACCAGCCGGGTGAAGGAGGACGCGGCGATCGGCATCGTCTTCACGACGCTGTTCGCCTTCGGCCTGGTGCTGGTATCGGTGACACCGAGCCAGACCGACCTGAACCACATCGTGTTCGGCAATCTGCTCGGGGTGAGCCGCGGCGAGATGATCCAGATCATGATCCTGGCCGCGATCGTGCTGACCGCGCTGGTGCTCAAGCGCCGCGACTTCACCCTCTACGCCTTCGACGCCACCCACGCGCACGCCATCGGGCTGAACCCCCGGATCCTCGGCACCGCGCTGCTGGCGCTGCTCGCGCTGACCTCGGTGGTGGCGCTGCAAGCCGTCGGCGTGGTGCTGGTGGTGGCCATGCTGATCATCCCGGGCGCGACCGCGTACCTGCTGACCGACCGGTTCGCCCGGATGCTGATCATCGCGCCGACGGTGTCGGTGGTGTGCGCGGTGACCGGCCTCTACCTCAGCTACCACCTCGACACCGCCGCGGGCGGCATGGTGGTGGTCACCCAGGGCGTGGCCTTCTCGCTGGTCTACCTGTTCGCGCCGCGGCACGGCATCATCGGCCGCAGGCTGACCGCCGCGCGGGCCCGCGCGAAGGTGGCCGTCGCGCGCTGATTTCGGCGAATCGGCCGCGCGGAACCGTGCCGCGTCGCACCATGTGACCTGGAACGTGTTCCAGTTGCCCCCGGCCGTCGGCCGTGGCGGCACGCGGGAAAGGTCGCTCGATGTTCGGACTCGGGATTCTCGATTCCGTCGCCCTCTCGCTGGACGCGCCCGACGGGCGTCCGCGCGAGGTCCGGCGGGCCCAGCAACTGGCGGTGTGGCAGGCCGTCTACTGCACCGGCCTCGCGCTGGTCACCATTCCGGCAACGGAACTGCTGCCCGCCGATGCCCTGCTGCTGCGCTACGAGGGTTTCGCCTACGCCGCCGCGATCGGCACGGTGCTGCTCGCGGTGCTCACCAGCGAATTCGCCAACCGCAGCCGATACGTGCACGCGCTGGGCTGGTACGGGGCGGCGCTGATCGCCGGGGTGGCGCTGTTCGGCCTGCTCACGCTGCCCGCCGTGGTGGTGTCGGTCGCGGTCATCACGCTGCTGGACCGGCCCGCGTCCACCGCCTGGTTCGGGGTGTCCGGCACCGTGGAACCGGTCGCGTTCTGCCGCCGGGCGACGCTCCCGGCCTGGGCCGTTCCGGTCGCCCGGCCGGTCGGGGCGCGGTGGAAGGCGCTGCTGGCCGAGCGGTGAGCCCGGCGAGCTGTCGGGGCCTGCTGGCAGGATGACGGTCATGAAGGCCACTGGGGAGGACGTCCGGGCGATCGTCGCCGCGCTACCGGAGACGGTGGAGCAGTTCGCCTGGGGCATGCCGATTTTCAAGGTCGCGGGCAAGCTGTTCCTGACCCTGCCCGAGGACGAGACCTCGATGGCGGTGCGCTGCCCGATCGTGGACCGCGACGAACTGGTCGTCGCGGAACCGGAAAAGTTCTGGATCGCCGCGCACGAGTCGGGCAATCCGTGGGTCCGGGTCCGGCTGGCCGCCCTCGACGATCGCGCGGAACTGACGGCGATCGTCACCGACTCGTGGCGGCTGGCCGCACCGCGGGCCCTGCTCGAGGCCGCCGATCAGTAGCCGACCGGCCTGATGTCGGCCTCGATGGTGCGGATGGCGTCGTCGGGGATGACGAAGGTCTCGACGATCTCGACGGTGGTGAGCCGCACGCCCGCGATGCCGGTGTCGAGCAGGTAGCGGGTGGTGACGGTGTCGCCGGACTCGGACATGGTGAGCTCACGCACGCCCTGGATCACCCGATACTGCGGTCCGTTCTCGAGATCCGCGCTCAGCTGCGGGCCCGAGTACCCGGTCTGGAAGCCGACCTCGACCCGGGTGGCGTCGGGGGTGAACGGCACCGCGCTCGCGTCGTGCGAGACCAGCGCGTCGATGTAGGCGCGGGCGATGGCCTGGCGCGGGGTGTCGGCCGGATTCGGTACTGCCGCAGCGGTTCCCGCGCCCAGGGCGAGGAACGTGGCGGCTATTGCTGAAACATGGGTGATTCGCATGCGGAGATGCTGGCCGTCGGGGCGGGCGAGCGCAAGCGGTAGTCTCGGAACTCCTATGGCACTCAGCGCAACCCTGCATCATTTCGCCGTCCAGCTCGCCGACGTCGACCGCGGCGTCTACGAGGACCTCGAGCTGCGGGTCGCCCGTCATCCCTCTGAGACCCTCGAGTACATGCTCACCCGCATCCTCGCCTACTGCCTGCAGTACGAGGAGGGCATCGTCTTCAGCGAGGGCGGCATCTCGGCCACCGACGAACCCGCCGTGCAGATCCGCGACCTCACCGGCCGGGTCACCGCCTGGATCGAGGTCGGCGCGCCGGACGCCGACCGCGTGCATCGCGGCAGCAAGCTGGCCGGTCGCGCGGCGGTCTACACCCATCGCGATCCGGCGAAGGTGCTGGCGCAGTACGCGGGCAAGAAGATCCACCGCGCCGAGGACATCCCGCTCTACGGCATCGACCGCGCCTTCATCGACGAGGCCGTGCCGCTGATCGATCGCCGCAACACCCTGAGCTTGTCGGTCACCGAGGGCGTGCTGTACCTGGATCTCAACGGGACCAGCCTGCGCGGCGAGGTCACCGAGCATCGGCTCGGCCAGGTCTGACCCGCGATCCGGGCCCATGGCCTATCCTCGGTTCGGACGATTGACCAGGAGGTTGCCGGTGCCCAGTGTGATGAGCCGGATCGTCGTTCCCACGTTCCTGCGGATCACCCGGCGCAACCGGAACTACGTGAGCGCGGCGGCCGCCCGCGAACATGTGCGCCGTCGCAGCGCCGACCCGGCGTCCTACCTGCCGCCGAAACGGCTGCGTGGCGTCGAGGTGTCGGTGGCGCACGACCGTGGCTGGCCGGTGTACACCCTGACCCCGGCCTCGGGGATCTCGCGTGGTGGGCTCGTGTACGCGCACGGTGGTGGCTGGGTGGGCGAGATCGTCAACCAGCATTGGCAGCTGGCGGCGCGGCTGGCCGCCCAGCTGGAGCTCACCGTCACCGTGCCGATCTATCCGCTGATCCCGTCCGGCACCGCCGCCGAGGTGATTCCCCGCTTCGCCGAGATCATCGTCGACAGTCGCGCGCGCTACGGCTCCACCTTCGTCGCCGGTGATTCGGCGGGCGGTCAGATCGCCCTGTCGACCGCCCTGCATCTGCGTGACCTCGCGGCCGCCCCCGTTCCGCGCATCGTCCTGATCTCACCCGCCCTCGATCTCAGCCTGGAGAACCCGCGGATCACCGACCTGCTGCCGCGCGATCCGTGGCTCGGCCGGGACGGTGGCCTGGTCTTCACCGAACTGTGGCGCGGTGACCTGCCGATGAAGCACCCCATGGTCAGCCCGCTGTTCGGCGACTACGCCGGTCTCGGCCCGCTCACCGTCTTCAGCGGCACCGAGGACATCCTCAATCCCGACACCCGGCTCATGGTGGACAAGGCGCGCGCGGCGGGCGTCGAGGTCGACTATCACGAGGCCGACGGCCTGGTCCACGTCTATCCGCTGACCCCCACCCCCGAGGGCGCCGCCGCCCGCCGCACCATCGTCGAGACGCTGCGCGCCCACCTCTAGCGCTGGGACAGGTGCAGGTTGAGCAGGATGGTGAGCTGGGTGACGGCCTGATCGAACGGGTGCGGGGACTTGAGCGCGCGGCTGTGCACGATGGTGCCCTCGATGGTGGTGAGCAGGAACCCGGCCAGTGAGACGGCGGTGGCGCGTTCGATGCCGGTCGCGACGATGCCGTCGGCCAGGCGCGCGGTCCACTCGGCGAAGGCCTGGCCCGCGATGGACTGGACGGCCGGGTCGAGTTCGTCCAGCGCGGCGGCCATCATGAACGAGCCGGCGCTGTAATCGGACTTCTCCAGCGGGATGCGCCAGAAGGCGAGCAGGTCGGTGAGCCACTGCTGTACCGACGGCGCCGTCTGCAACGCGTCGGCCATGGTGCTCACGTGCGAGTAGACCAGGCGCGAGACGATCCGGCCCGCGGTCTGCACCAATTCGCCCTTGCCCGAAGGGAAGTGCTGATACAGCGAGTTGCGTGAGGTGTTGCTGCGCTTGAGCAGTTCACTCAGCGCGGCCGCGTGGACGCCGTGCTGCTGGACGGTGCTGATGGTGTGTTCGATCAGTCGGGCGCGTGGTCCGGCTGCCATCCGATCTCCTCCCAACCCTTGATTGAACCGATCGGTCCATGTTAGACCTATTCCACGTGAACCGATCGGTTCATATGGAGAGGATGCCATGCCCACCCCCATCGCCACCGCAGTTCCGGTCACCCATACGGGAATTCTCGGCCTCGGCGTGTATCGCCCGCGCCGGGTTGTGCCCAACGCCGAGATCGTCGAGGCCATCGACTCCTCCGACGAGTGGATCAAGACCCGCTCGGGGATCGCCGCCCGGCACTGGGCCGAGCCCGACGAGACCATCGTCGGGATGAGCGTCGCGGCCGCCCGCGACGCGCTGACGGCGGCCGGCGTCGCGGCCGCGGAGATCGATGTCGTCGTGCTCGCGACCTCCTCGCAGATGGTGCTCGGCCCGTCGGCGGGCGCGGTCGTCGCCACCGAACTCGGCATGGACGACACCGCCGCCTACGACATCTCCGCCGGGTGCGCGGGCTTCTGCTACGCCCTGGGCGACGCCGCGAACCTGGTCCGTTCCGGTCAGGCCCGCAAGGTCCTGGTGATCGGCGTGGAGCGGCTGTCGGATCTGCTCGACACCGCCGACCGCAGCTGCGCTTTCATCTTCGCCGACGGCGCGGGCGCGGTGGTCGTCGGCGCGGCCGAGCAGGAGGGGATCGGCCCGGTCGCGTGGGGTTCGGACGGCAGCCGGACCTCGGCGATCAAGCAGGACAAGGACTTCCTCGAGTACTTCGCCGAGGTCGCGGAGGCGGAGGCGAACGGCGGCACGTCGGTGCGCCCGTACATCCGGATGAACGGGACCGAGGTGTTCCGCTGGGCCGTGACGTTCCTGGAGAAGGCGTGCCGGGCCGCGCTCGATCAGGCCGGTGTCGCGGCGGCCGACCTCGACACGTTCGTCCCGCACCAGGCCAATATCCGCATCACCGACGCGCTGGTGCGCACCCTCGGGCTGCCCGAGTCGGTGGCCGTCGCGCGCGACATCATCGAGACCGGCAACACCAGCGCCGCCTCGATCCCGATGGCGATGGAACAGCTGCTGCGCTCCGGCGGCGCGAAGCCGGGCGACACCGCGCTGCTGCTCGGCTTCGGCGCCGGCCTGGCCTACGCCGGTCAGGTGGTGCATCTGCCGCCGATCGCCTGAGCGGTGCTCAGCGCACCAGCGCGCGCAGGTACCGGCGACGGTAGACACGCTGGGCCAGCAGCAGGATCGGGAACGCCGCGCGCCAGTAGCCCACCCGCGCGGGCCTGGTCAGCGAGCGCAGGGTGAGGACAACGGCACCGTCGGGGCGCCGATGCACCACGAACGCCTCCTCGCCGGTGACCGGGTGGCCGGGCAGGGTGCCGTAGGCGAAGCCGCACCGGTCGCCGGTGTCGACGACCGCCACCACCCGCACCGGCTCGTGCACGACGATCGGGCCGAAGCCCGCGGTGATCCGGTAGTCGGCGTCGGTCACCACCGGGGTGTTGGGTGCCACGCGAAACCCGCTGCGGCGCTTGATGCCCCAGCGCAGGATCGTGTCGGTCGCGGCGGTCCAGACGTGGTCGCCGTGGCCGATCACCACCGAGGTCTCGAACCGGCGGAACCCGGGGAGTTCCGCCGTCCAGGATTCCTCGGCGGGGCGGGTCGCCCCCGCCGGGTGATAGGTGAGTGCCGCGGGCATACCGTCGACGATAGAGCGCCGAGGGAGGTCAGGCGGTGGGCTGCGGGGTGCGCTTGGCGCGCCGCTCGGTGACCGGGATCGCGTAGGCGGCGCCGTCGCGGATGCCGAATTCGAAGCGGCACGGGAACAGCGAGGGTAGGCCGGTGGAGCGTAGGTCGTAGTTCGCCGCGAGGGTCTGCATCGCCCAGTTCTGCAGCGAATCCGGCAGGCGCAGGGTGGTGCCGTCGACGCAGGACACGTAGGCGTGTGTCCGCTCGCCGTCGACGGGCAGTGGGTTGCGCAGACCGACCGCGCCGATTTCCAGAATTCGTCCGGCGTTATGGGCAGAAGCGACGCTCGGCAAATCCAACTCGATGTCGTCCATGCGGGAAACGGTAACTCAGCAACTATTCAGGGAACACGGAAATCGAGTGCCCTTGACCAAACTTCGCAAAGTCACTCCGATCCGCCGGGCGGGTCGCCGGCCCGGCGGATCGCGGGTGGGCTACCGCAGGGCGACCACCGGGAAGTCGACCGGCACGCGCAGCGCCACGTTCACGTAGTTGGTGAACAGGTTCAGCGCCACGTGCGCGATGAGTTCGACGAGCTCGGCGTCGGTCCAGCCGAGCGCGCGCGCCCGCTCGACGTGCTCGTCGTCGACGTGTCCGCGCTGCTCGACCAGCTCCAGCGCGAGCCCGAGCAGCGCGGCCGTCTTGGGGTCGTCGGCGGCGCCGACCTGTGCCGCGGACAGCGCGTCGGCGGACAGCCCGGCCTTGCGGCCGAGGCCGGTGTGCGCGGCCAGGCAGTATTCGCAACTGTTGCGATTGGCCACGGCCACCGCGATCAGCTCGGTCAGGGCCGGGCCGAAGGTGCCCGCGCCGAGCGCGGTGAACGATCCCCACATACTGCGCAGTGCCGCGGGCGAATTCGCCACCGCCCGGAACATGGCCGGGGTGGTGCCGAAGGCGCCGTCGATCTGATCGAGCAGCTCGCGAGTGCCGCCCGTGGTGTCGGTCCGGGCGATGAGCGAGACGTGCGACATGGTGATTCCTCCGTGGTGCGGGGGTTGCCACCGGGACCGATCGGCTCCGGCGGATGCCTGGGCATGCCTCCAGCTTCGTCGTCGAAATCGGCCGAAAAGGTACTAAAAGTCCGTGATGCTTACCGAATCGTCTAACTTTGGGGGATGTCTTCGGTTGATCGGCTGTCCCCACTGCTCGAACAGTTCCGGGTGCGGGCGCACGTGCTGCACACCGGACCGCTGTGCGGCGTCACGCGATTCGGTGCCGAGCGGGGGCGGGGGTTCCTGCATCTGATCCGCGCCGGGCGGATGACCGTCGAGCACCGCGATCCGCTCGGCGCGACGCACCGGCTGGAGGTGGCCGAGCCGAGCGTCGTGTTCTATCCGCGGCCGCTGGCGCACGTCTTCCATACCGACGCCTGCGGCGACACCGATTTCGCCTGTGCCACCGTGGACTTCGACGGCGGCGCGGAGCATCCGCTCGCCAGGGCGCTGCCGCCGGTGATCGTCGTCCCCCTCGCGCGGGTCGAGGGGCTCGATCAGGCGCTGGAACTGCTGTTCGGTGAGATCGATCGGCATCGGTGCGGGCACCGGGTGCTCGCGGATCGCCTCTTCGAAGTGGTGCTCCTGCAACTGCTGCGCTGGCTGCTCGATCACCCCGGCGACGTCGCGATGCCGCCCGGCCTGCTCGCCGGCATCGCCGACCCGCAGCTCGCCCCGACGCTGCTCGCCCTGCACGAGGCGCCGGGCGACGACTGGACGCTCGCGAGCATGGCCCGGCACGCGGCGATGTCGCGCAGCGCCTACGCGGCCCGGTTCCGGGCCGTCCTCGGCCAGACCCCGCTGGACTATCTGACCGCGTGGCGACTCGCGCTCGCCCAGCTGCGGCTGCAGGCCGGGCATTCGGTGAAAGCCGTTGCCGCCGAGCTCGGTTACGCCAACAGCTCGGCCCTGTCGCGGGTCTTCACCCAGCGGATCGGCCGGTCGCCGACGGCGTGGCTGGCCGAGCTCGGCGACTGACTACTGGATCGCGAAGCGCAGCAGGGCCTGGCGGTCGCCCTGCTTGATCTTGCCCTTGCGGTCGAGCACTTCCAGCTGCCAGACCGGGCCGTTGCGGAACGCCCTGGCGATCGCGTTGGCGTTCTCCTGGCCGAGCAGCGAGGGCCAGATGTCGGCGACCGGCTGGCTGTCGGCGCCGGTGGCGTCGTAGATCTTGAACGAGACGTTGTTCGCCTTCTCGAACGAGGAGCCCTTCTTGAAGGCGGCGGCGACGAACACGATCGCGTCGATGCCGGGCGGGACCTCGGCGAAGGTGACGTGCACGGTCTCGTCGTCGCCCGTGGCGGCGCCGGTCTGCTCGTCACCGGTGTGCACCACCGCGCCGTTGCCCAGTGGATTCAGCGAATCCAGCCCGGCGAACCGGACGGGTTCCCCGCCCTGCAGCAGGATGGCGATCAGATCCAGGTCGACGCCGCGCTTGCGCCGGGCGATGCCGAGCAGGCCGCCGCTGGATCCGGCCGACGGGTCCCAGCTCACCCCCACGCTCATCTTGGTGATGCCGGCGAGGTCGGCCGCGCCGTCTTCCTTCTTCAGCGTAATCACGATTCCAGGCTACGGACTCGCGGAGCGGGGTGCAGGGCAACAGAATTCACCCGGAACGGTCACCCGCCGTCTCGGGCTCCGGCTGCCGATCCACCGCGCGCCCCGCCGCCCGCAGCGCGACATTGGTGACGACGACGGCGACCGTGCCCGCCGCCGCGGTGGCGTACATGCCCGCACCGGCGAGCGCGCCCACCGCCGCCGCGCACCACAGCGTGGCCGCGGTGTTCAGCCCGCGGATATTGACACCGTCGCGCAGGATCACCCCGGCGCCGAGAAACCCGATGCCGGAGACGATCTGCGCCGCCACC
Source organism: Nocardia sp. NPDC051833 (assembly GCF_040681225.1). Classification (NCBI taxonomy): domain Bacteria; kingdom Bacillati; phylum Actinomycetota; class Actinomycetes; order Mycobacteriales; family Nocardiaceae; genus Nocardia; species Nocardia sp. NPDC051833. The sequence goes on from NZ_JBFAYK010000004.1 coordinate 45,713, forward strand.
CGGGTCGGGTCGGCGTCGGCGCCGTGGAAACCGTTGGCGGACAGCAGGACGAAGAGGGCGGATCCCGCGGCGACGAGCGCGTTGGTCCGCAGCCCGGCCATCCGGGCGCGATATTGCCGCTCGATCCCGATCAGCGCACCGAGACCGATGCCGGCGCCGAGACGAAGCAGCATTTCCAGAGTCGACATGACGACCACACCTTTCGGCGGGTGGTGGCGTCGCTACCGCGCAGTCGCGGAGGCGATCGCCGGGTGAACGAGGGACAGCACAGCTCGATGACTTCCGTCGGACACGACAACCACCTCCTTTCGCCCACTTCACGGCGTGAACCCGCGCACCCGGCGGTGCCGGGCGCCGATCGGGGCCCAGTAAACCCCCGGTTACCGGATTCCGCAACCCGAATATCGGTAACGATCGAGTTCTTTTGATTACCAACATGTTTCGCGCCATACAATCGAGGGGTGGGCGCAGGGGAGCCATGGCCGGGAGGGAAGCGAATGGACACCCGCGAGTGGATCGCCGAGAAGGTGGAAGAGTCGAGGGGCGCCACCTACCGGACACGGCCCGAGGGTGAGCAGGTCCTGATCGTCGAGCGGACGCCGACGTGCGGGCCCGCGATCGTGGTGTGCCTGGAGCGTTCGGGGGCCGAGTTCACCGCCGCGGATCTGGACGCGGTCTGCGCGCAGATCCCGGAGGTCGACTTCGTGGTGGGCACCCGGTCGAGTCCGATCGCCCATCAGACCTATCACCGTGCCGACGTGCTGGGCATCGGCCTCGGCTCGCTCGGCGACCTGCTGTTCGCGCTGCGGCACGCGGACGTGGCGAGCGCGCGCACGAGTGAGCGGATCTTCATCGAGAACGGCTTGGCCCGCCACGCGGGGGTCGAGGGGTTCGGGCGGATCGCGAAACGGGCCTACGAGGTGGTGCTCGGCGCCGTCGCGGCCGGGACCAGGCGGGTCGTGATCACGAAGGAATACGAGCTGACCGCCGGGGAGGTGCACAGCCTGGTTGCCGAACACCGCACCCTCGCCATCGACGCCATCGCGTCGAGCAACCCCGCGGCGACGGGATTCGGCCCCGACGCGCACGACGCGGCGCGCCGGGCCGGCGTCGAGCTGTACACCTGGAAGGCATTCCTCGCCGACCTCGGCAGCGCGGTGGCGCAGGACGAACACCGGCCGCCGCCGCACACCGGCTCGCGGTGACCCCGATCAGCGCGGGGATTCCGGGCGGGTGATGATCAGCGGGCAGGTGGTGCCGTGGAGGACGGCCTGGGCGACCGAGCCGAGCGCGGCGTCGGCGAAACCGCCGCGGCCGTGGCTGCCGACCACGATCAGCTGCGCGCCCGCGGCGGCGGTGAGGATCGCTCGGGCGGGACGGTCCTCCACGGCGATGCGCTCGACCGACACCTCGGGATACTTCTCGCGATAGCCCGCCAGGCTCGCCGAGAGCTCCGCCTCGGCCTCGGCCCGCATCGTCGCCCGCGATTCGTAGCGGAAGAACTCCGACCAGGCGTGCACCGCGATCACCCGGACCCCGCGCCTGCTCGCCTCGTCGAAGGCGACCGCGATCGCGTCCGCGCTGACCCCGGAACCGTCGACACCCACGACCACCGCACCAGCGGTGGCCGGTGCTTCCGGCACCACCGCGACCTGGCACGCGGCGTGCCGGGCGATCGCGGTGCTGACCGAGCCGAGCAGCGTGCGCCGCAACGCGCCGAGTCCCCGGCAGCCGACGACGACCAACCTGGCCCGTTCGCTGCGGTCCCGCAGCACCGCGCGCGCGTCCCCGACCTCGACGCCCGTGCCGACGGTGAGCCGGTCGGTGGCGACCAGCGCCGCCGCCTCCGCGACCACGGATTCGCCGTGCGCGTGCAGCGCAGCACCGTCGAAGAGCGGACCGCTGAGTCCCGGCCCGTAGTCGATCGGGATCTCGACGGCGTAGACGAGTTCGAGTGGAGCTCCATGGTGAACGGCGTACTCGGCGGCCCAGCGCACCGCGATCAGCGACTGCGCCGAACCGTCGACACCGGCGACGACCGGGCGGCCGGGGTACTCGGGAAGGGACATGACGGCCTCTCTCTCGAGTCCACCCTGCGCCCCGGACGCCGGGCCGGGACAGGGCCGCAGGACCTGGGCCGCAGGGACTTTGGTCCCTCAGTCCAGCGGGGCCGACCAGCGCAGCAGCGTGCCGCCCTCGGGCCGCGCGGTGGCGGTGAAGACGCCGCCGGCGGCCCCGGCCCGCGCGGCCAGATTGGCCAGTCCGCTGCGCCGGGTCACCTCGGGCGCGATCCCGATGCCGTCGTCGGCGACCTCGATCGTCACCTCGTCGCGCACCACGAGTTCCACCGCCACCGAGTTCGCCTTCGCGTGCCGCACGACATTGCTCACCGCCTCGCGCAGCACCGCCTCGACGTGATCGGACAGCGGCGGCTCGAGTACGGTGACCGGCCCGGCCAGCCGGACCGTGGTGCGCAGCCCGGTCTCGGCGGTCATCTCGGTGATGATGTGGTGCAACCGTTTCCGGTACTGCGAGGAGTCGGTGGTGGTGTTGGACTGCAGGTCGAAGATCGAGTACCGGATGTCCTGCACGATCGCCTGGATGTCGTCGATGGTCTCGTCCAGGCGGGTCCGCACCTCCGGCGTCCGGACCCGCTGCATCGTGCCCTGTAGCGACAGGCCGACCGCGAACAGCCGCTGGATGACGTGATCGTGCAGCCCACGGGCGATCCGGTCGCGGTCGGCGTAGACGTCCAGATCGCGCATCCGGCGCTGGGTCGCGGCCAGTTGCAGCGCCACCGCCGCCTGGTCGGCGTAGGTGGTCATCAGCGCCTGGTCCTCGTCGCTGGGCGGGGTGGTCCCGGCCGGGAGCACCGTGGTCAGGACCCCGGTGACCAGGCCGTTCGCCCGCAGCGGCAGGGTGAGCGCCGGCCCGAAGTCGGCGATCGAGTCGAAGACCGGATCGTGGGCGGGGGCATCGGAGGTGACCGGCAGGCCCGACCGGAACGCCGCCGCCACCGGCGAACTCGCCGTCAGCGGAATGGCCCGGCCGACCAGGACACCGGCGTCGGCACCGGCCGCCGCGACCACCCTCAGCTCGGTGATCTCCTCGGACGGGACATCGGGGTCCTCGGGCAGGGCCAGGAAGGTGCACGCCGAATTCGTCAGGGAGCGGCCACGTTCGGCGATCAGCTCGAGCACGTCCTCGGACGGGCTGCCCGCCAGCAGTTCGGTGGCCACATCCCGGATCGCCTCCAGCCACTGCTGCCGGATCCGCGACTGCTCGTAGAGGCGGGCGTTCTCGATCGCGATGCCGGCGGCGGCGGCCAGCGCCTGCACCACCACCTCGTCGTCCTCGGTGAACTCGAGCCCGTCGGCCTTCTCGGTGAGATAGAGGTTGCCGAACACCTCGCCGCGCACCTGTACCGGAACGCCGAGGAACGTGCGCATCGGCGGATGCCGGTCGGGGAACCCCACCGAGGACGGGTGGTCCGAAAGATTGGTCAGCCGAATCGGTTTCGGCTCGGCGATGAGCAGCCCGAGCACGCCGTGCCCGCGCGGTAGGTCGCCGATCAGCACGCGGGTGCGGTCGTCGATGCCCTCGTAGACGAACTCGGCGAGCTGGTTGCTGGTCTTGTCGGTCTCGCGCACGCCGAGCGCGCCGTAGCTGGCGTCGACGAGTTCGATCGCGGTGTGCACGATGGTGCGCAGGGTGTTGTCCAGGTCGAGGCCCGCCGTGACGACGAGCATCGCCTCCATCAACCGGTCCATCCGGTCGCGCACGTCGACGATCTGGGTGATCCGGTCCTGTACCTCGGTCAGCAGTTCACGCAGACGCAGCTGGGACAGGGTCTCGGTCACCGGGGGCCGGCCCGCGGCCGCCGAATCGTCGTCCATGCCGGGCATTCTTCCACGGTGCGGGCGCCGTGGCCGACGTCATGGGCGTGGCGGTCGGTCCAGGTCGGCGGCCATGACGGCGGCTTGGGTGCGACGCTCGACGCCGAGTTTGGTCAGCAGCCGGGAGACGTAGTTCTTGACCGTCTTTTCGGCCAGGAACATGCGCGCGGCGATCTGCCGATTGGTCAGGCCCTCACCGAGCAGCGACAGCAGCGTGCGCTCCTGCTCGGTGAGCGTCGCCAGCGGTCCGGACTTCTCCGCCGCCTCCGAGCGCAGCTTGGCCATCAGCGCGGCGGCGGCCCGGTTGTCCAGCAGCGATTTGCCGTGGCCGACCTCGCGCACGGCGTTGATCAGCTCCAGGCTGCGGATGTCCTTGACCACGTAGCCGCTGGCGCCGGCCAGGATCGCGTCGAGCATGGCCTGTTCGTCGGTGAACGAGGTGAGGATCAGGCAGCGCGGCGCCGGGTCGGCCGAGAGCAGTTCGCGGCACAGCTCGATGCCGTTGCCGTCGGGCAGGCGCACGTCGAGCACGACGACGTCGGGTCGCAGCGCGGGAATGCGGGCCAGCGCCTCCGCGCAGGTACCCGCCTCACCGACCACCCCGAGATCGGATTCGAGCGCGATCAGGTCACCCACGCCGCGCCGGACGATCTCGTGATCGTCGACCAGGAACACCGTGATCATCGCTGACCCTCTCTCGAAGACCGACCGTCGCGTTCCATTGTCCGCCGTCGTCGCCGGCCGGGGACATCGCAGGTAGCCGATCATGCTTCGAGCCTGCCCCCGGTGGGTGGCCGGGGGCAGGGCCGAAGGTCCTCCGGGAGTGGGACTCGCGTCCCGATCCGGTGACGTCGGCGCCGCGCGCGGCCGCGACGGCGCACAATGTTCGCACTGTGTTGGAGCGCGCACTGCCCGGTCTGCGGCAGTTCCGGAACTATCGGCGCGCGTGGCTGCGTTCGGACGTGGTCGCGGGCGTGACCGTCGCCGCCTATCTGATCCCCCAGGTGATGGCGTACGCGACGGTCGCCGGGCTGCCGCCGGTGGTCGGGCTGTGGGCCACGATCGGGCCGCTGGCGGTGTACGCGCTGCTGGCGACCTCGCGACAGCTCTCGGTCGGCCCCGAGTCGACGACCGCGCTGATGACGGCGGTCGCGCTGGCGCCGCTGGCCGCGGGCGACCCGTCCCGCTACGCGGCGCTGGCCGCGCTGCTGGCGCTGCTGGTCGGCGTGCTGTGCCTGGTCGCGGCGCTGGCACGGCTCGGGGTACTGGCCGATCTGCTGTCCCGGCCGGTCCTCGTCGGGTATCTGGCAGGCACCGCCGGGTTGATGATCGCGGGTCAGCTGGAGTCCGTCACCGGCGTGCCGGTCGAGGGGGAGTCCGTCCTGGACCAGGTGCGATCGTTCGTGTCCAACCTCGCGCAGTGGCATCCGGCCACCGCGCTCCTGGCCGGTACCGTGCTGGCGGCCCTGCTGATCATGGCGCGGTGGGCGCCACGCGCGCCGGGCCCGCTCATCGCGGTGCTGGCCGCGGCGCTGGCGGTCGGGGTGTTCTCGTTGCAGCGCTTCGGCATCGATGTCGTCGGGGAGGTGCCCGCCGGTCTGCCGGCGCCGGGGCTGCCCGCCATCGCGTTCGACGATGTGGTGGCCCTGCTGCTGCCCGCGGTCGGCATCGCCGTCGTCGGCTTCTCCGACAACGCGCTGACCGCGCGGGCCTTCGCCGCCCGGCACGGCGAGCGCGTGCAGGCCAACGCCGAACTGGCTGGTCTCGGCGCGACGAATGTGGCCACCGCGTTCACCCACGGGTTCCCGGTGAGCTGTAGCGGCAGCCGCACCACCATCGCCGACCTGATGGGCGCGCGCACTCAGCTCTACGCCCTGGTCACCCTCGTGTCGGTGCTGGTCGTGCTCTTCGGCGCCACCGGGCTGCTGGCCCAATTCCCCTCGGCCGCGCTGGGCGCGCTGGTCGTCTACGCGGCGCTGCGGCTGATCGACGTGCGCGAGTTCCGCCGGATCGCCCGGTTCCGGCGCAGCGAGCTGTTCCTGGCGCTCGGCACCGTCGCCGCGGTGCTGGTGCTCGGCGTCCTCTACGGCGTGCTCGTCGCGATCGCGCTGTCGGTGTTCGACCTGCTGCGCCGGATCGCCCGCGGCCACGACGCCGTCCTCGGCTTCGTCCCCGGTCTCGACGGCATGCACGACGTGGACGACTACCCCGAGGCGACACCCCTGGCCGGACTGGTGGTGTACCGCTACGACGCGCCGCTGTGTTTCGCCAATGCCGAGGACTTCCGCAAGCGCGCGCTGGCCGCGGTCGACTGGTGGGCCGAGCGCAGTGGTGAACCGGTGCGCTGGTTCGTGCTCAACGCGGAAGCCAATGTCGAGGTCGACCTCACCGCGCTCGACGCCGTGGACCAGGTCCGCGACGAATTGACCTCTCGCGGGGTGGTTTTCGCGATGGCGCGGGTCAAACAGGATCTGCGCGACGATCTGGACGCGTTCGGCCTCACCGAGCGTATCGGTCCCGACCTGCTGTTTCCCACCCTGCCCACCGCGATCGAGGCCTTCCGGGCCGACGCCTGACCGCTACTTCTCGGTGAGCACCTCGGTCAGCGGCCGCCGCGGGGTGGGCGGATGCTGTTCGTCGCCGGGGGCGATGCCGATCCGGATGACGACCTGCGGGGCACCCGGCCGCCCGGCCAGGCCGGCCAGCTGGCGCCGGTTCGCGGGGAGTTCGGTGATGTGGGTCAGCGCGCAGGTCGACAGGCCCGACGCGGTGCACTCGAGCAGCACCGCCGAGAGCGCCTCGCCCGCCCGCAGCCAGTCCAGCGTCGCTTCCGCACCGGTGGACAGGACGGCGAGGCGCGCGTGATCGTCGTCGAGCTCGCCGCGTCGCGCCGAGCGACCCGGTGCCGGGAACGCGCGCGCGACACCCACCCTGGCCCGCTCGGATTCCGAGGCGAGCGCGGTCGGCGGGATGCCGTCGGATTTCTCGGAATGTCCCGCCCACCAGCGCAGTTCGGCCTGGTATTGCATGTCGTAGGTGCGCAGGGCGTCGGCCTGCTCGGATGCGGTGGTCAACCGGGGACGCGCGTCCTCCGGCAGCACATCCACGTCGAGATCGTGCGGCGCGACGAGTCCCCCGACGGTGGACATCACCGAGGGCAGGCCGATCGGGGCCGCCATCGGCAGCCGGTCGGTGTAGCGGCGGTCGATCGCCTCCGCGCGGCGCAGCTCGCCGATCGGCGGATCGGGCCACGGCGCGAACCCGATGCGGGCCAGCAGATCCGGGCGGTCGGGATCGGGCAGCCGGGTGACCTCGGTGTGCCAGTGGGCGGCGGCGAACGCGGTCCGCACATGGTGCAGCGCGGCACCGCAGCTGATCACGGCCTGCCGTCCGGTCGGGTCGGCCTCGGTGAGCACGCGGGTGGGGTCGCGCCACAGCTCCAGCGCGGTGCCGTCGAAGACCCAGCGCCACGGCTGGGTGTTGTGCACCGACGGCGCCCGGCACCCGAGCCGGATCGCCGCGCGCACCGTGGGGTGGTCGGGGATCGGGGGAACCGTTTGCTCGGTCATGTCATCCAGCCTGGTCCGGGATCCGGACGGCCGAAACGGGCTTTGCGCACTTTCGCGGGGGACCGAAGTCACTCATCGGCTCAGGTGGGCGGGGTCGACAGGCTGCGGCTGGCGCGGCGCTCGACCAGGAGCGGGACGAAGTCGCGGACGTGCACGTCGGCGAACCGGTCGTAGGCCGTGTGGACGGTGTCGGAGATGAACTCGGGGGCGATGCTGGGATATCGCTGCGTGAGGCGGACGACGACTTCGTCGATCTGTTGAGCTTCATCGGTGGCCATGAGTCCATGGTCAGCTCGGGTCGATCGGGGGTCAATCGAATCACGCGGATCGTTTGCCAGATGTTGCCGGAGCGGTGATGGTGGACACGAGAGTCCCTCGATGTGGTCCGCCGCGCAGGGGCTGTCGGCGCCGGACGATACTGGGCGGTGGGCGATCGCCGACGGGCGTTCCGGTCACGGCCGGGACCCGTGATGTCGCCATGTCGCCTGGATCCGCGCCGCACGTCATCTGAATCCGAGATCGCCGGGAGAGGTAGACCGATCATGAGCAGAATCCGACCGAGCACGGCCCTCGCGCTGGCCGCCGGGCTGAGCGCCTGCGTGCTCACCGCCGCGCCCGCCCTGGCCGCCGAGAGCCCGACCGTGGTGCTGGTGCACGGCGCGTTCGCCGACACCACCAGCTGGGACGGTGTCGCCGCCGCCCTGCGCGCCGACGGCTATCGCGTGGTCGTGCCGGACAACCCGCTGCGCGGCCCGGCCAACGACGCGGCGGCCGTCGAACGCGCCATCGCCGGTATCGACGGGCCGATCGTGCTGGTCGGCCACTCCTACGGCGGCGCGGTGATCACCAATGTCGACGATCCCGACGTGACCGCCCTGGTCTACATCGCGGCCTTCGCCCCGACGCAGGGCGAGCCGACCCAGCTCCTGCTCGACCCGATCCGCTTCCCCGGCAGCCAGCTGCTGCCCCCGGTCCTGCAACTCGCACTGGTCGACGACCCGCAGGGCCTCGCGGGCAAGAGCCTCGACGGCTATGTCGATCCCGCGTCGTTCCACCGGGTGTTCGCCCAGGACGTCGACGACGCGACCGCCGCCGACATGATCGCCCATCAGCGCTCGATCGCCGTCGCCGCCAATCTCGAGCTGTCCGGGCCCGCCGCCTGGCGGCACCTGCCGAGCTGGTACCTGGTCTCGGGCGAGGACCGGGTCATCCCGCCCGCGTCCCAGCGCTTCATGGCCGACCGGATCGGGGCGAGGACCAGCGAGATCCCCGCGTCGCACGCGTCCCTGGTCGCGCAGCCGCAGGTCGTCGCCGAGGTCGTCGAGCAGGCCGCCGCGGGCTGAACCACCGATTGCCCGCCCGGCGGGTCCGGGCGGGCAATCGGGGCGAAAACGTCAGGCGGCCAGGGCCCGTCGCCGGGGTTCGACGGCGGCGGCGACCAGATAGCTGCCGCCGCCCGCGAGGGCCAGCACCCAGTACGGGCTCGCGCCGTCGAGGAACAGGGCGGCCGTCGAGGTCAGGGCCAGCCAGGCGCCGAGCGCGTATTGCAGGACGTCACGGTAGGCGGCGCCGCCCGCGAGGTAGAGCAGGCCGACGATCAGGCCGGAACCGGTCGGCCAGAGCAGCATCTTCAGATCATCTTGGGCCAGTGCCGAACTCAGCGCGGTGATCACGAGGAACAGTGCGCCGAATCCGACCAGCCAGGACACCGCGAGCAGGTTGCCGACGACGGCGTCGGCGCCGGTGGCGCCACGCTGGGCCCGCATCGTCACGACGCTGGTGATCACCATCGCGATCAGCAGCCCCGCGATCAGCAGCGCGGTCGGCACGGCCGCGGGCAACCGCAGCAGCGGATCGGCGCCGTGGGACATGGCGTAGGCGCCGTGGCCGAGCAGCCAGGCCAGCCCGAAACTCAGGTAGGACGGCCGGTTGTCGAGCAGGACGCGCAGGGTGGACGGTCGGGCTTCGGCGGACGAAACGGGCTGGGACATCACAGATCTCCTGGGTGCGGGGTGGAACGGATCAGGCGACGACGACGACTTTGCCGACGACCGTGCGGGACTCGGCGAGTTCCATGGCACGGGCGGCCTCGGTGAGCGGGATGCGGGCGGCGACCTGGGCGCGCAGGTCGCCGCGGACGGCGAGCGCGAAGACCTGTCCCAGGTCCGCGGCGATGCGGGCGCGGAAGCCGGCGTGGTTCCGCTTGCCCGCCCAGAGATTGAAGAAGTGCGCGTTGCGCTTGTTGGGCAACGCGTTCCACAGCAGCAGCCGGGCGAACAGCTTCAGCACCGGCAGCCGGGAGTCGCCCTCGTCGTTCTTGGTGGCCGCGGTGCCGTAGGAGACCAGCGTGCCGTGCGGCGCGAGCAGTGCGAACGAGTCGGCGATCCCGGGTCCGCCGACATGGTCGAAGACGGCGTCCACCCCGCCGGGGGCGAGTGCCCGCACCTGCCGCGCGACCTCGCCGCGGTAGTCCACCCAGGTCGCGCCGAGGGCGCGCACCGCGTCGGCATGGCGGGCCGAGGCGGTCCCGATGACGTGGATTCCGTTGGCGCGGGCCAGCTGCACGAGAGTCGAGCCGACGCCGCCGTTGGCGCCGAGCACCAGAATCGTCTGCCCCGCGCGGACCTTCGCGGTCCGGAAGAGCATCTGCCAGGCGGTGATCCCGTTGACGACGAAGGTCTCGGCCTCGGCGGCGTCGAGCGCGGCCGGTACCGGCACCAGGTCGGCCGCGTCGAGCACGGCGTGGCTGGCCCAGCCGCCGATCTTGGTGAGCGCGGCGACCCGCGTGCCGACCAGGGCCGGGTCGACGTCGGCCCCGACCGTGGTGACGGTCCCGACCAGGTCGTAGCCCGGCACGAACGGGAACGGCGGCTGGTCGTAGTACTTGCCGCGCCGCATCTGCTGCTCGGCGAAGGAGACGCCGCTGGCCTCGACACGGACGAGCGCCTGTCCGGCGGCGGGCGCGGGCAGTTCACGCCGGGTGATCAGCAGGCCCGCGGGTTCGACGCGGCCGGGCAGGACGATTTCGGTGGCGGTGGTGGACATGGCGACACTCCTAGTGTGTGACTGGTCAATCACTCGATGGGTCGAAAAAATGCCCCGCGAGGGGCATGGTCGGTCAGTGCGGTTTCGGGTGGCGGATGCCCGCGGTGACGATCTGCGCCCAGGCGCTGTTGTCGCCGTCGAGGCCGAGGGTGGTGATCAGGTGGCAGAGCTGGCCGAAGGCGATGAAGCGCTGGACGAATTCGTCCGCGGCGCCCGAGCGCTGTTTGGCCAGCTCGGTCACCCGGGCCAGCCCGTCGCGCAGGGCCGCGCCGATCTCCGGCACGTCCGCGACGGATTGGGCGTGTACTTGCAGCATGAGCAGGCTCTTGTCGCCGATGAGCTCGGCATAGGCGCCGCCCATGTCGTAGAGGATCTGTTCGGGGCTCTCGCCGGTGGACCTGGCCGCACCGCTCGACATGGCCGCCACGATCCGGTCGAAGCACCGCTCGAGCGCCGCGACGAACAGGGCGACCTTGCCGGGAAACAGCTTGAACACGTACGCCGGCGAGATCTGAGCCGTCGCCGCCACCGTGCTGATCGGCGTGCCGTGATAGCCGGTCCTGGCGAACTCGACGATCGCGGCGTCGACCACGGCATCGCGCCGCACGTCCGACTTGGAGAGGGTGGCTCCGCTCTTGCTCATGTGAGTGACTGTACACTCACTCTTTCTGGGGCGTCAATCCGCACGGGTGGGGGGAACCGCCGGTACCCCCTATAAACCGGCTCTCCCGCGCTCTCCCGCGGCGCAGCAGAGTAGAGATCGAGGCTCGCACCGACCGGTCGAGCACCGTCTCGAGCAGGGAGTTTTCATGGAATCCGTCAAGTTCCCCAGTGGGCCGATCGATATCGCGGGCAACCTGCACCTGCCCGCCGATTTCGACCCGGCCGGCAGCTACGCCGCGATCATCACGGTGCATCCGGGTGGCGGCGTGAAGGAACAGACCGCGGGGCTCTACGCGAGCAAGTTCGCCGAGCAGGGCTTCGTCGCACTGGCTTACGACGCGTCGCATCAGGGCGAGAGCGGCGGCGAACCGCACTTCCTGGAGGACCCGGGCGCCCGCGTCGAGGACGTCCGCGCCGCGGTCGACTACCTGCAGTCGCTGGGCTACATCGACGCCGAGCGCGTCGGCGTGTTCGGCATCTGCGCCGGTGGCGGCTACTCCGTCGCCGCGACCAAGACCGACCACCGGATCAAGGCGCTGGCCACCGTCAGCGGCATCGACATCGGCTCGTCCTACCGCCGAGGCTGGCTGGGCACCGACCCCGATTCCGCCGCGGTGCCGACCCTGGACGCCGTCGCCGGGCAGCGCACCGCCGAGGCGCAGGGCGCCGAACCCGCCTACATCCCGTACGTGCCCGCGCAGCCGGACGAGAACACCCCGCGTGACCTGGTCGAGGCGAGCGACTACTACCTGACCCCGCGCGCGCAGCACCCCAACGCGCAGAACAAGAAGCTGTTCACCAAGAGCATCTCGAAGATCTTCGGCTTCGACGCGTTCCACCTGGTGGAGGACCTGCTCACGCAGCCGGTCCTGATCATCGCGGGCAGCGAGGCGGGCTCGCTGTGGGCCTCGGCGGGTCTGTACTCGCGGGTGCGCAGTCCCAAGCGGTTCGTCGTCGTCGACGGCGCGACGCACATGGACTTCTACGACGTGCCGAAGTACGTCGAGCGGGCCGTCACCGAGGCGACGCCGTTCTTCCAGGAGAACCTGGCCGCGCGGAACTGAGCGCACACCGGAACAGCGCAGCGGCGGAATCCTCCGCCGCTGCGCTGTTTTCGCGTCGTCGAAGGGCTTACTCGTCGATCGCCGGGGACACCGGTGTGGTCGCGGCCGTCTGCTCGGTGGCCGCCCAGCTCGACAGCAGCCGCAGCGCCTCGTCGGCGGTGGAGCCGGGTACCGCAGTGAAACCCATCAGGGTCAGGCCCGCCGTGCCGCCGATCTCGAGCGCCTCGTAGCGCAGTGGCAGCGTGCCGACGGCGGGATGCCGGAACGTCTTGGTGCCCCGGCGATGAACCCGCACATCATGAGCGGCCCAGCGGGTGCGGAATTCGGTACTGCGGGTGGCCAGTTCGCCGATCAGCCCGGTCAGCGCGGTCGACTGCGGCGCCCGCGTCGTCTCCACCCGCAGCAGCGCGACCACCTCGTCGATGGCGCGTTCCCACTCCGGGAAGACCTCGCCCGCGCGCGGGTCGAGGAACAGGAACCGCGCGAGATTCGGGGTGCCGGTCTGCCGTTCGTACACCGGCCCGTACAGGACGCGGCCGAGTGTGTTGGCGCCGAGCAGATCGAGGCGGCCGTTCTGCACGACCGCGGGCGCGGTCATCGAATGCATCAGGGCCAGAATCCCCTCGGGCACCTGCTCGCGTTTCGGCGCCTGGCCGCGCCTGCGCCCCGGCCGGGTGGTGGCGGCGCGGGCGAGATCGAACAGGTGCTCGGTCTCGGCCTCGTCGAGCCGCAACGCGGTGGCGATCGCGTGCAACACGTCGTCGGAGACTCCGTCCACGCGCCCGCGCTCGATCCGGATGTAGTACTCCGCGCTCACCCCCGCCAGCAGCGCGACTTCCTCCCTGCGCAACCCGGCGACCCGGCGTCGCCCGCTGGTCGGCAGCCCGACCTGGCCCGGCACGATCTTGGCGCGGCGGGTCGTCAGGAACTCCTTGATGTCCTCGGCGAACTCCATCCCTCCAGGTTAAGACGGCTGCCGCGCCGGATGGAGGGTCTGGCGGTACCCCCGTCCGGCGCGGATACCGGCCGCCAGGCTCGACGCTCACCTGCACGTCGTCCACGTCATCGACGCCGACGATCTGCCCGACGACCCCGACGCGGCCGACTGGGAGCGGGCCGTCACCGAAACGGTCGAGCGGGAACGCGCCGCCGCATGCGCCCGGCTCGCCGAACTGCCGGGCAACTGGACCTACTACGCGCGCCGCGGCAACCCAGCGCACCTGCTGGACGCCCTCGCCGAGACCTACGACGCGTCGATGATCGTGATCGGCGCGCCCCGGCACGGACTGCAGTCGCTCGTCGAGCGCCTGCTCGGCGCGTCGGTCTCCGCCCATCTCGTCCACCACGCTCATCGCCCGGTGCTGCTGGTCCCGGCCGGTCCCGGCGGCTGAGCCCGGACGGCCGCCGCACCGCTGGTGTCGTCGGCCCACTGTCGCCGGTTCCGGCGGGCGCCGGGGAGTGAGGCCGGACGGTACCGCCGCACTCCCTGTGTTGTCCGCCCGCTCGCGGGTAGTCGCCGATCCTGGCCCGACCGTGCACGGTTCAGCTGTCGCGCAGCGAAGTCCGACGCTGCTCGGCCCGGTGGGCGAGCGTTTCGACGATGCGTTGCCAGGCTGGGGACGCCTCGGCGATGTGGGCGGTGACGAGGCGGTTCGCCGGGCGGCCGGTATCGCTCTCGTGCGCGATCTCCCAGGCGTCCAGCTCGTCGATGAGCTGGTCGAGGCGTGGGTCGTTCGGGTCCCAGTCGACGGATCGATCACAGGCCAGGAACACCCGGGTCGTCGCCGGGTCGTCGAAGTCGGCGTTCTTCTCGCGCACGCGGCGGGGGAGGGCGCGCGGGTCGATGGCCCGCAACAGGATCCAGGCGTCGCGTTCGAGCCGGATCCGGCGCTCGCCGATGCCGAGCGCGCGCATCCGGTCCAGCAGCGCGACCACCTCGGCGGGGAGCACCAGGCTCTCGCCGCTGTCGAGCGCCGCGATCCGGCGGCGGTAGTCGGTGAGCTGGTCGATCCGGCGCCGGAGCTCGTCGTCGATGGCGGTGACGGCGGCGGCGAACTCGGCGGGCTCGGCGTGCAGCAGGGCGTCGATGCGCGACAGCGGCACCCCGGCGTCGGCGAGGGTGCGGATCCGGATGAGGTCCACCGCCGCCTGCGCGCCGTAGCGGCGATACCCCGAGGCGTCGCGCTCCGGCTCGGGCAGCAGGCCGACGTGGTGGTAGTGGCGCACGGCGCGCACGGTCACCCCGGCCGTCGCCGCGAGCTGGCCGATCGTGAGCACCGGTCCCCTCGGGTCGTCGAACATCGTCGCCGCCGAGTCTAGGGGCGGGCCGCCCGGTCGACGACGTCCCGGATCGCCCGGACCACCGCATCCGGCCGGTCGAAACAGAGCCGGTGGTGGAAGGTATCGGTGAGCACGCGCTGCTCGCCGTGCGAGACGGCGCCGACCAGGGCCGCGTCCATCCGCGTCTTGGCGGCGTCGAGGTCGCGCTGGGCCGGGTCGTCGGAGACCACGGTCAGCGCGACCACCGGCACGTCCGGAATCCCCGGCCCGCTCCGCAATTCGGTGGCGAGCGGTACGAGAGTGCGGCGTTCGGCCATCCCGGTGCGCAGCCAGGCGTCGCTGCCCTTGGCGTCGAGCAGCGCGTCGCTGATCGCGGCCGGATAGCCGGTGAGCAGCTCGGCCCGCATCGCGCGCATGGCGGGCCGCAGCTCGGCGAGCTGGGCGAGGTCGGGACCGAGCCGCTCGGTCGCGGCCAGGCGCGCCTCGGGCGGCACGTGGTCGTCCCAATCGCGGTGCAGGGCGTCGAGCCAGACCAGCCCCGCGACCTCGCCCGAGTACAACTGCGCGAACCTATGCGCGTAGAACCCGCCGAGAGAGTGGGCCGCCAGCACGTAGGGTCCGGGAATGTTGCTGGCCCGCAACAGTTCTCGCAGCTCGATGGCGACCTCGGCTGCGGTGCGTGGTAGGGGCAGCGGGTCGCTGTACCCGGTGCCGCCACGGTCGTACACGACGGCGGTGGTGAACTGCGAAACCTGCTGCTGGACACCGAAATAGTCCAGGCCGACGGCGCTCGCGCCCGGCAGGAAGACGACCGCGGGCCCACCGGTACCGCACCGGAACACGAAGAGGCGTCGGCCGTCGATCTCCTGGAACCCGCCGATCGGCGGGGCGTGATTGCTGATGTTCGTCATGCGACCACCCTCCAACCCTGACGCAGGGTCAAGGTCAAGCCCCGTCCGGGATCGCGGTGCCCGCCGCCCGCAGCCGGTCCGCCAGCGCCTGGCAGCGCGCCGCCAGCTCCGGGGGATCGAGCACCGCGAAGTCGTGGCCGAGCAGCAGGATCCGCACCAGCAGGATGTCGAGATCGGCTGCACCGCTGAGGATTTCGCACGACGTCCGGTCGCGCTCCCGGACCACGGCGGTCGAGCCGGGGAGCTGGGCGCGGACGGTGTCGGCGTCCGCGTGCACGAGGAAGCGCGCCTGCTTCGGATAGACCCGGCTCGCCACGCCCTCCTGCACGTAGGTCGCCGCGTCGGGTGCGGGCCGCGGCCGGAACCGCCAGGTGCGCGCGGCGACCTCGGTCATCCGGTCGACGCGGAAGCTGCGCCAGTCGGCGCGGTCGAGATCGTAGGCGAACAGATACCAGCGCCGATCCGAGGCGACCAGGCGATAGGGCTCGACCCGCCTGCGTCGCGTCGCGCCGGCGGACGGATAGCCGAACCCCGCCTCGACCTCGTCCCGACAGGCCCTGGCCAGGGTGATCAGCGCGTCCGGGTCGACCGGCGTGTGCCCGGTGCCGAACGACTCCACCGAGCCGGTCAGCGCGCGCACCTCGTGCCGGAGCCGGGTCGGCAGCACCCGGTCGAGCTTGGTCAGTGCCCGCAGCGCGCCGTCGCCGGTGACCGCCCCGCCCGCGCCGACCAGCAGCGAGACCGCGGTGGCGATCGCCTCCTGATCGTCGAGCAGCAGCGGCGGCAGCTCCTGACCGGGGCCGAGCCGGTAGCCGCCGCCGACCCCATGACCGGCCTGGACCGGATAGCCGAGAGCGCGCAGCCGGTCGACATCGCGGCGGACCGTGCGGGTGGTGATCCCGAGCCGTTCGGCCAGCTCGGGACCGGTCCACACCTGCCGCTGTTGCAGGAGCCCGAGCAGCGTGAGGACCCGCTCGGTCTGGCCGCGTTCCGCGCTGTCGGTGTTCACGTTTCTCAGCGTGCCAGAGATAGCGGACCTGATCTGTCCGCTATTGGTGCGAGAGTGTCCGCAGGGACGCAGTCGACCTCGACTGGGACCATCCGCTGAACCGACGAAAGGAAGCAATCGCGATGAGCCGCCAATTCCAGGTCACCTTCGACGCCGCCGATCCGAAGGCGCTGTCGACCTTCTGGCGTGAGGTGCTCGGCTATGTGCATCCCGGCCCGCCCGGGGTCGAGCTGGCGGACGGCGCCGACCCGCTGGCCGCCTGGGACGAATTCCTCGCCCGGCTCGGCGTTCCGGCGGATCAGCGCAACACCCGCTCGGCCATCGAAGACCCGGCGGGGGATGGCCCGCGCGTGTTCTTCCAGCAGGTGCCGGAGGGCAAGGTCGCCAAGAACCGCGTCCACCTCGACGTCCGCGTTGCCCCCGGCCTCCAGGGCGACGAGCGGATGACCGCCCTGGAAGCCGAATGCACGCGACTGGTCGCCCTCGGCGCGACCCGGCTGCGCCGCTTCGAACCCGAGCCCCCGATGAGCTTCGGTTTCATCGTCATGGCCGATCCCGAAGGCAACGAGTTCTGCCTCGACTGACCGGCCGTCCGCCGGACCGGATCAGCGCACGCCGTGCGCGAGTTGCCCGGCGAGGTCGGTGACCTTGACCCGTGGCCTCCCGGCGGCGAGGCCCGCGGCGCGCTCGTGGTGGTCGATGGCCAGCCAGCCGGCCTGGTCGACCAGCGCGGGCTGACGTTCGCGCAGCGCCCGCTCCACCTCCTCGCCGGTGTGGGTCCCGGCGCGGAGCGCGCCCGCGTCCGCGTCGGCCAGCAGCGAACGGACCGTGTCGCGCGCGCACTTCTTGTTCGTGCCGATGATCCCGCGCGGTCCCCGCTTGATCCAGCCGGTGACGTAACTGCCCGGGACGTCGGTGATCCGGCCGTCCGTGTGCGGGATGACGCCGCGATCGTGGTCGAACGGCAGGCCGGGCGTCGGCGTCCCGAAGTAGCCGATCGCGCGCAGCACCAGGCCCGCGTCGAGCACTTCGTCACCGTCCGGGCCCCGGACCCGCAGGCCGCGCACGGCCTCCGTGCCGAGGACCTCCAGGGGCGAGGTCTGGAAACGCAGGACGATGCGGCGCGCGGCACCGGTCGACGGCCGGGTCGCGTAGTCGTGCAGCGTGCGAAGCTTGCGCGCGCTCGACGGGTCGAGATCGGCGGAGTCCGCCGGCTCGCCGTGCACGACGGCCAGGTCGACGCCGGGCAGGTGCCCCAGTTCTTCGAGCTCGGGGTTGTTGAACGCGCCGTGCTGTCTGCCCCGGCGGCCGAGCACGACGACTTCCCGCACCCGGCTCGCCCGCAGGGCGTCGAGCGCGTGATCGGCGATGTCGGTCCGTGCCAGGGTGTCGATCGGAGTGGTGAGCAGCCGCGCGACATCCATGGCCACGTTGCCGTTCCCGATCACGACCGCCCGCTCGCCGGACAGGTCGATCGGGGCCGTCCGGTAGTCGGGGTGGCCGTTGTACCAGGCCACGATGGCGCGAGCGGCCAGGCAGCCCGGCAGATCCTCGCCGGGGATGCCCAGGGTGGCGTCACCCGTCGCGCCGACGGCGTAGACGACGGCGTCGTACCACTCCGAGAGCTCCTCGGTCTGCACGTCGCGACCGACCTCGACATTGCCGAAGAACCGGAAGCCGGGACGCGCCGCGATCTGCTCGAAGACCGTGGCGACCTGCTTCTTGTCGGGATGGTCCGGCGCGACACCGTGCCGGACCAGTCCCCACTGGGTCGGCAGCCGGTCGAAGACGTCGACTTCGACGGCCCGGGTGTGCAGTGTGGTGAGGCGACCGTCGAGGTACGTCCCACCGGGGCCCTCGAGCAGGTGGCCCGCGGCGTAGAGCCCGGACGGACCGGCCCCGACGACGGCGACACGCAGCGGCTTCATGCGGTCTCCTCGAACCAGGCGGCATTGTGCTCGGCGTAGCCGGAGATCTCGGTGGGCAGGCGGGTCGCCTCGTGCACGGCGCCGACGGGGCACGCCGACACGCACGCCTCGCAGTCGATGCACGACCGGGGATCGATGTAGAGCTGCTCGGCGGAGTCGAACCCGGGGTCGTCCGGGCGGGGCCGGATGCAGTCCGCCGGACAGACCTCGAGGCAGGAATAGTCGGCGACACAGGCCGGACCGATCACGTACGCCACGTCAGGCTCCCACCCGCTCGGCCCGCACCGGAATGCCGGTGAGGTGCGACATTCCGGCCAGGGGGTCGAGATCGGCCGGATCCGTCGAGGCCAGCTCGTTGACGTTCACCCCGCCCTCCGCGTTCGCGCGCCGCCACGACCCCCGGCCGCCGTGACCCCAGCCGTGCGGCACGGCCACCACGCCGCGGCTGATGTCCTCGGTCGCCAGGACCGGCAGTTCGATCGCCCCGGCCTTGGACACGAGCCGGACCCGGCCGCGGTGCGTCAAGCCGAGCTCGACCACATCGGCCGGGTGCATCCGCGCGGCGTGCGGATCGCGCGCCGCCCGCAGCGTGGCCACATTGTGCATCCAGGAGTTCTCCGAGCGGGGCTCCCGCTGTCCGATCAGTCGCAGCGGGAAGTCGGCGGCCGGTTCGCGGGCCGCCAGCCGCGCGACTTCGGCGCGGATCTCGGCATGGTCGAGCGCGACCCGGTGATTCTTGTGCTGCACGACCTCGCGCAGCCTGCCCACCTCGACCTGCTCGGCGACGACGAGGCCGTGTGGATGCCTGCGCAGCAGTTCGGCGAAGGTGAGCCCACCGGGACGGAGGCCGAACCGATCACCGACGGTGCCCAGCCGGATCAGCGTGTCGAGGATCCGGCGCGGGGTGGGCTGCATCCGGAGCAGCCGGCCGACCCGGCTGGTGACCGCGACCAACCAGTGCGGCGCCGGCCCGACGCCGACGCGCTCCATCAGCTCCTGCAGGATGACCCACTCCTCTCGGCATTCGCCGGGCGCGGGGACGACCGCGTCGGTGACCTGCAGGAACGGCTGCAGATAGTGCGCACCGGAGAACAGCGCGTGGTCCTCCCGCTCGTACATCGCCGTGCACGGCAGGATGTAGTCGGCGTACTGATTGGTCTCGTTGACGTACAGGTCGAGCGAAACCACCAGGTCCAGCCCCTGCATCGCCGTCGCCAGATCGGCCGCCGCCGGTGTGGACAGGACCGGGTTGCCGCCCTGGACGATCAGGGCGCGGACCTGATCGGGACCGTCGACGGTCATCTCGCGGGCCATCGGCGCGGCGGGATACATCCCCATGACCACGGGAAGCCGTCCGGTGTCCGGATCTCCCGGCTGGTAGTCGCTGCCCATCCCCGCCCGCGCCGCCAGCTCGACCAGCCGCAGCGGCGACTGCCCGAAGACCACGCCACCGCGCACATCGAGGTTGCCCGCCAGCAGGTTGACGGTGTCGATCAGGAAGTTGACCAGCGTGGCCGAGGACCCGAGGCAGGCGCCGAGCCGCCCGTAGACGACCGATTTCCGGGCGACCAACTGACGGGCCAGCGAGCGGACCTGCTCGGGGTCGATGCCGGTGTGCGCGTGCGTCACCTCGGGGGTGTGCGGCGCCGCGAGCGCCCGCATGGCGTCCACCCCCGTCGCGATCTCGCGGACCCGGTTCGGGACCAACCCCTCCTCGAACAGGACGTGGACCAGCGACAGCAGCAGCCAGGCGTCGGCGTCCGGCACGACCGGCAGCCACTCGAACTCGCGCGCGGTCTCGGTGCGGCGCGGGTCGATCACCAACACGCGACCGCCCCGACCGGTGATCGCGTGCAGCTTGTCCGACACCCGGGGCACGCTGGCCAGACTGAGATGGGAGACCACCGGGTTGGCCCCGAGGATCACGAGTAGTTCGGTGTGGTCGAGGTCCGGCAGTGGCTGCAGCAGCAGGTTGCCGAAGAGCAGGTAGTTCGCGACCAGCCGGCTGTTGGTGTCCTGCGAGCCCGCGGAGTAGAACTTCGTGACGCCGAAGGCCTTCAAGGCGACCTGACCCCACAGCGCTCCCGAGTAGTTCAGCGCCGCCGGGTTGCCCATGTAGCTCGCGATGGTGTGCCCGCCGTACTCCGTGCGCAGGTGACGGAGGCGGGCCGCGATGTCGGTCATCGCCTCGTCCCAGCTCACGCGCTCGAAGCTGCCGTCGGGTCGCCGCCGCTGCGGAAAGCGCACGCGGTCGGGGTCGTTCTGGACGTGCGGGTAGGCCATGCCCTTCGGGCAGGCGAATCCCTTCGACAGCGGGTGGTCCCGGTCCGGTCGCAGCCCGACCAGCTTGTCGTTCTCGATTGTCGCGATCATGCCGCAGAACGGCTCACAGATCCGGCAGAAGGTGACTTTTTCCTCGCGCATTTCGCGGCCTTTCGTCAACACTCAGATAATCACGTTATCTGAGTAGACTGACCGCATGCAACGCGTCAACCGGGTCGAGTCCAAGCAGCAGACGCGCAAGCTGATCATCGAGGCGGCGACCGCGATGTTCCTCGAGCAGGGATTTCGCGCGACATCGCTCGTCTCCGTCGCCGCCAGGGCGGGCTACACGGTGGGCGCGGTCTACTCCAATTTCGCCAACAAGGCCGCGCTCGGCACCGCCGTGCTCGACGAGCTCTACATCGGCACGGTGGATCGGGTCATCGCGAACTTCGGCGAGCTGGACGCCGGGAATCTGCCCGCGCTACTCGACTCCGCCGAGGTCGAGCTGGCCGATGTCCTCGGCAATCTGGCCTGGGTGCGACTCGAACTCGAGGTGCTGGCCGCCGATCCCAACGAGGAGGCGTTGCGCGCCGCGATCGCGCACCGGCAGGCGCGGATGCGGCAGGCCATCGCCACCGCGTGGCGGAGTTCGCCCGCGCTGGCCGGGCGCCTCGACCCGGAGCTGGCGGCGCTGGCCTTCGTCGGCCTGGCCTACGGCATCGGTGCGCAGCGGGCGATGGACCCGCGCATCCCGGCGGCCAGTCTCACCGATGTGCTGCGTGCGCTGATACCCGTCGCGCCGTTGCGCTGACGGAACGCGTCTCGCGCGACCTGTCCGTGGTGGACCTGGTCGCGCACGGTCAGCGGGTGATGATCGGAACGAGATAGGTGCGGGCGAAGGTGTCGAGTTCTTTGTCGGTCCGCAAGGGGAGCAGGCCGCTCGGCGCCAGGATCATCGAGTGCACCACCCGGCACAGCACCTCGGCGCGGGCCAGCAGGTCCGGTGTCTCGGGCAGGAGCCCGGCCGAGATCGCTTCCCGCAGCATGGATTCGGTGGTCAGGATCGACATGGTGAAGGTCGACGCGCTGTCGGTGGTGAGGTGCGGCATCACCCGGTCCGGCTCGAGGACCAGCAGCCGCTGCACGAGCGGGTGATCGCGCCACCGGCCCACGACCGTGACGAGGATGTCGGCGACGAGGTCGTCGAGGTCGTCGTGCTTGCCCGGCAGGCTGCGCAGGTCGGCCAGCACTCGCGCGACCTCCCGCGCGAACACCGCGGTGACCACGTCGTCGCGGGAGCCGACCCGGCGGTACACCGTCGCCCTGTCCACGCCGGCCTGGCGGGCGATGTCCTCGATCGTCGTCTTCTTGACGCCCACCTGCTCGAACTGGACCAGCGCCGCGTCGAGGATGCGCGCCGCCGCGGAATCGTCGGTTTCGGGGGTGTTCGTCGAGGTGGGGGACGCCGCGGTCATGGGGACCACGGTAGCAACTCCGGGCTCGGTGCAACATATCCACACAATTTGTTGCTGCAACATTGCAATCATTTGTGTTGCATCGTACGGTTGAGGCATGGCTCACTCCGCTGACGCAACGAGGCGTCATCACCGCGAGGAAGCGCACGCGATCCACGCGCGAGACGTGCACTTCGACTTCGGTGATGTGCCGATGCACTACATCCCGGGCGAGGTCTTCGCGACCCATGTCATCAATGTCATGCACCTGGTGCTGCCGGAAGGCGAACGGGCGATGGCCCAGGCGCTCGCCGAGGCCCTGCCCTACATCGACGACCAGCGGTTACGCGAGGAGGTGCAGGGCTTCGTCGGCCAGGAGACGATGCACGCCAGCAGCCACGCCGGCGCGCGCGACCACCTCCAGTCCATCGGCCTCGACGTCGACTCGATGGTCAAGACCTTCGCCTGGTTCGTCGATCGCATCCTCGGCGACCACGGCCTGACCGGCCGGGCGAAGGAGGAATGGCTCAAGGAGCGGCTCGCGCTGTTCGCCGGGATGGAGCACTACACCGCCGTCATCGGCGAATGGCTGCTGGAGAACGACAAGTTCGAAGACCTCGGCATGGACCCGACCATGCTCGATCTGATCCGCTGGCACGGCGCCGAGGAAGTCGAGCACCGCAGCGTGGTCTACGACGCCTACATGTACGTCGACGGCGGCTACGCGCGCAAGGCGCGCACCGCGGTGGCGGCGAGCACGGCGCTGCTCGCGACCTTCATCCTGTCCTCGGCCTACCTCTACGCCAAGGACCCGTCGCCGAAGAAGGGCCCGTTCTGGCCGGTGCAGCTGGTGCGGGCGACCACCCGAGGCATCATGCCGAATTTCGGTCTGTTCCTCACCGAGATTCCGCGCTACCTGCGGCCGGGCTTCCATCCGTCCCAGCTGGGTCCGATGGATCGCGCGCTGCGCTATCTCGCGCATTCGCCCGCGGCGCGGGCGGCCGAGCAGTGACGGCGATGACCGAGCGGTACACCCCGCCCGCCGCCCTGCGCGCGATCGGCGCCGTCGCCGACGGCTATCGGCAGCTGTTCGTCTCCGGGCGCGCGGCATCGCTCATCTCGCGACCGAACCCGGTGCGGCACACCGGCTTCGAGATTCCGGTGACCGTCGCCGGAATCGAGCCGGTGGCGGTCGACGTCACCTGTCTCACCCTGACCTCGCCGACCGGCGCGCCGCTGCCCCCGTGGCGGCCGGGCTCGCACCTCGACATCGTGCTGCCCTCCGGCAAGCAACGCCAGTACTCGCTGTGCGGTGACCCCGCGGATCGGCGCCGCTACCGGATCGCGGTGCGCCGCATCGCCGACGGCGAGGGCGGATCGATCGAGGTGCACGACCGGCTGGCGGTGGGCGACGCGCTGCGAATCCGCGGCCCGCGCAACGCGTTCGACTTCATCGACGCGCCGTCGTACCTGTTCGTCGCGGCCGGGATCGGGATCACGCCGATCCTGCCGATGGTCCGGGCGGCGGCCCGCGCGGGGGCGCACTGGCGGCTGATCTACCTGGGGCGCTCGCGGGCGACCATGCCGTTCCTCGACGAACTGGCCGTGATCGGCGGTCGCCGGATCGACATCCGGCCCGACGACGAGTTCGGCACCCCGGACGTCGGCGAACTGCTCGGCCGGGCCGCGCCCGGCGCGGCGATCTATGTCTGCGGCCCGCCGCCGGTCCTCGACGCCGCGCACCGCCACGCCTTCACCGTCAACCCGACGGGTTCGCTGCACACCGAGCGGTTCTCCGCGGCGCCGGTGGTCGACGGCCGGGAATTCGAGCTCACGCTGGCCCGATCGGGGACCACAGTCCGGGTCGGCGCGGACGAGACCGCCCTGTCCGCCATCACCCGGGTCCAGCCGGACGCCGTGTACTCGTGCAGGCAGGGCTTCTGCGGCACCTGCAAGGTCGCGGTCATGGCCGGCGAGGTCGACCACCGCGACCGCAAACTCCTCGACGCCGAGCGCGGCGACCACATGCTGACCTGCGTGTCCCGCGCGGCAGGCGAATCCCTGGTCCTCGATCTCTGAGCAGGGCACGAACGAGAAAGGGTCGTCCATGGGGCGAACAACACTCTCTTCCGCGGAATCCTTGAATTCTGTTCCCGCGCGGGAGGACTCGACCTTCGACGTCGTCTCGCCGGCGACCGGTGCGGTCGTCGGCACGTATCCGGTGCACACCGCGGCCGACGTCGCGGCCACGGTCGCCGACGCGCGCCGGGCCGCGGACTGGTGGTCGCGGATCGGCTTCCGTGAGCGGGCCCGGCGACTGGATGCCTGGCGGTCCGAGATCACCCGGGGGCGAGCCGAACTCGCCGAGCTCATCCACACCGAGATGGGCAAGCCGCGCTCGGACGCGCGGCTCGAGATCGCCATGGCGCTCGAACATCTCGCCTGGGCGGCGGGCAACGCGCGCCGGGTGCTCGGCCCGCGCGGTGTCCGCCCGGGGCTGCTCGCGTTGAATCAGGAATGCACGCTCGAGTACCGCCCGTTCGGGGTGGTCGGCGTGATCGGGCCGTGGAACTATCCGGTGTTCACGCCGCTGGGATCGGTGTCGTTCGCCCTCGCCGCGGGCAACGCGGTGGTGTTCAAGCCGAGCGAGTACACCCCGGGTGTCGGGCAGTGGCTGGCCGAGCGGTTCGCGGCGGTGGTCCCGGAACAGCCGGTGTTCCAGGTGATCACGGGCCTCGGCGACACCGGCGCCGCCCTGTGCCGGGCCGGGGTCGGCAAGATCGGCTTCACCGGGTCGACCGCCACCGGCAAGCGGGTCATGGCCGCGTGCGCGGAGACACTCACGCCGGTGCTGATGGAGCTCGGCGGCAAGGACGCGCTCGTGGTCGACGCCGACGCCGACCTGGCCGCGGCCGCCGACGCCGCGGTGTGGGGCGGCATGTCGAACGCGGGCCAGACCTGTCTCGGGGTGGAGCGGGTGTACGTGCACACCGACGTCTACGACGACTTCCTCGCCGAACTCCTCGACCGCGCAACGGATCTGCGGGCGGGCACCGGCGCGGCGAAGATCGGCCCGATCACCATGCCCAAGCAGATCGAGATCATCCGTCACCACATCGAGGACGCGCTGGCGCGCGGCGCGCGGGCCCTGCTGGGGGGCGCCCACGCGATCGACGGTCAGTTCGTGCAACCCACCATCCTGGTCGGTGTTCCCGAGGACGCGCTCGCCGTCACCGAGGAGACCTTCGGCCCGACCCTCATCGTCACCCGGGTGCGGGATATGGACGAGGCGATCGAGCGGGTCAACGCCGGGTCCTACGGGCTGGGCAGCACCGTCTTCTCCCGGCGCAACGGCAAGCGGATCGCCGACCGGATCCGCGCGGGCGGCACCTCCATCAACGCCTATGTCGCCCATGCCACCATCGCGCGCCTGCCGCTGGGCGGCGTCGGTGACTCCGGCTTCGGCCGCGTGCACGGCGAGGACGGACTCAAGGAGTTCACCTACGCCAAGGCGACCACCCGTCAGCGCTTCGCGATGCCGCCCGCGCTGACCACGTTCACCCGCAGCGAGACCACCGACGCCCTCGTCGATCGCCTGGTCACCGTGCTGCACGGAAGGAATCGGTAATCATGGCAGCAACCGAACACCGTCACATCGTCGTGATCGGTGCCGGATTCGGCGGCATCGCGCTCGCGATCAAACTGCGCGAGGCCGGGTTCGACGATCTGACGATCCTCGAACGCGCCGCGGATCTGGGCGGAACCTGGCAGGCCAACACCTACCCGGGCTGCGCCTGCGATGTGCCGTCCCAGCTCTACAGCTATTCCTTCGCGCCCAATCCCGACTGGTCACGGACCTACGGCAAGCAGTCGGAGATTCTCGCCTATCTGCGCGACGTGGCGACGAGATTCGATGTCGTCCCGCGGATCAGGCTGAACACCGAACTGCTCGAGGCCCGCTGGGACGAGGATCGCTCGCTGTGGCACCTCGAAACCTCCCAGGGTGCGCTCACTGCGGACTACCTGATCTCGTCCACCGGTATCTTCGCCGACGCCAAGTACCCGACGCTGCCCGGCCTGGACACCTTCGCGGGCAAGACCTTCCACTCCCTGCACTGGGACCACGACCACGACCTCACCGGCGAGCGGGTCGCGGTGATCGGCACCGGCGCCTCGGCGGTCCAGTTCGTGCCCGAGATCCAGCCGAAGGTGGCGGCGCTGACCGTGTTCCAGCGCTCGGCGCCGTGGATCATCCCGCGGATGGACCGCTCGATCCCGGATCTGGAGCGCTTCGTCCTGCGTCGGGTGCCGTTGGCGCGGAAGGCGATTCGCAGCGCCTGGTACGCGGCGATCGAAGGATTCGGCCTGGTCGGCTTCGTCGACAACCGCTTCCGGCACCCGTACGAGCTGCTGGGCCGCTGGCAGCTGCGCCGTCAGGTGCGCGATCCGGAGCTGCGCGCGAAGCTGACGCCGGACTACATGATCGGCTGCAAGCGAGCGATCTTCTCCGACGCCTACCTGCCCTCGCTCGACCAGGACAACGTCGAGGTGGTGACCGACGGCATCGCCGAGGTGCGGCCGCATTCCGTCGTCACCCGCGCCGGGGTCGAGATCCCGGTCGACACCATCATCTACGGCACCGGCTTCGATCCGGCGCCCGCGTTCTTCGACCGGGTCATGGATGGTGACGGGATGTCGGTCGGCGACGTCATGCGCAAGCAGCGCCGGACCTATCTGGGCACCGCCATCGCCGGATTCCCCAACCTGTTCCTGACGCTGGGCCCGTTCGGCGCGGTGGGCAACCAGTCGGCGGTGTTCATGATCGAATCCCAGGTCGCCTACATCGTCGACGCGCTGAAGACGCTGCACGACAAGGGCGCGCATCGGGTGGAGGTCCGCCAGGACGTCCAGGACCGCTTCGTCGAGGAGATGCACCGGCGCAGCGCGTCGACGGTGTGGCTCACCGGCGGCTGTGACAGCTACTACACGACAGCGGACGGCCAGAATGCCGGGCTATACCCGAGCTGGAGTTTCGAATACCGCAAGCGCACCAGCGTGTTCGACGCCTCGTCCTACGAGGTGAGTGCCTGATGGATATCACCGCGCTCACCCCGTCGAACCTGCTCGGTCGCCGGTCCTTCGATGTCCGCGACAAGGTCGTCCTGATCACCGGCGCGGGACAGGGCATCGGGCTCGCGCTGGCCGAAATCCTCATCGACCGTGGGGCGTTCGTCGCGCTCGTCGATATCGATGAGATCGCCGTCAAGACTGCCGCGCAGCGTCTCGGTTCCCGGGCACTGGCGATCGTTGCCGATGTGCGTGATCGCGGGGCGATGGCCGACGCGACACAGCTCGCGGTGGACTACTTCGGCCGCCTCGATGTGGTCGTCGCCAATGCCGGGGTCACCCCGAAGCCCGCCACGGTCCGCACGATGGACCCGGCGGATTTCGACCGGGTGATGGCGATCAATCTCGAAGGCTGCTTCAACACCGTGCATCCCGCCCTCGACCACATCGTCGCCGCCGAGGGGCACGTGGTCGTCGTCTCGTCGTGCGCGTCGTTCGCGCCGGGCATGGCCGGGTCGCCGTACATGATGAGCAAGGCCGCGGTCGAGCAGTTCGGGCGCGCGTTGCGGGTGGAACTCGCCGCGGCGGGCGCCAGCGCGGGCATCGCCTACTTCGGCGTCGTCGACACCGAGATGACCCACGCGATGCTCGACCAGGACGACCTCGGCCGGGAACTCGACGAGTTGCTGCCGTGGCCGCTGAACGTCCGGATCAGCGCGGCGCACGCGGCGACCGTGATCGCCGACGGCATCGCGCGCCGCGCCGCCCGCACCATCGCCCCCAGCGGGTGGGAGCCCTACGCGCTGCTGCGCGGCCTGGTCAACGTGGTGCTCGACGCGCAGCTCGCGGGCAGCGGCAAGGTCAAGGACCTGCTCGACCGGGTCGAGCGGCGGAGCGGCCGATGACCGCGCCGGACCGGGGCTCGTTGCGTACCAGGGCAACCCGGCTGGTGGCCGAACACACGGTCAAGCCATTGGCCGCCGCGCTCCCGGTCAACACCGCGACCCTGCCGGTGGCCAGATTCGTGATCGAGGCGGCGATGCGGGTGGTGGGGCCGAGCCTGCCGGGTACATCGGCGCACCGGGTCGACGACGGCGCGGTCCGCGGTGAGTTCGTCACCGGGCTCAAGGCCGATCGCCTCGACGCGGTGATCCTGTACGTGCACGGCGGTGGCTTCGTCGCCGGCTCGGTCGCCGCGTATCGCGGGGTGGCGTCGCGCCTGTCGACGACGACCCGCACCCCGGTGTTCGTCGCCGACTACCGGCTGGCGCCGGAACACCCGAGCCCGTGCGCCCAGCTCGACGTGGCGCGGGCGTACCGGTGGCTGCTGCGCCGTGGGTTCGCGCCGGACCGGATCGTGGTCGCCGGCGATTCGGCCGGGGGATTCCTCGCCGCCGATCTAGCCCTCGCCAACGCCCGCCTGCGGATCCCCGGACCCGCTGGACTCGTGCTGTTCTCGCCGATGGCCGACCTCGGTCTGCGGATCGCCCACACCGGCGACCGGAACCGCGACGGGGTGATCTCCTACGCGCTGTCGGTCAAGGCGGTCGCGCACTTCACCAGCGATCGCCTCGAACTGCGGCCGGAACGGGGCATGACGCTGCCACCCACGCTGATCCAGACCGGTGGGGCCGAGTATTTCGCCGCCGACGCGATCGAACTGGCCGATCGCCTCCGGCAGGTCGGCGGGGCGTGCGAACTCCAGGTATGGCCGGACCAGATGCACGTCTTCCAGGTCATGCCCGCATTGGCTCCCGAGGCCCGTTTCGCCTTCGGCGCCGCGGGTCGCTTCGTCACCTCCTTGCTCGAATCACCGGCCGCGACCGCGGTCTGATACACGGAAGAACCACACACAACTATGTCGACACCACGTTTCGAAACCCTCTGTGCCGCATTCCAGTACAACGCGGCCATCGATCCCGACGCCGTCGCGTTGCGTACCCCTGGTGACGCGCGGACCATGACCTGGCGCGAGTACGCCGACGGTGTGCGCGCCGCGGCGGCGGGTCTGGCCGGGCTGGGTGTGCGGCGCGGTGACACCGTCGCGTTGATGATGGGCAATCGCGTCGAGTTCTATCCGCTCGAGGTCGGCGCCCAGCATGTGGGCGCGACGTCGTTCTCGGTCTACAACACGCTCTCCGCCGAGCAGCTGGCACATGTCCTCGGCAACGCGGGCGCGCGCGTGGTGATCTGCGAGCCGCAGTACGTGTCGCGACTGCGTGACAGCGGGGTGCCGCTGGACCACATCGTCTGTCTCGACGACGCGGTCGAGGGCACGGTGCCGGTGGCCGAGCTGATCGCCGGCGGTGCACCGGATTTCGACTTCGACGCGTCCTGGCGAGCGGTCGAGCCGGGCGACGTGACGACCCTGATCTACACCTCGGGCACCACCGGCAACCCGAAGGGCGTGGAGACCACGCACGCGAACCTGATGTTCCAGGCCTACGGCCTCGGCGACGTGCTCGGGTTCGAGTTCGGTGATTCGATCACCTCGTTCATGCCGAGCGCGCACATCGCCGACCGGTTGACCGCGCTGTATCTGCAGGAGGTGTTCGGCACCCAGGTCACCGCGGTGTCGGACCCGAAGCTGATCGCGGCCGCGCTGGCGGATCTGCGCCCGACCATCTGGGGCGCGGTGCCGCGGGTGTGGGAAAAACTCAAGGCCGCTATCGAATTCGTCGTCGCCAACGAGCCCGACGAGACGCGCAAGCAGGGCATGCAGTGGGCGCTGTCGGTGGGTGTCAAGCGCAGTGGGTATCAGCTGGCCGGACAGCCGGTTCCCGACGAGGTGGCCGCCGAGTGGGCCAAGGCCGACGAGCTGGTGCTGTCGAAGTTGCGGGCGAAGCTGGGTTTCGACCGGCTGCGTTTCGCGCTCTCGGGCGCCGCGCCGATTCCGCCGCAGACCCTCGGCTTCTTCGCCGGGCTCGGGGTGCCGATCTCGGAGATCTGGGGCATGTCGGAGCTGTCGTGCATCTGCAGTGTCAGCGCGCCGGGCGAGACCCGGCTCGGGACGGTCGGGCGACTGCTGGCCGGCATGGAAGCGCGGATCACCGAGGACGGGGAACTGCTCGTCAAGGGCCCGCTGGTGATGAAGGGCTATCGCGGCGAGCCGGAGAAGACGGCCGAGGCCGTCGACGCCGAGGGCTGGCTGAGTACCGGTGATGTGGTGACCGTCGACGACGACGGCTACCTGCGGGTGGTCGACCGCAAGAAGGAACTGATCATCAACGCCTCCGGCAAGAACATGTCACCGACGACGATCGAGCACGCGATCAAGGCGGCGACCCCGCTGATCGGTGCGATGGCCACGATCGGTGATGGTCGGGCCTACAACACCGCGTTGATCGTCCTCGATGCCGAGAGCGCGGAACCGTATGCGGCCCAGCACAATCTGTCCGATGCCTCGGCTGCGGCGTTGGCGGTGAATCCCGAGGTGGTCAAGGAGATCGCGGCGGGTGTGGCGGCGGGTAACGCGAAGTTGTCGCGGGTCGAGCAGGTGAAGCGTTTCCGGATTCTGCCGGTTTTCTGGGAGGCCGGTGGGGACGAGGTGACGCTGACCATGAAGCTGAAGCGGAAGGTGATCGCCGAGAAGTACACGGCCGAGATCGCCGAGCTCTACGCCGACAACCCGCCCGTCCAGGTCCGGCAACCGGTGTAGCCGTCCGGTGGCGGGCCACCCCGGCCCGCCACCGCACACCGGTCAGGGCAGCACGTTGGGGATGATCTGCGGTGCCTGCTGGGCGACCAGGGTGCCGAGGTAGGCACCGGCGTAGTAACCGGCATACGTACCGACCACGCCACCGACGATGCCACCGGCGACCGCGCCGACCGGGATGCCGAGGCCCGCGGTGGGGACCGCCAGCGGGGTGGCCAGCGCCGCGCCGCCCGCCGCGCCGAGCCCGGCACCGGCCAGACCGCCGATCACCTGCCCGGCCGTCGATCCGAGGAACGTGGCGTTCTCGATCGGGCTGGCGATCGGGGCCGCCGTCGCGATCGGCCGGGCGTCCGTGCTCGGCTGCGGGACAACCGATTCCGTGTCGGCACCGAGGTACGGCTCGTCGTCGACGAAGGAGATCGGCTGCGCGGCACGGTGTTCGAGGTCCGTCGCCGCCGTCTCGAAGGCGACCTCCTCGGCCTGCGTGGCCGCGAAATCCGGCAGGTCAGGGGTGTAGGAGACGGTCTCCACCGGCGCGGCCTGGGCGGCGCCCGGCCCGATGCCGAAGGCGATCGCCGCGGGCAGCGCGACCGCCACGGGAAGTCCGCGCAAGGCCTTGCCGCGCTTGCTCACTGCTCGATGCCGTCCAGCCACCGTGATGTCCTTCCCGAGTCCACATCCGTCACCGTGCAGATCGTGGTCGGACGACCAGGCGCTACCGGGATGTGAGCGGCCTCGCTCGCACCGCGCGGTGGCTATGGGATATCAGCCCAGCGCCTGTTCGCGCAGGTCGCCCAGCGTCTTGGCCAGGATGCGCGAGACCTGCATCTGGGACACCCCGAGGCGTTCCGCGATCTGGCTCTGCGTCAGGTTCTCGTAGAACCGCATCACCAGCACCCGCTTGCTCTCCGCGGGCAGTGCGGCGATCAGGGGCGCCACCGCGATGGCGTTCTCGGTCAGCTCGTAGCAGGGTTCGTCGGCGCCGAGGGTGTCGGCGATCGGCGGCGCCGGGTTGTCGCGATCGTCGTCGGTGATCCCGTCGATCGAGTTGGTCTGGTAGCCGTTGCTCGCCACGAGCGCCCTGGTCACCTCGTCCAGCTCGACCTCGAGTTCCGCGGCCAGCTCGGGCGCGTTCGGCATCCGGCCCAAGCGCTGGGACAGTTCCTCGGTGGCCGGACCGATCCGCAGCTGGAGCTCCTTGAGCCTGCGCGGGACGTGCACGGCCCAGGTGCGATCGCGGAAGTGCCTGCGGACCTCACCCATGATGGTGGGGATCGCGAAGGACAGGAAGGTGAAGCCCCGGGTGACGTCGAACCGGTCGACGGCGAGCACGAGCCCGACCCGGGCCGTCTGCTCCAGATCGTCGAACGCCTCGCCACGGCCGGTGAACTTGCGGGCGATGTGGTCGGCCAGCGGTAGGCACCGCCGGATCACCTCGGCCCGCAGGGCCTCGTGGTGTTCGTCGTCGGACGGGAGCGCCCCCAGCTTCTCGAACCAGGGCTCGATGTTGTCGTAGCTGTCGCCGCTGGACCGGGATCGCCGGGCACCCGTCTCGCCTGCCGTCATCGTTTCCACTGTCATCGCCACGTGCCTCGCTTCCGGGCGGAGTTGGATGACAATGGGGTACCCAGCATCACGGTGGCTATGCCTCGGCGGCGGGCTACTCGGGCAGCGCGGGCCGGTGAGCTCGGCGAATCCAGCCGAATTCGATGGTCGTCGGGTAGCCGTCGCGTGCCGGGTCGTACTCGCTGTACTCCGTAGCCAGCGCGTCGGTCAGGGTCGCCGCCACGTGCCAGCCGAAGGCGTTCTCGTCGATCGCCGCGGGTGCCCGCGCGAGGGTGGAGGCACGTGCGCCGAGCACACCGTCGCGTCCGGTGAACACGCACTC
This sequence comes from Nocardia sp. NPDC051833, assembly GCF_040681225.1. Classification (NCBI taxonomy): domain Bacteria; kingdom Bacillati; phylum Actinomycetota; class Actinomycetes; order Mycobacteriales; family Nocardiaceae; genus Nocardia; species Nocardia sp. NPDC051833. The sequence goes on from NZ_JBFAYK010000004.1 coordinate 78,407, forward strand.
GAGGTGCGAACCCGGGACGGCGGCCAGCACCAGCGCGGTGACCACCTCGTCCAGGGCCAGCAGCAGGTCGGTGACCTCGTCGAGGGCGAATCCCTCGATGAGCAGGATCGTCTCGGCGAGGGCGTGCGCCATGGTCAACTGGTCCAGTTCGGCCGGAACTGTGAAGCCGACGGCCCGCGATCGCGGCGCGCCGTCCTGGTTGCCGTTCCGCACGCCGCCTCCCTTCGTCGTCGCTGACCGGTGGACTCCCGTGCGATGAGCTCCACCCGGCGCGTACCCACACCACGCCGGGCCAATCGCCGTTCGCCGAGCCTAGACGCATTCGCGGAATCATCGGGGCGCACGTCGATGGCAACCTCAGCGGCGGTCGCGCGGACCAGGGCTCACGCTCCACCGGAACCGCTGTCCGGTCGCGGACCGTTGTCGACCTCGGCCGACAGGTGGACCACCCCGGTCGCCATGGTGCCGACCAGTGGGCCCGGCCGGACCTCGGGCGGGGTGGGCGGCGTGGACACCACCGGGCACGCCACGCTGATCCGCGCGGTGTCCCGAGGCGGAACGTGGGTGTCGACCATGACCGTCTGCCGGGGCACCGCCGAGACACCCGCCGCATCGCAGAGCACCTGTGATCGCACCCGGTAGGTGTCGTCGGTGTCGTTGCGGCAGGCGAATCCGTCGCAGGTGATCCCGGGCGCGAGTGTGGCGGCCGCCGCCTGCGGCGCGGCGAGGACGAGATGCGCGACGCCGGCGGTGGCGGCCAGCAACCCCGCGAGCTGTGCAGTGAGTTTCATGTCGGGTCCTCCCGTGCTTCGGATTACGAAACCTTTAGTTTCGAAACTATCGGTTTCGGATAATGCCAGCATCGTCGATCCGAGGCAAGGCGGTATCGCCATCGTCACGGTGGCGCATCATTGCGGCCGCGCCTTTCCGCGCCGCGTGCCGTCGTGACCTAGGCTTTTGACGCCGAGATCGCGTCCCAGTCCGAGGAGGCTCGAAGGTATGCCGAAGTACATGTGGCGGGTCAGCTATCTGCAAGACGGGGCCAACGGCCTCCTCGCACAGGGTGGTAGCGCTCGCCGCGCGGCCATCACCGAGATGGTCGAGAGCGTCGGCGGGCGGGTGGAAGCCTGCTATTTCGCCTTCGGCGACGACGATCTGTTCGTGATCGGTGAGGTCCCCGACGAGGTGGCCGCCGCGGCGCTCGCGATCCGCACCGCGGCCGCCGGTGCCGCCGTCTCGCACACCGTCGGCCTGCTCACGCCCGAGCAGATCGATGCCGCGACGGGGCTGGATGTCACCTACCGACCGCCGGAATAACTAGCCGAGCGCGGGTTTCCACCCGAGTTCGGGAGCGATCAGCGTCACCGTGTCGTGCAGGATCTGCTCGTAGTCCGCACGGTGGAACTCGTACGGCAATTCCAGGCGCAGCTCGGTGGTCAGCGCGAGCACCGGATCGGCGCGCAGCTGGTCGAGGATCTGCTCGGCGGTCCCGACGACGTCGGGGGCGAACAGCACCCGCCGCTCGCCCTGCGGTCCGAGCGTGCGTTCGTGCCTGCTCGCGGCGTAGGCCCGGTACCGCTCGCGGGTCGCGCGATCGGCGCTGTCGAACGGGACGAGGACCCGGCCGACCGCGACGCGCGCCGGTCGCGCCGGATCGATCCGCTCGCGGTAGTCGCTGATCAGGCCCCGCTGGGCGGTCGCGAAGTCGTCGCTGCGATCCCCGAAGACGATATTGCCGCTGAGCAGATTCAGTCCGCTCTCGGCGGCCCAGCGCACCGATCGGGTGCTCCCGCCGCCGTACCAGACACGATCGGCGAGGCCGGGGCTGTGCGGCTGGAGCCGGGGGCGCTGGGTGTTGCCCGGCGAGTGGATGACGGTGTCGGCGTCGCCCAGGTAGTGGCCGCGCAGGTTCTCGACCAGCCGGGCGACCCGGCCGTAGGACAGGTCGAAGGTGCGCCAGTCGCCGTCGAAGACCAGATCGCCGATCAGGTCGGCGTGCGGCGGTGTCCCTGCGCTGAACCCCGGCTGCAGGCGCCCCCGCGACAGCACGTCGGCCAGCGACAGATCCTCGGCCAGCCGGAACGGGCTCTCGTATCCGATCGGAATGACCGCGGTCCCCAACTCCACCCGGCTGGTGCGCTGGGCCGCCGCGGCCAGGAACACCGCCGCCGAACCGACCCCGTGCTCGAGATGCCGCTGCCGGACCCACGCGCCGTCGAACCCCAGACGCTCGCCGTACTCGAACAGCCGCAGGGTGTCCTCGAGGCCGGTGTACGGATCCTCGTCGAGGTAGTTGCCCGGGGTCAGGAACGCCAGCGAGCTGATCCGCGGCGTGCTCATCCCCGGCGCTCGTCGGTCTCGGTCGCCTGGGTAGCCATGTCATCGATGGAATCCGATCCGGCGGCCGACGGACAGGATTCCGCTCAGCCCGAACGCAATTCGGCTACCCGGCCCTGTGTCGAGGCGGCTTCACAGCCGAAATGTCAGTGTCTGGGTTGGTTGATCTGGATGCCCCGCTGATGCGCGCGATATCTGACTGCTGTGCGGCGACTCTGTATTCAAGTGTGGCCTCGGTCAGCAGTTTTCGGAGATAGTCCTGTGTGAGTATCTGTCTGAGTCAGTTGGCGATTTTTCGGCCGAAACCGTTGACTGGCCGCCTGAGGCAGGTCTATCGTTTCTACTCACGCGTAGTAATACTTCTACGCATGAGTAGTAAATGGATTGGAGCCCGCGATGGCAACGATGGCGTCCTTGCGTGAGTGGCTGTCGATACCCCCGCTGACGCCCGCGGAGGACTACGGATTCTTCGGTCCGGAGTCGGTCGCGTGGCAGGTCTGGAGCTACCCGACCAGCCTGACGGTCGGCTTCCAGCGGGCGGTGGTGATCGAGGAGCTGGACCCGGCGCTGGTCGCCTCGGTGGACGCCACCCATGCCATCTACGACCGGCCGCGTACCCGCTACGACCGCACCCTGCGGTATTTCGCCATGGTGATGTTCGCCGACAGTCGGTCCACCGCGCACGCGGCCGACATCCTGGTGAAGATCCACTCCAAGGGGATCGGCGTCGACCCCGTCACTCAGCGGTCCTACGACGCGAACGATCCGCAGTCCCAGCTGTGGATCCACCTGACGGCATGGCATTCCATCCTCGTCGCCTACGAGAAGTACGGGCCGGGCCGGCTCAGCGAGGCCGACGAGTTGCAGTACTGGGCGGAGTGCGCGCGGGCGGCGGAACTCCAGACCTGCGACCCCGCGGACGTGCCGCGCACCAGGGCCGGGATCAGCGAGTACTTCGAGCGGATGCGCCCGCAGCTGATCGGGTCCGACATCGCCCGCAAGGCGATGCGGCACCTGCTGCGGGCGGAGGTGATGATGCCGGAGATCCCGCTGCCGCTCCGGCCGATCTTCAAGGTCGTCTACGCCTTCCTGCGCCGCGGCACCCTGGCCACCATGCCGCGCTGGATGCGGGAGATGGCCGGATTACCGACCGGCAGGCTGCTCGACGTGCTCGTCACCACGCCGATGAGCGTCGCGTTCACGGTGGTGAGTCTCAACGCGCGCTTGCAGATTCAGCTGCTGCGGCTGATCTCGCCGATGTCGGTGCCGGTGGCCGGTCCGGTGCTGCTGAAGATCCCGCCGGCGAACGCGACCACGATGACTCCGCGCCAGGCGCAAGAACTCTACGGCTACGACATTCCCGCACAGGCCCATCAGGCACTGCGGGACAAGCAGCGGGCCAGGGTCTTCGGTCGCGGGGAAGCGCCGGACGACCAGGGGCTGATCGAGTCGCAGGCCGTGCTCGGCGAGATCGCGTAAGGGGAGCGGTGATGATCAAAGAACTGCTGGGCTACCGGATCAGCTTGCGCCAGCTCATCTTCCTCGGCATCGCCTTCGGCGTGCCGTACTTCCTGATCGGGCTGTTCTGGCTGGGCTACCACCACGAGCACCTCGCCGAACTGCACGGCTTCGACAAGCTGTTCTCGGCGATCGGCGAGATCATCGCCTGGCCGCCGTTGCTGATCTCCGACATCCGGTTACGGTGACGCCGGATGCTCGGGTGGCGTCCGCGCGTTCCCGGCCTGCCAGGCGGACACCACCGACCCGCCGGACGGGATGATCCGAGTGCCCTTGTCGTCCTTGGGCAGCGTCCTGGTCAGTGCCCGCACCGTGGGCCGGAGCGCCTGGGGGGAAGCGAGTTCCGGATTCGACAGCACCAGTCGGCCGAGCGACTCGATGAACCCGAGCATGACGCGACCGGCCAGTTCGACATCCACGTCGCTGGGTCCACCGCGCCGCGCGATGCCCGTTTCGAGCAGCTGGGCGCAGCGCTCGACGACCTTCTCCCTGGCGCCGGCGAGCAGGCCGCGATAGGAGGCGGGGGCGCCGTCGGCGGGCATGAGGATCAACCGCCAGCGCACCGGATCGTCTTGGACGGCGGTGAGGAACGCGATGACGGCCTCCTCGAACTCCGCGTCCGGGTCGGCGTCGTCGAAGCCCGCGGGCAGGGCCTCGAGGACCTGAGCGATGCCCCGGGAGTGTTCGCGCCGCAGCAGTGCGTCGAGCAGCTGGGGTGCGGTGGGGTAGATCGCGTACAGCACGGGCTTCGCGACGCCGGCCTGCTTGGCCACCGCCTGCATCGTGAGTTCGGCCAAGCCGTCCCGGCCCGCGACCGCGCGGGCGGCGTCGAGCAGTTGCTCGCGGCGTTCCTCCGGCGGTAGTCGCGGTCCGTTGCGGCGCCGCGGCCGGGCCGGGCGCGGCGGAGCGATCCGCCAGACGCCGTCGGTGTCCTCTTCGATGCTCATCGAGAAATGATCCCCCACCGGCAGGGTGCCGCGCTGTCGGCGCCGTCAGTGTCCATATATCTACTCTAGCGTAGTAATTACTAACTACTTCACCGTAGAAAATGTCCGCGGAGAGTGAACCATCGTGCAGCAGTCGTCGACTACAGCTCCACCACCGGGCGGAGATGCCCGTGATCAGGTCATCACCTTCGGGCTGACCTACTGGCGCGACCACCCGCAACGGGCCGTCGAGACGGCCGGGCGCCAGGTCCTGATGACAGGGCGGGCGCTGGCCGAACTGATCCGCGCGCTGGTCACCCGGCGCTTTCCGGCCACGGAATTCGTCAAGCAGTGCGCGTTCATGGCCAGTGTGTCGGCGACGCCGACGCTGCTGGTCGCCGTTCCCATCGCCGTCGTGGTGTCGATCCAGGTCGGCTCGCTCGTCAGCCAGGTCGGGGCGACCACCTTCATCGGCGCGGTCAACGGGCTCGGCATCATCCGCCAGGGTGCCCCGCTGGTGACCTCGCTGATGATCGCCGGCGCGGTGGGGTCGGCGATCTGCGCGGATCTCGGTTCGCGCACCATCCGGGAGGAGATCGACGCCATGGTCGTGATGGGCGTCGATCCCGTCCGCCGCCTGGTCGCCCCGCGCCTCGCCGCCGCCGTCGTGATCAGCACCCTGCTGTGCGGGCTGGTCGTGTTCGTCGGCTTCGCGACCGGCTACGTGTTCAACGTCTACATCCAGGGCGGGACGCCGGGCTCCTATGTCGGCACCTTCGCCTCCTTCGCGGTGGCCGCCGATCTGGTCGTCGCGATGGTCAAGGCCGCGGTCTTCGGCGCGCTGGCGGCGATCATCGCCTGCGACACCGGGCTGCACACCCGGGGCGGACCGGCGGGCGTGGCCGACGCGGTGAACTCCGCGGTCGTCAACTCCGCGATCGTCCTGTTCGCGGCCAACATCATCCTCACCCAGCTCTACAACGCGGTGTTCCCGTCGAAGGTGCTCTGAGATGGCGTCCGGTTACGTTCCACCACTGTTGCGTCCGCTCGCCCGGCTGCGCGCCGCCGCCACCGCGCCGGCGACCGTGCCGGTGCGGCTCGGCCATCAGGGACTGGTGTTCCTGCAGGCGGTCGCGGCTGTTCCCTTCGTGCTCAGGCACTATCGGAAGGAACTGCTGCGGCTGATCACCGACGTGAGCTTCGGCAACGGCTCGTTGATCGTCGGCGGCGGCGTGATCGGTGTGGTGGTGATCCTCTGCGGTTTCGGCGGGATCACCGTCGGCATGGAGTCGCACACCGCGCTGAGCCTGCTCACCATGAGCCCGCTGACCGGCGCGATCTCCGGATTCGCCACCACGCGGGAACTGGCGCCGCTGCTGGCGACCCTCGCGTTCGGAGCCCAGGCCGGCTGCCGGTTCACCGCGCAGCTGGGCTCGATGCGCATCTCCGAGGAGATCGACGCCCTGGAGTCCATCGCCATCCGGCCGCTGCCCTACCTGATCACGACGCGGATGCTGGCGGCGGTCGTCGCCATCGTGCCGCTCTACACCGCGGGCCTGGCCGTCGCCTATCTCGCGACGCGATTCACCGTGGCCTTCCTCGGCGGGACGACGCTGGGCACCTACGACCACTACTTCCACCAGTTCCTCGACCCGGTGGACGTGGCCTATTCGATCCTCAAGATCATCGTCTTCGCCGCCGTGGCGACCTTCATCCAGTGCTACTACGGCTTCACCGCGGCGGGCGGACCCGAGGGTGTCGGCGTCGCCTCCGGCCGGGCGATCCGGATGACCATCGTCACCGTCGTGTTCGTCAATCTCCTGTTCTCCCTGTCGATCTGGGGGATCGACCCCGGCATCCGGATCACGGGATAGGCGGCGACCATGATTCTCGATCCCAGTGGTCGCGGCCCGAGTGCGCTGCGACTCGGCCTGTTCGGCGTGCTCATCGCGGTGCTCCTCGCCGCGGTCGTCTACCTGCTCGGACTGCGCTACAACGGCGAGTTCCTCGACACCGTCGAGGTGACCGCGCGGATGACCAGCACCGGCGACGGCGTCCCCGAGCGCGCCGATGTCACCTTCCGCGGGGTGCTGGTCGGCCAGGTCGCAGGCACCGACATCGCCGCGCGGGGCGAGCGGCAGGAGGTGCGGTTGCGCATCGAACCCGCACTGGCCCAGCGTATTCCCGCCACGGTCACCGTCAGGGTGGTGCCGAACAACATCTTCGGCGTCACCGCCGTCGAACTCGTCGACAACGGCCCGGCGCCGGACCCGCTGCGCGACGGCGCCACCGTCACCCAGGACACCAGCGAGGTCGGCGCCCAGTTGCAGACGACCCTGACCACCCTGCGGACCGTGCTCGACGCCATCGATCCGATCCGGCTGGCCACCGTCCTCGGCACGCTGGCCGACGCGCTCGACCCCAGCTACCGCATGCCCGGCTCCACCATCGAACGACTCGACACCTGGACCACCCAGGTCCGGACGACACCGGGGATCGGTGACCTGCTCGGCGATCTCGGCGCCGCGGCGTCGGCGGTCAACGAGTCCGCGCCGCAGCTGGTCGACACCCTCGTCTCGTCGGTGACCGCGGCGCGCACCCTCACCGAGAAACGCGCGAACCTGATCGCGCTGCTGACCGCCGCGCGCGGCGCGGTCGGTGTCACCAACACCCTCTTCGAGCGCAATCCGGACGCGGGCCCGGAACTGGTCGGCGGGCTGCACGAGACCTTCGGCGCGCTGGCCGCCGACTCCGGTGCCATCGGCACCGCGGTCGCCAATCTCGACACCGCGCTGCGCAAGCTGGCGACCGTCTTCAACTGGGGACCCGACCGGCAGATGCGCTGGGTCGTCGACGTCAGCTTCACCCCCTTCACCCAGTACACCGCGGCGGACTGCCCTCGATACGGCAGCCTGGCCGGGCCGCGCTGTGGCGGAGCGACGGTGCCGTATACCGCGCCGGAGCAGCACATTCCGACCCAGCTGCTGCCGGGCAGGCTGGAAGCGGCGGGCCCGCCGCCCGCGGTCCCCGGTCTCCCAGCGATTCCCGGCCTGCCCGCGGTCCCCGGTCTGACACTGAGCGCGGTCGTCCCCGGCCCCGCCGCCCCGGCGTCGGCCACCGCACCGGCGTCGCTGCACGGCATCGAAGCCATCGAGGCGCTCGTCGGGCGACCGCCGAACGCCGCGCAACTGGTGCTGCTCACGCCGGTCCTGGCCGACGGGGCAGTCCAGGTCACCTACGCCGACGCACCGCCGATGGGGAACTGACATGATGAAAACCCGCACCGCCCTGCTGATCTTGACGCTGTTCGTCGGGCTGGCCCTGGTGGCCGGTTACACGATCTTCTCGACCTTGCAGCGCGGAGTCAGCGGCGACACCGTCCGCTACACCGCGACTTTCGGCAATGTCCTCGGTCTGCGGGTGGGCGACGACGTCCGCATGGCCGGAATCCGCGTCGGCCGAGTGGATGCCATCGAACTCGACGCCGACCGCCGCGCCTCGGTGGTGCTGCGCGTGCAGTCACGCCATCAGCTCACCACCACGACCAAGGCACTGATCCGCTATCAGAACCTGATCGGGCAGCGGTATGTGGCGCTGGCCGCCGGGGACCGTGGCGGGAACCGGCTGCCCCCGGACGGGACCATTCCCTACGAGCGCACCGAATCGTCCTTCGACGTGTCCACGGTGCTGGCCGGCTTCGAACCACTGTTCGCGACCCTGGAGCCCGACGACATCAACTCGTTGTCGCACACCCTGATTCAGGCCCTCCAGGGCGACGGGGTATCGCTCAGCGCGCTGGTCACCCAGGCCGCGCAACTGGCGAGTACCTTCCGCGACCGGGACGAGATCCTCGGGCAGGTGATCACCAATCTCGGTGGGGTGGTGGAGGGTCTGGCCAACCGCAGCGGTGAGCTGGAGACACTGATCACCCAGTCGCGCACGCTCACCGTCGAGCTCTACGAGCAGGGCACGACGCTCGCGTCCGCGGTCGAGCAGGCCTCGGGGTCGACCAGGCAGCTCGCCGATCTCATCGCCCGGATCAGGCCCGGGCTCGCGCAGGCGCAGCAGTCCGCGAACGAGGGCGTGCGCCTGCTGATCGCCAACGGCGCGCGGCTCGACATCACCGCCGCCGAACTGCCGTTCGTCCTGGCCGGCCTCGCCCGGATCAGCGGCAACGGCACCTACATCAACTCCTATGTCTGCAGTCTCGACGTCTCGCTGTGGGGCGTGGTGCTGCCGCCCGGGATGTTGACCCAGATCGGTGGCAATTCCCATTCGGAGGTATGCCGGTAATGACGTCCACCCGACCATCCGAGCGCCTGCGCGCGCTGCTGCCCACGGCGCGGCGACTGTGGCAGGCGATACCGAGCTTCGCGGACAATCGCCACTGGTGGCTCGGCCTGGGCGCGGGCGCGGCGGTGCTGGTGCTGCTGTTCGGCTCGAGCGCGCTCACCCGGTTCGACCTCGGCAACCGCACCGTGCACGCCGAATTCGCCCAGACCGCCGGGCTCCGCGCCGGCGACAGTGTCGATATCGCGGGCATCGAAGTCGGCACGGTGAAGTCGACGCGACTGGCCGGCGACCGGATCGAGGCCGCGCTCTCGATCGACAACGACATCCGCGTCGGCGACGACGCCAGAGCCGCGATCAAGATGTCGACCATCCTCGGCCGGATGCACGTCGAACTCGATCCGGGCGCGCCCTCGGCGCCGGAGAGCAAGCGAATTCCCCTGGACCGGACCGAAGTTCCCTACAACCTGGCCAAGGTCGTCAACGACGACAAGTACACCCACTCCTTCGAGCACCTCGAACGGGTGGACCCCGTGGCCCTGCGGGCATCGCTGGACGCCCTCGCCCGGCAGATGGGCGACTCGCCGCAGCTGACCGCGACGGCGTTGGACTCGGTGGGTTCGCTGGCCCAGGTGATCAGCGAGCGCCGGGACGAGGTCGAGCAGCTGCTGCGCAATATCGACAAGGTCTCCAGCGTGGTCTCCGACAACCAGAATGCCGTTCTCCTGCTGCTGACCCGCGGCCAGGCCATCGGCGACGCGGTCGCCCGGCGGCAGACCCTGGTCACCCAGCTGCTCGACAGTATCGCCGCGGTCTCGAAGGACCTGCAGGCGATGGGGATCGACAACGGGGGACAGCTCGCGCCGTTGATCGCCGATCTGAACACGATGTCGGCGGGCCTGCAGAACAACAAGGCCAACCTCGACAGCTTGTTCCAGATCATGCCGGTCACGCTCCGGCAGTTCAACAACTCCCTCGGCAACGGCCCGTACGGGGAGCTCTATCTGCCGTGGATGTTCCCCGACAACTGGCTGTGTGCCGTTCAGGCCGTAGCGGGGTGCCGCTGATGCGCACGAGATTCGTCCGGCTGGCCGTCGTGGCCGCTGTCGCTGTGTTGTTGTCGGGCTGCTCGGCGCTGCCGCACAGCCTGACCTCCCTGCCGGACCGGCTGCTCGGCCGCGAGAAGACCTTCACGGCGGATTTCGAGAATGTCGCGGGCCTGTACGTCGGCAACGAGGTCTCCGTCCTCGGCATGCCGGTGGGCCGGGTGACCGCGCTGGTCCCCAAAGGCGAGTACGTGCAGGTGCACATGGTCGTCGACCCCGAGGTCGACGTGCCCGCCGACGTGATCGCGGCGCTGGTCTCCCCGCAGATGATCACCAACCGGCACATCGAACTCACCCCCGCCTACACCGGCGGCCCCACCCTGTCCGACGGCGCCCACATCCCGTTCGCCCGCACCAGGACACCGGTCGAGCTGGACCGCATCCTGCGCAACTTCGACGACATCGGAAAGGCACTGGCGGGCAACAACTCCGATGGTCCGATGGCGAGCCGGGTGCTGTTCCCGCTGCTCGACGGAAACGGTGACCGCATTCGCGAAACCCTGGACGCGCTCGCCGGCGCCTTCGACGTGACCCTGGCCAACAAGGACCAGATCGCCAACGCGATCGTCCGGCTCAACGACGTCACCCAGATTCTCGCCGACAACGACGCGACGGTCCGTGACTTCAGCGCCCGGCTCACCCAGCTGGTCACGCTGATGCGCGAGCAGTCCCCGGGACTACAGGCCGTGCTCACCCAGATCAACGACTTCGTCGCCAACACCAGCGCCGTCGTCGGGGAGAACGAGCAACCGCTGACCGACGCGCTGCTGCGCCTGATCACGATCACCGCGCAGATGCGCGACCATGCCCGCGGACTCACCGAGATCGTCGACATCGCACCGCTGTTCCTCGACAACCTCGGCAACGCGGTCAGTCCCGAGGCCAAGGCGGTGCGCCTGCACCTGCTGACGGACAAGAGCCTGCTCGACAACGAGTTGCTCGCGCTGTTCTGCCAGCGGGTCGAGCTCCGGGCCGACGGCTGCCGGACCGGCAAGCTGCAGGACTTCGGGCCCGACTTCGGACTGTTCGCCGCACTGCTGGGACTGACCCGATGAGGCCCCGGCTCGCCCGGGCGGCGGTCCTGGCGCTGGCGGCCTGCTCGGTCGCCGGCTGCGCCGTGACCGTCGACTCCATGCCCCTGCCCAAGCCCGGCCTCGACGGCCCCACCTACACGGTGCGGGCGCTGTTCGACAATGCGCTGAACCTGCCCGATCGCGCGCACGTGAAGACCGGCGGGACCGACATCGGCGTCGTCACCGGCCTCGACACCACCGATTTCGTGGCCACCGTCGACCTGGAGATCCGCGCGGATGTCCGGCTGCCACGCGGATCGCGGGCCGAACTCCGCCAGCCGACCCCGCTCGGTGACATCTACGTCGCGATCGTGCTGCCCGAACTCCGTTCCGGCACACCGATGCTCGCCGACGGTGACGTGATCGACCGGGACCACACCTCGGCGGGCGCCTCGGTCGAGGAACTGATGATGTCGTTGTCGATGCTGCTCAACGGCGGCGCGCTCAGCCAGGTGGCCCGGATCACCAGCGAGTCGAACTCGATGTTCGCGGGCCGCGGTCCCCAGCTCGCGCACCTGCTGACCGAGCTGACCGCCACGCTCACCGCGCTCAACGAACGAACCGGTCAGATCGACGCCGTCCTGCACGGTCTCGACGCGCTCAGCGTCACCCTCAACCAGCGCAGAGCCGAGCTCGGCCAGGCCGCCGACACCTTCCCGCCGCTGATCTCGGTGCTCACCGAGAACAATCGCGCCATCACCGAGCTCACCGCCGATGTCTCGGTCACCCTCGGCGCGCTGGGCGAGTTCACGTCCACCAGCAGCGCGGATTTCGTCGGCCTCTTCGACAGCGTGCAGGCCTTGATGACCGGCTTCACCCAGATGGGCGACAACCTGGCCGGCGCGCTCGACCAGCTGCACGCGCTGCACCCGTCGCTGCTGGCGACCACCCAGGGCACCAGCCTCGCGGTCGCGGCGACGATTTCCTACCTCAGCGTCGGCGCCCTGACCGACCCGCAGGGCAGCAGGTTGCCCGACGGCTCCGACCCCGGCGCCTTCGTCGGCAGCCTCGCCGAAGTCCTCGCCCGGGTGATCGGCCGATTGCAGGGCGGTGGGCGATGACCGAGTACCCCCGAGGCAGCGTCCGGTACACGCTGGCGCTCGTGTTCACCGCCGGAATCTGGTTCGCCGGTGTGGCACTCGAGGTCGCCGCGCAATACCTGCTCCGGGCCGCGGGCTGGGCGAAACACCATGTCAACGGCATCGCGGCGGTGGGGCTGGTGCTGACGCTGCTGGTGAGCGGCGGATATCTGCTCGTCGATGTCATCCGGGTCGACCCGCGGCGGGACAGCATCACCGTCCGGGTGGAACTGGCCGGCTCCGGTGGGCTGCTCGAGCATTCCGATGCCACCTTCCGCGGCGTGCGGGTCGGGACGGTGCGCTCGTTGGAGTTGTCCGAGACCGGTGTCACCGCCGTCGTCGATATCGATGCCGGATATCACGTGCCCGCGGGTGGCGCTGTCGTCGTCGCCCGATTGTCGGCCGCGGGGGAGCAGTACCTCGATTTCCGGCCCGATTCCAACGACGCCCCGTACCTGTCCGACGGCGCGGTCGTCGAACGGGACCGGACCGCGACACCGGTCACCATCGACGAGTTCCTCACCGACACGGCCGGTTTCATCGGCGGCCTGAATCCACAGCGGCTCAACGTCATCGTCGCTGAACTCGACAGGGCGCTGGCCGGTGGGCCGGACCAGTTGCGCACCGTGATCAGCGGGATCAGCCAGGCCATGGTGGGGATGACGGAGCTGCTTCCGCAGACCCGCAACCTCGTCGAGAAGCTGTCGGTCATCGCGGAGACGACCTCGCACGCCCAGCCGGACCTGCGCACGCTCGTCGAAGGGTCGGGCGTGCTGTTCGGGCAGTTCGCCGCCGCCGACCAGGAGCTGCGGCGCCTGCTCGACCTCGGCCCCGGACAGCTGGCGACGCTCGGCGGGGTGGTCGCCGAGACCACCGACCCGATCACGAACCTGGTGACCAACCTGCGGGCCATCACCCGCGCGGCCCGGCTGCGCACTCCGGCGCTGACGGCGCTGTTCCCGGCCTTGCGCACGGGCACGGCTCTGCTCGGAGTTCCCGCGCACGACAACGCCTTCCACACGATGGTGGACATCTGGCCGCGGCCGTTCTGCGAGTACGACACCATCCCGGTCTCGCCCGCCACCGTCTCCGACGGCACCGTCCGCCTCTACAACTACTGCGTCACCAGCGATCCCGCGCAGCAGGTCCGCGGGTCGGCCAACGCGCCACGGCCCGCGACGCCCGACAACACCGCCGGACCACCGCCGGGCAGCACCGGCGACGAGCGGTCCGCGCCGCTGCCCGGCCGTTGATGCCCCCGCCACCGAAAGGAACCCCATGACCGACACCGACGAATCGACAGCCCCCGCCGCGGCGGAATCCGAGGAAACCGCCACCGCGGCAACACCATCGCGCAGCCGGAATCGCACCACCTCGATCGTGGTCGCCCTGGCCGTCGCCTTCGGCATCGGCGGAACAGCCGGCGGCGGGTACTTCGGCTGGCAGCACCACCGTGCCGGGGAACTCGACCGGGCGCGCACCGAGGCGCGGGCGGCGGCCTGCGCCTACGGCTCGGTGCTGTCGACCTACAACGCCACCGATCTCGATGCCTACTTCGCCGCCGTGCTCGACCGGGCCACCGGCGCGTGGAAACAGGAATTCGAGTCCACCAGCGCCGATCTGCGCGAGGTGCTGGTCCAGGGCCGGGTGCAGTCGACGGCGGGCACCGTCGACTGCGCGATCGCCACCAGTGACACGGAGTCCGCCGAGGCGATCGTCGTCGTCGACCAGTCCATCGCCAGTGTCGGGACGCAGCAGCAGCCCCGGCGCGGTCAGCTGTCGATCACCCTGTCGCTGACCAAGTCCGGCGACCGATGGCTGACCAGCAAAGTCTCCTCGCCCCTGCTGCGCCCCGCCCCGTGACACCCATGGTGTGGTTCGGTCTCCTCGGTTCCGCGCTCGGCGCGCTCCTCGTGGCCGCGGGTGGCGGTCTCGTCGTCCTCCTCGTCCTGCAACGCCGCGCTGTCCGCCTGCGCGCCACCGAGATCGCGCCGGTCGACGACCCGACGATCCGGCTGCTCGAATCCCGGCGCCCGACCTTCCGGATGACGGTCGAGCAGTACTTCCCCGCCATGCCCTGGGAAGTGTGGTCCGCCCTCGAAGACGGGGCCTTCACCTGGATCCCGATGATCGACGGCGTCAGCTACCGCGACCAGGCGCGTGGTCCCGGCACCGTCCGCACCCTCGACGCCATCGTCTTCGCCGCCGCGGAACAGGTCACCCGCCGCGATCCGCACACCCGGTTGAGCGTGGCCGCCGTCAAGACCTCGATCCCGCTGCTCGTCGAGTCCTACACGATGGATTTCCAGCTCACCGAAACACCCGACGGCGCAACGCTTCTCCGCTGGACGATCGCAGGCAGGCCCGCCGTCTTCGCCTTCGTACCGCTGAGCTGGACCGCCCCTTTCCTCCGTCCGTTCGTCCGGGTCGTCCTCGGGCGATGGGCGAACTACTACCGCTGAGGGGGTGACCGTGCATCCGGTGCCGAACTACGCCGCCGGGGCCTTCGTCGACGGCCGCATCGTGACCGAGGTGGTCGCTACCTGTGGTCTGCCCTGCGGCTGGCGGGGAGTGTCCGACCGGACCACGATGACCTGAGCTCAGCAGGTGCTCGGCGCCGGTTTGTCGGCGAAACGGTCGGCCAGGTAGGTCAGGGCCGTCGGCAGTCCGACCATGGCCTCGGTGCCGTGCTCGCCGATCGGATGCTCGACGACTTGCACGGGAATGCCGGTGGCGCAGTAGTTCCCGGCCAAGGCCCGGGCCGCCGACACGGGGGCGAATTCGTCGGCGACGGCGTGGTAGATCAGGGTCGGCGCGGTGGGGGCGCCCGGGCGGTACCGGGGGCTGGCACGCCGCACCACCGCGTTCAATTCGGGGTTGTTCGTGATCGATCCGGGCCACGCCTCCAACGCCGCCGCGTCGAGAAAGGGATACGCGACGGCGGCGTCGGTCAGGCACTCCGCGTCGACGGCTGCCATGACGCCGCGGCCGTATTCGTTGAGGTACCGGGAGATATCGGCGTCCGGGTAGGACCGGTTCAACCCCGCCAGCCCGATCACGACGGCTCCGCCGAGGGCGCTACCGCTGAAGCCGGACAGGGTGGCCTCGAGATCCGCCACGGTCCCGCCCAGTGCCACCCCGGTCACCCGGAGCTCCGGGGCATAGGTGCGCTGCGCTTGCGCCGCGATGGCGCTGGCCTGCGCCCCGCCGGAGTATCCCCACAGCCCGATCGGCGCCGCGGGATCGACCCCCGCGGGTGTGAACGCCGTGGCGGCGCGGATGCCGTCCAGCACGCCGCGGGCGTACCCGTCGGCGCCGAACAGATCGGAGTCGGGCCCCTGGAAGTCCGGCACGACCACGGCCCACCCCTGTTCCAGCGCGAACCGGATCATGCCGGTCTCGGTGTACGCGTTGCTCGGAACGCGGTTCAGCCCGCCGCGCAGCGCGTACGAGGGAGTGCATTTCGCGCCGACACCGTCTTCGGCGACCTGGTACGACAGCAGCGGACGCGGACCACTTCCGGTCCATTCGCGCTGCGGCACGAGAACTGTCGCGATGTAGGCGCGAGGCGTCCCATGGTTGTCGATCGTCTTGTACTGCACCTGCCACGCGTGCGCGGGCAGTGGCTGCCCGAACGACTCCGGTTCGATCACCCGGGACGCGAGTACCTTCCCGTCGGCCACCCCCGCGAGACCGCCGGGCTCGACGTAGAACGAATCCTGTTCCGGCGGCGGCACTGCCGCGGCCGCTCCCGCGCACGCGACCACCAGCGCGAACGCCACACCGGCGACCGCCGCCCGCATCGCCGCGATCTCCACTACCCGCATTGCCCGCTCCCACCCCTGGAACCTGTTCTAGTTCGAGCGAGCGTAGTGCATTCGACGGGCCACTGGACCGGGTAGCGGGAAGGCCCTCGCCGATGCCGGTTCGGTAACGCAACTGTTGGGCTGTCGCCCGCCCGCTGTGCGGTGTGGGCAGCGGGTATCCGAAGGGAATGGTCGATGCTGACCAGGGGAAGTTTCATGATTCGTGCGGCCGGGACCACGGCGGCGGCGGTGCGATGCCGGGGCTCTACCTCGCCGAACACCAGTGGCACCTGGCCTGCGAATTCGGCAACCGGATCGGCGCGTACCTGCGCTGATCGTCGCTCGACGGGCGTTCGCCGCCGGGAAACGCGGGCTCCGGTCGTGTGGTCACCGGCGGGTGGTCGAGTCCTCGCCGTCGGCCGGATCGGCCGCAGTCGCGTCGCGGCGTCGGATGGCGTCCAGGCTGAACCGGGCCCAGCGGATGTTCTCCTGTTCGAAGGCGATGCCGCGCAACAGGGTCAGGTAGGGGCCGATGTGCGCGGATTCGCTGAGGTAGGCCTGCTCGCTGCGGCCTGCGAGCAGGCGGGTTCGCGACCGTTCGTAGCGGGCGAGCTTCGCCTCCGCCCAGCCGATGCGCTCGATCAGGACCGCGGCCACGGCGGCGGCGTCGCCGGAGTCCATGCCCTGCACCTTGACCAGCATCTCGTCGCGGATGACAGTGGGTTTGGTCGAGTCGGCGATGAAGGCGCGCAGGGCCTCCCGGCCGGATTCGGTGATCGAATGCAGCCGCTTGTTCGGCCGCTTCTCCTGCTCGACCACCCGCGCCTCGATGAGGCCGTCGGCCGTCATCCGCTCGAGCTCCTTGTACAGCTGCTGGGGGGTCGCCATCCAGTAGTTCGCGACCGCCGCGTCGAAGAGCTTGGCCAGGTCGTAGCCGGACGCCTCGCCTTCCATCAGCGTGGCCAGCACCGCATGTCGTAACGCCATCGGCCGATTCTACAGGATTGAACTATTCAATTCTGGCACTGATAGCGCCACCCTGGACAGCGATGTCGACGCGGGATAGCCTCGATCAAATCTATTCAATTATTTGCTTAGGAGGAACGGGTGCATCAACGATTTCGGGCCGCGGTCGAGGCGAGGAATCTCGACAACGTGGAAGAGTTGCTGGCCGACGATGTGGTGTTCACCAGCCCGGTGGCGTTCGCCCCGTACCCCGGCAAGGCGGTGACGGCGGCGATCCTGCGCGGGGTGCTGCGCGTGTTCGAGGACTTCCGCTACGTGCGCGAGATCGGCGACCCGGCGAGCCGTGACCACGCGCTGGTGTTCGAGGCCACCGTGAACGGCTTGCAGCTGACGGGCTGCGACTTCCTGCACTTCGACGCCGACGGCAGGATCGACGAGTTCACGGTGATGGTGCGACCGCTCTCGGCGGCCCAGGCGCTGGCCGCCCGGATGGCCGAGCAGTACCCGCGCATCCAGGAGGAAGCCCGCGCGGCGATCGAGAGCCAGGCTTCGGCGTGAGCGATCCGTCGTTCGCCCGCTACGTCGCGCTGGGGGACAGTCAGTCCGAAGGGGTCGGCGACGGCACCGACGACACCGGGCTGATCGGCCTCGCCGACCGGCTCGCGATCGCGATGGCGCGGTCGAATCCCGACGTGCGGTACGCGAATCTGGCGGTGCGCGGGAAGCTCGCGGGCCAGGTGCGCCACGAGCAGCTCGAGGCCGCGCTGGCGCTGCGCCCCGATGTCGCCACGGTGATCGCCGGCGTGAACGACCTGCTCCGCCCGGACTTCGACGCGAGCGTGGTGGGCCGCCACCTCGACGCGATGTTCGCGGCCCTGATCGCGCAGGGCGCGGTGGTGGCGACGGTGACCGTCCCCGACATCACCCGGATCAACCCCGTGACCAGGCCCCTCGGTGGCCGCGTCGTCGCGCTCAACGACGAGATCCGCGCCGTGGCGCGACGACACGGCGTCCTCGTGGCGGAAACCGCCGCCCACCCGGTGTGCACCGATCCGCGCATGTGGTCGTGGGATCGCTTGCACGCCAGTGTGCTCGGGCACCAGCGCATCGCGGACGCCCTGGCCGAAGTGCTGGATCTGCCGGGATCCGGCAGTGGCTGGACCGAGCCGTTGCCGCCCGACCCGGACCAGCGGGGTGTGGTGGCCGCCGTCGCCACCGAAATCCGCTGGGTGACAGGATTTCTCGCGCCGTGGGTGCTGCGGCGCCTCACCGGCAAGTCGTCCGGCGACGGCCGGGTGGCCAAGCGGCCGACCTTGACTCCGGTCGAGGCACGGCCCGACGCGGTCACGCTGGATTCGCCCGCGTAGGTCGCGGCCTCCCCGCATCGGGGGCACGGGCGCGTCACCACCATCGGGGACGCGCCCGGCAAGGCGGGTTCGGACGGTCGCGAGGCGCTCCGATCAGTCGCAGCAGCCGGCGCCGGACGCCACGGCCTTCTCCTTGGCCTGGCTGCCGCAGCACGCGCCCTCGGCCTCGGCTTCGGCGGTGGTGCCGCAGCACACCTCGACCGCCTCGGCGTCGGCACGGCCGAGTTCGGGTGCGGTGCCGAAGGTTTCGCTGTCGGCCAGCACGGTGTAGACCTCCCATCGCTCGGTGCCCGGACCGGTCACCCACACCTTGTCCTGGGTGGCGAAGCAACACGTGGTCGCGATCTGCTCCTCGGTGAACAGTCCGGCGTCCGAGAGTCGGGCGATCTCGCCGTGCACCTGCTCGGAGGTTTCGACCTCGACGCCGAGGTGGTTGATGGACCCGCCCTGTCCGGCGTTCTCGATCAGGACGAGCTTGAGCGGGGGATCGGTGACGGCGAAGTTGGCGTAGCCGGGCTTGCGCTTGGCCGGTTCGGTGTCGAACAGGGTCGAGTAGAACCGCACGGCGGTGTCGAGGTCGTCGACATTGAGGGCGAGCTGGATGCGAGACATGATCGAACCTCCACTTGTGTGACATATATCGAAGAACTTCTGCTGCCGAGTCTGCTTACCTTTTCGACATATGTCAATACCGCGGGTAGTGTCGATGTCATGCCCAAGGCGCTACCCGTGATCGACATGTCCGCCCCGGTCTGCTGCGCCCCCGTCGCGGCGGGACCGGTCGACGACGCCGCCGCGCTCGAAGTGGCGTTGCGGCTCAAGGCGATCGCCGACCCGGTCCGGGTCCGGCTGCTGTCGCTGCTGCTCACCGCCCCGCAGGGGGAACGCAACGGCGGCGATCTGGCCGCCGAGGTCGGCCTGGGCGAGTCCACGGTCTCCCATCACCTCGGCCAGCTCCGCAAGGCCGGACTGGTGGAATCCGAGCGGCGCGGAATGAACACCTTCCACCGCGCCCGCCGCGACGCCCTCTCCGCGCTCTGTGTGGTCCTCGATCCCAACTGCTGCACCTGATCGGGCGCCGCCCGAGTGCGGCTCGAGGTCGGGTTCAGGCGGTGAGCAGCGCTATCAGGGGAAGCGGCGTCAGGACCACGAGCAGGATCGTCACGGTCTTCGTCAAGCGTGTCCGGCCCGGGCCCGGCGCGACGAGAAGCGGCGCGGCTACCGCGACCACGGCGGCGGCGGGGAAGGCGAGCACGGTGCCGGCGATGAGTTCGTAGCCGTGGGGATCGGTCAGCGGATCGGTCGACAGCCGAGAGCGCAGCGCGATGTACACGCACCGCAGCAAGATCAGGCCCGCCACGGTGACGATGACGCCGGCCGCGACCGCGATCGGCAGCCGCCATCGCGTGCTCGGTGCGCGTCTCGGTCCCATCATTTCCTCCCCCGCTTCGACGGGTGTGTTCGAACCCACGCCCGTGTTGCTGCCGGTCCGGGGCACCCACACCGATAGTGCTCTGCTACAGCATCTTCCGGTAGTACACGACGCGTTCGCGTTCGGTGAAGCCGAGGGCGGCGTGCATCTGGCTAGCATGGCGGCCATGTTCGAATCTGCCCGATTTGTCTCTTCTGTCAGGAGTTGGTGTCGGTGAACACGCGCTCGGTCTCCCGCCGCACCAGGATTCTGACCACGCTGGCCACGGTGCTCGTCATCGTGGTCGGCGCCGTGGTGCTGGCCGCGGCCCGCACTGACGACCGCGCTCCAGTGCCCGGCGCCGCCGCGACCGATCAACCCGCGATGGCGGTCCGGCCGGACAGTCATCGGCTGTCGGATCCCGCCGGGGCGCGGGTGACGCTGGTGGAGTTCCTGGACTTCGAGTGCGAGGCCTGCGGGGCGATGTATCCGGCCATGGAGCGACTACGCGCCGAGTACGGCGATCGTGTCAGCTTCGTCGTGCGCTATTTCCCCATTCCGGCGCACGTCAACTCGGGGCGCGCGGCTCGTGCCGCCGAGGCGGCCGCGCGACAGGGCCGGTTCGAGCGGATGTATCAGCGCCTGTTCGAAACGCAGGCCGACTGGGGTGAGAAGCGCGTGGGCCAGGACGCCGTGTTCCGGAATCTGGCCGCCGAAATCGGCTTGGACATGGCAGCTTTCGATTCCGCCTACACCGACCCCGCGACGGGGCGCGCGTGCGGGCGGACTTCGACGAGGGGCTGACGCTGGGCGTGGCGGGCACCCCCAGCTTCTTCCTCAACGGCGAGAAGATCACGGTCAGCGGTTCACGCGACCTGGCCGCCGCTCTGGACGCGGCGCTGCGATGACGGTCGCCAAGTCGGTCTGATCGGGCGGCGATCCGGCCGGATCCGGGTGCGCATCGGCCGGTGCGGCGACCAGGTCGTCGTGGTCGGGAGGTGACGCGATGGCGGCGCGGCGGCGAGTGCGGAGGTAGAGCCAGTGCAGCACCGCCAGGCCCGCCAGACCGGCGGCTGCAGTCGCGGCGCCGATCTTCCAGCCCGGAGGGCGCCACGTCAGTTCGAGGACAGCGTTGTCCGTGCCGGCGGGGATATTTACCGCGGTGATCGATTTCGCGACGTTGGTGATCGGGATCGGCTTGCCGTCGAGCGTCGCTCGGTAGCCGGGCCAGGCCAGGCGGGCGAACACGATCCGGCCGCCGTCGGCGGAGCTGACCCGCAGCGTGCTCGACATATCGGTTTCGGTGAGCGAGGTCGCCGACACTCCGCGCAGGTCGGAGACCCGGCCGTTGACCGTCGAAACCGCGCCACCATCGCGTTCCAGCACCCAGATATAGCGTTCGTGACCCGGGTAGCGGACGAAATGCCATCCGGTGGGCGCGGATTGGTTGCCCGCCTCGGGGAACAGTGCCTTCTGCAGCACCACCCGATCCAGCAGCATCAGATCGACCAGGGGCCGCCCGGTCGTCGACTCGGGGGCGAACATGCGGCGATAGGCATCGGGGCACACGCTCGAATCCCAGCGCATGCACAGCAGTTCACCGAAATAGAAATGTCCGGTCGGGGTGTAGCCGTTCACATAGTCGAGCTCGAGTGACTTGGCGTAGTTGCCGAACACCAGGGACCCGTACGCGCCGTCGAGGCTCTTGTCACCGGGCTGCAGCAGCGCGCGGTCGGCGAGCTGGATCGTCGACCCGGGCAGGTCGGGGAACACCGCTTTGGCCTCGGCGCGGCTGGTCGGCAGGTTATAGGACATGATGTTGGGCAGGGCGTGATCCACCTGATAGAAGGCGATCGGGAACATCACCGCGATGGTCGCCGCGCACGCGGCGGCGGTGTTCCGATGCCGCGCGAGCCAGTAGACGCCCGCGCCCGCCGCGGCGACGAACCCCGCGGCCACACCGTGGCTGATCCAGTCGGCGGGATCCGCGGAGGCGGTGCGAATCCACAGCAAGCCGATCAGCACGCCGGCGGCGATGCCGCGCGCCCGCGCGTTGGCGGTGGTGCCGAAGCGTCCGACCAGCACACAGACCAGGACGAGCAGACCGATCGCGAGCATCGGCAGCACCCGCGCGGGCCACCGGAGCGGGCCGATGGTGCCGGGGCCCGCCGTCCACATCAGCATCATGATCGTGAACAGGGCCACGGTGGTGAGTTCGCGCCAGTGGCGGCGGGCGCGGTCCCAGTCGACGAACGCCAGGATCGGGATGAGGAACCACGCGACGTAGGTGACCGGGAACGGCTGGATATAGCCCCACCAGGTGGTGAACGCCGGTGACACCGTCGGCAGGCTCGCGTTGAGGGATTCCGACCACGGCACCGCGAGGAAATTGTCGTTGTTGATCTGCGCCGTACCGCGCCAGGTGACTTTCGCCGAGAGCATCGAGGGGAGGAAGGTGAGCAGCCCGGCCAGGCCCGCGCACGCCGACACGGCCGTCAGCCGCAGGACCGATCGCCAGTCGCCCCGGGAGACCAGCTCGCCGACGGCGATCGCGAACAGCATCAGCACGGCCTCGACGGCGGGGAAGATGTATTGCGTCGAGATCGTCAGGTACAGGAAGACGAAGACGGGGATCGGTCCGCCGTCACCGCGGGTGTAGCGCACGGCCGAGGCCCAGGCCAGCAGCATCCAGGCGGTTCCGGTCAGCGCCGTCATCCAGCTGGCCTGGTCGAAGAAGAGGAAGAACCCGGACAGCGGGAACGCGACACCGGCGACGGCGCTCCACGCGGGAGCCGCTCGATAGACCAGGCAGATCCGGTAGACGCCGAGCGCGCACAGAATCGAGAACACCAGCTTGACGACCGTGGCGTAGACGGCCATGTTGTCCACCGACGGCGCGATGACGTCGATCAGCAGCTGCACGGGGTTGAACAGGCCCGCGTCGTCCATGGTGTTGTTGCCCGACATCCACTGGTTGGGCCACAGCGCGGGGAAATCGCCCGCGCGCAGCGAGCGCCCCAGCCCGACCCACAGGCCGGTGTACTGGGATTCGGTGTCGTCAAGGTAGTAGTGGCGCGGGTCGGCCAGCAGCACCGCCAGGTAGCCGACGATCGTGCCGACGACGGTGACGATGCCCCAGCGAATCCTCCCGGATCGGGAGAACGGTTCTCCGGCTTCGTGTTCGCGGGATTCGGAGCCAGTGGGGTCAGCCGCCGTGATCGGTACAGCTCTGTCGGTCACGCAGCAGACCCTACAGCGACGGGCGGCACTCGGCAGGGGATGCGATCGCGGTGCCCGCGGTGGTCAGGACGCCGAGGTGACATGGGCCCGCGGGTGCGGTGTGAGCACATACAGCTGCTCGCGGCCGCCGGCGATGAGGCTGGTCGACGCGATGCGGTCGGCATAGCGCGCGAGTGCCCGGTCGAGGGTGTCGCGGGTGAATCGGTGCGCCTGAGCGCCCTCGCCCGCGTCGGTGAACCGGCCCGACAATCGCGCGAGGGTCCGGTTGGAGCTGGTGGTGAGATTGCGGATCGGTTCGGCGAGGATCACCTGCTCGCGGGCGGCCTCGAGCATGCGCCGGACGACCGGGTCGGGGTCGGGCAGGAAGTGGTAGAGGCTGGCCTGCATGACGACGTAGTCGGCGCGAGGCAGCGCGGTGTCTTCCCTGAGGTTCCAGACGAGGCCGTCCCCGCCCGCGGCGACCACCCGGTCGACGAAGCGTTCGTTGATGTCGAAACCCTTGTAGCGGACCGACTTTCCGCGCAGGTAGCGGGTGTAGAGGGTGGCCGGGCCGCAGCACAGGTCGAGGACCTCGGCTCCGTCGGGGATCAACGCGGCGATCGCTTCGAATCGGGCTCCGTAGTGGCGGCCGTAGAGCCCGCGCATGAGGAGGTTGTAGACAGACGTGTGCCGATAGATGACGCTGGTGGTGCTCACAGATTTTCCTGCTCGGGGTGACTGCGTGAATGCGCTGCCGACGGCGGGCGCGAACGGTGTCTGGTCGTCGGTGTGAGCGCTTCATCGCGCCGCAGCCGGATCGGTTGCGCACCACGATATTGCGAGCCGTGGGCGGCGGCAACGCGAAAGCTCGATTGTCCTCGGCTTGTCGACTCCGGTTCATCCAGTGCCTTCGCGTCGGACCGGATCCGAGGGACCGGGGATCGAGCGTTCCGCAAGTGCTCCGAATATGCTGCCTATCGTGTCGAATCTGCGGATCAGTGAAGTTGCGGCCTTGATGGGTGTCAGTGACGACACCGTGCGCCGGTATATCGACCAGGGGCGGCTCACCGCGATCCAGCTCGACAGCGGGCGCAAGGGCGTCGAGGGGCGTGAGCTGGCGGAATTCCTGCAACACAATGCGGAGGCGCCGGAGCCGGGGATCACGATCGCGTCCTCGGCGCGCAATCGCCTGCGCGGGATCGTCACGCGGATCGTGAAGGACACCGTGATGGCGCAGGTCGAGATGCAGGCCGGGCCGTTTCAGCTGGTGTCGCTGATGAGCCGCGATTCGGTCGACGAGCTCGGGCTCGAGGTCGGCAGTATCGCGGTGGCCTCGGTCAAGTCGACGCATGTCGTCGTCGAAGTTCCGGAAAGCTGACGAGGTCGATCGTGTGGGCCGGATCGTGACACGGGTCGCCCGGCGGCGGGCCGTGCGCGGCAGGCGGCCGCTGATCCTGCTGGTGCCCGCCGTATGCGGTCTGGTCTTTCTGACCCTGCCGCTGCTCGGCATGCTGCTGCGGACGCCGTGGCGGACCCTGCCGGAGCGGTTGAGCAGTCCCGAGGTCTGGCAGGCGCTGCGGCTCTCGCTGATCTGCGCCAGCTCGGCGACCCTGGTGTGCCTGGTCCTCGGCATCCCGCTGGCGTGGCTGCTCGCGCGCGGCGAGGTGCCCGGTCAGCGGTTCGTCCGTGCGCTGGTCACGGTGCCGCTCGTGCTGCCGCCGGTCGTCGGCGGTGTGGCGCTGCTGCTGGTGCTGGGGCGACGCGGTCTGGTCGGCCGATACCTCTACGAATGGTTCGGTTTCTCGCTGCCGTTCACCACCACCGGCGTGATCGTGGCCGAGGCATTCGTCGCGATGCCGTTCCTGGTGATCTCGGTGGAGGGTGCGCTGCGTGGCGCCGATCCGCGCTACGAGGAGGCCGCCGCCACCCTCGGCGCGTCGCGGTGGCTGACCTTCCGCCGGGTCACCCTGCCCTCGGTGCTGCCCGGCGTCGTCGCGGGCGCGGTGCTGTGCTGGGCGCGGGCACTCGGCGAGTTCGGCGCGACCATCACCTTCGCGGGCAGCTATCCCGGCACGACCACGACCATGCCGCTGGCCGTCTACCTGGCGCTGGAAACCGATCCCGAGGACGCGATCGTGCTCAGTGTCGTGCTGCTCGCGGTGTCGGTGGCGGTACTGGTGGCCCTGCGGGACCGGTGGACGCGGGGTGCCCTGTGACCCTCACCGCCGACATCCGCGTCACCCGCGCGGCGTTCGAACTCGACATCACGATCGAGGTCGCCCCGGGCGAGGTCGTCGCCCTGCTGGGGCCCAACGGCGCGGGCAAGACCACCGCCCTGCGGGCGCTGGCCGGGCTCACCCCGCTCACCGGCGGGCGGATCGTCCTCGACGACCACGTCTGGGACGCGCCGCCGGACCGGTTCGTCCCGGCGGAACGACGCGAGGTCGGCGTCGTGTTCCAGGACTATCTGCTGTTCGCGCACATGAACGCCCAGGACAACGTCGCCTTCGGCCCGCGCGCTCGCGGACAACACCGCACCACCGCCCGGGCCGCGGCCGGCGCCTGGCTCGAACGCGTCGGCCTCGGCGAGCACCTGCACGCGAAACCCCGGGCGCTGTCGGGCGGTCAGGCCCAGCGCGTCGCGCTCGCGCGGGCCCTGGTGACCGACCCGGCCCTGCTGCTGCTCGACGAACCGCTGGCCGCGCTCGACGCGGGCACCCGGTTGCAGGTTCGCTCCGAACTGGCCCATCACCTCGGCGACTACCCCGGCCACACCGTGCTGGTCACCCACGACCCCTTCGACGCGATGGTCCTGGCCGACCGGCTGATCATCATCGAGAACGGCAACGTCGTCCAGCAGGGTGCGCCGAGCGAGGTCGCCCGCCGCCCCCGCACCGACTACGTCGCCGACCTGGTCGGCCTCAACCTCTACCGGGGCACGGCCGCGGGCACCACGGTCGACCTCGGCGGCGGCGCGTCTTTCACCATCGCCGAACCCGCGCACGGCCCGGTCCACGTGTCGTTCGCGCCCACCGCGGTCAGCCTGTATCCCGAACGCCCCAGCGGCAGCCCGCGCAACACCTGGCAGGTCACCGTCACCGGCCTCGAACAGCACGCGCACACCACCCGCGTCCGCCTCGACGGCGCCCCGCCGGTCCTGGCCGAGATCACCCCCGCCACCGTCGCCGACCTGCGCCTGCACAGCGGAGCGCGGCTGTGGGCCTCGGTGAAAGCGACCGAGATCCACACCTATCCCGCGTGATCGACACCGTCCGGAGTCGCGGCCGCCAGCACATACACCCACGCTTTCGCGCCTGAGCGCAGCGGCAGCAGCACCCGCGTGTAGTCGTCGACCTCGTAGTCGTCGGCTGCCGCGAGATCGGTTGCGGTGAGGGCGAATACGGTCCCGTTCACCCCGGAATCGGGGTCGGCGGACACCAGCGCCGGATGCACGGCGCTGCCGCTGGCCGCGATGACCGCCGCGTCGGTGATGGTCACCTCACCGAGTTGGTAGCCGACGATCGCATCGGGCCTGCCGTCGAGCTCGCGGCCGAACACGGTGCGCTGCACCTCGGGTTGACGCAGGGTTCCGTAGGAGAACAGCAGGATGTCGGCCATGGTGTCGACTCAAGCAGATCCGCACTTGCGGACGAACGTGATCTGAGTCTCCTCTCCTGCGGATTCGGCCATCTCCCTGTCGAACATTCCCGCTCATACCCGCCGTGACCTCGCGATTGAGGTCGACCAGCGGGCGAGCGCACACCGACCTGCAAATGCGGGTGAGAAGTCGGTGATGAATGGGCAACTGCGGTGATATTGAGCGGCAATATCCGATACTGAGGATCGTGGCATGGTCGGAGTCGATGGGTTGCAGCAGGTCGCGGCCGGTGCCGCGGGAAAGACGATCACCGCGGACCCGGTGCCGGAATGCGCCGCGCGGATCTCGGTCGCGGACCTCGGGCCGGCGGTCCGTCGCGGGCTGCGGCCGATCGCGCCGGCGACCCGACTGCTGTCCGACGCCGTCGGCGCGACCCTGGCGCGGCCGCTGCTGGCCCAGACCGCCGAACCCTCCGTCGACACCGCCGCGCGCGATGGCTACGCCGTCAGCGGACCCGGCCCCTACTGGGTGGTCCGCGCGGGCAGAGTGAGCACGACGACCCCGGCGCTGGCGGTGGGCGAAGCCGCGCGGATCACCGCCGGGACCTCGACGCCGCTATGCACCACGGCGGTGATCCGCGACGCTCACGTGGAATTCGCGCGCGTGCTCGGCCAGGCCGTGCTGATGCGCGCCGCGGGAGCGCCCAAGTCCGACGACACCCGAGTCCGCGGTGCGCAGTGGCACGCGGGCATGGTGCTGGCTTCGGCGGGCATGCGGGTCGGCCCGGCGGTGGTCTCGGTCGGATCGAGCGCGCGGGTCGGGCAGGCCTCGGTGCGCGGACCGCTGTCGGCCGATGTCCTCGTGACCAGCGGTCGGCTCGGTCGGGGCGTCAACCGCGGCGCGCAGTGGGCACCCGACGCCGTCGCCCCCGTGATCTCGGATTTCCTGCGGGCGTGCGACATCCGCTCCGGCAAGGTGTGGCCGATGAGCGACGGCGAACTGCTGCGCTCCTGGTTCGCACTGCCGGCCGACGCCGAGGTCGTCGTTGTCGTCGGCGCACTCGAGGAAGTTCGTTTCCTGCTGGCCGAGATCGCCGCCGACCTCCTCGTCGACGGCGTCCGGATGCGCCCCGGCGGCGACCAGCTGCTGGCCCGGCTACCCGATGGACGCACCCTGCTCGCGGTGCCCGCCGATCCGTTCGAAGCGATCGCCGCGCTCATGGTCACCGGACGGCGCGTCCTCGAGGCCTTGACCGCGCGCGATCCGGTGCCGCCGATGCTCGGGCGTCTGGTCGACCGCTGCGCCGCGACCGCGGACCTGACCGAAGTAGTCCCGGTCGGTCAGGTCGGCGGCGGAGTATGGCGGGCCACCGGCCCCGTCGGCATCCCGCACCTGGCGCATCTGGTCGAGGCCCAAGCCCTCGCGCTGCTCCCGCCGGGCGGCACCAGGGGCGCGCTCGCCGAACTGATCCCGCTCCCGCGATGACCGGGCCGATCCGCACGGTGTGCTCCTACTGCGGTGTCGGTTGCGGCATCGCGCTCGAGGTCGAGACCGGAGCCGACGGCACCACGCGAGTACGCAAAGCCCCTGGCGACAAACAACATCCGGCCAACGGCGGACGCCTGTGCACCAAGGGCGGCAGCCACCTCGACCTGCTCGGGGTCGACGGCCGCCTCGACACCGCGCTCGTGCGCGCCGAGCGCGGCGCCGAGCCCGTCGCGCGATCGGTGGACACCGCCATCGCCGATACCGCACAGCGGCTCCGGCAGTTGATCGACACCCACGGTCCCGACGCGGTGGCGCTGTACGTCTCGGGCCAGATGACACTGGAAGCCCAATACCTGGCCAACAAGCTGGCGAAAGGATTCATCGGGACCAACCAGATCGAATCGAACTCGCGGCTGTGCATGGCCAGCGCGGGCAGCGGCTACAAGCTGTCGCTCGGTTCGGACGGCCCGCCCGGCTCCTACGAGGACTTCGATCACGCCGACGTGTTCTTCGTGATCGGCGCCAATATGGCCGACTGCCACCCGATCCTGTTCCTGCGCATGATGGACCGCGTCAAGGCCGGAGCGAAGCTGATCGTGGTCGACCCGCGCCGCACCGCGACCGCCGACAAGGCCGACCTGTTCCTCCAGGTCACGCCCGGCAGCGATCTGGCACTGCTCAACGGCCTGCTGCACCTGCTCGTCGAGGGCGGATACGTCGACGAGGAGTTCATCGCCGAGTTCACCGAGGGCTGGGCGGGCATGCCGGAGTTCCTCGCCGACTACACCCCGGCGACCGTCGCCGCGCTGACCGGCGTCGCGGTCGAGGACCTGCGCCGCGCCGCCGAACTGATCGGCACGGCGGGGGAGTGGATGAGCTGCTGGACAATGGGATTGAACCAGTCCACCCACGGCACCTGGAACTCCAACGCCCTGATCAATCTGCACCTGGCCACCGGTGCGATCTGCCGTCCCGGTTCCGGCCCGTTCTCCCTGACCGGCCAGCCCAATGCCATGGGTGGACGCGAAATGGGCTACATGGGACCGGGTCTGCCCGGACAGCGGTCGGTCCTGGTCGACGGTGATCGCGAGTTCATCGAGAAGCTGTGGCAGGTCCCGGCGGGCACACTGCGCACCGAGGTCGGTAGCGGCACCATCGACATGTTCGCCCGCATGGCGGCGGGCGAGATCAAGGCGTGCTGGATCATCTGCACCAATCCCGTGGCGACAGTGGCGAACCGCAAGACGGTGCTGGCCGGGCTGGAAGCGGCCGAGCTGGTGATCACCCAGGACGTCTTCGCCGAGACCGAGACCAACGCCTACGCCGACGTGATCCTGCCCGCGACGCTATGGATCGAGGGCGAGGGGGTGATGATCAACTCCGAACGCAACCTCACGCTGATCCCCAAGACCCTCCCGGCGCCGGGCCAGGCCATCCCGGATTGGCAGATCATCGCCCGAATCGCCTGCGCGATGGGCTATTCCGAGGCTTTCACCTACGGCAGCGCCGAGGAGATCTTCGAGGAAATCAAACGGGCCTGGAATCCGCGCACCGGCTACGACCTGCGCGGGGCCACCTACGCCCGGCTCCGCGAAGGCTCGGTGCAGTGGCCGATCGCCCCGGACGGCCCGCGCCGCAATCCCATCCGCTACCGCAACGACGGGATCAGTCAGGAGCTCCGCACCCGCGAGGACGGCACCACACCACGACTGTGGTTCCCGACCGCGTCGGGGCGCGCGGTGTTCTTCGCCCGACCGAATCTGGAACCGGCCGAACTGCCCGACGACGACTACCCATTCGTACTGAATACCGGTCGTGTGCAACATCAATGGCACACCCTGACCAAGACCGGCAAGATCGCCAAGCTGAACAAGCTCAATCCCGGCCCGTTCGTCGAAGTCCACCCCGATGACGCCGCCCGCCTCGACGTGTCGGCCGGGGACTGGCTCGAGGTCGCATCCCGCCGCGGTCGCGCCGTGCTGCCAGCGGTGGTCACCGATCGGGTCCGGGTCGGTGATGTCTTCGCGCCGTTCCATTGGAACGACCTGTTCGGTGAGTACCGGGCCGTCAACGCCGTCACCAACGACGCCATCGACCCGATCTCCCAGCAGCCCGAATTCAAGGTCTGCGCCGTGCGGCTGCTGAAGGTGCCCGCACCGATCGTCGTCGAGCCCACTGCCGACGCGCCGGTCGTCGACGCCGCAGCGGCCACCACCGCGCCGCCGACAGGCGTGCCCGGCGTCGGGGTATCGGCCAGATCGGTGGCCGCCGCTGCCGCCGCGCTCGGCCTGGGTGACCTGGCTGTTCCGCCCCTGTCGGAGACCGACCGGGCCTATCTGGCCGGATTCCTCTCCGGCATCGACCGCCTCGACGCCGCCGTCCTCCCCGTCCTGCCACCGAGCGCACCGCTGCCTGCACCGGCCACGGCCTGGGTGAACGGCATGCTGGCGGCGGTGTTCGGCCCGCACCAGACCGTGACTCACGGGCTCGCGCCCATGGTCGAACCGGTGCCTCCGGCCGAGGTCGGCAGCGTATCCGCGGACGCCGCGGTCCGGCCGCTGGTCGTGCTGTGGGCCTCCCAGACCGGTAACGCCGAAGACTTCGTCGCCGCCACCGCGGTACCCGCACTCGCGGGAACCGGACGTGCGCCCGCGGTCCACGGCATGGACGAGATCGCGATCGACAAGCTTCCGCCGCACTGCGATCTGGTGGTGGTGTCGAGCACTTTCGGCGACGGTGACGCCCCCGACAACGGCGCCACCTTCTGGACCTCATTGGCGGCGGCGCCCGGGGACCTGCTGGCGGGTTCGCGGTTCGCGGTCCTGGCTTTCGGCGACTCGAACTACGACGCGTTCTGCGGCCACGGCAAACGCCTCGACGAACGCCTCGCCGAGCTGGGCGCCGAGCGGATCATCGATCGGGTCGACTGCGAACCCGACTTCGAGGAAGCCGCGCACGCGTGGCTCGCCCAACTGTTGCCGGCATTGGGCGACCCGCCGCCCGAGTCCACCGCCGCCCTCGCGCCTCCGGCCACCGTCCCGGCGCCGATGTCCGGCTCGACCAGCACCGCGGTCCGCATCGATACCCCCACCGGACGACTGGTCGGCAACCGGTTGCTCAGCCTGTCCGGCGCGCAGAAGGAGGTCCGCCAGTTCACCTACGACCTGACCGGATCGGACCTGCGCTACGACGTCGGCGACGCGCTCGGCGTCCGACCGGCCAACGACCTCGGCCTGGTCTGGGAATTCCTCGCCGTCACCGGATTGGACCCGGCCGTCGTCGTCGAGGTGCCCAAGGCGGGGCCGATGCCGCTGTCGATCGCGCTCGAGGGTTACCTCGACCTGACCAAGACGACCACCGAACTGCTGCGTTTCGTCGCCGAACAGACCGGTGACCGCACCATCAAGTGGTTGCTGCGACCCGACAACAAGGGTGAACTCGCGAAATGGCTGTGGGGACGCCAACCTGTGGACATCGCGGCCGAATTCGCGCTGTCGGCCGGGCCACAACAGTGGGTGGCGTTGTTCAAACGCCTACAGCCGCGCCTGTATTCGATCTCCTCCAGCCCGCTGGTCGACGCCGCGATCGTCCGGACCACGGTCTCGGTGATCCGCTACGAAGGCCCGACCGGGCGCCCGCGCGGCGGCCTGTGCTCGGCCTACCTCGCCGACGTCGACCTCGACCAGCCGCTGGTCCTGCACGTCCAGCCCGCGCCGCACTTCCGGCCACCCGACGACCCGGCCACCCCGGCGATCATGGTCGGTCCCGGTACCGGGGTCGCCCCGTTCGTCGGTTTCCTCGAACACCGCCGCGCCCGCGGCGACCAGGCCCCGAACTGGCTGTTCTTCGGCGAACAGCACGAAGCCACCGACTTCTACTACCGCGACGAACTGCGCGAACTCCAGCAACACGGTGTGCTGAGCCGCCTGGACGTCGCGTTCTCCCGTGACCAGCGGGCCAAGATCTACGTCCAGGACCGCATGCGCGAGCACGGCGCGCACCTGTGGAGTTGGCTGCGCGACGGCGCCCACTTCTACGTCTGCGGCGACGCGGCCCGCATGGCCAAGGACGTCGACGCCGCACTGCGCGAGATCGTCTCCCACCACGGCGCGATGACCGAAGAAGACGCCGACGCCTACGTCAAGAAACTCGCCACCGACAAGCGGTATGTCCGCGACGTGTACTGAGCCTGCCCTCCCGGACCACCGCACATAATGTTCGCAGTTGAAGTACGATCAGCCCTGTTATTCCGCATCCCCGAGGTGATCTCACAAGAATCCCCGCATCTGCGGAGAGGTAACCGTAACCGGTGGGAGGATGTGTCGTGACCGCCCGGAAACAGCGACTGCCTACCGTGCTGCATCTGCGTCCGTCGCCCGATCTATACGGGCCCGACCTCACCTGTTGAACCGGAACCGCTGAAAGTTGATGAAGTTGAAGATGACTCGCATGGTCTGTGGCGTCGCGATGGCGGGCGCCCTGGCGCTGGCCACGGTCGGCTGTGGAAGCGACACCGCGACCGAACCCGCCTCGGCCGACAAGGTCACCGGCACCGTGACCGTTTTCGCCGCCGCCTCGCTGACCGAGACCTTCACCGAACTGGGCAAGCAGTTCGAGGCAGCGCACCCCGGGGTGAAGGTGGTCTACAACTTCGGCGCCAGCTCGGCGCTGGCCGAGCAGATCAAGCAGGGCGCACCCGCGGACGTGTTCGCCTCGGCCGCGCCCAAGAACATGCAGCAGGTCGTCGACGCGGGGGAGATCACCGCGAAACCGGTCACATTCGTGCGCAACCGCCTCGAGATCGCGGTGCCCGCCGGGAACCCCGGCCGCATCACCGGACTGGCCGACTTCGGCAAGACCGAACCGAAGATCGCCCTGTGCGCCGAGCAGGTCCCCTGCGGTGCCGCGGCGAAGACGGTGTTCGAGACCGCCGGAATCGCCCCGCAGCCCGACACCCGCGAAGCCGACGTGAAAGCGGTGCTGACGAAGGTCACCCTCGGCGAGGTCGACGCCGCCCTGGTCTACCGCACCGACGTGCACGCCGCCGGTACCAAGGTCGAAGGCATCGACTTCCCCGAGTCGAGCAAGGCGATCAACGACTACCCGGTCGCGCCCCTGGCCAAGGCGCCCAACGCCGCGGCCGCGGCGGCATTCGTCGAGTTCATCGGCTCGGACAAGGCCCGTGCGGTCTTCACCGAGGCCGGATTCGACAACCCGTAACCGCACAGCCCCGCGACGGCCGAAGCGTCCGAGATGGACCGACACACCCTGATCAGTCCGGACACCGGTCGCGAGGCCGTCGTTCACGGGGACAGCGAATCTCGGTCGGCGGTCGTGCTGTGTCACGAGGTCTTCGGACTGACCGACGCACTCGGCCGCCTCGCCGAAACCCTCTGCTACGCGACAGGAGCCACGGTTTACGCGCCACACCTGCTCCTGACCGATCCCTACGCGCCGTCGGAGGAAACCGCAGCCTACGGCCGCTTCATGGCGACCCTGGGACCCACCGGGTTGTCTCAGCGGCTACTCGACTACACCGAACGCCGCCGCGCCGACCACGATCGGATCTACTGTCTCGGCCTCAGTGTCGGCGCCACCGCCGCCTGGATCGCCTCCGCTGACCAGCGCTTCGATGCGGTTGTCCCCGTCTACGGATCGCGGATCCGCGATCACACCGACGTCCGGCCCACCTGCCGGGTCCACGCGGTGTTCGCAGAACACGAGCCGAGCTTCGATCCGAACGACCTCGCCCGCCGCCTGCGCGCCATCGACAACGTGACCGTCGAGGTACTTCGACACCATCACGGTTTCTGTAGCCCGGACTCCCCGCATTTCTCCCAGGAGGGGCTGGACACGATCATCGGCATCGCGCGAGAACTCTTCCGCAACTGACGATCCCGGGACCGAAGCGGAAGCCCCCCGCCCGCAACCATCAAGGATGACTCGATGAGCTCGCTGACTTCGACACGGTCCGTCGTGATCGTGCTGGCCACCACCGCGCTGCTGTTCGGCAGCGCCTGCGCGAACAATTCCGACTCCCGAGTACCGTCGAGCGCAGCCTCGTCGAGCATCATCCCGCCGGTCGCTCGAGCGGGATCGGTGTCGATCACCGGTGCGGTGGCCGCACCACGACAGATCACCGTCGCCGACCTGCGTAACTACCCGGCGAAAACTCAGGCCGTTACCTTCGCCAGCAGCAAGGGCGATCAATCCCACACCTACGTGGGCGCTTCCATCATCGACGTCCTCGCCGCTGCAGAACCTGTCACCGATTCTGCGGTGAAGAATCCCACGCTGCGACTCGTCGTCGTCGCCACCGGCGCCGACGAATACCGAGCCGCGCTGTCATGGGGCGAATTCGATCCCGGCTTCGCCGCGACACCGGTACTGATCGCCTACCGCGAAGACGACATCGACCTGACCGCCCCGCGCTTGGTCGTACCAGGAGACATCAAAGGCGGCCGCTACGTCAGCGATCTGACGTCCCTGACGGTCATCGACACCGGCGCGGCCAGGTAGGCCTCGGCTGGGCGAATCCGGTGTGTGTCTCGACATGATCGAGGCGATGGCACCGGGTTAGCGGCTGGTCGACGGCCAGATGTTTCCGGTCGACTGCGGCCGATCATCGGCGGTGACAACCAGCCGCCGGTCTCGGTCACGGCAATCGAGGCGCAACCGATTCGGGACCACCCCAGCTGGTGCCACGACAACGATCGGCAAGAAACCGTGGACGTGCCCCTACCTGCGGTGGGAAGCTCGAAGGGGCCGGGTCCCAACCCGAGGGAGCGTGCGACATGGCGGATCGGACGAACGGTGCGTGGCGACCGGAGAGCATCCGGAACGTCGCGTTGGTCGGCAGCAGTGGTGCGGGGAAGACGACGCTGGTCGAGGCGTTGGCGTTGGCGACCGGGACGGTGAACCGAGCCGGCCGCGTGGAGGACGGGACATCGCTGTCGGACTACGACGAGGTCGAACGGCGACAGCACAGGTCTGTGCAGGTCTCGGTGGTCCCGGTGCAGTGGGGCGAGGTGAAGATCAATCTGATCGACACGCCGGGGTGCCCGGATTTCGTCGGCGAGCTGCGGGCCGGGTTGCGGGCGGCGGACGCGGCGCTGTTCCTGGTGTCGGCGGCCGACGGCGTGGAGGGTGTGGCGGGGGCGACGCGCGACCTGTGGGCCGAATGCGCGCGGGTGGGGATGCCGCGCGCGATCGTGATGACCCACCTGGACACCGCGCGGGCGGAGTACGCGGACCTGGTGCAGACCTGTCAGGCGCTGCTGACCGACGGCGCGAGCGATACCGTGCTGCCCCTGCACCTGCCGGTCTACGGGCCGAAGAGCCCCGACGGGCACCGGCCCGCGACCGGACTGCTGGAACTGCTCGAGCGACGGGTCGCCGACTACCGCAGCGGGAAACGGGTGCGCACCGAACCTTCGGCGGACCAGCTCGCGGTGATCGACCCGGCCCGCGACCGGCTGATCGAGGCGATCATCGCCGAGAGCGAAGACGAAACGCTGATGGACCGGTACCTCGACGGCGAACCCGTCGAACTCGACACCCTGGTCGACGACCTGGAACGAGCCGTCGCCCGCGGAAGCTTCCATCCGGTGCTGTTCGCAGCACCGGCGGCCGAGGACGCGGAACAGGGCCTCGGCACGCTCGAACTGCTGGAACTGATGACGGCCGGATTCCCGACACCGATCGAACATCCACTGTCGGCCGTGTCGCGCGGCGACGGCGCCGCGCCCACCGCGCTGCGCTGCGATCCGGCGGGCGAGCTCGCCGCGGAGGTCATCCGGACCTCGTCGGACCCGTATGTGGGACGGGTATCGCTGGTGCGGGTGTTCTCCGGCACGCTGCACAGCGAGGACACCGTCCACGTCTGCGGACCCGAGCACGATGCCGACGACCGGGTCGGCGGGGTCACCGCGCCGTTGGGGAAACAACAGCGGACCCTGTTCGAGGCCGTCGCGGGCGATATCGCGTTCGTGAGCAAACTCGGCCACGCCGAAACCGGCGACACCCTGTCCGGCACCGGGAAACCCCTGCTGATCGAGCCGTGGCCGCTACCGGAACCCCTGCTGCCCGTGGCTATCCGGGCGCAGGGCAAGGCCGATGAGGACAAGCTCTCGCAGAGCCTGACCCGGCTCGTCGCCGAGGATCCGACCCTGCGGCTGGAACACAACGAACACACCCACCAGCTGGTGCTGTGGTGCCTGGGCGAAGCCCACCGGGATGTGGCGCTGGAACGGTTGCGCGGGCGGTTCGGGGTGCGGGTGGACGTGGAACCGTATCGGGTGGCGCTGCGGGAGACGCTCGCCGCGGCGGCCGAGGGGCGCGGCAGACTGGTGAAGCAGTCCGGCGGGCACGGGCAGTACGCGGTGTGCCAGATCCAGGTGGAGCCGCTGCCCGCGGGGACGGGATTCGAGTTCGTCGACCGGGTGGTCGGCGGGGTGGTGCCGCGGCAGTTCATCGCGTCGGTGGAGAAAGGGGCACGGGCGCAGGCCGCGCGCGGGGTCACTCCCGGATATCCGCTGGTGGATGTGCGGGTGACCCTGGTGGACGGGAAGGCGCACTCGGTGGATTCCTCCGACGCCGCCTTCCAGACCGCGGGTGCCCTCGCCCTGCGCGACGCGGCCGACGCGTCCGGGACCCTGCTGCTCGAACCGGTCGCCGCCGTGCGGGTCACGGTCCCCGACGACCAGCTGGGCGCCGTTCTCGGCGACCTGTCCACCCGGCGCGGCCGCATTCTCGGCACCGAACCGGCCGAGGCCGGCCGCACCCATATCCGGGCCGAGGTACCCGAACTCGAACTGAGCAGGTACGTCATCGACCTGCGATCACTCACCCACGGTGCGGGCTCGTTCGCCCGCGGCTATCTCCGGCACGAGCCGATGCCCGCCGCCGTCGCCGAACGGGCCCGCAAGCAGACCGCCGAGGTGTCGGCCTAGGCGGCGGTGCTACGCCGGGATCAATTCCGCGATGAGCTTCTCGATACGCGTACGGATTTCGTCGCGGATCGGGCGGACGTCCTCGACACCCTTGCCCGCCGGATCCTCCAGCTGCCAGTCGCGATAGTCGACGCCGGGGAAGTACGGGCACGCGTCACCGCACCCCATGGTGATCACGACCGTGGAGGTTTCGACCGCGTCCGGGGTGAGGATCTTGGGCGCCTGGCTGGTGATGTCGATGCCGACTTCGGCCATCGCCTCGACCGCGGCGGGGTTGAGGGCGGCGCCGGGAGCGCTGCCCGCGGACCGCACTTCGATGGCGTCACCGGCGAGGTGGGTCAGGAAGCCTTGTGCCATCTGGGATCGTCCGGCGTTGTGGACGCAGACGAACAGCACGCTGGGCTTGGTCGACACGGGGTGTCCTTTCACGGGGTGGTGATGTCGAGGGAGGCGAACCGGGATACAGCACCACGATCAACGCCAGGCCCAGTGCCGCACCGACGAATTGGGCGACGATGAATCCGGGGGCGGACATGGGTGCGATTCCGGCGAACGTGTCGGAGAAGACGCGGCCGATGGTGACCGCGGGATTGGCGAAACTGGTGGAACTGGTGAACCAGTACGCCGCACCGATATACGCCGCGACCGCCGCCGCGGACAGGGCCGCCCGGCCGCTGCGGGCCAGCGCGAAGATCACCGCGATCAGTCCGGCGGTGGCGACGACCTCGCCGACCAGGTGGCCGGTGGTGATCCGGTCGTGGGTGGAGATCTGCCAGGCGTCCAGGTCGAACATGATGTTGGCCAGCACGGCGCCGCCGACCGCGCCGCCG
Organism: Nocardia sp. NPDC051833; assembly: GCF_040681225.1. Classification (NCBI taxonomy): domain Bacteria; kingdom Bacillati; phylum Actinomycetota; class Actinomycetes; order Mycobacteriales; family Nocardiaceae; genus Nocardia; species Nocardia sp. NPDC051833. The sequence goes on from NZ_JBFAYK010000004.1 coordinate 116,372, forward strand.
ATCTGCGCGATCGCGTAGGCGAGAGCGTCGATGAAGTCCAGGCCGGTGCCGTGACGGCGTCCGAGCAGCCAATCCGCCAGGGACACCACGGGATTGAAGTGCGCGCCGGACACCGGCCCGAAGACCAGGATCAGCACGCCGAGGCCGAAGACGGTCGCGGTGGAGTTGGCCAGCAACTGCACGGCGACATCGTCGGTGAGCTGCTGGGCGGCGATACCCGAGCCGACCACGACCGTGACCAGCGCGGCCGTGCCAACGAACTCGGCCAGGAGCCGACGTCGAATATCGGTCACCGCGCGTCCGCCGGGACGGTCGTGACATCGAGCAGCTGCGCCAGGGGAGCCAGCGCGCGCGGTTCGATCCGGTAGTAGACCCACGACCCACGCCGCTCACTCGACAGCAGCCCGGCCTCGCGCAGCACCTTGAGATGGTGGGAGATGGTGGGCTGGCTCACCTCGAACCCGGCGGACAGCTCACACACGCAGGCTTCGCCGCCGCCGCGGCTGGCGACCAGGCTGAGCAGTCGCAACCGCACCGGATCCGACAGCGCCTTGAATGTCGCCGCCAGTTCGGCGGCGGATTCGGCGGACAGCGGTTCCCGGGTCAGCGGCGTGACCTCACACGGGGAAGCGTCTTGCGGCTGACAGGACGAGAGCGGTTTCGACACCCATCGATATTGACGAATGTCGAATCAGTTGACAAGCAAACAGTGGGTGAACGCACCCCGGGGGCGATCGGCGGGCCGAAGGCTCGCATACGCCGGAAGAACCGGAATCAGCACTTGCATCCTGTACCCGGGTACAGGCTTACCGTGGATTCATGACGATCTCACCAGGTTCGGGGGACTGGGTGCCGGCCGCGTGCACCCTGCCCACCGCCGAGCAACCGATCCGGATAGCCGAGTTCGACCGGTTCTTCGCCGAGTCGGTACGCGGCTCGAACCGGACCGACCCGACGCGGCTGGAACTGGTCCTGGACGTCGGCGCCGAAGCCGTCGCCCGGGATCTCGCCGCCCGGGAGTCGAGCTGCTGCTCGTTCTTCACCTTCGACTTCGACATCACCGACACCGGCGTGGTGCTGCGCATCGGCGTCCCGGTCGCCTATGTCGAGGTACTCGACGCGTTCGCCGCCCGCGTCGCCGCCGCGAACGGGGCCCAGCGATGACACCCGGCCTGCGCACCAGCGAGCTCGCCGCGGCCGCCGGTGTGAACGCGCAGACCCTGCGCTACTACGAACGCCGCGGATTGCTGGCCGAACCGGACCGCTCCCTGGGCGGGCACGCCTGTACCCGGAGCAGGCCGTCACCGTGGTGCGGGTCATCAAGGCGGCCCAACGCCTCGGGTTCACCCTCGACGAGGTCGCCGAGCTACTGGCCGCCACCCAGCTCGGCACCCGGCGCCACCGCGCTGATACCGGGCTCCAGGCCCGCGCGGCACAGAAACTGGCCGAGGTCGACGCGAAACTCGCCGACCTGACCGCGGTCCGCGACACCCTGCGCGCAGCGCTCGCGGCGGGCTGCGACGACCTGGTCGCCTGCAGCGAAACCCCCACGTGCCCGGTCCCGTTCGACGACGGCATCCACGCCTCGAGATCCGGCGGTGGTGGCTGTGCCTGCTGAACCGAACACCGAGACACGGCGCTGGTGGGCACCGATCGGTGCGGGAGCACTGCTGTGCATCGGGTGCTGCCTGGCCCCGATCCTGATCGCGGCCGGGATTCTCGGCGGCGGCACCGTGCTGGTCAGTGTGTCCTGGCTCGAGCCGCTCGGCTTCGCGCTGATCGCGATCGGGGTGGCCGGGCTCATCTGGTCCCGCGCGCGGGCGCGGCGCAACAAATGCGGCACCGGAGCGACAGCGGGGTCGTGCGCGGGCTCGGCGTGTGGTTGCTCCGCCACAGTCGCTACCCGGTGACCCGGACATTTAGGCTCGGCCGATGACCGTGGTGCGCTCGATCCTGCTGTTCGTCCTGGCCGCGCTCGCCGAAATCGGCGGCGCCTGGCTGGTCTGGCAGGGCGTTCGCGAACACCGTGGCTGGGCCTGGATCGGTGCCGGTGTGGTCGCCCTCGGCGTCTACGGATTCGTCGCGACACTGCAGCCCGACGCCAATTTCGGTCGTATCCTCGCCGCCTACGGTGGAGTTTTCGTGGCCGGATCGCTGTTGTGGGGCATGGCGCTCGACGGATTCCGGCCCGACCGATGGGACGTCATCGGCGCGATGATCTGTCTGATCGGCGTCGCGGTCATCATGTATGCCCCACGTCCCGCTTGAATATTCAATGACTTGATCCGCATTCGGAACCGGCATAGCGCGGCACCGAGACACAGGCGCTTGCGGATTGGTACTCCGCTGTCAATGTGAAATAGATCATAAAAGTTGCCATTAAGACGGTAGAGCTATTACTAATAGCTCGGTCGACATTCGATTGGTCCGGGTTGGGGGGCACAACGTCGAGAGGGATTACTCAATGTTCATGCGCTCAACTCGCCTTTTTCTTCTCGGTGCACTGCCGGTGGTTGTGGCGGTCACCTTCGCCGGTAACGGTGTCGCGTCGGCGGACGCCTTCGCCGACCAGCAGGCTCAGCCGGCCATCGCGACGGTCATCCCGGGTGGCGGCGTCGCGACCGCCATCGCCGAGTTCTCGTTCGGAACCGCGACCCCGGTAAGCGCGGAGATTTCGCAGGACACTGAGCTTTCCGGCGACAGCGCTGTCTCGGAGGCGATCGATCCCGAGGTCGCTCCCGTCGTTTCGGACGTGATCGAGACCCAGCTGCACGAGGTGGCGACCAATCCCACCGCCGAGAACTCCGACCCGGTGGTCAACGGCGCTCTCGCCGGCGCCGGCATCGGTGCGCTCGCCACCCTGGTCAACTGCCTTCCGTCCGTGGTCCTGCTCGGCGTCGGCTACCCGATCTGCCTCATCCTCGGCACGATCCCCCATGCGATCGTCGGTGCCATCATCGGTGGCGTCGTCGGCCACGTGAACCCCGAGGCCGTTCCCCAGGTCCTGCCCTGAGCGATCGGGCAGGCAGATAACTGCCCCCGGCTCGCGGACTCCCGGTGCTGCTGCGGTGAAAACCGCAGTCTCGCCGGGAGTCTCGCTGTTTCGGGGCCCGAGCGCGTCCTTCTCGAGAGTTGTTGCCTCACAGTGCCTGATTGTTGATCGTGTGAGTACGAAACGGTCGAAGTTTCCAGGCGGGAGCCCCAGGCGGACTAGCGTCGCGCTGGTGGCAGAACAAGATCGAGCTCAGGTGGTTCGGGTTGTCCGCGCAGTGCAGCGGATGAACCTGACGATCGACAACCGGTTCGCTCTCATCGAGCCGGATCCGGCCGGGGTCGAGCTGGCGACAGTGGATGAGGGCGAGGGTCCTGTCGAGTTCGATCTGTTCGCCGTGAAGCTGTCCAGCGGTGAGATTCACCGCGACCTCACGGACTTGGAAGCGCTCGACCTCGCGAGATGGTGGTGTTCGCTGCACAGCTGATTGGTCGGCGTTCGGCGGGATTCTTCGGCCTGTGCACTTCTCCGCCATCGAATTCGTCGGACCTCCGCCCGATCGAGGTCGGCCAGGCAGTGGCCTTCGACGTAATTCAGGCGCCGCAAGGTCCGACCTGCTCGGCGAAGGTGCCCAAGGGGATGCCGGACCAGGACACGCTTTACCGCTGCGGAATCCGGGGATGAACCAGCCGCGCTGGACTTCCTCACTCCGGTGGCCATTTCGATCTACTGCGAAGCGCAGCACGAGCTGGTGTCAGGTGTGGAGTTCGCTCTGGAGCAGCCCGCAGCGGCGGCGCTTGCGGACCGGGACCCGGAAGAACCCGGCACGTGTCACCAGGACGGGTCCGTCGGTCGTGGCGCGCACGAGGATCAGGCGATCCTCCGGGCGCGACACCGTCAGCCGGGTGGCCAGTCGAGTACTGAGAGGATCGTGCGGTCGGTGACGCGTCCCGCATCGCCGACAATCGAGATGCCGTAGACGATGTCAGGGTCGGCGGTGCGGGGGATGGCCAGCACCGGCAAGGGGCCATGGATGCGTTCCTGAAGGGGTGTCTGGGGCGGGATGATCGGCTCGATCACCGGCACTCACCACCCCCGCTGCCGGGAGTGTCGAGCAGGGCGGAAAGTGGCAGATCTGCCACCTGTGATTTGTGTTCCCGCAGGTCGGTGACGTGCAAGGTCGTTCTCCTCCGTGTGCGAGTGCACTCGAACACGCTGGAGCCCCGAAAGTGGCACGTATGCCACCGATCTGTGCGCGAGAGGGGACTCGCATACAGATTTCGGATCAAAGCTTCGGAAATGTGTGATCGAGAGCGATCGAATACATATCGCGAAGCTGGTGCGCACCAATCATATACGAGCTGCTGCTTCGGTACTGCACCCTCGGCGGGCACATCGAAGAAGGGAACGCGGGCGACCTGCGAATCTGCTCTGGCCGACTAGTAATCGAGGCGGATATCGCGCTGAGCTGAGAAGACGCGGTGTTCTAGGGTCGAGGTTCCCGGCAATCCGGAGGACTTCTGACTGATCCGAAACTCGCAGGCGCCGGATCGATCGCCGAGAGCGCTGAGGTGGTGGCGCTATCGGCGATCGGATTCCGGGGTCTGCTCGGTGCCGGTGTCTCTCCGGCTAGGGGTAGGGCAGCGGTGTCGCGCCGAGGGTGTCGAGCAGCATCGACATGGTGCCGATCTCCTGGCGTTGTTCCTGGATCATGCCCCGGGCGGTTTCCTTGACCGGGCCCGAGGCCAGTTGCTGGTCCAGGGCCCCGGCCATGGTGACACCGCCTTGGTGGTGACGCACCATCAACTGCAGGAACAGCACTTCGGCGTCGCGCCCGCGGGCCTCGGCGAGTTCGGCCAGCTCGCCATGCCCGGCATCTGGGCATCATCCGTCCCCCACGGTGGAGGTGGGGCCATGGGCGGCGGGGGAGTCGGTGCCGGAGTGCATCCATGCCATCGGCTCGGTGTTGGTCGGTGCGGCACCGACGAGTTGGAGCCATCCGAGCATGGTCCCGATCTCGATGCGCTGGGCGGAGTCGATCTGCCGCCAGGCGCCGCACGACCGGGTCGACACCGGAGTCGAGTCGCTGGACGAGGACCAATGCTTGCTGATGGTGGTGCTGGTTCATGTCCTGGGCGAATCCGATCTCGAGGTCCGAGAGCGTGATTCCGGACGGTCCCGCGTCGTCGACGATCAGGGGGCGCAGTGTGGCACCGGCGGCGAGCAGCGCCAGCATCGAGACCGCGACGATGCCGTGAACACTGTGGCGGAGTAGGCGATGCATGCTCAACCCTGCCCGATCGTGGAGTTCTGGTCCGCGGGTGGGGAGTAGACGTCGTTGTCCAGTTGCAGCGCCATGAACCCGTTGTCGGCGCACGTCGTCCACAGTTGGGTTCCACGCCACTCCGGCGGGGAGAAGCACCAGTCCGAGGACAGGTCGCCGAAGGCTACGTGCAGGGTCCGCGGGTTGAGCAATACGCTCGGGTCGAACTGGCCTTCCAGGATCGATCGCGCGGCGGCGCTCGACAGGCCCGGCACGCCGATCAGCGACGCGAGCGCGTGGGGCGAGTTGGTGAGCTGCAGGGTGAGGAGACCTCGATCCCCGAGCTGGAAACGGTCGACCTGACTCTGCGCCAGGTGACCAGCGCATCCACCGACCTCGACGACGACAGCCCGACCGCGGCCTGACCCTCCGCGCGTGAGCTGGTGGCCCGGCGTAGGCAGAGCTGGCAGCTCACGACCAGGATGGCTGACGCCGGGTCGGCTACAGCGCGCCGAGCACGGCAATCTCTTCGGTGGATCGCTTGGTAACCAGGAGAACCAGGTGCCAATAGGCATGGGATTGCGTGTCGATCCAGTCGCTGGCGTTGGTGACCTCGAGCAGCACGCCGCGAAGCGCGGCCCGCGCCGCGTCGGTCGTCTCGGATACGGGGGATTCGGCGCCGTTGAACTCGCGCATTCTCGCTGCCCGGATGGTGGCCGCCCAGCCGATCTGTGCGGGGGTGCCGGTGAGCTCCGGCCATCCCGCCCGGCGGGCTGAATCGAGGTTCGCGGTGTTGACGGCATCGTGCGCGCTCATACCGCGATGGTGCACCGGCGGGCCGACAGCTCCCACGGCGATCACGACCTCGACGGCAGGTCGACGCCGATCACCACCGCCCGGGCCGGGTCGCGATCGGCGGCATTGACCAGGATCGGGTGCATCCACCGCACGTCTGCCACCTGCTTGTCTTTTGGGCCGGTCCAGTAGGTGTGCCAGTGCGCTTTGCGGATATGAGCGCGAACGTGGGATCCAGTGCCGCTGTTCGCGGTTGCCGCGGCTGCCTGGCCGGCCGCGTGGAGCTTGGGGGCGATGTCGAACCCCACGTCGATCACAGTGCTGGGTTTCGATCCTTGGCGACGCTTCTTCTTTTCGGCCGCGACGGTGGTGCGGGCGCCGATGTCGGATTGGCCGCTGCACAGGTAGAGCAGCATGCTGACCGCGAGGCGGAAGGCGTTTCGCTGCGCGCCGTTCTCGCGTGCTTCGGGGTCGGTGGTGGCTATGAAACGGCCGGCGGTGTCGATCATCTCGTCGACGGTGTAGCGGTCGCCGAGGCACGGAATCCGGACGCTGTACTCCCGGAACTCTGGCTCGCTCTGGCCGGTGTAGCGGAAGCGGCCGACCAGCGCGACGTTCAGCAGGCACAGGTCGGGATCGGTCGTCGAGCACATCGTGAGACTGCGGCTCAGCCCCGTCACCAGCATGCCCACGTAGACCGCTGGTTCGGCCAGCTTTCCGGAGCTCGCGCCGTGAGGCGCGGGGATCGGCGTTGGGAAGGCGACGAAGGGGTCCGGATGGGGTAGCCGGGTGAACACCTCGCACGGGATGGAGGAGTTGGGGTCGGTATCGGCGAGGCTGACCGCCAGTTCCGGGTGCACTCGGTAGACGACGCGAGTCCGCTGCCACACCTTGAGGCATTCAATTCCGAGGATGATGATCATTGCCTGGTCCACGGCCTCGAGCCCGTTCGGGCCGAGTGAGCTGGCGAGCATGTTCTTGTACTCGACGCCGTAGTCGTGCTTCCAGAGCATGGGAGTGACGCGATCGAAGAGCCGCGCGACCGATTGGCTCTCGCGCATGGACGCGATCCATGCCCGCTGTCCCTTCTCGTAGGCATCCGCGAGCGCCGCTGCCTGCTTCGCTGTCAGAACACCCGGGCTCGAACTGTCGGTATCAGGGAAAGCCATCTACGAATCACACCATCCCCCAGTGACACTGGAGGGTGGTGCTGAAGGAATGGGCCCGTCGAGCGGTGGGGAACCGATCCGGTCTTAGACCGGCCGCGACGTCACGTCGCCGATCTCCCGTTGGGGTGGTTAGAACAGCGGCTCGTCGGAGGGGGCAGGCACAGGCGCGGTTCCCCAGGGGTCAGGGTCTGCGGCCGCCCGCCCAGCTTCCCGTGCCCGCCGTTCCGCTTCCGCCTCGGCTTCCAACCGGGCCTTCACATCTCGGGTCCGCGGCAGCGGGACCACCGTCCCATACCTGGCCAACCGGTAGTGCCGGTGAAGCTCCTCGCGATGAGATCGAGGCGGTTCCCATCCGTTGAAGCCAGGGTTTTCGTCTTCGTCGGATTCGACGTCGTCCGGGTCCACGTTGGCGAGCTCGCACAGCGCTAGGAAGATCACTTCCACGGTCTCCCACTGCGGGAGAGTTATCGCGCCCATGGTGCGGCGGACCGTCTCGTGGTTGGCCGTGCCCTTCCACTGGTCCTCATCCAACGCTTCGATGGCATCGGCGATGTCCCTCATCGACGGGTCGCCGGCGGCCATGTGGAACCACCACAGCATGTCGATCAGGCGCTGGCTGTCCGTGGGCACACTGGTTGGCTTGGACATCCGTCGCGGCATGGTCGGCTCCTCCTCATCGACCAGATAAGACTACGTATGCCTCTCTTTGACTGCCATTGACCACGCTTCGACTGGCTTCAACTCCCGCGCATTCGCCCACCGCATCAGTTCGACTTCTGTTGAATACCACCCAAATCCGCAGGTCAGCATTGGTGTATGGCGTCAACGAACGCCAGCTGCCCCCAGAACAAGGGTGGCCGGAACTATCGCCCCTCCAGGGCGACAGGACTTGCGGAGGTGATCGAGATGATCGACGACGTCGATCAGCAATGGCATCAGGTGCTGTCTGAACGGAACAGGCTGCGCGGTGATCTGGAAGCGCTGATCGACGCACAGCGGAGGTACCACGACGATCATCATCCCGAGGCTGCACGATGGTGTGAGGCAGAGCCATGCCGAGTGCTGTCCCGTCTCCGCGATGTGTCGTGAACGATCCGCTCCCCTACAGCGAACGCGGTGACAGTGGTGCCGCTTCACGCGGACATCTGGGCGGCCGGGCATGGATTCGGCCAGAATCGAGCTATGTCTGGGAGGGTGAGCGCCGCTGGCACACAGGCGCATACGAGAAGAGCTGCGCTCCGCGCGCGGTTGAGCAAGAACTCCCGCGCGGCGCTCGGCCGCCGCGCGGGCCATCGGATGCGGGAAGGCACTATCGGTCAAGTGAGTACACCGGAGATGGAGGCAGCCTTCGCGGCCCTCTTCAGGCAACCTGCCCAAACGCGGATCGTAGAACGTGCCACGCGCGCCGCCGAGTTCCGTCAGTGGGCGGTGACGTTGACAGAGCCCCCTCAAGGAAGCTCGCTGCAGCTCGACGATGACGGTTTCCTGCAGGAGATCGGGACGGCTAAACCGGTAGCTCGGTATGCCAGGTTCCCGACCTCGGCAGCGTCTGAGCACCTGGCAGCCGCCGAGGTGCTCGTTTCTGATTGGTTCAACGGCGCGGTCCCTCCGCCAGCGATGTCGAGATCCTGGCCGTCTTCGGTGCTGGTGATGTGCAGGTCTGCAATGGAATCCGCTGCGCGCACGATATGGCTGCTCGGTGATCCCGACAGGGAGGTTCGCCGACAGCGGTGTGCGGCTGAGGCGTCTAGCGAGCTGGGGGAGATGCTGAAGTGGGCCGGGCAGGACCACGAAGCGAGCGTGGCTAGCGGCCGCGATGTGGCGACATTTGAAGCCTCGGCAGCCAAATTGAAGACGGCGATCGCGAAGGCAAAAGAGGCTAGCGGCACAGTCAAGGTGCCCGGCTTCACGGCGATGACGGTTGCTGGTGCTGCATGGATCGACGCCAATCCACCAAAGCACGCTCGCGAGCTACTCGACGACAAGCCCTTTGGGCTTCTGATGAAGGCCTGGTACTCGGCCGGTTCGAGCTTCACCCATGGCTACAGCTGGACGCTGAATGTCATCGACACACAAGAAGAGCTGTACGGGTTGGTCGCTGATCTGCTCATGACCGCAGTACTGATGACAGAAACCGCGGTCTCGTTGTTCGAGGCCCAGATGCTGGTTCCTGGCGAGCAGTGGCAGAACGACCACCTTCCGGCTCGGCTGCGCCCGACCATCACCGAGTGGGCACCTCGATTCTGGGACGCATAGCAGTCTCACGCGGATAGAAGAGCTACGCGAAAGGCCCCGCCGATCGGGCGGGGCCTTTCTGACCGGGCAGCTGGGCCCTGAGGTCACAGCGATGCTCTACCAACTGAGCTACACCCCCCTGTGTGGAGGTGACGGGACTCGAACCCGCGACCTTCGCAGTTGCCCCGACTGTACACCGGGCCACCGACAAACGAGATCGAAGGCCGCTCACGCTGGCTCGGCCGACGCCGCAGGCTCCTACGAGGCCTTAACTTCGCCGTGCACCACAGCCAGGCTGACCCCGACGCCACGGGAGATCTCACGCAAAGACTGACCTTCGGCATGACGGGCCAGGATCGCGCGGCGCTTGTCAGCATCGACCACCCGCGGCCGTCCACCCTTTCGTCCGCGGCGAGCTGCGGCGTCCAGGCCGTTGCGGGTCTTGCGGGCGATGTCGCGGCGCCGGTCCTCGGCCAGCGCAAGCGCCAGGTCCAGGTCCAGGATCAGGCTGCGTTCGGTGTGCTCCCCGGCCGCGATCCCGTGCAGCACCTTCACCTGGATCCCCTGCTGGAACAGATCGTTGAGCACGATCAGCCCCTCGAGCAGGTTGCGGCCGAGCCGGTCGGCCTCCTGCACGGTCAGCAGGTCGCCGGGGCGCAGGTAGTCGAGGGCGGCTCGAAGGCCAGGCCGGTCGGCGACCTTGATGGTGCCGCTGACCTTCTCCTCGAACACCTTCACGCAGATCGGGTCGAGGTCGTCGTGCTGGCGCGCGGTCTCCTGTTTGCTCGTGCTGACCCGAACCGAACCACCAACGCCATGAAAACCCCTCCGCCCGTTCAGGAAACGTGTTCGAGAACCGGGCATGAGCCTACCTGTATCCGAACGGGTTTCCGAACACCTGCCCCTGCGAGTCCGTCGACGATGCCCGGCCGCGGCGGGGGTGTTCGGTAAACGTTCGATTTCCGAACAGAAGATGGTCGGGCCATCACTCTCTGTCGCGATCAGCGAGCAGGATGTCGAGTTTGTTCATCGCGTCGCTGTCCCCGGCCTCGGCGGCCTTGCGGAACCAGATTTCGGCCTCGACCAGATCACCACGCTGTTGAAACAGGACCCCGAGCACGAGCATCGCGGTGCTTTCACCGGCCTCGGCGGCCTTGCGGAACCAGATTTCGGCCTCGACCAGATCACCATGGTGTTGAAGAAGCACGGCCCCGAGCATGAGCATCGCGCCGCTGTCCCCAGCTTCGATGGCCTTGCGGAACCAGATTTCGGCCTCAACCAGATCACCACGCTGTTGAAACAGGACCCCGAGCATGAGCATCGCGGTGTTATCACCAGCCTCGATTGCCTTGCGAGACCAGGTTTCGGCCTCGACCAGATCACCACGCTGTTGAAGCAGGACCCCGAGCATGAACATCGCGGTGTTATTACCGGCCTCGGCGGCCTTGCGGAACCAGATTTCGGCCTCGACCAGATCACCACGCCGTTGAAGCAGGGACCCGAGCATGAGCATCGCGGTGTCTTCACCGGCCTCGGCGCCCTTGCGGAACCAGGTTTCGGCCTCGACCAGATCACCACGCCGTTGAAACAGAATTCCGAGATGGTTCATCGCGCCGCTGATCCCAGCTTCGATGGCCTTGCGGAACCAGGTTTCGGCCTCAACCAGATCACCACGCTGTTGAAGCAGGACCCCGAGCATGAGCATCGCGGTGTTATCACCAGCCTCGATTGCCTTGCGAGACCAGGTTTCGGCCTCAACCAGATCACCACGCTGTTGAAGCAGGACCCCGAGCATGAGCATCGCGCCGCTGATCCCGGCCTCAGCGGGTTTACGGAACAGTATTGTCGCGGCGGGTGTGTTGTCGCGGCGGTATGCAGCGATACCGACGACGAGCAAGGTGTTGATGTCGCAGTCGTGGGTGGCGTCGTGCCAGTAGGTTTCGGGGATGGGACGTGGTGTTCGGTGGTCTTGTCCGTCGTCGGCGGCGGTGAGGTAATCGAAGGCCCGATAGCCACGGGTGTCGTCGTCAAGGAAGCTGGCGTGCAGCGCGGCGGTGCGGCCGGCGCCGGGGGGTGGTGTGCGTGCTGTCTTGATCGCGGCACGCAGATCGGCGGTGGTGGTGTCGAGATGGGCATGGGTCGTGCGGAGTTCGCGTAAAGCGAGGTCGATGAGGACGGGGGCGGGGATCGGTTCGGTGCGTCCGATGCGGGCCCAGTCCACCGCGACCGCGATCACTGTGTACAGCGCGGGGTCGCCGGCGCGAGCATCGTCATAGCGAGCCAGCAGTTCCGGCGCCCCGGCCAATCCCTCGCCCAGCCCGTACCGATCTCCGCCATAACCGGGATACGCACGGTCGGCGGCCGCACGTTCGTCAGCGTCGGCGCTCGTGGAGGCCAGATCGATGGTCACAGCCTGCTCGAGCAGCATCCGGGTGTCCTGCCCCAGCTCACCACCACCGCGTAACTGGGCGCGCATCTCCGAACGCAACGTCGCCACCACCACCGTCGGCCCCGGCCGCGCCGCGAACCGGGCCAGCACGGACGGTGTCAGCCCGATTGCGCCGGTCAGGTATTCGTGCAGATCGTCGAACCACACCACCAGCGGGTCGGTGCTGGTGGCGATCCGTGGATGGGCGGCGAGCTCACCGACCCCGTCACGGACCGGCCACACCACCCGCGCCCCGGGATCGTGCGCGCGGACGGCCTCGAACAGAGTGCGGGTCTTACCAGCTTTCGAAGGCCCGACCACGACCACCAGGCGCACACCGGTCAGAGCGTGGGCCAGACGGGTGTCGACGTCGTGGGCAGTTCGGGGAAGGTAGCCGTCACGCATCCCGTACTCGCCCGAACGGCCGAACACCGAACTCGTCGACCCCAGCCGATACGGGTCGAGGTCGGCGATCGTGGGCAGGTCCTCGCTCCCGTAGACCCGCACCAACTCCCGCATCGACCGCGCTGGCCGCGAAGCTTCCGGTGCGAAAGTCATCATCACCGAACCGGCACCGGTCTGGATACCGCCGACTCGACCACCCGCGGCGTTGACCGCCGCCGCGCCCTCACCCGACGCGGTCACCGGCACCACAGGCGGTGGAGGCGTGGGCGGCGGCGAAGCGACCGCCTTACCTTTCGACCCGAACCACCACTTCACGCCGAGGGCTGCCCGCCACGCTGACCGCTGGAGATGTCACCCGCGGTGCCGCTGATCGCGACCGACCCCGCACCCGACGCGGTCACCGAACCCGGCACGGGTGCTACCGGCGGCGCCTGCCCGGCCGACGGCGACGGTGTTCCGGGCGAGGTCGCGGCACCGGTGGTATCGACGTTGCCGACCATGCCGTGTGCGGCCACCGCTCCCACACCGGACGCGGTCACCGAAGGCGCGCTGTCCGGCGTCGATTGGCGTTGGTACAGCCACAACGACGTGCCGCACCCCACCATGGTCAATACCGCGACCACGACCCATAGCCACCACGGTCCGCCACCGGTGGCCAGATTCACCACCACCGCCAATCCGGTGCTCACCACCGCACCCGCGACCGCGGGCGCGGCCACCTTCACCCACGACGCCATGCCTACCTCCCACCCGGAACCGGTTGCCGGGATTACACACCCGACGATCACATCATCATCGATCCCCGCGACCCACCACACTGTTACGGCGGCAGGCCACAGCAACCGGGCAACCTGACCAGGACCCGACCGCCGCACCGTCGACCAACAGCCCAGTGGCAGAGCAGCCCGGGACTGTTCGGTAAACGGTCGTTTTCCGAACGCTTGAGCGGAAGCACCGCACCGACGGTGGACGGAGCCTGGCACGCAGAGGCCGCCGCATCAGCGAGCTCTTAGGCGGACGCAAGTCACGCGATCGACACGGCGCAGACCGTCCCCAGGCCCGTCCGAAACGCGGACCGGCCACACGCGGGCCTGCGCAACTTATCGTTGCCCCGGATCGGCGGTCGAACGTCTCATGGGGCGGTCTGACGTTATTACCCATCCAATCGGATACGCCCTGGCAGAGTCGCCTGGCAGCAGCCAGTCGCAGGGTGCAAGCCCAGCACGACGCTTGTCGGTGGTGGTTGCTAGCGTTGCTGCTGTGATCAGGCGGTTCTACCCGCGGGCATGCAAACATCTCGAGTCGGCGCGAGCGCGGGATTCGGAGATGGCCGCACTCTGGAAGTCGCTCCTCGATGGGCGGTTCTTCGACGACGAGGTCGTGATCGACCCCGACCACACCGGGCGAATCGTCATCTATGCGGACTGGCCGACTGATAGCCGAATGCGGCTGACCGCGCTGTTCCGCCAGTGCGTCGACGAGCTTTGGGGATGTCTGGATTCGCTGGTGGCCGAGTCGGTCGAACAGTTCAGCGTCCTACATCGTCCTCGAAACCCACAGCAGGCCCGGTATTTTCCCATTGCCGACTCGGCCGAAGGACTGGAGGCGTTGCTGGCCGAGTCCTGCCTCGACGGCGTTCCCATGCGTCAGGTCCAGCTGGTACGTGATTGCCAACCTTTTCTCGGGCCATCCGAACACGCGATAGTCGGCAGGTTTCGCATAGCGCTGCGTCAGCTTCTGGAATGGGACCACCTCTTGGAAGCGGGTTCTCAACTCGGCGCCTGGGTTACGCCGGTTTCGCCTGAACTCCGGACCCAAAACCTGGTGATGGTCGCCGATTTCACTGTTTCCGAACCTGGCGAATTGGTCGATGAGCGCGTAGTCGCTACCTTCCGGCTCGAGAACTACGACTCGGTCGACAGCGTGGCGGCCCGGTCCCGAACGATCATCGACCTGTGCCTGCCAGAGGGATTCTCACCTGCCGACCGCGACGACACCTTTCACCAGCGGCTCAACGAGGTCTTCGACGTCGTCAAGTATGTCTGCGCCTACTTTGCGCATCTGTCCGACGAGGTCCAACGCCCCCGACAAGTCCTGCTTGGATCAATCGCGCGAACACTAGCAAGCTGGTACGACGCAACACAGTCACCTCGACAGTGGAGTGCCGAAGAGCTGACATCGGTCGCGGAATCAGACTTCGGTGTGGGACGGGTCGCCAACGAAACCGATGGCCTGGTCCTTATAGTCGACACGGGCGATGGAACTTTCGAGCGCGTCATTCCGCGGGTTTCACCGGTTCGTGACCATCCACAGATCGGAATCGCCGCCGAAGCAGCCATACGCGATGCCGCAGCCACCTGGGGACTACCCGACTTCGTGACGGTGCCCAGCGTGGAACGCAAAGGGAAGGGCGTCCGCGAAATCAGTGACGGCCTGCTCGTCGTAGGCAAACGCGGGGTCATCGTCCAGTCCAAAGCCCGCGAGACCGAGCCGGGTTCGCGTGAGCGAGAAAAGTCATGGATCGACAAGAAGATTCGGGAAGCCGCTGGCCAAGTCAAGGGCACCGCCCGGCGGCTGTTGCGTGAAGAGACCCAGATGAAGAACGGTCGCGGACGTACCGTTCGAATCGACGGTCCTGTCATCGACTGGGTCGGTGTCGTCGTTATCGAACACCCGGCTCCGCCGTCAGATCATCCCGTGCCTGGCGTCGACTGCACGGTTCCCGTGATCGTGTTGCTGCGGCGCGACTGGGAGTTTCTATTCGACCAGCTTCGTTCGACCTCCGCGGTGGTCAGCTACCTGCATCGTGTAGGTGAGTCGGCTGAGATCCTCGGAACCGAGCCCGAAAGGTACTACGAATTCGCGCGGGCAGATCGAGACGCGGCACCGACCAGCGTCGATCCACAGCTGGTCGGACCGGGCGTACGGAAGTCGCTCCCATTGCTGCCGACAGCCCCTGCGGGCAGCGACGACGACGAAGCGCACGGCATGGTGCGCATCATGCTGGAGGACATCGCCACCAGCGCATCCGACGCGGACCGCATCGACGTTCTACAAGACGTCCTCGCCTCGATCGATAGTCTGCCGGTCGGCCACCGCACGGAACTAGGCCAGCTTCTGCGCGATGAGCTGGCAGCCGCCCGAGCCGTTGCTGACGGCGCGATTAGCTGGAGATCTCGGATCTTCGCAGGCATGCCCGACGAGGCTCAACTCGGTTTCGCAGTTTGTTCCGAACTGACCGAGGAAACACGCGCCAGATTCAGGGCCTGGCTGGAGCTTCGTCATCACGAGCGATGCGAGCGACTCAGCACCTACGAGCTGATCTCAATCGGCGTCCTGCTCACGCCGCGTACCGACGGTTACCGCGAGTGGGACACCACAATGAGTGCAATACACGGCGATCTCGAGCTCACCGAGGATGAATTGCGCCTGTACCGGTCGGTGTGGAATTCCCAAGACACCGACAGCGCGAGCTAGATAGAGCTGGTGGTAGGTGCACGGCAGCCCCCGACAGTGTCCACCGCCTGCGCCTATTCGACCTATGCCTACTGCACCACCTCGGCGCCCAACCAGAGTTCGTCTCGGGGTGTAGCTCAGGCGTATTTGATCCGAGCTAGACCCCAAGGGATCAGCACCCGATGCGGCCTCCGTTCTTCTTCCACGCGGCCACGGCCGACGGGCGCGGCTGGGCGGGGCCACCCTCGGGCCAGTGCGAGGTCGGCTTGTCCGGCGTGGCGGAGTCGGACTCGCCGGGGTGCTGCACGCAGACCGCCACGCGGTTCTCCTGGATGATCGGGCCGCGGGTTTCGGCGCTGATCGGCACGGTCAGGAACTGCGAACGTATGCGCCTGGTCCGCGACGAGATCACTACCCGCGTCGCGTCACGCACCTCGCCGAGCAGATCCGAACCGGGGTGACGGTCTCGTCCTGAGCGACGGCTGTGCTCAGCGGCGTCGAGCGCGGGGCCGGTCCGGAAGCGGTAGAGGCGGCAGCACCGGCGGGGTTGTCGACTGGCCCTCGGCCAGCGGATGAACCTCGCCGGTGAGCGCCGACAGCGCACCCGCGACTTCGTGGACGCTGGCCCGAACATAGGTCAACGTTGCCCCACCGGGGGTGTACTGGATTGCATGCGCGGCATACGCCCGAGCGACAGCGAAGCCGAAGTTCCGTTCCACCCAGGTCAACACCGTGTGCCGCAGCCAATGCGTACTGATCTGCTGTGTCGCCACCCACGGCAGCTCACGCCCCGCTCGCATCCACAGGTGGTCATACCGACGGCGGGAGATCGGGCGGCCGTGCCGGTAGCGCAACAACTGCTCACCCGGCGCGGCGCCCCGATCGCACTGGGCGGTGAGCATCGCCAGCAATGTCGACGAGACCGGCTGCCAATGAACCGTGCCGCCTTTCCCGCGTAGCTTCACCAGCCGCTGCCCTGCATCCAGGTCCGAGGGCCGCAGCGCAAGCGCGCTACCGGTGCGGCACGCGGTCTCGAGGTGCAGGCGCAGCAGCAGCGCGTCCAGTTCGGTGTCATCACCGGTTGTGGTCACCGCCTCGATGATCGCGCCGAGGCGATCGGCCGTGATAGCGCCGCGTGGGCTCGGAAGCCGGCGCGGCTTCGCCAGCTCCGTGGCCGCGTTGACCGTTTGGACATAGCCGTCGCTGGCAGCGTAGCGGTACAGGTATCGCAGTGCACCGACCATGTGTTCGGCAGCTGACCGACCGTCGCGGGAGTTGCGGCGGTACACCGCTCGCGCGCGGGTCTCCTCGACCAATGCCTGCATCTCCAGCGTCGTCGGGTCGTCGATGGGCCGCGAACCCCAGTCCTCGCGCAGTCGTTGCCAATACGGCCGGTAGGTCCGCAACGTTCCCGCTCGGACTGTCGGGATGATGCGGGCGATGTACTCGTCGAATGTCGGGACCGGTCCGGGATTCGATCTGGATACAAGGTCTTCGGCCTGCACGCCGAGCTGTTCGAGCAGCCGTCGCGCGATGTCGTGCGGAGACTCGGTCATCGCCGACTCCGGACCACTCGACGGATTCCGCCGCGGTCGCCGTTCCTCACGGCCGAGCCGGGATCGAGAAGAGCATGAACGAACATCGGACATCCTTTCTGCCCGATCAACGGCTCTTCCACAATCCAGTAGACCTGAACTCGACCGCTCGCGCCACCAACCCTCCGAGGTCGCCGACGTCGCTGGCCGGTAATACGCACGCGCACTGCTGAATTGCCGTCGCCGATCATCGGCCGCCGCACCTGGATCGGCTCCGACCGCAATTCCGCTTCGCCCCGGCATCAATCGAAGACGTGCATCACACCACCCGCCCAACACCCCGCTGCACCGCCCCACGCAGCCCAAACACCACCACCACTCTCACGCCACCTCCCCATCCAAAATCCACTCTCCGCCCCCTCGAAAAACGATCAGACATCTTGCATCTCAGGGTTCTTCGGGGTTCTCAGGGCCGCAGGCCGGACACAATTCGATTACGGCCGGTGTAGATAGTTGTCCAGAGTTGTCCAAAGTTGTCCTGAGCGATCCGGGCATCTCAATTGCCCCTTGCGGCAGTCGAATTCGCGGGTGCTTCATAGAGGCATGGTCGCGACAATGCACAAAGTCGCCGCAGGTGGCGGCTACCAGTACTACATGCGGAAAACCGCCGCCAACGACACCGAGCGCGGACGCGCTTCCCTGTCGCAGTACTACGACGAGCACGGCGAGGCTCCCGGAACCTGGTACGGCACCGGACTGTCCGCGCTCGGAATCGACGAAGGCTCGGAGGTCACCGAGGCCCAGATGCGGAATCTGTTCGGGGAAGGGCTACACCCGAACGCCGAGGCGGTCCGCGAGCGCACCGAAGCCCGGTACCTCGGCCTCGGAGTCCGGCCCGCCGAAGCCGCCAGGAGAGCAGCGAATGCGACCCGGCTCGGCAACAGATATGCGATCTACACCTCGGTGTCCGAGTACCGAAAAGCCAAGTCCCAGGCATACCGCGACTACAACTCCAGCGTGGGAGTCTGCGTCACCGCCCACATCTCCGACGAGACCCGCGCCCGCATCCGCACCGAGGTCGCGACTGCCATGTTTACCACCGAGTACAAACGCACGCCCCTGGACGCGCGCGAACTGTCCGGATGGGTCGCCAAGAACTCACGCCCGGAACGCACCGCGGTCGCCGGCTACGACTTCACCTTCAGCGCGGTCAAGAGCATCGCGGTGTTGTGGGCGATCGGCACACCCGAGATGCAGGCGATCATCGAGACCGCCGTCCGCAGAGCTGCCATCGACTCATTGACCTTCGCCGAGGACAACGCACTGTTCACCCGACTGGGACGCAACGGTGTCCGGCAAGTCGATGTGGAAGGCATCATCGCCGCCACGTTCTTGCACCGCGACTCCCGCGCCGGTGATCCCGACCTGCACCTCCACGTCCTGGTGAGTAACCGCGTCCGGACCCCTGACGGCAAGTGGCGCACCATCGACGGCAAAGTTCTTCACGAAGGCGGCGTCACGATGTCGGAAATCTTCGACACCCGCGTCGAGCACCACCTGGAAATCGCATTGGGAATCCGGTTCGAAACCCGCCCCGACCGCACCCCCGACCAAGTCCGAGTCCGCGAAATCGTCGGCGTCCCCCTGGAATTGATCCACCACTGGTCCCGGCGCGCAGCCGCGATCACCGACCGACTCGACACCCTCACCGCCCAATGGCAGGCCGAATTCGGGCACGAACCCGGACCAGGCCAGGTGCACAATCTGGCCCAACGCGCCACCTTGGAAACCCGCCCCAAGAAACATGCTCCGCTTTGCCGCGCCGAGCAACACGCCACCTGGCGGGCCGAAGCCGAAGCGCTACTGGGCGGCCCCGACGCCGTCGACGCCATCATTCCCCGCGTCCTGGCCGCTCCACACACGCCGCGTCCGGTACCGGATCGTGCGTTCATCACCCACGTCGCCGACCGAGCGCTGGCGGCGGTCTCCGAGCGCCGCGCGACCTGGCGCGAGTTCAACCTCCGCGCCGAAGTCGAACGCCAACTCCGCGGCAACGTGGCCCCCGACGACTGGTCACGCGTGGCCGAGGAGGTTGTCGAACAAGCACTCTCACCGACTTCGGCGATCGCACGCGGCGACCCCGATCTGGCCGAGCAACCAGACCTGAGGGCGGTCCCGACCTGGCTACGCCGCCGTGATGGTACCCCGATGCACACCCGCGCGAACTCCCAGATCTACACCACCGAATCCACACTCGCCGACGAAGCCGAACTCATCGCCCTCTCGGTCGAACCCGGCGGACGCATCCTCGACCCCGGACACGTCGCGCTCGCGGTCGCGGAATACGACACCGCGCACCCCGATCGTCCACTGAACCCCGGCCAGATCCGCGTCATCGAGTCCTTCTCCAGCGCCGGACTGCGCGTACACACCGCCAACGCGGCGGCCGGAACCGGAAAGACCACCGCCATGGAAGTCCTCACCACCGCATGGGAATCCGCCGGAGGGACCGTGCTGGGCATGGCACCCACGGCCGCCGCCGCGTCCGTGCTGGGTGAGTCGATCGGCACCCGCGCCGAAACCGTGGACAAACTTCTGCACGTCATCGACCGTCACCACAGCGACACCGCGACCATCGAACACCCGCCGGTCCTGCCGCAGTGGGTACTCGATATCGACGACACGACACTCGTCATCGTCGACGAACACGTCACCCTCCCGACCGCCAAACGCCTACAGTTGCTTCGGTTTCTGACCGGGCGAGGTGCGACCGTGCGATGCATCGGCGACGATCAACAGCTCCCAGCGATCGACGCCGGTGGAGTCGACGCCGACATGGCCGACGCCTCACCACAACAGACACCGACCCTGTCCGAGGTCGTGCGATTCACCCAACGAGGAGAAGCGCTCGCCTCCAAAGGCCTCCGCGACGGCGATCCGACCGCACTCGCCTGGTACCTCGACAACGGCCGAATCCACGCCGGACACCTCGGCAGTGTCTACGACGACACCTACCGAGCATGGGCCGCCGACACCGCCAACGGCTCCGACGCGGTCATGCTCGCACCCACCAACGACATCGTGACCGAACTGAACGTGCGCGCCCGCGCCCACCGGATCGCCCACAGCGACTCTTCCACGGTCATCGCAGCCGACGCGCATGTGTTCCTCGGTGACGGGTTGGTGGCGTCAGCCGGCGACACCGTAGGCACCCGCCGTAACGATCGCCGACTCCGACTGGGAGACCACGATTGGGTCCGCAACGGCTACACCTGGACCATCCGCCAGGTTCATACCGACGAATCGGTGACCGTCGAGCGGCGCGTACACGGGCGCGACACGGCAGCCGTTGTGCGCTTGCCGGGTGAGTACGTGCGTGAACACCTACACCTGGGCTACGCCACCACCATCGACTCCGCGCAAGGCATCACCGCGGATTCCTGCCACGTCGCCCTGTCCGGGCGCGAGTCACGCCAACAGTTCTACGTCGCGATGACGCGCGGACGCCACACCAACCACGCCTACATCGCCACCGCACTCGACGGCGCCGAAGGCGACATCTACACCGTCGCCGCCCACTACCCCCGCACCGCCGTCGAACACCTGACCCACATCCTCGACCGCGACGGCACCCGCAAATCCGCCCACACCGAACTCCGCGACGCCCTCGACCCCGCACGCCGCATCGGCCACGCCGTCGACATCTACCTCGACACACTAGGCATGACCGCCGAACACGCCATTGGCACAACACGACTCGACACCATCGACCGAACAGCCGAACTCCTCGTTCCAGGACTCACCGACAGCGACGCCTACCCGGTCCTACGCCAGCACCTGGCAATGATCGCCCTCAGCGGAGCCGACCCGATCGCCGAACTGCGCACCGCCATCGCCTCCCACGAACTCGACACCGTCACCGACCCCGCCGCCGTCCTGGACTGGCGATTGGACACCACCGGCAACCACTCCGCTGGACCCGGCCCGCTGGCCTGGACACCCGGACTTCCCATCGCCACGACCGACGCCGCCGATCCCGGCACCCTCGCACCCGTGCAAGCGCGAGAACGGATTGT
Organism: Nocardia sp. NPDC051833; assembly: GCF_040681225.1. Lineage (NCBI taxonomy): Bacteria > Bacillati > Actinomycetota > Actinomycetes > Mycobacteriales > Nocardiaceae > Nocardia > Nocardia sp. NPDC051833. The sequence goes on from NZ_JBFAYK010000004.1 coordinate 137,726, forward strand.
GGCCGAACTCGCCCGACAGGTCAGCGACACCGCGCGCCTGGACACCCCGCACAGCGCGCCCAAGTGGGCGCGACCGCTACTCGGGCGAGACCCTGAGCTGCTCGCCGACCTCGCCATCTGGCGTGCCGGGTTGCACGTGCCCGAGACCGACCACCGCCCGACCGGACCCGCCCGACACCTCGCGATCGAACGCGTCCATCAACAACGGTTGCAACGCCGCATCCGCGAGGTCGACGGCAACGCGCATTTACCGCAACACCGGTGGGCAGCGACCGTCTACCGCATCGACCCCCGCATCAGCGCCGACCCGACGTGGCCCGTGGTCGCTACTCACATCGATGCCGCCGCCGACGCCGGAATCGAGATAGAACACCAACTCGCCGAGGCCGCCCGGACCCGCCCCCTGCCCGACGAGATGCCCGCGGCCGCGCTCTGGGCACGTCTGGAAATAGCCGACGCTGACCTCACCGCCCACGACCCGACCGAGAACACCCAAGAACCCGACCTCGCCGGTCGAGCGATCAATGATGCCGTTGACCTCGTACTCGGCAGCAATTACGTCGAGTACGACTGGGAAGACGACAGCATCAACGAGCTCGACGGGAACAACCATCGCCACTATGACCCCGGCCACGGGGTCGACTGGTAGCACAGCTTTCGCCCGGTCTGGTTGAGTGAGGCTGTGGTTTCGACGAGCACCATCACCAGCGTTCGCACCTTCGACGGCCTGCACCTTGCCGCCACACTCGTCACCGCCGACCGGCCGAGTGGAAAAGCGGTCGTGATGGTGCACGGTGGTGGCGTCACCCGCGAGGAAGGAGGGTTCTTCACCAGGCTCGCGGAAGGCCTCGCCAGCGCGGGCATAGCCTCGCTACGGTTCGACCTTCGCGGTCACGGAGACAGCGAAGGCCGACAGGAAGAACTGACCCTTTCCACCATCCTCAACGACATCCGCGCCAGCCTGGCCGCCGTCAAGGCCGCCACAGGTGCCCATGATCTCGCACTACTCGGCGCCAGCTTCGGTGGCGGCATCTGCGGGTACTACGCCGCAAAACGGCCAGCAGACCTCAGTCGACTGGTGCTGCTGAATCCGCAGCTCGACTACAAGAAGCGCACCATCGACACTCGCGACTACTGGACCAACGAGGTCATCAACGACGAAAAGGCCTATGAGCTCAACGCGACCGGAGCCATTCAGTTCACCCCAACTCTGAAGCATGGTCGGCCACTGCTCAACGAAGTCTTCTGGCTGAAGCCGAACGAAGTGCTGGGCGAGATCACGGTGGACACCCTTATCGTGCACGGCAATGCCGACACATTGGTCCCGATCGACGGTTCTCGCGCCGCCGTCGCCCAGTTCACTGCGCCCGTCGAGCTGGTCGAAATCGACGGATCCCAACATGGATTCGCCGTCCACGACGATCCGCGATACCTCAACCCGAAAAGCCGGGAGTACCAGGCTGACGTGATCCGGATCGTCGCGGATTGGCTGACAACCTAGCCGGACGCTTCCACAGCTTCGCGCAGCTGCCGCACTCCCGGCCGGTGATCCCACGGGGCCAGCGTTCGCAAGACGTCCACCACGACCTTGATCGTTCGCTCCGACCGGGTCTCCATCCCTACGGCGACCGACTTGGTTGCGACGGCGGCAGCCTCGTCCGGTTCACCGCTGAGTGCGAGCGCCTTGGCCTGTCGAGCGCTGAAGAAGCCGGCATCGCGCCGGGACAACCCTCCAGCCGTCAGCACCTGCCCGAACAGTTCCGTCGCCCGCTGCGGTTTGCCCGCCTCGGTGTAGCACACCGCAGCGCGCACCCGCAGCGTGCTCTCGTCGAAGTTGCTGACTAGCCCACGGTCATCGGCACCATCGGCCTGCTCGAGGAGTTGCTCTGCCAGGCCGATGCATTCCTCGACCGCTGCGACTGGTTCACCAGTCATTGCGAGCCCTAGTGCTTCCTGCTGCACGGCTTGCGCCTGCACTCGACGGGGGAGCTGCCACGGCCCCTCTTTCGCAGCCCGTGCGAGTCCGAGCAGCGTCCCTGCGTCGCGTGAGTCGTATGCCATCTCGGACCTTTTGAGCAGAACGTATCCCTGCATGGGCAAGCTGCCCGCTGCCTGGGCCCATTCCATCGAGCGGTCGTACAGGAATGTGGCCGTCACGGGGTCGTTGAGGTCGCGATACAGCCAGCCCGCGAACTCCGCGCCGTCGGACCCGATGGCCAGCAACTGCCGACGCAGGTCGGCCGGAACGTCATTGCTGTGCCGTCGAATTGCGCCGACAACCGCGAGCGTCAGCGGCAAGGCCTCCGCGGGGCCGAGCGAACCGTCGTCGGCTTTGCAGCGCGCAAGCTGGGAACGGAAGAAATCCAGAACGGAGCCATCGAAGTACCGCCGAGCGCGGTCCAACGCCAGGCTCACTCGCTCCAGATCGTCACTGCGGCTGATCGGGGGGATACCGGTGCCGTCGCTCGCCAACCAATGTGCCAGCGCTAGCGCGTCAGCCGGTTTGTGTGTCGGGGGAGTCGCACGTTTGGGCGACTGATGGCGGCTTCTCCATGTGTCCTCGCCTTCGGCCACGATCTCATTGAACCGCACCCGATCTTCTGGGGTCGTGTGGCGCAGATAGACCGTGTCCAGGATCGCTTGCTTTTCCGAGCGGGGTTTCACCCTGCTCAATCCCGAACGCCAGTTGTTGACGGTGGTTGTTTCGACGCCGAGCAACGCGGCGAACTCCCGGATCGACTTCCGCATCGCCTCCTGCAGCGCTGCCGCCTCAAACCCTGTCCAGCCACGCCCTCGAATCATCGCCGCTACCTACGTCTCCAGCCTCTGACCTGGGAAATGCACACGATACGCCTACGGTACCCCTCCACTACGCGGTTCCTGGCGATGCCACCGAACACCCACGATGAAAAGCGGAACCAACACGGGGGACCAGCGACGAATCAGCAGACGCAGCCCCATCCCCGCAGGACGCGTTATCAGGAGGCCCGAATGAGCCACCCCACCAGGCAGACTCCCGAACCCCGACCCGGCGGTAGCGACCTTCCACAAGTGCTCGCAAGTCTGGAGCGCCTCGGACTGATCCGGTTGTTGCCGCTGCCACTGCCGCAGCGCAGTCCCGGTCGGTACGTGCCCGGTTTCGGTTCCACCCCAACCGATTACATCGGTGCTCCGCCGACGGAGGTGGCCCGGGTCGCCGCCGCCGTCCGCGCATGGGCCTCACAACTGTCCCGGTGCCGGGATGAATCCGCTCCCGGCACCGGTGACCTCACGGACGGAACGTCGGGAACCCTCGCCCCATCGCTTTCGGGCTCACCGCCACGATCCTCGGCCACACCTCATCGCGGGAGTGAATTCGTGACGTACGCGCACACATCAGCAGCCACACAGGATTCGCCGCAATCACGAAGCCTGTTCTACCGCAAGGTTTGTGGCCTGCCGACCTTCGTGGACCCGACAACGGGGCGGATCATGATGTCGGCCGGATCGACCGGCGCGGTCATGATGCCCGCCGACCTCGCTCAGCGGGTCAAGGTCGAATTGCGCCGCCGCAACGTGGGACCGTGCCCGATCATCGGCCACCCTCGCGCCGGAACGTGGTCTTTTCTCGTCCGGGCCGACATGGACCCGATCGGTGACCCGGTCGCGGTCGCTCAACTGTGGCGTGCACACGTAGCGGTAGTCCGAGACGGCGAGATCGCATTGCCATCCCCGGGACCGGAGCACCACATCGCCCGCACCTGGGTAGCCCCCGCGACCACACCGTTCCGCCCCTCCGGCACCACCGTCCTGGCCTGCGTGCGCGAACTATTGGAGGCCGCCAAGCCACGAAACCGCAGCCCCTACTGACCACACAGCACACCGAAACCACCCGAATACCCGAGGCCGTCAGCGATCCCAGCGCTGAGGCCGACCGGCCTCGAGGGTGGGGAGGTTCCCCCGGAGGTCGCAGCCCCCGCCGCGACCTCCGGGGGATACCCGCACTCACGATCCCCGGACGGGACCACCCATCAATCCCGTCGACCATCAAAACTCTAATGAAGGGTTAGATCACTATGTCCTACACCAGCTACTACGAAACCTGTGACGACGGATTGGCGACCCTGCAACGCAGCCTGGTCGATCTCGAAGACGCCACCACCAACCAGCGCGGGTACAGCGCAGACCTGATCCCCGGGCTGCTGCAAACCCCGCCTACGCCCGCGCCGTCATCTCCGCGTGCGTCTCCGCCCTCGAGGTGCCCGACGACACCGAAGACACCGTCACCGCCCGCCTGCACCGGCAAGCCTTACTCGACGCCCCCGACCACCGCTTCCGGCTGCTGTTCAGCGAGGCCGCCTTGCTGCGTACGGTCGGCAGCCCGCTGGTGATGGCATCCCAGATCCGGTTCCTTCGTGAAATCCTCGCTGCCCGAACCAACGTGGAAATCGGGATCATTCCGATCACCGCCACATTCGTCACTCCCGCAACGCTTTTCGTCGTCAACGACATGGTGTCGGTCGATATCGAGACCGTCACAGGCGCGGTCACCGCCACCAGTGTCGAAGACGTCGCCCTGGCCGCGCGCAGCTTCGATCGACTCGCCGCCCAGGCCGTCTACGGCGAGGACGCCAGAACAATCCTCAACCGGGCACTCGCGACTCACACCTCCAGCTAGCTCCGGTCGACGCAGTTGCCGAATCGAAGGGGACACCTGATGACGTTCAAGACCCTCACCGCCGAACTAACGATCGCGGTCGCGCTGATCGCCAACCAAGCCAGCGGCACCGCGACGGCCGCACCCGCACCGTCGTGCACGTTCACCTTCTACACCGGCACCGTCTACGACCAGCACGGACAGATCATCGGCGGCGGATACGCCGAGTGCACCACGGCCCCGGCCGCCTTCTCGCTCAATCTGACGTTGCAGTTCAAGCCACGCGGCGGCAACTGGAGCACCCGCAGTTCCCAGCCGTCGATACGGATCCCCGCACCTCGACTCAACATCGCGACTAACGCCGACTGTGAGGACGGGGCGTGGAAGGGTGTCGCCACCATATGGGAGACTGCGGCCGATGGGACCACGACGCAAACCGCTTTCCCATCAGCGCCCAGAATCATGACGTGCTGAGGACGTGCGAGATGAAACGAGCCGCAAACGCGCTGACCTCGTGGCTACGCCGCCGGATGATCGCGGTACGTGATCGGCGGCTCTATCGCAGTGACCGTCCAGGGTTCCCGCTCTGGCGCGAGTACGGCGGGTGGGCCGTCCGCCCCGATCGCGGGTGGCGCTCGGTGCGCTGGGTCACGCCGCCCCTGTACTACACGCGTAGGTTCACCGCAGCCGACGACAGCGGCGCGGCGGACTGGGCAATGGAAAAACTCGGCATCGGCTAACTCATCAGACATGCGCGGCCCGGCAGGATTCCTGCCGGGCCGTTTCTCTGCGCAAGAGCCAGAGTTTCTGGGTGTACCTGGGCCATTCGGGATCGAGCACCCGCACCGCCGCAGCGCACGGGCATTCGATGTGCTCGCCTAACCGACGCCGCGTGCGAGAGGATGCGGCTCACCGGTGAGGACCGCCAGGGCGGCGGCGACTTCGTGCAGGTGGGACTTGACGTAGGTGTCGGTCGTGCCGGAACTCTTGCCATGGTGACCGGCGAAGGCTCGAGCCACTGCGTAGCTGAACGTTCTTTCGACCCAGGTCAGAGTGGTGTGGCGCAGCCAGTGAGCTGTGACACCTTGGGCGGCCACCCACGGCAGTGACTCGCCGACCTTGGCCCAGATGTAGTCGTATCGGCGGGCGGTGATCGGGCGTCCGTGCCCGTAGCGCAGCAACTGGCCGGTGAAGGGCGCCTGGCATCGGGTCGCGTGGTCGTCGAGGTGCTGCATCAAGGTCGGTGAGACCGGCTGCCAGCGATCCGAGCCGCCCTTCTCCCTCAGATACACCAGGCATTGGTCTCGGTCGAGGTCCTGCGGGCGCAAGGCCAGCGCACCACCGCGACGGCACGCGGTTTCGAGGTGGAACCGCAGGATCAGGCTGTCGAGTTCGGGGTCGTCACCGGAGGTGGCCGCGACCTGGCAGATCTCGGCGATCTGGGCCGACGGGATCGCGTATCGCTGTGACGCCCGGCGAGACGGGATCGGTAGCTGCCGTGCTGGATTGTCTTGTGGGCGAACCCATCCGGCTTCCTCGGCGTAGCGGTAGACAGCGCGCACCGCGGACACGAAATGTTCGACCGCGCTGGTCCCGCCCCGGGATGCTCGGTTGGTGCGGGCAGACGCCTGGACTGATCGCGTGAGTTCCTCGAGTTCGTGACGGGTGGGCCCGGTCAACGACCGGTCCGGCCAACGCGATTCGAGTAGGTCCAAATGGGTCCCGTAGGTGCGTGCGGTGCCCGCCGACAAACGTGCCCGTACACGCGGGATCACTTCGGCGAACGTCGGTGCCGCGGGGGCACTACCGATGAGGTCTGCTGCGGTGATGCCCATCTGGGTCAGCAGCAACTGTGCAGCGGCCAAGGTATCTGCGGTGGGGGCCGGGCGGACGGGGCTGTGGATCGTCACAGCGAGTCCTCCAGGATTCGTCGGCTCTCACGGGTCAGGGTGTCGAGCGCGGCCGGGGGATAGATCAACAACCGCTTCTGTTCCCGGTGGGCGACCAGCAGCACGCGGTCGCCTTCGAGTAGCCGGACGCGTCGGCGCTGGCGGAACGGAACGCGGAAGAATCCGGCACCGGTCACCCGGACAGGGCCTTCGCTGGCGGCGCGCACAAGGACGAGGCCGCCCTCCGTGCACGACATCGTCAGCCGGGTCCCCGGAGACCAGCTCAGTGCCGACAACACCGCGCGGTCGGCCACGCGCCCGGCATCGCCGACCACGGCGACGCCGTAGGCGAGATTCGGGTCGGCGGTGCCCGGGATGGCGCACGTCGGCAGTGGGCCGTGGATACGGTCCTGGAGCGCGGTCTGGGGCGGAATGAGTGGCTCGATCACCGGCGATCACCACGCCTGCGGCGAGGTGCCGGTAGGGTGCGAAAAGTGGCACAGCTGCCACCCGATGAATCGTGTTTACGCAGGTCATGGCCCTGCATGTCGTATCTCCTCCGTGTGCGAGTGCACTCGAACACGCCGGAGCCCTGATCTGGCTCGAAAGCCAGGAATCTGTGCGCGAGAGGGGACTTGAACCCCTACGTCCGTGGACACCAGAACCTAAATCTGGCGCGTCTGCCAATTTCGCCACTCGCGCTGGATGTGTACGACCGTCCAAACTCTACCGGGCAAATCCGGCTTCGCGAAGCGTTCGGGCGGCGTGGCGTACTCGCCGGTAACACGACCTGGGGTTATAACGATTTGATAAACCTCAACATGAGGGCCACTCATGTTTGCGAAGCGAAGTAACAGGCTGGACCTGCGGTTTGAACATGAGGCGGGGTCATGTTTCAGAAAAAACTGGTACTGGCGTACAAAAATACTCGGCGGTAGCTGCCGTCGGGGCGGGAAACGTGAGGCTTTCCTCATGATTTTGTGCGATCGTGGCTGCCAACAGGCCCGAGGGGCTGCCGGATACGTGTGCGTTCCGTCGGTGGGCGGAGCGCCAGGAGAAGGAAGTCGAGCGTCTTGACGATCAACGAGAGCACCGAGATGGGCACGGGGTCGACCGCGAAAGCTGGTGGTCGTGGCCAGACGTCGGGTGTCCGCGCAGCGTTGCTGGAGCAGCTGCGCAACGGGGCCGGGTACGCGTTGGCGTTCGGTGGGCAGGGTGCGCAGTGGCTGCGTGAGCTCGAGGAGATCGGGCGTGACAGTGCGCTCGAGTCCGAGCTGACCGCGCTGGTGCACGCGGCCGAGGCGCTGGTCGAGCCGGTTGCGGCGCAGTTGCTGGTGGTCCGCCCCGGTGGCTTCGACCCGATGGGCTGGATGCTGGAGAGCGAGCTGGACGAGCCGGACGAGCCGTCCTCGGCACCCGCCGACGCGGTGCTGCGCTCGGCCGCGGTCTCGATGCCGGGCGTGCTGCTGGCCCAGCTCGCGGCCATCAAGGCGCTGCGGTTGCAGGGCCTGGACACGACCGAGCACGCGCCGGTCGCCATCGTCGGGCACTCGCAGGGTCTGCTGGCCGCCGCCGCGGTCGAGGCCCGTGGTGAGCGCGATGCCGAGCTGCTGGCCATCGCCCAGTTCATCGGTGCCGCGGCCGGGCTGGTCGCGCGCAGGCGCGGGCTGATGCCGATCGGCGAGCGTTCGCCGATGGTCGCGGTGTCCAATGTCGATCCGGAGCAGTTGCGGGCGATCGTCGCTGAGGTCGCCGAGGGTGTCGACCCCGCGAGTGCCGCGGTGGTGTCGATCCGCAACGGCCGCAGGCGCGTCGTGCTGTCGGGTACCCCGGCCCAGATCGATCGCGTGCGGGTGCGTTGCGCGCAGCTGCACGACGAGCAGACCCGCGAGCGGGAGAGCAAGGCGCGCGGTGGCGCTGTCTTCGCGCCCGTGTTCGAGGACATCTCCGTCGACGTCGCCTTCCACCACCCGGCGCTGGCCGAGACCGTCGACCTGGTCACCGGCTGGGCCCGCCAGTGCGAGCTCGACGCCGATCTCGCCGCGACCCTGGCCCAGCAGGTGCTGGTCGACCCGATCGACTGGGTCGCCACCGTCGACGGTGTCGTCGAGGCGGGCGCGGAGTGGATTCTCGACCTCGGCCCCGGCGACCTGCTCTCCCGGATCACCGGCGGTTCGCTCAAGGGCACCGGCGTCGGCGTGATCGCCGCCGCCACCCGTCCGGGCCAGCGCAGCCTGCTCACCCCGGGCGCCGCGCCCGAGCCCGCCACCCCGTGGTCGGCCTTCGCGCCGAAGCCGGTGCGGCTGCCCAACGGCCGCATCGTCGTCGAGACCGCGTTCACCAAGCTCACCGGCCGCTCGCCGATCCTGCTGGCGGGCATGACCCCGACCACCGTCGACGCCAAGATCGTCGCCGCCGCGGCCAACGCGGGGCACTGGGCCGAGCTGGCCGGTGGCGGTCAGGTCACCGAGCAGATCTTCGCCGACCGGATGACCGAGCTGCGTCAGCTGCTGCAGCCGGGTCGCGCGGTGCAGTTCAACTCGCTGTTCCTGGACCCGTACCTGTGGAAGCTGCAGCTGGGCGGCAAGCGCCTGGTGCAGAAGGCACGCGCGGCGGGTGCGCCGCTGGACGGCGTGATCGTCACCGCGGGCATCCCCGAGCTGGAGGAAGCCGTCGCGCTGATCGAGGAGCTGACCGAGGCGGGCATCAGCCACGTCGCGTTCAAGCCGGGCACCGTCGCCCAGATCCGCGCCGTGCTGCGGATCGCCGACGCCGTGCCGGACTACCCGGTGATCATGCACATCGAGGGCGGCAAGGCCGGCGGGCACCACTCCTGGGAAGACCTCGACGACCTGCTGCTCGACACCTACGCCGAGCTGCGCAACCGGGCCAATGTGGTGGTCTGCGTCGGCGGCGGCATCGGCACGCCCGAGCGCGCCACCGACTACCTGACCGGCACCTGGGCCACCGCGCACGGCTACCCGGTGATGCCGCTGGACGGCGTCCTGGTCGGCACCGCCGCCATGGCCACCCTGGAGGCGACCACCGCCCCCGAGGTGAAGCAGCTGCTCGTCGACACCCCCGGCACCCCCGACTGGGTCGGCGCGGGCACCGCCAACGGCGGCATGGCCTCGGGCCGCAGCCAGCTCGGCGCCGACATCCACGAGATCGACAACGCCGCCTCGCGCACCGGCCGCCTGCTCGACGAGGTCGCCGGTGACGCCGAGGCCGTCGCCGCCCGCCGCGCCGAGATCATCGCGGCGCTCGACGCCACCGCCAAGCCCTACTTCGGCGACGTCGCCACCATGACCTACCAGCAGTGGCTGGAACGCTATGTCTCGCTGGCGGTCTCGAGCGAGGTCCCGATCTCGTTCGACTGCGGCAGCGACATCGGTGACGCGATCATCGACGCCACCCGCTCGGACTGGCTCGACATCAGCTGGCGCGACCGGTTCGCGGAGATGATGCGGCGCACCGAGGCCCGGCTGCACCCCGCCGACAGCGGCGAGATCGAGACCCTGTTCGCCGACGACGAGGCCTTCGAGCACCCGGTGCAGGCGCTGTGCGCGCTCAAGAAGCAGTACCCCTCGGTCGCCGAGACCGTGCTGCACCCGGCCGACGTGCCGTTCTTCGTCGCGCTGTGCAAGACCCCGGGCAAGCCGGTGAACTTCGTGCCCGTCGTCGACGGCGACGTGCGGCGCTGGTGGCGCTCGGATTCGCTGTGGCAGGCGCATGACCCGCGCTACTCGGCCGACCAGGTGTGCATCATCCCCGGCACCGTCGCCGTCGCCGGGATCACCCGCGTCGACGAGCCGGTCGGCGAGCTGCTCGACCGCTTCGAGCAGGACACCGCCTACAGCCTGGTCCGCGCCGGCGTCGTGCCCGCGCCGGTCGACGCGCGACGCGTCGCCGGTGTGGTGGCAGGCGCGCTCGACACCGTGCTCGCGGCGCCCGACGTGCAGTGGGCCGGGCGCACCACCGTGAACCCGGTGCACCGGCTCGGCGCGCAGGCCGAATGGGTCGTGGAGCAGGGCAGCGCGGTGCATCAGGGCACCGGCGCGACGCTGACCGAGATCTCCGGTCCCGAAGCCGAATTCAGCTACGTCGAGCTGGCCGTGCCGCTGCTCGGCCGCGACGCCGTGAAGATCCGCATCACCGTGCCGGTGAGCGTCTACTCCGGTGGCGCGCCGGTGATCACCGAGGCCGACGCCGAGACCGCCATGTCGGCGCTGCTCGGCGTGGCCGCCGGCCAGTCGCTGCCCGAGGTGAAATCCGGTGTCGCGCACCTGAACCTGGCCTGGATGCCGGATCTGGTCGCCGACCACGCCGGTGTCACCGGTTCCGGTCTGCCCGCCACCCTGAGCACCCTCGGCCGCACCGCGCCCGACGTGCTGGTCGGCGCCTGCTGGCCCGCGGTCTTCGCGGTGCTCGGCGCGGCCCGCACCGGCAACGGCGGTTCGGTGATCGAGGGCATGCTGGACCTGGTCCACCTCGACCACCAGATCGAGCTGCTGACCGAACTGCCCTCGGAGACCGGCATTCTCGTCGTGCGCGCCGAGAGCGGCGCGGTGGTCGACACCGACATGGGCCGGGTCGTCGAGGTGGCCGTGAACGTGGGCCTGATCCTCGATCAGGGCCTCGAGCCGACCCCGCTGGCCCGGCTGGTCGAGCGGTTCGCCATCCGCGGCCGCAACGGCGCGGGCGAGCTCACCGATCCGCCGCGCGCGGCGGGCGCGGTCTCCGCCGAGGCCACCGACACCCCGCGTCGCCGGCGCCGGGACGTCTCGATGACCGCGCCGCGCGCCATGCACGCGTTCGCCACGGTCTCCGGTGACCACAACCCGATCCACACCTCCGACGCCGCGGCCAAGCTGGCCGGGCTGGGCAGCCCGATCGTGCACGGCATGTGGCTCTCCGCCGCCGCCCAGCACGCGGTCGTCGCCGTGGATCCCGAAAGCTCCCTTCCCGCACGCACTCTCACGTCCTGGACCACCCGGTTCCTCGGCATGGTCCGCCCCGGCGCGACCGTGGACGTGCGGGTGGAGCGGATCGCGGTGGACGCGGGCAGCGAGATCATCGAGGTCTCCTGCCGCGTCGACGGTGACCTGGTCATGACCGCGACCGGGCGCACCGCCGCCCCGAAGACCGTCTACGCCTTCCCGGGCCAGGGCATCCAGCGCAAGGGGATGGGTCTGGACGCGCTGACCCGCTCGAAGGCGGCCAAGCAGGTGTGGGAGCGTGCCGACGCGCACACCCGCGAAGCCCTCGGTTTCTCGATCCTGGCGGTGGTGCGCGACAACCCGACCTACCTCAAGGCGCGCGGTGTCGAGCACCGGCACCCGGACGGCGTGCTGCACCTGACCCAGTTCACCCAGGTCGCCATGGCGACCCTCGGCGTCGCCCAGGTCGCCGAGCTGCGCGAGGCGGGCGCCTTCGTCGAGGGCGCGATGCTCGCCGGTCACTCGGTCGGTGAGTACAACGCGCTCGCCGCCGTCGCCGGAGTGCTGCCGCTGGAGGCCGTGCTCGAGGTGGTGTTCCAGCGCGGCTCGGCCATGCACGAGCTGGTCCCGCGTGATGCCCAGGGCCGCAGCGACTACCGGATGGCCGCCATCCGCCCGTCGCAGATCGGGCTGCCCGACGCCGAGGTCATCGACTTCGTCAACGGCATCGGCGAGGCGACCGGTGAGTTCCTCGAGGTTGTCAACCTGAACCTGCGCGGCTCGCAGTACGCCATCGCGGGCACGGTCGCCGGGCTCGAGGCGCTGGAGACCGAGATCGACCGCCGCCGCGAGGAATTCGGTGGCAAGCGGGCGTTCATCCTGGTGCCCGGCATCGACGTGCCGTTCCACTCCTCGGTGCTGCGCGACGGCGTCCCGGAGTTCCGGCACAAGCTCGAGCAGCTGCTGCCCGCCGAGGTGCACCCGGAGGTGCTCGTCGGCCGCTACATCCCGAACCTGGTGCCGCGCCCGTTCTCGCTGCGGCGTGAGTTCCTCACCGAGATCGCCGAACTCGTGCCGTCGGAGCCGCTCGCCGCGGTGCTGGCCGACTTCGACAGCTGGGCCGACCGCGAGGCCGAGCTGTGCCGCGTGGTGCTGATCGAGCTGCTGGCCTGGCAGTTCGCCAGCCCGGTGCGCTGGATCGAGACCCAGGACCTGCTGTTCACCGATGCCGCGCACGGCGGCCTCGGCGTGGAGCGGTTCGTCGAGATCGGCCTCGGCGCCACCCCGACGGTGGCCAACCTGGCCTCGCAGACGCTGAAGCTGCCCGCGTTCGGCGGGGCGACGGTCGAGGTGGTCAACGTCGAGCGCGACGCCGCGGTCGTCTACGCCACCGACACCGATCCCGCGCCGGTCGACGACATCGAGGAGACCCCGGCCGAGGCGCCCGCGGCCGCTCCCGCCGCCGCGGCCGCACCGGTCGCCGCGGCGCCGGTCGCCACCGGTGGCCCGCGTCCCGACGACATCTCCTTCACCGCCGCCGACGCCACCCGCGTGCTCATCGCGCTGTGGACCAAGCTGCGGCTGGACCAGATCGGCCCGGTCGACACCATCGAGGGCCTCTGCGACGGTGTGTCCTCGCGCCGCAACCAGCTGCTGGTCGACCTCGGTTCCGAGCTCTCGCTCGGCGCCATCGACGGCGCGGCCGACGCCGACATGGGCGCCCTGGCGGGCACCGTCGAGCGCCTGGCCCGCACCTACAAGCCGTTCGGCACGGTGCTCACCGACGCCATCGGCGACCACCTGCGCAAGGTCTTCGGTCCCTCCGGCAAGCGGCCCGCCGCCATCGCCGACCGGGTCAAGAAGACCTGGGAACTCGGCGACGGCTGGGCCAGCCATGTCACCGCCGAGGTCTCCCTCGGCACCCGCGAAGGCGCCAGCGTGCGCGGCGGCGACCTCGGCGGGCTCGCCGGCGGCGCGCTGTCCGACGCCGCCTCGGTCGACGCGGCCATCGACGCCGCCGTGCAGGCGGTGGCGGCGCGACGCGGTGTCGCGGTGACGCTGCCCTCGGCGGGTGGCGCGTCCGGCGGCACCGTCGACGCGGCGGCACTGGGCGAATTCACCGAGCAGATCACCGGCCGGGACGGCGTGCTCGCCACCGCGGCCCGGGTCGTGCTCGAGCAGCTCGGCCTGAGCGAGCAGGTCAGCGCGCCCGAGGCCACCGAGGACACCCTCGTCGACCTCGTCTCGGCCGAACTCGGCACCGACTGGCCGCGCCTGGTCGCCCCGGCGTTCGACGCCCGCAAGGCCGTCCTGATCGACGACCGCTGGGCCACCGCCCGCGAGGACCTCGCGACCATGTGGCTCGGCGACGATGCCGCCACCGCGGAGCTGTCGATCGGCGGCTACGTCGGGGCCGGTGCGGCCGTCGCCGCGCAGGCGAACTGGTGGCGTCAGCGGGCCATGCACGAGGCCCGCTCGGTGCTGGCCGGGGTGTACGCGCAGATCGCCGACGCCGCCCTCGACACCACCGACCCCGGTCTGTGGTCCGACGACGTCGCCGTGATCACCGGCGCCAGCAAGGGTTCCATCGCGGCCGCCGTCACCGGCAGGCTGCTCTCGGGTGGCGCGACCGTGGTGGTCACCACCTCGCGCCTGGACGACGCGCGGCTGCGGTTCTACCGCGCGCTCTACCGCGACAACGCCCGCCACGGCGCGGCGCTGTGGGTCGTCCCCGCGAACATGGCCTCCTACCAGGACCTCGACGCGCTGATCGACTGGGTCGGCACCGAGCAGGTCGACAACGCGGGTGGCGCCAAGATCAAGGTCAAGGACGCCATGACCCCGACGCTGCTGCTGCCGTTCGCGGCACCGCGCGTCGCCGGTGACCTCGCCGACGCGGGCGCCCGCGCCGAGATGGAGATGCGGGTTCTGCTCTGGTCGGTCGAGCGGCTGATCGGCGGCCTGTCCGCCCTCGGCGCCGACCACGACGTCGACGCGAAACTGCATGTGGTGCTGCCGGGTTCGCCCAACCGTGGCCTCTTCGGCGGCGACGGCGCCTACGGCGAGTCCAAGGCCGCGCTCGACGCGGTGGTCACCCGCTGGCGGGCCGAGAAGTCGTGGTCCGCGCGGGTCACGATGGTGCACGCGCTGATCGGCTGGGTGCGCGGCACCGGGCTGATGGGCCACAACGACCCGATGGTCGAGGCCGTCGAGAAGGCGGGCGTGCACACCTGGTCGACCACCGAGATGGCCGACGAGCTGCTCAAGTGGTGCACCTCGCGGGCGCGTCAGGTCACCGAGACCGGCCCGCAGCAGATCGACCTCACCGGTGGTCTGGCGCGTGCCAAGCTCGACCTGCCCGCACTGGCCAAGCAGGCCCAGGAGGCCGCGGCCGCGAGCGAGGAGGAGGCGAGCACCGCCGCTACCATCGCCGCGCTGCCCGCGCCGCCCACCCTGAGCTCGGCGCTGCCGGTGCCGGAGTGGGGTGCGGTGACCGCCGACCTGGCCGACATGGTCGTCATCGTCGGTGCGGCGGAGCTCGGCCCGTACGGTTCCTCGCGCACCCGCTTCGAGATGGAGGTCGAGGACAAGCTCTCCGCCGCCGGCGTGCTCGAGCTGGCCTGGACCACCGGTCTGATCCGCTGGGAGAACGACCCGAAGCCGGGCTGGTACGACACCGAATCCGGGGACTTCGTGCCGGAGTCGGAGCTGGCCGAGCGCTACCACGACACCGTCGTCGAGCGCTGCGGTGTGCGGCGCTACGAGGACGACGGCGCCATGCTCGACAACGCGGCGCCGCTGCTCACCTCGGTCTTCCTCGACCAGGACCTGAGCTTCACCGTCGCCAACGAGGCCGAGGCCCGCGCGTTCCACACCGCCGATCCCGAGCACACGGTGATCACCCCGGTCGCCGACTCCGGCGACTGGACCGTCACCCGCAAGGCGGGCACCGAGATCCGGGTGCCGCGCAAGGCGAAGCTGTCGCGGGTGGTCGGTGGCCAGATCCCGACCGGCTGGGACCCCACGATCTGGGGCGTCTCCGCCGACATGGCCGCCTCGATCGACCGGGTCGCGCTGTGGAACATCGTCTGCACCGTCGACGCGTTCGTCGGCGCCGGCTTCAGCCCCGACGAGCTGATGAGCTGGGTGCACCCGAGCCTGGTGGCCAACACCCAGGGCACCGGCATGGGCGGCATGTCCTCGATGCGCTCGCTCTACGTCGACAACCTGCTCGGCGAGCCGCGCCCGAACGACATTCTCCAGGAGGCGCTGCCCAACGTCGCCCTGGCGCACGTGGTGCAGTCCTACGTCGGCAGCTACGGCGCCATGGTGCACCCGGTCGCGGCGTGCGCCACGGCGGCGGTGTCGGTGGAGGAAGCCGTCGACAAGATCCGGCTCGGCAAGGCCGAGGTCGTGGTCGCCGGTGGTTACGACGATCTCGGCATCGAGGGCATCGTCGGCTTCGGTGACATGTCGGCCACCGCCGACTCGGCGGCCATGCGCGCCAAGGGCATCAGCGACCGCTACTTCTCCCGCGCCAACGACCGCCGTCGCGGCGGGTTCGTGGAATCGCAGGGTGGTGGCACCGTGCTGCTGGCCCGCGGTGACGTGGCGGTGGAGATGGGTCTGCCGGTGCTCGGTGTGCTCGCCTTCGCGCAGTCCTTCGCCGACGGCGTGCACACCTCCATCCCCGCACCGGGTCTCGGCGCGCTGGGTGCCGGTCGAGGCGGCAGCGGCTCGCGACTGGCCGCGGAACTGCGCAAGCTCGGCGTCACCCCGGACGACATCGCGGTGATCTCCAAGCACGACACCTCCACCGCCGCCAACGATCCCAACGAGTCGGAGCTGCACGAGCGGCTCGCCGGCGCGCTGGGCCGTACCGACGGCGCCCCGCTGTTCGTGGTCTCGCAGAAGAGCCTCACCGGCCACGCCAAGGGCGGCGCGGCGGCCTTCCAGCTCATCGGCCTGTGCCAGGTGCTGGAAAACGGTGTGGTGCCGCCGAACCGGAGCCTGGACTGTGTCGACGAGAAGATGGCGGCCTACCCGCACCTGGTGTGGGCGCGCGAGCCGCTGCGCTTCGGCGACAAGTTCGCGCTCAAGGCCGGTCTGGTGACCTCGCTCGGCTTCGGCCACGTGTCGGGTCTGCTCGCGGTGGTGCATCCGCAGGCGTTCCTGGCCGCGATCGACCCGGCGGCGCGGGCCGACTACCAGGAGCGGGCGCAGGCGCGTCAGCTCGTCGGTCGGCAGCGCTTCGCCGAGGCGATGTGCGGTGGCGGCGCGCTGTACGAGAAGCCGGCGGATCGCCGCCTCGGTGCCGACGGCACCCCGGCCAAGCAGATCCGTCAGCTCGAGGCCGACATGCTGCTCTCGCCGGAGGCCAGGCTCGACGGCGACGGCGTGTACCAGGCGAACGGATGGGGTTGCGGCACCGGGCGAATCGGTTCCGCTCCGCAGTCGACCGAAGCGTCGTAGGCTGCCGCTTCGTGACGATTCTCGGAATCGGTTTGGACTTGGTGACCATCTCCGAGTTCGCCGAGCAGCTGCAACGGTCGGGGACGACGATGCTCAGGGAGAGCTTCACCGCTGGTGAACGCCGCTACTGCCAGAGCAAGCAGACGGACCCGGCCCGCAGCTTCGCCGCACGCTGGGCCGCGAAGGAGGCGGTGCTCAAGGCTTGGGCATCGTCTCGCTTCGCGCGCAGCCCGCAGATCGGGGACAACCCGTATCCGCTGATCGAGGTGGTGAACGACGCCTGGGGCAGGCCGAGCATCAAGTTGCACGGCCTGGCCGCGGAGTTCCTGCCGCGCGCCCGCGTCCACCTGTCGCTGACCCACGACGGCGACACCGCGGCGGCGATGGTGGTACTGGAAGATCCCGGCGAACTCGCCGATCTGATCGAGGGTAGGGAAACTACCCGTTAGACATCGCGCACCGTCACTCCGTGGCGGTGCGCGATTCTTTTTCCGCCACAAGCAGGTACGCGACCATCAGGCGCTTGAGTTCGGCGACCGCGTCGGCGTTGGACTGTTCGTCCTGCACGGAGAAGTTCAGCATCGAGTAGACGACGTGCACGAGCACCTCCGCCATCATCGTGCGCCGGGCGCGCGGGGTGCGCGGCGTCAGCGGCCGCAGCATCTGCGAGACCACCTCGGCGAATTCCTTCTCGTGCAGCGCGCCCGTCGCCCGGGTGGACGGGGTCGACTGCATGGCCAGCCACACCTCGCGCCGCGAGGGATCGGTGGTCCACAGGCCGGCCAGGTGGTCGACGAACTGGTTCATGTGCCGCAGCCAGTCCAGCGACGGCACCTCGCCGTGGAAATCGGCGAGCTCACGGGAAACCGCAACCAGGTCTTGCCGATTGAGCTCGCAGACGATCACGTACTTGTTGGCGAAGAACTGGTACAGGGTGCCGATCGGCACCTCGGCGCGCTGCGCGACCTCTTCACAGGTGAACGATTCGAAACCGACCTCGACGAGCAGTTCGCGCGAGGACGCCAGCAGCGCGTCGAACTTGCGCTTGCTGCGTTCCTGGGTGGGCCGCTTGCGCGGCATCAGCTCCTGCGGGTCGTCCTGCAATTCCAGCGCAGGGTCCGGACGGCTCTGCTTGGACCGGGCCTGCGCGTGTACTTCCACCCATCCAGGCTAGCGGTATACACACATCCCCGACACGCGTCTACCGACAGCGTGTCAACAACTGGGCGAAATTCCTCCCATCCATGCCACGGCTGGTGACGAATCATCAGATGAGCGTGCGTGCATCCGCACGCTTATTCGCGGCGATCTCTCGTCGCAACCGACCTACCGCGAAGTGATGGGCCCCGTGCGGGCCCGTCCCGCATCGTTTCGCACAGGGAAGGCATGACTTGTGGCTGCAGGATCTGTGATCACCCTCGGCGTCAGCACCGAGCGAGGGGCCGTGCACGCGGTCGCCTTCGCCGAGTCGGGCGCGACCCTCACCGACCGGATGCTGCTGCGGCGCACGGTGCGTGCGGGCGGGGACAGCAAGGCGGAGGTCGCCGTCGCGGTGCAGACCGCGCTGGACACGATGGCCGCCGAACTCGACGACGAGCACGAGATCGCCGGAGTGGCAGTGAGTTACCGCGATGCCGCCGAGCGGCGCGCGATCGTCACCCGGCTGGCGTCGACACCGTGGCGCACGGCGTCGCTGGTCTCGGCCAAATCGGCGCATCTGTTCGTCGCGGGTGCGATGACCTGGCTCGACGAATTCGACAATCTGCTGGTCTACGAGGCCGTGCCGGGTCACCAGGCGATGACCCTGCTCGATCCGGGCAGGCATCGCGTGCTCGCCGCCTCCGCGCAGACCGGCGCGCCGACCCCCGACGCGCTGCGTGCCGGTGTGTCGGCGGCCTGGGACCAGTTCGAGGCGGCCGGGGTGAAGCCGGGCGCGGTGGTGCTGATCGGCTCGACCGCCGACGCGCCCGCGGTGCGGGAGGCGGCCGCCGGGTTCGGCGTGCCGGTGCTGCCGTGCCGGCTCGCGCCGTTCGCCCCCGCCGCCGGTGCCGCGCTGGTCGCGCTCGGTGATTCCGTCGACGTGCCGGTGGCCGCCGCCGCGCACTCCAAGCGGGGCACGGCGCTGGTGGCCGCGGCCGCGAGTCTGCTGGCGGGCGGGCTCGTCGCCGGTGGGTCGTACGCGGTGATGAACGGCGGGCCGCAGGCGGTCGACAACACCGCGGTGTCCTCCGAGCCCGGTGCGCATCCGGCCGAGCCGGTCGCGTCGCCGGGGCCGCAGCTGCACGAGACGGCCGACACCGGGTCGGCGGAGACCGGCTCGACCGGCGGCGTCGGTTCCAGCAGCGGCCTGCAGGTGAGCCCGGCGGCCGAGCCGTCGGAGACCTCGCCGTACGAGACGGTGTCGCCGAATCCGCAGCTGGTCGACCCGAGCCGGTTCCCGCTCGAGTACCCCACCCAGCTCTACGGCGACGCGCCGCAGGACGAGCCGCTGCCGCTGGAACCCGCCGCGCCGGTCGTCCCGCAGACGCCCGCCGCGGCGCCGACCCTGCCGGGCACCGGCATCCCGATGGGGATGCAGCCCGCCCAGGCGCCGGTGCCGGAGGGCCCGCGTTCGGCCTCGGCCGACTAGTCCGCCCGAGACACGGGAAAGGGGCCGCGCGATTCGTCGCGCGGCCCCTGCTCGTTGGTCAGACGCTGGTCCGGCGGCGGAACAGCACACCGGCCGCGAGATACCCGGCGATCGCGATCCCCGCGCACCACAGCACGGCGAGCAGCGCGCTGTCCCCGATCGGCGTGCCCATCAGCAGCCCGCGCATCGTCTCGATCACCGGGGTCACCGGCTGGTGTTCGGCGAAGGTGTGCAACCAGGTCGGCATCGTCTCGGTCGGCACGAACGCGCTGCTCACGTACGGCAGGAACATGAAGAAGAAGGTGAAGCCGTTGGCCGCCTCGGGATTCCGGGCGAGCAGGCCCAGCGCCGCGGCGAGCCAGGACAGCGCGAAGACGAACATCGCGAGCACCCCGAGGACACCGAGCCAGCGCAGCGGATCGGTGGTCGGCCGGAAGCCGAGCGCTATCGCCACCCCGATCACGACGGCGGAGGTGAGCAGATTGCGCAGCACGCTCTCGGCGACATGGCCGGTGAGCACCGCCGACCGGGCGATGGCCATGGTGCGGAACCGGTCGATGATGCCCTCGGCCAGATCGGTCGACAGCGCCACCGCCGTGGTGGAGGCACCGAAACCCGCGCACAGCAGGATGATTCCGGGCACCACGTAGTCGATGTAGGGGCCGGGGCCCGCCTGCATCGCGCCGCCGAAGACGTAGACGAACATCAGCAGGATCATCACCGGCAGCGCGATGGTCATGATCATCGTGTCGGGACTGCGCACGGTGTGCCGGATATTGCGGTCCAGCATGGTGATCGAGTCCTGGGCGATGTGCACGGGGGACTGGGTGGTCATGGTCGGTCTCGTTTCGTGGGAGTTCAGGCGGCCGACGCGGCCCGGTGGGCGCGGCCGGTCAGGGCGAAGAAGACGTCGTCGAGGTCGGGGGTGTGCACGCTGAGCTGGTCGATCGCGATGTCGAGCTCGGCGAAACGGTCTAGCAGCCGCTTGATCTCGACCGCGCTGCCGTCCGAGGGCACCTGCAGGGTCAGCTGGTCGGGGTCGAGGTGGCCCGCCTGGTCGCCGACGGCGTGCGCGGCGGCCGCGAGCAGGCGCTGGTCGGCGAAGCGGAACCGGAGGTGCCCGCCGGGGACGAGCCGCTTGAGTTCCTCCGGCGTGCCGTCGGCCACGATGCGCCCGCCGTCGAGCACGGCGATCCGGTCGGCCAGTTGGTCGGCTTCCTCCAGGTACTGCGTGGTGAGGAAGACGGTGGTGCCCTCGGCCGCGAGGTCGCGGATCGCGGCCCAGAGGTCGCGGCGGCTGCGCGGGTCCAGGCCGGTGGTCGGTTCGTCCAGGAAGACCAGGCGCGGCCTGCCCATCAGGCTCATGGCGAGGTCGAGCCTGCGGCGCATGCCGCCGGAGTAGGCCGACACCGGCCGGTCGGCGGCGTCGGCGAGGTCGAAGCGATCGAGCAGGTCCGCGCCGCGACGCCGGGTCTCGGTGGTGCCCAGGTGCAGCAGCCTGCCGGTGAGCCGCAGGTTCTCGGCGCCGGTGAGGACGCCGTCCACGGCGGCGTACTGCCCGGTGACGCCGATCAGGCCGCGCACGGTGTCGGCCGCGCGCACCGCGTCGTGCCCGAAGACGCGCGCGTCGCCCTGATCGGGCCGGACGAGCGTGGCCAGGATGCGGACCAGGGTGGTCTTGCCTGCGCCGTTGGGTCCGAGCAGCGCGAAGACGGTGCCGGGCGCGACTTCGAGCTCGAGGTCGTCGAGCACGACCCGCGCGCCGAAGCTCTTGCGCAGCCGCCGGACCGAGAGGGCGGGCGTTGGTTCGAGCGTCATGAGTTCTCCGATCGAGAAACTGTTTATGAGATAAACATAGTTTATAGAGTAAGCAGTTAATCGGCGCAAGAGTGGTCCCGCTAGAGTCGACCCGAGCGGAGGAGGAGAGTGGATGACGGACGCGGCGCTACCGAAGGCGGTCGAGCTGATGTGGGGGCTTGGTCAGCCCGGCACGCGCGGGCCCCGGCGCACGCTGACCCTCGAGCAGATCCTCGACGCCGCCGTCGAGGTGGCTGACGCGGAGGGCTACGCGGCGCTGTCGATGGGCCGGGTCGCCAAGCAGCTCGGCTTCACCGCCATGTCGCTGTATCGCTATGTCGACAGCAAGAACACGCTGGAAGACCTGCTGCTGGACCGGGTGGTCGGCGTGCCGCCGGTGATCGCGGCCGGGACGCCGTGGCGGGCCGGGCTCGAGCAATGGGCGAGCGCGGAGTTCGAGCGGATCGGCAGGCACCCGTGGTGGGTCGACATCCCGTTGAACCGGCCTCCGCTGGGGCCCAACAACATGGCCTGGCTCGACGCCGGGCTGCGGGTGCTCGGCGAGACGGCGGTGCCCGAGCCGGTCAAGCTCCAGCTGGTGATGAACCTGTCGATGTTCGTGGTGGGAAAGCGGCGGGCCGTTCGCGACCTCCAGGCGGAGGAGGACGGCGACTTCGCCTCGGTACTCGCGCGGGTGCTCGACCCGCAGCGCTTTCCCGCGGTGTCGGCCGCGCTGTCCGCCTCCGCCTTCGACGCCGACGATATCGACTGGAGCGCAGCCGATTTCGAGTTCGGGCTGGCCCGCCTGCTCGACGGCTACGAGGTGTTCATCCGCACCTTCGGCGGCTGACTACACCGAGAGGTCGCGGCGCAGCTTGGCGACGTGGCCGGTGGCGCGGACGTTGTACTGGGCGAGCTCGATCCTGCCCTGCTCGTCGACCAGGAAGGTCGAGCGGATGACGCCGGTGACGGTCTTGCCGTACATCATCTTCTCGCCGAACGCGCCCCACTCCTTCAACACGTCGCGCTCGGGATCGGACAGCAGTGGGAAGGTCAGGCCCTCGTTGTCGCGGAACTTGGCCAGCTTGGCCGGCTTGTCCGGCGAGATGCCGATGACGTCGATGCCCGCGCCGCCGAGTTCGGCGAGGTTGTCGCGGAAATCGCAGGCCTGCTTGGTGCAGCCGGGGGTGCTGGCGGCCGGGTAGAAGTAGACGATCACCTTGCGGCCGCGGTAGTCCGACAGCGACACGTCCTTGCCGTCGGCGTCGGGCAGCGTGAATGCGGGGGCGGTGTCTCCGGGGGAGAGGCGATGGTTGTCGGTCACCACCGCACGGTAACCGACCGGGTCCGGCGAACGCATGGATAGACTCGTCGGCGAGCAGCAGACACATATTGGAGGTGACGGTGGCCAAGGACGACACCGACCGGATCGAGCGCGAGATCGAGATCGCGCGCGCCCGGTTGGCGACGACGCTCGACGAACTGGCGGTGCGCGCCGATCCACAGCGGATCGCGGACGACACCAAGGCGATCGTGGTCGCCAAGTTGAACGAGCCGAAGGTCAAATACACGCTGATCGGCGCAGGTGCCCTGGTGGCAGGCCTGGTCCTGGTCAAGATCTTCCGCCGCTGACCCAGCAGGCGAAACAAAACACCCGATGTGGCCGAGCCGCATCGGGTGTTCTTGTTCGAGCGCAGGGCTACTGCGTGGGGCAGGCCAGCCCGTCACCGTCGGGGTCGAGGTGGGGGGAGTAGCCCGCTTCGCCACGGAACAGCGGCGCGCGCCCGGCCGCGATCGCGTCGTCGCAGCTGCGGAAGGCACCGCCGGCCGAGCCGGACTGGACCAGGTTGGCCGAGCCGGTCGCGCCGAGGAGCGAGTCGAAGCTGGAGGAGCCGGTGCCCGCCGAGCCCGACACCACATCGGCGTGGGCGGCGGGGACGGCGAGCAGGGTCAGACCTGCGGCGGCGAGGCTCACGGAGAGCCGGCGAACGTTCATGAATTCCTCGATGTCTGCTGCGGTTCGGTTGTGGGCCCGGACACTTGGCACCCCGGGCGGCCCCGTCCACAATCGTGAACGGGGCGTCCGGTTGTCAACCGCGCGGTGCCCCTAATCGCCGCGAATCGCGGTCGGTTATTCGCCCAGGCGGCGTCCGGTCAGATGTTCGGCCGGAACAGTACCCATTCGACCGGCCTGGAAATCCTCCATGGCCTGAATGATTTCCTCCCGGGTGTTCATGACGAACGGTCCGTACTGGATCACGGGTTCGCGCAACGGCATTCCGCCGAGCAACAGGACCTCGAGATCGCCGGTGCTGCTGTGCTGGGTGCGGTCGGCGGTCAGGGTGATGGCGTCGCCCTTGCCGAAGACCACCAGCTGCCCGGCGCTGATCGGCCTGCGGTCGACGCCGACGGTGCCGCTGCCCGAGAGCACGTAGGCCATCGCGGTGTAGTCCTTGGGCCACGGCGTCTCCAGCTGGGCGCCGGGTACCAGCGAGGCGTGCGCGTAGGCGATCGGGGTGTAGGTGGAGCCGGGACCGGCGAAGCCGCCGAGCTCCCCGGCGATGACGCGCACGAGCGCGCCGCCGTCGTGCGAGCTGACCAGGGTCAGTTCGCTCGCGCGCAGGTCCTGGTAGCGCGGGGTGGCGAATTTGTTCGCCCGCGGCAGGTTCACCCACAGCTGGATGCCGTGGAAGGTGCCGCCGGAGATGACGAGCTTCTCCTCGGGCAGTTCGTCGTGCAGCATGCCCGAACCCGCGGTCATCCACTGCGTGTCGCCCTCGCTGATGACGCCGCCACCACCTTGGGAGTCGTGGTGGACCATGGTGCCGTCGAGCATGTAGGTGACGGTCTCGAAGCCGCGGTGCGGATGCCAGGGTGCGCCCTTGGCCTCGTAGGGCTCGTAGGCGACGGGGCCCATCTGGTCGAGCAGGATGAACGGGTCGGCCGAGCGCAGATCGATGCTCGGGAACGGCCGGGTCACCTCGAAGCCCGCGCCTTCCTGCTGGCGCGCGGCGGTGACGATCTGGCGGACGGGTCGCTGGGTCTCGGTGACATCGGGCCGGGGCAGCCGGGGCAGCACCATGATGTCGTCGACGGTGATTGCGGGCATGGGATGTGCCTCCTGGTCGGTCACGTGCTTTGTTTCCATGTCAACCAAATGGGTTCTAGGATCATTCCCGTGACCCGATGGTTGACCGAGGAAGAGCAGCAGACCTGGCAGGCCTATATCCGCATGCGCCAGCGGTTGGACGCGGCGATCGCGGCCGGGCTGGCCGAGCACGGCCTGTCGATGGCCGACTACGAGCTGATGGTGCCGCTCTCCGCCACGCCGAGCGGGTGCCTGCGGGCCAAGGAACTGGCGAGCGAGGTGTGCTGGGACAAGTCCCGGTTGTCCAAGCAGCTGGCCCGGATGGCGGCGCGCGGGCTCGTCGACCGCAGGCCCGCCGAGGACGACGCGCGCGGGATCGTCGTCTCGCTGACCGAACAGGGTCGCGCGGTGCTCGGCCGGGCCGCGCCCGAGCATGTCGAGCTGGTGCGCGATGTGTTCGTCGACCGGCTGAGCGAGCCCGAGAGCGACGCGCTCCGGTCGCTCTCGGCGAAGGTGGTCGGGGCCAGCGACGCCCGAACCACGTTGCCTGGTTAACGAACTCGCGTTGACGGTCGATGGACAACGCGTAGGTCGGGCTCGTCGAACCCAGGGGTGGCTATGACTGTTCGAGCAAGAGTTGCCGGTGCGGTGGGCGCGGCGCTGATCGTCGTCCTCGCCGGGTGTTCGTCCTCGCCGGATTCCGCGACGCCGACCGGGCAACCGTCGGGTGCGACGCCGACCCAGTCGACGGCGCAACCGGCACCGTCCGGCGCGACGCCGACCCAGGCGACCGGGCTGCCGGGTCCGTCGGGCGCGACGCCGACTCAGGCGTCCGGGCAGCCAGGGACACCCGTCCCGACGACCGACCCCGGGGCGCCGGTCACCTCGGGCCAGATCACACTCGCCCCGTCCGGCCCGGCGACCACCGTCGTCTCGGTCGTCGCGGTGACCGCCGCCGGTCAGCCCAGCGACGGCTTCACCGTCGTCAGCCCCGATCCGTACGGCGCGCTGGACTGCAAATACGCCGAGCCCAGCCGCTCGGGTAACACTCCCGGCATCTACTCCGGCTGCGGCGCGTCCGCCGACTCGGCCGATGTCTGCTGGGCACCGCCGGGCAACACCACCCTGCTCTGCGCGAGTGATCCCTGGCAGCGCACGCTGCGCCGCTACACGGTGACGCCGCAGCTCACGCCGGTCGGTCGCACCGAGTCGCCCGAGCCGTGGGCGCTGGAACTGGCCGACGGCAGGCACTGCCGCATCCGGGTCGGTGGTGCCTGGGGTGGGCGCTCCGACGGATTGGTCGGCGCGTACTCCTGCGACGGTGGCCACGATGTGGTGCTCCAGCCCGCGAACGCGCGCACCGCGGTCGACACATCGTCGAGTACCTGGACGGTGAAGGTCGGCCCGCTCGGCTCGGGCAACCCCGACTTCCCGCCCCCACCCGCTGTCGCCGTGCGCACCGCGTACTTCGCCGCGACCGCGGGCTGACCGGACGAACCACCGCTGCGGTCGTGACTATCGCGCCCGGTCCGGCGGATCTCGGCGGTGTGGCCTCCGACCCCAGTCCGGCTGGGCAGTGCCGCCGCTACCGTATTCGGCCGGGGCGTGGATTCGGTGCGCTCAGGTCATCGGCCGGAGGTGTCCCGACTCAGGTGAGCGCGGTGCCGGTGGTGGCGGTGATGTGGTCGGGGACCTCGCCCGAATAGTCGCCAGTGGTCAGGGTCCCCGCGGGTTCGAACAGCAGCAGCGTGGCGCCCTCGGCCGAGGACGGGCGGTGCTCGACGCCGCGCGGGACGACGTAGGTGTCGTTGCGGTGCAGGGTGATTCGACGGTCCGGTGCGCGCAGATCGATGTCGAGGGTGCCGTCGAGGACGAGGAAGAACTCGTCGGTGTCGTGGTGGGCGTGCCAGAGGTGCTCGCCGCGCACCTTGGCCAGGCGCACGTCCCAGTCGTTGACCTGGGCCAGGATGCGCGGGCTCCACAGGGTGTCGAAGGTGGCGAGCGCGGCGTCGATGTTCGTCGGTCGATCGGTCATGCCTCATCGTCGCGGTTGCGGTGGCGGGCTGAACAGTGCGATGAATGGCACATGTCGCAAGATTTCTCGCAGCCGGGACTGCACCGCATCGCGGCGCTCGTCGACGACGGGTCCAATCCGTTCGAGCTCGCCTGCATGACCGAGGTGTTCGGGATCGAGCGGCCCGAGATCGGCGGCCTGCTCTACGACTTCCGGCTCTGCGCGCACCGGCGCGAGGTGCCGATGCGGCAGAACTTCTTCACCATGACCGGCCTGGCCGACCTCACCCTGCTCGACGCCGCCGACACCGTGATCGTCCCGAACCGCCCCGACACCGGCACCCCACGGCACCCGGCCGTCCTCGCGGCGATCGCCCGCGCGCACGCCCGTGGCGCCCGGCTGGTGGGTATGTGCAGCGGGGCGTTCACCCTCGCCGAGGCCGGGGTGCTGACCGGCCGCACCGTCACCCTGCACTGGCAGTGGGCGGCCGAGTTCCGCCGCCGCTTCCCCGAGACCGCGGTCGACGACGCCGTGCTGTTCATCGACGACGGCGACATCCTCACCTCGGCGGGCAGCGCGGCGGCCCTCGACCTCGCCCTGTACCTGGTCGGCCGCGACCACGGCACCGAGATCGCCACCGCGGTCGCCCGCCGCCTGGTCTTCGCCGCGCACCGCCGCGGCGGCCAGCGCCAGTTCATCGACCGCCCGGTGCCCCGCGACCCCGGCCCGTCCCTGGCACCGACGGTGGAATGGGCCGAACACCATGCCACCGAACCGATCACGGTCGCCGATCTCGCCGCGCACGCCTGCGTGAGCGTGGCCACCCTGCACCGCCGCTTCCGCGCCGAACTCGGCTGCACCCCACTGTCCTGGCTCACCGCCCGCCGCCTCGACCACGCCCGCCGCCTCCTCGAAGCGAGCGACCTCCCGATCGACCGGGTCGCCACCGCGAGCGGCCTCGGCACCACGGTGAACCTGCGCACCCACCTCGCCGCGGCGACCGGCCTCACCCCCACCGCCTACCGCAGGCAGTTCCGCACCCGGCCCGCGTGATCCGCTCGGTCCGCACGAATCCGATTCCGCGGTGCCGGTATCGTCCCGGGACATGCCCCTCGTCTCGCTCAACGGCATCCAGCTCAACTACGACGTCACCGGGTCGGGCCCACTGGTCCTGCTCGTGATGGGGAGCGGGAGCCCCGGCCGGGTCTGGCGGACCTATCAGGTGCCCGCCCTGGTGAAGGCGGGCTTCCAGGTCGTCACCGTCGACAATCGGGGGATCGCGCCGTCGTCGGAGTCGGCGGCGGGGATCACCATGGCCGACCTGGTCGGCGACACGGCCGCGCTGATCGAGCACCTCGGCGCGCCCGCGCACGTGGTCGGGACGTCGATGGGGTCGCGGGTGGTGGCCGAGCTCGCGCTGGCGCGGCCCGAGCTGCTGGGCAAGGCGGTGATGTTCGCCGCCACCGCGCGGCCGCATCCGGTGTCGAGCACGCTCAACCGTGGTGAACAGGCGTTGTTCGACAAGGGAATTGCGCTGCCGCCGGAGTACGCGGCGGCGGTCAAGGCGATGCTGAACCTGTCCCCGCACACCCTGGCCGACCCCGCCAAGGCCCAGGAATGGCTCGACATCTTCGAATTCACCTCGGGCAAGGGCACCCCCGGCACCCGCGCCCAGCTGGGGATGGACCGCTCCCAGGACCGGCGCGCGGCCTACGGCGCGATCACCGTGCCCAGCCTGGTCGTCGGATTCGCCGACGACCAGATGGTGCCGCCGCGGTTCTGCCGCGAGGTCGCCGAGGCGATTCCGGGCGCCCGCTACGCCGAGATCGAACGCTGCGGGCACTACGGCTACCTCGAACAGCCCGACGAGATCAACCGCGTCCTCGTCGAATTCCTCTCCGCCACGTGACGGTTCGCTGATCAGCGCTGCGGCTGGATCAGTTTTTCCGCGGCGGCCGCCACGATGGCCGCCGCGGTCTTGCTCAGGGCGGGGGAGTCGAGTTTCCACTGCTGCCAGTACAGCGGGACGTCGATATGGGCGTGGCCGCTGATGTTGACGAGTGTGCCTGTGGCCCTCTCCTTTTCGGTCTGCAGGTCGGGCAGCATGCCCCAGCCCATGCCGAGCCGCACCGCGTCGCCGAAGGCGTTCGACGACGGTACGAAGTGCATCGGCGGGTCGATCGGCTGGGGTGACCGGCGGCCGACGTGCCGGAACTGGAGATCGTCCTTGCGGTCGAACTGGATCATCGGCACGTGCGCGTATGCGTTGGGACGGGCGCCGTCGGGAAACCAGTGCGCCACGAACGCCGGGGTCGCGAGCGACTGGTAGCGCATGGCGCCGAGCGGGACGACCTTGCAGCCTTGGACGGGCGTCGCGGTCGCGGTGATCGCCGCCATCACGGTGCCGTCGCGCAGCAGCCGGGTGGTGTGCTCCTCGTCCTCGCGATGCAGCTCGAAGCAGATCCCGCTGCCCACCGCGGCCAGGGCGGGCATCACCCAGGTCTCCAGCGAGTCGGCGTTGACGGCGATCGGGATCCGCGCCGGCCGCCCGGCGGGGCGGTCGACGTCGCCGAGCTCGCGGGCGGTGTCGCCGGTGAGCAGTTCCACCTGCCGGGCCAGCCGCAGCACCGCGAGCCCGGATTCGGTGGCGCGCACCGGTTTCGAGCGCTGCACCAGGATGCGGCCCGCCGCCTCCTCCAGCGCCTTGATCCGCTGGCTGATGGCCGACGGGGTGACACTCAGGCGCCGCGCCGCCGCGTCGAAGGTGCCCTCGGTGAGGACCGCGTCCAGTGCGCGCAGCTGGTCCAGCTGGAGATCCATGTAAGAAATTCTAATGGTAGTGAAGAATCATTAGCTGGTCTGAAAATTGATGGTCTCTTAACGTCGAAAGACGTGACGACATCCTCTGCGGCACTGGCCGCCCTCTCCGGATTGGGCTTCGGGCTCTCGCTCATCGTGGCGATCGGCGCGCAGAACGCGTTCGTGCTGCGCCAAGGTGTGCGCGGGCAGCATGTGCTGCCGGTGATCGCGGTCTGCGCGGCGTCCGACATCGTCCTGATCGCGGCCGGGGTCGCGGGGTTCGGGACCGTCGTCGAGGCCGCGCCCGCGGTGCTGATCGTGGCGCGGTACGCGGGTGCGGCGTTCCTGCTCGGCTATGCCTTGCTGGCGGCGCGACGGGCGCTGAGTTCGTCGGCGCTGATCGCCGAGGCGGCGGGCGCCTCGGTGGCCGTCGGGGCGTCGGTCCTCACCTGCCTGGCGCTGACCTGGCTCAATCCGCACGTCTACCTGGACACCGTGGTGCTGCTCGGCTCCTTCGCCAGTACCTACGCGAGCCCGGATCGCTGGTTCCTGGCCGCGGGCGCGATGCTCGCGAGCGTCGTCTGGTTCCTGGCGCTGGGATACGGCGCGCGCCGTCTGGGGCCGCTGTTCGCGCGGCCGGGCGCGTGGCGGGTGCTCGATTCGCTGATCGCGGTGATCATGTTCGCGCTCGCGATCGGGCTGGTCGTCTCCTGACGGCGCCGCTCAGGACCCGGCGGTCCACGGGGTGACGGGCGGCTTCACCCACAGCAGCTTCTCGTCGGCGTTGGCCCGCACCGCGGCGGCGTGGCCGGGGTTGCGGGCGGCCCAGGCGTCCTTCTGGTCGAGGAGGTCGGCGACCACCTGCCAGGTCTCACCGGTGCTCGGCGGATTGGTGTCGGCGGCCCTGGCCAGTTTGCGCAGCGTGGCCGCGGGCAGGGCGAGCAGTTCGGCACCGCGGATATCGCGATCCCAGACGTAGCCGGCCAGCCGACGGGCCTTGGCGACGCGGCTGGCGGTGGCCGCGTCGGAATGCGCGTGATCGGGTGCCTGATCGGCGCTGTCTGGCACCCGGCGATTCTACGACGAACGCCCGCGCTCCGGTCGGCGATGACCGGGGCGCGGGCGTTCACCCGTCAGCTGGCTCAGTAGGCGCTGTTGACGTTGTCCATCGAGCCGTAGCGGTGCGCCGCGTAGTTGCAGGCCGCCACGATGTTGGACACCGGGTTCCAGACGTCGAAGGGGGTGCCCTCGACGTGGTACGCGGCGAAGGTCGGGTCGATCACCTGGAGCAGGCCCTTGGAGGGGATGCCCATCGCGGCGTTGGAGTCCCACAGGTTGATCGCCTGGGGGTTACCGGTCGACTCGCGCATGATGTTGCGGTGGATGCCCTCGTAGCTGCCGGGGATGCCCTTGGCGGCCATGATGTCGAGGGCCTGGCGGATCCAGCCGTCCAGGTTGTCCGGGTAGACGGGGGCGGCGGGCTCGGGCATCGGGGCCGGAGCGGCCTCGGGAGCGGGCGCGGGGGCCGGAGCGGCCTGCGGCGCGGGGGCCGGGGCGGGGATCGCCTCGACGGCGGGGGCGGCGCCGACGGCGGGGATGCTCTCCGCCTGCTCGACGACCATGGCAGCACGCTCGGGAACGCTGTCGTCGGCGAAGGAGACGGCGGAGGACGCGGCTACGGCGACCAGACCGACCGCGGCGACCGCCACGGTGAACGCCTCACGGCGCGAACGACGGCCGATAACGGTGCTGAGCTTGTCTTTGTTGAGCATTGCTGTTCTGTTCCTTCATCTCTGTCTGGCGACCGCGGGCCCGATGGGGGCGCGGTGGATCGCGCAGCGCGCGCAGCGGCGCACGCCGGTCAGGCGATGTGTTGTTTCTGTCTGTATGGGAATGTGCGACGCTGTAGTGGTCGGACTCGCTCGATGGCGGTCCGCGCGTCGCACGGTGCTCCACAGCTGGCTGCGGGGAGACCACGCGCTGTTCGGTTCTGTGCTCCGGAAGTTGGATACCTCGGGGCTAACCAAACCGCAGGTCTGTTTGTGACCTGATTGCAGAATGGTCACGACGGGTGAACAGAAGGTAAACGGAATCTGAACGGCAAACGCTGCCGATCTTGGTCGGTTCCCCGCGCAGTTGCAGAATCGTTATCTATGCAGGGGGTTTGCCGCCTCGAACGATGTGCCGCGCGTCACAGAAAAAGTTTGCCCAAATCTGGTTTCGGGAGCGTTTGCGCAGCTCCAGCGTGTCCGGATCGGGACTGCTGTGATGTGACGGCCGCTGTCCATGGCATTTCGATAACGACCTCGTGACCGTTACCGAACGGGCGACCCGGACGTAGAAAGACCGCATCCCGGCAGTTTCGGTAACTGCCGGGATGCGGTCTGTTGTGCGCCATCAGGGACTCGAACCCCGAACCCGCTGATTAAGAGTCAGCTGCTCTGCCAATTGAGCTAATGGCGCTTGGTTTGCTCGGACCGCGACTCTGGGAGAGAACCTCTCGGTGTCTCCCTCAGCCCCGCTCTCCGGTGCGGAACAAACATTAACAGGCTTGGGGCCGGAAAGTGAAATCGGGCTCTGACCAGCGGTAACGCGAGGCTCTTCGCGTTGTTAACGGCGGAGGCCCCGCCGCGTATCTAACGATTGTGACTTGGTCGTGTCGCGGGGCCTTTCCCGTTGGTGGCGGCCGGGCGGGCTGGCAGAATGGCGGGACGACGATCTCGTCCGCCCCCGCCGGCGCGGATGGCACGAGCGATAGGCGTCGGTGGGATCTGCGGCGCACACAGTTATTGCGTCGGTACGGAAACGGGGTTGACATGAGTAAGACGCGGGGGCGACATCGGTCGCTGCGGACGATCGTTCCGGTGGCGTTGCTGGCGGTGTTCGCGCTCGGCGCGTCCGCCTGCTCGGCCGCCGAGGGCGCTGGGGTCGAGGTCGCGATCGACCGCAACCCGATCACCGAACTCATCAAGCCGAAGCTGGTGTCGACCATCAAGGACGGGCAGGTCGGCGTCTCGCCCGGCATGCCGATGGCCTTCCAGGTCGAGGACGGCAAGTTCACCGAGGTCACGCTCACGAACAAGGAGGGCCGCGCGGTCGCGGGCCAGCTGGCGGCCGACGGCCGCTCCTGGGCGACCAGTGAGGTGCTCGGTTACGGCAAGACCTACCAGCTGACGGCCTCGGCGATGGGCCTCGGCGGCGTGAACTCGACCACGCTCAGCTTCACCACGAGCTCCCCGAACAGTCAGACCAAGCCGTACCTGCTGCCCGGCGAGGGCGAAGTGGTCGGCATCGGTCAGCCGGTGGCCATCCAGTTCGACGAGAACATCCCCGATCGCCGGGCCGCCCAGGACGCCATCAAGATCACCACCGAGCCCGCGGTCGAGGGCGCCTTCTACTGGGTGAACAACCGCGAAGTGCGGTGGCGCCCAGAGCATTTCTGGGCGCCGGGCACCAAGGTGACCATCGATGTGAACGTCTACGGCAAGGACCTCGGCAAGGGCCTGTTCGGTCAGGACAACATCCACTCGTTCTTCACCGTGGGCGATGCGCAGGTCTTCACCGCCGACGACAACACCCACCAGGTGACGGTGGAGCGCAACGGTCAGGTGATCATGACCATGCCGACCTCGATGGGCAAGGATTCCACGCCCACCGACAACGGCATCTACATCGTCAGCGACCGGCACGAGAAGATCATCATGGACTCCTCGACCTACGGCGTCTCGGTGAACTCGCCGGACGGCTACCGCACCCCGGTCGACTACGCGACGCGAATCTCCTACAGCGGCATCTTCTTCCACTCGGCACCGTGGTCGATCGGGCAGCAGGGCTACTCCAACGCCAGCCACGGCTGCCTGAACCTGAGCCCGGCGAATGCACGATGGGTGTACGAGAACGCCAAGCGTGGTGACATCACGATCATCAAGAACACCGTCGGCGGCACCCTGTCCGGCGTCGACGGCCTCGGCGACTGGAACATCGCGTGGCCGGAATGGAAGGCGGGCAACGCCGACGCCCCCTGATCCACACGACAAACGAAGGGCCACCGGAGATTTCCGGTGGCCCTTCGTTTCGTTGCGGGGTGGGTCAGGCGGGTGTCGGCAGGTCGGCGCAGTCCATCATCGCCTCGCCCGCGACGGCCAGCGCGCTGCCGAGGGCACCGCAGAGGATGCGGCCGCCGAACAGCAGCCGGTCCAGATTGGGCAGGCCGGCCGAGCCGGTGCCGGAGGACCCGGTGGTCTCGACGCCGGTGGTCGAGCCGCTCTGCGCCGAGCCGGACTCGGGCTTGTCGCTGGGCAGGCCGAAATCGCCGGTGGCCGTCGGCGCGGCGGCGACATACGGGGACAGGGGCAGGCCGGGCGACTCGGCCGCCGCGGTCCCCGCGATCGGGCCGAGCGCGGTGGCGGCCGCGAAGGCCGCGACGACGGTGGAACGCTTCATCAAGTGGTCTTTCCGGTCGAACGCTGACGAGATATGCCCCACATCTGGGCAGTGGTCCAGAGTGTAGCGGGCAAACGTGATGTTCGTCATGGCCCTGGTCGGAGAGCCTCAGGCGGTCGCGGCGAGCCCGTCGTCGTGGCCGCGCAGTTCGCCCGAGATGCTGACGCCGGGATCGCCGACGACGACGCGGCGCGCGCCGCACCGGCACCGCTGATAGGCGACGAGGCCCTCGCTGGTGCGGTGGCAGGACTCGATCCGCCAGGTGTGCGTGGGGTGGCTGGTCATGCTTCGAGTCTGATGTAATGGCATTGTGCATTACAACCATTACGGACGGGAGCCGGTGCAGCTCGGCGTCGATCTGCTCAACCGGCCGTGTGTCGACGCGGCGGAGCTGGGCGCGCGCTGCGTGGCGTCGGGACTGGTGCTGTCCACCGCGCCCACCGCCGCCGATCTCGCGTCCGTGACGGCGTTTCTGGCGCGCTGGCGCCGGGTGGTGGACTGCGCCGACCACACCGCGCGCGCCGCCCTGCTGAACACCTTGCTCGGCGAGTACGCCTCGGCGCCTCGGCTGACCGATCACGCGGGCGACGGCTGGCACCTGCATTTCCGCGATCCGGGCGTCCCCACCGACCGGCAGATCGCGGCGCTCATCACCGTCGGCACCGCGCTGCACCTGACCGGGCTCGGCATGGATCGCCTCGGTGGCTGCGCGGCCGAGGGCTGTGCGCGGGTGTACGCCGACACCTCACGCAACGGCAGGCAGCGCTTCTGCAGCCCGGCCTGCGCGAACCGTTCGGCCGTGCGCAGACATCGGGCGAGCCGCGCCGCCGCCCGTTAGCGTCAGCCCAGGACCGGGAAGTTGGCCCGCAGGACGCCGTGCGGGTCGCGATCCTGCTTGAGCTGGCGCAGCCGGTCCAGCGTCGCCGGGTCGAACGCCGCGCTCGCCGATTCGCCGGGCGCCAGGAAGGTGTAGGGCTTGGCGCCGGTGAGGTGCGGGCCGAGCTCGTCGAGGATGGTGGCGAAGCCCGCGGCGACGTCGTCGACCAGATGCGGCAGGCCGAGGCCGAGGAGATAGAGCGCGTAGGGCTCGGTGACCGGACCGCGGGCGCCGTCGTGCGGGCCGGATGCGGCGAGCGCTCCGCCCAGGCCGCGGAGCTGGATGTTGAGCAGCGGCGCCACCGGCGCGTCGATGAGCGTCTTCACCACCGCGTCACCGAGGTCGGTGAGCAGTTCGCCGCGCGAGAGCGACGGACTCGGATCGGTCGGCTCGGCGGTGATGGTGCCGAGCCGGTCGGCCGTCATCGCCGCCCTGGTGTCGACGAGCGCGCCCGGCAGGGCGTCCAGGCCCCGGGTCAGCGCGCGGCCGTCAGCCGGGTCGCCGAGGTAGGCGAAGTCGATCGCGACCGTCGGCGCGGCGCCCGGCAGCTGATAGCGCTGCAGCCACACCGACAGTTCGGCGGGCGCGTCGGTGGTGAGCGCGGTGAACAGCTCGAACGCCTCGTGCGTGCGCTCGGCCGACCAGCTCACCCGGCCGCCGTAGAGCTGGGGCAGCTCGACCAGATCGAACTCGAGCGCGGTGACGATCGCGAAATCGCCACCGCCGCCGCGCAGTGCCCAGAACAGGTCGGGATCGGACGCGGCGTCGACCCGGCGCCGGACGCCGTCGGTGTCGACGATGTCGAACGCGCGGACCGCGTTCGACGCCCAGCCGTGCGCGCGGGCCAGCCAGCCGAAGCCGCCGCCCAGGGTGTAGCCGGTCACGCCGACGACGGGGTTGCTGCCCGCCAGGCCGGACAGCCCGTGCGCCGCCGCGGCGGCCTGCACGCGGCCCCACTGGGCGCCGGACCCCACCCTGGCCCGCCGCGCGGCCGGATCGATCGCGATGTCGTCGAGCGCGCCGGTGCGCAGCAGCACGGCGTCGTCGATGTCGCCGGTGGCGCCGTGGCCGGTCGGCTGGGTCACCACCGTGCGGCCCGCGCCGGCCGCCCAGCGCACGACGGCGGCGATGTCGTCGGCGTCGGCGGCCGTGACGACGGCGCCGACCGACTGGGTCACCGCCACGTTCCACGGCCGGGCGGCCTGCTCGAAGTCCGCGTCACCCGGCAGCAGCACGGTGCCCTGGACGGTGCCGCGCAGTTCGTCGATACCCATGCTCGAAATCCTCACTTCTCTCGGTGGTCCACCGAGTCGACGACGGCGGGGCCGCGAGTGTGACATGAAGGCGCCGGGAATGCGGAAAGCCCGGTCCGTGTGGACCGGGCTTTCTCACTAGGGGTGACTGACGGGACTCGAACCCGCGACAGCCAGGATCACAACCTGGTGCTCTACCAACTGAACTACAGTCACCATCGCCGGTTATTCACCGGCGCGGTAAATAGTAGCCTGTCTCGGCCCTCAGGCCCTAATCGGCTGGTCGTGGGCTTGTTCCGGTGACATCGACGGCCTCGGTGACCGCCTCGGCGACCGCCGCGATCTCCGTGGTGGACGGGCCGGGCAGCGGCACGAACGCGGTGCGGCGGTAGTACTCGAGCTCGCGGATGGATTCCTTGATGTCGGCCAGGGCGCGGTGCGCCAGGCCCTTCTCCGGCTGCCCGAAGTAGATGCGCGGGTACCAGCGGCGGCACAGCTCCTTGATCGAGCTCACGTCGACCATCCGGTAGTGCAGGTGCTCGTCGAGTTCGGGCATGTCGCGGGCGATGAAGCCGCGGTCGGTGGCGATCGAGTTACCGCACAGCGGCACCGTGCGCGCGGTGGGCGCGTACTGGCGGATGTAGTCGAGTACCTCGGCCTGCGCCTGCTCGAGGGTCACGGTGGAGCGCCGAACCTCTTCGGTGAGACCGGATTTCGCGTGCATGTCGGCGACGACCGGGGGCATGCAGGCCAGCGCCGCGTCGTCGGCGTGGATGACGATGTCGACACCGTCACCGAGAATGTTCAGGTCGCTGTCGGTCACGAGCGCGGCGATCTCGATCAGCTTGTCGCTGTCGAGGCGGAGCCCCGTCATCTCGCAATCCATCCAGACCAAGAGTTTGTCTGACACCTGAGCCACCCTAACGGGCGATACAGTTTGCTTGGAATTCCCCGGCAGACGTTTCGAGCATTTCTTGCGTACGGCAGTTGTGACCAGACGGAGGACGCGCGAATGACCACCCCCCAGGAGAAGGCGGCAGCGGCACGCAAGGCGGCCGAGGAGGCGGCGCGGGTCGCCGCGGAGGCCGCCGCGGCCGCGGAAGCCGCCGAGGCGGAAGCCGCCGCGACGAGCGCCGAAGCGGCGCAGGCGCCCGCGGCGTCCGGCGCGGCCGCCGAGATCGCGGCGGGCTACGCCTTCGACGGACCCGCGCTCGAACTCGGCACCGTGATGGTCGACGGTGTCACCGATCCCGCTGCGCGGGTGCGGATTCCGCTGCGGATGATGAACCGGCACGGTCTGGTCGCCGGTGCCACCGGCACCGGCAAGACCAAGACGCTGCAGGGCATCGCCGAGCACCTGTCCCGGGCGGGCGTTCCCGTGGTGATGGCCGATATCAAGGGCGACCTGTCCGGCCTGAGCGAACCGGGCCAGACCAATGACAAGATCACCGCGCGGGCCGCCGAGACCGGGGCCACCGACTGGGCGCCCAGCGGCTTCCCCACCGAGTTCGTCTCGCTCGGCACCGGCGGCATCGGCGTGCCGATCCGGGCGACCATCTCCTCGTTCGGCCCGATCCTGCTCAGCAAGGTGCTCGGCCTCAACGACACCCAGGAATCCACGCTCGGCCTGATCTTCCACTGGGCCGACCAGCGCGGCCTCGCCCTGCTGGATCTCAAGGACCTGCGCGCGGTGATCACCCATCTGACCAGCCCGGAGGGCAAGGAAGACCTCAAGGGCATCGGCGGCGTCTCGGCGCAGACGGCGGGGGTGATCCTGCGCGCCCTGGTGAACCTGGAGGCCGAGGGCGGCGACACGTTCTTCGGCGAACCCGAACTCGATCCGGCCGATCTGCTGCGCACCGCGGGCGGCCAGGGCGTGATCACACTGTTCGAGCTCGGCCAGCAGGCGGCGCGTCCGGTGCTGTTCTCCACCTTCCTGATGTGGGTGCTCGCCGATCTGTTCCAGACGCTGCCCGAGGTGGGCGACGTCGACAAGCCCAAGCTGGTCTTCATCTTCGACGAGGCGCACCTGCTCTTCGCCGAGGCGTCCAAGGCGTTCCTGCAGCAGGTCGAGCAGACGGTGAAGCTGATCCGGTCCAAGGGCGTCGGCGTGTTCTTCTGCACCCAGCTGCCCACCGACATCCCGAATCCGGTGCTGTCCCAGCTCGGCGCGCGCATCCAGCACGCGCTGCGCGCGTTCACCCCCGACGATCAGAAGGCGCTGTCGAAGACGGTGCGGACCTATCCCAAGTCGACGGTGTACGACCTGGAGGAGGCACTGACCTCGCTGGGCACCGGCGAGGCCGTGGTCACCGTGCTCTCGGAGAAGGGCGCGCCGACCCCGGTGGCCTGGACCAAGATCGCGCCGCCGCGCTCGCTGATGGACACCATCGGCGACGAGGCGATCAAGTCCAAGGCCCTGTCGAGTCCGCTGCAGGGCAAGTACGGACAGAGCATCGATCGCGAATCGGCCTACGAGATGCTGCTGGCGAGTGTGGCCGCCGCCGATCCGGCCCCCGAGGCGCCGCGGGCGCCGGGACGGGCACAGCCGGAAGAGGATTCGGCGGCCGAGCGGATCATGAAGAACCCGGCGGTGAAGAGCTTCCTGCGCTCGGCGGCCAGTGCGGCGGGCCGGGAGATCAGCCGCAGCATCTTCGGCACGCGGCGGCGCTAGCGAGCACCGGTCATCGCACGGCCGGTGGTCGTCCCCGGTCGTGCGATGCGGGGCGATGGGTCTCAGCTGCTGCCGAACCAGCCCCAGGGGAACCAGTTGTGGTAGCCGCCGCCGCGGCCACGGTCACAGTATTCCCAGTTGCGGTCGTACCGGTGGTCGCGGCCGTACCAGTCGTTGTCACAGCGGTAGCCGCGGTCGCGGTCGCAGTACTCCCAGCCGCGGTGGTTCCAGTCGTCGCAGCGCGGATACTCGGTCTGCACCACGCCGGGGGTGACGGCGGGCGCGGCGATGGCGGGTGCCGCCACCGTCAGCGGAAGGGTGAGGGTCGCACCCACTACCGCGAGACCCAGGAACAGTCGGCGCCTGCCTGCCTGATGTGTCGTGTCGGTCTTCATGGCTGCCTCGTCGGTCGGATTTGTTCGATTTCCCCGACATGTCCGATCCTAGGCTCGGTACGGGCGTCGCCACCAGCCCCTGACGGCGCCCGATGCCCGGTTCAGCCGAGTTCACGCATCAGCAGATCGGCCGTCGTCTCCCGGCGCCGGAGCTGCTGGACGCGGCCCTCGGCGACGGCGACGATCGGCGGTCTGCCGACGGTGCTGTAGGTCGAGGCCAGCCCGTGGTGGTACGCGCCGGTGCACGGCAGCGCGAGCACTTCGCCGGGACGCAGATCGGCGGGCAGCCGTACCTCGGTGGCGATGAGTTCGCCGGATTCGCTGTGCCTGCCCGCGATCGACGCCGTCAGCTGCGCGCCGGTGGGATGCCGGTTGACCACCAGCGCGCCACCCTGCCCGCGGCACTGCCCACCGCAGCTGCCGCCGTCGACGATCACGCGATGCCCGCCCTCGGCCGTCTCGGTGATCGAGAGCACCCGGTACAGCGTGACGCCTGCCCTGGCGACGATCGCGCGGCCCGGTTCCATGGTGATCGCGGGGCGGGGGAAGCGGTGCCGGGCACAGGCGGCGTCGAGCGCGTCGTCGAGGATGTCGGCGAGTTCGCGCAGGTTCAGTTCGGCGTCGCCGCTGCGGTAGGCCACCGCGTGCCCGCCGCCGATGTCGAGGTGAGTCAGCAGCATGCCGTATTCGTTGTCGATCCAGGCCAGCTCGCCGACCATCCGGCGGATGGCCTCGCCGTAGTGGTCCGGATTGTGGATCTGCGCTCCCAGGTGGCAGTGCAGGCCGATGAGCTGGAGATTCGGCTGGGTCGCGATCCGGGCGACCGCGGTCTCGAACGAATCGCTGCCGAGCGGGAAGCCGAACTGCGGGCCGCCGGGCACATCGATCCCGGTGGCGACGCGCAGCAGGATCTGCTGGGGCGCGGTGGCCAGCGCGGCCAGCAGGGTGATCTCGGTGAGTGACCCGACGACGATGCGGCCGACGCCGCAGCCGACGGCGGTCTTCAGCTCGTCGAAGGTCTTGCCGTTGCCGTGCAGCACGATCCGGCGCGGCTCGACGCCTGCGGCCAGCGCGACCGACAGCTCACCCGCGGACCCGACCTGCACCGACAGGCCCTCCTCGACGACCCAGCGCGCCACCGCGCCCACCATCAGCGCGGTGCCCGCGTAGACGATCTCGGCATCGGGGAAGTGCTTGCGGTAGGCGCGGCAGCGCTCGCGCACCTCGGCCTCGTCGACCACGTGCACGGGGGTGCCGAACTCGTCGGCGAGATCGGCGAGGGCGACCGTGCCGAGGGTGATCCGGCCGTCCTGGTCGTAGTGGGTGTCGGCCGGCCAGACAGCGGGGTCGAGCCGCGGCACGGTGGTCGCGCGCAACGACGGGAAGATGTCGAGCAACGTCACGGTGGTCTCCTGGGGACGCCCCCGCGTTCCGATGGCGGGGCCGATTCCAGGACTACGCCGTGCGTGGGCCGCTGAACTCGGTATTGACGAGTCCTTGACCACCCGGGCGGAGTTCCTGACGGGTTGCTGACACGGGCGACCCGTCAGGGGGCGATCAGCCGCCCAGCTTCTTGTAGAACGCGCCGGCGATCGGGGCGGTCACCGCGCGCGGACCGTAGTTCCCCGCGACGCTCATGCCCTTGCTGATCAGGCCGGGCACGATGCGCATCTTGTTGCGGGCCAGCGCGTCGATGGAGACCTTGGCGGTGTACTCGGAGGAGACCCAGAGGAAGTCGGGGACCATCCTGTCCACGATCGAGGCGTCCTCGGGCGCCGGGGTCTCGGTGCGCACCGGGCCGGGCGCCAGCAGGGTGACGTTGACGCCGGTGCCCTTGAGCTCGCCGCGCAGCGACTCGGAGAAGGTGTTGGCGAACGCCTTGGACGCGGCGTAGGTGGCGTTGTTCGGGATGGGCATGTTGCCCGCGGCCGAGCCGCTGATCAGGATGCCGCCCGCCTTGCGCTCGATCATGCCCGGCAGCACGGCCAGGGTCAGGTCGTGCACGGCGGTCGCGTTGAGTTCCATCTGCGCGCGCTCGTAGGCGAAGTCCAGCTCGGCGACCGGGCCGAAGGTGGCGATGCCGGCGTTGTTGCACAGGACCGCGATATCGCGCACGGCGAGTTCGTCGACCAGGCTCGCCCGCTGGGTCCGGTCGGCGAGGTCGACCGCGCGCACCTCGGCGGTGATCCCGTGCGCCAGCGTCAGCCGCTGGGCCAGTTCGGTGAGGATCTCACCACGCCGCGCGACCAGGATCAGCGAGTAACCGCGTCCGGCCAGTTCGGCGGCCAGCGCGGTGCCGATTCCGGAGGACGCGCCGGTGACGACGGCACGATTGTCTGCAGTGGGGGAGGGCAAGCTCACACGGGGAGCTTAGGGGATCGGTTCCGGCCGGGCGGTGGCCACGTCGCGCACCGAGCTCAGTCGATCGGGTCGCCGTGGCCCTACGCTGACCCTGCCATGACGACCGAATCGCCGAACCGCTGTGCCGATCCCGAAGCGCCGCGCACCCTCGAGCCGCCGCGCACTCTCGTCTTCCGGCCGGATCCGCCGATCGGCGGTGGCCGTGATGGCTGAACACCAGGTGTTCGGAATGGGCGATGAGTCGTCCGCCGCGCCGACCTGGCCGTCGCCGACCGAGGACGAGATCGCCGGGCCCGTCGAGGCGACCTGGGGCGGAGCCGAGCCCGTCGAGATCGTGTGGCGCAGTGCGCGTCCGCTGTCGTCGACGGTGGGCGTGCGATTGGGCGACGGGGCCATGGTCGTGGTGAAGCGGCTGCCGCTGCACCTCCGTGACCTGGCCGCGCTCGCCGAGGAACACAGGTTCATGGCGCACCTGCGCGCCGGGGGCATCCCGGTGCCCGAAGTCCGGGCAACTCTCGGCGCTCGGCCGGTCGGTGGCGCGTCCGGCTTCGTCTACGAAGTCCAGCGGGCGGGGGTGGGCGAGGACCGGTATCGCGCCGACTTCTCCTGGACGCCGTACCGTGACACCGCCGATGCGGCGGCCGCCGGGGCGATGATGGCCCGGATGCACCTGGCCGCAGCGGGTTTCGACGCTCCGGCGCGACCGGCTCGGCCCCTGGTCGCCGGCCTGCACGGCGACGACGTCGCGCGTGCCTTCGAGTGGCACATCGGCCGTCGCCCGTTTCCTGGCCGATCGGGACTGGCGGGCCGAAATCCCGGATCTGCGCGTCGATCTCACCGGTGTCGCTCCACTGTGGACACACGGTGACTGGCACGCGACCAATCTGCTCTGGACGGACTCCGAGGTCACCTCGGTCTTCGACTTCGGCCTGGCCGACCGCACGACGGCCGTCTTCGACCTCGCCACCGCGATCGAACGCGCTGCGGTGGACTGGGTGTCGCTGCGGGACGGTGGGCCTGCCCACGTCCGCGCGGAGCAGGTGCGCGCGCTGCTCGAGGGCTACCGATCCGAGCGGCCGCTGGCGGCCGCCGAACAGGTGCTGCTCGCCGACCTCCTCCCGCTGGTCCATCTCGGCTACGAGCTGTCGGAGATCGACTACTTCCTGAGTGTCGCCGCCGAGCCGCGCAATGCCGAGATCGCCTACCGTGACTGGCTGCTCGGCCATCTGTCCTGGTTCCAGACCTCGGACGGACGTGCCTTGCGCGCCCTCGTGCGCGACACGGCCGCCGGTTAGCGATCCGCGCCTATCGTCGTGGACGCAGAACACCGCCCCGCACACCGGATGCGAGTTCGGTGTACGGGGCGGTGCGGCGATCGTCCCTCGCGTCGGACGACCGGGTCTGCGGTTACAGGCGCGCCGCCAGGCGGGTGCCCTGGGCGATGGCCCGCTTGGCGTCGAGCTCGGCGGCCACGTCGGCGCCACCGATCAGGTGCAGGTCCACGCCCGCCGCACGCAGCGGCTCTTCCAGCTCGCGCACCGATTCCTGTCCCGCGCAGACGATCACGTTGTCGACCTCGATCACCCGCGGCTTCTCGTGCTTCTCACCGAAGCTGATGTGCAGGCCCTGATCGTCGATGCGCTCGTAGTTCACGCCGCCGACCTGTTCGACGCCCTTGGCCTTGAGCGCGGCGCGGTGCACCCAGCCGGAGGTCTTGCCCAGGTCCTTGCCGAACGGGGTCGACTTGCGCTGCAACAGCACCACGTCGCGGGCCGCGGGGGAGGGCTTGGGCTGCTTGAGCTGACCGCGGACCTGCTCGTCCTCGGAGTCCACACCCCACTCCTCCTTCCACTCGTCGAGCTTGAGGGTGGGATGTCCTTCGACGGTGAGGAATTCGCTCACGTCGTAGCCGATGCCGCCCGCGCCGATCACCGCGACCTTCTTGCCGACCGGCTTCTCCTCCTTCACCAGTTCGGCGTAGGACAGCACCATCGGGTGGTCGATGCCGGGGATGTTGGGGATACGCGGGCGCACGCCGGTCGCCAGCACCACCGAGTCGTACCGGCCCGCGATCAGCTCGTCGGCGCTCACCCGCTTCTCCAGGTGCAGGGTGACGCCGGTGAGTTCGATCTTGCGGCGGAAGTAGCGGATCGACTCGTCGAACTCCTCCTTGCCGGGGATGCGGCGGGCGATGTCGAACTGGCCGCCGATCTTGTCGTCGGCCTCGAACAGGTCGACGTGGTGACCGCGCTCGGCCAGACTGACCGCGGCCGAGAGACCGGCCGGACCGGCACCTACCACCGCGAATCGCTTGGCGCGCCGGGTCGGCAGCAGCTGCAACGTGGTCTCGCTACCCGCGCGCGGGTTGACCAGGCACGACACCTTCTTGTTGCCGAAGGCGTGGTCGAGGCAGGCCTGGTTGCAGGCGATGCAGGTGTTGATCTCGTCGGCGCGGTCGCCCTGCGCCTTGTTGGCCCACTCGGCATCGGCCAGCAGCGGCCGGGCCAGCGAGATCAGCGCCGCGTCGCCGCGGGTGAGGATCTCCTCGGCGATCTCGGGCATGTTGATCCGGTTCGACGCGCAGACCGGGATGTTCACCCGGCGGGCGACCTTGGCGGTGAACTCCACGAACGCCGCGCGCGGCACCGAGGTGACGATGGTGGGCACCCTGGCCTCGTGCCAGCCGATATCGGTGTTGAGGATGTCGACGCCCGCGGCCTCCAGTTCCTGGGCCAGCGCGATGATCTCCTCGAAGGTCTGACCCTTCTCCACCAGCTCGGCCATCGACAGCCGGAACACG
This sequence comes from Nocardia sp. NPDC051833, assembly GCF_040681225.1. Classification (NCBI taxonomy): domain Bacteria; kingdom Bacillati; phylum Actinomycetota; class Actinomycetes; order Mycobacteriales; family Nocardiaceae; genus Nocardia; species Nocardia sp. NPDC051833. Next base: position 181,793 of record NZ_JBFAYK010000004.1, read on the forward strand.
ATGATGAAGTCGGGGCCGACGGCGGCGCGGATGCGCTTGGCGATCTCCACGGGCAGCCTGCGCCGGTTCTCGGCGGTGCCGCCCCACTTGTCGGTGCGCTTGTTCACCCTGGGCGCGAGGAACTGGTTGATGAAATAGCCCTCACCACCCATGATCTCGCAGCCGTCGTAGCCGGCGAACTTGGCCAGCTCGGCGCAGCGCGCGTAGTCGTCGATGGTGTTCTCGATGCCCTTGGCCGAGAGCGCGCGCGGCTTGAACGGGTTGATCGCGGACTTGATCGCCGAGGCCGAGACACTGGTCGGCATGTAGGAATAGCGACCGGCGTGCAGGATCTGAATGGCGATCTTGCCGCCCTCCGCGTGGACCGCCTTGGTGATCTTGCGGTGGCGGTAGGCCTCGGACTTGGTGGTCAGCTTGCCGCCGAACGGCAAGAGCCAGCCGGTGCGGTTGGGGGCGTAGCCGCCGGTGATGATCAGGCCGACCCCGCCGCGGGCGCGCTCGGCGAAGTAGGCGGCCAGCTTGTTGGTGTCCCAGGCCCGGTCCTCGAGGCCGGTGTGCATGGAGCCCATGACCACCCGGTTGCGCAGGGTGGTGTGGCCGAGATCGAGTGGCTCGAACAGGTGGGGATAGGAAGTCATGGAAGGTCGTCACCTTTTCGGGGTCGCAGGGCCTGCAGTACTTCGTCGCACCATTCGACGTAGCCGGACTCCGCGCGGATGCCCGCGCGCAGCACCAGATACTGGTGCAGGGCGGCGCCGGAGAGCTGGTCCGGCGCCGGGAAGAATTTCTTCTCGCTGAGGCGGTACTCGTCGAGCCGCTGCGCGTGCTGGGCGCGGTGGCGGGCCACCTCGCCCAGCACGGCGTCGATATCGCCGTGCGCGGCGCCGCGGATCTTCACGCCGAGTTCGTCGTGGGACGGGCTGTACTCGGTGGGTTCGGCGATCCAGCGGGCGAGCTCGGTCCGGCCCGCGGCGGCCACCGAGTACACCTTCTTGTCGGGTTTTCCCTGTTGGGCGACCGATTCCACGGTCACCCAGCCGGAATCCTCCATACGCTTGAGTACCCGGTAGATCTGCTGGTGGGTGGCACTCCAGAAATAGCCGATCGACTTGTCGAATCGGCGAGCGAGTTCATAGCCCGAGCCGGCCCGTTCGCTGAGCGAGACCAGCAGCGCGTGCTCCAGTGCCATGGGACGAGGGTATCCGGAACGCTCGGTACTATGCAACCAGGTTCATATGAATGACGGCGTGCCGAAACGCCGATGTGTCCTGCCGCGAGCCGTGATCCCCATTACGCTTCGGCCATGACCGAGGTGAACGCGGCCGAGACCGTCGGCGAGGCGGCCGGGCGCGGGCAGGTAGTGGCGTGGGGATTGTGGGACTGGGGGTCCTCGGCGTTCCAGGCCGTCACGCTGACCTTCGTGTTCTCGGTGTATCTCACCGACAAGGTCGGCGACGACCTGCCCGGTGACACCCCGGCCAGCGCCTGGCTGGGCTGGGCGCTGGCGGCGGCGGGCCTGGTCGTCGCGCTGACCGCGCCGGTCTGCGGGCAGTACTTCGACGCGGTCGGTTCCCGCAAGCGAGCGCTGGCGACCCTGACCGCGCTCACCGTCGGCGCGATGTCGCTGATGTTCTTCGTCCACGACGACTACCACGATCTGTGGCTCGGGCTCGCGCTGCTGGCCTTCGCCTCGGCCGTGTTCGAGCTGGCCGGTGTGCCCTACAACGCCATGATGCGGCAGGTGTCGACGCCGGCCACGGTCGGGCGGGTCTCCGGATTCGGCTGGGCGATGGGCTATTTCGGCGGCATCGTGCTGCTGCTGATCTGCTATGTGGGGTTCCTGGCCGGGGACGGCGACACCCGCGGCGTGCTCGGCATGCCCACCGATCAGGGGCTCAACGTGCGCCTGGCCATCGTGCTGGCGGCGGTCTGGTTCACCGTCTTCGCGCTGCCGGTGCTGTTCGCGGTGCCCGAACTCCCGCGCACCACCGCCGACCCCGGCGCGGCGCGGGCCGGGCTGCTCGGTTCCTACCGGGTCCTGTGGCGCGATGTGCGCGAGCTGTGGGCGAGCGACCGGCACACGGTGTGGTTCCTGCTCGCCAGCGCGGTCTTCCGGGACGGGCTGGCCGGGGTGTTCACCTTCGGCGCGGTGCTCGCGGTGCAGGTGTACGGCTTCGCCGACGCCGATGTGCTGCTGTTCGGCATCGCCGCCAATGTCGTGGCGGGCGCGGCGGCGATCGCGGCGGGTCGCTTCGACGACAGACTCGGGCCCAAGCGGGTGATCGTGGCCTCGCTGATCGGGATGCTCGCGTGCGGGCTGGTGCTGCTGGTGGTGTCGGGCTCGCTGATGTTCTGGATCTTCGGGCTCGCGCTCACCGTGTTCGTCGGGCCCGCGCAGGCCTCGGCGCGCTCGTTCCTGGCGCGGCTGGCGCCGCCGGGGCGGGAGGGTCAGCTGTTCGGGCTGTACACCACCACCGGGCGGGCGGTCTCGTTCCTCGCGCCCTTGCTGTTCGGTGTGTTCGTGTCGATCTTCCACAGCGACCGGGCCGGGATCGCCGGACTGCTCGTCGTCCTGGCGGCGGGTCTGCTCGTCCTGCTGCCGGTGCGCGCGCCGGCGTCCACGGTGACCGCGGCGTAGTGGTGGTTCACCAGAACGGGGCGGCCCGCACTGTGTGTACGCCCGTACTCTGAAATTCCGGCTGTGCGGCATGTGGGGTGTGTTACACCATGGACCGCATGCGGCCACAGCCCCGGAAACATCCCTCAGTCAGCGGTTTTGGGAACCCAGCCGCCGATGCCGAGCGCGATCAGGCGCATCTGCATGACGGTGCGTTCGACCACCGCCGACTCCTCGCGCGGTGTCGCCGCGACGTAGGCGGCGATCCCGTCGGTGACCGTGGTGACCAGTAGGTCGGCCGCGATCTCGAGCTCGGTGGTGCTCCAGGTGTCCAGTGCGCGCAGCCGGGACAGATCGGCCACGATCTCGCGCACGATCAGCTGCATCTCCATCGCGATCGCCTGGCGCAGCGGGGCGGGCCCGCCGTGGCGCTCGCGGATGAGGAAGCCGAACAGTGCGCGCTTGGCCCTGACCTGCTCGAACACGAACCGCACCGTATCGGCCAGATGCGCGTCCGGTTTGCGCCTGACCTCGCGCAATGCCAGGCGCAGCGCCGTCACGCCCTCGTCGACCAGCGTGGCGCCGAGGTCGTCGAGCGAGGCGAAATGGCGATAGAACGCGGTCGGCACGATGCCGGCCGAGCGGGCGATCTCCCGCAGGCTCAACGCCGCGAATCCGCGGTCGGCGGCCAGCGTCAGGGTGCCTTCGAGGAGGGCCGCACGGGTGTGCGCCTTGCGCTCGTTGCGGGTTCCTGCCTGCTCAGTCACATCGGTGAGCATACATCCGTTCACCATAGTCGCTTCCCTGGATATGTTGCCCGCCTCACATCTTTGCCGGTTGACAGCGGGCTGGGTCCATCCGGCACACTGGTGAGTGTACAGGCGTGCACTGAAATGTGAATCGCATGCCGCACAACTTCCGCAGAGGGGCAAGACGCATGGTGGGACTGATCGACCTGGTGCAGACGTTGACGACGCCGCATCCGCTGGACCGGTACCTGGAGCTGGTCTCGCCCGCGCTCACCGCGCGGGAGCTGCGCGCCGAGGTCACCCATGTCTCGCACGCGGTGCCCGGTTCGGTGACGCTCACCCTGCGCGCCTCCCGGCAGTGGCGCGGCCACAGCGCGGGTCAGTACGTGCAGATCGGTGTCTCGATCAACGGTGTCCGGCACACCCGCTGCTACTCGCCGATCGATCCGGAGAGCCGCGGCGACCGCTTCCTCCAGCTGACCGTGAAGGCGCACCCGGGCGGGCTGGTGTCGAACTACCTGCACGAGCACGCCAAGCCCGGCATGGTCGTCGACCTGGCGCCCGCCGCGGGCGTGTTCGCCCTGCCCGAGCGTCGCCCGGACCGGGTGCTGCTGGTCAGCGGCGGCAGCGGCATCACCCCCGTGCTGTCGATGCTGCGCACGCTCGATGCCGAGGGCTTCACCGGCGAAGTCACCTTCCTGCACTACGCGCGCCAGCCCGAGATGGTGCCGCACCGGGCCGAGCTGACCGCGATCGCCAACCGCAGGCCGAACTTCCGGATCGAGTACCGCTACCCGGTCGAGCCGGGCACCGTCGTCGACGGTGAGACCTCCACCGGCAGTGGCTTCTTCGACTACGACGAGCTCGAGCGGGTCGCACCGTGGTTCGCCGACGCGCAGACCTTCGTCTGCGGTCCGCCGCCGCTGATGCGGGCCGTGCAGACGATCTTCGAGGCCGAGGGTCTCGCCGATCGGGTGCACAGCGAGGAGTTCACCCTCACCACCGTGCCGGCCGACCCGGCCGAGGCCACCGGCACCATCACCTTCTCCGGCAGCGACGTCGCCGCCGACAACACCGGAGCGTCGCTGCTCGAGCAGGCCGAATCGGCGGGCCTGACCCCGGAATACGGCTGCCGGATGGGCATCTGCTTCTCCTGCACCGCGACCAAGGTCTCCGGCTGCACCCGCAACCTGCGCACCGGCGAGCTCGACGCCGATCCCGACAAGCAGATCCAGATCTGCGTGAACACGGCCGTCGGCGACGTCGACATCGCCCTCTAGACACCGAGTACCGAGAAACCAACCAAGGGGAGATACCGACATGACGATCCTCACCGAAGGCAAAGACGGCCCGGTCATCCTGACCCCGGACCAGGTCGAAGAGCTCGGCAAGGCGCTCGACGAACTGCGCGCCCGCGTCGAAGCCGATCTGGGCGAACGCGACCGCGACTACATCTACAAGATCATCAAGACCCAGCGCGGCCTGGAGATCGCCGGCCGCGGCCTGATGTACCTGGGCTTCCTGCCGCCGTTCTGGCTGGCGGGCGTGGCGGCACTGGGTGTGTCGAAGATCCTGGACAACATGGAGATCGGCCACAACGTCATGCACGGTCAGTACGACTGGATGCGTGAGCGTGGCATCAACTCCCGCGAATTCGACTGGGACACGGTCTGCCCGGCCGACCAGTGGAAGCACTCGCACAACTACATGCACCACACCTACACCAACGTCCACGACATGGACCGCGACATCGGCTACGGCATCCTGCGCATGGACGAGGGCCAGAAATGGCACCCGTACTACCTGGGCAACCCGGTGTACGCCTTCCTGCTGATGACCTTCTTCGAGTGGGGCGTGATGCTCCACGACCTCGAGTTCGACAACATCGTCAAGGGCAAGCGCACCTGGGCCGAGATCAAGCCGCTGCTCCAGGGGCAGGCCAAGAAGGCTAGCAGGCAGGTCGTCAAGGACTACGTGGCCTTCCCGCTGCTCACCGGCCCGCTGTTCTTCCACACCCTGGCCGGCAACGCCGCGGCCAACCTGGTGCGCAACCTGTGGACCTACTCGATCATCTTCTGCGGTCACTTCCCCTCGGGTGTACAGACGTTCACCAAGGAGGAGACCGAGGTCGAGACCCGCGGCGAGTGGTACGTCCGGCAGATGCTCGGCTCGGCCAACATCAAGGGCTCCAAGCTGTTCCACATCCTGTCCGGCAACCTGTCGCACCAGATCGAGCACCACCTGTTCCCCGACATCCCGGCCAACCGCTACCCGGAGATGGCGCCCGAGGTGAAGGCGCTGGCCGAGAAGTACGGCCTGCCGTACAACACCGGCCGTTTCTCCAAGCAGATCGGCTCGGTGTGGGCCAAGATCTTCCTGCTCTCGGTGCCGGATCGCTTCGTCAAGAGGGCCCCCAAGCCCAGTGTTATCGTTATGCGTAATCGGAAGGCAACCGAAGTGGGCGTGTAAATGGTCGGCAAATTCGAAAGCAACAAAGATCTTGTCCAGGAATTGACGTCCTCCGGTGCCAGGCACGTCGGCAATATCGCCACGCTGATCACCGGGGCGGTCGCCGAGGTCGCGCGCGAGATCGGTGAGTTCATCACCGACGCGATCGAGATGAACGAGGCCGCCGCGGCGGCTCGCCGCGACGCCGAGCAGCAGCTCGACGCCGAGCGCGCCTACACCGAGTTCGTCGAGGCCGAGACCGAGGACGAGCCCGTCGAGGCGGTCGAGGTCGAGGTCGAAGCCGAGGTCACCGAGCCGGTTCCCGGCGACAAGGCCTGATCCTCACCACACCGGCAGCCGCCTGCGGTGTTCGGTGACATCGGTGATCAGATCCCGGTAGCCGTCGGTCAATTCGGCCAGCCGGCACCAGTGCAGATGGGTGCGTGCCTCCCACTGCCGCGGGGTCGTCTTCTCGACCGGATCGCCGCCCAGCGCCCGCTGGGCGGCGATCCATTTCGCCGCCATCCGGTCGATCACCGCGCCGAGGGTCTCGGTGTGCAGCGAGGCGCCCGCCCGGTGCGCCACATTGGCGGCGACCCACTCGTCGATGCGGTCGATGAGCGTGGCGCGGTCGCCGTCGATCTGGTCGATCAATTTGCCGCACGCCGCGATCCGGCCGCTGGTGGCCTCCGGCGCGCGGGCCGCCTCGATCGCCTGGTGCCTGCGGTCGTGGCAGCGGGCCAGCCGATTCGCGGCCTCGAGGACCCGGTGCCGCGCCGGGTCGGGGTCGGTGGATTCCAGGAAGGCCCGCAACAGCGCCGAGGGTGGCGGGAATTGCGTGGCATCCACACGATGGCCGGGATCGAACGGCATGATGCACGCCCCTGAATACGCTGAATTTCGTGCTTGGATACGCCAGAGCCGGGGAGGATTCGGGGGAGGTGCACTCCCCGGCACCGGCGTAGCCCCGCCCGGGCGTCGACGAATATCCGCGACGCTGCGGCGAGGAAGACGACCCGGGGAAAAATCGGGACCCTCTCAGGAAAGCGCGATTCGGCGCGACCGCGCAATAGTATGGTGTACAAATCGCCCGGTCTGCGGAAATTGTTATGCACCGTTACGGCGGGGTCACCACGAGACGTCTCCCGTGTTACCCATCCGCACATTCCCGGCAATCGGCGGGACCGTACCCACCGCGAATGCCGCCGCATGCACTAACCTCGATAAATGTGCCGGCCTATGTGTCCTCACCCGAACTGACCTTCGGGTTCCTGTTCGCGCTGGAAGACCCGCAGCGAATCGCCGACGTCGTGCGCGACCTGATGGAGCGCCGCGCGGTCTCGGTGTTCCGGCTCGCGCGCCTGTCCGACGACGACGGCCCGCCCGAACGCTACGTGGTGAACTGGGCTGCGATACCGCAGATCTCGATCACCACCAGCGCGCCGGAGCCCGGCGACCTCCAGGCGCAGCGGATCATGCTGGTCAACGCCTTTCTCGGCGAGAACGGCGAGGTCAGCCTGTATTCCGGCACGCCGAACGCGCCGAGCTGACTCAGCGCGCCGATTCGTAGATCCGGCGCACCACGTCCTCGATGCCCGGTTCCTCGATCGACAGGTCGCGCACCTGCGCCCGGTCCGACACCGCGGCCAGTAACGCCGCCGCCGTGGTGTGTTCGGCGTCGAAGGCCAGGCGCTGGCGCATGCCGCCCGCCTCACTGGACAGCAGCTGCGCCCCGCAGGGCAGATCGTCGAGATCCGGTGTGGGCGCGGCCAGGTCGACCACCAGTACCCGGCGCGCGCCGACGGTGGCGCCGAGCCCGGCCAGTGAACCGTCGTACACCAGCCTGCCGTGATCGACGACCAGGACGCGATCGCAGAGCCGTTCGATATCGCCCATGTCGTGGGTGGTGAGCAGCAGCGTGGTGCCGCGCTCGATCCGTTCCGCGCGCAAGAACTCGCGTAATCGTTGTTTGGACAGTACGTCCAGGCCGATCGTCGGCTCGTCCAGGATCACCAGCTCCGGCGAATGCAGCAGCGCGGCGGCCACTTCCGCGCGCATGCGCTGGCCGAGCGAGAGCTGGCGGACGGGGGTGTCGAGGGTGTCGGCCATCTCGAGCTGTTCGACCAGTTCGTGGGTGCGCTTGTCGGCGATGTCGGGATCGAGGCGGTGGATCGCCGCCAGGATCGAGAACGACTCGTGCAGCGGCAGATCCCACCACAGCTGCGAGCGCTGCCCGAACACGACGCCGATCCGCGCGGCCAGTTCCCTGCGCTGGCGCACCGGCTCCAGCCCGCAGGTGCGGACGCTGCCGGTGGTCGGCACCAGGATGCCGGTGAGCATCTTGATCGTCGTCGACTTGCCCGCGCCGTTGGCGCCGATATAGCCGACCGCGGAACCGCGTTCGATCCGGAAGCTCATCCGGTCGACCGCGGTGATGGTGTCCCGGTGTCTGCGCCAGCGGCTGCCGTTCTTGCGGTAGACCGTGAACTGCCGGGTGAGGTCGTCGATGTCGATGATCGGCTCCGCGGAGCCGTACTCGTCCTCCATCGCTATCCCCCTCCTCCCTGATAGTGCCTCGTTCCTATCCGCCACGCTGCGAAGGCCAGTAACCACACCCATGCCGCCGCCACCGGTGTCAACCAGGCCGACCACGCGGGCAACAGCGGCGGTCCGGGGAGACCGAGCAGCGCTATCGTCGGCACGTAGGCGGTGAACGCGACGGGTATCGCGAACCCGAACAACAGCTTCAGCGGCGCGGGGAACACCGAAGCGGGCTGCATCGCGGCGAAGGATCCGCCGTAGGTGAAGCTGTTGGTGAGCTCGGCACCGTCGATCAGAAAGAACTGTAGTCCCGCCGCGCATACGAAAAGGCCACAGAACAGGGCAATTCCACTGATCAGGGTGATCACGATCAAGGTAACCGGGGCGATGCCCCAGTCGATTTCGTTGCGCCACAGCCCCACCCCGAGCACGATCACCGCGACGGCGGCGCGCGCGAGCCTGCGCAGCGAGATATCGCTGGTGATCAGTTGCAGCAACAGGGGTTGCGGGCGCAGGTGATAGGCGTCGAGGGTGCCCATCCGGATCATCGCCGGCAGCGAGTCCAGGTGCCCGACCAGCACCTGGGCCAGCGCGAAGGAGGTGTTGGACAGCCCGAACAGCAGCAGCGCCGCGTTGGTGTCGAGCCCGCCGAGCGTGCCGACATTGTGGAAGATGACCCACACCTCGGCGAACTCGACCAGGCCGATCAGGAAGGCGCTGAACACCTCGGTGGCGAACGAGAGCCGGTACACCTGCTGTGCTTTCACACGCGAACGCAATACTGCGAGATAGGGGGTGAACCAGGTCCCGGCCACGATGCGCGCGGAATCCGGTTCAGCCACCCTGTACCTCCAACCTGCGTTGTCCCGCCCGCAGCAACACCCTGCCGAGCAGTCCGATCACCAGCACCCAGAAGCCTTGCGCCGCAACAGTGAGCAAGGCGTCCATGCCGGCGACCCGCCCGGACAGCGTATCGATCGGTGCCTGGAGGATGGAGGGAAACGGGGTAGCCATCGCTATCGTCCGCAACCAGTCCGGAAACATGTGGACCGGGACGAAGAGCCCGGCCAGGAAGGTGCCGACGATCTGGTACAGCACCCGGATCCCGCGGATCTCCACCACCCAGAACCCGATCAGCGCGACCGCGAACAGGCACAGGAACGACAGCGCCACCGCGAGCAGCACGCTGATCAGGCCGAGCAGATAGGCCACCGGCGTCGTCGGCATCGACAGCCCGAAGGTCGCGGCGCCGATGATGATGCTCGGCACGCCGCGGGGCAGGAAGGTGCAGGCCGCCCGGCCCATATCGGTGGCCAGGTAGCCCAGCTGGACGTCGACCGGGCGCAGGAAATCGATCGCGACGTCACCGGATTTGATCCGTTCCACCAGGTCGATCGGTGGCCCCATGAACTGGGTCGCGCCGAGCAAGGCCTGCGACAGCCACACGTAGGCGCCGATGGTGCCCTCGTCGTAGCCGCCGAAATCACCGGCCGCGCGGACCGCGGCCACCATCACCGCCGCCCGGACGAAACCGAACACGCAGTTGGTGAACAGCCCGGCGAACATCGCCAGCTTGTACTGGGCCTGCCGTTTGAATCCGGCCCGCGCCAGCTTCCAATAGACGCCGAAGGCGCTCGGCCTGCGCCGACGGAATGCGCACCGGCGCACCGCGAGGGCAACTCGGCCGTCCCCCTCCGCATCGCCCCGCACAATCAGTCAACTCTAGGCGGCCCCACCGTGATCCGGACGAAAACGCCGACGATCGTGACTGCTCAGCGCAGCGGAACCCCGACGTCGCTGCCGCCCTCGGGCGTGATCCGCGCGCTCACTTTGGCCAGCGCGGGCGCCGGGACGAAACCGCCGGCGAACAGCGCCTCGCCCTGGCGGAACCAGGGGGAGCGGCCGAGCAGGGCCGAGGGCGCGTACCCGAAGTAGGTGCCGAGTTCGGCGAGGTCGACCGGGGAGGTCATCTTCATCAGCGCGAGATTGTCGCACTGGGAGATGATGCCGGAGTGCACCTTCGACGGACGTTGCGTCGACAGCAGCAGCCACAGCCCGAATTTGCGGCCTTCGGCGGCGATCTGGATCAACCGCTCGCGCACCGCGATCGCGATCGGGGAATCCAGCCGGGGCGAGGCCAGATTGTGCGCCTCGTCGATGACGAGCAGGATCGGACGGCGCTCCTCGCGGCGGGCCCACAGGTCGTCGAGCAGGGCCAGCGCGACCACGAGCTGCTGTGCGGCGGTGGAGAATCCGCCCAGATCGAGCACGGTCGCGTCGGGGCGTTCCTCGACGACCTCGGTGACCGCGCGGTCCTGGCGGGCCCACACCTCCCACTCGTGCAGCCCGAGGTTCTCGATGCGCATCGCCAGGCGCCGCTGCGCCGCGGACTCCGAGCGCAGCAGCGACGGCAGGGTTTCCTCGAGTTCGGCGGCGGCGAGCTGGTCGGCGAGGTGGATCAGCTCGTTGAACTCCTCGCGATCGGCGATCGGATCGATCCGCAGGATCGCGGCCTTGGAGGTCAGCGGCAGCGCGGTGAACCTGGCCCGCAGCGGGTGCGCGGAATGCGGGCGCAGCACCCGGATGTCGCGCTCGCGCAACGCGTCGGCCGTGGGGCCGGTCGCACCGGGGGCGATCTCGCCGAGCCGGACGAAATCGGAATTGGGGTCGAAGATCACCACGGGCAGCGCGGTGTGCGCGATCACCTGCTCGAGCACGACGCCGAGCGCGTAGGTCTTGCCGGACCCGCTCTGCCCGCACCAGAAGGTGTGCCGGTTGAACCGCTTGGGCAGCAGCCGGGCCGGGCCGCCGGGCGGGGTGAGGTTCACCCCGACCTCGAGCAGCGCGCCGGTCGTCTCGTGCAGCGTCTGGACCGTGGCGGCGTCGACCATCTCGACCGTGCCCTCGGTGAAGGCGTAGCCGGCGCGGACGTCGATGCCGTCGTCGTTCAATTCGCCGATCAACCGGCCGCGCAGGCGAACCGGAGTCGTCTCCGACCGCTCCTCGACGAGCACGAGCTGACGGCGCTCGGCCGCGACGACCACGGCCAGCGAACCGGCGACCAGCGCGCTGTCGGTGGCGTCGGCGACTACGAACGAGCGGCCGTCGTCGGACCGCGCACTGGGCTGGCTACTGTTCGGCACCCAGCCATCTTCTCACCGCCTCCCGCGAACGGGGCCGGACAGCTATAGGACGGCTACCGCGGCGGCTCAGTGCTCCGGGAAGCCGGTGGCGAACAGGATCGCAATGATCACGGAGCTGACCACGGAAATGGCGAGAATGATCCACATGAGGGGGAAGGTTACCCGTACCCGGGCGTGTCGCTGTCATCGCACCGTCGTGCTGGGGCGTCGCCGCAGGTCACGGCGGTTCGGTGCTCAGAGCTGGGGTGGCACCGAACAGTCCGCGAAGTCGGGGTCCTGGAGATCACGGACGAGGTCGGGGTTGGCGTCGCGCACCGATCGGGCGATCTCGACGAACGAGCGGATCAGGGGCGTTTCGTGGTCGGCGCGCCAGCCGACCGCGACCTCGTTCGGCGTGGTTCCGGCGACCGGGACCAACCGGACCCGCGGAAACGGGACCCACCTGGCGCACGCCGCGGTGAGCACGATGCCGACACCGGTCGCGACCTTGTTCAGCTCCTCGAGCAACGAGCTCGACCGGCCGACCACGAGCGCGGCCAGCCCGTTCCGATGCTCGGCGAGCTCCCAGTAGGCATTCCAGACCGGATCCGCGGTGGCGGCGCCGAGCAGCGGTTCGTCGAGCAGCTCGTGCGCCGCGACCTCGGCGCGGTCGGCCAGCCGATGGTTCGACGGCAGCATCACCATCAGCGGCTCGGTGAACAGCGGCTCGAAGCGCACGCCGTCGTCGCGGAACGGGCGCCGGGCGAAGGCGACGTCGACCGAGCCGTCGGTCAGTCCGACGGCCGGGTCCGCGTAGCTGAAATGCCGCAGCTCCACCGAGACCTCGGGATGACGCTCCCGGAACGCCGACAGAATCGGCTCGGTGAGAGTGAGGGCGCCGCCCTCCATCAGCCCGAGGACCAGGCGATCCCGTTCCCCGCGGTGCGTCGACCTGGCCCGCTCGATCGCCGCGTGCAGGCCGGTCAGCGCCGCCCTGGCGTCGCGGAGGAACACGGCACCGGCGGCGGTGAGCTCGACGGTGCGGGTGGTGCGAGCGAACAGGGCCACGTCCAGCTCTCGCTCCAGCTGTTTGATCTGGGTGCTCAAGCCCTGCTGGGAGACGTGCAGACGCTGGGCGGCGCGGGTGAAGTTCAGCTCCTCGGCCACCGCGACGAAGTATCGCAACTGCCGGGTGTGCACCTCCATGGCGCGCAGCCTAGTGCGGGTGCGGCGATTGACAACCGAATCCGATGAATCGGTGAAATTCAGCTGTTTCACAGAGGATTTCCGGTGCGTTAGCGTTCGTCGGCATGCAGCTCAGGATCTTCGCCGTCGTCGCCTGCCTGTTCGGGGCGCTCCTCACTCCGCTTCTGCGCGACAGCGCGCCCGCGGTCGCCGATCCGGGCGGAATCCACGGCCCGCTCAGTACCAGCGGGCGCTACATCGTGGACGCGAACGGGAATCGGGTGAAGCTGAAATCCGGGAACTGGCACGGGTCGAGCGGCACCTGGAACGGCAGCGGCGACGACGAGACCGACGCCGCCAACTTCGCCGAGGAGAACGGGCACCGGGCGCCGCTCGGGCTGGACCGGGTCCGCATGGACGTCCTGATCGCCGACTTCAAGGCATTGGGGCTCAACAGCATTCGGCTGCCGTTCTCCAACGAGATGATCACCGACGCCCGCCCGGTGCAGGGGCTGTCCGCCAATCCGCAGCTCAACGGGCTGCGTCCGCTCGAGGTGTTCGATCGCGCGGTCACCGCGCTCACCGACGCCGGACTCGCCGTCATCCTCAACAATCACACCACCTCCACCCGCTGGTGCTGCGCCGTCGACGGCAACGAGCGCTGGAATTCCGGACAGTCGTGGGACGAGTGGATCGACGACTGGACCTTCATGGCCGCCCGCTACCGGGGCAACGCCGGCGTCGTCGGCGCCGACCTGCGCAACGAGGTGCGCCGCGACACCTGGGACGACCCGAACTGGGGCCTCGGCGACAACCACGACTGGTACGACGCCGCGCAGGAGGCCGGCGACGCCATCGTCGGTGGCGCGAATCCGGATCTGCTGGTGATGATCGAGGGCCTGAACTGGATCGGCATCCCCACCGATCTGACCCCGCACGAACGTCCCATGCTCGAGCCGCTGAACCGGCTGTCGGTGACGCTGAAGCAGTCGCACAAGGTCGTCTACGCGGCGCACTTCTACGGCTATATCGGCCGTCATCACACCGGTGCGACCGGCTGGGGCGAGACCACCGACCCCCGCTTCCGCGATCTGTCGCGCGCCGAACTGTTCCAGGCGATGAACGAACTCGCCGGGTTCGTGGCGACCACGCCGGACCGGCACTTCACCGCGCCGGTGTGGATCAGCGAATTCGGAATCGGCAAGGACGCCGAGCCGCTGGATCGCGCCTGGTTCGGCGCCATGGTCGATTTCCTCGTCGAGAAGGATCTGGACTTCGCCTACTGGCCGCTCGTCGGATTCCATCAGAACGACGCGGGCAATCAGTGGGGCCTGCTGCGCTACGACACCGCAGGCGGCCTGCGCAGCGTCACCGACGCCGACGACTGGCGCGCCGCGCACGTGCGCCGGCTGCTCGCGGCGGACGGCAAGACCGGACCGGTCGCGCCGGTCCGGACCTGGTCGATGCTCAACGGCATCCACGAGGACGACAACCGCTCGGTGTGGGCCGCGGCCGACTGGGACAGCGGTGCGCACAAACTCGTCTGCCCCGATGATCAGCGGTTGATCGGCATCAGCTCGCGCGGGCAGGGCGGGCTGTGCACCGACGCCACCGAGGGCGCGCTCTGGCAGCCGGGCACCACGGCCGTGAAGGTCGACTCGGAGCGGGTCAGCACCGACTGGGCCGGTGGCTTCACCAAGTACCAGTGCCGGGACGGGCAGTTCATGATCGGCTACAGCCTGCGCGGCGACAAGATGTCGGCCATCCTGTGCGCTCCCGCCCGCCTGCCGCTGGCCGGTGCGGGCCGCACGCTCTGGGACGACCGCGGCGACAGCCGTCCCGCCTCCGGGGAAGGCGGCGACTACGCGCACGGGTACTACAAGGCCCAGTGCGCGGCGACCGAGTACGCGGCGGGCATCGCCTTCTCGTGGGCCAACGCCCGCGGCGCCCATCCCGACGCGCTGTACTGCCGCGCCCTGCGCTGAGCACTCTTTCGTTCGCGCCAACACCTAGATCGCTGCATGGTTGCTGCCGTCTGACTCGGCAACTGTTCGGTTTCATTTTCGTCCGGCGGTCGAGCAGCGGTATACCGTGCAGTGTCCGGTTCGAATGCAGGTGTTGGCAGAGGAGCGGAAGGGGCTGGCTGTGGCGTTGGTCGGGAGATCATGGGGTTCGCTGGGAGGAAGCCATCGCGCAGTCCGGGTGCGGACGCGGCGGCCGTTGCGGGTGGTCGAGTTGCTCACCGGCGCGATGCTGCTGACGATCGCGGCGGGGGGAATGGCCGGGCCGGTGGCCGCCGCTGTGCTCATCTACCGCAGCGGCGCGGGGCGGGAGGGCACGGCGGTGGCGGTGTCGCTGTGGCTGGCGATCGGCGCGGTGGTGGTGGCGCTGGCCGTCGCCGCGGCGCTGTTCGCGACGGCGTGGCGGCGCGTCCACCGGCGCCGTCCGGCGCCCGTGTCGGCCGAGGTGTGGTTCCCGGCCCCGGTGGGCAACCGGATGCGGCTGCCCGCGCCCGGCGTCGCCGTCGGTGGGGCGCGGTGAGCGTTGGCCGTCGGGCACGGTGGTGTGGCGCTCCGGCGTCGGCCCGGTCGCGGGCATTGGCACCGCCGCGTCGTCGGCGGACACTGGAGGAATGGTTGACAGGGAGCAGCGCACGCCCGCCTACGGCGTGGTGATGATTCTCGCGGCGCTCGGCGCGTCGATGGCAGTCAGTTATTACGGTCCGACGTGGTTCCGCGTCATGGTCTACATCCTCACGGCGATCATCGTCGTGGTGGGCGGTGTCATGACCTTCCGGGACTACTCGCACTGAGGCTGCGCGAGGTCAGGTCGCTCCGGCGAGCCGGGGGCGGCGCGTCTCGGCGTGTGGATCTCAGTGCTCGCAGTCGTTGTGCGCGGGCGGGCTGTAGGTGACGGCACCGCAGGCCAGGCAGGTATGGACCCGGTGGTGACCACCGATCCGGCGGCACGGCATCGCGACGACCAACGCGCGCCCGGCCCCGAGCCGGTGCCCGTTCGGGCAGAAGCGCGGCGACGGTTCGGTCCATACGCCGGCACGCAGATAGGGCCGGATGGATTCGCACATGTGTTCGATTATGCACATCGGCGGCGTCCGCGCGAGCGCGGCGCGATGGTGGTCGAGCGGGTCTTCGTGGTTCGCGCATTCGGTGCGATGTCGATTCCGTTGGCGCTCATGGTTTCTCGCTCCATGGAGCGCCGAACAGTCGGGATCCGGGCGCGGCGGGGGCCGCCGGATTTCGGAATTCGAGAGAGTCGCCGAGCATCACGGCCGACGGAATAGGGGTGATCTGCCCGGTCCAACCACGGGCAATCCCTACCTGGAGCGCCTGGCGCTCCGGGCCATATGCGGCCCTGAGCTGGAATACACGCAGGTCAGGGCCATTCTGCGCCCCCGGCGGGGCACATCCAAGATGGGAACGCTGGTTACCTGGGGAATCGCACTGGTCGGTTGGTCGTCGAAATATCGTTCGCCCTATCTTCGCGACATTGGTGCCGCCATCCAGCAAGGTGATCGTTCGATATCGGCGCCTACCGGAAGTCCGAGAGCCCGGCGACCGGCTCTGTAGTGGTCTCGATGACCGATGTGCTCGAAGGAGGAGGCGGGTGGAGGCTGCTCGCACTTCCTTGACCTCCGGTTTGTCGAAACTTTGTTCGATCTGGCGTGCGGTAGCCGGGTGCTGGCGTACGGCGGGCAAGGGTGTCGATGCGGCGACAGGGCGGGACGCTCTCACGCTCGGCCGTGTCCGAAAATGCAACCTCATATGTGGTAGATTTTTTGGACATCGCCTAGTTGAGTCATAGGAAAGGCGGCGGAAGTGGCCCTCCGGTACCGGAAACACCTCGCTCAATCAGATCCTGATCCGCTTCTGCGTTTCGATCTGTCCGAGCAGGAGGTACTTGACGTCGTCATTCGCGCAGTGGTGGATGCGGCCGATAACACGCATCCGCTCGCGCCGCCCGGGGCAGCGGGGCAACGGGCGTACCAGGCCGGGGTCGCAGTGCTTCGCGAGCTGCTCTTCGCGCGCGGCTGGAAGAAGGACGAGCGCAGCGGCGTGGCAAGGACTGTTCACCCTGAGCGGGGACTGGCGATCATCGTGGCAGTCGGTAACGAATACACAGGTATGCCGGGGACTGATGAGGATTTCACCACCAAGTGGCCTAAGGGTAGCTGCGCACTGACGGGGGAACGCTACGTCGCCGAGGGTTTCGACGCCGTCGATGAGTCCTTTCCTGTCAGTCCGACGGTGGAAGGAACCTGGGAGGTGTGGTATTTAGCACATCGCCGGGCCGAGGACCGCGTCTTCGTCGAGGTCAGCAAGCCTGGGCGGCTCGACGAGCGCGACTTCCCTGTCGACTGGCTCGACCGCATTATCCTGGAACCACTCGACCTGAGCGGCGCAGTCGATATCGACATCGATTCGGACGGCGATGATCATGGGGGGCCTGAAGTTCCGGTCGTTCCCAAATGACGACTGACCGTGAGTTCGTGCCATCCCGGCTGGTCTTCGCTCGACGACGAGCTGGGATTGCACGCACACACCTGGCCGCGGCGATCGGAGTGTCCGACAAGACCGTTCAGAGGTGGGAGAACGGCTCCGAGGAACCTTCGGCAGAGCGGTGCGCTGAGCTGGCGCGAGTGTTGAAGGTGTTGCCCGAGTTCTTCGGTATGGCCGAGATGGACCTGCTTGAGGTCGAAGCGGTCAGTTTCCGTGCCCTGACCAAGATGACGGCCCGGGAACGTGACCGCGCGCGCACGGCTGGTCGGCAGGGCGTGGCGATCATGGATTGGATCGAGCAGCGGTTCACGCTGCCCTCCAACGATATTCCGCCGCTGACCGACCGCGATCCAGAGGTCGCGGCTGAGATGCTTCGCGCGGCGTGGAATCTCGGACCTGGGCCGATCAGGCATCTCCTCGCGACGATGGAGCTGCACGGTGTTCGAATTATGAGCATCGCCAGCGACTTCCGTGACGTCGATGCCTTTAGCTTCTACCATCGTGGCACCCCGTTCGTTTTTCTCGATACGAGCAAGACCGCCGAGCGGCTGCGTTTCGATGCTGCCCACGAGCTGGGCCATCTGTGTATCCACTGTGCTCATGCTGTTCCGCATGGACGCGAGGCGGAGGCTGCGGCGAATCAGTTCGCTAGTGCGCTGCTCATGCCTCGCAATGATGTGCTGGCGGTTGGCCTGCGAAACCCGAGCGTGGCTCAGATCATACGTGCGAAGGCTCGGTGGAATGTATCCGCGACAGCGTTGGCGAACAGGCTGCATTCGCTGGGTCTGATGACCGACTGGACGTACCGGGCAACGTTGGTGGAGTTGAGCAAGCGTGGATTTCGCTCGGCGGAACCAGGTTCGGTGCTAGCTCATGAATCGTCGCAGGTCCTTGGCAAAGTACTGGCCGCGTTGCGTGGGCAAGGGATGACGGTCCGCGAGATTGCGAAGCAGTTCGGTCTCACTCCGGACGGGGTGAATGAGTACATGTTCGGCTTGACGATGACCCAGCATGTTGGCAGCGGGACTCGGAAGGTTTCAGACGAGGTTCCTCGGCCACAGCTGAGTGTCGTGTCGGATCATGTTTCCGTCAGGTAGTCCCGGTGCCTCCACGGACAGGACGGCGACATCGCCGGGAGAAGGGCCGACCCACAAGGTATGTCGCGACCTCGGTGGTTGCGAGCTTGGCTGAGTGCCTCCGCTGCAACCCGAGTTAGCGGAACAGTCCGACACTGCGCCTAGCTGCTAGTTGTGGCCCCGGCGACCGCGGGGACAGTGCGTTTCCAGCTCTCGCTCTGCGGGCATCGGAGGGTAACGGACACCATCCCGCTTCGGGGGATGCCCCATTGTGTGAGTTCTAGGTCGTGGTCAGTGATCCGTCGAACGCGAAGGCCGATACGGGACCGAGTGACCGCATGCGGTCGCGCGTTTGGGCACCGGTAGCGGCCGTCAACAGCCACCTGTTCACGAAGTTGCTCTTCGATGCGCTGAACCAACTCCCCGGTGTAATCCCTGGACTAGCGCAGGCTTTCGTTGATGAAGTGATCCCGGGTGCTGCCGCTAAGAGCCCAGGTTAGGCGCTACCAGGTAGGGTACGCAGTGGTCGGAGAGGCGGTGCGGGTTGAGCATGCACGCTTCTTCATCCCTGGCTCGGCGTCACAACGAAGGCAGCTGATAGCAGAGGGAATGGCATCCAATGAAGCCAACGCCACTTTTGGTCGCCGCTGCGTGTGATGTCAAGCAGGCTCGCAGTTCGCCCGACGTGTGGCGGGCTAGCGGGGTGCTCGAACACCAGCCGCTGTCCCGGATTGCCAGCCGCGAGTGTTGTCCGGACCATCCGTGCGGTTGCCGTCGCCGCTGCAGCTACGCTCGACGCGGACTGTCCGCTGGGATGGGCAGCTCAGCTGCGTCGCCTAGCCATGCAGTTGGCAGACTTGCCGGCGATTCGAGTGTGAGGGAAGGCTTGAGCCCCTCGATCACGCAGGTCTTCGGATCGGTCTGCCTGCATGGTGGCTGGGTTTGATCGGTCCAGGTCTTGCTTGAGACGCCGTGGTGTGAGAGCTTGGCGTGGCATCATTATATGTCCGAAGCAGGCTGTGGGTGATCTTGACATCGCTTTTCATGAGCACCTGCAGAAGGCCGCGGATCGAAGCAGTTCGACCAACGAACGCGGCCGGGCATACGAGGACGCGCTCTGTCTCCGAGTTCGTGTCAGCTTGCTCGGTGCAACGCAATGCTTCGAACCGGTTCGGGTCAGAGGAAGTGGACATCGCAGGCGGCAATCTTCGGGCAAGCGGCGGGCTGCAGCTACTTCCGGAGATATTCCTGGTCGAATGCAAGAACTGGAGTCAGCCTGTCGATTCGGCGACAGTGAGCACGTTCGCGACGAAGATTCTGCACCGAGGCTGCGAGCTGGGTGTGCTGGTGGCGGCGAGGGTGTCACGGGGACTCGTATGAACGGGTGGCTGCCTACCAGGCTGCTGCTAATGCCCTCCAGGAGAAAGTGCGTCTCCTCCTCTTGACAACCGATGATCTTAGGACTTTGGCCTCAAGTGAGGACGTCTTGACTCTGTTGCACAATCGCGTCCTTTGGATTGATCGCGGCCGGGACGTTCGTCATACCGGCTACAACCTGACCGGCGCTGACTGCGCAGCCGACGAGGCGTGGTGGTTTCGCCCGACGAGATGTTCTCGCACCCGTGGTGCCTTGTCGCAGCGCCGGTCTGTCCTCGGGGCGGGTATCGGGTGAAGTGGCACAAATACTATCGACAGCGGATCGGGCAACTTGTTCGTAGTTGCGTGCGGAACTACCCTGCGGCAACCGTTTTTGGGGGATGGAGTAGCCAGTGATTATCCGACCCTGCGGTCTCATTTTCGAGGCTAGTATGAATCTGCGATGCCAGTGAGGCGTGACGGTAGAGCGCTCTGGAGGTCGGGAGTGCTTGACCCGCATGTCACTGCTACTTGGAATGGAGTCAATTGGTGGTCGAGCTGAATTTTATGATAAGTCATGCTGATGATGCTGCTGCAGAGATAGATTCTCTCTACAAGAATATCGTCGAAGACGACAGTGTTCTGAAAATCAAGAAGTCCATTTCCCGCGCTCAACTCAACGCTGACGACATGGGTGCCGAGGACGTGATTAGGCTCATTCTGGAGCCCAGTGTGACAGCGGCATTGTCTGCATGCGTCACTGCCTGGATAACGCGCAAATCGCGTTTGCGAATAAAGGTCGTGGGCCCCGGTGGGATGGCCGAAATCGACGTAAACGGGCACGTGAAGCCATCCACAATCGAAACCGTGACGCGCGCGATCGAAGTAGCAGTAGGATCTGAGGCGAGTGAGACTTCCTAATAGTCAGTCGTCGAGGGCTGTCATAATTGGAACGGCAGCCTACGACGTCAATTCGGGGTTCTCCGCGCTCCCAGCCGTGGAGAATAACCTTATGGAAATTGAAAACTTCCTTCGAACTCAGACAGGGCTGCAGCATATCGTAAATGTGACGAATCCGCCCGCCGCGGTCTCTTTCGGTGACGCTTTGTCCAGCGCAGTGGAGGAGGCGGATGATCTACTGCTCTTCTATTACTCGGGGCACGGTACAACCGTCAATGACGAACTCGTCTTGACGTATTCGGCGTCCTCTGCGGACAAGGCGAAGTATACAACTGTGCCCTATTCGGCCATTCGTGAAGACATAGCGCGATCATCGGCGAGTATAAAGGTGGTTATTTTGGATTGCTGCTATAGTGGAAAGGTTCACGGAAAAGGATATTTAGGTAATCTCGCTGACGAAAATATCGATGATCAAACGGTCATCGAAGGAGCGTATGTTCTGACCGCAACAGGAACCACTCGCAACTTTGCGTCAGCGTCTGGCAATGGGGGTTGTACCGCGTTTACCGGCGCATTCCTTGATGTGCTACGTGCTGGAACCCGCCCGCAGGATCAGTTCATATCGTTGGCCACTTTGTTTCCCTTGCTGCAGGCCAGGCTGAGGGGCGAGAATCATCCAACTCCTCGATCCAGTGGCCGAAATACTGCCTACGGGCTCGCGCTCTCCCGTAACCCTCAGTGGCTCGAATCGCAACACAAGAGGTTCTTCCGAAACAGGGACGTGGAACTGCCGATCGAGGACTTTACCGCCATAGGTGTCGGCTACATCAGTGGTGATTCGAGCCCTGGGCCAATATTGGCGGATCGGATGCGACTGGTCGCAGCGTTCGATGACGACTACATATTTATCGATCCCGATCCAACTGCGATACTCGCAGCGCGAGAACGGCAGCGAATTTTCGGACAGCCCGAGGGGACATGGCAAGAATATGATCGGAATCTGATCAGTACGGGTGGAGGAATCTGGTCTCGAGAAGCTCCGTCTATACCCATAAGCCCGCAGGCTAGTGTCGCGCTAGATTTACATTCGGACATCACGGAGGTTTCACCAGCGGATCTCATAGATGCTGTGCTTCGCGCCCCTGTAGATGTCCTGCTGAACGGTGGTGCGCGAATTCTGATAAAGGCATCTGTCGAATCGATCGCAGCCTTGTCTGGATCGGTCGACGGTGAGGTCCACGTCGATGCCAGTTCTGTACGCGCTGCTGTGATATGCGAGGCTGGAAATCGAATTGCAACACCGCGTGCCCAAGTTGAATTTCTCGCTGCGGGTGGCCGGTTTGAAAGGATCGAACCAGATTCCGGTGTCGGAGGTGACCAAAACTATGAAGGTAATCTGGAGATCATTTTTTGCAACACCGGAAGCTCCATCGACGGATTTGTTGAGAACGACTACAGGGATTCTATAACTCGCGCATCGAATAAATACAGACTTCAAGCCGATGTCCAGCGTTCCAGGGTGCTCCGAACGGCTCAGCGTGAACGGTTGCCTGGAGGCTCTAGAATCTTCTCACGTTTGATAGAAGAGCTGCGGCATACGGAAAAAGAATCCCTGTCTGAGGTGGAATTTCCATTCGATACCGAGATCGAACGCAGGGCGCAGCGCGGACAAGGGCTGACTACATGGGAACTGGCGCAGCTTGCAGCCTGTGAGGAAATTCGTTTGTCCAAGAATCTGGCAGAGTGGGCTGATGCGCCGAGCAGATTATGGCTACATGCACTTCCTCAATACTTTTCCGATGGTCTCTGGAATTCGGACCTACGAGATAAGATGCAAAAGCACCCTCATCTTAGAATGATAGGTGCAGAACTGATCGCTCGCGATATGATCTACTTGGGAGGGATCGGCTACGTCAAGAGAATCACTGAACAGACCATGGCAACCATTCGGGACGTTGCTTCCGCCTTCGAGCTGTCGACCGAAATACTGGGGCTCCGACGGATCGTGGCAGAGATTTGGCAAAGTAGCCTTCCTGAATCTGAAAAGATCGACCTTGTCATATGGTTGAGATCTTGCTTGGACGGTATGACGCGGTGGTTCATCAACAATCGCCCTCGGCCGGCCAGTATCGGTTTCGAATTCAATCAGTATTCCAGGGGTGCTGAAAGTATTCGAGCCGTACTTGCAGGTCTGAAGGAGAGTAGCAGTTCGAGTTTCCTGTCCGTCGATTCGGGCCGGGCTCTGCCGGATGGCTTGCCCAGTTGGGTTTCCGATGATATACGGTTCTGTGAGTACTGGCCCGATCTGCTTAACATGGTCGACATTCATATGATCGCCGAAGTTGCGTACTCCTCTATTGTGGGGGCATACATTTCCGCGCGGCATGAGCTGCCGATTGGTCGAGTTCGCTCAGCTCTGCTTTCGGGTTTTACTGGAGGTCGTTGGCACGATGTGGCCTTGGTTCTATTACATGAAGAAGCATCAATGGCAATGCGGAACCTGGTTCTCTATACGTCACAAGGTGATGTGCTTCAGCGGCGTCTAGACGAGTGGGAGAAAATGCGAGCACGTCACTCTGCATGGGAGCCTGGCTCGAATTTCGTTTGGTCGCCAACATGGTCATATGACCTAGCGAGACTTTCTATTCTCGTGGGCGATCTATCTCATATCGCAAGGTATCCGGCATGGGCGGTGCCCTACTAGCATCGCGAAAGGCGCGTTGTCCCACCGGTCGCACGCCTCGAATGCCGACAATTGGCCGAGCTACGAGTGAGGAACGGCGGCCCAAGCTCGTGTGCAGAGTGTCTGGTTGGGTTTACACGTGGGTGCGAACCGACCGAGGGTCGTGGATCGCGCGAGTATCGGGCACCGTGCCGGCCGCGAACGGTCGAGGACGCCTCGATGTCGAGCAGTGGTGCTCCTCGCGCGCTACGGCGAGGACAAGCGGTCGGGTCAAGATCTGCAACCCAGCTACAGATCGAGTCGACGTCGGAGCTCCATGTCTATGAGCCGTGCGCGATTCGAATAGGTGATGTCGGTCCGAACGATCGGTCCGCCGGGATGGCCCTCACCGAGCTGTGGATCAGGAGTCGGAGTTGGCCACCTGTCGGGAGCGATGAATTTACAGAGAGATTCGATGTAGAAGCCGTGAACGGACGGCTGTCCGTTCACGTCGACTGCTGACGTGTCGAGGAAGCGGTCGGCCACTTCGAGGAAGCCGGGCCAGTCTGAGATCCGAGGTTCGACGATGGCGTTCAACCGTGCTCGTGTCGGATCGTCCAGTAGATGGAACAGGACATCTCCTGTGGATGGGTTCGTGGGACCGGTGTCGAAATCATTCTTGCAGGCTTCCAATTGACGCTCCCGATGGTTGGTCAGCGCGGCCTCGTATATTGCTAGTCTGCGGTCGTCGCTGCCGCGGTTACCGCTGGGTCGGCGACTGACGCACGCGACAACCATGGCAGTCGCGTTGAGGCCGAAATTCTGATTGTAGCTGTCTATGATGCTCTTGTAATCGGTTTCAGTTGATGCGCTAATAGTGGCAATATCTAGGAGGTCGGCAACCATGCTCATCTCTAGTGACCATGTTGGCTGGGGGTGGGAATGTAGATTGAATCGACGGGCTAGATTGATCGCGCCCTGAAATGCGGTGGCGCTGGTGAAGCGAACGCCGTAAATAGGAATGCGTGGTTTTTCGAAAGCAACCCTTCGGCGTAGGTCGGAGAATGCCACGGACAATTCACTAGTAGCAGGCATTTCTCCGTGCTCTGCCAGCTGCAAACAGTCCATCGAGAACTGCAGCGTCGCTGATGTCGTCGACAGGCACCGTGAAGCCGAAGTATCGGTCGAAGTATTTTGATTCGCTGACTCGTTTATGGTCGATGTCACGGTCCGTTTATCGAGGGTTCTGCTGGAAAAGATCAGCGAAGTGAGGTCGCGATTGAGATCTCTTTTCCACCCACGTAGCGCATCGTAGAGCGAAGGGTACTGGACTCGAAGGAATGTGAGCAGTAGTAGATCTGTAAAATTGACCTCTGTAGGGCCGATCATTGTGATCATGGCATCGAATTGGTGTATCAGTCGATGGATTGCCCGTAGAGTTGTTAGGTCAGACTTTGGAGCCAGATCTAGGAGATGTGTCGCGGGAGACTGATGGCCAACGTGCAGCGATTCCCAGTCGATCCCGGCCTCAAGAGCGACCTTTTTCAGCCTCACCACAACAGGGTGCATGAGCACAAAGGATCAGAGTTTGGTCGCCGAGGCGCGCACGGCGATGGGCTTCCCGGGCGCGTTCATCGGCGACTGATGCTCCGTATCGGGTGGTCATCTGACGCGAGCCTTACTCGGCAAGCATCATTGGATCTTGCTCCTGACCGCCGTTAGAGAGCCAACTGTGAGCGAAGAAGCGGTGGAACTGGTGAGGGTGGATGTGGTCGATACCCGCGGCGTCAGCGTGCTGCTCGATCATCTGCTGGCTGCCCGAGGCGGTCATGCGGCCGGACCTTCCAAGCCATAGAGAAGGGTGTCGTTCACAGCGAAGGCGTGTTTGGATCGGTCTCGAAAGTATCGGCGCAGGGCCGTCCGCGTCTTGTCGTTGAACGGCAGAGTGCGCGGCCGCCGTCCTTTCAGCGGACCATCACTGTGTTCTCGGCGAAGTCGAGGGCGTCAAGGTCGAGGTTCGCGACCTCGCCGATACGGGGGCCGACGTCGACCATCAGCCGAATGATCGCCGAGGAGCGCCGGTCGTCGAAGATCGTGCCGTCGCAATCTGCGAGCATCTTGCGCACCGCGCGGCGAGGGGCGGAACAGGGATCTTCTTCTCTGGAACCGTCAGCGGCGACAACTTCGCCAATGGTCCAGCTTGAGAAGCTCCTCGCGAACGAGGCACTTGCAGAATTGCTGCAAACTGCGGTTCTGCCGGTGCGCGAACTCCGGCGTCACAGGGTTTTGCGTGCGCTGGTTCAGGCGATTCAGCGTGTGCTCGATGTGCGTGCCGAGCACCTGACGCGTCAGGGATTCGAGCGTCGGAGGCAGGTTCTCGCTGGTCAGGTGCTTGCGGAAGGACCCGATGTCCTTGGCGTAGGTGGTCGATCGTCTCTTCGGATTTGATTTGCTACCGCACTACGCCCGTGAAGTCTTCGAGCAGTTCATTGATGTCGCCAGATCCTGCCGGATGCAGGCAGTTTACCTGCAAAGTTCAGGCGGGCAGGCGCAGCGCGCCGGGCGCTCGGAAGGAGACCGGGCACGTCTCGGCCACTTCTTCCGCAGCATCGGTATCCCTAGCTGTTGGAGCTTAGCTGTTGGAGCATTGTGCTGAGAACAAGGAGGCCCCTGACCCGCAATTTATGCAGGTCAGGGGCTGATTGCGCCCCCGGCAGGAATCGAACCTGCGACCTAGGGATTAGAAGGCCCTTGCTCTATCCAACTGAGCTACGGAGGCAGTGGCATCCACCTTGGCCGAACTCGGCGCCGGTGTCCAGCGCGAAAAGTATAGCGACCGACCAGAACGAGTGCTGGGATCGGCAGCGCCGCCCCATCGGGTCGGCTCCGGGCAGGTCGAACTACCCTCGTTGTCATGTCGTTATCGCAGGACCGTTCCGCTGGACCCGCCGTGGACGGCGCGCCACCGGTGGAAGCGGGTCGGGCTGCGCCGACAGGGAACGCCGCGACGTTCGGGGTACTGGGCGTCGTCGCCGGAGCGATGGCCGCGGTCGTCGCGGCGATCGTGGTCGGATTGTCGGCGGCGCAGGCCCTCAGTCTGCTGGGTATACCCGATCCGGGGCCGTTGACAACATATGGCTTGCCCGCGCTGCGGGCGGTGGCCGATCTGGCCGCCGCGGTGACCGTCGGCTCGCTGCTGTTCGCCGCGTTCCTGCTGCCGCCCCGCGACAGCGGACTGCTCGAAGCCGGTGGCTACCGCGCGGTGCGCCGGGCCGCCGACGCCGCGCTGGTCTGGGCGGGCTGCGCGGCGCTGCTGGTGCCGCTGACGGTCTCGGACACGACCGGGCAGCCGGTCGGTGACATCTGGCGGCCCGAGGTGCTGTGGCCGGTGATCGCCCAGGTCGAGGTCGCCGGCGCGTGGCGGACCACCACGCTGCTCGCGCTGATCGTCGCCATCGGCTGCCGCCTGGCCCTGCGCTGGGGCTGGACGCCGCTGCTGCTGGCGGGCTCGCTGATCACCATGATGCCGCTCGCGCTGACCGGGCATTCGTCCTCCGGCGGCGCCCACGATGTGGCCACCAACTCGCTGATCCTGCACATGGTCGCGGCCGCGGTCTGGGTCGGCGGCCTGATCGCCGTGCTCGCGCACGCCCTGCGCGGCGGTGCGGGCACCGATGTCGCCGCGCGGCGGTTCTCGGTCGCCGCGACCATCGCGTTCGTGGTGATCGGTCTCAGCGGCGTGGTCAACGCCTGGGTCCGGCTGCCCGCCGCCGACCTGTTCAGCACGACCTACGGCAAGCTGGTGCTGGCCAAGGTGGCGGCGCTGCTGGTCCTCGGCGTGCTCGGCTACCTGCAGCGCCGGGCCGCGCTGCCCGCGCTCGCCGCCGATCCGCGCGACCGCAGGGCGCTCATCCGCTTCGCCGGGGTGGAGATGCTGATCTTCGCGGCCACCATCGGCCTGGCCGTCGGCCTCGGGCGCACCCCGCCCCCGCCGCCCACCTCGATCCCGACGCCGGTAGAAGTGGAACTCGGCTACACCCTGGCCGGGCCGCCGACGGTCGGCCGACTGCTGTTCGACTGGCGCTTCGATCTGATCTTCGGCACCCTCGCGATCGTGCTCGCGGCCCTCTACCTGCTCGGGGTGTACCGCCTGCGCAAGCGCGGCGACGCCTGGCCGGTCGGGCGGACCATCGCCTGGTGCAGCGGCTGTCTGGTGCTGTTGCTGGCCACGTCCTCGGGTGTCGGCCGGTACTCGCCCGCCATGTTCAGCGTGCACATGGGCGCGCACATGGCGCTGTCGATGCTGGCGCCGATCCTGCTCGCCCTCGGCGGCGCGGTGACGCTGGCGTTGCGCGCGCTGCCGCCCGCCGGACGCGAGGGTGTGCCGGGTCCGCGCGAGTGGATCCTGGCCGCGGTGCACAACCCGGTCTCCCGATTCCTGACCCAGCCGGTAGTGGCGTCGATCATCTTCGTGGCCGGGTTCTACGCGCTGTATCTGGGCGGGATCTTCGACACCTACGTCGACTCGCACGCCGCGCACCTGATGATGAACGCGCACTTCCTGATCAGCGGCTACCTGTTCTACTGGGTGGTGATCGGCATCGATCCGAAGCCGCGCGAGGTGGCGCCGCTGACCAAGCTCGCCATGGTGTTCGGCACTCTGCCGTTCCACGCGTTCTTCGGTATCGCGCTGATGAGCATGAACACCGTGCTCGGCGGCTGGTTCTACCGCACCCTCGGCCTCGGCTGGAACATCGATCTGCTCGCCGACCAGCGCAACGGCGGCAGTTTCGCCTGGGCCAGCGGCGAGGTGCCGCTGGTCGTGGTGATGCTGGCCCTGCTGATCCAGTGGTCGCGCAGCGATCAGCGCCTGGCCAAGCGCACCGACCGGGCCGCCGACCGCGACAACGACGCCGAACTCACCGCCTACAACGCGATGTACGCCGAGCTGGCGCGTCGCGACGGCGAGGTGCGTCAGTGAGTGGTTGCGGTGTGCCGGTGAATGCGACACAGCGCGCCGAACCGCATCGCGTGCAGCGCACGGATGTGCGGGCGGCGCGGCGCAGGCTGTCGGGCCGGGTGCGCAAGACCCCGGTGTTCCACACGACCGTCGACGGGCCCGACGGCGCCGTCCCGGTCTCGCTGAAGCTGGAGTTCCTGCAGCACGGCGGCACGTTCAAGGTGCGTGGCGCGCTCAACGCGCTGCTGGCCGCGGACAAGGGCGCCGACCACGTCGTCGTCGCGTCCGGCGGCAATGCCGGGATCGCGGTCGCGCTGGCCGCCGCGCAGCTGGGCAAGGCCTGCACGGTGGTGGTGCCGGAGTCGGCCCCGCACACCAAGGTCGCCGCGATGTGGGCGCACGGCGCCGAGGTGCTCTGGCACGGCACGAGCTACGCCGAGGCGCAACGCAGGGCGGTGACGCTGGCCGCCGAACGCGGCGCCCAGCACCTGCACGCCTACGACATGCCCGCCGTCGTCGCGGGCGCCGGTGTGATCGGCCTCGAACTGGAGGAACAGGTGCGCGGGCGGCCGCCGGTGCTGGCGGCGATCGGTGGCGGCGGGCTGATCGCCGGTCTCGGCGCCGCGCTGGGCAGGCGCAGGCAGATCGTCGGCGTGGAGTCCGAACACACCCCCGCGCTCTCGGCCGCGCTGGCCGCGGGCAGGCCGGTCGACATCGACGCGAAGGCCAGGGCCACCGAGCTGCTGTGCGCGACCCGGGTCGGCGAGATCGCCTTCGACATCGCACGCAGGCATCGGATGCCCGCCCTGTCGGTGGCCGACGACGCGATCACCGCGGCCAGGGAGTACCTGTGGCGCGAATTCCGCGTCGTCGTCGAGCTGGAGGGCGCCGCCGCGCTGGCCGCGGTGCAGAGCGGTGTCTACCGCCCGGACCCGGGCGTGCGCCCGATCGTCGTCCTGTGCGGGGCGAACACCGAACTCCCCGTGCTCTGACACAGGAGATCTCCACAACCGTCGAGGTTGTCCCCAGTCGTGTCCGCGCCCGCCCGTTCGGCTGTTCGCGAGTCCATCCTTGGATGGTCAGCGCAACAAACAGCGACCGAGTGGGGGCGGATTCGATGTACGAGGCACACGCGACGGTGATCGGCACGGTGGTGACCCATCCGGCCCGGCGTGATCTGGCCAACGGTGAGCAGGTGGTGACCTTCCGGATGGCGAGCAATTCGCGCCGGTTCGACGCCGCGGCCGGGGAATGGGTGGACAACGGCACGCTGTATCTCACGGTGAGCTGCTGGCGGAGGCTGGTGACCGGGGTGGACCGGTCGCTGCATCGGGGCGATCCGGTGATCGCCTACGGTCAGCTGCGCTCGCACGAGTACCGCGGCAAGGACGGCACCGAGCGCCGGGATCTGGAGATGCGCGCGGTCGCCGTCGGCCCTGATCTGGGGCGGTGCAGCGCGTCGGTCGTCCGGCGATCCGACGCTGCCCGCTCCGCTCCGCACGCCGTGCGGAATATTTCGGACCGCCGGGGTGCTGTACCCCCGGTCCCCGTGGCGGACGCGACCGAGTATGCGCCGACGGTACCCACTGCCGTAGCCTCTACGACCGCGGCGGATTCCCTCCCGGCGCGATCGCCGGTTGCGGTGCCGATCTCCGGTACGCCCGTGCAGGTCGAGGCCTGAGGGTCGCATCCGCGGCACCGGCCCGCTCCGCATCTCACCCCCGTTAACCGCACCGATAGGCTTCCGTATATGGCTGAGTTCATTTATCAGATGATCAAGGTTCGCAAGGCGCACGGCGACAAGGTCATCCTCGACGACGTGACGCTGAACTTCCTGCCCGGCGCCAAGATCGGTGTGGTCGGCCCGAACGGCGCGGGTAAGTCGTCCGTGCTGAAGATCATGGCGGGGCTGGACCGGCCGAACAACGGTGAGGCGTTCCTCGCGCCCGGCGCCACCGTGGGCATCCTCATGCAGGAGCCGCACCTCAACGAGGAGAAGACCGTCCGCGGCAACGTGGAGGAGGGCCTCGGCGAGGTCAAGGTGAAGCTGGATCGCTTCAACGAGATCGCCGAACTGATGGCTACCGACTACTCCGACGAGCTCATGGACGAGATGGGCAAGCTGCAGGAGTTCCTCGACCACGCCGACGCGTGGGATGTCGACTCCCAGCTCGAGCAGGCCATGGACGCGCTGCGCTGCCCGCCGCCGGACGAGCCGGTCACCAACCTCTCCGGTGGTGAGCGCCGTCGCGTCGCGCTGTGCAAGCTGCTGCTGAGCAAGCCCGACCTGCTGCTGCTCGACGAGCCGACCAACCACCTTGACGCCGAGAGCGTGCTGTGGCTCGAGCAGCACCTGGCCGCCTACCCGGGCGCCGTGCTGGCCGTCACCCACGACCGGTACTTCCTCGACAACGTCGCCCAGTGGATCCTCGAACTCGACCGCGGCCGCGCGTACCCGTACGAGGGCAACTACTCCACCTACCTGGAGAAGAAGGCCCAGCGCCTCGAGGTCCAGGGCAAGAAGGACCAGAAGCTGCAGAAGCGCCTCAAGGAGGAGCTGGCCTGGGTGCGCTCCGGCGCCAAGGCCCGGCAGGCCAAGAACAAGGCCCGCCTCGGTCGCTACGAGGAGATGGCCGCGGAGGCCGAGAAGCACCGCAAGTTGGACTTCGAGGAGATCCAGATCCCCGCGGGTCCGCGCCTGGGCGACATCGTGGTCAACGTGTCGAACCTCGACAAGGGCTTCGGCGATCGTCAGCTGATCAAGGATCTGTCCTTCACGCTGCCGCGCAACGGCATCGTCGGCGTGATCGGCCCCAACGGTGTCGGTAAGACCACGCTGTTCAAGACCATCGTCGGGCTGGAGGCGCCGGACAGCGGCGAGGTCAAGGTCGGCGAGACGGTCAAGCTCAGCTACGTCGACCAGAACCGCGCGGGCATCGACCCGAACAAGAACGTCTGGCAGGTCGTCTCCGACGGGCTCGACTTCATCGAGGTCGGCAACCAGGAGATGCCCTCGCGCGCCTACGTCAGCGCGTTCGGCTTCAAGGGCCCGGACCAGCAGAAGCCGGCCGGTGTGCTCTCCGGTGGTGAGCGCAACCGCCTGAACCTGGCGCTGACCCTCAAGCAGGGCGGCAACCTGATCCTGCTCGACGAGCCGACCAACGACCTCGACGTCGAAACCCTCAGCTCGCTGGAGAACGCGCTCGAGCAGTTCCCCGGCTGTGCCGTCGTGATCTCCCACGACCGGTGGTTCCTGGACCGCACCTGCACCCACATCCTGGCGTGGGAGGGCGACAGCGACAACGAAGCCAAGTGGTTCTGGTTCGAGGGCAACTTCGAGGCCTACGAGGCGAACAAGATCGACCGCCTCGGTGCCGAAGCGGCGCGCCCGCACCGCGTGACCCACCGCAAGCTGACCCGCGACTGATCCAGAGTTTGCTGCGGCGGCCCGGCGGAACGATCCTCGATGATCCTTCCGCCGGGCCGTCGGCGTCAGCGCGTGAAAACGACTGGTAGCGACGCCTTCCCCGGCGTTCACCGAACGTTGGCCAAGTTACCGGCGCGGCAAGCTGAAATTCCCTCCGCGTGTCCGTGGAGCCCCGGCTAGTCTCGAATTTGCGTCACCTGAGTTGCGGAATCGAAGCGAACCGAATCCATGGGAGTGGGCGAAACGATGACGGTCTCGTCGGAAATGTCGAGCGCGGCGTGGGCCGCGGGAATCCCGCAGAGTCTGCGCGGTGATCTCGCGACACTCGAGGGGGCGTATTTCCGACACGTCGACGCCGGTGACGCGGACTTCCCGGTCACCGGCATCAATCAGATCTTCCGGCGGCACATGGAATTGGCCGCCGAGCGCCCCGCCGGCACGGCGCTGGTGCGGGTCTACCATCCCGACGACGGCTCGGGCATGGGCGCGGCGGTGCAGCTGGTCACCGACGACATGCCGCTGCTGGTCGAGTCGATCACCGCGGCTCTGGGGCGGATGCAGGTGAGTGTCACCGAGGTCATCCACCCGATCTTCGAGGTCACCCGCGACGAGCACGGCGCGCTGGTCACCGCCGCGCCGCACGAGGTGGACGGCAACGGCGCGACCGGCAAGCCGGAGTCGTGGATGCACCTGCAGCTGCACCCGTCGACCAGCCGGGCCCAGCTCGACCACATCGAACGCACGCTGCCCGAGGTGGTCGCCGACGTCCGTCAGGTCATCGACGACACCGAGGCGATGACCAGGGTGCAGAGCTCGCTGGCCGACCAGCTCGACCGCACCGCGGGCTCGGGTTCGGCCCCGTTCCCCGCCACCGATCTGGCCGAATGCGCGCAGCTGCTGCGCTGGCTGTCCCGCGGCAATTTCACGCTGCTCGGCTACGCGCGCTACCGGCGCGACACCGAGCACGGCCACACCGTGTCCACGCAGGTGGCCGGCGCGAGCCTCGGCGTGCTGCGCGCCGACATCGGCACCGACTTCCAGGTGCCGATCAACGGCGGCGACCGTCCGCTGCTGATGCTCACCCAGGGCCTGGTCCGCGCGACCGTGCACCGCTCGGTGTACCCCTACTTCGTCGGTGTCGCCGATGTCGACGACGCGGGTGCCGTGGTCGGCGTGCACCTGTTCATCGGCGTGTTCACCGTCAGCGCGGTGCACGAGAACGTGCTCGACATCCCGGTCATCAACACCAGGGTGCGGACCGCGATCGAGGCCGCCGGGTTCGACAAGGACTCGTTCTCCGGGCAGGCCATGCTCGAGGTGATCGAGTCCTTCCCGCGGACCGAACTCTTCTCCGCCGACACCGAGGCGATGCGCCGCACCGCGGTTGCCGTGCTCGGTGTCGCCCTGCGCAGGCAGGTGCGGCTGTTCCTGCGCAGTGACAGCTACGGCCGTTTCGTGGCCTGCATGGTGTACCTGCCGCGGGATCGCTACACCACGGCCGTGCGGCTGCAGATGCAGGAGATCCTGGTTCGCGAGCTCGGTGGCGCCGACATCGACTACTCGGCGAGGGTGAGCGAAAGCGAGCTCGCCAGTGTGTATTTCACGGTCACGCTGCCCGCCGACGCCACCGCGGCACCCGACACCTCCGAGGACAACCGGCTGCGCCTGCAGGCCCTGCTGAACGCCGCCAGCCACACCTGGGACGACCGGATCGACGACGCGGTCTCCACCTCCACGGTGCTGGATCCCGCTGTGGTGAAACGGTATTCGGAGGCGTTCCCGGAAAGCTACAAGGAGGACTTCGGTCCGGCCAGGGCGCTGGCCGATATCGGCAGGCTGGAACGGCTCACCGAGGGCGGCATCGGTCAGCACCTGTACCGCAAGCCGGAAGCCGCGCCCGGGTCGTGGCGCTTCAGCCTCTACATCGCCGGATCGGGCGTCTCACTGAGCCAGGTGCTGCCGGTGCTGCAGAGTCTCGGCGTCGAGGTGGTCGACGAGCGGCCCTACCAGCTGGAACTGGAGACCGGCGCCGAGCGCTGGATCTACGACTTCGGCCTGCAAGCGCGCCCCGAACTGCTGCGCAACGCGCTCGGTGGCGACCTCGACGCCGAACTGCTCGAGCAGGCCACCCACGAGGACGAGCTGCACTCCCGGTTCACCGAGGCCTTCGAGGCGGTCTGGTACGGCCGGGCCGAGGCCGACGGCCTCAACGAGCTGGTGCTGCGGGCCGGACTCCCGTGGCGGTCGGTGGCGATCCTGCGCGCGTACGCGAAGTACCTGCAGCAGGCCGGTTTCCCGTACAGCCAGGTGAATATCGCCCGGGTGCTGCTGGCACATCCGGAGGTCGCGCGCGCGTTCGTCGACCTGTTCGCCGCGCGGTTCGATCCGGACACCGTCTCGGCCGAGGTCGCGGTGGAGCTCGAGACGAAGGTCCGCGCCGGTATCGACCAGGTGGTCAGCATGGATGCCGACCGCATCCTGCGCGCCATCCTCGGCCTGATCAAGGCGACGCTGCGCACCAACTACTACGTCGTCGACGCCGAGGACCGCCCGCGCGAGTACCTGTCGTTCAAGGTGGAGCCGCGCGAGATCGCCGAATTGCCCAAGCCACGACCGCAATTCGAGATCTTCGTCTACTCGCCCCGGGTCGAGGGCGTGCACCTGCGGTTCGGGTCGGTGGCGCGTGGTGGTCTGCGCTGGTCGGACCGGCTCGAGGACTTCCGCACCGAGATCCTGGGTCTGGTGAAGGCGCAGGCGGTGAAGAACGCGGTGATCGTGCCGGTCGGCGCGAAGGGCGGCTTCGTGGTGAAGAACCCGCCCGCCGCCACCGGTGATCCCGCCGTCGACCGGCAGGCGAGCATCGCCGAGGGCGTCGCCTGCTACCGCACCTTCATCTCCGGCCTGCTCGATGTGACCGACAATGTCGACCTGGCCACCGGCGCCGTGCTGCCGCCCGCCCGGGTGGTCCGCCGCGACGGCGACGACACCTACCTGGTCGTCGCCGCCGACAAGGGCACCGCCAGCTTCTCCGACATCGCCAACGACGTGGCCACCCGCTACGGCTTCTGGCTCGGTGACGCGTTCGCCTCCGGCGGCTCGGCCGGCTACGACCACAAGGCCATGGGCATCACCGCCAGGGGCGCGTGGGAAGCGGTCAAGCGGCACTTCCGCGAGATGGGCATCGACACCCAGAGCCAGGACTTCACCGTCGTCGGCGTCGGCGACATGAGCGGCGACGTGTTCGGCAACGGCATGCTGCTCTCGCGCCACATCCGCCTGGTCGCCGCGTTCGACCACCGGCACATCTTCCTCGACCCGAACCCCGACGCCGCCACCTCCTATGCCGAACGCGAGCGGCTGTTCGCGCTGCCGCGGTCCTCCTGGGCCGACTACGACCGGTCGCTGATCAGCGCGGGCGGCGGTGTGTTCGAGCGGACCGTGAAGTCGGTGCCGATCTCGCCGCAGGCCCGGCTCGCCCTGGGTCTGCCCGACTCGGTGCAGGCGCTCACGCCGCCGGAACTGGTGCGGGCGATCCTGCTCGCCCCCGTCCAGCTGCTGTGGAACGGTGGCATCGGCACCTACGTCAAGGCCGCGAGCGAATCCAATGCCGAGGTGGGCGACAAGTCCAACGACGCGGTCCGGGTCGACGGTAATCAGTTGCGGGTCAAGGTGATCGGCGAGGGCGGCAACCTGGGCGCCACCGCGCTGGGCCGGATCGAGTTCTGCCGGGGCGGCGGCAAGATGAACACCGACGCGCTGGACAACTCCGCGGGCGTCGACTGCTCCGACCACGAGGTCAACATCAAGGTGCTGCTCGACGGCGTGGTGAGCGCGGGCGCGCTGGCGCCCGCCGACCGCAATCCGCTGCTGGCCTCGATGACCGACGAGGTCGCGCGGATGGTGTTGCAGGACAACGTCGATCAGAACGTGCTGATCGGCATCGCGCGCACCGACGCGCCGCAGATGGTCAGCGTGCACGCCCGCGTCATCGACGATCTCGAGCAGCGGCGCGGCCTGGATCGTGAGCTGGAGGCGCTGCCGACCGACGTCGAGCTGAAGCGGCGCGACGAGGAGGGCCGCGGGCTCACCTCGCCGGAGCTGGCCAACCTGCTCGCGCACGTCAAGCTGGGGCTCAAGGCCGATCTGCTCGACACCGATCTGCCCGACAGCGTCTACTTCGCGCGCAGGCTGCCGCTGTACTTCCCGACGCCGCTGCGCGAGCGGTTCGGCGCCGCGATCAAGAAGCACCGGCTGCGCCGCGAGATCGTCACCACGATGATCGTCAACGAGGTCGTCGACTACGCCGGCATCACCTACGCGCACCGGCTCAACGAGGAGGTCGGCGCCAGCACCTCCGATACCGTGCGCGCGTTCGCCGCGGCCGCCGAGATCTTCGAGCTGCACGACGTGTGGGCGCGCATCCGCAGCGCCGACGCGCCCGCCGGGGTGTGCGATCTGCTGGAGCTGGAGTCCAAGCGGACGCTGGACCGGGCCTCGCGCTGGCTGCTCAGCAACCGGCCGCAGCCGATCGCGGTCGGTGCGGAGATCAACCGCTACCACCGCCGGGTGCAGGAGCTGGCGCCGCAGGTGCCGGGCTGGCTGCGCGGGCACCACGTCACCTCGCTCACCCAGGGCGCGGCCGAACTGATCGCCCGTGGCGCGCCGACCGAGCTGGCGACCGAGGTGTTCGGGCTGCTGAGCCTGTACCCGCTGCTCGACATCGTCGACATCGCCGATATCGCCGACCGGGACGGCACCGAGGTGGGCGCGCTGTACTACGCGCTCAACGAGCACCTCAAGATCGACTGGCTGCTCGAGGCGGTCAGCCACCTCGAACGCGGCGACCGCTGGCACGCGCTGGCCCGGCTCGCGCTGCGCGACGACATGTACGGTTCGCTGCGCTCGCTCACCCTCGATGTGCTGTCCGCGGGTGACCCGGAGGAGACGGCCGACGAGAAAATTGCATACTGGGAGTCGAAGAACCAGTCCCGGCTGGGTCGTGCGCGCGCGGCCCTGTCGGAATTGTTCGAGTCCGGGACCCACGACCTCGCCACACTGTCGGTCGCCGCGCGACAGGTGCGGAGCATGGTGAGCGGGGTGGGCGCCCAATCGGAGGTACCACGGTGACGAGCTCGCCGAACACAGCCACGGCCGCGCCGGGGGCGAACCTGGTGTTGCCCCAGCGCTTTCACGCCAAGGTCGAGATCCGCTGGTCGGACATGGACGTGTTCCAGCACGTCAACCACGCGCGGATGGTGACCCTGCTGGAAGAGGCCAGGATTCCGTGGCTGTTCGACGAGGACAAGCCGACGGCGTCGATGGGGCGGCAGGGCTGTGTGCTGGTCGACCTGCATGTGAAGTACCGGGGTCAGTTGCGGCACGAGGACACCCCGCTCGACATCGCCATGTGGGTCAAGCAGTTGCGGGCGGTCGATTTCACGATCGGCTACGAGGTGCGCGCCAGCGGCGCCGCCCCGGATTCGACACCCGCGGTCACCGCCACCACCCAGCTCGCCGCGTTCGACATCGAGACCCAGCGGTTGCGCAGGCTCAGCGACACCGAACGCGACTACCTGGCCCTGTGGCGGGCCTGACGTCCGTGAGCTCCGAACAGCGGGTGCTGCACGCGCCCGATCCGGCCGAACGCGAGAACCTGGCCACCTTCCTCACCCGGGCGATCCGGCTCGACGCCGCCGCCGTCGTCCGGTTGCGGCGGCGTGGTTCCAGCCTCGTCTCCGCGTGGGTCGCAACAGGTTTCGAGACCCTCGCGGTGCGCACCGTGACCGCCGAGCTCGGCGTCGACGATGTCACCGTCGGCGCCGACACGGTGCTGGCGGGGCTGCGCACCGGTCATCCGATCGACCTCGGCTATTCGATGGACTCGGCCTGGCGCGGCGCGCTGCCACCCGCCGAAGGCTTCACCCACGTCGACGACGTCCCGGCCCGGGCCCTCGTCGAGCTGGCCGAGCGCGGAGCCGACCTGGCCCGCGAGCACGGCGGCGCCCACGGCCCGCCCGCCTCGCTGCTCGACCAGTCGGTGCTCACCGTCACCGGCGCGGACGATCTCGCCGTCGAGGTCCCGATGCGCGTGGTCTTCGCCCTCACCGCCATGGATTTCATCCCGCACGCGGGGGAGAAGGCCGAATCGCGCCGCATCCAGCCCACGGAACTGGTCCGGGTCCGCGCCACCCGCACCTGGCTGCGCCTCGACGCCCGCTACGGTTCGGTCGCGCGTCGCCTCGGCGGCGGAATCCCGTTGTCGCCCAGCTGACGTCCGCCCGGCCCGGCGCGGTCGGCAGAACCGCGGGCCTGCGACGGATCAGACGCCGGTGGTGCCGTCGATGCGTTCGCGGAGGAGATCCGCGTGGCCACAGTGGCGCGCGTACTCGGCGATCATGTGTGTGTAGATCCAGCGCAGACTGACCCGGCCGTCCAGGAACGGGCTGGTGTCGTCCAGGTCGCGTGCGGCGCAGTTGCGGCGGGCCTGGGCGATCTCGTCGTGCCAGATCGCGATGGCCTTGTCGTAGGACGAGTCGTCGGCGAGGTCGAACCCGCCGTCGTGTCCGGCGGTGTCGGCGGTCGGGTCGTAGATCGGCGGCGCCTGCTCCCCGGCGAGGACCCGGCGGAACCAGTTCCGTTCCACCTCGGCCATGTGCTGGAGCAGACCGAGCAGTGTCAGCACCGACGGCGCTGCCGCGATCCGCAACTGGGCATCGTCGAGGCCCTGACATTTGAGCGCCAGCGTCGCGCGATAGAAGTCGAGCCACGCCTCCGCGGTCGCGCGTTCATCGGCATCCAGGGGCGGCATCGGCCGTTCGATGGTGGTCACGGCCGACATAGTGCCAGTCCGGTCGGACATCGTTTCCGAGTCGACGACGTGCCACCGAGTGAAGCGGCGGTCGTCGCCGCCGGATCCGGCGCACGGCATTAGCGAGCACCCCGCCATCGCGGCGCCCGGTGGGTGTTCACCTGGACGGCCTGGTCCGGTGCGACGAGGACGTCGGTGGACCTGCGTGCACCCCGCCGTCGCGGCGCCCCGTGTGGTCACCCGGGCGGCGTGGCCCGGTGCGACGAGGACGTCGGTGGACACCCGCGAGCACCCCGATATCGTGGCGCCCGGTGGGTCACCCGGACGGCGTGGGCCGGTGCGACGAGAACGTCGGTGGGCACCTGAGTGCACCCCGCCGTAGCGGCGCCCGATGGGGTGTTCGCCTGGACAGTGTGGCCCGGTGCGACGAGGACGCCGGTGGACACCGCGAGCACCCCGCCATCGCGGCGCCCCGGTGGGGTTCACCGGGGCGGTGTTGCCCGGTGCGACGACACAGTCGGTGGACACCCGCGAGGCGACGCGTCGCGAGCGGTGGCACCGGATGGTGAGCCGGGTCAGTGCACGCCGGCCAGACGCAGGAGTGCCGTGGTCGCCGCGGCGGCGATCACGGTGACCAGCAGAGGAGCGCGACGCCAAGCGAGGACGCCGCCGACGCCGACTCCGGCGGGCAGCGCGATGCCCAGGTCACCGGAGCCGGTCGGGAGGGTGGCTGTCGCGACCAGCGCCGCGAGCAGGATCAGAGCGCCGGTGTCGAGCAAGTGGATCATCCTGGGCGACAAGCGGAGTCGATGCCGCAGGGCGGGTCCGGTCCAGCGCAGCGCGTAGGTGCCGACGGCGAGGGCGAGCATCG
Organism: Nocardia sp. NPDC051833; assembly: GCF_040681225.1. NCBI lineage: Bacteria > Bacillati > Actinomycetota > Actinomycetes > Mycobacteriales > Nocardiaceae > Nocardia > Nocardia sp. NPDC051833. The sequence goes on from NZ_JBFAYK010000004.1 coordinate 221,032, forward strand.
CGGGGAGCAGGTACGGGGTGTTCACGCGGCACACCGCCGTGCAGCGTTGGCGACCGCGGTGGGTACAGCCCGCGGCGACGGTGCTTGCCGGGTGGACATCGCTCGGGCCGGGGTTGTCCGTAGGCCCGGTGGAGTGGTCGAGGTCAGCATGGTTGCGCCGTCGGGGTGATGGTTTTCTCCGGCGGACGCAGCGCGAACACCAGGCCGAGCAGGGCGATCAGCACCGGCAGCCCGGCGGGCACGAACGGGGCGGCGACCACGGCGAGAGCCGCGCCGACCAGGACCGGGCGCAGGGTGGCGCGGTCGCGCAGGGCGGGCAGGATGAGCGCGAGCAGGATGACCGGGAAGACCGCGTCGAGGCCGAGGGCCGAGGTGTCGGGAACGAGCGAACCGAGGGCGGCGCCGATGCTCGCGCCGAGCGGCCAGCTCAGGGCGACGCCGATGCCGCAGGCCCAGTACGCGGCGCGCTTGCGCTCCTGGTCACCGGGCGCGGTCGCGAACGCGACCGACTCGTCGTTGAGCACGTGGATGCCGAGCGCCCGCTGCCAGCCCCGGCCGAACACCTCCGGCGCGGACAGGCCGTACGGCAGGTGCCTGGCGTTGAGCAGCAGTCCGGCGACCACGGCGGCGAGCGGGCTGCCACCGGCCGCGACGATGCCGAAGAACAGCAGCTCGGACCCGCCGGCCAGCACGGTCACCGCCATCACGATCGGCATCCAGACCGGGAATCCGGCCGCGATCGTCGACGCGCCGTAGGACACGCCGAAGAGGCCGACGGCCAGGCAGGCCGCGGCCACGGCGGTGAGGGTTCGCCGATCGAGTGTTCGCCATATCGAACGCATGTTTCTCATAATGAACGGGCCGGGTGGGTAAAGTCAACGCGACATCGCCAGCTCCCAGGAGGCGTAGATGGACCGGCAGGACCCGGTGACCGGACCACCCCAAGCGGTGATCGCGGCGTCGCTGCGTCGCGAACGCGCACGCGCGGGTTTGTCGCTGACCGAGGTCGCGAGCCGGGCCGGCGTCGCGAAATCGACACTGTCCCAACTGGAATCGGGCACCGGCAATCCCAGCCTGGAAACCCTGTGGGCACTGTGCGTCGCGCTGGAGATGCCGTTCTCGCGGCTGCTGGACCCGCCCCGGCCCAACGTCCAGGTGATCCGCGCCGACGAGGGCGCGCCGGTACCGTCGGCCGACGCGGACTACCGAGTGACGTTGCTCGCAGCCGGCCAGTCACACACCCGCTGCGACGTCTACCGGGTCGCGGCCGAGCCCGGCCACACCCGCCGCTCCGACCCGCACAACCCGGGCGTGGTCGAGCACGTGGTGCTGGCCGCCGGGCGCGCGCTGGTCGGCCCGGCGGACGAGCCCATCGAGATCGGCCCCGGCGACTACGTCCGCTACCTGGGCGATCTTCCGCACATCTTCGAGGCGCTCGAGCCGGGGACCTGGGCCTCGATGGTCATCGAGAGCCCCTGAGTCAGGCGGCTCCTTCGCCGAGGTACTGCAACCAGATCGGATCCAGGTCGGCGGTGGTGGACAGCAGCCGCCAGTGCGGGCCCTTGGGGGAAACCAGGGGATGGCGCAGTGTCCAGCCGAGCTCGGTGAGCATCTTGTCGGCCTTGCGGTGGTTACAGGGGGCGCAGCTGGCGACGCAGTTCTCCCACGAGTGCTCGCCGCCGCGGCTGCGCGGGATCACGTGGTCGATGGTCTCGGCCTTGCCGCCGCAGTATCCGCAGCGATAGCGGTCACGGTGCATGAGCGCGGCACGGGTCATCGGCACCCGGGCGCGATAGGGCACGCGCACATAGGTGCGCAACCGGATGACGGAGGGAATCGCCACTTCGGCACCCGCCGAATGCAGGACCGGGGCTTCGGGGTTGTCGTGAACGGCGTCGGCTTTGGCGCAGATCAGCAGGACGACAGCACGGCGCGCGGACAGCGCGGTGAGCGGCTCGTAGGTGGCGTTGAGGAGGAGGACCCGGCGTTTGCGCCATGCGGCGGCGTCGTGGTCTCCGGCAAGGTGCAATGGCGCGGGGTGATGCGGCAGGTCGTGATGACCGTGTGCGCCCGGATGGTGATCGGACAAGATGTGCAGCGGAATGGCCCCCGAGCCACGATTGTGGACGTCGGCGGGCTGGAGTTGTCGGTGCGCGCGCGCCTCGTGTGACCGGGCGCCTGGTCGCTGCTTCATCTTGACCTCAATTTCATGATTGGCAGGATCATGTGGTATCTGGGGCCGATACTGCCCCCCAGTTGACCATGGTTCCGCCGGTATTGCACGGCTATTTTTCAAACTTTCGGGTGAACTGTGGTTGAAGGGCCGCGCGTTCGTGACCGCGGCTGCCGCCCGGCCGCCCGCCGGGCCATCGGGGCACAATGGAGGCCGTGACTTCAGGTGAGCAGACAACGACCTCGTTCTACGAAGCGGTGGGTGGCGCCGAGACGTTCCGCCGCATCGTGTCCGTGTTCTATCGCGAGGTCGCTGCCGACGAGATCCTGCGCCCGCTGTACCCGGAGGAGGACCTCGGCCCGGCCGAGCGCAGGCTGCGGATGTTCCTCGAGCAGTACTGGGGTGGTCCGCGCACCTACTCCGACGAGCGCGGGCACCCGCGGCTGCGGATGCGGCACCACCCGTTCGTCGTCGGCCCGCTCGAGCGCGACGCCTGGATGCGGTGCATGACCATCGCGGTCGGCGAGATCGAGCCGTCGATCCTGGACGACGCGCACCGCAAGCAGTTGATGGACTACTTCCAGATGGCGGCCGCCTCGCTGCAGAACGCGCCCGGCTGAGGGTGAGGGTGCCCCGCGTTCGCTGATGACCGGCAGGTGGCGCCGCGGTTTCGGCTCGATGCCGAGGTTTACCCCGGTGTTTCACCCCGGCGTGGCGAACGCTGGCGATTTGCCAGATTCGCAGAAAGTCTCGCGCCGTAGGAATATCCCGGGCAATCTTTGGCAATATTGCGGTTGTGACACAGACACCTGCCTCGCCGGTGCCGGGGGAAAACAGCACCGCTCCGTGGTGGACAACCGCCGTGTTCTATCAGGTCTACCCACGCTCGTTCGCGGACTCCGACGGTGACGGCGTCGGCGACCTGGGCGGCGTTCGCGAGAAGCTGGGCTACCTGGAGTTACTGGGCATCGACGCGCTGTGGATCTGTCCGGTGATGCGCTCGCCGCAGGCCGACGGCGGCTACGACGTGGCCGACCCGCGCGACATCGACCCCCTGTTCGGCGGGCTGGCCGCCTTCGACGAGCTGATCGCCGAGGCACACGACCGCGAGATCAAGGTGACGATGGACCTGGTGCCCAACCACACCAGCGTCGAGCACCCGTGGTTCGCCGCGGCGCTGGAGGCGTCACCGGGCAGCCCCGAGCGGGCCCGCTATCTGTTCCGCGACGGCCGCGGCCCCGACGGCGCCGAGCCGCCCAACAACTGGCCGAGCATCTTCGGCGGCCCGGCCTGGACCAGGGTCACCGAGCCGGACGGCACGCCGGGCCAGTGGTACCTGCACATCTTCGCGCCCGAACAACCGGACCTGAACTGGGAGAATCCCGAGGTCGCCGCCGATTTCGAGAAGACGCTGCGGTTCTGGCTCGACCGCGGGGTCGACGGCTTCCGCATCGATGTCGCGCACGGGATGGCCAAGCCCGACGGGCTGCCCGACATGGCGAAGGTCGAGACCAAGATGCTGGTCCACGACGACGACGATCCCCGCTTCAACAATCCGGGCGTGCACGCCATCCACCGCCGCATCCGCACGGTGCTCGACGACTACCCGCACGCGGTGTCGATCGGTGAGGTGTGGGTCGACGACAACACCCGCTTCGGCGAGTACGTGCGCCCGGACGAACTGCACCTGGCGTTCAACTTCCGGCTGGCCGAGACCCCGTTCACCGCCGAGGGCGTGCGCGCGGCGATCACGCACTCGCTCGACGCGGTGAGCGGTGTCGGCGCCCCGCCGACCTGGACGCTGTCGAATCACGACATCGAACGCGAGGTCACCCGCTACGGCGACGGCCGGACCGGGGTGGCGCGGGCGCGGGCGATGATGATGGTCGAGCTGGCCCTGCCCGGCGCGGTCTTCGTCTACAACGGCGCCGAACTCGGCCTGCCCAATGTCGACGATCTGCCCGAGGAAGCGCTGCGGGACCCGGTGTGGGAGCGCTCCGGCCACACCGAACGCGGGCGCGACGGCTGCCGGGTGCCGATCCCGTGGGAGGGTGCGGCCACGCCGTTCGGCTTCACCACGGGCACCCCGTGGCTGCCGATCCCCGCCGACTGGGCCGACCGCACGGTGGAAGCCCAGCTGGAGACCCTGCATTCGACCCTGTCGCTGTACCGGCTGGCGATCGACGTGCGCGGCACGCGACCGGAATTCGCGGGCGACCGGATCGAGTGGTACGGCAGCCCGGACGGGTGCCTGGCCTTCCGTAGGCCCGGGGGACTGATCTGTGTCCTCAACGCCTCCGACGGGCCGATCCAGCTGCCGCCGGGGGAAGTGCTGCTGGCCAGCGCCCCGGTCGCCGACGACCGGCTGCCCGCGAACGCGGCGGCCTGGCTGGTCTGAGGAGGGCGGACACGCGGTTTCGGGAGTGCCGGAGGATGAACTACTACACAGCATCGTCTACCGTTGGTCCGTGAGCATTCTCGAGACAGTGCTGATCTTCGTCGGCATCCCGGCCGCGATCTACTTCGCGATCGCGGGTTTGTCCTATCTCGGTAAGCCATTCCCCGGCGAGAAGCCGGCCCACTTCGCGCTCGGGCAGAAGTGGACCCACCAGCCGGTGCTGTGGAGTGCTACCGATGAGGTGACCGCCGCGGCGGGTCACCACACCGCCGAGTCGCATGGCAGCCATGCGGCTCTCGACGCCGCGAACGCGGAGCTGATCGGAGGCCGGGCAAGTGGCAAGTTCTAATTGGCCTGCGGTGGTCGAAGCCGACCTGCCGCACGGATTCGCGCTGACCAGCAGCGGCCGCGTCTCGGGCGTGCACGAGCCGGGCACCGTCTTCGACGAGGTGCCGTTCACCGACCGTGAGCGCATCATGCTCGACAACGCGCTCACCGAGGCGACCCGCGCGACCAAGGTCCGCTTCAACATCTACCTCGGCGATCTCGGCAACGACCCGGCGGCCGGCGCCGACGCGGTCCTGCCGAACACCCCCGAGGCGGCCGACTCGGTGCTCATCGCGGTCTCGCCGAACCAGCACGCCATCGAGGTGCGCTCCGGCGCCAACGTCGCCGAGCGTGCCAACGATCGCATCTGCCAGCTGGGCGTCACCGCCGCGCTGGCGTCGTTCCGTCAGGGCAACCTGATCGACGGCCTGATCTCCGCCGTCCGCGTGATGGCCGCGGCCATCGGCCGCTAGTTCGTTCTCCGCCGAACGGCGCGTTCACCTTCGGGTGAACGCGCCGTTCGTGTTTCCCGGCCCGGCGGCCCGCCGGAAGGTGTCCGGGCTCTGGCCGGTCCAGCGCCGGAAGGAGCGGCGCAGGGTGCGGGCGTCGCTGTAGCCGAGGCGGGCGGCGATGGACTGGACGGGGAGGTCGGACTCGCGCAGGAGCGCTTCGGCGCGCTCGCGGCGGGCGGCGTCGACTTCGTCGCGCCAGGTGGTGCCCGCCTCGGCGAGCCTGCGCTGGAAGGTGCGTGGGCTGGCGGCGAAGCGGGCCGCGACGGCGGGGAGTTCGAGGTCGCCCGCGGCGAGTTCGTCGAGGATCGCGGCGCGCAGCGCTTCTCGGTAGGTGGGGACGGGGCCGGAGGTGGCGAGGGCGAGCTCGGCGTGCTGCCGCACCAGGGCGCCCAGGTGCGGGTCGGTGCCGGTGGGCAGCGCGGCGACGTCGAGGAAGGTCAGCTGGGCGCGTGGGGCGCCGAAGTCGATCTGCCGGGTGCCGAAGACGTCGACGAGGTGCTGCCGGGTGGCGGGCGCGCGCCGGCTGAGCGCGACGTGCACGGGCGTGATCGCCGTGCGCGTGGCCTCGCGCATCCGCCGCAGCACCGTCGTCAGGACGAAGTCCTCGACCGGAGCCAGCAGCGGATCCGGCTCGATCGCGTCGAACCGCAGGACCAGCAGTCCGCCGTCCTCGCGCACGGTCCAGCCGACGCCCGGATCGGTGACCAGTGCCCGCAGATCGAACGCGGCGCGGACGCTCTCGGCCAGGGTGGGCGCGCTGGTGAACAGGTAGTCCCATTCGAGCAGCTGCCCGCGCTCGGTGGCCGCGCCCGCGCGCAGCCCGGCGCCGGGACCGCCGGCCGCGTCGACGAGTTCCCAGATGCGCCAGGTCGATTCGGTGGGGATGCGGGACAGTCCGTCGGCGATGCCCGCGGGATCGGGGCCTGGCAGATGCCGCAGCTCGGCCTCGGTGACCCCGACATCCCGTGCGGTCGCCCGGATCAGCCGGGCGGTGCGTACCGGGATGGTGCTGTCGATCACCAGCGGATGCTAGTCCACGGCGGTCGTGGTGCCCCAACCGAATTTCCGGCCGGACGGGCTGGCGCGGAAAGTCCGCTGCGCGGCGTCAGCGGTCCGCCGTCGCCGCCCCGCTCGCGCCGTAGGTTCTGAGTACGCCGCGAAGGCGTTTCGTCGCCCATCCGAAAGTTTTTCCCCGAACCGGGAATCAAACACCTCCGGTCTAACCTTCTATCTGTTGTTAGATGGTTAGAGCGATGCCAGCCATCCTCACGAACCGAAAGGGCGAGCCCATGACCTTCCACACCGTCCCGCCGTCCGGCCGCGCCGCGCACGCCGGATTCGGTTCGATCCGAGCGCGACTGGCGCCGCGGCGGGTCCGCGTCGTCACCGGGAGCGATGCCGAACGGGCGAAGGGGTAGTCGTGACCGGGCACTACGCGCAGGTCGCGTTCACTCCGCTGGTGCGTGCGCATCAGCGCGCGCACGGCAGCCTGCGCAGCTACGAGCGGATGGCGCAGGTGCCCGAGGTCGCCGACCGGATCGGGCCCGACGAGGCCTGGTTCATCGGCGAGCGGGACAGTTTCTACCTGGCGACGGTCGGCGAGACCGGCTGGCCCTACATCCAGCACCGCGGTGGCGCACCGGGATTCCTGAAGGTCCTCGGTGAGCGCACGCTGGGCTTCGCCGACTTCCGCGGCAACAAGCAGTACATCAGTCGCGGCAATCTCGACCACGACGACCGGGTCTCGCTGTTCCTGATGGACTACGCCACGCAGACGCGGATGAAGATCTTCGGCCGGGCGCGGGTGGTCGAGGCCGCCGACGATCCGGAACTGATCGCCGCGCTCACGATCGAGGGATACCCGGCGCGGGTCGAGCGCGCGGTGCTGATCGAGGTCGAGGCATTCGACTGGAACTGCCGCCAGCACATTCCGCCGCTGTTCCCGCGCGCGGCGGTCGCCGAGGCGATGCAGGTCCTGCGGGATCGGATCGGCGAACTGGAGGCCGAGATCGCCCACCTGCGAGGCGATTCCGCGCGCGATTGATGTCCGGCGGCGGGAATGCCGCCGACTGCGGCCAGTTATAACCAGTCAAATCACTTTAGATAGTTAGGAGGTGACGGCATGCGACGTGAACACCTCGCCTGGGCCGGACTCGCCGCGATGACCGTGTCGTTCGGCCTGAACTTCACGATGGGCGTGTTCTTCGCGCCGACCGCCGCCGCGTACGGCGTCTCGGCGACAGCGCTGGCCGTCGCCGCCGCGCTGGGCACCGCGGTCACCGGGCTGGCGCAGCAGGGCATCGGCAGGCTGCTCGACCTGTTCGGGCCCAAGCTCGTGCTGATCGGCGGGCTCACCCTGATCTCGAGCAGCTACCTGGTGCTGGCCACGGTCACCGAGACCTGGCAGTTCGTCGCGGCCTACATGGTGCTCGGCGGCCTCGGCTTCGCGTCCTCCTCGACGCTGACCGTGACCACCCTGCTCGGCCGGGCGCACGGCGCGCAGGCCGGACCCGCCATGGCGCGCGCGGCGATCGGCATCAACCTGGGTCAGCTGATCACGCCGTGGGCGGCCACGGCGCTGTTCGAGCCGATCGGCGTGCGCGGCACCTTCGCGCTGCTCGGCGCGATCGGCCTGGGCGCGACCGCCGTGCTGTGGCGGTTGCTGCCGACGGATCAGCGGGCGGCGACGGTCGCCGGTGCCGGGGAGTCGCTGGCCGACCGGTGGAAAGTGCTGGTGTCCTTCGGGTTACACGCGGCGACCCTGTACGTGGTCGTGCTGATGCTGCCCAAGCACGCGGTGGAGCAGGGCTGGTCGGTGGCGGGCGCGGGCAGGCTCGTCGCGCTGGCTGCCCTCGCGGCCGGACTCACCTCGGCCGCGATGGTGCGCCTGCTGCGGCGTTACCCGCCGGAACCCCTGCTGCGGGTGCTGTATTCGGTGCGCCTGGCCGCCCTGCTGCCCGCCGTGTTCATCCCCGGCCCGCAGGTGCTGGTCGTGGTGGCCGTGCTGTTCGGCATCGCCTCGTTCCCGGTCATCCCGCTGACCATGGCGATCCTCTCGCGCGGCCTCGACCCGGCCCGGATGGGCCGCACGCTCGCCCCGGCCTGGGTGATCCACCAGCTCGCCGCCGCCACCGGCCTCGCCGTGGCCACCGCGGTGCACGCCCTCACCGACAGCTACCGCGGCTATTTCGCGCTCGGCCTGGTCTTCACCGTCGCCGCCGCGGCCCTGATCACTCCGGTTCGCCGCCGCGAACCGGTCACCGCCTGAAAGGAACACCCCGACGCGCGCACGGCATCGCCGACTGCCTGGCCGAACTCGCCTGGACCGGCATCGCCCTGCACACCACCCCGGAGATCCCCCTGCACATGGCGCCCGAGATCGCGCTGGTCACGCGCGGCGTCGAGCTGGACGTGCTGGGGATCGGCTACGACGCGATCTCCGACCGACAGCGCGACGCCGTGGTCGCCGAGCATCCCCGCCCCGACTTCAAACGCCAGATCCTCGCCGCCTTCACCGACGGCATCCGCGACCGCCCCGACACCACCTTCGGCACCGTGAAAGCCGATGTGCTGGCCCATTTCGTCCCCGGCTTCCGGCGCGGCGACTTCGTCGAGGTCATCCAGAACTCCGCCTGGTCCGAGTAAGAACCCACCGAGAAAGAGAGATTCATCATGAGCCAGATCCGGCACAACACCGTCCAGATCCAGGGACACACCGTCTTCTACCGCGAAGCGGGCGACCCGGAACGTCCCACTGTGCTTCTGCTGCACGGGTTCCCGACGAGCTCGGCCATGTTCCGCAACCTGATCCCGGTCCTCGCCGAGGACTACCACGTCATCGCGCCCGACCACCTGGGCTTCGGCCAGTCGGCCGCGCCGGGTGTCGACGAGTTCGACTACACCTTCGACGCGCTCACCGGCATCACCCTGGACCTGCTCGACACCCTCGGCATCGATCGCTTCGCGATCTACATCCAGGACTACGGCGCTCCCATCGGGCTGCGCATCGCCTCGCGCAACCCGGAGCGGGTCACCGCGATCATCACCCAGAGCGGCAACGCCTACCTGGAGGGCTTCACGCCGTTCTGGGAGGTGCTGTTCGCGCACGCGACCGACCGTGTCACCCATGAACCCGAGGTGCGCAAGCTGCTCGAGCTCGACGCCACGAAATGGCAGTACACGCACGGTGTTCCGGCCGACCGGCTGTCGCTGGTCAGCCCGGACACGTGGACTCTCGACCAGGCCTACCTGGATCGCCCCGGCAACAAGGAGATCCAGCTGCAGCTGTTCTTCGACTACAAGAACAACCTCGACGGCTACCCCGCGTTCCAGAAGTACTTCGCCGAGCATCGCCCGCCGACCCTGATCGCCTGGGGTGAGCACGACGAGATCTTCGGTGCCGACGGTGCCCGCGCCTACCTGAACGACCTGCCCGACGCGGAACTGCACCTGCTCGACGCCGGCCACTTCGCCCTGGAGACGCACGGACCGGAGATCGCCGCGCTGATCCGCGACTTCCTCGGCCGGACCCTGCGCTGAGCCCGACGGACGGCCGGGCGACGAGCGGCGCCCGGCCGTCCACGCGGCATCGAGTAACCTGATCGGCGGTTTACCGGTCGCGCGGGGCGGCCGTTCGGTGGCAGTGGGGGGAACATGCAGACGGGAATCGCCCGGGTGATCACGGCCGCCGCGGTGGCCTGCCTGGCCTGGCCCGCCGCGGCCTGCGCATCGGACACGGCGAGCGCGGCCGAGGTCGTGGGAGCGCCACGGTCGGACTTCTATTCGCCACCCGCGGAATCGATTCCGGGCCCGCACGGGTCGGTGATCCGGACGCAACCGGTCACCGGGTCGCAGGCGGTGCCGGGCGCCCGCAACTTCCTGGTGCTCTACCGATCGGTCGACGCGCAGGGCCGACCCGTCGCGGTGTCGGGCACGCTCGCCGTGCCGGAGGGGACGCCACCGGCGGGCGGGTGGCCGCTGCTCTCGTGGGCGCCGGGCACCAACGGTGTCGCCGACGCGTGCGCGCCCTCGCGTACGGAGGGGTCGTCGCCGGGCCGGGACGACCAGGCCCGCTGGGTCGCCAAGGGCTACGCCGTGGCCAGAACCGACTATCTCGGCCTCGGCACGCCGGGCGACCACGGCTATCTGATCGGCGAGACCGAACAGCGAGCGATGAGCGATATCGCCACGGCCGCACGCGAAGTCGACCGGACAGTGGGCACCCGCTGGGTGGCGATGGGACATTCGCAGGGCGGGCACGCCGCCCTGTTCGCCGCGAGCGCGGCGGGCGGGTGGGCGCCCGGCGCGGAACTGCTGGGCGCGGTCGCGCTGGCACCCGCCTCACATCTGGGCGAACAGATCAGGATGGCGAAGTGGGCGGTGTCGAATCCGCTCGGCAAGCTCGGCACCGGGGACGTCTCGCTGTACGTGCCGCTGCTGGTGCGCGGCGCGCAGACCGTCACCGATGTCGATCCCGGCCGGTTCCTCACCGGGCGCGCGGTCTCGATGCTGCCGCTCGCCGACTCCGAATGCACCGCGGGACTGCGGGATCGGAGCAAGTGGGGCGGGCTCTCGGCGAAGGACGTGTTCACGAAGGACGGCGATCTGTCCGGTCTGCTGCGGGTCCTCGACGACAACGATCCCAGCGCCTTGCGTTTCGCGGCGCCGGTGCTGGTCCTGCAGGGCCGCTCCGACATGACCGTGCCGCTGAAGTCGACCGACGCGATGGTGGCCGAGCAGCAGCTCAACGGCCAATCCGTCGACTACCGCAAGTTCGACGACGTCGACCACAGCGGCATCGTGGCGGCGTCCTTCGCCGACGCGCTCGGCTGGGTGGACACCCGCTTCGGCATCACCCGCTGAGTTACGCCCACAGCAGAAGAACCGGGTGTGTCGGGACCGGTGTCCCTACGCTCGACGTATGGGCGAACACAGCGGGTTGCGGGTGATTCCGGGCGGACGCGGCGAACGGCGGCCGCGCCCCGAACCGTTGTGGCGCGAAGCCCTCGGCGAGCGGCTGCGGACCCTGCGGCTCGAGCAACGCTCCACGCTCGTCGACACCGCCGGTCGCGCCGGCATCTCCCCGCAGTACCTGTCCGAGGTCGAGCGCGGCCGCAAGGAGCCGTCCAGCGAGATGATCGCGGCGCTCGCCGGCGCGCTCGACACCTCGCTGAGCGATCTGGTCGCCCAGGTGGCCGAGTCGCTGCGTGGCCGGGTCCCGGCCAGGGCCGTCGTCGTCGGCGGTGACCGTGGAATCGGCACGCACGCGCAGCCCGCGCCCGTGCAGAACTCGTTCGCGCCGAACGCCGTGCTCATGGTGGCCTGAGCCGGGCGGTTACGCCGTCCGGACCGATTCGAGCAGGCTGCGCAGCAGGTCGACCAGCGCGCTGACCGGCATCTCGGGGTCGATCGCGCGCTGCACGCCGAGACCGATACCGAGTGAGAGCAGCTGCACGGCGGCGTCGTCGGCCGAGATCGGCAGCTCGAAACCCATCTCGTCGGCCTGGACCTGGATCAGCGAGCCGAGTACCGCGGTCATCGACCGCCTGCGCGCCGCCAGCTCCGTACGCACCTCCGGCATGTGCCGGGTACTGGTGGCGAATTCGACCTCGAGCGCCGTCCAGCCGACATCACCGATGTTCTCGTCGGCCCAGCGCGCGAAACCCTCGATCCGTTCGGTCATCGTGTCGTGGCTCATGACCGCCTCGCTGAGCGAGTGCGCGCGCTCCACGTGCACGACATCGATCACGGCCAGGCCCAGTTCGTGCTTGGTGGCGAAGTTCGAGTAGACGGCGCCCTTGGAGAAGCCCGCCTCGGCGGCCACCTTCTCGAGGGAGGTCACGTTGTAGCCGTCCGCGAGGAAAAGTCGCTTGGCGGTCTCGACCAATCGTTCGCGGGTCTGAGCGTGCGATTCCTTACGTGTCATCCGGGCGGCCACGGCAAAAGTGTAGCAAGTCGGGGTACCGCTGGAATTCGAATACCGTTAGTATCCGAGTTATGACTACACGACGTGGCCTCGCCATCGGGTGCGGCGGCATCCTCGGCTTCGCCTGGACCGCGGTCGCCCTCGACGCCGTCGAACAGGGGCTCGGCTGGGATGTCCGCACCGCCGACGTACTGATCGGCACCTCCGCGGGCGCCGAGATCGTCGCCGCGCTCGGCGCGGGCCGAACCCCGGCCGACCTGCTCGCCGCGCTCGACGGCGCGCCCGGTGCCGATCCGGTCCTGGCCCGGCATGTGGCCGTCGACCCGGGGATGACGCCGCCGGTGCCCGGCCTCGGACTGCCCGGTCTCGGGCTGATCGGCGCCGGTGTGCGCGGCGGATCGGTCTACACCGCGCTGGCCGGACTGCTGCCGAAGGGTCGCGGTGACGCCGACTGGCTGCGCGCCTTCGGCCGGGCGCTGACCCCGCGCGGCGGGTGGGTCGACCATCCGGCGGCCTGGCTGGTCGCCGCCGACCCGCGCACCGGCGAGCGGGTCGCCTTCGGGTCACCGAGCGCGCCGACGGTCGACCTCGGGACCGCCATCGCCGCCTCCTGGGCCATCCCCGGCTGGTTCCCGCCGGTGCCGGTGCGCGGCCGCCCGTTCGTCGACGGTGGCGCGGTGTCCTCGGTGTCGGCCGATCTGCTGGCCCCGCTGGACCTCGACGAGGTGGTGGTCGTCGCGCCGATGACCACCGAGGGCGGCGCGCCCGCCACCGGCCTGAGCCGGGTCGAACGACTGCTGCGCGGCCAGATGACGCGCGGCCTCGATCGCGAGGTGGCGCTGCTGCGCGCGCGGGGCACCCGGGTGATCCGGGTCGAGCCAGGACCCGCCGAACTCGCGGCCATGGGCGCCAACTTCATGGACTCCGCCCGGCGTCCGGCCACCCTGGCCGCCGCCCGCCGGACCGTCCCCGCCCGGGTCGCCGACGCGATCCGGACATCTGCTGTCGAAGGAGAAATCGTATGAGTCACCACGACGTGGTCGTGATCGGTGCGGGTATCTCGGGTATCTGCGCCGCCATCAAGCTCGCCGAGGCGGGCGTCGAGGACGTCGTGATCCTCGAGAAGGCCGAGACCTTCGGTGGCACCTGGCGCGCCAACACCTATCCGGGCTGCGCCTGCGACGTCCCCTCGGGCCTGTACTCGTTCTCCTTCGCGCCCAACAGCGAATGGTCGCGGTTGTTCGCGACCCAGCCCGAGATCCTCGCCTACGTCGACCGGGTCGCCCGCGACAACGGTCTGGCCGCGCGCACCCGCTTCGGCGTGGAAGTGCTCGGCGCGCGCTGGGACGACACCGACCGCCGGTGGCGCCTCGACACCAGCACCGGGGAGCTGACCGCCCGGTTCGTCGTCTCGGCCGCCGGCCCGTGGAACGAACCGCGCTTCCCCGACATCCCCGGCCTGGCCGAATTCCCCGGCGAGGTCTTCCACTCCGCGCGCTGGAACCACGACTACGACCTGCGCGGCAAGCGCGTCGCCGTGGTGGGGACCGGCGCCTCGGCGGTGCAGTTCGTGCCCGCCATCCAGCCCGAGGTCGCCGAGCTGCACCTGTTCCAGCGCACCGCGCAGTGGGTGCTGCCCAAGCTCGACCATCCGGTGCCCGCCGTCGAGAAGCGGGTGATGCGCAGGCTGCCGTTCGCGCACAAGGCGTTGCGCTCGGTCGAGTACGGGCTGATGGAAGCGCTCGGGGTGGCGTTCCGCAATCCGCGGCCGTTGATGCAGACCGTGCAGAAGGTCGGTTCGGCGTATCTGCGCGCGGTGGTGCGTGATCCGCAGCTGCGCGCCAAGCTCACCCCCGACTACCTGCTCGGCTGCAAGCGAATCCTGTTCTCCAACAGCTACCTCCAGTCGCTCACCCAGGACAACGTCGACGTGCACGCCACCGCCGTCGCCGAGTTCCGCGGCAGCACCGTGCTCGGCGCCGACGGCAGCACCGCCGAGGTCGACGCCGTCATCCTGGGCACCGGCTTCCACATCCTCGACACCCCGCTGGCCGACATCGTGCGCGGCGCCGACGGCCGCACCATGGCCGAGCACTGGCAGGGCTCGCCCGAGGCCTACCTCGGCACCGTCACCACCGGTTTCCCGAACGCGTTCACCGTGCTCGGCCCCAGCCTCGGCACCGGCCACTCCTCGGCCTTCGCCATTCTGGAGGCGCAGGTCGACTTCCTGGTTTCGGCGATCGCGAGCGCCCGGCGCCGCGGCTGGGCGATCCTGGACGTGCGCCCCGAGGTCCAGGCCCGCTACGTCGACCAGGTGCAGGCCGCGCTCACCGGCACCGTCTACAACGCGGGCGGCTGCCAGAGCTACTACCTGGACGCCAACGGCCGCAACAGTTTCAGCTGGCCCTGGTCCACCGGCGAACTGACCCGCCGGGTCAGCGCCTTCGACCCCGACGACTTCAGCATCACCCACGACGACGAGATGGCGGTCCCCGCATGAGCTACCCACGGATTGATCTGGACGGCGCGCTGGTCGCGATCACCGGCGCCGCGCGCGGCATCGGCCTGGCCACCGCCGCGGCCTTCGCCGCCAGGGGCGCCTATGTCGCGCTCGGCGATCTCGACGAGGCGCTGGCGGTGCAGGCCGCCGACGGACTCGGCGACCGGGCGATGGGCCATGTCCTCGACGTCACCGACAAGGGCTCCTACGCGGCGTTCCTCGCGGCCGCCGAGACCTGGCGCGGCGCACCGCTGGACGTGCTGGTGAACAACGCGGGCGTGATGCCCAACGGCGCCTTCCTCGAGCAGGCCGACCGGATCGACCAGCTCACCATGGACGTCAACGTCTACGGCGTCATCCACGGGATGCGGCTGGCCCTGCCGGGGATGGTCGAGCGCGGCTACGGCCACGTCGTGAATGTCGCCTCGCTCGCGGGCAAGTTCCCGATCAAGGGCCTGGCGGTCTACAACGCCAGCAAGTTCGCGGTGGTCGGGCTGACCGCGGCGACCCGGCTGGAGATGGACGCCACCGGCGTGAGCGTGAGCGCGGTGCTGCCCTCGGCGGTGCGCACCGAGCTCAGTTCCGGCATCGACTACGGCATCCTGCCCGCCGTCGATCCCGAGGACATCGCCGCCGCCGTGGTCCGCAGCGTGAAGTCCAGGGCCGCCGAGATCGCGGTGCCGTCGTATGTCGGGCTGATGGCCGATGCCGCCGGGCTGGTGCCCGAGCCGGTGATGCGGGTCTTCCGCAAGGCCGCCCACGACGACGCCGCGATCACCCGGGTCGACGACACCGTGCGCCGGGCCTACCTGGACCGCATCGAAAAGCAGTGAGCTCGGCGCTCACTCCCGCTCGTGCAATACGAGGTCGACCAGGCCGTATTCCAGCGCCGTCTCGGCGGTGAACACCCGGTCCCGGTCGGTGTCGCGGCGCAGGGTCTCCGGCGTCTGCCCGGTGTGCTTGGACAGGATCGCCTCGATGGCCGCCCGCATCCGGACGATCTCGTCGGCCTGCAGGATCAGGTCCGGGATGGTGCCCTGGCCGCGAGTCGCGGGTTGGTGCAACACGATCCGGGTGTGCGGCAGCATCGCGCGATGCCCGGCCGCGCCACCGGCCAGCAGCACAGCGCCGACCGCGATGGCCTGGCCGACGCAGGTGGTGTGCACGGGCGCCTTGATGAAACTCATGGTGTCGTAGACGGCGAGCATGGCGGACAGGTCGCCGCCCTCGCAGTTGATGTAGAGGCTGATCGGCTGGCCGGGGCTGTCGGATTCCAGGTGCAGCAGCTGGGCGATCAGCGCGTTGGCGACACCGGAATCGATGGGTGTGCCCAGGTAGACGATGCGCTCGCTGAGCAGGTGCGAGTAGATGTCGGTGATCCGTTCACCGCCGCGATGCTGGGACACGACATTGGGGATGGTGTAGCTGGTCATGAGTATCTCCTCTGCGGGAACCGTGGCTCAGGCCGTGATGCCGATGCGGTGGCGGTTGGGGACGACCTGGTCGAAGGATTCGACGATGTGGTCGATGAAGCCGTAGTCCTTGGCCTGGGTGGCGGTGAACCAGCGGTCGTGCAGGGAGTCCTCGTAGATCCGGTCGAACGGCTGGCCGGTGTCGGCGGCGATCAGGCCGAGCACGGTGTCGACGGTGTAGCGCAGATCGTCGGCCTGCACCTCGACCTCCACGGCGCTGCCGCCGATGCCGGCCGAGCCCTGGTGCATGAGGATGCGGGCGTGCGGCAGCGCGAACCGGCGCCCGGGCGTGCCGGAGGAGAGCAGGAATTGCCCAGCGCTGCACGCCAACCCGAGGGCCAGGGTGGAGACCTCGCACGGGACCAGCCGCATCACGTCGCGGATGGCGAGCATCGAGGGCACCGAGCCGCCGGGGGAGTGGATCCACAGCGAGATCGGGGCTTCGGGGCTCTGCGCGGCCAGCGTGAGCAGCTGGGTGATCAGCAGGGTGCCGTTGTCGTCGTCGAGCGCGCCGTCGAGCACGAGGATGCGGCGGCCGAACAGTTGTTCGCGGGCTCGCCAGCTGAACATCGGGGTCTTGTCGTCGTGTGCCATGCGTCCACGGTGCCTCGCGCGCACCGGGTTTCGCCGCCGTTGCTGCTCCCGGCAGATCCGCTCACAGCAGCAGAGGCGGCCCGCCGGGGTGGCGCTCGATCAGCCCGCGGTCGGCTCGGCCACGGTCAGCTCCTTCGCGCAGATGTCGAGGATCTGCCCGAAGATCCTGGCGACCACCGGCGCCGCCAGCCTGCGCGTGACCGGTCCGGCGAGCAGCGGCACCTTCGCCTCCATGGTGGTCGTCCAGACGACCCGCGTGCCACCCGGCACGGTCGTGAAGGTCATGGTGCCGCCCTCGTGCCGTGACGGCGGAACGCTGCGGGTGACCAGGTAGTCGAACGAGAACGGCGGATCGTAGCGCGTGATCCGTTCCTCGAGGTGGCCGATCAGCCAGGTGTGCCGCCGGATCGCGCCGACCCCGTACGGCGCGCCCTGACCGGGGTGGGCCAGCCGGTTGCGCAGCACCCAGAACGAGCGCTCGTAGTTCGTCGTGGTCGCGCACCAGTCGAAGACCTGATCGATCGGCGCCGCGATCACCCGCTCGACAGCGATGGTTTCCATCCCGCTTCTCCTTCGAAGACCGACATGGAGGTGATCCCCCGGGTCGGAGCCTACCCGCCGGATCCGCCGACGTGGCGAAATGTGTTGAGCCACAGCGAGAACACGACAGGCCCCGATCCGCGGGGGATCGGGGCCTGTCCTGGTGTCACCTACTTGGCGTCGAATTCGCGTGCGCGCAGCGACCGTTCGATCCCGGCACGACCCTCGGAGACCAGGCGGTACAGGGCCGGCGGGTGATCGCCCGCCAGGAACTCGTCGGCCTTGGCGACCGCGTCCTCGCTGATGGCCCAGTGCGGGTACAGGCCGATGACGACGGTCTGGGCGACCTCGCTGGACCTGCGCTCCCACACTGCCGGGATGTCGGCGAAGTACTTGTCCACGTACGGCGCGAGCAACGCGCCCTGCCCGGCGGGCGCGAAGCCGCCGACGATGGCGCGGGCGGTGATGTTGGGCACCGAATCGTCGCCCATCACCGTGTTCCAGGCCTGCGCCTTCACCTCGGCGATCGGCCGCGCGGTGGCCGCCGCGGCGGCCTGGCGCTTGCCCGCCGCGGTCGGGTCGCCCGCCAGCTCGGCGTCGATGGTCGGCGCGTCGACCCCGTCGGCGTCGATCTGCCCCGACGCCGCCAGGGCGGTGACGACGCGCCAGCGCAGGTCGGTGTCGATGGTGAGCCCGGCCAGCCCGGCCGCCGCGGCATCGCCGTCGAGCAGCTGCGTCAGCACGCCGGTGTGGCGCGGCTCCAGCTTCGCGCCGGTGAGGGCGTTGACGAAGGCGAGCTGATGGTCCGACCCCGCCTCGGCCGCGCGGGCCAGCTCGAGCAGCCGGTCGGCGAAGCCGGGCCAGCCTTCCTGCTCGGCCCACCCCGGCTCGGCGTAGCTGGAGATGGCGGTGGCGGCCTGCATGAGCAGCCGCTGCACCACGCCGATCTCGGACTCCGCGCCGATCCCGCGCTGCACCAGCGCGACGAAATCGCGGGCCTTCATCTCGGCCTGGCGGGTCATCTCCCAGGCCGCCGACCAGGCCAGCGTGCGCGGCAGCGAGTCGGCGATGTCACCGACGCGCTGCACCACGACGTCGAGCGAGTCGGGGTCCAGGCGCAGCGAGCAGTAGGTGAGGTCGTCGTCGTTGACCAGCACCAGCTGACCGCGCGGCACCCCGGCCAGCTCCGGCACCTCGGTGCGCCCGGTCGCGTCGAGATCGAGCTCGACACGGTGGGTGCGCACCAGCTTGCCGTCGACGTCGTCGTAGACACCGATCGCGATGCGGTGCACCCGGTGCTCACCGGCACCGGGCTCGGCGCCCTCCTGCACCACGGCGAAACTCGCGAACGTGCCGTCGGCGGCGACGAGGAAGTCCGGGCGCAGGATGTTCAGGCCGGTGGTCTTGAGCCACTGCGCGCCCCAATCCGACAGGTCACGTCCCGACGCCTGCTCCAGCGCGGCGAGCAGATCGTCGAAGGTGGCGTTGCCGTAGGCGTGTTCGGCGAAGTAGGCGCGCAGCCCGGCCAGGAACGGCTGCAACCCCACGTAGGCGACGAGCTGCTTGAGCACGCTGGCGCCCTTGGCGTAGGTGATGCCGTCGAAGTTGACCTCCACCGCGTGCAGGTCGGGGATGTCGGCGGCGATCGGGTGGGTCGAGGGCAGCTGGTCCTGGCGGTAGGCCCAGGACTTCTCCACATTCGCGAACGTGGTCCAGGCGCTGGTGTATTCGGTGGCCTCGGCCTGGCACAGCACCGAGGCGAAGGTCGCGAACGACTCGTTGAGCCACAGGTCGTCCCACCACTTCATGGTGACCAGGTCGCCGAACCACATGTGCGCCATCTCGTGCAGCACGGTCTCGGCCCGGCGCTCGTAGGACGCGCGGGTCACCTTGGAGCGGAACACGTAGTCCTCGAGGAAGGTGACCGCGCCCGCGTTCTCCATCGCGCCCGCGTTGAACTCCGGCACGAACAGCTGGTCGTACTTGCCGAAGGCGTACGGCACGCCGAAGTTGTCGTGATAGAAGGCGAAACCCTGCTTGGTCTCGGTGAACAGCCGCTCGGCGTCCATGTGCTCGGCCAGCGAGGCGCGGCAGAACAGGCCGAGCGGGATCTCGCCGTGGCCGTCGGTGTAGGTGTCGGTCCAGGTGGCGTACGGGCCGGCGATCATGGCGACCAGGTAGGTGCTCATCTTCGGCGTGGTCGCGAAGGTGTGCCGCACCACCGCGCCGACCTTGTGCTCCTCGGCGGTGGCGCCGTTGGAGACGACCCGCCAGTCACCGGGCGCGGTGGCGACGATGTCGAAGGTGGCCTTGAGGTCGGGCTGGTCGAAGCAGGCGAACATCCGCTTGGCGTCGGCGGTCTCGAACTGCGAGTACAGGTAGACGTTGTCGTCGGCCGGGTCGACGAAGCGGTGCAGACCCTCACCGGTGTGCGAGTACTCGCAGTCCGCCTCGACGACGAGCTCGTTGGTCGCGGCCAGCTCGGGCAGCGTGATCCCGGTCGACTCGTCGTAGTCGCTGATGTCCAGCGGGGTCCCGTTCAGCACGGCCGAGCGCACCCGCGGCGCCACCAGGTCGATGAACGTGCTCGCGCCGGGGGTGGCGGTGAAGGTGACCGTGGTCTTCGAACCGAAGGTGTCCGACACTTCCGAGCCCGCGCTTCGCGGCTGGTCGGTGAGGTCGAGTTCGATCCGGTAGTTCTGCACGGCCACCGTCGCGGCGCGTTCGACCGCCTGGTCGCGGGTGAGATTCGGGGCGGACATAGATCTCCTTCGTCGTCGACGAACAGGGCACGGTCGGCGTTCCGGTCGGCACCGGCGCGCACATCAGCGTCCACAATGCCACTTGCCGTCGGCGCCCGCTCACGAGTTTCCGGCCCCACCGCCACCGCGTGCCCTGGGTCACGGCCACCGCGCATGCCCGGGCCGCAGCCACCGCATGCCGGGGTCGGCGCCGCCGCGCATCCAGTCGGCGGCGCCCACCAGGTCAGGGCACAGTGACCACGAGTTTTCCGAGCGTCCGGTCCGTCTCGCCGAGCGCGTGCGCCTTCGCCGCTTCGGCGAGCGGGAACACCCCGGCGATGGTCGGGCGCAGCGTGCCCGCGGCGAGCAGCTCGGCGACCGCGTTCATGCCCGCGTGATCGGCCTCGACCAGCAGCGCGGCGAACCGGACGCCGCGCTCGGCGGCCGCGGCCCGCAGGTCGTCCTGGGCGCCTGCCCGGATGGTGACGAGCAGGCCGCCGGGCCGCAGCGTCGGCAGCGACCGGCGGGAGTTCTCCTCGCCGAGCGTGTCGAGCACCACGTCGACCTCGCGCACGGCCGCCGCGACATCGACCTCCCGGTAGTCGATCAGCTCGTCGGCCCCGAGCGCGCGCAGGTGCTCGTGCTTGGCCGTGCTCGCCGTCCCGATCACGTACGCGCCCCGCGACTTCGCGATCTGCACCGCCAGATGTCCCACCCCGCCGGCGGCCGCGTGGATCAGCACCCGCTGACCCGCCTGGATGTTCGCGGTGTCGACCAGGGCCTGATACGCGGTGAGCGCGGCGAGCGGGGTCGCCCCGGCCACGATGTGGTCGACGTTCGTGGGCTTGCGCGCGAAGGCCCGCGCGGGCCCGGTGACGTACTCGGCCAGCGAACCGTGCCCGTGCGGATAGGGAAGCATGCCGAACACCTCGTCGCCTGGCGCGAACAGGGTGACGCCGAAACCGACGGCCTCGACGACGCCGGAGACGTCCCAGCCGAGGACGAAAGGCGGTGCGGGCAGGAACAATCCGGGGATCGCGCGGTGCTTCCAGTCGGTCGGGTTGAGTCCGGCCGCGTGTACCCGGACGAGCAGCTGACTCGGGCCGGGTGTGGGACGGGGGAGTTCGATCTCGCGCAGCACCTCGGGTCCGCCGAGGGTGTCCTGACTGATGGCGCGCATGGTGTCGGTCATGGGGTCAACGGTGCCGGGCGGCGGCCGCCGGGGAAATGGCAGGAAAGTCATCATCCGATAGAATCGTGCCATGCATCGTGTGGTGGTCCTGGCGCTCGACGGCGTCTACCCGTTCGAACTCGGCACCCCGCAGCGCGTCTTCGGCACCATCGACGACCGGTACGAGGTGCTCACCTGTTCCGTCGACGGGCGGCCGGTGCGGACCTGCGCCGACTTCCGGATCGCCGTCGAGCACGGGCCCGAACTGCTGGCGACCGCCGACACGGTGGTGATCCCCGCGTCCGACATCACCGAGGCGCTCGCCGGGCTCGGCGCGGTGACCAGGGGCGCGCTCGCGCGGATCCGGCCCGGCACGCGCATCGTGTCGATCTGCACCGGCGCGTTCGTCCTGGCCGCGGCGGGCCTGCTCGACGGCAGGCCCGCGACCACGCACTGGCGCATGGCCGCGTTGTTCCGCAGGCACTTCCCCCTGGTGCGGCTCGACCCGGACGTCCTGTTCGTCGACGACGGCGATGTCCTGACCTCGGCGGGCGCGGCCTCCGGGGTCGACCTGTGCCTGCACATCGTGCGCGCCGATCACGGCAGCGCGGTGGCCAACGAGGTGGCGCGCCGCTGCGTGGTGCCGCCGTGGCGGGAGGGTGGGCAGGCGCAGTACATCGACCTGCCCGTCCCCGATCCGGCGATGGCGAGCACCGCCGCGACCAGGCACTGGGCCATGGAGAACCTGGCGCTACCGCTGACCATGGCCGACCTCGCCCGGCACGCGGGCATGAGCAGCCGCACCTTCGCCCGCCGCTTCGGTGACGAAGTGGGCCTGAGCCCCGGCCGCTGGCTCACCCAGCAGCGCGTGGTGCGCGCCCGCGACCTGCTCGAGGCCAGTGAGCTGTCGGTCGAGCAGATCGCGGGCCGGGTCGGCTTCGCCACCGGAACCTCACTGCGCCAGCACTTCCAGACCGCGATCGGCGTCGCCCCGCTGGCCTACCGCCGGACCTTCCGCCGCAACGACGGCGACCGCGCGACCGCCTGACCGGGGCATCGGCGAACCTGCGGCGGACCGGCGCGCGCCGCGGGGACCCGTTGCCCGGACGAGAGCGCGCCGCGCCGGAATGTGACCGGTCTCGCGTCGCGGTGACCAGCCCCGATTCGGCCGACGGGCGGCCGGTAGAGTTCCTGCGAACCCACCAAGGTGCCGTACCCAGGATTCGGAGGCTCGACGTTGAAGCATGTGCACGCCGGGAAAGTTCGCGACCTCTACGAGAACGGCGACACCCTGCTGCTCGTCGCCTCGGACCGCGTCTCGGTCTACGACGTCGTGCTGCCGACCCCGATCCCGGACAAGGGCGCGCTGCTGACGCAGCTGTCGAACTGGTGGTTCGAATACTTCACCGGCATCCCCAACCACGTGGTCTCGGCCACCGACGTGCCCGCCGAGTTCGTCGGGCGCGGCATCCGGGTCAAGCCGCTGAAGATGGTGCAGGTCGAGTGCATCGCGCGCGGCTACCTGACCGGCTCGGGGCTCAAGGAGTACCAGCAGTCGGGCACCGTGTCGGGCATCGCCCTGCCGCCGGGGCTGCGCGACGGCGACAAGCTGCCCGAGCCGATCTTCACCCCCTCCACCAAGGCCGCCGAAGGGCACGACGAGGCGATCAGCTTCGCCGACGTGGTGAACCAGGAGGGCCGCGAGGTCGCCGAGCGGCTGCGCGATCTGACCCTCGAGATCTACTCGCGCGGTGCCGAGCACGCGGCGAAGGCCGGCGTGATCGTCGCCGACACCAAGGTCGAATTCGGCTGGGACGGTGACGTGCTCACCCTCGGCGACGAGGTGCTCACCTCCGACTCCTCGCGCTTCTGGCCCGCCGACGAATGGGAGCCGGGCCGTGCCCAGCGCTCCTTCGACAAGCAGTTCGTGCGCGACTGGTCGACCTCCACCGGCTGGAACAAGGAGTACCCGGGCCCGGAGATCCCCGCCGACGTGGTCGAGGCGACCCGGCGCAAGTACGAAGAGGCCTACGAGCGCATCACCGGCCGGACCTGGAGCTGACCGGCTCGCCGCGCCCGGTCAGTGCACCGGCGCGGCAACGCCTTTGACCTCGCAGATGTGGTCCATGTTGGCGGTGCCCCACGCGCCGAGTGTGACCAGCGCCGCGTTCAGGGAGACCCCCAGGTCGGTGAGTGAGTACTCGACCTTCGGGGGCACCTGCGCGTAGATCTCCCGGTGCACGATGCCGTCGTGCTCGAGCTCGCGGAGCTGCTGGATCAGCATCTTCTCGGTGACGCCGGGCACCAGCCGTTTGAGATCGCCGAAGCGCTGGGTACCGGTGGACAGCGCCCACAGGATCAGCGCCTTCCACTTGCCGCCGACGACGTCGAGCGCGGCATCGATCCCGCACGAGTACGGACGCTCTCGCTGCTTCATGGTCGCCTTACTTACTTTTTGGTGAGTATTGGACTTGATAGTCGGTACTTGTGCAGTGTACCGCTACCGGCGAATCTGGGAGGGCGTTGCCGACCGGCAACGAGAGCTGCGAACCAAGGGGAACAATGACCAACTCGGCGACGGCACAGCGGGTTTCGGTGATCGGTCTCGGCGCGATGGGCGCCGCGCTGGCGCGGGCGCTGCTGGCGGGCGGTCACCAGGTGACGGTGTGGAACCGCACCGCGGCGCGGGCGCAGCCGCTCGTGGCCGAGGGCGCGGTGCTCGCGGCGACCTCCGCCGAAGCGCTGGCGGCGGCCGATCTGGTGATCCTGTGCGTGCTCGACGACGCGGCGGCGCGCGAACACCTCGAGCCCGCGGCGGCGTCGCTGCGCGGGCGCACCGTGGTGAACCTGACCACGACCACACCGGAACAGGCGCGGGCGCTGGGCCGCTGGGCCGCGGACAACGCGGTCGAGCTGATCGACGGCGGCATCATGGCGGTGCCGTCGATGATCGGCGGACCGGGCGCGTTCGTGCTGTACAGCGGCATGAGCGCGGCGTTCGAGCGGTACCGCCCGGTGCTCGAGCTGTTCGGCTCGGCCGAGTTCGTCGGCGCCGACCTGGGCGCGGCGGCCATGTACGACGTCTCGATCCTGGGCGGCATGTACGCGATGTTCGCCGCGTTCCAGCAGGGCGGCGCGATGGTCCGCAGCACCGGCGGCACCGCCGAGCGGCTGGCCGGGCTGATGGCCCCGTTCCTCCAGGCCATGGCGACCCTGCTCACCCAGCACGCGGTGGGCATCGACACCCCGGCCGACTTCGTGCAGGAACAGAGCGACGAATTCACCGCCGCCGCCATCGATCTGATCGACAAGGCGGCCGTCGAATCCGGCAATCCCACCGAGCTCTTTCTTGTGCTGCGGCGGACGCTCACCGGGCTGTGACGACGAGGCGGCTCGCTCGATCGCGAGCCGGGTCGGCCGACCGTGTGGTGACCTCGCCGTCACCACACGGTCGCCGGGGACTCAGGCGTCGACCAGTTGGGCGGCCAGGAACTCGTCGACGAAGCCGGCGGCCGTCGCGTCGAACGCGGCGTAGTGCGCGGTGCGCGCGTCGCCGCTGATCGCCTCGCCGATCAGCAGATTGCCCTCGGCGTCGAGCGACTGCGGCTGCTCCTCGGCATCGGGCAGCAGCCGCACCCGCGAGTCGGCGAAGCCGCTGTAGTAGGCCAGACCCTCGCTGAGCAGGCCCTCGAGCACCGCCTGCATACCGGGGACGATCGCGTCGTCGGCGGTGGCGCCGGCCAGACCGATCCACAGCACGCGCTTGCCCGCCAGCCGGGGCTTGCTGCGGCCGTAGGCGAAGCCGTAGTTCCAGACCCGATCGATCCAGCCCTTGAGGATCGCGGGCGGGCTCTGCCAGTAGACCGGGAACACCACCACGACCACGTCGGCGGCGAGCAGGCGTCGCATGTGGGCCTCGGTCTCGGCGGAGTACTCCTTGTCCCGATGACCCCAATCGGGCTGATCGGCGACGGTCATCCGCGGGTCGAAACCCTCGGCGTGCAGGTCGAGCAGGTCGACCTCGTAGCCGCCTGCGGCGAGCCGGGCGACGGACAGGTCGGCGATGTGCGCGGTCAGCGAGTCGCGGCGATGGTGGGAGAGCACGACAAGCGCACGGCGAGTGCCGGATTCGGTCGGCTGCGGGTCGGTGGCGGTGGCGGGGGACTGCGACACGGTGGACTCCCTGTTTCGGTCGTGGCGGTGGGGCGTGCGCCCCGTGCCTTCGAGTCAACCGCGAATCGCATGGACGATCTATGGGTGATCATCTCGGGTTGATAGGAGTTCGTCTACGTTGGTGGCATGGATCCGTTGAGTTCACTGCTGAGTGGCATCCGTGCCGATGGCTCGGTCCTCGCCCACGCCGTCCTGCGCGCGCCGTGGACGATCCACTTCGCCGACCGGGCCCCGCTGATCATGGTGTGCGTCCTGCGCGGCGGCGGCACCCTGGTGCTCGCCGACGGCTCGCGCACCCGGCTCGTCGCGGGCGACACCGCGGTGATCCAGGCCGGAGAACCGTTCCGGCTCACCGACATCGACACCGCCGCCGATCGCCCGCCGGTCGAGTACGAACTGTCGTGCTTCGTGCCGAACGGCTTCGGCCCGGCCGATCTGAGCTGTGCCACACCGGAGTTGATCGAGGCGGTCACCGAAACCGGTGCGCCGGAAGAGACCTCGATGATCGTCGGGGCCTATCGCGCCTCGGGCAGGCGGCACGAACGGTTGCTGCGCGCGTTGCCGCCGGTGATGGTGGTCGCCGCCGACAGCGATGTGTGCACCTGGCTGGAGGAGTCGGCCGCCGAGGCGGTCCGGCACAGCGCGGGGTCGCAGGCCATGATGGACCGCCTGCTGGACTGGGCGCTGGTCTGCAACCTGCGCACCTGGCTCGCCGAGCAGCAGCACTGCGCGCCCGCCTGGTATCGCGGCATGGCCGACCCGGTGGTCGGCCCGGCCCTGGAGGCCATCCACGCCAGGCCGTTCCACCGCTGGACGGTGGCGAGCCTGGCCGCCGAGGCCGCCGTGTCCAGGGCGCTGTTCGCGAAGCGGTTCACCGAGGTGATCGGCGAACCGCCGCTGACCTACCTGACCGAATGGCGGATGGCCGAGGCCGAGGAACTGCTCGCCGATCCCGCGCGCAGCGTCGCCCAGGTCGCGACCAGTGTCGGCTACTCCGACGCCTTCGGTTTCAGTGCCGCGTTCAAGCGCTCGCGCGGCAGCAGCCCGACGGAGTTCCGGGCCGCGCTCGTCTGATCAGGCGCGCGGGGTCAGCAGGACCAGCGGGATCTCCCGGTCGGTCTTGGTCTGGTAGTCGCCGTATCCCTTGTAGCCCGCCACGACCCGGGGCCACAGCTTCGCCCGCTCCTCGGGCGTGGCGATGTGGGCCGTCATCGGGCGGGTCGGGCCGGTCTGCAGCGACACCTCGACGTCCGGGTTGTCGCGCAGGTTGAGGTACCAGGCCGGATGGGTCGGATCGCCGCCGCGCGAGGCGACGACGACGATGGTGTCCCCGTCGATGACCGGCGCGGTCAGCATCACCTTGCGCGGGGTGCCGGATTTGCGGCCGATCGTGGTCAGTTCGAGGGACGGCATCCCGAAGATGCTCTTGCCGATGCGGCCGCCGGTGAGCGTGAGCAGGGCGCGGTGACCGGCGTTCATGATCTTCAGCTGCAAGTCGCTGGGCATGTCCGCAATCTACTCCGCTTCCGTGAACGGGCGGGGTGTCCGCGATCAGCCGAGCAGCTCGGTGAGGCGGGCGAGGAAGGGCCGCTGGCCTTTTCCGAGTTTGTCCAGCGCGGTGGCCGGATCGAACCAGTCCGCGCGGTCGATCTCGGGGAACTCGCGCAGTCGGCCGGAGCGGGGCGGCCACTCCATCTCGAAGGTCCCCGGGACCACCTCGGCCGGGTCCAGATCGCCCTCGACCGCCCACACGGTGACGGTCTTGCGCCGGTTGCCGCTGCCGTAGGTGACGTCGCCGAGTCCGGTCCACTCGCCCGCGGGGACCGGAAGGCCGAGTTCCTCGGTGAACTCCCTGGCCGCGGCCGCGCGCGCCGATTCCTCCTCGGGCACGTACTCGCCCTTGGGAATCGACCACGCCGAGGCGTCCTTCTTCGCCCACAGCGGGCCACCCAGGTGCCCGAGCAGGACTTCGATCCCGCCCTCGCCGCGGCGGTAGACCAGGACACCCGCGCTGAATACATCCGTCACGACGGAGAGTCTGCCAGGAACGCGGTCAGTCGAGGCCGTCGACGAAGCGGCCGAGCAGGCGGGCGAACGCGGCGCGGTCGGCGTCCGGCCATCCGGTCATCGCGCGGTCGAAGGCGCCGCGGCGGCGCTCGTGCGCGCGCTCGAGCAGGTCCCGGCCTGGCTCGGTGAGCACCAGCAGCGAGCGGCGGCCGTCGGATTGGTCGGCGACGCGGCGCAGGTAGCCCGCCGTCACGGCGGCGGCGACGAGCTTGCTGGCCCGGGGCTGGTCCACCGCCAGCGCGGCGGCCACCGTGGACACGGTCGGCTCGGTGGCGTCCTCGACGACATCGAGCACGTCGAAGGCCTGCCCGCTCGGCGCGTCCGCCGCCAGGGTGCGCCGGGTCTGGCGCCGCCGGATGGCGATCATCGCCCGTTCGATCCGCTCGACCTCGTCCACGGGCTCATGCTACCGTCGAACATGTACATGCAATAGAACATGTAGTTGCTGATAGGCATGGAAGGGTGTGCGATGACCGAGCGCAGGTTGATCGGCTACCAGGTCAAGCGCCTGGACCAGCTCATCGAGGCGAGCTTCGATCGGGCGGTCGAGAGCGTGGGGATGTCGCGGCGCGAATGGCAGGCGCTGAATACGATCGCCCGGGAACCCGGCGCCGATCTGGTCGATGCGCTGCGCCCGTTCTGGGAAGCCGACGGCGAGTCGATCGCGGACGTCACCGCTGCCTTGGTCACGCGTGGGTGGATCACCCGCGGGGCGGACGGCCGGTGGACCGTCACCGACGCGGGCGGGGCGGCGCACGAGTCCGCCGCGCGGTCGGTGGGGGCGATCCGTCGACAGCTGGCCGAGGGTGTCACCGAAGACGAATTCGCCGCGCTCACAGGCACTCTCGCGCGCATGATCGCGAATCTGGAGCGGGCGGGCTGAGGTCCATCGGCCCCACCCGCGTGTGCCCGCGCCGGCGGGGATCGTCGACCATCCGAACGCCGTCGGGTGCGGCGGGGGAAGGCAGGTCCGCCCCTTGATCGTGGCGGCGCTCAAGGGACCGGTGCGGCCGGACCCGGGTCGACGGCATCGGCGACGCCGGGGCGGTCCACCGCGGCCGAACGCACGCGGGCGGCGCGCAACAGCAGGTAGTCGCGCTCCGGCACGCTCGCCGTCTGCGTGGCGGCCAGCTGGTACTGCGCGACGGCGGCCGCGTCGTCACCCGCCATCTCGTGCAGGTGCCCGCGCACCGCGGCCAGGCGGTGGGAGCGGGCCAGTGGCTCGGCCACCGTGTCGGCGACGGCGAGTCCGGCGGCCGGGCCGTGCACCATGGCGGTCGCCACGGCCCGGTTCAAGGTGACCATCGGATTCGGATTCGATCGCTCGATCATGGTGTAGAGCACCAGGATCCGGGCCCAGTCGGTGTCCGCCACGTGCGCGGCCTGGGCGTGCAGGCCCGCGATCGCGGCCTGGAGCTGGTAGCTCCCGGTCAGGCCGGCGGGCATGGTCGCGGTGAGCAGGCGCAGGCCCTCGGTGATCTGGGCGTGATCCCAGCGGGTGCGGTCCTGTTCGTGCAGCGGGACCAGCTCGCCGTGCGGACCCGAGCGGGTGGCCCGGCGGGCATCGGTGAGCAGCATCAGCGCGAGCAGGCCGGTGACCTCGGTGTTGTCGGGCAGCAGGGCACGCAGCGCGCGGGTCAGCCGGATCGCCTCGGCGGACAGGTCGGCGCGGCGCAGCCCCGACCCGGCACTGCTGGTGTGGCCCTCGGTGAAGATCACGTAGAGCACCTGGAGCACCGCGCTCAGCCGCGCGCCGTCCTGCGCGCCGTCGGCGAACGGGCGCTCCGACTCGGCCAGCCGCTTCTTCGCGCGGGAGATGCGTTGCGCCATGGTCGCTTCGGGGACCAGGAAGGCGGCGGCGATCTCGGCGGTGCTCAGGCCACCGACCGCGCGCAGCGTCAACGCGATCGCGCCCGCGGGCGGCAAGTCGGGGTGGCAGCACAGGAAGTACATGTCGAGGGTGTCGTCGTCGGCGCTCGCCTCGGCGGGCACCTCGCGCGCGAACACCGTGGTCTCCCTGCGCCGCCGGGCGACCTCGGCGCGCACCGCGTCGGCCATCCGGCGCTGGGCGACCTGGATCAGCCAGCCGCGCGGATGCTCCGGCAGGCCCTCGGTCCGCCACTGGGTCGCGGCGGCCAGCAGCGCGTCCTGCACGGCGTCCTCGGCCAGGTCGAAATCGCCGAACCGGCGGACCAGGACACCGAGGACCTGCGGGGCGAGCTCGCGCAGCAGGTCCTCGGTGCGTGGGTCCGTACTCACTCCGCCGGGGCGCTCATGACCTGGCGCACCTCGATGTACTCACCGATCGGCGTGCCGCCGGGACCGGGCGCGGCCGAGGCCTGCGCGGCGATCTCGATGGCACGCTCGCGCGAGTCGACGTCGACGATCCAGTAGCCGGCCAGGAACTCCTTGGTCTCCGGGAACGGGCCGTCGGTGACCACCGGCGCCGAGCGGCCGTCGGAGAGCACGATCAGCGCCTGATCCGGCCCGGCCAGGCCCTGGGCGTCGACCAGTTCGCCCGCGGCGGCGAGCTGTTCGCCC
Organism: Nocardia sp. NPDC051833; assembly: GCF_040681225.1. NCBI lineage: Bacteria > Bacillati > Actinomycetota > Actinomycetes > Mycobacteriales > Nocardiaceae > Nocardia > Nocardia sp. NPDC051833. Next base: position 251,166 of record NZ_JBFAYK010000004.1, read on the forward strand.
AGTACCCGCTGGAAATCGATGTGGGCGGCGATGTCCTCGGGCGCCCACTCGGGAATCGGGGTGTTGCAGTAGGCGGCCTCGGCGTAGGTCTTGACCAGCATGAACTTCATCGCATCGCTCCTGGTGTCGGGGGCGCCCCGCGGGCGCGCTCGAGACATGGTCGGAGCGGGCGCGCGCCGTTCGACACATCCGCCCCGCCAGTCGGTGTGAACTGGGTCACAGGGGAATGTCGGGGTCGGCCAGCCGTTCCGGATCGACCGGGGCACCCGAGAGGATCAGCTGCTTGATCCGCTCGGTCACGTCCCAGACATTGACGTTCATCCCCGCCACGACCCGGTTGTCCGGGTCCAGCCAGAACGCCACGAACTCGCGTTCGTCCTGATCCCCGCGCACCACCACGCGCACGTCGTCGTCGCGGCCGACATAGCCGGTGTACTCCATGCCGACGTCGTACTGATCGCTGAAGAAGTACGGGAGGCGGTCGTAGGAGGCGGGTTTGCCCAGCATGGTCAGCGCCGCCACGGCGGGCTGGTTCAGCGCGGTGGCCCAGTGCTCGACCCGCACCGGCCGGTTCAGCACCGGATGCTGCTGCTCGGCGATGTCGCCGACCGCGACCACATCCGGATCGCTGGTGCGCAGGGCCGCGTCGACCACCACACCCCCGTTCGTCGTGAGCCCGGCGGCCAGGGCGCCTTCGATATTGGGCGCCGCGCCCACCGCGACCAGCACCGCCTGCGCGGGCACCACCGTGCCGTCGCCGAGCTGCACGCCGGTCGCGATGCCGTCCTCGGTCAGGATCATCTCGACATTCGTGCCGGTCCGCAGGTCGACGCCGTGCGAGCGATGCAGCTCGGCGTAGAAGGCGCCCATCTCCGGACCGAGCGCGCCGATCAGCGGCAGCTCGGCCGCCTCGAGCACGGTGACGTCGACCTGCCTGGCCCGCGCCTGCGCGGCGACCTCGAGCCCGATCCAGCCCGCGCCGATGATCACCAGCTTGCGGTGCGAGCGCAGGATCTCGGCGATCACATCCGAATCCCCGATCGTGCGCAGCGTGTACACGTTCGGCGCGGCGGCCCCCGGAATCGGCAGGGTGCGCGGGCGCGAACCGGTGGCCAGGGCCAGCTTGTCGTAGGTCAGGGTGGAACCGTCGGGCAGCGTGACGGTGTGCGCGGCCGGATCGAAGGCCGTCGCGGTGGTGCCCAGCCGCAGGTCGATGTGGTGATCGCGGTACCAGGACCCCTGGTCGACGGTGAAATCGGGAAGCTGCTGGGTGCCGGCCAGATGCTGTTTGGACAGCGGCGGCCGCTCGTAGGGCAGCTCCTCCTCGGCGGCCAGCACCGTCACCCGGCCGTCGAAGTCGTTGGCGCGCAGAGCCTCGGCCAGCTTGGCTGCACCGAGTCCGCCGCCGATGACGACGAAATGCTGATTCGAGCTCATGAACGGACTCCTTCTCGCGGACGACCGGACTCCCTCGCCTCGAGCCTAGTGCGCGAGCTGCCGCACGGGAACGATTCCGGTCGTCGCGGGGTTGCACCATCCGGTGGGCGTATCGCCCCGCCGTGCTGACCCGAGAGGAAAATCGTGAGCGATCAGGCCACGAAGGACGTCGTCGATTTCTGGTTCGATCCGCTGTGCCCCTGGTGCTGGATCACGTCCCGCTGGATCCTCGAAGTGGAGCAGGTGCGCGATATCGAGGCGCGCTTCCACGTGATGAGTCTGTCGGTGCTCAACGAGGGCAAGGACGATCTGCCCGAGGTCTATGTCGACCTGATGGCGGCGGGCTGGGGCCCGGTCCGGGTCGCCATCGCCGCCGCCGAGAAGTCCGGTGACGAGATCCTGCTGCCGCTCTACACCGCGCTGGGCACCCGTATCCACGAGCGCCGGGACGAGTACCAGCGCGACACCGTCGCCGAGACGCTGTCCGCGGTCGTCGCCGACGCGCTGGCCGAGCTGGACCTGCCCGCCGAGCTGGCCGACGCCGCGACCAGCACCGAGTTCGACGAGGCGCTGCGCACCAGCCACCACGCGGGCATGGACAAGGTGGGCCCCGATGTGGGCACCCCGACCATCCACGTCAACGGCGTCGCGTTCTTCGGTCCCGTGCTCTCGCGCATCCCGCGCGGCGAGGACGCGGGCCGAGTGTGGGACGGCGTGGTCGCGCTGGCCTCGTACCCGCACTTCTTCGAGCTCAAGCGCACGCGCACCGAGGACCCGGTCTTCGACTGAGTGCCGAACGGGGTGCCGGACCCACCGTCCGGCACCCCGACCTGATCACACCGGTTTCGGCGGCAGCGCGCGCGGCGCGGTGATCGGCGGATAGCCGCCCGGCGGTGGGATGGCCCCGGGGTGGGGTGCGCTCGGGCGCAGGAACATCGGGCCGTGCTTGCTGCGGTCGCGCAGCGCCCACATCCGCCAGGTGAGGACCGGATGGCTGGACATGGCGTTGACCAGCCAGACGAATCCGCCCTTCTCGATCGCGGCCCGGTCGGCCATCTCGTCGAAACCGACCTGGGCGTTGAGGTACTTGCCCGCGGCCAGCGTCCCCATCGCGCCGGGCGCGCCCTGGTACCGATTGCAGAAGCCGTGATTGTCCGCGGTGTACTCCTGCGCGCGGATCAGCGAGGACCCCAGGATCGGCAGCCACGGCGCGACGAACATGCCGAGCTGGCGCCAGTACGACACGTGCCCCGCGGCGATATGCCCCACCTCGTGACCGATGATGAAGGCCAGCGCGTCGGGATCGCGGGCGGTGCCGCCGATTTCGAACAGGTCGCTGTAGACCACCACGAACCGGCGGAACCCGTGCCCGGACGCGAACGCGTTGATCTGGCCGTTGCCCAGCACGACGTAGGCGTCGGGCACCTTGCTCATCCCGAATCGCGCCGCCGCCTCCTGCACCATCCGGTAGCCCTCGGGGAACTGCGTCGGTGACATCTTCACGCCGTTGATCCGCTGGGTCGCGTAGTTGAGGCCACGGCCGAGCCACAGCAGCACCGGCGCGAACACCAGCAGCAGCACGTACGGACTGGTCAGGATCGACCCGGTGTCGACCGGCTGGCCCTTGTCGTCGAGCACCGGCTCGGCGAACAGCTCGACCAGCAGGATCAGCGCGACCAGCAGATAGGCCACCGTCGTGAACATGATCACGACCACCAGCAGCGGGATCTCCCACGAATGCCGGGCCGGCATCCCGAACGGCGACAGCCCGCGCGGCTGCTGCTGCGGCGGGATCGGCGGGCCGCCGGGCGGGTAGTAACCGGCCTGCGGCACCGGGGGATACGGGCCGGGGTACTGCGGGGCGGGCGCGTACGGCTGGGCCGGGAATCCACCGGTCGGCGGGGCCTGCTGGGCCCAGGGCGACGAGGCGGGCCCGGGGTACTGCGGTGGAACGGGAGCGTCGCCGGTGCCCTTGTCCAGCGACGGTACCGACTCGGCGGGTGGGCCGGAATGCCCCGGCGGGGGACCTGCCGAAGGCGGCTGATGCGGTTCGTGCGGGTGCATGAAACGACTCTAAGCGGGCCTGACACAATCGCAGCCATGCGCGTTTACCTGGGTGCCGACCATGCCGGTTTCGAACTGAAGAATCACGTCAAGGCCCATCTGCAGGAGGCCGGACACGACGTCGTCGACTGTGGTGCTCTCGAGTACGACGCCCTCGACGACTACCCCGCGTTCTGCATCGAGGCGGCCCGCCGCACCGTCGCCGACCCGGGCTCGCTCGGCCTGGTCTTCGGTGGCAGCGGCAACGGCGAGCAGATCGCCGCCAACAAGGTCCCCGGCGCGCGCTGCGCCCTGGCCTGGAGCGTCGAAACCGCCAAGCTGGCCCGCGAACACAACAACGCCCAGCTGATCGGGATCGGCGGCCGCATGCACACCACCGAGGAGGCGCTCGCCATCGTCGACGCGTTCCTCGCCCAGGCGTGGTCGGAAGAGCCGCGCCACCAGCGCCGCATCGACATCCTCGCCGACTACGAGAAGTCCGGCGAGGCCCCCGCGGTCCCCGCGTACTGACAGTTCCGCACTCAGCTCGAGGAAGGTGTGTTTCTTGCCTGAGGGGCACACCCTTCATCGCATCGCCCGCCTGCATCAGGAGCGGTTCGCCGGTGGAGCCGTGCGGGTTTCGAGTCCGCAGGGGCGGTTCGCCGAGGGCGCGGCGATGGTGGACGGGCGGGTGCTGGAGTCGGCCGAGGCCGTCGGGAAGCATCTGCTGCACCACTACGCGTCCGGGCTGACGGTGCACGTGCATCTGGGTTTGTACGGCACCTTCAGCGAGGGCGAATTGCCGTTGGCGGCGCCGGTCGGCCAGGTGCGGATGCGGATGCTCGGCGCCGCGACGGATTTCGGCAGCGATCTGCGCGGGCCGACCGCCTGCGAGGTGCTGCTGCCGCCGGAGGTCGACGCGCTCCTCGCCCGCCTCGGCGCCGACCCGCTGCGCCCCGACGCCGATCACGAACGGGCGGGCGCGCGCATCCGGCGCTCCCGCCGGGCGATCGGCGCGCTGCTGATGGATCAGGCGCTGATCGCCGGCGTCGGCAATGTCTACCGCGCGGAAGTGCTGTTCCGGCACGGCATCTCGCCGTTTCGGCCGGGCACCTCGGTCAGCGCCGAGGAATGGGACGCCCTGTGGGCCGACCTGGTCGAGCTGATGCCGGTCGGCGTGGCCACCGGCCGGATGCACGTCGTCCGGCCCGAACACGACACCGGCGCACCGTCCTACGCCAAGGACCGGCCGCGCACCTACGTCTACCGCCGCCAGGGCGAGCCCTGCCGGGTGTGCGCGACCCCGATCGCACACGGCGTCATGGAGGGGCGAAACCTCTTCTGGTGCCCGATCTGTCAGCCGCGCTGACATCGCGGGGCGAACTCGCCCTGACGTGGATGCGCTCACCGTGCGCGCCGAAGAGGCTGAGGATCTCGACACCGCCCCGGCCCGTCGCGCCGAACCAGTGCGGGATCCGGCAGTCGAATTCGGCCGCCTCGCCCGCGCCCATGACGAAATCGTGGTCACCGAGCCGAACCCGCAGCCGCCCGCGCAGCACGTACAGCCACTCGTGGCCGTCATGGGCGCGCGGGAACGGGTCCTCGTCGCCGGCGGGAATGATCATCTTGTAGGCGCGGGGCTCCCCGGGGTGACGGGAGAGCGGGATCAGCAGCCGGCCGCCGTCGCCGGTGGACCCCCGCGGCACCCGGGGATCGACGACGCGTGGCGCCGCGACGATCTCGTCCAGCCCGATGCCCAGCGCCGCCGTAATCGGCAGCAGCAGTTCGAGACCGGGCTTGCGCTGCCCCGATTCCAGCCGTGACAGCGTGCTCGTCGAGACGCCGGTGGCCCGCGCGACCGCGGCCAGGCTGACGTTCCGCTGCTCCCGCGCCCGGCGCAACCGCGGCCCGATCTGCTCGATCACCGCGCCGACGGTCGGTTGGTCCTCCATGTGCCCAGTGGAATCGATCCGTCCCGGAAACGGCAAGGTTCTTTGCCGATACCGCAAAGGCGTCGGGATGCTCGTCGCGGAGGTGATCCGAGATGGATTCGACAAGGGAAATGGACACGACCGCCCCGGCGTCGCGTATCGGCGCCAGGCTGCCCGCCGGGGTATATCTGCTGGGGTTCAGCCTGTTCGCGATGGGCAGCGCGGAGTTCCTGCTCGCGGGCGTGCTGCCCGATGTGGCGCTCGATCTGGGGGTGCCGCTCTCGTCCGCGGGCATGCTCATCACCGCGTTCGCGCTCGGTGTGGTCGTCGGCGGACCGCCGTGCGCGGTGCTCGGCCTGCGCCTGCCGCGGCGCTCGGCGCTGCTGGTGACCCAGGCGGTCTTCGCGGCGAGTATCGCGATCGGGCTGGTCGGTGACTATCGGGTGCTGCTGATCTCGCGGGTCGTCGCCGGTGTCGCCTACGCGGGGTTCTTCGCCGTCGCGTCGGTCACGGCGGTCCGCCTGGTGACCCCGGATCGGGTCGGGCGGGCGTCCGCGGTGGTAGTGAGTGGGCTCAGCGTGGCGATGGTGGTCGGTGGTCCGATGGGGACGCTGCTGAGCCATTTCCTCGGCTGGCGTGGGGGATTCGTCGCGGTCGTGCTGCTGACGCTCGCGGGAGGGATCGGCTGCCTGCTCGGAATCCCCACCGCCGCAGCGGAATCCGAGGCGAGGCCGGAGGTGCGCCGCGAGCTCGCGGTGATGCGCGAGCCGGCGCTGTGGGGCATCTACGCGATCACCATCCTGAGCACGGCCGCCTACATGATCACGTTCAACTATCTGGCGGCGCTGCTCGGCGAGGTCACCGGTGTTGCGGCCGTGTGGATTCCGGCCGTCCTCGCGCTGTTCGGCGTGGGCGCCTTCGTCGGCCTGTCCGTCGGCGGCCGGATCGCCGACCGGCGGCCGCACGCCGCGTTGACGGCCGGGACGATCGCCATCGGCCTGCTGTCGGTGCTGCTCGCGACGGCGATGGCCTGGGCATGGGTGGTGGTGCCCGCGGTCTTCGCGCTCGGGGTCGCGGCGTTCGTCCTCAATCCCGCGCTCTACGGCCGGGTCTTCACCATCGCGGCCGCGGCGCCGACGCTCGCGGGTGCCACCACGGTGTCGGCCTTCCAGCTGGGGATCAGTGGCACTCCGGTGCTCGCGGCCATCACCCTGACCCACGGCGGCGGGCTCACCTCGGTCGGCCTGATCGGCGCGGTGCTCGCGGTCGCGGCGCTGCCGCTGATCCGGCTCGACGCGAGACGCCGAGCCGGATCCGAGCACACTGCCTGACTACATCGAAAGGGGTTGAGCCGGAACGCGAAGTGCAGGCTTCGCGATCCGACTCAGCCCGCGACCGCGGTTCCCAGTTCCGGGTCGCCCGATTCGGCGAGCGCGAAACGCCGCCCGCCCGCGGATTTCGCCGAATACATCGCGCGGTCGGCGCGACGCAGCAGATCGGTGAAATCGCACGTCTTTCCCGGCGCGCAGAACGCCGTGCCCACGCTCGCCGAGACCGGTACCGGCCCCGCGCTCGACCACACCGGGTCGCGCAGCGCCGCCACCACGTGGTGCGCCAGCTCGCCGAGGGTGTCGCGCCGCGGGTTGGCGGCGACGACGAACTCGTCACCGCCGTACCGGCAGATCACCGTCTCGGGCGGGCACACCTCGCGCAGCCGGTTGGCCAGTTCGACCAAGACCTCGTCGCCGATCGCGTGCCCGTAGCCGTCGTTGATCTGCTTGAACCGGTCCAGGTCGACCACCAGTACACCGACGCCGCGGGTCGGGTCGGCCGCGAAGGCCCGCACCCGTTCCTGCAGCAACGTGCGGTTGGCCAGATCGGTCAGCGCGTCGTGGGTTGCTTCGTGGCGCAAGCGGTGCTGCAGCGCGGCGATCTCCTGTACGCGCAGCGACACTTTCGCCGAGATGTTCTGTTCCTGTTGCGCGAGCGCCCGTTCCTGCAGCGCCTGCGCGTAACTGTCGATGGCCTGACTGGCGACCAGCGGCCAGCGGGTGGCCACCAGCGAGCCGGGCACGCCGGAGGGGAAGCCGAGCAGCCAGCGGGTGGCGTGCGCCAGCATCCTGGTTCGTTCGAAGGGCGCCTCGGCCAGCCGGGCGCCGAGCATCCGCGCCTGTGGCACCGGGAACGGTTCGGTCCGCGCCAGATGCAGCAGCCGCTCGACGATCTCGACGAGCACCGGCTCCAGCTGGTGCGGCGCCGTGGAAGATCCCGGTTCGGCGCACACCGCGCGGGCCCAGGCGCGGGCCATCGCGGCGACCGGTGGCTCGATGTGGACAGTCATCGACATCACCGGCGGTCGGTGGCGACGAGCTCGCCACCTCGATCGTTCGCACTGCTACGCGGTTGAGTCCACCGAGTTCGGCACACGCTCACCGCCCCCTTTCCAGATACCCCCGTCCGGCAAAAAGGATCCTAGCAAGCCACCCGAGACCGAAAAGCCGCGTTGTAGAACGCGTTGCAGTCTCTCGCGAATGGCGATCGGCTATGACATCGCTACAGGTGTCCCGGCGTTACACACTTCCCGAAAAAACTTTGGGAAGACCGAAACATGCAGCGTAGAGCCCATCTCGAGGGGGTGGGCGTTGCATTGCCATGCGGTTCCTCCTGGCCCAGGGGCGAGTCGTGACGAGGTGGCCGAGTGACCACGACTCCCCCCGACAAGGAGCCCGTCACGCGCCATTTCATGGTGGCCTACTCGCCGCCCACATGCCAGGTTTTTAAGGAAAATTCTCCTATTTATTCCCCCGGTGGAGCAGGCGCCGGTCCCCATTGGCGCGCATCAACCATCGTGGCCGTGCAGGGGTTCACGTGGATAGGGTCATTAGGCCCTAATCGGGCACCGGCGCCGGCGGGGGTCGTCACCGCGGGGCGGGGGCGCGCCGCCGTGCTCGCCGGGGGCGGATTGGCATTTAGCGCGCGGGATTCGGTACAGTCGTGGCGCACACGACATCGTGGCGATCCCATCGATGTCGTATGCCTGCGGGTGTAGTTCAATGGTAGAACCTCAGCCTTCCAAGCTGATGGTGCGGGTTCGATTCCCGTCACCCGCTCAAACATGAATTCCCTCGACGGCGTCGCAGCCCCGAGGCCTCGGGGTGTAGCGCAGCTTGGTAGCGCATCCGCTTTGGGAGCGGAGGGTCGCAGGTTCAAATCCTGTCACCCCGACCATCACCATTCGCCCAGCTCACGGTTGTGTCAGCGCGGAGGAGTGCACATGTCCACGGAACGCAGGGTCGCGATCGTCACCGGTGCCGCGCGGGGCATCGGCGCCGCGGTCGCCGGAAAGCTCGCCGCCGACGGATTCGCCGTCGCCGTGCTCGATCTCGACGCCGCCGCCTGCGCGAACACCGTCGCCGCCATCGAGGCCGCCGGAGGCAGCGCTCTCGCCGTCGGCGCCGACGTGGCCGACGAGGCCGCGGTCGCCGCCGCGGTCGAGCGGATCGCCACCGAGCTCGGCGCGCCGACCGTGCTGGTCAACAACGCGGGCGTGCTGCGCGACAACCTGCTGTTCAAGATGTCGGTGGACGACTGGGACACCGTCCTGAACGTGCACCTGCGCGGCGCCTTCCTGATGACGAGGGCGGTGCAGAAGTACATGGTGGACGCGAAGTTCGGCCGCATCGTGAACCTGTCGAGCACCTCGGCGCTCGGCAACCGCGGCCAGGCCAACTACTCCGCGGCCAAGGCGGGCATGCAGGGCTTCACCAAGACCCTGGCCTTCGAGCTGGGCAAGTTCGGCGTCACCGCGAACGCGATCGCGCCCGGCTTCATCGAAACCGACATGACCGCCGCGACCGCCGCGCGGGTCGGCGTCGACTTCGAGGCGTTCAAGCAGGCCGCCGCCGCGCAGATCCCGGTCAACCGGGTCGGCACGCCCGCCGACATCGCCAACGCGGCATCGTACTTCGTGAGCGAGGGCGCGGGCTTCGTGTCGGGTCAGGTCCTCTACGTCGCCGGTGGCCCCACCAACTGACGCGAAACCGGTGGGCGCGAAGTATTTTCACGATTCCTACCCGCCGGTATAGCGCCGCTTTTACTGTTACCCCCGATAACGGTCGGGTGGTGACTCTGGAGGCTGTGCGGCGTGGGGAAGTGGGCGGTTCTCGGGGCCGCGATGGTACTGGCCGGATCGATGTCGACCGGGATCGCCGGGGCAGCGCCGAGCACCTGCGATGAACCCGCCTGGGTGGGCAGCTGGATGGCGGCGCCGTCCGATTCGCTCAGTGCCGCCGACCCGTCGCTGATTCCCCAGCTGTCGCTCTCGGATCAGACCTATCGCGTGGTGATCACGCCGCACCGGGGTGGCTCGGAGCTGCGGGTCCACCTGACAAATCGCACCCGGCCGATCGCGATGACCGTGGGACACGTGACGGTGGGGGCCCAGAGCGCGGGCGCGGCGGTGCGCCCCGACTCCGTGCGCGAGGTGAGCTTCGGCGGCGAGCGGGCCGTGACCATCGCGCCGTGGAGCGATGTGGTGAGCGACCCGGTCCGGCTCGAGTTCGAGGCGTTCGCGCCGCTGGCGGTGAGCGTGCACGCGCCCGGACTCGCGGTGCTGCCGACCGAGCATTTCAACGGCAACGCCACCAGTTATTACAGCCTCCCGTTCGCCGGTGATCGCACCACCGATCCGTCGGGCGCGCCGCTGCCGTTGCGCACGACCGCGGTGCCGTTCGTCTCGGGTCTCGATGTGCGGGCGCCGGGAGCGGTCTCGACCATCGTGGCCTTCGGCGACTCGATCACCGACGGCTATGTGTCGGCCACCTACCTCGGCACCCCGCAGGACCCGAGCGTGATCGATCGGAACGTGCGCTATCCCGACTTCCTGCAGCGCAGGCTCGACGCCGCGGGCAAGCCGTTCAGCGTGCTCAATGCGGGGATCTCGGGCAACCGGGTCACCCGCGACGGCTTCATCCCGCAGTTCGGGCCGCACGCGGGCGCCCGGCTGCAGGCCGACGTCATCGACAAGGCCGGGGTCAGCGAGGTGATCGTGCTCGAGGGCATCAACGATCTGGGGATTCCGATCGGCGCGGGCTACGACGAGGTGGTCGCCGGCTACACCGGGCTGATCGACCGCCTGCACGCCGCCGGGCTGCGCGTCCACCTGGGCACCCTGCTGCCGACGAGCAACGCCCTGCTGGACGGCATGGCCACGCTGCCGTACGCGAATCCGGTGCGGCAGCGGATCAACGCCTGGATCCGGACCCAGCGGCTGTCCGACAGCGTGGTGGATTTCGATGCGGCGCTGCGGGATCCGGCGAACCCGGACGTCCTCGATCCCCGCTACGCGGGCGCGGACAACCTGCACCCCAACGCGGCGGGCTACCGGGCGATGGCCGAGGCGATCGACCTCGACCGGTTCCTTCCCGTCTGCGGCTGAGGACTCAGGCGCAGCGGAACCGGAACTCGGTACTCACCTGGGTGCCGGCGGCGACCTGCAGGCGCACCGGGGCGGTGTCGGCCAGCGCGCACCCGCCGGGCACGGTGATCACCCTCGCCTCGTAGCAGCCGTCGGGCAGGGCGGCGGTGGCGCGGCCGTCGGGGCCGCTGGTCAGGGTGGTCACGACCTGGGTCTCGCCGCAGCGGGTCACCGTGATCTCGGCGCGGTTGACCGGGATCGGGTCCCGGCCGGTGAAGGCCAGGACGCTCAGCGTCCCGGCGGTGCCGGTCCCCGGCGGCGCCGGATCGGCGGCGGCCAGCCCGGCGCCGACCAGCGGACAGAGCACGGACAGGGCGAGCATCGTTCGGCGCATGAACCTCTCCTCGGCGATGAGTCGGGTCGTCCGGTGCGATGGTAAGCCCGTTTCGCCAGGTCGCGGCCCGCTCGCCCGGGATGTCGAGTTGACGATTCGGCGACGATCCCGCCGGACGCGCTGCCCGGACACCGGCCCGCCGATGTGTCACCATCGATCGGTGACCTACGTCGCCGATCCGCGCGTGGACGCCTACATCGACGCGCTCCCCACCTGGCAGCAGGCCGTCTGCCGCCAGGTCCGCGACCTCGTCCACGCCGCCGACCCCGAGGTCGCCGAGACCGTGAAGCGGCGCGTGCAGCCCTATTTCGTCCTCGACGGCAATATCTGCGCGCTGCTCGCCGCCAAGACGCACGTCAACATCTTCCTCTACGACGGCGCCATCGTCCCCGACCCGGACAACATCATCACCGGCGGCCACGACAACAAGACCGCGCGCACCGTCGCCGTCTACGAGGGCCAGACCCTCAACGACCGCGCCCTGAGCAAGATGCTGAAACAGATCATCGCCGACAACCGCGCCGGCGGCTGGCGCAAGATCAAACAGGCCCGCGGCGAGGACTAGCTGCCGGGAGTGATGCCGGCGCGTTCGCTCCAGATCTGTTCGGCGGGGACGGAGATCGTGGTCAGTTCGGGGTAGCGCAGGGCGGAGAGGGTGCCGCCGAAGACGGCGCCGGTGTCGAGGCAGAGGGTGTTGTTGACCCAGGTCAGTTTGGTGACGGGGGTGTGGCCGTAGAGGACGGTGGCGGCGCCGCGGTAGTCCTGGGCCCAGTCGTAGCGGATGGGCAGGCCGTGCTCGTCGAAGTCGCCGGTGGGGGAGCCGTAGAGGGCGAAGGAGCGGGCGCGGCTGGAGGTGCTGCCGTGCAGGCTTTCCGGCAGGCCTGCGTGGGCGACGACCAGCTTGCCGCGGTCGAGCAGATAGTGGCTCGGTAGCTCGCGCAGGAAAGTGTGTGCGGCGGCGCGGAATTCGGCGTCTTCGGTGGCCAGCTGGGCCAGGGAGAGCTCGAGGCCGTGGGCGACGCGGACATGGCGTCCGTCCAGCGCGCGCACCAGTTTGTACTCGTGGTTGCCGGTGACGCACAGCGCGGTGTGCGCGGCGACCATGCCCATCGCCAGGCGCAGCACACCGGGGGTGTCGGGGCCGCGGTCGACGAGATCGCCGACGAAGACCACCGTGCGCGCGTCCGGGTGCGCGGCGCCGACCGCCCGGCCGCGCTCGTCGCGCTCGATGGTGTAGCCGAGTTCGCCCAGCAGGGTTTCCAGCTCGCCGCGGCAGCCGTGTACGTCGCCGATCACGTCGAAGGGGCCGGTGAGGTCGCGACGATCGCGGGGGAGGGTGTCGGGGCGGCGGGGCTCGGTCATCGACTCCATCGTCGTGCAGCGCGGGCCCGCGCCGCAACCGCGTTACGTCACAGTGGGGATGGCGGCCTCGGGCCAGACCCAGTTCGCGACGACCGGGATGTCCTCGCCGTGCTCCCTGGTCCAGCGCCGGGCGATCAGCCGGGCGTCGACCATCTCCTGGCGCAGACCCGCCGCCCGCCCGCGCAGGCCGGGCACCCGATCGATCACGTCGAGCACCAGGTGGAAGCGGTCGAGGTCGTTGAGCATCACCATGTCGAAGGGGGTGGTGGTCGTGCCCTTCTCCTTGTATCCGCGCACGTGCAGTTCGGCGTGGTTGGTGCGGCGGTAGGTGAGCCGGTGGACCAGCCAGGGGTAGCCGTGGAAGGCGAAGATCACCGGGCGGTCGGTGGTGAACAGCGCGTCGAACTCGGCGTCGGGCAGGCCGTGCGGGTGTTCGTCGGCGGGCAGCATCCGCATCAGGTCGACGACATTGACCACCCGGACCCGCAGGTCGGGTAGCCGATCGCGGAGGATCGCGGCGGCGGCGAGGGTCTCCAGGGTGGGGATGTCGCCCGCGCAGCCGAGCACCACGTCGGGGATGGTGCCGGGGTCGTCGTTGTGGCAGGCCCACTCCCAGATCCCGACCCCGCGGGCGCAGTGCAGCGCGGCCTCGGACACCGAAAGCCAGTCCGGCCCCGGCTGTTTGCCCGCCACGACCACATTGGCGTAGTGCAGCGAGCGCAGGCAGTGGTCGTAGGTGGACAGCAGGGTGTTCGCGTCCGGCGGCAGGTACACCCGCACGATCTCGGGACTCTTGTTCGCCACGACATCGAGGAAGCCCGGGTCCTGGTGGGTGAATCCGTTGTGGTCCTGGCGCCACACGTGCGAGGTGAGCAGGTAGTTCAGGCTGGGGATCCGGCGCCGCCACGGCACCGCCAGGCTGGCGTCGAGCCACTTGGCGTGCTGGTTGAACATGGCGTCGACGATGTGGATGAACGCCTCGTAGCAGGTGAACACCCCGTGCCTGCCGGTGAGCAGGTAGCCCTCCAGCAGGCCCTGGCACAGGTGCTCGGAGAGCACCTCCACGGCGCGGCCGGTCGGCGACAGGTCGACATCCCAGCGGCCGACCTCGGCCTGCCAGTCCCGTCCGGTCACCTCGAGGATGTCCTGGAGCCGGTTGCTGACCAGTTCGTCCGGGGCGAGGGTGAGGAAATTGTGTGGATTGCGCACCGTGACATCGCGCAGCCAGCTGCCCAGCACCCGGGTCGCCTCGTGCGGTCCCGACCCCGGCCGCTCGACGGCGACGCCGTAGTCGCGCCAGTCCGGCAGGTCCAGATCGCGCACGAGCAGCCCGCCGTTGGCGACCGGGTTCAGGCTCATCGGCCGGTCCGGGATCTGGCCGAGCACGGCGGCGACCGGGGCGCCGTGCTCGTCGAACAGTTCCTCGGGGCGATACGAGCGCAGCCACTGCTCCAGCACGCGCCGGTGCTGCGGGTTGGTGCGGGCCGCGGGCAGGGGGACCTGGTGGGCGCGGAAGGTGCCCTCGACCTGTTCGCCGTCGACGACCGGGGGACAGGTCCAGCCCTTCGGGGTATGCAGCACGATCATCGGCCAGCGCGGCCGGGTGGTGTCGCCGTCGGCGCGGGCCGCGCGCTGGAAGCCGGCGATGCGGTCCAGGCAGGTGTCCATCGCCGTGGCCAGCGCCTGGTGTACCGGGGCCGGATCGTCGCCGGAGACGATCAGCGGTTCGTAGCCGTAGCCGCGCAGCAGCGCGACCAGTTCGTCGGTCGGGATGCGGGCGAGGATCGTCGGGTTGGCGATCTTGTACTCGTTGAGCGCGAGGATCGGCACCACCGCGCCGTCGCGCGCCGCGTTGAGGAATTTGTTCGCGTGCCAGCTGGCCGCCAGCGGGCCGGTCTCGGCCTCGCCGTCGCCGATCACGCAGAACACCGTGAGATCGGGATGATCGAGCGCGGCGCCATAGGCGTGCAGCAGGCTGTAGCCGAGTTCGCCGCCCTCGTGGAACGAGCCGGGCGTCTCCGGCGCGCAGTGGCTGGGCACGCCGCCGGGGAAGGAGAACTGGTGGAACAGCCTGCGCATGCCGTTGGCGTCGCGCGCGATATCGGGGTAGAGCTCGGCGTAGGCGCCCTCCAGCCAGGCACAGGCGTTCGGGCCGGGGCCGCCGTGGCCGGGGCCCGCCACGTACACCGCGTCGAGCCCGCGATCGCGGATCACCCGATTCGCGTGCGCCCACACCAGATTCAGGCCGGGCACGGTGCCGAAGTGGCCGAGCAGGCGCGGCTTGATGTCCTCGGCGCGCAGCGGCTCGCGCAGCAGCGGATTGCGCATCAGATAGATCTGGCCGACCGCCAGATAGTTCGCGGCCCGCCACCAGGTGTCCACCGCGACCAGCTCGTCGCGGGACAGCGGGCCGGGGGCGTCGGTGAGGACGTAGGGCTGCGGCGCGATGGTCTCGCCGTCGCCGCCGCCCACGTTGTCGGCGGCGGTGTCGGCGTCGAGATCGCTGGTCCGGGTCATCGCGGACTCTCCTCGTACTCGGTGAGCTGCGGCGCCGTCCGCGCCGCCGGGACCTGCACGGGGCGCCGATTCGACACTCGGCGACACCGGTGGAGAAACGCACCGCCGAGCCTACCGCCGTGCCCGTTCCCGGCGCCGCGCCCGCGGTCTATTACTGTGCGGGCCATGCATTCTCTCGGCAGGATCATCGGCATCGGACTCGTCGCGGCCGCCGCGATCGCGACAGCGGCGTGCGGCTCGGACTCGGATTCGGCGAGTTCGCCGAGCAGCAGCACCGCCGCCGCGGGCCAGTCCACGGCCAGCAAGGGCCGCGAATGCACCGCCGACGACATCAAGGTCAGCGGTGGCTACGGCGACGCACCGGAGATCACGATTCCCGAATCCTGTGATCCGCCCACCACCCTGATCGTCAAGGACCTGGTCGCGGGCAACGGCCCCGGCGCGGTCGCCGGTCAGCCGCTGACCATGAACTACGCGCTGGTCACCTGGTCGGACAAGGAGACCCTGGACAGCTCGTTCAAGCGTGGCAAGCCGTTCCAGCTGACCCTCGGCGCCGGCCAGGTCATCGAGGGCTGGGACCAGGGTCTGCTCGGCGTGCAGCAGGGCGCGCGCCGGCTGCTGATCGTGCCGCCGAACCTCGGCTACGGTGCGGGCGGCAACGGCGTCGCGCCGAACGAGACGCTGGTCTTCGTCACCGACGCGGTGCAGGTCGGCCGCTAGCCGCCGCCCAAACAGCCGCCGATTGCACGACCGCGAAGGCGGTCAACTACCCTGGTCGGGATGCGTTCGTCGCACCGACTCATGGCGCGACGTCCCATGCGGGGACACCACTGAACTACGAACCAAGGAGCATGTCCGTGAAGAGCACCGTCGAGCAGCTGAGCCCGACCCGGGTCCGGATCAACGTCGAGGTGCCCTTCGAGGAGCTGAAGCCCGACTTCGACAAGGCGTACAAGGCGCTGGCCCAGCAGGTCCGCATCCCCGGCTTCCGTCCGGGCAAGGCTCCGGCCAAGCTGATCGAGACCCGTGTCGGCCGTGGCGCCGTGCTGGAGCAGGTCGTCAACGACGCGCTGCCGGGTCGCTACGCCGAGGCCGTGCAGTCCGCCGAGGTGAAGGTCATCGGCCAGCCCGAGATCGAGATCACCAAGATCGAGGACGGCGAAGAGCTGGCGTTCACCGCCGAGGTCGACGTGCGCCCCGAGATCGCGCTGCCGGACTACTCGGGCCTCGAGGTCACCGTCGACGCGTTCACCATCGAGGACGCCGACATCGAGCAGCAGCTCACCTCGCTGCGTCAGCGCTTCGGCACCCTGACCGGTGTCGAGCGCGCCGTGCAGGACGGCGACTTCGTCTCGATCGACCTGTCGGCCACCGTCGACGGCGAGGACGTGCCGGAGGCGGCCACCACCGGCCTGTCGCACGAGGTCGGTTCGGGTCAGCTGATCGAGGGCCTCGACGAGGCGATCACCGGTCTGTCGGCCGGCGAGTCGAAGGAGTTCACCTCCACCCTGGTCGCCGGCGAGCACGCCGGTAAGGAAGCCGTCATCACCGTCACCGTGCAGTCGGTGAAGGAGCGCGAGCTGCCCGAGGCCGACGACGAGTTCGCCCAGCTGGCCAGCGAATTCGACACCATCGACGAGCTCAAGGAAGACCTGAAGGGCCGCGTCGAGCGCGTCAAGAAGGTCGAGCAGGCCGGTCAGATCCGTGACAAGGTGCTCGACACCCTGCTCGAGACCGTCGAGGTCCCGCTGCCCGAGGCCGTCGTCAAGGCCGAGGTCGACGCGGTGCTGCACGACGCCGTCCACGGCTTCGACCACGACGAGGCCAAGCTGGCCGAGGCGCTCGAGGCGCAGGGCTCCTCCCGCGAGGAGTTCGACAAGGACACCCAGGAAGCCGCCGAGAAGTCGGTGAAGACCCAGCTGCTCCTCGACGCCATCGCCGAGGCCGAGAACACCCAGGTCGGCCAGCAGGAGCTGACCGAGCGAATCCTGTTCCAGGCCCAGCGCTACGGCATGTCGCCGGAGCAGTTCATCCAGCAGGTGCAGCAGGCCGGCCAGCTGGGCGCGGTGTTCGCCGACGTCCGTCGTGGCAAGGCGCTGGCCGGTGTCGTCGGCCAGGTGAAGGTCACCGACTCCGAGGGCAACGTGGTGGACACCACCGAAATGTTCGGTGACCCCGCGGATTCCGCCGAGACCGAGCAGGTCGAGGCCGCCGCCGAATAGGTTTTGTGATGCCGGTGTGACCGGTACCCCACACGGGGTGCTTGGATTGCGCTGTGAGCGAAGAAGGGCGGTACCGGGAGTTCGGTGCCGCCCTGCTTCGTTACTGTTTGTGACGACGAACCGTATGGCCGTAGCAATCGGTGAGAAGAGAAGGCAGGTATCCGTGACAATCAACCAGGCAGGGGTCATGACAGCCGCTACTGCTGGTCTCAACCTCAGTGATTCGGTGTACGAGCGGCTGCTGCGCGAGCGCATCATCTTCCTCGGCACGCAGGTCGACGATGACATCGCGAACAAGCTGTGCGCGCAGATCCTGCTGCTCTCGGCCGAGGATCCGACCAAGGACATCTCGCTCTACATCAACTCCCCGGGTGGCTCGGTCACCGCGGGTATGGCCATCTACGACACGATGCAGTTCGCCGAGTGCGACATCAAGACCGTCGCGATGGGCCTGGCCGCGTCGATGGGGCAGTTCCTGCTGACCGCGGGCACCAAGGGCAAGCGTTTCGCGCTGCCGCACACCCGGATCATGATGCACCAGCCGTCGGCGGGCATCGGTGGTTCCGCGGCCGACATCGCGATCATGGCCGAGCAGTTCGCCCACACCAAGCGCGAGCTCAACGAGCTGCAGTCGCTGCACACCGGCAAGTCGGTGGAGCAGGTGACCGAGGACGCGGACCGCGACCGCTGGTTCACGGCGAAGGAAGCCCTCGAATACGGCTTCATCGACCACGTGGTCACCCACGCGAACCAGGCGAAGTAACGCCGCCGTCCCCCCTCACTCGAGACAAGCTTGGAGATAAAGATGGCCAACCTCTTCGACCCGCGCGCCGGACATGGCGGCTCCGCTGCGGGCCTCCCGCAGGCGCGCTACATCCTGCCGCAGTTCACCGAGCAGACCTCGTTCGGTGTCAAGACGTCGGACCCGTACAACAAGCTCTTCGAGGAGCGCATCATCTTCCTGGGCAACCAGGTCGACGACGTCTCGGCGAACGACATCATGGCGCAGCTGCTGGTGCTGGAGTCCCAGGACCCCGACCGCGACATCACCATGTACATCAACTCGCCCGGTGGCTCGTTCACCGCGCTGATGGCGATCTACGACACCATGCAGTACGTCCGCCCCGACGTGGTGACGGTGTGCCTCGGTCAGGCCGCCTCGGCCGCCGCAGTGCTGCTGGCCGCCGGTGCGCCCGGTAAGCGCGCCGCGCTGCCCAACGCGCGCATCCTGATCCACCAGCCGTCCTCGGGCGGCGTGCAGGGCCAGGTGTCCGACCTCGAGATCGCCGCGGCCGAGATCGAGCGGATGCGCCGCCTGATGGAGGTCACCATCTCGCGCCACACCGGCAAGTCCGAGGAGCAGGTCCGCAAGGACACCGACCGCGACAAGATCCTGACGGCCGAGGAGGCCAAGGAGTACGGCATCGTCGACCAGGTCTTCGATTACCGGAAGCTCAGCGGACAGAAGTGACACGCCCGGGCCCGTCGCCCGATCTGGGCGGCGGGCCCATCTTTTTTCGACCGTGGGCCTCACAATGGTGAGAACCCGCACAACGCTTCACAGAAACATGCGCGAGTTGTCGACCTCTCTCGCGCACACCAGGTACGGTCGACTCAGGGACCACTGCTCTGATTGACGGCACCGAAACGTATTTCCGGCCCAATCGGGGGACGACGGTCGCACTCGGACAAGGAAGTAGGGACCTACGAGATGGCGCGCATCGGAGACGGCGGCGATCTGCTCAAGTGCTCGTTCTGCGGAAAGAGCCAGAAGCAGGTCAAGAAGCTCATTGCGGGCCCCGGGGTCTATATCTGCGACGAGTGCATCGACCTCTGCAACGAGATCATCGAGGAAGAGCTGGCCGAGTCGAGCGAGGTCAAGCTCGACGAGCTGCCCAAGCCGTCGGAGATCCGGGACTTCCTGGAGAACTACGTCATCGGGCAGGACACGGCCAAGCGCACCCTCGCGGTCGCGGTCTACAACCACTACAAGCGCATCCAGGCCGGCGACAAGGGCCGCGACAGCCGCGGTGAGACCGTCGAGCTGGCCAAGTCGAACATCCTGATGCTCGGCCCCACCGGCTGCGGTAAGACCTACCTCGCGCAGACGCTGGCGAAGATGCTGAACGTGCCGTTCGCCATCGCCGACGCCACCGCGCTCACCGAGGCGGGCTACGTCGGTGAGGACGTCGAGAACATCCTGCTCAAGCTGATCCAGGCCGCCGACTACGACGTCAAGCGCGCCGAAACCGGCATCATCTACATCGACGAGGTCGACAAGATCGCCCGCAAGAGCGAGAACCCGTCGATCACCCGCGATGTCTCCGGTGAGGGCGTGCAGCAGGCGCTGCTGAAGATCCTGGAGGGCACCCAGGCGAGTGTGCCGCCGCAGGGCGGTCGCAAGCACCCGCACCAGGAGTTCATCCAGATCGACACCACCAACGTGCTGTTCATCGTGGCGGGCGCGTTCGCGGGCCTGGAGAAGATCATCTCCGACCGCACCGGACACCGAGGCATCGGCTTCGGCGCCGAGGTCCGCTCCAAGGCCGAGGTCGACACCGACGACCACTTCGCCGACGTGATGCCCGAGGACCTGATCAAGTTCGGCCTGATCCCCGAGTTCATCGGCCGCCTGCCGGTCGTCGCCTCGGTGACCAACCTGGACAAGGAATCGCTGGTCAAGATCCTTTCGGAGCCGAAGAACGCGCTGGTCAAGCAGTACGTGCGGCTGTTCGAGATGGACGGCGTCGACCTCGAGTTCACCACCGACGCCCTCGAAGCCGTCGCCGACCAGGCGATCCTGCGAGGCACCGGTGCCCGTGGCCTGCGCGCCATCATGGAAGAAGTCCTGCTCCCGGTGATGTACGACATCCCCGGCCGCGACGACGTCGCCAAGGTGGTCGTGAACGCCGACACCGTCACCGAGAACGTCCTCCCGACGATCGTCCCGCGCAAGACCCAGCGCACCGAGCGCCGCGAGAAGTCGGCGTAGAGCCCACACAGCGCCATCGAAAGAGGGCCCCTGCTCCGGCTGGAGCAGGGGCCCTCTTTTCGTGTGTGGTTGTCGCTAGCTCTCGCGGAAGGCGGGCGCCGCGGAGAGGAGGTCCTCGGCGTCGTCGGAGGGGATCTCGGCCGAGGCGCGGGCGATGGCGGTGCTGTAGCGGGCGCTGGCGGCGTTGTGGATCATCAGGGCCACGCCGATCATGACCGGGGCCACGGCGTGGACGGCGGCGTCGTACCAGTGCTTGGCGCTCAGGTGGGGATAGGTGTTGAGGGCGATGGTGAGCGAGAGCAGGAACAGTTCCGCGACCAGCACCTGGGTGCGGTTGCCCATCACACCCCACTCGGCCACCCGGGTGGTGCCGATCATGATGATGACCAGGCAGACGCTGATCATGGCCTCCAGGCCGAAGCTGGCCCAGTAGAGCGGGTCGCTCGGGCCGCCGGGGGCGATGTTGTGCTGGACGTTCACCGCCGACCACAGCATGCCCGCGATGACCACGCCGGCCAGGGCGCGCAGCGACCAGGTGCGGTGCTGATAGAGCGAGGCCAGCCGGGCGCGCGGGTTGGATTCGCGACGCTGGGCGGCGATGGCCTTGCGGGCCAGCATCACGTCCGCCATCTCGGCCCGCTCCATCTCGGCGGTGGTCTCGCGCAGCCGATCGGCGTGCATGGACGCGGCCTTGATCTGCTTCCAGCGCTGGTCGCGCTCGTAGGTGCGGATCTTCTCGGCGAGCTCGCGCTCGGCGCGCAGTTCGTCCTCCGACAGTGCGTCGGTCAGGGCCGGATCGGACTGGTAGGCGATGCGCCGCCTGGCCCGTTCGACCCGGACAGGCAACGCAACGACCTCGTCATCGAGCGGGTGTTCCTCGCGCATCGCAACTCCAAGTAGCAAAGGGGTTCGCCGGGTCGCGTCATTCTTGCGCATGGAGCCGCGGAGAGCACAACCGCGGGCCGGATTTCTCACCGACCCGCCGCTGCCGGAAACGTCTGGCGCACAACTGTGTAGCTGTCATCGCACGGTCACGGGGAGACGGTGACGACCGGTGACCGGTCGCGCCCGGGGTCGAGGAGCTTCGTTGATCCTCCGTGGTTCGCCGTTGAACCTTGGTCCCGTTTTGTGCTTCTGCTGGTGTTTCGTCGCAGCTGGGCGTGGTGTTACGTGGCTCACCCCGCGGAGAAATCGCCGTACTTCGGCGCCCCGTCGGCGCGGTAGCTCGCGATGAGCACGCAGCCGGTGGAGGCCGACCAGCCGCCGTGGGTGAAGCCGTCGACGGTGTCCTCCTGCGGCCCGCCCGGCGCTTGGTAGACGCCGTCGATGGTGAGGAACTGGGTCAGGGAGAGCTCCATGGCGCCGATCCTTTCGTCCGTTTCGTCCGTCTTGCAGGTCGTTCACCCATTACGACGGGCCCAGCACGCAAAACTCATCGGCGTATCCTCGCGGTGTGTCGGACTGGTGCTGCCGTTCGGTTGCTGTTTACTCGGTCCGTCAATCAGATGTTCGAGTGACGAGTGGAAGCGGAGGAGACATGGCACTGCCTACGATGACCGCCGAACAGCGCACCGAGGCGTTGGCCAAAGCGGCTGCCGTGCGCAAGGCGCGCTCGGAACTGATCGGCAAGGTGAAGGAGGGCAAGGTCACCGTCGCCGATCTGCTCAAGAAGGCCGACAGCGACGACCTGGTCAAGAAGACCAAGGTCGCCGCCGTGATCAAGGCGCTGCCGGGTGTCGGCCCGGTGAAGGCGGCCAAGTTGATGGATCAGGCCGAGATCCCCGAGGATCGCCGCATCGGCGGCCTCGGTGCTCGCCAGCGCGCGGCACTGCTGGACGCCCTCGAGGCCTGAGCCGAATCGCGGTCCGACGCCCGTGGACGCACAGCGTGCACACCACGGGCGTCGGGACAGTTCGGCCCGATGAGCTAGCTCAGACGCAGTAGGTCAGCAGGAAATCGTTGATGCGCAGGCGCCAGCCCGGTTGCAGTTCGATGGGCAGGGTGCCGACGCGCGACCAGCGTTCGGAGTCGGGGGCGGCGAAGAACGTACCGGAGGTGGCGGGGGCCTCCCGGACGAACACCTTGCCCCGGTCGGGGGCGACGAAGGCATGGACCCGGGACACGAGCCGGTCGCGTTCGATCAGGATGGGGGTGGCGGCGGCGGCCCGCACCGATTCGTCGCCGGAGGGGTTACGGCCCAGGACATAGGGCCGATCCAGCGGATAGCTCAGCCCGTCCTCGGTGACGAGGGCGCCGCGCGAGCTGGTGGGATGCGGTCCGGACTTCCCCAGGGCGACGGGCTCGGCCCGCTTCGCCGCGTCCAGGGCCTGCGACCAGGCCAGCGGCGCGTTGGTGGCGGGGGAATTGCGCGGACCGGTGCTGACGGTCTCGCCGTCGACGGTCGCCGGGCGCGAGCCCGTGCTCACCGTCTCGCCGTCGGGATCACCCACCTCGGGGGCGGCCACGAAACCGGTTGCCGGACCGGAGGATCCGGCCTCGGCGCTGGGGGCGGCGAAACCCGCGGTCGCCGGTCTGGCCTCCCCGTTCTCGGTATGACCCGCCGGTGTGCGCAGGGCGCGGAAGCCGGTGGCCTCGGTGGGCGGCGGCTCGTCGATCGCCTCGACCCGGCGCGGCGCGGGATTGCGGCGCCGTCCGAGGTTGAGCACGAATCCGTTGCCGGTGACGATGCCGGCCCGCAGGTCGGTGCGTGGATTGGCGCTGGTCGGGTCGGCCATCTCGGCGCCGACGGCGATCCGGCGGACGGGCTCGCGGATGATCTCGTCGACCCAGGTGAAGGCGCGGTCGCCGGCCAGACGGCGGTTGCCCTCGGCGCCGGAGATCTCGGCGATCACCGCGCCGCGCAACAGGATCAGCATCCCGTCGGCAGTCGGGGCGAGGACGCCGAACGGCGGCGGGGCGGACGCGCCGCCGAAGACGACGCCGGCCAGTCGCTGGGCCAGCGCGGCGCCGGGCGCGGAGGCCGCGGTGCTCATCGCGACGGTTTCGACCGCGCCGAGTAGTCGGTCGGTGGACGGGGTCTCACCCGCGAGATACATGACGACGTCGCCGAATCGGGCGACGATCCCGGTACCGGGCACGATGGCCACGGTAGACGAATGCGCGCGCATCAATGCCTCCTTGTCGGACTGGCCTTTGCCAGCATAGATCGAGTCGTTGCGTGCGGTTGCGGGATGTGGCCGCGAACAGTGGGCGAACAGGGGCCCACCTGCGGTTTCGCGGAGGGGAGTCGGGATCGATGCGGTACTGGCGCAGCGGTTTTCGGCGGGCCGGGCAACCCGTGCGCGCGGCGGGCGGGCAGCGCGAGGCCCGTGGGAGTCGTCCATCGAGCCGTACGAACATTGTTCGTGTCAAACGTCGTTCGTGGCCCACGTATGATCGGCGCATGAACGCCGCACCCGTCAGCCGCCGGGCCCGACCGGCGAAGGCGCCGTTGAGCCGCGAGGTCGTCATCGAGACCGGTCTGCGCATCCTCGACAGCGACGGCCTGGCCGCGCTCACCATGCGCCGGGTCGCCCAAGAACTCGACACCGGCGCCGCGTCGCTCTACGTCTACGTCGCCAACCGCGACGACCTGATGACCGGCATGCTCGATCACGTCTTGTCCACCGTCACCACGCCCGCCGACGGCGACTGGCGGGCGCGCCTGACCGCCGTCGTCGAGCGCGCCATCGAGGTGCTCGGCAGGCACGAGGGGCTGGCCCTGGTCGCGTTCGGCCGGATCCCGACCACCGAACACGCGCTCGGCCTGATCGAACAGCTGCTGGCGCTGCTGCGCGAGGGCGGCCTCGATCCGGCGACCGCCTCCTGGGCCGTCGACCTGATCCATCTGCACATCACCGCCGAGGCGGCCGAGCAGGCGGCCTACAACACCCAGGGCGGCACCGAGTCGGACTACCTCGCCGAGATCGGCGGGCGCTTCGCCGAACTACCCGCCGAGCGCTACCCGACGATCGTCGCGCTGCGCGAGCAGATGCTCGCGGGCGACGGCGACGCGCGCGGCCGGTGGGCACTGCGCGCCATGCTCAACGGCATCCTCGCCACCCCGGTGGACGCGCGATGACCGGCGTCGACGAGTCGGGGATCGCCGAGCGACCGCGGGCGAGCGGCGGTCCCATCCGGCCCGCGACCGAGGCCGAGATCCCGGTGCTGCAGGAGATCGAGCAGCGCGCGGGCGCCCCGTTCGCCGCGGTGGGCATGACCGCGGTCGCCGAGGACGACCCGCCGCCCGCCGACACGCTGCGCGAATACCTCGCTGCCGGGCGCGCGTGGGTGTGGCCCGACGACACCGGTCGCCCCGCCGGCTACCTGGTGCTCGGCATGGTCGACGGCGAGCCGCACGTGGATCAGGTCTCGGTGGACCCGGCCCACGCCGGGCTGCGCATCGGCAAACGCCTGATCGACCACGCCGTCCGCTGGGCGAAAGAGCGTGGACTGCGCGAGATCACCCTCACCACGTTCACCGAGGTCCCGTGGAACGGCCCGTACTACGAGCGGCTCGGGTTCACCTACATCCCGGTCGCCGAGGAGACGCCCGAGCTGCGCGCCATCCGCGCCGCCGAGAGCGCCCACGGCCTCGACGAATGGCCCCGCGCCTGCATGCGCGCCGACCTGGCCACCTGGATATTCGGCTGACGGTCGCCCGGCCGCCGATGTGAGCGGCCGGGCGATCGGCGCAGGGTGGCTCGGTCCGCCGGACCAACCGCGTCGCCGGGGTGGCAGTCGGTCGGTCCGCTGTGCGAAGCCGCGCCGGGGTGGCAGTCGGTCGGTCCGTTGTGCGCTGCCTCACCGGGGGTGGCGGTCGGTCGGGCCAGTGCGCGAAGCCGTGCAGGGCGGCGCTGTCAGCTGCCGACGACAGCCCTGGCGAAGGCGGCCTCGGCGGCGGGGGTGGCGGCGGCGCGATCCTCGGGGACCAGGCCGATGCGGGTGCGGCGGT
Organism: Nocardia sp. NPDC051833; assembly: GCF_040681225.1. Lineage (NCBI taxonomy): Bacteria > Bacillati > Actinomycetota > Actinomycetes > Mycobacteriales > Nocardiaceae > Nocardia > Nocardia sp. NPDC051833. The sequence continues at coordinate 276,434 of NZ_JBFAYK010000004.1, forward strand.
CGAGCAGGTCGTCGACCGTGAGGGCGCCCTCGTGGCTGATGGCGAAGTCGAATTCGGCGGCGGTGACGTCGATTCCAGGGGCGACCGGCTCGCGCAGCGACGGGTCGGCCAGCCACGCCGAGACGATCCGGCCCGCCTCGCTGCCGTAGCGCTCGATCAGGACCGGGGGCGCGTCGATGCGGTCGCGGGCCGCGCCGGCGACGGCGCCGACCAGGGGGAGCCTGGTCGTCCGGCAGGCCGACGCGGGTAGCCCGGCGTTGGCGACGGCGGCGTCGACGGCGTCCTGCGCCATCTGGCGGTAGGTGGTGAGCTTGCCGCCGACGACGGTGATCAGGCCGTCGGGGGAGGTGAGGACCGCGTGCTCACGGGAGATGTCGGCGGTGCTGTCGTCGGCGGTCTCGAGCAGCGGGCGCAGACCGGCGAAGCGGCCACGGATATCGGCGCGGGTCAAGGGTTCCCGCAGCGCGGTGTTGATGGTGTCGAGCAGGAAGTCGATCTCGGACTCGGTGGGCTGCGGCTCGTCGGGGATCGGGCCGGGCGCCTCCTCGTCGGTGAGACCGAGGTAGACGCGGCCGTGCGCGGCGGGCAGCGCGAACACGAAGCGGCTGATGCTGCCGGGGACCGGCACCGTCAGCGCGGCGCTCAGGCCGCCGAACGCGGCGGCGTCGAACACCAGGTGGGTGCCGCGGCTGGGCCGCAGCTTGATGCTGTGGTCGACCTCGCCCGCCCACACACCGGTCGCGTTGATCACGGCGCGGGCCCGCACGGTCAGCGTCTCGCCGGTGATCGTGTCGCGCAGCTGGACCGAATCACCGCTCGCCGTCACGGCTTCCGCCCGGGTGAGCACGGTCGCGCCGTGCGCGGCCGCGGTGCGGGCCAGGGCGACGACCAGGCGCGCGTCGTCGACGAGCTGGCCGTCCCAGGCCTGCAGGCCGCCGCGCAGGCCATCGCGGCGCACGGTCGGGGCCAGGCGCAGCGCCTCGGCGGCGGCGACCCGGCGGGAGCGGGGCAGGGTGTCGGCGGAGGTGCGGGCGGCGACGCGCAGCGCGTCACCGGCGGCGAAACCCGCGCGGATGAGCGAACTCTGGGACGCCTTGATGCCGGGCAGCAGCGGCACCAGCTGGGGCAGCGGGCGCACCAGGTGCGGCGCGGTGGTGCGCAGCATGACGCCGCGCTCGACCGCGCTCTCGTGCGCGATGCCGACCCGCCCGCTCGCCAGGTAGCGCAGGCCGCCGTGCACCAGCTTCGAGCTCCAGCGGCTGGTGCCGAACGCGAAGTCGGTGCGCTCGATGAGCAGTGTGCGCAGGCCGCGGGAGGCGGCGTCGAGCGCGACGCCGGCGCCGGTCACGCCGCCGCCGATCACCAGCACGTCGACCTCGGGGCGATCACCCAGCGCGGTCAGGTCGGCGGTGCGGCGGGTCGCGTTCAGGGCGGCCTTCGAATCAGGAGTCATCACAGTCCTTGTCGCGAGGAGGGAGCAGGTAACCCTCGATCGCCCTCGACAGCTCCGCGTCGAACTGCGCACCGGCCAGCAGCGGCTCCACCGTGCCCGCGGACTGCACCGCGGACTGGGTGATGAGCAGCAGCATGGTCGCCATCTGCTCGGCATCGCCCGCCCGGATCGAACCGTCGTCGTGGCCGAGCCGGATCGCGGTCGCGAACAGCTCGATCAGCGTGCGCTGGTTGCGCCCCAGCCTGCCGAACACATAGGTGAGCATGAGGTCGGTGTCGGTCCGGAAGATCTTGGCGAACACCGCGTTCGCCCGGATCGCGGCCGCACCGGCGACGATGCCGCGCACCAGCCGATCCCGGCCGAGGCCGATCTCGGGCATGGTCTCGCCGACGATCGTGCGTAACTCACGGACCAGGAGCTCGGCGATCAGCGACCCGGTGTCGGGCCAGCGCCGGTACACCGTCGGCCTGCTGACCCCGGCGCGGCGCGCCACCTCGGTGAGCGTGGTGCGACGGACACCGAAATCGACGACACAGGCGCGCGTGGCATCGAGGATCGCCACGTCGGTGGGCGAGAGTTGCTCGTCCGCGTTGGTTGCGATGTCGATCATCGTGCTTCACCCCGGTGTGTTCGGCGGCGCCGGAAGGGGCGCCGTGGTCGAGCTGGAACGCTCAAGGGTATCGAGCGGGCCAGCGGGGTCGGTGTCGTGAATGCGGGGCAGTGACATCCGACAGCGATCGGATGTCGACTCGAGGACATATCGTACTGGTTACTGCTTGACACTATATGTCAGAATGTAACGCATGGTCGAGACGCAACCCGAAAATTCCGGTGCCGCCACCCTGCCGCCGAGTATGGTGTGGGACGCCTGGGGTGTCCCCGCTGGACACCAGCCCCTGTCGGCGCAGATCCGCGGCCTGCTCGCGCAGGTGTTCGGCATCTCGGGCGAGCCGGTGGCGCGTCGCGACGAGGGCGACGTGCCGCTGCGCCCCGCCGCCCTCACCGACGCCGACCGCGCCGGGATCGCCGCTATCGTCGGTGACGAAAATCTCAGTACCGAGAATGTCGCGCGGCTGCGTCACGCGGGCGGCAAGAGCACCCCCGATCTGCTCCGGCGCCGGGCCACCGGCCCGCAGGACGCGCCGGACGCCATCGTCTTCCCGGCCGATCACGCGCAGGTCCTCGCGCTGCTGGCCTATTGCTCCGAGCACGCCGTCGCGGTCGTCCCGTTCGGCGGCGGCACCAGCGTGGTCGGTGGCGTCGACCCGGTGCGCGGGCAGTTCGACACCGTCATCGCGCTGGATCTGCGCAGGCTCGACACCCTCACCGGCGTCGACCCGGTGAGCGGGCTCGCCACCCTCGGCGCCGGCGTCACCGGTCCGCAGGCCGAGAAGCTGCTCGGCGCGCACGGGCTGTCGCTGGGGCACTTCCCGCAGAGCTTCGAGTTCGCCACCATCGGTGGGTTCGCCGCGACCAGGTCGTCCGGTCAGGCCTCGGCGGGCTACGGTCGCTTCGACGACATGGTCGAGCGCCTGGTCGTCGCCACTCCGCAGGGCACCGTGGAACTCGGGCGCGCGCCCGCCTCGGCCGCCGGGCCGGACCTGCGGGAGCTGTTCGTGGGCTCCGAGGGCACCCTGGGCATCATCACCTCGGTCACGCTGCGCGTGCACCCGGTTCCGGCGACCACGGCCTACCAGGCCTGGTCGTTCCCCGACTTCGCCACCGGCGCTGCCGCGCTGCGCACCCTGGTGCAGACCGGCGCCGCGCCGACTGTGCTTCGCCTGTCCGACGAGGCCGAGACCGGGCTGAACCTGGCCCGCTCCGGGGACATCGGCGGCGCGCCGGTCACCGGCTGCCTGGCCATCACCACCTACGAGGGCACCGAGGCGCACGTCGCCGCCCGCGCGCTGGAGGCGAGCGGGCTGCTCACCGCCGCCGGTGGCACCGCGCTGGGTGAGGCGCCGGCCCAGCAGTGGGAGCACGGCCGCTTCGCCGCGCCGTACCTGCGTGACGCGCTGCTCGACGTCGGCGTGCTGTGCGAGACCCTGGAGACCGCGACCACCTGGGCGAACCTGTCGAACCTGAAGACCAAGGTGACCGGGGCGCTGATGGATTCGCTCGGCGCGCAGGGCACGCCCGCCCTGGTGATGTGCCACATCTCGCACACCTACCCGACCGGCGCCTCGCTGTACTTCACCATCGTCGCCAAGCAGCTCGACGATCCGATCGCGCAGTGGCGGATCGCCAAGTCGGCGGTCGGCGACGCGATCATCGCCGCGGGCGGCACCATCACCCATCACCACGCCGTCGGCGCCGACCACCGTCCGTGGATGCAGTCGGAGATCGGTGACCTGGGTGTTCGTGTCTTGCGCGCGGTGAAGCGGGAACTCGACCCCGCCGGCGTGCTGAATCCTGGAAAGCTGGTGCCGTGAGGGAGTCTCGGCGAGTGATCCAGAACCGTCGCGCGCGGTCGCGCACGACGGCGCCGAGTCCCGGTGAGGTGGAGTCGTGAGTGAACTCGCGGTGCGACGCGTGCTCGTCGTCACCAATCCGCATTCGGGCGCGGGCCGGGGCGACGGCGTCGCCGAGGCCGTGCTGGAGCGGTTGCTGGCGCAGGGTGTCGAGGTGGCCGAGGTCCGCGCGCCGAGCGCGGCCGAATCCGTCGAGCAGGTCAGGGCGGCGGTGACCAGTGAGCTTCGCAGGCCCGACGCGGTGCTCTGCGTCGGCGGCGACGGGCTGATGAACGTGCTGCTGGCCGCGGTCGCGCACAGCACGGTGCCACTGGGCCTCGTCCCCGCGGGCACCGGCAACGACCTGGCCAGGGAACTCGGCATCCCCACCGGTAACCCGGAGGCGGCCACCGACATCGTGCTGCGCGGGCGGGTCCGCCACATCGACCTCGGCCGGATCGAGTCGACGTACGCGACACCCACCTGGTTCGCCACCGTCGTCGGCACCGGGTTCGACGCGCGGGTCACTCTGCGCGCCAACAAGATGCGCTACCCGCGCGGGCCGCTGCGCTACACCGTGGCCGCGGTGGCCGAGCTGATGCGCGGCTACACGCTGCCGTTCACGATCGAGCTGTCGGGCCTGGCGCCCGGCGCGCTCGACAATCCCGAGGGCGAGCACACGGTCGTGCACACCGACGCCGTGATGGCCCCGATCGGCAATACCCGCACCTACGGCGGCGGCATGCTGGTCTGCCCGGAGGCGGTCGCCGACGACGGCTACCTCGACATCACCGTGGTCGGCGCGGTCTCCCGGCTGGAGATGGCGCGGCTGTTGCCCGCGCTGTCGGCGGGCAAGCGCATCGATCATCCGTCGACCAAGCGCTACCGCGCCCGGCGGATCACCGTCAGCGCCGACGGCGGTTATGCCACCGCTGACGGCGAGCCGGCGGGGATGCTGCCGGTCACGGTGCAGGCGATGCCGGGCGCGCTGACGGTCTTGGTTCCCTAGGCGGGTGCGGGCAGCGCGGCCTGCGCTGACGGTGTGAGCGGGTGCTGGCAGCGCGGCCCGCTGGTGCCATGGCCGGGTACGGCCTGCGCTCGGCACCCCGGACGGGTGCTGACAGCGCGGTCTGCTGACCCGTCGACGGGCTGCGTCGTCGGGCGTGCCGGGGCGCGCGGGGTCGGGTGTTGTTCGCACCCCCGGTGCTCGACTCGCACCGGGGAAACGGCCGGGTGTACCGGCCGTTCGTCGCAGGCGGCGGATGGCGGCTCAGGCGGCGTCGAAGGTGACGCGGGTGACCGCGCTCAGGGTCGGGCGGTCGACGATCACCACCGATGCTGACTCCAGCGGTTCCGCGACCGAGCGGAGCGGGCCGTCGCCGCGCGCGCCGAGGGTGCCCATCATCCGTTCCCACCGGCGGCAGTGCGCGGTGAACGCCACCCCGTTGACCCGCCTGCCCCGGGTGATCTGCCCGTCCCTCGCCTGCGTCGCGGGCACATCGATCAGCACCATGTGCAGTTCCCGGCGACCCTCGCGGGCCCAGCGCGCGATCAGCTTGCGGCTCCAGCCGAAGGTGGCACAGTCGTGGATGGCGACCGGTCCCTCGGCGGTGTGCAGCGCGGCGCGGATGGCGCGGTAGTGCGCGAGGTGCACCAGGGGTCGCCACAGCGGGTACGGCAGCAGGCCGAGCCGGTGCCGGAGCCGGTTGCGGGTGTGGTTGGAATCGAGCACCAGCGCGCCCGAGGCCGTGCGCACCGGCTGCTCGGCTTCCGGTCCGGCGGCGAAGAAGCGGTGTAGCGCAGTGGATTTGCCCGCGCCGGGCACACCGGCGAAGACCAGCACGCTGGCGGCGGGGTAGCGGAGCTCGTCGACCTCGCCCGCGCGCAGGTCGAGCAGCGCGGCGGGCCGGACGGTCCGGGTGCGCGCGGCGCGGGGCGGGGGAGAGGCGGCGGAATCGAGCGGGGGCGTCACCCTCTCCAGAATCCGCGAAAACGGACAATTCGGCAATCCGGGATTACCCGGATCTTCGCCGGAGCCGGTTGGCTCACAACAACTTCCGCGTGTCGTTGTGGCCGGGGGCAAAAGTTACTCGCGCGGCAACCTGAAGCTGAGAATTGCCTATGGATTCCCCTGGCCACCGCGAATCGCCGGTAGTATCACAGGGGTAGACGGAGTCTTCGGTGTCCCTCATCCACCGAAGATTCCGTCTCTGTTTTTCTCCGGGGCCGACCGCCGGAGGTGGTGGTAAGTCGCCGAGGCGGCGCCCCTTAGGATTGGGGCGTGACCAGCGCAGCCCCAGACAACTCGCGTAATCGTGCCGATGCCCTGCCCAAGAGCTGGAACCCCAGCGAGGTAGAGGCCGACCTGTACGAGGGCTGGGTAGCCGCCGGATACTTCGGCGCCGACGCGACCAGCGGCAAGCCCGCCTACTCGATCGTGCTGCCGCCGCCGAACGTCACCGGCACCCTGCACATGGGCCACGCCCTCGACCACACCCTCATGGACACCCTCACCCGCCGCAAGCGGATGCAGGGCTACGAGGTGCTGTGGCTGCCCGGCATGGACCACGCCGGCATCGCCACCCAGACCGTGGTGGAGAAGCAGCTGGCCGTCGACGGCAAGACCAAAGAGGACTTCGGCCGCGAGCTGTTCATCGACAAGGTCTGGGACTGGAAGCGCGAATCCGGTGGCGCGATCCAGGCCCAGATGCGCCGCCTCGGTGACGGCGTCGACTGGAGCCGCGACCGCTTCACCATGGACGAGGGCCTCTCGCGTGCCGTCCGCACCATCTTCAAGAAGATGTACGACGCGGGCCTGATCTACCGGGCCGAGCGGCTGGTGAACTGGTCGCCGGTGCTCAAGACCGGCATCTCCGACCTCGAGGTGGATTACAAGGACGTCGACGGCGAGCTCGTCTCGCTGCGCTACGGCTCGCTCGACGACAACGAGCCGCACGTGGTGGTGGCCACCACCCGGGTGGAGACGATGCTCGGCGACACCGCCGTGGCCGTGCACCCCGACGATCCGCGCTACGCCGCGATGATCGGCAGCACCGTCTACCACCCGATCACCGGCACCCAGATCCCGATCATCGCCGACGACTACGTCGACCCGGAGTTCGGCACCGGCGCGGTGAAGATCACCCCCGCGCACGACCCCAACGACTTCGAGATGGGCCTACGGCACAACCTGCCGATGCCGACGATCATGGACGAGGGCGGCCGGATCACCGGCACCGGAACCGAATTCGACGGCATGGACCGTTTCGAGGCACGGGTGAAGGTGCGCGAGCGCCTCCAGTCCGAGGGCCGCGTTGTCGCCGAGAAGCGGCCCTACGCGCACAGCGTCGGCCACTCCGAGCGCTCCGGTGAGCCGATCGAGCCGCGCCTGTCGATGCAGTGGTGGGTCAAGGTCGAATCGCTGGCCAAGGCCGCCGGCGACGCCGTGCGCGAGGGCGACGTGAAGATCCATCCGGCCAGCCAGGAGCCGCGCTGGTTCGACTGGGTCGACAACATGCACGACTGGTGCATCTCGCGCCAGCTGTGGTGGGGTCACCGCATCCCGATCTGGTACGGCCCCGAGGGCGAGATCGTCTGCCTCGGCCCCGACGAGGAAGCCCCCGAGGGCTGGGTGCAGGACCCCGACGTCCTCGACACCTGGTTCTCCTCGGGCCTGTGGCCGTTCTCCACGATGGGCTGGCCCGACGCCACCCCGGAGCTGGCCAAGTTCTATCCGACCAGCGTGCTCGTCACCGGCTACGACATCCTGTTCTTCTGGGTGGCCCGGATGATGATGTTCGGCATGTTCGTCAGCGACGACCCGGTGCTCACCGTCGGCAAGGGCGGCCAGAAGCAGGTGCCGTTCGAGGACGTCTTCCTGCACGGCCTGATCCGCGACCAGTTCGGCAAGAAGATGTCGAAGTCGCGCGGCAACGGCATCGACCCGCTGGACTGGATCAACTCCTACGGCGCCGACGCGCTGCGCTTCACCCTGGCCCGCGGCGCTCAGCCGGGCGGCGACCTCTCGGTCGGCGAACCGCACGCGCTGGCCTCGCGCAGCTTCGTCACCAAGCTGTTCAACGCCACCAAGTTCGCGCTGATGAACGGTGCTCGCTCGGGTGAGCTGCCGCCGCGCGAGACGCTGACCGACACCGACCGCTGGATCGTCGACCGGCTCGACGAGGTGCGCGCCGAAGTCGACGCCGCCTTCGACGCCTACGAGTTCGGCAAGGCCTGCGAGGCGCTCTACCACTTCGCCTGGGACGAGCTGTGCGACTGGTACCTGGAGCTGTCCAAGGTCCAGTTCGCCGAGTCCGACGCGCGCGCCGAGAGCACCGCGGTGGTGCTCGGCACGGTGCTCGACGCGGTGCTGCGCCTGCTGCACCCGGTGATCCCGTTCGTCACCGAGACCCTGTGGAAGGCGCTGACCGGCGGCGACTCGGTGGTCGTCGCCCCGTGGCCGACCGCGAGCGGTGTGTCCACCGACACCGTGGCCGCGCAGCGGGTCGCCGACGCGCAGCGCCTGATCACCGAGATCCGCCGCTTCCGCAGCGACCAGGGCCTGGCCGACAAGCAGAAGGTGAAGGCCACGCTGGTCGGCCTGGACGAGGCCGGACTCGGCGGGTTCGCCGGCTCGGTGGCCAACCTGGCCCGGCTGACCGAACCCGGCGACGATTTCGCCACCACCGCCGAGGTGCAGGTGCGCCTGTCCGGCGCGACGGTCACCGTGCAGCTCGACACCTCCGGCGCGATCGACCTCGACGCCGAACGCCGCAGGCTGGAGAAGGATCTCGCGGTCGCGCAGAAGGACCTCGACACCACGACGGCCAAGCTGGGCAACGAGGCGTTCCTGGCCAAGGCGCCGCAGCAGGTCGTCGACAAGATCACCGGCCGCCGGGATGTGGCCGCGGCCGAAGTCGCGCGCATCGGTGCCCGGCTGGCGGAGCTGAGCGGCAAGTGAACGACGAGCCGGAGCCGCAGTACGAAGCCGACGACCACCGCCCGGCTCCGCTCGGCGCCGGACCGTCGCCGGTCGATCTGGCCGAGATGGCGCTGGTCGAGGCCGAACTCGACAAGCGCTGGCCCGAGACCAAGATCGAGCCGTCGCTGACCAGGATCAGCACGCTGATGGACCTGCTGGGCAACCCGCAGCGCAACTATCCGGCGATCCACGTCGCGGGCACCAACGGCAAGACGTCGGTGACCAGGATGATCGACGCCCTGCTCACCGCGCTGCACCGGCGCACCGGCCGGATCACCAGCCCGCACCTGCAGCTGGCGACCGAGCGGATCAGCATCGACAACGCGCCGATCAGCCCGGCCCGCTACGTGGAGACCTTCCGCGAGCTCGAGCCCTACATCGGGATGATCGACCAGCAGTCCGAGGCGGCCGGTGGCCCGGCCATGAGCAAGTTCGAGGTGCTCACCGGCATGGCCTACGCCGCCTTCGCCGAGGCGCCGGTCGACGTGGCCGTGGTCGAGACCGGCATGGGCGGCACCTGGGACGCGACCAATGTCATCGACGGGCAGGTCGCGGTGATCACCCCGATCGGCCTCGACCACACCGAGTACCTCGGCCCCGATCTCCCCTCGATCGCCAAGGAGAAGGCCGGGATCATCAAACGCGCCCCCGAGGCGCTGATCCCGGTCGACACCGTCGCGGTGATCGCCGAGCAGGAGCCCGAGGTGATGGACGTATTGCTGCGCCGCGCCGTCGAGGCCGACGCCGCGGTCGCCCGCGAGGGCGCGGAGTTCCGGGTGCTGGAGCGGGCCGTCGCGGTCGGCGGTCAGCTGCTGACCCTGCAGGGGCTCGGCGGCGTCTACGACGAGATCTTCCTGCCGCTGCACGGCGAGCACCAGGCCCGCAACGCCTCGCTCGCGCTGGCCGCGGTGGAGGCGTTCTTCGGCGCCGGTGCCGATCGTCAGCTCGACATCGAGGCCGTGCGCGCGGGTTTCGCGAGCGCGGCCAGCCCGGGCCGGATGGAGCGGATGCGCAACGCGCCCACCATCTTCGTCGACGCGGCGCACAATCCCGCGGGCGCGACGGCGCTGGCGAACACCCTGACCACCGAGTTCGACTTCCGCAAGCTGGTCGGCGTCGTCGCCGTGCTCGCGGACAAGGACGCGGCGGGCATCCTCGACGCGCTGGAACCGGTCTTCGACGAGATCGTGGTCACCAGCAACGGGTCACCGCGGGCGATGGACGTCGACGCGCTCGCCGACCTGGCCGTGCAGCGCTTCGGCGACGAGCGGGTGATCACCGCCGAGACCCTGCCCGACGCGCTGGAATCGGCGATCGCCCTGGCCGAGCAGGCGGGCGACGACGGTGACGTGATCTCGGGCGCCGGCGTCGTGGTCACCGGCTCGGTGGTGACCGCGGGCGCCGCGCGCGCCCTCTTCGGAAAGGCTCCGGCATGAGTGAGGTTCCACCCCCGGCCACCGACCCGTGGAAGGGTCTGCGCGGGGTCATGGCGGGCACCCTGGTCCTCGAGGCCATCGTGGTGCTGCTGGCGCTGCCGGTGGTCGCCGATGTCGGCGGCGGGGTCACCTGGTTGTCCGGCACCTACCTGGTGGTGCTCGCGGTGCTGATGATCCTGGGCGCGGGTGTGCAGCGCAAGCCGTGGGCGATCCCGTTCAACATCGGCCTGCAGGTGCTGTTGCTGGCAGGCGTGTTCATCCACCTGTCGATCGGCATCATCGGCTTGGTGTTCGTCGCGGTGTGGGCGTTCATCCTCGTGCTGCGCTCGGACGTGCAGCGCCGGATGGACGCGGGGCTACTGCCCAGTCAGCGAATGGGTCGTCGAACTGACACGAGTTCGGCTCCGGGCGGCGACGCCGGTTAGAGTGACGCCGTGACTGAGCAGACTTTGGTACTCATCAAGCCGGACGGCGTCTCCCGTGGCCTCGTCGGCGAGGTGCTCGCCCGCATCGAGCGCAAGGGCCTGACCCTCGAGGCGCTGGAGCTGAAGAACGTATCGACCGAGCTGGCCGAGGAGCACTACGCCGAGCACGCCGAGCGCCCGTTCTTCGGTTCGCTGATCGAGTTCATCACCTCGGGCCCCGTCGTCGCGGCCGTGCTGTCGGGCCCGCGCGCGATCGCCGCTTTCCGTCAGCTGGCCGGCGGCACCGATCCGGTCGAGAAGGCCACCCCCGGCACCATCCGCGGTGACTTCGGTCTGGAGACCCAGTTCAACCTCGTTCACGGTTCCGACTCGCCCGAGTCCGCCAAGCGCGAGATCGCGCTCTGGTTCCCCGAGTTCCCTGCCTGAACGCGCTGTACTCGCTCGTCGCGTCCGGTGTGGACGCGACGGGCTCGAGCGGCCGAGGTTCGCGTGAGTTGCGCCGATGGCGATCCCCGCGCGAACCGTATGGGATACTGACTACGGATGTGTTCGTCACCGATGCTCGAACAGGGCGGTTGGTGACAGCCTGTCGCGCAGGTACGCGACGACGGTGACGAACATGACCGGATGACACCGCGGTTGGATGCCGATCATCGCTGCCACGGACGACCCTGTTGCTGGGGTTGCCCGCGCAGGCACGCTGGATGAGCGCTCGGAGCGCGGCGTCACGCCGTACAGCCAGGCGCCGCGTGACCGGTTGGCCCGCCAGAAGATCGATCGAGGTGAGACCGGACACGCGGGGCGAGACCAGATGACCCTCGTACCATCGGTACGAGGTGCACGGACGATGCCCCCGCGTCGGCCGCGTCACTCCCGTACCGGGGAGGGACGCGCCCGGGGGCCCGAGGAGACTTCGTGGCCGATACAGAGCCGCTGGACACAACACAACAGGATGCCGATCAATTGCCGGAGCGAATTCGAGTTCATGCACTGGCCAAGCGGTTGGGAGTGACCAGCAAACGCATCCTGGCCAAACTGGCCGAACTGGGGACCGAGGCGCGCAGCGTCCAATCGAATGTGGATCGCGCGGTCGCCGAGACCGTGCGCGACGCGATCGCCGCCGCCGACGCCGAGACCGGCGAATCCCCAGCATCCACCCCCGCGGCGGCACCGTCGCCCGCCACCCCCGTCGCCGAGCAGCCGGCCGACTCCACCACGGCGCCCGCGCCGATGTTCTCGGCGCCCGACGTCGCGAGCACCGAGGGCGTGTTCGCCGCGAGCGACGCGCACACCGATCTGTTCACCCATCGGTCCACCGAGACCCCGGCGCCCGCCGAGGCCGCGGCCTTCGACGCGCCCGCGTTCACCGCGCCGCTGTTCCTGCCGCCGGATGCCACCGCCGCCGAGGAGACGCGCAAGCGCCGCCGGGCCGAGCGCACGGCCAAGCGGACCGAGGAGCCGGTCGCCGACGTCGAGCCCGAGACCGAGACCACCGACGCCGAGGACGAGTCCGACGCCGCCGGTGACAACGACGACGCCGACGGCCAGCCGCGCCGCCGTCGCCGTGGCCGTCGTGGCCGCGGCCGTGGCCGGGGCGAGCAGTCCGCCGACGGCGACGACACCGAGACCGAGGGCGCCGAGCACGACACCGACGACGAGTCCGCCGTGTCGTCGGAGGCCGCCACCGACGAGGCCGAGCAGGCCGAGGACACCGACGCCGAGTCCGACGACGAGGACGACAACCAGCCCGAGGGCGCGAGCCGTCGCCGTCGCCGTCGCCGTCGCCGCAAGGTCGGCGGGGAGGGTGGCGATGCCGACGCCGCCGACGACGATCCGCCGAACACCGTCGTGCACGAGCGCGAGCCGCGCAACAAGAGCCGCGGCCGGGCCGGGTCCGACGAGGTGCAGGGCATCTCCGGTTCCACCCGGCTCGAGGCCAAGCGGCAGCGTCGCCGGGACGGCCGGGAGGCCGGTCGTCGTCGTCCGCCGATCCTGACCGAGTCGGAGTTCCTGGCCCGCCGCGAGGCGGTCGACCGGGTGATGGTCGTGCGGGAGAAGTCGTTCGACGCCGCCGAGCACGCGCCGGGGCACCAGATCACCACCCAGGTGGCGGTGCTCGAGGACAACATCCTGGTCGAGCACTTCGTGACCAGTTCCGGCCAGGCGTCGATGGTGGGCAATGTCTACCTCGGCAAGGTGCAGAACGTGCTGCCCAGCATGGAGGCCGCGTTCATCGACATCGGCCGTGGCCGCAACGGCGTGCTCTACGCCGGTGAGGTGAACTGGGACGCCGCCGGTCTCGGCGGCAAGGAGCGCAAGATCGAGCAGGCGCTCAAGCCCGGCGATCAGGTGCTGGTGCAGGTGTCCAAGGACCCGGTCGGTCACAAGGGCGCCCGCCTGACCACCCAGATCTCGCTCGCGGGTCGCTTCCTGGTGTACGTGCCGGGCGGCACCTCCACCGGGATCAGCCGCAAGCTGCCCGACACCGAGCGCAAGCGGCTCAAGGAGATCCTGCGCGAGATCGTGCCCGCCGACGCCGGCGTGATCATCCGCACCGCGTCCGAGGGCGTCAGCGAGCCCGAACTGGCCCGCGACGTCGAGCGGCTGCAGGCCACCTGGCGCACCATCGAGGAGGCCGCGGCCAAGGAGTCCAACGCGCCCAAGGCCCTCTACGAGGAGCCGGACCTGCTGGTCAAGGTCATCCGCGACCTGTTCAACGAGGATTTCGCCAGGCTGGTCATCGAAGGTGACCGGGCCTGGAGCACCGTCGAGAACTACGTCCGCACCGTCGCGCCGGACCTGCTGCCGCGGGTGAACCAGCACGAGAACAACGGTGTCGACGTGTTCGAGACCTTCCGCATCGACGAGCAGCTGGCCAAGGCGCTCGACCGCAAGGTGTGGCTGCCCTCCGGCGGCACCCTGGTGATCGACCGCACCGAGGCGATGACCGTCGTCGACGTCAACACCGGCAAGTTCACCGGTTCCGGGTCGAGCAACCTGGAGGAGACCGTCACCAGGAACAACCTGGAGGCGGCCGAGGAGATCGTGCGCCAGATGCGGCTGCGCGACATCGGCGGCATGATCGTCGTCGACTTCATCGACATGGTGCTCGAATCCAACCGTGACCTGGTGCTGCGCCGGCTCACCGAGGCGCTGGGCCGCGACCGCACCCGCCACCAGGTGTCGGAGGTGACCTCGCTCGGCCTGGTCCAGATGACCCGCAAGAAGCTGGGCACCGGTCTGGTCGAGGCGTTCTCCACCACCTGTGAGCACTGCCACGGGCGCGGCATCCTCGTGCACTCCTACCCGGTCGACGCCGGGTCCGGTGCCGAGGACTCGGGCAGCCGGGCCAAGGAAGGCTCGTCGCGGCGTCGTCGCGGCAAGGACAAGAGCCAGGACAAGCCCGCCGCCACGGCCGCTCCGGCGACCAACGGCACCGCACCCGCCGAGCACGGTGAGGAGGACATCGCGGTCAAGCGGGCCCACCCGGTCGCGCTCGCGATGGCCGCCCACCACGGTGAGGACGGCGAGCCCGCCGAGGAGGTCGTGGCCGAGGCCGTGGCCACCGAGGAGGCGCCCGCCGAGCCGACCCGCTCGCGCTCGCGGTCCCGGTCGCGCCGGTCGAGCCGGGGCGCGGCCGCCCAGGCCGAGTCGGCGGTCGACAGTCCCGCGCTGACCGGGGTCATCCCGGCCGAGCAGGCCGAGGACACGGCCCCGGCCGAGACCCCGGTCGAGCCCGTCGCCGAGCCGACGCCGGTCGAGCCGGAGCCGGTCCCGGCGGACGCCGAGCCGGAGCCCGTCGCGGCCGAGGCGGTCGCCGAGCCGGAGCCCGAGCAGGCCGAGCCCGAACCGGAGCCGGTCGTCGAGGAGCCCGCTGCCCGCGCACCGCGCAGGCGTCGGGTGGCCCGCTCGACGGCCGCACCCGCCCCTGACAGCGCGGGCGCGGTGTTCGTCCTGTCGACGAGCGAGCAGCCGCCCGCCACGGCGGTGGTGGACTTCGCCGCCGAGCCGGTCGTCGTCCCCGCCCGCAAGCCGCGCCGTCGCGCGGTGGGCAGGCCGGCGGGCGCGCCCGCGGCCGAATCGAACTAGGAGGCCACCTGCGCGCGGGGAGCCCTCCTCGCGCGCAGGCCCCCGATCCGGCCCTGACCGGCCGAATTGGGGGAGTGGATACCGGTCTGGTAACCTAGGTCGGTCGCTGCCCCGCGATTGGGCACCTAGCCGAACGGCAGGGTGATACCGCAGGCAAGTGACCGTTGCTCTCCCCGTTCGCGGGAATGAGCCCCAGTCAAGAACACGCGTCGCGCAGCTGTGACGTGAAACGAGCACGACCAACGTGAGTGGAGGAAGCCGACCGATGGCAGCGTACGCAATCGTCAAGACCGGCGGAAAGCAGTACAAGGTCGCGGTCGGTGACCTGGTGAAGGTCGAGAAGATCGAGGGCGAGCCCGGCACCGCCGTGGCCCTGACCCCGGTTCTCGTCGTCGACGGCGCCGATCTGACCACCGACGCCGACAAGCTGGCCAAGATCTCCGTGGCCGCCGAGGTCGTCGACCAGACCAAGGGCCCGAAGATCCGGATCCACAAGTTCAAGAACAAGACCGGCTACCACAAGCGCCAGGGTCACCGTCAGCCGCTGACGGTCATCAAGGTCACCGGCATCAAGTAAGACATCCCGAGGAGACGAAGCAATGGCACATAAGAAGGGTGCATCCAGCTCCCGGAACGGTCGTGATTCGAACGCCCAGCGCCTCGGCGTGAAGCGCTTCGGTGGCCAGAAGGTCAGCGCGGGCGAGATCCTCGTCCGTCAGCGCGGAACCCACTTCCACCCCGGCGTGAACGTCGGTCGTGGCGGCGACGACACCCTGTTCGCCCTCGCGGCGGGCGCGGTCGAGTTCGGCACCAAGCGTGGCCGCAAGACCGTCAACATCGTCGTCCCGGAGCCGGCCCAGGCCTGACCGCCTGGAGCGTCAGCTCCCCACGGACACCGGAGCGGGTCAGGGTTCATTCCCTGACCCGCTCCGTCGTGTTCGCCCACCCTTACCGCAATCGACCAGTCAGAAGGAGGAGGATCAACCCATGTCCAAATTCATCGACCGCGTCGTGCTGCATGTTCGTGCCGGTAGAGGTGGACACGGTTGCGCCTCGGTGCATCGTGAGAAGTTCAAGCCGCTCGGTGGTCCCGACGGCGGCAACGGCGGCAACGGCGGGGACGTGATCCTCGAGGTCGACGCCAACGTCCACACCCTGCTCGACTTCCATTTCCACCCGCACGCCAAGGCAGGCAACGGCAAGCCCGGCGAGGGCGGCAATCGCGACGGCAAGATGGGCACCGATCTGGTGCTGAAGGTGCCCGACGGCACCGTCGTGGTCGATTCCGCCGGTGCGGTCGTCGTCGACCTGGTCGGCGCGGGCAACAAGTTCGTGGTCGCCAAGGGCGGCCGTGGCGGCCTCGGCAACGCCTCGCTGGCGTCCAAGGCGCGCAAGGCGCCCGGTTTCGCGCTGCTCGGTGAAGAGGGCGAAGAACTCGATCTGGTGCTGGAGCTGAAGTCGGTCGCCGACGTCGGCCTGGTCGGGTTCCCGTCGGCGGGCAAGTCCTCGCTGGTGTCGGTGCTCTCGGCCGCCAAGCCCAAGATCGCCGACTACCCGTTCACCACCCTGGTCCCGAACCTGGGTGTGGTCGCCAGCGGTGACACCACCTTCACCGTCGCCGACGTGCCGGGTCTGATTCCCGGCGCCAGCGACGGCCGTGGCCTCGGCCTGGACTTCCTGCGCCACCTGGAGCGCTGCGCGGTGCTCGCGCACGTGGTCGACTGCGCGACCCTCGAACCGGGCCGTGACCCGGTGTCCGACGTCGACGCGCTGGAAGCCGAACTGGCCGCGTACAAGCCGGCGCTGGCCGGTGACGCGAGCCTCGGTGATCTGGCCGACCGCCCGCGCGTGGTCATCCTGAACAAGACCGATGTCCCCGACGCCGCCGAACTGGCCGAGATGGTGACCGCCGAGTTCACCGAACGCGGCTGGCCGGTGTTCGAGATCTCCGCGGTGAGCCGCGCCGGGCTGCGTCCGCTTACCTTCGCGCTGGCCGACATGGTCCGCCAGTATCGCGAGGATCACCCCAAGGCCGCGCCCAAGCGCCAGATCATCCGCCCGATCGCGACCGACGAGTCCGGGTTCAGCGTCATCGCCGATCCGCAGGAGCCGGGTGGCTTCATCGTGCGCGGCACCCGGCCGGAGCGCTGGGTGCGCCAGACCCAGTTCGACAACGACGAAGCCGTCGGCTACCTCGCCGACCGGCTGGCCCGCCTCGGTGTCGAGGCGGAGCTGGTCAAGCAGGGTGCCGAGCCGGGGTGCTCGGTGACCATCGGCGACGTGTCGTTCGAGTGGGAACCGCAGGTGTCCGCTGGTGTCGACATCGTGCCGACCGGGCGCGGCACCGATGTGCGACTGGAGAACAACAGCCGGGTCGGCGCGGCCGAGCGCAAGCACGCGTCGCGGGCGCGTCGCGGGCTGCTCGACGAGAACGAGAAGTAAGGGGTCCGGCCGCCGCGCGGCGCCGAAAACCGGTGTCGCGCGCGGCCGTTCGATCGGCATACTGCGGTGGGTCACCGGGCATGAGCCGGGACCGTCGACGATGGTGATCGCGGTGCAGGGAGTAAGGCTATGCGGGTGAGTTCGGAGCTGAGTGCGGCGCGCCAGGCCATCGTGTCGGCGCGCGCGGTCGTGGTGAAGATCGGTTCGTCGGCGCTGACCAGCCTCGAGGGCGGTCTGGACACCGACCGGCTCGACCGGCTGGCCGACGCCGTGGAGGCGCGGATGCGGGCCGGCTCGGACGTGGTCGTGGTGTCCTCCGGCGCGATCGGCGCCGGCATCGCCCCGCTGGGCCTGTCACGCAGGCCCAAGGACCTGGCCACCAAGCAGGCCGCGGCGAGCGTCGGCCAGCTGGCCCTCGCGCACGCCTGGGGCACCTCGTTCGCCCGCTACGACCGCACGGTCGGCCAGGTGCTGCTCTCCGCCGACGATTTCGCCCGCCGCGAGCACCACCGCAACGCCCAGCGCACCCTCGACCGACTACGGTCACTCGGCGCGATCGCCGTGGTCAACGAGAACGACACCGTCGCCACCGAGGAGATCCGCTTCGGCGACAACGACCGCCTCGCCGCCCTGGTGGCGCACCTGGTCGGCGCCGATGCCCTGATCCTGCTCTCGGACGTCTCCGGCCTCTACGACGGCGACCCGCGCAAGGGCGCCGCGAACTTCATCCCCGAGGTGCGCAGCAGCGCCGACCTCGACGGCGTCATCGCGGGCAGCGGTGGCGCGCTCGGCACCGGCGGCATGGCCTCGAAGCTGTCCGCCGCCCGCCTGGCCGCCGACGCGGGCATCCCCGTGCTGCTGGCCTCGGCCGCCGATGCCGCGACGGCGCTGGCCGACGGCACCGTCGGCACCGCCTTCGCCGCCCGCCCGGTCCGCCTGTCCGGCCGCAAGTTCTGGGTCCGCCACGCCGCCGACACCCGCGGCGCGGTCCTGATCGACGCGGGCGCCGTCGAGGCCGTCGCCAAACGCCGCTCCCTGCTCGCCGCGGGCATCACCGGCGTGCGCGGCCGCTTCTTCGGCGGCGACGTCGTCGACCTGGTCAGCCCCGACAACCGCGTGGTCGCCCGCGGCGTCGTCGAATACGACAGCACCGAACTGACCACCATGCTCGGCCGCTCCACCACCGAACTCCCCGACACCATGCAGCGCCCGGTCATCCACGCCGACGACCTGGTCAAGGTCTGATCATCACCGCCGGGGTGGAATGACCCCTGGCTGATCCAGGTCCAGGGGTGGTGCGGGCGGGGGTGTTACGGGTTGCGGCCGTGGTTCGGTCGCTTCCGGGATCGGGCCGGTGACGCCCGGCTGTCCGCCGGGGTCGACCGGTCCACCGGGGACCGGCGGCACCACGATGCCCGCGTGTGGTTCCGGTGCTCGCGGAACCGGTTGCGGTGCGGGTGCTTCCGGTGCGGGGCTCTGCGGCGCGGGGGGTGCTGACGATTCTGTCTGCGGCGCAGGCTGTTCCGAAGACGGCGCAGGGGATTGCGGTGCCGGTTCGGGGGTGGGGCGCGCGGGCTCCGGTTGCGGTGCGGGCTGTTCCGAGGTGGGCGCGGGAGGCGGGGGCGCGGGCTGTTCCGTCGTCGGCGCCGGAGGCTCCGGTGCCGGTTGTTCGGAGGTCGGCGCGGGGACCTGGGGCGCCGGTTCGGGGGTAGGCGGTGCGAGTTCCGGTTGGGGTGCGGGCTGTTCGGACGTGGGCGCGTGGGACTGAGGTGCCTGGGTGGTGGGTTCCGGTTGTGGCACAGGCGGTTCCGACGTCGGAGCGGGAGGTGCCGGTTGATCGGTTGGGGACGGTGCCGGTCGTTCGCTGGTCGGAGCGGATTGTTCCGTCGTCGGGGCAGGGGTCGCCGGAGCCGGGGTGGTGGTCGGGGGAGCGGGTGTCTCGCTCGACGGTGCGGGAGTGGTGTCCGGCTTCGGGGTTTCGGTGTTCGGGGCCGGATTCTGGCTCGGTGCCGAACTTTCGCCGTTCCCGGCGCCCGGCGCGGTCGTGCCGCCGGTATCGGGCGCCGAACCGCCCTGCGTCGAATCACCCTGCGGTGCAGAGGGTTGCGTGTACCCCGGCGACGACCCGTTGCGTCCCTGTTCCGGAGACCCCGGAGACCCCGGAGACCCCGGCGGCGCGGGCAAGGCGGGCACACCCGTCCCGGCCAGCGAGTACGCGGGCTTGTAGATCATGTTCATCGCCAGCACGGCTTCCTGGCGCAACGCCTCCGCCGCCATCTGCGCGTCGATGACGTGGGCGGCCTCGAGCAACCGCGCGATGGTGCCGATCGGCCCGGACCCACCGGGCGCCACCACCGCGAGCTTCACCGCTTCCGCGGCCGCGGCGACGCCGCCGAGGCGGGCGCCGACCTCGCCGAAGACCGTCGCCAGCTCGCCGATCGAGTCGGCGAAGCTGCGGGTGCTGGCGAAGGCGGCGTCGGCCGCGGCGCCCTCCCACCCGGTCTCGTCGATGACGCGGTCGGCATTGGACCTGGTCAGCGGCATGGTCGTGGTCAGCGCGGCGGCGCTCTCCAGCCAGGCGAGCGAGGCGTCGAGCACCTCGGCGGCGTCGATCTGCTGGGTGCGGGCATAGATCTGCTCGTGCGGCATGGACTCGAAATGCTCCATCGCACTGATGTAGGTGGGGTCGGTGCCGCCCATCAGCGCCGCCTCGGGTCGACCGCGCGCAGGGCGGCGGCCGCGGCGGCGTCGGCCTCGTCGAGCAGACCGGCGCTGAGCAGGAACGCCTCCTTCATCCGGTAGGCGGCCTCGATGTAGTGGTCGAGCAGATCGGCGGCGTCGCGGGCCTTGTGCGCGAACCCGGCCTGCAGCTGCTGCGCGGAGACGAAACCGCCGAATCCACCTGCCTCACCGGCGGATTCGAGGCGCTGACGGAGCTGTCCGAGCCGGTCGGCCTGCTGTTCGTAGAGGTCTGCACAGCGGCGCGCGGCATCGGGATCGAACTTCACGGTCCCCGCCGCGGCGGCGCTGCGGAACCGGGAGATCTCGGCTCTGCTGCTCTCGATCGTCATCGCGTCTCCCCTCCAGATCGTGCGTCGGCGTCCAGGCTAGCCGGACCTTCTGGTGTTGGAACTGTGCACAGGAGCGAGCCTGCGCTGCAGCTGGGCGGCCAGCTGACCGGCCGCGGCGGGCACGACGTGCACCGTTTCCCCCGCGCGCAGCAGATAGCGGCCGTCGCCGGCCACATCGATCCAGCTGTAATGCACCGGCGGCACCGGCGTGGCGCGGTCCAGCCCGGTCTCGATGCGGATGTGGCCCTCGGCGGTGTGCGGGCGGCGCAGCAGGCGCTGGATCCGGGGGACCGCGGGATGGGCCGCGACCACGGTCTCCTCGTCGCGGACGGCGTCGGCGGCGGCCTCGCGCGCCGGTTCCCGGCCGGGCGGGGTGTCGGGCAGACAGGCGGCGACCCTGGCCCCGATCCCGGCGGTGTGCCCGATCGAAACCCGCACGCGGCCACCGTAGTCGGGCCGGGTGCCGGGCTCCTGGACGATGAGGACCGCGTGATCGAAGACCGAGCAGGCGAGCAACCGGATCTCGCTGCCGGGGGTGTGCGCGCCGCCGACGAGCGCGATCCTGGCGTGGGGTGCGGCGACGATCCGCAGGCAGGCGGCGAGGTCGGGGTCGCCGCCGCCGGGTAGTCGATGATCGAGGTCGGCGCGTAATCGGGCGGCCTCGTCCTCGGTGCGTGGTGATTCGAGCACCCGGATCGGGAAGGGCATTCTGTCCTGACCGGATTCCCGCCACACGTGCGCGAATTCGTCAGCGCTGAAGGTCCATCCCATTGCCGATCCCATCCTTACCGAACCAGGACGAGGACAGCCTAACCGTCGTGTCCGAATCCGGCGCATCGTTCTTCCGTCCGGATGGAAACTTCGGGCGCTCTGAGTAGTGAGATGAGTATTTCGGCGGACGACGACCGCCGTCGTGGCTCCTACCTTCGGGACAGATCCGTCGATCGGAGGAGCCATGACCCACGCACGGGTGAGCGCCATGCGCACGCGAAGCATCACCACCGCACTGGCGGCCCTGCTCGTCCTGGCCACCGCCGCGGCCTGCGGCGACGATGCCGACAAGACCTACTACGGCGACGAACGCGCCCTGGGCAACGGCCAGATCCGCACCTTCGTGACCACCGACGATGGCGGCACCCCGACCGAGGTCGGCCTGCGCATCCAGGAGGCGGCGCTGGAGGGTCTGCCGATGCCGGCCACGATGCCGGAGGGCCCGCCGCCCGCCAGCCCCCCGCTGGCGCTGCCGAAGGAAGCGGCGGGCACGGTGGTCGACCACCTCACCTTCGACTGGGTGCCGCACGGTCACCCGCCGATCGGCATGTTCGACAAGCCGCACTTCGACGCCCACTTCTATTTCGTCGACGACGCGACGGTGGCGGCGATCAGCCCGCAGGACCCGGAGTTCCTGACCAAGGCGGCGCACAACCCGGATTCGAAGTACATGCCCGCCAACAGCTCGACGCTGCCCGAGCCGATCGAGGTGCAGGCCGTGCCCGCGATGGGCGTGCACTGGGTCGACATGAGCAATCCGGTCGCGCCGGGCGAGTTCACCCAGACCCTGATCAACGGCGCCTGGGACGGCCAGTACATCTTCACCGAGCCCATGTTCACCAGGGACTGGTTGCTCACCAAGCCGTCGTTCACGGGCGATATTCCGCAACCGCAGGCCTATCAGCACAGCACGCGGTATCCGACCACGTATTCGATCGGCTACGACGACGAAGCGAAGGAGTACGTCGTAACGGTCGGCGGGTTCGTCGAGCGGACCGCCTCCTGACCCTTCTGTAGGGCCCTCACCTGCGAGTATGCTCTGGTACTCGGAGGTGCGGCGTGATCACCGAGCTCATCGGACGCGAGGGGGAACTGGCCGATCTGCTGGCCCGGCTCGACGACGCGGTGCACGGCGCCCCCCACCTGGTGATCTGCTCGGGTGAGGCGGGTGTCGGCAAGACCCGGCTGGTCGCCGAACTGGCCGGGCGCGCCCGTGATCGCGGGGTGCGCACCCTGTGGGCCCGCGCGCTCGAACTCCCCGATACCCCGCCCTTCTGGTTGTGGCGCCAGGCGCTCGGCACCGGCACGCCCGCGCCAGGCGCCGACCGGATCGCGCTGTTCGAGGGGTTCGCGGCCGGTCTCGACGGCGCCGACACCGGCGTGCTGCTGGTGGTCGACGACATCCACTGGGCCGACGAGCCCTCGTTGCAGGCGCTGCTCTACGTCGTCCGCGCGCTGCGCGAGCGGCGGATCATGGTGTGCGCCATCGAACGCGCCGGTGCGACCGACGGCGGCTGGGCCGCGATCAAACCGGAGCTCCTGCGCGAACCGGTCACCGCGTCCCTGCTGCTGCGCGGGCTCTCCCCGGCCGACTCGGCGCGCTGCCTGTGCCTGGAGGCGGGCCGCGAGCTGCCCGACGAACTGGCGGGCGACGCCTTCGACATGACCGGCGGCAACCCCTTCTACCTGCGCGAACTCGGTCGCTCGATGCGCGGTTCCACCGACGGCGCCCTGCGCCTGCCGACCAGCCTGCGTGAGGTGGTGCGAGCCAGGATGGCGCCGCGGTCGAGCCGGGCCCAGGAGCTGCTGCGGGCGGCGTCGATCCTGGGCGAGCGGTTCTCGATCGCGGTCGCCGCCCGGCTGGTCGCCCGCCCGGCGGTGGACTGTCTGGCGGCCGTCGACGAGGCGATCGAGGCCGGGCTGCTGACGACCGCCGACGAACCGGGCGCCGTCCGGTTCGCGCACGCGCTCGTGCGGGCGGCCCTGCTCGACGCCCTGTCCCTGCAGCAGCGGGTGCTCCTGCATCAACGCGCGGCGCTGGCCATCGAGGCGCTGTATCCCGATGCGGTCGAGGCGAATGCGGCCGCGCTGGCCTGGCACTGGGCCAATGCCGCGGTGACCGGCGCGCACGAGCCCGCCGTCCGCTGGGCGCGGCGCGCGGCGGAGGTGGCGCTGCGCGAGCTGGCCTTCGAGGAGGCGGTGCGGCTGTACGGTCTGGCCCTGACCCACGCCGCCGCGCTCGCGCCGGTCGACCGGGGCGGACTGCTGCTCCAGCGCGCCGTCGCGGCGGTTCGGGCCGGTGACCTGACCGCCGCCGGCGCCGATTGCGCCGCCGCGCGGGCACTGGCCCGCAAGGCCGGGGAACCGGCGCTGCGGGCCGAGGCCGCGCTGGTCCTCGAACCGATCGGGGAGCGTGGC
Organism: Nocardia sp. NPDC051833; assembly: GCF_040681225.1. Classification (NCBI taxonomy): domain Bacteria; kingdom Bacillati; phylum Actinomycetota; class Actinomycetes; order Mycobacteriales; family Nocardiaceae; genus Nocardia; species Nocardia sp. NPDC051833. The sequence goes on from NZ_JBFAYK010000004.1 coordinate 299,970, forward strand.
TGGGATCGCGATATCGCCGACGCCTGCGCCGACGCGCTCACCACCGACGACCTGCCCGAACCCCTGCGCGCCCGGCTGCTGGCCCGCGCCACCGAGACCGCCGTCTACCTCGGCAGGCTCGACGGCGTCGACGAATCCAGCAGGGCCGCTCTGGTCTCGGCCGATCGCGGTGACGATCCGGATGTGCTCGCGGCGGCGCTGCGGGCCCGTCAGCTCGCCTGCAGCGGACCCGACCACCGGGCCGAACACGGCGTCCTGGCCGCGCGGATGATCGCGGCGGGCGAACGGGCCCGCGATCCGGCCGTGGAGATGTGGGGCAGGCTGTGGCGCATCGACGCCCTGTGGGAGCGGGGCGATCTGGGTGCGGTCACGGGCGAACTGTCCTGCCTGACCTGGTGTGCCGAGCACACCGGTGGCCCGATGGCGCGCTGGCACCTGCTGGTCGCCGAAGCGGCGCTGGCGCAGGCCCGTGGCGAATTCGCGCACGCGCTGGACCGGGCGGGCCGGGCCCACGCGCTCGCGACCACCCTGGGCCATCCCGCGGGGGAGGGTGCCTTCCGCGCGCTGCGGGCTGTCGTCGGCCATCACACCGGCCACGACCCGCACGCCTTGGCCCCGCCGCACGCACCGATCCGCGGCGAGGTCCGCACCCTGTTGTTCGCCGCCCTCGGTACCGCCTTCCCCCTGGTCGACAGCGGCAGGATCGCCGAGGCCGAGCCGCTCTATCGCGGCCTGGGCCGGCCCGAGAAGTGGCCGGTGCCACCGTATTTCCTGCTCAACGTGCTCGCCGTCGGCGGCGCGGTGGCCGTCGCGCTCGGTCTGCGCGACGATGTCGCCTACTTCCGCGAGCGACTGTCGCGCTACCGCGACGGACACATCACCGGCGGTGGCGGCACTGCCCACTACCTCGGTCCGACCACGCTGTGGCTCGGGAAATTCGCCGCGGCACTGGATGATCCGGATGCGGCGTGCGTCGAGCTGCGATCGGCGGCGCGGATCGCGCGGGCGATCGGCGCGCCCGGGTTCGCCGTCGAAGCCGAATGCGAACTCGCCGAACTCCACCTCGCCCGCGGCGCCACCGCCGACGCGCTCGCCCTGGCCGCGGCCGCCCTGCCGGTGGCCGAGTCGCTCGGCATGCCGCCCTGGGCCGAGCGGCTGCGCGTGCTCACCGCCACCCGGAACGACTGGGCCACCCTGACTCCGCGCGAACGCGAGGTCGCCGACCTGGTGGCCCGTGGCCTCACCAATCGGGAGATCGCCGCCGCGCTGGTGCTGTCCGAACGCACCGCGCAGAACCATGTCCAGCACATTCTGACCAAACTCGGCTTCGCCAAGCGCAGCCAGATCGCGGCGTGGGTGGGGCGCGGCCGGATCGCTCAGTAGCCGCGGCGCGGTTCCACGATCGCCAGCAGCGGCGCGCCCGCCACGAACCGGGTCACATTCGCGGCCACGTGGTCGGCGAACGCGGCCAGGCGCAGCTGGGGCGGATTCGAGTCGTGCGGGGTGATGATCGCGTTCGGCAGCGTCCACAGCGGATGCCCGTCCGGCAGCGGCTCGGGCTCGGTGACATCGAGACCGGCGCCGCCGATCACGCCCCGGGTCAGCGCGTCGACCAGCGCGTCGGTGTCGACCAGGCTGCCGCGGGCCACATTGATCACCCAGGACGAGGGCTTGAGCCGGGCCAGTTCGTCGGCGCCGACCAGATGCCGGGTCTGCGTGGTCGCCGGCGCCGCGATCACCACGTGGTCGGTGTGCGACCACACCCGGCTCAGCTGATCGGCGGGCAGCGTCTCCACGCCCTCGGGAATGCCGTCGCCGGTCACCGGCGTGCCCGACCGGTTCACCGCGATCACGTGCGCGCCCAGCGGCGCCAGCATCGGGATCAGGGCCCGCCCGATCCCGCCCGCGCCGACGATGGTCACCGTCTTGCCGCGCAACGAGCCGACGTGCGGGAAGAACTCGCGCTGCTGCCACGAGGTCGCCCGCAGGTGCTCGGGCAGATACCGGACCCCGGCCAGCAGCAGCATCAGCGCGTGCTCGGCGACGCTGTGCGAGAACGCGCCCGCCGCGGAGGTGAACAGCACGTCGGGGTGCGCGGCGAAGACGTCGGCGTCGAAGTAGTCCTCGATCCCCGCCGCGGGCAGCTGCACCCAGCGCACCGACGACGGCAGCGTCGCCGGGAAGGCACCCGGTGTGCCGGTCCAGATCAGCGCCTCCGCGTCGGCGAGCTCGCCGACCTGGGCACCCGCCCCGACGACCGCCTTCTCCAGCAGACGGGATGCCTGCGGGTCCGGACCGAGCGCGATCGTGGTCGCGGATTCCTGCACGGAGACCTCCTGGATGCTCGGCCGCCCACGCCGCACCGTGCGGCCGAGCAGTGTCGGAATCCGATTCTTCCCTCTCGCGCGCGACCGTGCCGCCCCACCCCGGCTGCGCGGGGTCAGCGGGGCGGGTTCACGGTTCGTCGAGGTCGACGGGTTCGTCGACGCCGTGCCGGTCGGCCAGGTCGAGCAGCGGCGTGATGTCGAAGACCGCGTCGTCCATGTCGGCCTGGAGATCGCCGAGTTCGGCGTAGCGGGCCGGGACGGTCTCGATGGTGAAGTCGCGCGGGTGGATGTCGTCGATCTCGGTCCAGCGCACCGGCGTCGACACCGTCGCCGCGGGCACCCCGCGCACCGAGTAGGCGGCGGCGATGGTGTGATCGCGGGCGTTCTGGTTGTAGTCGACGAACAGCTGGGCCGGATCGCGATCCTTGCGCCACCACGCGGTCGTCACGTCGGCGGGCGCGCGCCGCTGCACTTCCTGGGCGAAGGCCAGCGCGGCCCGCCGGACCGCCTTGAAGCCGTGTTCGGGCGCGATCCGCACGTAGACGTGCAGTCCCGAGCCACCGGAGGTCTTGGGCCAGCCGACCGCGCCCAGCTCGTCGAGCACTTCGTGCACCACCCCGGCCACCCGCCGCACCCGCGACCACGGGCAGTCCGGCATGGGATCGAGGTCGATGCGCCACTCGTCGGGTGACTCGGTATCGCTCGCCCGCGAATTCCAGGGATGGAACTCCACGGTCGACATCTGCACCGCCCAGATCACGTCGGCGAGTTCGTGCACGCAGAGTTCGTCGGCGTGCCTGCCGTAGCGCGGGAAGTACACCCGCACCGTCGAGATCCAGTCCGGCGCCCCACCGGGCAACCGCTTCTGATGGACCTTCCCGCCGGGCAGCCCTTTGGGGAACCGGTGCAGCATGCAGGGCCGATCGCGCAGTGCGTTGACGATGCCGTCGCCCACGCTCAGGTAGTACCGCACCAGGTCGAGCTTGGTCGCGCCGAGCTCGGGGAAGTACACCCGGTCCGGATTGCTGACCCGCACCGTGTGCTCACCCACCGGTAGCTCCACCGCCGGTGTCGCAGACTTGGCCACACGGGCAACGATAGACGAGCAGGTCCGCTCCCGAGGGGGAGCGGACCTGCGGTACCTTCCGTGTCAGCGGCGCTGTCGCACCGGTGGCGTGTAGTAGCTCTCGGCGTAGGAGTACTCGGCCCAGCGGGGTGAGCGCTCCTCGTCGCTGTCGCCACCGTGGCCCGGCCACCAGGCCCGCTTGCCCAGCAGCGCGGTGACCGCCGGGGTGAAGAACAGCGCCATCACGAAGGCCGCGATCGCGATGCCCACCGAGATGGCGAAGCCCATCTGCGACAGCGAGCTGTTGCCCGCCAGCATCATCGAGGCGAAGGTGCCCGCCAGGATGAGTCCGGCCGCGGCCACCGTCGGCCCGGTGTGGCGCACCGCCAGCGCCGCCGCCTCGCGGGGCGTGTGCCCCTCCCGGGATTCCTCCCGCAACCGGGCGACCATCAGGATGTTGTAGTCGGTGCCGAGGGCTACGACGAACAGGTACATGATCACCGGCAGCGTGAAGATCAGCCCGTGCTCGCCCTGGATCTGCTGGAACACCAGCACCGTCGCGCCCAGCGTCGCGGCGAAGCCGAGGAACACCGATGCCATCAGGTACCACGGCGCGACGAGGCTGCGCAGCAGCAACGCCAGCACCAGCATGATCAGGATCGCGGCCACCGGGAACACGATCCGGTAGTCGTGGTTCATCGCGTCTTCGAAGTCGACGAACACCGCCGTCATGCCGCCGACCGCCGCCGTGGCGCCCGCCGGTGCCGCCTGGTGGGCGACCTCGCGCAGCGGCCCGGCCACCGTGTCGAGGGCGGCGTCGGATTCCGGCGCGTTCGCCAGCGTCACCTGGAAGTTCGCGATCGTCCCGTCCGCCGACAGCTGCGGCGCCCCGACCTGCCCGACACCGTCGACGCCGGTCAGCGCCGTGCGGTAGGTCGCGAGCTGATCCTCGGCCAGCGGCGTGGCCGACTGGAGCAGGACGTCCGAGGGCTGGGTGGCACCCGCGGGCATGCCCTTGAGCAGTTCGGTGGTGAACGCCACCGACTCCGAGGCATCGGTGGTCGAGCCCGAGTTCAGGTCGAAGGTCGGATTGAACCCGAAGGCGAACACGCCCAACGCCACCAGCACACCGCCGGAGGCGACGGCGAACACGCCCGGCCGCCTGCCCATGGCCGCGCCGATCGCGCCGAACCGGGCGCCCTTGGGCTCGACCTGCCAGGCCTTCGACGGCCAGAACACCTTGGTACCCAGCAGCGAGACGATGGCGGGCACCAGCGTGAGCCCGGCCAGCAGCGCCACCGCGACCGCGATCGCCAGCGCCGGGCCCAGCGCACGGAACATCCCGAGGCTCGACAGGGTCAGCGCCATGAACGCGATGATCACCGCGGCCGCGGCCGACGTGATGGCCTCGCCGACCCGGGCGACGGCATTGACCATGGCGGTCTTGGGATCGTCGCCCGCCCGCAGCCGCTCCCGGTACCGGAACATCAGGAACAGGATGTAGTCGGTGCCGACCCCGAACAGCACCACCAGCAGGATCGAGTTCACCGAGGTGTCGATCTCGAGGTCGAAGGCCTTGGCCGCCATGGCGATCAGACCACCGACGGTGCTCGAGATGGCGCCGATGGTGATCACCGGCAGCAGCGCGATGACCGGGCTGCGGAAGATGATCAGCAGCAACACCAGGATCAGCACGATCGTGGCGATGCCGATGATCGCCATGCCCTTCTCACCCTGCTCGGTCTGGTCCAGCGTCTGCGCCGCCGTGCCGGTGATGCCGGCTTTCAGCCCGGTGTCGCGCACCTGATCCTTCAGCTGCTCGCGCAGACTCTGCACCGCCTCGCCCTGGGTCTTGTCCGAGGCGTCGGTGAGCTTGGCCATCTGCACCGCGATGACCTGGACCAGGCGATTCTCCGAGGGCGGGGTCACCTGGATGCCGGTGACGCCCTTGATGTTCTGCGCCGTGAGCGCGCCTGCCACGGCGGTGACGGTGGCCGAGTCGGTCTCGGTCAGCGGGCCGCCGTCGGCACGGACCGCGACGATCAGCGCGGCGGGCGCGGCATTCTGCGGGAAGGCCTGCTCCTGCAGCTTCATCGCCTGGATGGACTCGTAATGCGAAGGAAGGAAGGCGGATTGGTCGGTTGTCGCGGTGAGCGCGGGCGCCGTGGACAGCACGGCGACGATCGCGATCACCCACAGCCCGATCACTTTCCACGGATGGTGGACGACGACGCGCCCCAGTCTGGCGAACATGGTGAGAGTCCTTTTCGATATCGGAATGCGCATATGGGCATGGGTATTCGAGCGGCGAGCCCCTGTTCCGGCTCGTCGTCACTGGTCGGTATGCGGTTGTGCGGCGACTGTGCGCCCCGTCCGACTCACTATAAGTAGATGTATACGTATAGGGCAAGAGTCAAAAAAAGTCCGCACGGATCGACTCCGTGCGGACCGCGGATCGGCGGCGCGGAACTACAGCTCGTACACGCCGAACGCCCGGTTCTGGATGCACATCGGCATCACGTGGACCCGGTCGGTCCATTCGAATTTGGCTGCCGCCTCGACGGTTCCGCGCTCGTCGACGCACACGCTCGCGGTGCCCGGCATGGTCAGCGGGTTCAGCACGGCCAGCGGAATACCGGCGTGGATGCCGCTGTAGAGGCCACCGCTGAAGCACAGCGGGGTGATCGCGATGCCGCGCTGCGCGCTCTCGCGGTCGGCCGCGGCCTGCGCGCCCGGCACGCCCGCGCAGTCGAGGGGGTTCTCGTTCGACGCCTGGGCGGGAACGGTCAAGAGGGTGAATCCGGCCGCACAGCCCGCGGCGACGGCCATCAGGGATCGAGCAAATGAGGTCCTGGTCATAGCCGCATTGAAACACTGGTGGCGGGTCGCACACACAATCGGCGGCGGCGTGTCGACCCGCCAGTCAGCGCGGAACGGCCTCGAGCACGCAGTCCGGCGCGGCCGTCTCGACCGTCCGCACCAGCGTGAAGCCGCTGCGCGCCAGCAGCGCGCGGAACTCGGCTTCGGTGCGTTCGTGTCCGCCCTCGGTGTTCACCAGCATCTCCAGATCGATGAATTTCCCCGGATGCGGACGCTGATGATCGGGCAGCACCAGTTCGAGCAGCAGCAACGTCGAGGTGGGGCGCATCGCGGCGCGCACGGTGCGCAGGATCTGCTCGGCGTGCGCGTCGGACCAGTCGTGCACGATGTGTTTGAGCAGGTAGACGTCACCGCCCTGGGGGACCTCCTCGAAGAACGAGCCGCTCTCGACCGAGCACCGCTGCCCCAGACCCGCCGCCTCCAGGTCGGCGGTCAGATCGTCGACCACGTTCGGCAGGTCGAACACGATGCCCTGGGCCGCCGGATACCGGCCGAGGATCTCGGTGAGCAGGCTGCCGCGCCCACCGCCCACATCGATGAGCGTGCCGAAGCGGCCGAAATCGTAGGCGGCGAGCAGCGGCTCGATCGCCAGGGTGCTCACGCTGGTCATCGCGTTGTCGAACAACTCGCCGACCTCGCGGTTCACCGCCGCGTACTCGAAGAAGCTCGCCCCGTCCAGGGCCTGGCCGACGGCTTCGCCGGTGCGCACCGCGTCGGTCAGATGGGTCCAGTGGTTGCGATGGAACGGCGAGCCGAAGAACCGCGACAGATCGCGCAGCGTCACCTCGGCGTCGCTGCGCAGCGCGTCGCCGATCCGGGTGAGCTCGTAGGAGCCGTCGCGCCGCTGGGCGAACACGCCGTAGCTCACCAGCAGGCGCATCAGCCTGCGCAGCCCGTCCTCGTCCACCTCGAGCGCGCTCGCCAGCTTCGCCGCCGTCCGTGGGCCCTCGGCCAGCTCGTCGGCGATGCCGAGTTCGGCGGCGGCGCTGATGGCCTGGGACAGGAATCCGGCGATCTGGAGATCCAGCAGGGCGATGTGGCCGGGAACCAGCTTCCGCTGCAGGGCGCCGAGCGCGTCGCGCACCCGTTCGATCGCGCGGAGCACGGGCAGCGGGGGGAGCTTCTTCGGTGCTGTGGACGTCATCGTCGACTCCATCGTCGGCCGGTTGACCTGCACGTACGGACCGAGCTTACGGGAATCGCGGCCTGTCGGGGAGGGTTCGCGGGCGGCAAGCCGTGCGGTGGCGGACCTCCCTGGTGGCCTTCGCCCTTGGCACCACCACGGAGCCCCGGTCAGTTGCAGGGCCGCTGCGCGGTCGCAGCCGCGGCGCTCGGCGGTGGGGCGGTCGCGGTGCTGATGCTCGGCGGTGGGGCGGCCGCGGTGCTGATGCTCGGCGGTGGGGCGGCCGCGGTGCCGATGCTCGGCGGTGGGGTGGCTGGTGCGTCGTCGCGGGATCCGATCAGGTCGGCGTCGCCAAGGCGAACGGCAGGACCGCGTCCGCGCCGCTGGTGCGCAGGGCGTGGGCGGCGACGGTCATCGTCCAGCCGGTGTCGGTGAGTGTATCGACCAGCAGGATCGGGCCGTCGACACCGCTCAGATCCGGCACCTCCCACGAGTCGAACAGCCCGGCGACCCGGTGCGCGGAGTTCGCCGCCGACACCGGCGGCCGGTCCGGCCTGGTGTGCAGGGTGCCCAGGTTGTCGAGCCGCCCGACCTGCGCCAGCCGCGCGGCCAGACTCGCGGTAAGCTGTGGATAGCGCGGTGATTCCAGCGCCAGCACCGAGGTCGGGCGGGCGGCCCAGTTCCAGTCCCGCAGCACGGCCACGCACGCGTCGAACACCGCGTCGGGCACCGGCGCGTCGGGGCCGTCGAGCAGCGCGCGCAGCCGCTGACCCCAGCCCAGATCGGTGAGCCTGCCCAGCACCCGGCCGGTGTCGGCCGCGCCGGTGATCTTGCCCGACAACGGGATTCCCAGTTTCGCCATGCCGGTAGGCCACTGCTTGCGCGGTGCCAGATCGAGGCCGGGCCGGTCCAGCCTGGCCCGGGTGGCGGCGACGGCGGCCGCGTCCACGGTGGTATCGGGACGGGTGCCGGTGCAGTTGTCGCAGCGTCCGCAATCGGGGGTCGTGGCGTCGAGGGCGCCGAGGCCGGGATCGTCGAGCTGACGGCGCAGGAAGGTCATCCGGCAGGCGGTGGTCGCCTGGTAGTCGATCATCGCCTGCTGCTCGGTGTCGCGGGCGGCGGCCAGGCGTTCGTAGCGCTCGGTGTCGTAGGTCCACGGCTCACCGGTGGACAGCCAGCCGCCGCGCACCCGGCGCACCGCACCGTCCACGTCGAGCACCTTCAGCACCATCTCCAGCCGCGACCGGTTCAGCTCGACCAGCGGTTCCAGCGCCACCGTCGACATCGGCCGATCGGTGTCCAGCGCTGCCAGCACCGCGCGCACGATGTGCTCGCGCGGGAACGCCACCGAGGCGAAGTAACTCCAGATCCGCGCGTCCTCCGCGCCGGGCAGCAACACCACCTCGGCCCGATCGGTGCCGCGCCCCGCGCGCCCGACCTGCTGGTAGTAGGCGATGGGGGACGAGGGCGCGCCCACGTGCACCACGAAGCCGAGATCCGGCTTGTCGAAGCCCATGCCCAGCGCCGAGGTCGCGATCAGCGCCTTCACCTCGTTGTTCAGCAGCGCGCCCTCGAGCACTTCGCGTTCGGCCGGATCGGTCTGGCCGGTGTAGGCGGCGACCGTATGCCCGTGCGAGGTCAGCACGTCGGCCAGATCGTGCGCGGCGGCCACCGTGAGGCAGTAGATGATGCCCGACCCGGGCAGCCGGTCCAGCTGGGCGCCCAGCCACGCCGTGCGCTGCACCGCGTCGTCGAAGCGGACCACCGACAGATGCAACGACTCGCGATCGAGCGTGCCGCGCAACACCAGCGTGTCGGTGCCGATCTGCCCGGCCACGTCGGTGACCACCCGATCGTTGGCCGTCGCCGTGGTCGCCAGCACCGGCACATCCGACCCGAGATCGGCGATCAGCGTCCGGATGCGGCGGTAGTCCGGCCGGAAATCGTGCCCCCAGTCCGAGACACAGTGCGCCTCGTCGATCACGACCAGACCCGCGTCGGCGGCCAGCCGGGGCAGCACCTGATCGCGAAAGTCGGGATTGTTCAACCGTTCCGGGCTCACCAGCAGCACGTCGACCGCGCCGGCGGCCACCCGCTCGTGGATCTCGTCCCACTCGGTGACATTGCCCGAGTTGATCGTGTCGGCCACCACCCCGGCCCGTTCGGCGGCGGCCACCTGATTGCGCATCAACGCCAGCAGCGGCGACACGATCACCGTCGGCCCCCGCCCCGCCCGCCGCAGCAGCTTCGCCGCGATGAAATACACCGCCGACTTACCCCAGCCGGTCCGCTGCACCACCAGGGCCCGGCGCCGCTGCACCACCAGCGCCTCGATCGCGACCCACTGGTCCTCGCGCAACCGCGCCTGCGGCCCGGCGAGCTCGCGCAACAACTCCTCGGCGCGTTCGCGCAGGTCGGGAGCCGTCAGATCGAGCACGTCGTGGCCGGTCGCTGAGGTCATGCCGACCATGCTGCCCGACCCCACCGACAGAGACGACCCCCGGTACAGTTCCGCCTCTCCGGGATTTTTGGCCAGAGTCAGGTGCGGGGGGCTCCAGCCGGGCGGCCGGCGGAGAGAGGGGGCCAGGTGAGCCCGTACCCGGCGAGTTACCCATGTCCGTGCGAGATCTGTTGGTGAGAATCGTCGGGCGGGGGCGGGTGCCGCGTTCTCTCAGCGAAATGTGGGCTGGGGGAGGACAATAGGGGTGGTTACCGGACTTGCCGGAGGGGCTCCATGGCGAACCGATTCGACCCGCCTGCTGGGTGGGCGCCGCCCGGGGCGCAGTTCCGGACGAATTCGGGGGTTTCGCGGACGGTGGCCGGTGCGTTTCTCGCGCTGATCGTCACGCCGCTCGGGATGGCGCTGGCGGCGCACGGCGCGCTGGACACCAGCCGGTGGGTGATTCTCGGCGACGCCGCCGACCGCCTCGGCTCGACCCTGCAGATCATCGTGGGCGCCGTGCTGTTGTTGCTGGTCAGCGCGCTGGCCGGGTTCACGCCGATCGCGACGATCCTGGCCGGGTTGGTGTGGGGTGTGCTGCCGGGGCTGGCCTACTTCGTCTCGCCGGAGAGCACCTGGCGGATGGTGGGGGATCTGCCGCTGATGACCGACGAGCTGCACATCGCGCTCAACGCGTGGATCACCAGCGGCTTCACCTTCGTCCTCGGGCTGCTGCTCGTCGGCGCGGGTGTGGCGGGCACCCTGCGCCGACGATGACTCAGCCCTTCACGCAGAGGACCTGACGCAGCGTCGCCACCACGTCGACCAGGTCGGCCTGCGCCGCGATCACCTCGTCGATGTCCTTGTACGCGGCCGGGATCTCGTCGACCACGCCCGCGTCCTTCCGCGATTCCACGCCCTCGGTCTGCGCGACCAGATCGGCGACGGTGTACTGCTTCTTGGCCGCGGTCCGGCTCAACCGCCGTCCCGCGCCGTGCGAGGCCGACTGGAACGAGGCCGGATTCCCCTTGCCCCGCACCACATACGACCGCGTCCCCATCGACCCGGGAATCAGCGCGAGATCACCGGCCCCCGCCCGCACCGCGCCCTTGCGGGTCACCAGCATCGGCATCCCGTCGATGATCTCCTCCGCCACATAGTTGTGGTGGCACGAGATCGGCTCGTCGAAACGCACGTCCCGCTCGCCGAACTCGTCCCGCACCGCCCGGCACACCAGCGACAGCATCACCGCCCGATTACGCGCCGCGTACTCCTGCGCCCAGGTCAGATCCCGCCGATACGCCGCCATCTCGGGCGTCCCCCCGAGAAAGACCGCCAGATCCCGATCGGGCAGCGACTGATTGTGCGGCAACGCCCGCGCCACCGCCATATGCCGCTCGGCCAGCTCCTTCCCGATATTGCGCGACCCGGAATGCAACAGAATCCACACCGCGTCGTCCTGGTCGAGGCAGACTTCGATGAAGTGATTCCCGGATCCGAGCGAGCCGATCTGCTTGTGCGCCTTGGACTCCAGCGACGACACCCCGGGGTGCAGCTCGCCGAACGAACGCCAGAACCGCTCCCAGCCGTTGACGCGCGTCTGCGCCTGTCCATGCGAGGTCGCGAACTCGGTGCCCAGCTTGGCGACATTCACCGCTTCCTTGTGTGCCTGGAAACCGACCGGCACCGCCCGCTCGATCCGGCTGCGCAGTGACCGCAGATCGTCGGGCAGATCAGCGGCGGTCAGATCGGTCTTCACGCTCTCCATACCGCAACCGATATCGACACCGACTGCGGCCGGAGCCACCGCGTTCCGCATGGCGATGACCGACCCCACCGTCGCCCCTTTGCCCAGGTGCACATCGGGCATCACGCGAAGTCCGTGCACCCATTCCAACTCCGCGATATTGCGGAGCTGACGTAGCGCTGACTGGTCGATCTCGTGCTCGTTGGCCCACATGAGCGTCCGAGCCCTGGTACCGCGCAGCTCGACGGGAAACATGGTTGTTCCTCCCCTGGTTCGTGTGTAGTAAAGGTAGGTAACAGTGGGGCGGGCTTGCATCTGGTTTTCGGCGATACCGGAAGCACGGGCGATCGGGGGATTCGATGGCGTCCAGCGGCGAAGCACCGGAAATGGTGCTCGACCCGGCGATTCCGGCGGTCGCTTATGTGCTGGGCCTGCTCCAGACCGACGGCTCGCACGAAGGCAGCCTCGAGGGAAAAGGCAGGATCTCGCTCGAACTCTCTGCCCGGGACGACGATGTGCTGACGCAAGTCGCGGACGTTCTTCCCTGTTATTCGTCGATCGGGCGGAGAAGTCGCGCGACCAACTTTGCCGATCGCTCGGAGACAGCGACCCTGCGGTTCTACGACAGGTCGACCCGGCAGGCGTTCGCGAATCTGGGCGTGCCGGTGGGCCGAAAGACGAGACATATCGGACCACCGGCTCAGCGGTTCGCTGAAGCCGACTATCTCCGCGGGTTGCTCGACGGCGATGGATCCATCGGATTCACCCGGAAGGGCGAGCCCTTCGTCAGCTTTGTGACGGCGAGCTCGGCTGCGGCGGAGTTCTTCTGCCGCGCCGTGCGAAACGTTTGCGGGGTCGAGCGAAGTTGTCGTCCCAATCGGCGAGACGGAGTCTGCAATGTCATGGTCTTGAACCGTGCGGCGGCGCAGCTCGCGGCGTGGGCGTGGTACGAGCCGACTGTGATCGGCGTCGAGCGAAAGCGGGCAGCGGCGACGCGTGTCGCGCAGTGGTCGCCCGCTCCCGCGAAAGCGGGCCGATACGGCGTGACCCGGAAGAGATGGACAGCAGCCGATGACGAGGTTGTCCGCGCGAACACGCCGACGGTTGCGGCAGCGTTGTTGGGGCGTACGGTTTCGAGCGTTTCCGCACGACAGTGGAGGCTGCGGCGTGCAACGGGCTGAACGGCGGCATCATCCCTGGTCACACGGTCCGAAGTATCGCCTCGACTTCCGCTTGCCCAGGGATCGAGGAGCTGGCGCCGAGTCGGGTGGTGGCCAGGGCGCCTGCGGCGTTGGCCCAGGTCAGCGCCGGGTGTGGGCCGGTGGGCCAGGTGGCGACCAGGGCGCCGGTGAAGGCGTCGCCAGCGCCGGTGGTGTCGACGACGTCGACCGTGCGTCCGGGGACGGCGAACTCGGTGCCCTCGGCTGATCGATACCGGGCGCCGTCGCCGCCGAGCGTGCGCACGACGTGTGGAATCCGGTCGAGGTCGGACGAATAGTGTTCGGACTCCAGCGCATTCACGATGGCGAGGTCGACATCGGCCCACAGCGCGGCGGGCAGCGGCCGCACCGGTGAGGGATTGAGCGCGACGATCGTGTGCGCGGCGCGCGCGTGCCGGGCCGCCGCGGCCACGGTGGCGAGCGGAATCTCCAGCTGGCACAGCAGGATGTCGGCGGCGGCGATCGCCGCGAGCTCGTCCGCGGTCAGCTCGGTCACCTGCCCGTTCGCGCCCGCGACGACGATGATGCTGTTCTCCCCGGACTCGTCCACGACGATCGTGGCCACCCCGCTCGACCCGTCGACGGTCCGCAGCAGGGAGATGTCGACGCCGGCGCCGGACAGCGTCGCGCGCAGCGTGGTCCCGAACGCGTCGTCGCCGGTCGCGCCGAGGAAGCGCACCCGCGCACCCGACCGCGCCGCCGCGACGGCCTGGTTCGCGCCCTTGCCCCCCGGCACGGTCGCGAAGCCGGACCCGAGCACGGTCTCGCCCGGCGCGGGCCGCCGCGCCGTGGTGGTGACCAGATCCATGTTGACGCTGCCGAGCACGACGACGGTGGGTGCGGCGCTGCGGTCCATGCGGCAAATCTAGCTGTGACCCCACCGCGGGCGCGGGTTCCCGGCCGGATCACTCGGTGACCTGTGGACAAGTCCCGCGGTGCCCGAAACCTGTGGACAACTCGGTCCCGCCGCCGGTCGGAGCCGTATTCCGGGGTCCGGGCGGCGTCGAGGCGGACCGGCGGCCTGCGTACGCTGATACCCATGACGGTAGAAGTGACCCCCGAGCTCGACATCCGCGCAGCGGTGCACGACGCCGCCCGCAGGGCTCGCGTCGCGTCCCGCGTGCTGGCTCAGCTCACCACGGCGCAGAAGAACGAGGCCCTGCACGCGGCGGCCGACGCCCTGCTCGCCGCCGCCGACCGCGTGCTGGCGGCCAACGCCGCCGACATCGCGGCCGCGCAGGCCGCGGGCACCGAGGAGAACCTGCTCGACCGCCTGCGGCTGACCAAGGCCCGCGTCGACGGCATCGCCTCCGGCCTGCGTCAGGTGGCCGGGCTGCCCGATCCGGTGGGCGTCGTCGTGCGCGGTTCCACGCTGCCCAACGGCCTCGAGATCCGCCAGACCAGGGTGCCGCTCGGCGTGGTCGGCATGGTCTACGAGGCGCGCCCCAACGTCACCGTCGACGCGTTCGGCCTCGCGCTCAAGTCGGGCAACGCGGCCCTGCTGCGCGGCTCGTCCTCGGCCGCGAACTCCAACGCAGCCCTCGTCGAGGTGCTGCGCGAAGCCCTTGTCTCCCAGGGCCTCCCGGCCGACGCGGTCCAGCTGCTGCCCAGCCACGACCGCTCCAGCGTCACCCACCTGATCCAGGCCCGCGGCCTGGTCGACGTGGTGATCCCGCGCGGCGGCGCCGGCCTGATCAACGCGGTCGTGCGCGACGCGCAGGTGCCGACCATCGAGACCGGTACCGGCAACTGCCACGTCTACGTGCACTCCGCCGCCGACCTGGACATGGCCGAGGCCATCCTGCTCAACGCCAAGACCCGCCGCCCCAGCGTCTGCAACGCGGCCGAGACGGTGCTCATCGACGCGGCGGTCGCCGAGTCGGCGCTGCCGCGGCTGAGCAAGGCGCTCGAAGGCGCAGGCGTCACCATCCACGGTGATCTGCCCGGCCAGGTGCCCGCCACCGACACCGACTGGGGCGAGGAGTACCTCACCCTCGATATCGCGCTGAAGGTCGTCGACGATCTCGACGCCGCCGTCGAGCACATCAACACCTGGGGCACCGGCCACACCGAGGCCATCGTCACCGCCGACCTGGCCGCCGCGCGCGAGTTCACCACCCGCGTCGACGCCGCCGCGGTGATGGTGAACGCGTCCACCGCGTTCACCGACGGCGAGCAGTTCGGATTCGGCGCCGAGATCGGCATCTCCACCCAGAAGCTGCACGCCCGCGGCCCGATGGCACTGCCCGAACTCACCTCCACGAAGTGGATCGTGTGGGGCGACGGCCAGACTCGGCCGGTGTGATCGTGACACTGGTACAGGAACCGATCTTCACCTCGGTCGACGACGTCATCACCCGCCTGGCCGAGACCGGCTACCTGGCCGACAAGGCCACCGCCACCTCGGTCTTCCTGGCCGACCGGCTGGGCAAGCCACTACTCATCGAAGGTCCGGCGGGTGTCGGCAAGACCGAGCTGTCGCGCGCGGTGGCCCAGGTCGCCGGCGCCGAACTGGTCCGGCTGCAGTGCTACGAGGGCGTCGACGAGGCCCGCGCGCTCTACGAGTGGAATCACGCCAAGCAGATCCTGCGGATCCAGGCGTCGAGCGAGAACGACTGGGCCGAGACCAAAGCCGACGTCTTCACCGAAGAATTCCTGCTCTCGCGCCCGCTGCTCACCGCGATCCGGCGCAGCGAGCCGACGGTGCTGCTGATCGACGAGACCGACAAGGCCGACGTCGAGATCGAGGGCCTGCTGCTGGAGGTGCTCAGCGATTTCGCGGTCACCGTGCCGGAGCTGGGCACCATCACCGCCACCCGTAAGCCGTTCGTCGTACTCACCTCGAACGCCACCAGGGAGCTGTCGGAAGCGCTCAAGCGCCGCTGCCTCTACCTACACCTGGACTTCCCGGACGAAGACCTGGAGCGTCGCATCCTGGCCAGCCGGGTGCCCGAGCTGTCGGAGTCGGTCGCCGAGCAGCTGGTGCGGATCGTGCACGTGCTGCGCGGGATGCAGCTCAAGAAGCTGCCGTCGGTGGCCGAGTCGATCGACTGGGGCCAGACGCTGCTCGCCCTCGGCGCAGGCGACCTCGACGACGCCACCGTGCGCGCCACGCTCGGCGTGGTGCTCAAGCACCGCAGCGACCACCAGCGCGCGCTGGCCGAGCTGAAGCTGGCCTGAGATGACAGCGCCTGCGCCGCACGGCCTCGGCGGGCATGTCGCCGGGTTCGTCGCGGCCCTGCGGGCCCGTGGTGTGCCGGTCGGGCCGTCGGAGACCGTCGACGCGGGCCGGGTGCTGACCGTGCTCGACCTGCTCGATCGTGAGTCCGTGCGGGAGGGGCTGGCGTGCGCGCTGCTGCGCCGTCCCACTCACCGCGCCACCTTCGACGGGCTGTTCGACCTGTGGTTCCCGGTCGCGGTGGGGGAGCGCTCCGCCGAGACGCGCGAGCTGCCGCGCACACCCGACGGCCGGATCGACCTGCCCGCCCTGCGCGAGCAGCTCGCCGAACTGCTCGCGGCCGAGGACGGTGGTCAGCAGTTACAGCTGCTGGCCGGGCAGGTCGTCGAACAGCTCGGCCAGTACCAGTCCGCGCGCGGACCGTCGTTCTCCGCCTATCAGGCGATGAAAGACCTCGCGCCGCAGACCTTGCTGTCCCGGGTACTGGCGGGACTCGCACTGCCGCCGGACGCGAGCGACCGCGACACCGAGGTGGCCCGGCGCATCGCCAGGGAACGGATCGCCGGATTCCGGGCGAGTGTGGAGGCCGAGACCAACCGCCGCGTGGCCGAACAGATCGGGCGCGACCGCGTCGCCACCTACGGCGTCGCCCGCCAGGCCGAGGACGCCGACTTCCTGCGCGCCTCCGAACGCGAACTCGTCGAGCTGCGTCGCGGCAGCCAGCGGCTGGCCCGCATCCTGGCGTCCCGCCTGGCGGTGCGGCGCAAGAAGGCCCGTCGCGGCGAGATCGACCTGCGCAAGACCCTGCGGGCGTCGATGTCGACCGGTGGCGTCCCGATCGATCTGGTGAATCGCAAGCCGCGGCCCGGCCGCCCGGAACTGGTGCTGCTGTGCGACATCTCGGGTTCGGTGGCCGGCTTCAGCAACTTCACCATGCTGCTCGTGAGCGCGTTGCGTGAGCAGTTCTCCCGGGTCAGGATCTTCGCCTTCGTCGACCGCACCGACGAGGTCACCGGCTTCTTCGACCCGTATGTCGGCCTCGACAACGTACTCACCAGGATCTTCACCGAGTCACGGATCATCGACGCCGACGGGCACTCCGACTACGGCCAGGCCCTGACCACCTTCGCCGACAACTTCGGTGACGCCGTCACCAGCCGCAGCTCGCTGCTGGTCCTCGGCGACGGTCGCACCAACTACCGCAATCCGAAGCTGGACATCCTGCGTCAGCTCGTCGACACCGCCCGGCACGCGCACTGGCTGAACCCGGAGCCGCGGAACCTGTGGGGCACCGGTGATTCGGCGGCGCGCGACTACGGCGAGGTGATCGAGATGCACGAATGCCGGTCGGCCCGGCAGCTGACCGATGTGGTCTCCCGGTTGTTGCCCGTCTGAAGGAGCTGGTGATGAGCGAGGATCTGCTGACCTACTGCCTGGCCAAACCCGGTGCCTGGCAGGACGAACCGTGGGAGGGCGACATCGTCGCCAAGGTCGGCGACAAGATCTTCGCCTTCCTCGGTGACGGCGGCGCGATCGGTCTCAAATGCGGCCGGGACCGCGCCGAGGCCGACGAGCTGGTGCACGTCTACCCCGGCGACGTCACCGCCTCGGCCTACATCGGCCGCTACGGCTGGAACAGCGTCACCGTCGGCGGCGCCGTCCCGCCCGACGAACTGCGCGAGCTGATCGACGCCTCCTACGACGCGGTCGTGGCCAAACTGCCGAAGTCCAAGCGCCCCACCGGCTGATCGTTTCAGCGGACGTTAAGCCGCTTACAGGCGCCCTCCACCAAGATCACCGCCATGCTGGCAGGGGCGTCGCGCGACGACGAGCGGTTCGGTCGACGGGCGTCGTCCGACACGGTGGTACGAGTGGTGGCACGGCGGGCGCGGTCGACCCGGTGACCGATCCGCTCGCGAACGACGGCGCGGGGGCCGTCCCGTCGCCGTGCGCACCCCACAGCACGGTGCCGTCCGGCGAGATCGTGCGCCCCGAGCACCTGCGTCCCGGCGCGGGCGCGCGGGCCGCGCGGCGGCTGGCCGATGTCGCGGCGACCCGGCTGGCCGACGCGCCCGCCGCCGCGGAGGAACAGTTGCGCCGGGCCTTGGTCGTCGGCTGCGGCGAACTCGACGGACGCGAACTCGCCGAGTTGCGCACCCGCCTGGTCACCGCGATCGCCGCCCAACCGCGCCGCGATCGCGACCTGGCCAGGGCGGCGGCCGCCGCCGCGGCGTGCTGGCACCCGATCTCGCCCGCCGACGCGGCCCACCTGTGGGTGGTCGCGGGCAGGGCCTGGGCGCGGGCGGGCAGGCACGCCGAGGCGGTCACCGCCTTCGACCGACCGCTGCTCACCGGCGCTGTCGCCTATCCGCCCGGTGAGCTCGCGCTGGTCCGCGCCGAGTTCGCCGAGTCGCTGCTGCGGCTCGGCCGCTACCGGCAGGCGGCCTGGCAGTTCACCGAGGCGGCCCGGCTGCTCGCGAGCTCGCCCGCCCAGCGGCGCAGGCACGCGGACCTGGTGTGGTCGGCCGCCGTCGCCCGCGAGTGCTGCGGCCAGGAGTCCGCGGCGCTGGGCGGCTATCTGCGCGCCGCGGGCCTGTGGGGCGAGCTGGACAAGATCGTGCCGCGGGCCCGCTGCCTGCGCGCGGCGGCGTGGTTACAGCTGCGCGGACCCCAGGGCCGGATCCGCGGTCCGTGGTGGGTCACGATCGACGTCTTGATGGCCGAGCTGAATCAGCGGCTCGCCGCCGAGCCCGCCGCGCACATCGCCGACGAGCTCGACCGCACCCGCGCCCAGTTCGCCCAGATGTGCGCGCAGGCGTCGGGCCCGAACGACCGCCCGGCCGCTCGGGGGCGGTCCGGTCCGGTCGAGTGGTGGCAACCCGGTTAAGCTCGGACCTCATGCACGAGACAGCTCGGCCGCGCCGCAAGCTCGGCGTCATGGGCGGGACGTTCGACCCCGTTCACCACGGTCACCTGGTCGCGGCCAGCGAGGTCGCGAACCGGTTCGAGCTCGACGAGGTCATCTTCGTTCCGACCGGACAGCCGTGGCAGAAGGTGAACAAGCAGGTCAGCCCCGCCGAGGACCGCTACCTGATGACCGTCATAGCCACCGCGTCCAACCCGAGGTTCTCGGTCAGCCGGGCCGATATCGAACGCAACAAGGTCACCTACACGGTCGACACCCTGCGCGAGATGCAGAATGCCCATCCCGACGCGGAGCTGTACTTCATCACCGGTGCGGACGCGTTGGCCAACATCCTGACATGGCAGGATTGGACCGAACTGTTCGAACTGGCGAAGTTCGTCGGGGTGAGCCGTCCGGGGTACGAGCTGAACACCGACCATCTCGAGGAGCATCTGCGGGACCTGCCCGCCGATGCCGTCACGATGATCGAGATCCCCGCGCTGGCCATCTCGTCGAGCGAGTGCCGCCGCCGCGCGGCGGAGGGTCGGCCGGTCTGGTACCTCGTCCCCGACGGCGTGGTGCAGTACATATCGAAGCGGCACCTGTATGTGCCCGCAGGAACGGAAGGTAGCTGACGTTGAGCCACACGAGCGAGGTGCAGTCGTGACTGCCACTGCCGAAGCGGTCGAAATGGCCAAGGTCGCCGCACTCGCGGCCGACGACAAGCTCGCCACCGACGTCGTCGTCCTCGACGTCTCCGAGCAGCTGGTGATCACCGACTGCTTCGTGATCGCCTCGGCGCCCAACGAGCGTCAGGTCAACGCGATCGTCGACAACGTCGAGGAGAAGCTGCGCGAAGCCGGGCACAAGCCGGTTCGCCGCGAGGGCACCCGCGAGGGTCGCTGGGCGCTGCTCGACTACGTCGACATCGTCGTGCACATCCAGCACAACGACGAGCGCAATTTCTATGCGCTGGAGCGGTTGTGGCGTGACTGCCCGACCGTGGCCGTCGAGGGCATCGCCACCCCGGCGACACCCGCCGCCGACGACGCACAGGTAGAGGGCGACACCGAGTGAGCAAGTACGCCCATGTGCGCACGCTGATCCTGCTGCGGCACGGGCAGACCGAGTGGAACGCCGCCGACCGGATGCAGGGCCAGATCGATACCGATCTCACCGACCTCGGCAGGCAGCAGGCCAAAGAGGCGGCGCGGGAACTGGTGTCCCGCAACGCGATCGCGGTCCACGCCTCCGATCTGCGCCGTGCCAAGGAAACCGCGCAGGCGCTCGGCGACATCAGCAATCTGCCGGTCGTCACCGATCAGCGACTGCGGGAGACCCACCTGGGCGACTGGGAGGGACTGACCCATCTCGAGGTCGACGCCGACTATCCCGGCGCGCGTGTGCAGTGGCGGCTCGACGCCACCTACACACCGCCCGGCGGCGAGAGCAAACTCGAGGTGGGCGCGCGTGCGCTTCCGGTGGTGCGCGAACTGTACAACGAGCGACAGGATTGGCCCGGCCGGACTATCATCCTGGTTGCGCACGGCGGGCTGATCGCTGCCCTCACGGCCGCGTTGCTGGAACTGCCTCCGGAGAACTGGCCCGCCCTCGGCGGGCTGGCCAATACGAGCTGGGTGCAGCTGTCCAGCCACGGGCCCGACATCGACCGACCCGGCTGGCGCCTCGATGTTTGGAACGCAGCGGCGAAGGTAGCTCCCGATGTCCTCTGAAGAGCCCGTCCGATCGGTACCGGACGAACTGTTCCAGCAGGTGACGGCCAAGGCCGGACGGCAATTGCCGGACGCGCTGTTCGGCCCGCCACCCGCTAAGCCCGCACGCCCCGAGCGTGAGGAGCCCATCCGTTCGGTACCGGACGAACTCTTCAAGCAGGTCACCGCGCGCAGTGAGCGCTCGCTACCCGATGCGCTGTTCGGTCCGCCGCCCGCGTCGGTAGCCGCCGAGCCCGAGCAGTCCGAGGCCGCTGCCGGTGAATCGGCGGTGGCCGGCTCATCGGACGACGCGGACGGCGATGTCGACGGCGAGCCCGCCACAGCGGGCGCCGCTGTCGCCGATGCCGTCGAGGCGGATTCCGCCGCGCGGCCGGACGCTGAATCGACTGTCGCGCAGCCGGATACCACCGAGACTGCCGACACCGAGGTAGTCGATGGTGCGACTCCCGTCGATGCGTCGCCCGCCGAATCGGCGGCCGAACCCGCTGCGGCGCTGGATCTCCAGTCGGCAGGTGCGGCCGATGGTTCCGCCGACCCGGACGCCGCGGCGGACGTGGTGCCGGACGTGGTCGCGACGGAGACAGACGATGCCGTCGCGGCATCCGCCGATTCCGTCACGGTGGCCGCTGCGGTCACCGAGGTGGCGGCTCCGGTCGCGGAGACCGCTGTCGCACAGGGTGAATCGCTCGGTGCGGCGGCCGCGGAGGTCGTCCTCGTCGAGGAGTCCACCGCGCCCCGGCCGGTGGAGTCCGCCTCGCCGCGGCCCGTGCTGCTGGTGATCGCCGACTCGCTCGCCTACTACGGACCCAAGGGCGGCCTGCCCGCCGACGATCCCCGGATCTGGCCGAATATGGTGGCCGCCGAACTGGATTGGGATGTCGAGCTGATCGCCCGGATCGGCTGGACCTGCCGCGACGCCTACTGGGCGCTGATCGGTGACCCCCGGGTGTGGGCCGCCGTGCCGCGGGCGGGTGCCGTCGTGTTCGCCGTGGGTGGCATGGACACGCTGCCCTCGCCGCTGCCGACCGCGCTGCGCGAGCTGATCCGCTACATCCGTCCGCCCAAGCTGCGTCGCGGCGTGCGCGCCTCGTACAACTGGCTGCAGCCGAAGCTGTCGAAACTGGGTCGGCCCGTGGCACTTCCGCCGAAGGTGAGTGTCGACTACCTCGAGCAATCGCGCGAGGCGCTCAATCATCTGCGTCCCGAGCTGCCCGTGGTCGCGGTGCTGCCGTCGGTACACAAGTGCGATGCCTACGGGCGGGTGCACCGGGGCCGGGCGCGCGCGGTCAAGGCGCTGCAGGCGTGGTCCGGCCGTACCGCGGTGCCGCTGGTCGACCTCGGCGAGGCCGTGCGCGACGACATCGAGTCGGGCGCGGCGAACCCGGACGGCATCCACTGGGGCTGGGCCGGGCACGCGGCGGTGGCGACGGCGATGACCAAGGCGCTGCAGGAGGTCCGGTAGTCCGTGACCGTTGTGGTGGTCACCGATTCGGCGGCCGGGCTGTCGCCCGACGTCGTCGGCGAGCTCGGTATCGAAGTGGTCCCGTTGCATGTGCTCGTCGGCGACCGGGAGATCCGGGAGGGTGTCGACCCCGTCGAGATCGATTACTCGACGGACTCGGTCACCACCTCGGCCGCGTCGCCGGGCGAGCTGCGCGAAGTCTACGAGCGGGCGCTGAGCCGCAGTGACGGAGACGGTGTCGTCGCCGTGCATCTGTCGCGCACGCTGTCGGCGACCTGGGAGTCGGGCAGGCAGGCCGTCCGTGACATGGGCGCCGAAGACAAGGTGCGCCTGGTGGATTCGCTGGGGGCCGGCTTGGCGACCGGCCTGCCCGTGCTCGCGGCCGCCCGCCGCGCGCGGGCGGGTGAGGCGCTGGACGCGGTCTACGAACGCGCGGTGACGGCCGCCGCCCGTGCCCGCACGTTCATCCTGGTCAACCGCACCGAGCAGCTGCGCAAGGGCGGCCGGCTGAGCAGTGCCGCCGCGTTCTTCGGCAGCGAGCTGGTGACGAAGCCGCTGCTGCAGCTGGTCGAGGGCAAGCTGGAACTGCGCGAGAAGGTGCGCACGCGGTCGCGCGCCTACGCCAAGCTGGTCGCGGCCGCGGTGGAGGCGGCCGGGCGCGACGGTGCGGCCCTGGCGGTCCAGCACCTGGGCGCCGCCGATGCCGCGGAGAGCATCGCGGCCCAGCTGCGGGAACAGGTGCCGGAAGTCGAGGAGCTGTACGTCGGCGAGTTCGGTCCCACCCTGGGTGTCCATCTCGGTGTCGGCGCGCTGGGCGTGCTGGTCGTGCCCGGTGGGTGTTCCTGACCGGCGCCGCTTTCCGGCGCTGAGGGCACGCCGGGAGCCTGCGCCGACGGTCCGGACCGCTGGGCCTCTACGATGCCCCGGTGACCGGATACGACGACTTCGACTTCCCCGACACCGCGCACCTGCCGCCCCGCAGGCAACACATCCTCGCCGTGATCCGGGATTCGGTGCTCGCGCACGGCTACGCGCCGAGCGCGCGGGAGATCGCCGACGCGGTCGGCCTGCGGTCCACCTCCACGGTCTCCCAGCATCTGAAAGCGTTGGAGGAGGACGGTTTCCTGCGGCGCGGCACCGGGATGGCCCGCCAGATCGATGTGCGCCTGTTCCTGCGCGACACCCCCGCCGCCGGTTCCCGTGACTCGGTGACCGTGCCGGTGGTCGGCGACATCGCCGCGGGCACGCCGATCCTGGCCGAGCAGCACGCCGACGATCTGCTGACGCTGCCGCGTGAACTGGTCGGTCGCGGTGAGGTTTTCGGGCTGCGAGTGCGCGGCGACTCGATGATCGACGCCGCCATCTGCGACGGCGATCTGGTCGTCGTGCGCAGCCAGCGCGAGGCGACCAACGGTGACATCGTCGCCGCCATGATCGGCGAGGAGGCCACCGTCAAGGTCTATCGCCGGCGCAACGGTCACGTCCTGCTCGAACCCCGCAACCCCGCCTACTCGGTCATCGATGGCGACGAAGCCGTGATCCTGGGCCGCGTGGTCTCGGTGATGCGCCGCGTCTGAGGGTGTGCCCGCTACGCCGGGCCGAACCAGTCCAGTGACTGACCGTGCGGCCCGGCGTACGCGACCGGCTCTCCGTCGATCGCGAGCACCATCCGAGCCCGTCCCGAATCCCGCACGGGCACACGATCGGTGAACTCGGCGATCACCCCGGTGCCCTCCTGGGACACCCAGTGGCAGGGCAGCGCACGGACCGCGGCGATGAATCCCTCGCGTGCCGCCGGCGGCAGGTAGGTGAGCACCGCGCTGTGGAACACGACCACGGTGCTGTCGCGGGGCGCCGCGTCGACCAGTTCGGCGACTCGCTCGTTCAGGTCGCCCGTCACCAGTGCCGGTGGGTTCGCGGCGGCGATCGCACACGCGTTGCGCAGCCTGGACAGTCGGTCGTCCTGCCCAGGCCAGACGAGTGCTTCCAGCCACTCCCGGTCGCGAATGTCCGCCGCGTCGAGCGGGTTCAGGTCGACTCCGGCGCGATGCACGACCTCGGGTAGCCGCTGCGGAATCGGCACGGCGCCGGTGGTCGTGCACCGCAACACCACCGAGGACGGACCGTCCGCCGGATCCAGGGCGAGCGCGCCGTAGCGATAGCTGTAGCGGTCCGGGTAGAGACAGAGCCCCGCCGACGCGCCGACCTCGATCAGCGACAGCGGTCCGGGCAGGCGGGCGAGGACCGGCAGCAGGGTGGCCGCGCGGCCCGCTTCGTTGGTCTGGGTGCGCCGGGTGAGCGCGGTCGCCGCGATCGACGGCCAGTGCGTGATCAGCTGCTCGCGGAAATCGCGATAGGGCACCGCGATCGCGCCGTGGACCCGCGCGGCCGCCAGCACCAGGTTGGGCTGCTGTTTGCCGGTCGGCAGCGCGGCGATCAGCGCTAGCACCGCCGGGTCCTCGGCGATCTCGAGCGCGCGCCGGTGGTACAGCGGGGAATTGCCGTTCGCCTCGCGGTGGGCGAAGTCGCGGAATCGTTGTGCGAGGTCCATGGATCCATCCGTACGTGGTCTCGGCCATGGGCGCACCGTATTCGCTCGGGCAGCGCGGATGCCGGTCCCGACGACCGCGTGACCGGGAGTTGTCCACAGGCTCACGGTTGTCCACAGGTTCGCTCGAGGCCCAGGTCGGCGCCGGGTTCCCGCGGTCGCCGCCTCGTAGCGTCGCCGGCATGTCACGACACGACGAACACGAGCGGGTACGGCAACGGCTGGGTGGGTTGGCGTTGCGCGACAAACCCGGGTCCGGCTCGCTGCGCGGGGAGCCGGACCCGGCCCGTCCACGCCGCAGCACCGAAGGTCGGTGGGACGCGGAGGAACTCCCCTCGACCGGGGAGGTGCGGTCGCCGGGGTGGCTCGACGAGGGTGCCGACTCCCGGAGACTGCGCCGCCTCGTTCCGGACCGGTTCCGCCGGGCGCGGGTCGACCCCGGCCGCCGCGGTGCGCTGGTTCTCGGCCTGGTGGGGGTGGCGGCCGTCGTCTGCACCGGTGCGCTGGTTCTCCGCGATCAGCCGACGTCGCAGTCGTTGCCGCCGGTCCCCGTCGTCCGCGCGGAGACCTCGGGCACCCACTCGGAACCGAGCGCGGGCCTGGCCGCGGTGGCCGGCGCCGTGCCGAGCCCGACCGCGGAAGTCGTTGTCAGCGTGGTGGGTCTGGTCGAACGGCCGGGGCTGCACCATCTGCCGGGAGGCGCGCGCGTCGCCGACGCCATCGAGCGTGCGGGCGGTGCCACCGACGGCGCCGACCTCGCGGGGCTGAACCTGGCCCAGCGCCTCACCGACGGAGACCAGGTCGTCGTCGGCACGACCGGCCCCCAAACGGGACCGCCACGTCTCGGGAGCGTCATGATCGGCGCCGCCGACCGCGCCCCCGCCTCGGGGCCGAACGCCACGAGCGCGCCGTCCCCGAACACCAGTACCCCGAACGCGAAGGCGCGCATCAACCTGAACACCGCGACGGAAGCCGAACTCGATGCCCTCCCCGGCGTCGGCCCGGTCACCGCCAAAGCAATCCTCGCCTGGCGCACCACCAACGGCCGATTCACCGACGTCGCCCAACTCGGCGAAGTCGACGGCATCGGCCCAGCCCGCCTGGCCCGCCTCCGCGACCTGGTGACGACGTGACCGAGCCGATCGACCCGGCGGGCACCGGCGCGGACGTTTCGACGCCGGAGGCGGAGCCGATGCCTGCGAGCGCGTCCTCCACCTGTTTCGCGGATTGCGTCGAACACTCCTACAGCAGTATGGAATTCGGGTGCTTCGGGGTGTCGTCGGTGCTCGGGCGGAGTCCGGTGTGTCGTGACGCGCCGATGTCGAACCCGGATTCGGAATGAGTGCCGCGGCCCAGGACGAGGTAGCGGAGGAGGCCGAACGCCAGGTGCTGGACATGCGCCTGGTCCCGGCGGCACTGGGCTGCTGGGGCGCGACGATCGTGGCGGTGTCGCTCGGATGGTTCGCGGGGCTCGTGCTGGCCGTCGGTGCGGTGGTGGTCGCGCTCGGCTCGTGGGTGGTGCTGCTGTGGGCGATCGCGCACGACCGTGAGCGCTGGAGGGTAGTCGCGGTCGCCGGGTTGGCGACGATGGTGGTGACGGCCGGATTCGGCGCGGCGGGAGCCTGGCGCGCGCACCACGTGCAGGCTCACCCGCTGCGGGAGTCGTTCGGGCGGACAGTGACGGTGCTGGCCGTGGTCACCGACGACCCGAAACCGATGCGGGCGGGCGGATTCGGCGGACAAAGGCGGTGGATCGTCCACGCCGAGCTGCGTGAGTTCGGCCGAAGCACGAGCGGTCCGCTCGCCAGCGGGCCGGCGGTGAGCGGGCCGGCGGTGAACGGGCCGGCGGTGAACGGACCGGCGGCGAGCGGGCCGGCAGTGAGCAGACTGGCAATGAGCAGACCGGCAGTGAGCAGACCGGCGGCGAGTGCGCCAGCGGGGAGCAGACCGGTGGTGAGTGCATCAGCGGTGAGCGGGCCGGTGGCGAGGACACCGGCGGTGAGTGGGCCGGTGGCGAGGGCACCGGCGGCGAGTGCGCTGGCGGCGAGTGGGCTGGCGGCGAATGCGCAATTGGTCCGTGCTGACGGTTCGGTCGGGTCGACGACCGTCAGGGGCGGTGGGGCGCTGGTGATTCTCGCGCCGGGGGAGGGATGGGCGGATTTGTCTCCCGGTCAGGTCGTTCGGTTTCGGGCGAAGGTCGCCGAACCGAATCGGTCGGACTTGACGGTGGCCGCGTTGCACCCCGTCGGCGCGGCGGAGCGTGTCGGGATACCGCCATGGTGGCAGCGGATGGCAGCGGGCGTGCGGGCGGATCTGGCGGCGGCTTCGGCGCGGGCGTTGCCACCTGATGCGGCGGGACTGCTACCGGCGCTCGTCGTCGGCGACACCGCCGGGCTGTCCGAGGAGGTGAGGGATGCCTTCGAGATCGCAGGTCTGCAACACCTTTGTGTGGTCAGCGGTGCGAACTTCACGATCCTGCTCACCGCGCTGCTCGCATTGACGAGATTGCTGACCGTGGGTCCGCGGACGAGTGCCGCGGCCGCTGCGGTGACGGTGGTGATGTTCGTCGTCCTCGCGCGGCCTGATCCGAGCGTGCTGCGGGCGGCTGCCATGGGTTCGGTGACGGTGCTCGCGTTGCTCACCGGGCGGCGCAAGCAGGCGTTGCCCGCGCTGGGTGCCGCGGTGATCGGATTGCTCGGTGTGGCACCGCAGTTGGCGGTGAGCGCGGGGTTCGCGCTGTCGGTGCTCGCCACCGCCGGTCTGATCCTGCTCGCGCCGTCCTGGGTGGACTGGTTGCGAGCGCGGGGGTGGTGGCGCGCACCCGCGGAGATTGTCGCGGTGTCGGCGGGTGCGTTCGCCGTCACCCTTCCGCTCATGGTGGCGCTGTCCGGGCGGGTGAGCGTGGTCGCCATCGTCGCGAACGCGTTGGTCGCGCCGGTGGTCGGGGTGATCACCGTGATCGGTGCGGTCGGCGCGGGCCTCGCCTGCCTGTGGGGTGATGTCGCGGTGTGGGTGCTGTGGTGCGCGCGCCCGCCGATGTGGTGGCTGCTCACGGTGGCCGACCGGGTCGCCGCGGTCCCCGGTGCCACGGTCTCGGTGCCGTCCGGTATGAGCGGGGGACTGGTCGCGGCGGCGATCGTTGTCGTCCTGGTGGCCGCCCTGCGGTGGTCGAAGGCCCGCCGACTGCTCGCCGTCGGCACCCTGGGCATCGCGGTAGTGCTTGTCCCAGTGCGCCTCTGGCAGCCAGGGTGGCCGCCCGCGGGCTGGGTGCTGGCGATGTGCGATGTAGGCCAAGGCGACGGCCTCGCCCTCTCCGTCGCGCCCGGCGCCGCGATCGTGATCGATACCGGACCGGACCCCCGCCCGATCCGCCGCTGCCTGGACCGCCTGCACATCACCCAGGTCCCACTCCTGATCCTCACCCATCCCCACGCCGACCACATCGACGGTCTGGCCGGCGTGCTCCGCGGCCGCACCATCGCCGCGATAGCCACCGCACCAGGCGAACTCCACCCGACCAGCCACGGGCACCTCACCAGTGATGGCTCCTCCACCAGTGGATCTTCCGCCGGTGGCAGGCGGTCCGTTGGTGCTGGGCCCTCCATCGGGAGCGGGTCGTCCGGCGGTGATGGGGGGTCCGTCGGTGGCGGCTCCTCCGTCGGTGGCGGCTCCTCCGTCGGTGCTGGGCCTGACATCGGGAGCGGGCGGTCCTCCGGTGGCGGGCCCTCCGTCGGTGGCGGGCGGTCCAATGGTGCTGGGCCCTCCGTCGGTGGCGGGCGCTCCGGCGATGATGGGCCATCCTCCGGTGATGGGCCGACCGCTGATGACGGGCCGACCGCTGATGACGGGCCGACCGCTGATGACGGGCCGACCGCTGATGACGGGCCGTCTGGTGGTGACGGGCCGTCCACCAGCGACGAGCCGTCCACCCGTGACGGCTCCTCCACCAACGACGGGAGCCCCGTCACCGACGGCCTTCACCCGAACGGCGAACACTCGACTACACCGCCTCTCACCGCTGAACAGGGCATTGTGGCGCAGCGACATTCGCCTGCCCACAGCACCGAGTCGGGTGGCATCGAGCGAGTCGTCGAGCTCGCGGAGTCCGCGCGGATCCCGCTGATGGAACTGCACAGGGGACATGTACTCACGTTCGGGACAGTCGAATTGACGGTGTTGGCACCGGGTCAGGAAGCCCCTTCGTCACTGGATCTGGACGACGCCAACGATCGCTCTCTGGTGCTGAGGGCGCGTACCGCTGTCGGCACGATCCTCTTCACCGGCGATATCGAAGCCACCGCGCAGTCGCGGGTGTCGCGCGACCACGACATCCGGGCCGACATCCTCAAAGTTCCCCATCACGGGTCCCGCACCACCACACCGGAATTCCTGCGCGCGGTCCACCCGCGCCTGGCCTTGATCAGTGCCGGGACGGACAACTCCTTCGGTCACCCGCATGCCACGGTCATCGCCGCGCTGGACACGCTCGCCGTGGTGGTCGCCCGCACCGACCGTCACGGCGACGTCATCGTGTCGGGTACCGCCGCGGACCCGAGAATCGCCACGTCCCGACGACGGGCTCGTACCCGCACCGACCGCCACGGTCCACGAGGCATCCGCGGTGACATGGCCTCGGGCGCCGGTCGACGACACCGCGGGCACCGGGGTTTCGGTGCCGGCAGGCCGGGTCGGGCTCGCCCACCGCCGGCCCGTGGAGAGCGGCGCACCGACGAAGGACCGCGGCCGGTTCGCTGTCGGTGCCCGAACGTAGGATCGCCTGGTGAGCGAACGCCCTGCCGCGGTACATCTGGTTCTCGGTGACGAGGAGCTGCTGGTCGAACGCGCGGTGGCGCAGGTGACCGGCCAGGTGCGGGCCTGCGCGCCGGACCCGGACTCGGTGCCCGTCGACCGGCTGCGCGCCGGTGACGCGAGTACCGCCGAACTGGCCGAGCTGCTGAGCCCGTCGCTGTTCGCCGAGGACCGGGTGATCGTGCTCGAATCGGCCGCGGAGGCGGGCAAGGACGCGGTGGCGGTGATCACCGACGCGGCCGCCGACCCGCCGGCGGGTGTCGTGCTGATGGTGCTGCATTCGGGCGGTGGCCGGGCCAAGGCACTGGCTCCCGCCCTGCAGAAGCAGGGCGCGGTGGTGCACGAGTGCGCCAAGCTCACCAAGGCCACCGAGCGGGCGGAGTTCGTGCGGGCGGAGTTCCGGGCCCTCGGCGTCCGGGTGGCGCCCGACGTGGTGCAGGTGCTGATCGAGTCCGTCGGCTCGGAACTGCGGGAACTGGCCGCCGCGTGTTCGCAGCTGGTCGCCGACACCGGCGGCAAGGTCGACGTGAACGCGGTCCGCCGCTACTACTCGGGCCGTGCCGAGGTCAGCGGCTTCGACGTGGCCGATCTCGCCGTCGCGGGCGACCGCCCGGCCGCGATGGAGGCCCTGCGCTGGGCCACCGACCGGGGTGTCCCGCACGTCCTGCTCGCGGACGCGCTCGCCGACTCCGTGCACACCATCGCCCGCGTCGGTTCCGCGGGCCGGGGTGACCCGTTCAAACTCGCCCAGCAGCTCGGCATGCCGCCCTGGAAGGTCAAGAAGGCCCAGGCCCAGGCCCGTGGCTGGACCCCGGCCACCATCGGCACAGCGCTCCACGTGGTCGCCACCCTCAACGCCGACGTGAAGGGTGGCGCCGCCGACGCCACCTACGCCGTGGAACACGCCCTCTCCCGCATCCTCGATCTCCGCGCCGCGGGCTGAGGGCCACACCGCCCCGGTCCACTCGCTGAGCGGACACGCCGGGACACGCTGGAATCGGGACCGAATCGCGATGTCGGTGCGGTCGTGCGGCTGGCACAGTTGATCATGACATGGACGACCCGACCGTCAGCCGGACCGGGGAGCACGGGAGCAGGGGCCGCGCTCGTGCCTCGGCGGGCCGGTTGGCCAGGGCATTCGGGAAGGGTTTCGCCGCCGGGATGTCGGCGCTGGTGGTCGCCGTCACCGCGTACGGGTGGTCGACGGCGGGCAGTTTCGACGCCGGGTTCCTGCGCTCGCACGCCATCGAGGACGACGCGCCCCATTCGCTCGGTGGGGATCTGAACATCCTGCTGATCGGGCTCGATACCCGCCGCGATCAGAACGGGAACGAGCTGCCGCCGGAAATCCTGGACCAGTTGCACGCGGGAGACGGCGACGAGGGCGGCTACAACGCCAATACGCTGATCCTGGTGCATATTCCGGCCGCGATGGACAAGATCGTCGCGGTCTCGATTCCGCGCGACGACTACGTGCCGGTCAGTGGTATTCCCGGCTACACCCACGCCAAGATCAAGGAGGCGTACGGGCTCAAGAAGGCCGCGGTGCAGGATCAGCTGATCGCGCGCGGGGTCACCGATCAGCGCAAGCTCGAGCAGGCGGGCCGGGAGGCGGGGCGCGCCTCGATCGTCCGGGCGGTCCGCGATCTGACCGGGGTGCCGATCGACCGGTTCGCCGAGATCACCCTCGCCGGCTTCTACGATCTGGCGGCCACGCTGGGCGGGGTGGAGGTGTGCCTGAACCATCCGGTGCAGGACCTCGAGTTCTCCGGCGCGGACTTCCCGGCGGGCCGCCAGCATCTCGACCCGGCCCAGGCGTTGG
Source organism: Nocardia sp. NPDC051833 (assembly GCF_040681225.1). Classification (NCBI taxonomy): domain Bacteria; kingdom Bacillati; phylum Actinomycetota; class Actinomycetes; order Mycobacteriales; family Nocardiaceae; genus Nocardia; species Nocardia sp. NPDC051833. The sequence goes on from NZ_JBFAYK010000004.1 coordinate 331,230, forward strand.
CCTTCGTGCGGCAGCGGCACGGACTGGAGAACGGCGATCTGGACCGCACCCACCGGCAGCAGGCGTTCCTCACCTCGGTGGCCAGGCAGCTGCGCAGCGCGGGCACCCTGACCGACCCCGGCAAACTGTCGGCGCTGATGGAGGTGGCGCACCGCAATATCGTCCTGTCGGACGGCTGGAACATGACCGAATTCGTGCGCACGCTCGGCTCCGCGAAGGACCCGCAGGTCGAATTCCGGACCCTGCCGATCCTGCGCTACGACGTGATCAACGGGCAGGACGTGAACATCGTGGACCGCTCGGCGATCCGCCGCGAGATCGCGGCCGCGTTCGGGATGCCGGTCCCCGCCACCACGACCACCCGGCGCACCACGGCGCGGACCGAACCGCCCGCCGCGTGGCCGTACGAGACGACGACGGGCGCCTGGCGGACCAGCACGACCACCTCGGTGTCGGAGACCCCCGACGCGGGCACACCGGTCCGCAGCGACATCACCTCGGGGCAGATCCCCTGTGTGAACTGATCAGTCGCCGACGACGGCGAGTTCCTCGTCGTCCTCGAGATCCTCGTAGCGACCGTCCCACTCCTCGTACAGCGGGACCTCGTCCTCCCTGGTGACGATCCACGCGGCCGCGAAGCCGCCGTCCTCGTCCGGGACCATCACGTTCTCGATCTTGAGACCGAGCCCCAGGATCTCCGCGGCGCGGATCACCTCGGCCAGGTCGTCGCCTCGTACCACCGTCTGATTCGCGTACACCGTCAGCATGCGCGGAATGGTAGCCGACGACAAAAGCCGCCGTGGTCATCGAGGCCACGGCGGCTGCGTCTTGCGAAGTATTGCTGAGCGGGGAGCCCCCGCTCCGATCAGATCTTGTTCAGAGCCAGCGCGAGCGCGGACTTCTTGTTGGCCGCCTGGTTGGCGTGGATGACGCCCTTGGACGCGGCCTTGTCGAGCTTGCGGCTCGCGAACTGCAGCTGCTCGGCAGCCTTTTCCTTGTCACCGGTCGCGGCAGCTTCGCGGAAGTTGCGGATCGCGGTGCGCAGCGCGGACTTGACCGACTGGTTGCGCTTGCGCGCCGCCTCGTTGGTACGGATCCGCTTCATCTGGGACTTGATGTTGGCCACGCCTGTATCCTCTGGTTTCCTGTCGCTGGGTGGTATGTCTCGAAAGCTCGTCGGGCGCGCGCCCACGATGCAGCAGATGGTGCTGAACTACGGGTAACACCGCGCCGAAGATCGAGGTTACCAGCTCGGCACCGCCCGGCGAAATCGGGCTCCGAACGCCCGCCACGGGCCCCGCCGATTTTCACCCGTTTCAGGTGATGCAAGAAATTTACCTGTGTCTCACACGACCCCGCTGCCGGGTGATGCACAGTTTTTCTCATGACCTCCACCACAGCGCCGAGTACGGCTCGATCTGCATCACCGGCGTTGGTGAGAACGAACGGGCATCCGGTGAACACGCACGCCGGTTTGTTCGAGGGGTACGGCCCCGGCCGCTTCGCCGACGCCTTCGACGAGATGTTCGACGCGGCGGGACGAGTCCGGGCGCCGTACAAGGGTATCCACGCCGCGATGGCCGCCAACGACGTCGACGACCTGGCCAAACGCTCCGACGCGCTGGACCGGGCGTTCATCGACCAGGGCATCACCTTCTCCCTGTCGGGCCAGGAACGCCCGTTCCCGCTGGATCTGGTGCCGCGGGTGATCGCGGCCGCGGAATGGGCCAAGCTCGAACGCGGCATCAAGCAGCGGGTCACCGCGCTGGAGCTGTTCCTGGCCGACGTCTACGGCGAGCAGAACATCCTGCGCGATCAGGTGATCCCCAAGCGGCTGGTGACCTCGTGCGAGCACTTCCACCGCGAGGCCGCCGGGCTGGTGCCGCCCAACGGGGTGCGCATCCACGTCTCCGGCATCGACCTGGTGCGCGACGAACGCGGCGACTTCCGGGTGCTCGAGGACAACCTGCGCTCGCCGTCGGGCGTCTCCTATGTGATGGAGAACCGGCGCACCATGGCCCGGGTCTTCCCCGACCTGTTCTCCTCGCACCGGGTGCGGGCGGTCGGCGACTATCCCGCCCACCTACTCCGGGCGCTGCGGGCCTCCGCGGCGCCCAACGAGGCCGACCCGACCGTGGTCGTGCTCACCCCGGGTGTGCACAACTCCGCCTACTTCGAGCATTCGCTGCTGGCCAGGCAGATGGGCGTCGAGCTGGTCGAGGGGCGCGATCTGTTCTGCCGCGACAATGTCGTCTACATGCGCACCACGGCGGGCGAGCGCCAGGTCGACGTCATCTACCGGCGCATCGACGACACCTTCCTCGACCCCATGCACTTCCGCCCGGACTCGGTGCTCGGCGTCGCGGGCGTCCTCAACGCGGCCCGCGCGGGCAATGTGGTGATCTCCAGCGCGGTCGGCAACGGCGTCGGCGACGACAAACTCATCTACACCTACGTGCCGACGATCATCGAGTACTACCTCGGCGAGAAGCCGATCCTGCCCAATGTCGACACCTTCCGCTGCTGGCTCGACGACGAACGCGAGCAGGTGCTCGACCGGGTGGGCGAACTCGTGGTGAAGCCGGTCGAGGGGTCCGGCGGCTACGGGATCGTCATCGGGCCGGACGCGACACCGCGCGAGCTGGAGGCGATCCGGCGCAAGGTCAAGGCCGATCCGCGTGGCTGGATCGCCCAGCCGGTGGTGCAGCTGTCGACGGTGCCGACCAAGATCGGCAACGATCTCGCGCCCCGGCACGTCGACCTGCGTCCGTTCGCGGTCAACGACGGCGAGGACATCTGGGTGCTGCCCGGCGGGCTGACCCGGGTCGCGCTGCCGGAGGGCTCGCTGGTGGTGAACTCCAGCCAGGGCGGCGGCAGCAAGGACACCTGGGTGCTGGCCGGGCGCTCCGGTCCGGTCGACCGGGAACTGGCCGGTCCGGAACTGGTGAGCGATCCGCCGCAGGCCGATTCGTTCGAGATCGGCCGCGAGCTCAGCGCGCCGCAGGCCAATCAGCAACAGCAGCAACAACAACAGACGCAGCGGCTGATCGGGGACTGACACACATGCTTGCTCGCAACGCCGAATCCCTCTACTGGATCGGCCGATACGTCGAGCGCGCCGACGACACCGCGCGCATTCTCGACGTCGCCGTGCACCAGCTGCTCGAGGACGCCACCGTCGACGCCGACCGCACTTCCCGGGTGCTGCTCAAGGTGCTGGGGATCGAACCGCCGGAGGGACTGCACCTGGACGTGTGGTCGGTGACCGACCTCGTCGCGTTCAGCCACGACCACGGTGTATCGATCAGCGACTCCATCGGCAAGGCCCGCGAGAACGCCCGTGGCGCACGAGAAGTCACCTCCAGCGAGATGTGGGAGTGCCTCAACGCCACCTACAACGGGCTGGCGACGGCGGAGAAGGCGGCGCGTGGCCTCGGCCCGCACGAGTTCTTCTCCTACATCAAGGACCGCGCGGCGATGTTCACCGGGCTGACCGACTCGACCCTCTCGCGCGACGACGGCTACCGGTTCCTGCTGCTGGGCCGCTCCATCGAACGCGTGGACATGATGGTGCGCCTGCTGCTCTCGCGCGCGGGCGACCGCACGTCCTCGCCCGCCTGGGTGACGGTGCTGCGCTCGGCGGGCGCCCACGACACCTACCTGCGCACCCACCGCGGCGCGCTCGACGCCGCCAGGGTCGCGGAGTTCATCCTGATCGACCGGCTCTTCCCGCGTTCGGTGTTCCACACGCTGCGCGTCGCCGAGGCCTGCCTGACCGAGCTCGACCAGCGGCCGGGCAGCCGCGTCGGCGCGCGGCACGAGGCCCAGCGGGTGCTGGGCCGCGCGCGCAGCGAGCTCGAATTCCTGCCGCCCGGTGTGCTGCTGGAGGACTTGCAGAGCAGGCTGCTCGCGCTGCAGAAGTCGTGCCGGGAGGTCAGCGAGGCCGTGTCACGCCAGTACTTCCACGCCGCCCCCTGGGTGGCGTGGACCGATGTGCGCAGCAGTTCCGACGGCCGCGTGCAGGTGGAAGGAGAATTGTGAGCTGGCGGATCAGGGTGGTGCACACCACCGGATATGTCTACGACGCGCCCGTGACGCGGTCGTTCAACGAGGCCAGGCTGACGCCGCGCGCCGACAGCAGGCAGAACGTGATCCTCAATCGCGTCGAGACCGTGCCCGCCACCAGGTCGTATCGCTACACCGACTACTGGGGCACCGCGGTCACCGCCTTCGACCTACACGCGCCGCACACCGAACTCGAGGTGACCGGGTCCTCGGTGGTGGAGACCGAGCCGTTCGCGGAGCCGACCGAGGAGCTGAGCTGGGACGACCTGCGCGGCGGCCGGATCGTCGACCGGTTCGACGAAATGCTCAGTCCCACCGCCTATGTGCCGCGCGATCGCAAGCTGGCGACGGTGGCCAGGCAGCTGTCCCGGGGCGAGGAGCCGGCCAAGGCGGTGGTGCGCGCGGCCGAGTGGGTGCACAAGGAGATGGACTACATCGCGGGCACGACCTCGGTGCACACCTCGGCGTTGCAGGCGTTCGCCGAGCGGCGCGGGGTGTGCCAGGACTACGCGCACCTGACCCTGGTGTTGTTGCGCAGCATGGGAATTCCCAGCCGCTACGTCTCCGGGTATCTGCATCCGAAGCCGAGCGCCGAGATCGGTGAGACCGTGGCGGGCCAGTCGCATGCCTGGGTGGAGGCCTGGACGGGGCAGTGGTGGGGCTACGACCCGACCAACAATCTGGCCGTCAACGAGCAACACGTCTCGGTCGGCGTCGGCCGCGACTACGCGGATGTGCCACCGCTGAAAGGTGTTTTCTCCGGCGGCGGCTCGACCGACCTCGAGGTCGTTGTGGAGGTCACCCGCCTGGCGTAATGTCCACCTCGCTCGTGCGGACCCCGCTCGCCGCGGGGATGAATCCTCCCGGAGAGGTGGTGGCCGATGCCCACTGCACAGGAACTCGTCGAGTCCGAGGTCGTACCCGAGCCGAAGAAATGGGCCGCCGAAGGGCTCGGCACTTTCATCCTGGTGATCTGTGGCGTCGGCACGCTGGTGCTGGCGGGTGACCGGGTCGGGTCGCTCGGGGTGGCCTTCGCGTTCGGTCTGACGCTGATGTTCCTCGTCTACGCGATCGGGCCGATCTCGGGCTGCCACGTCAATCCGGCGGTCACCCTCGGTCAGCTGCTGCTCGGCCGGATCTCGGCGGTCGGCGCGGCGGGCTATGTGATCGCGCAGCTCGTCGGTGCCTTCCTGGCCGGGCTCGTGCTGTTCGCGCTGGCCAAGAACCTGCCGTCCTACGACCGCGCGGTCGACGGGCTCGGCGCCAACGGCTGGGGCGCGCACAGTCCGTCGGCGATCCGCGGGCCGCTGGGTGAGGTCGTCGTCCAGAACGGGTACGGCCTGGCCGCGACCATCATCATCGAGGTGATGCTGACCGCGCTGCTGGTGTTCGTGGTGCTGGCCTCGACGGACCAGATCTCCGATGTGCCGCTGGCCGGCCTGTCGATCGGTGTCACGCTGACGGTGATCTACCTGGTCTCGCTGCCGATCGACAACACCTCGGTGAATCCGGCCCGCAGCCTGGGCGTGGCGCCGTATCAGGACGGTGCGATGGCACAGGTGTGGGTGTTCGTGCTGTTCCCGCTGGCCGGTGGCGCGCTGGGCGCGCTGGTGTACGGCCTGATCTTCGGCCGGTCCAGGGACGTGCTGACCTAGGTCGGTCAGCTCCAGCTGTACTCGGCGACGAGCCGGTGCGCGACCAGGTCGAAGGTCTTGCGCTCGACGATCGCGCCCTCGCGCCGGATGCCGTCCTCGGGCACGTCGAGCACCCGGTCCAGCCGCACCCAGCTGGGTCGCCCGTCGTGGTCCCACGGGCCGGAGCCGATGCCGACCCAGTTGCGGTCGTGCGCGCGTTCGGCTTTGGACGACAGCATCAGCCCGAGCAGGGTCTTGCGATCGCGCCCGACGACCAGCACCGGCCGGTCCTTGCCGTTGGTGGGGTCCTCCTCGTAGGGCACCCAGGTCCACACGATCTCGCCCGGGTCGGCGCGCCCGTCGAGCTGCGGGCAGTAGACGATCTGCCGGGCGCGGTGCGCGGTGGGCACCGGCGTCGACGCGGTCGGGCGCACCGCGACCGCGGGCTCCGGCTTGGCCGCCAGTGCCCCCACCAGCTTCTCGAGCAGCCGTGGACCCTGCTTGCGCACGATCTTCGGTCCCTGCTCCTTGGCGATGACGCCGAGTTGCTTACCGAGAGTGTTCCAACTGCTGGCCATCCCTGAAATATAACGGTCGCTCGCGCTTGAAGCGCACCGGTGACAAGGGGGCGATTCGTCGCATGGGACGATAGACGCAGTTCGCCGATACCCCTCGAGGAGTGGAGTGGCTTCCAGTTTTGCCGATACGACGTTCACCGATCCGTCCCGGATCCGGAACTTCTGCATCATCGCGCACATCGACCACGGCAAGTCGACCCTGGCCGATCGGATGCTGCAGCTGACCGGTGTGGTCGAAGAGCGGGCCATGCGCGCTCAGTACCTGGACCGGATGGACATCGAGCGCGAGCGCGGCATCACGATCAAGGCGCAGAACGTCCGGCTGCCGTGGAATGTCGACGGCGAGGACTTCGTCCTGCACATGATCGACACCCCGGGCCACGTCGACTTCACCTACGAGGTGTCGCGCGCGCTCGAGGCCTGTGAGGGCGCGATCCTGCTGGTCGACGCGGCACAGGGGATCGAGGCGCAGACGCTGGCGAACCTGTACCTGGCGATGGAACGCGATCTGGTGATCATCCCGGTGCTCAACAAGATCGACCTGCCCGCCGCCGACCCGGACCGCTACGCCGCCGAGATCGCGCACATCGTCGGCTGTGAGCCCGACGACGTGCTGCGGGTGTCGGGCAAGACCGGCGTCGGCGTCGACGCGCTGCTGAACAAGGTGATCGCCGAGGTCCCGCCGCCGGTCGGCGACGCCGACGCCCCGGCCCGCGCGCTGATCTTCGACTCGGTCTACGACACCTACCGCGGCGTGGTCACCTACGTGCGCGTGGTCGACGGCAAGCTGACCCCGCGTCAGAAGATCAAGATGATGTCCACCGGCGCGCAGCACGAGCTGCTCGAGATCGGCATCGTCTCGCCCGAACCGAAGCCCACCCAGGGCCTCGGCGTCGGCGAGGTGGGATACCTGATCACCGGCGTGAAGGACGTGCGCCAGTCCAAGGTCGGTGACACCGTCACCTCCGCGCGCGACGGTGCCACCTCGGCGCTCGCGGGCTACCAGGAACCGCGCCCGATGGTCTACTCGGGCCTGTACCCGGTCGACGGCTCCGACTACCCGGATCTGCGCGACGCGCTGGACAAGCTGCAGCTCAACGACGCGGCGCTGACCTACGTGCCGGAGACCTCGGTGGCGCTGGGCTTCGGCTTCCGCTGCGGCTTCCTCGGCCTGCTGCACATGGAGATCACCCGCGAGCGGCTGCAGCGCGAGTTCGGCCTCGACCTGATCTCCACCGCGCCCAACGTGATCTACCGGGTCGTCATGGAAGACGGCACCGAGCACATCGTCACCAACCCCTCGTACTGGCCCGAGGGCAAGGTGCGCCAGACCTTCGAGCCGGTGACCAAGTGCACCGTCATCGCGCCGAGCGAGTTCGTCGGCACCATCATGGAGCTGTGCCAGAGCCGCCGCGGCGAGCTGCTCGGCATGGACTACCTGTCGGAGACGCGCGTGGAGATGCGCTACACGCTGCCGATGGCCGAGATCATCTTCGACTTCTTCGACTCGCTCAAGTCGCGCACCCGCGGGTACGCGTCGCTCGATTACGAAGAGGCGGGCGAGCAGTCGTCCGCGCTGGTGAAGGTCGACATCCTGCTCCAGGGCGAGGCGGTCGACGCGTTCAGTGCCATCGTGCACAAGGACGCCGCCCAGGCCTACGGCAACAAGATGACCACCAAGCTGCGCGAACTCATCCCGCGTCAGCAGTTCGAGGTGCCGATCCAGGCCGCGATCGGCTCGAAGATCATCGCGCGCGAGAACATCAGGGCGATCCGCAAGGACGTGCTCGCCAAGTGCTACGGCGGCGACATCAGCCGTAAGCGCAAGCTGCTCGAGAAGCAGAAGGAGGGCAAGAAGCGCATGAAGACCATCGGCCGGGTCGACGTGCCGCAGGAGGCCTTCGTGGCCGCGCTGTCCTCGGACGCGGCGTCGGACAAGCCCAAGGGCAAGTAGTCCCGTTCCTACCCTGGCTCGGCGGTGACGCGCACCAGCAGGCGTGTCCCGCCGAGCGGGCTTTCGGCGAGTTCGGCGGTGCCGCCGTGCAATTCGGCCTGCTGACGGACCAGGGCCAGGCCCAGGCCGGAACCGGGGGAGCCCGGTCGTTTGGCGAAGCGGTCGAAGGCGGTGGGGGACAGGTGTTCCGGGATCCCGGTGCCGTTGTCGTCGACGGTGATCTCGATCCCGTCCGCGCTCGAACGGGCCGCGACCGCGATCTCGGTGGCGTGTCCGTGCAGGACCGCGTTGGTGACGGCGTTGGTGACGATCAGCAGGATCCCGCCGGGCAGGCCGGTCATCGGGACCGGGTCGCACGCGGTCAGCGTGATGTCGACCCCGGGCTGCGCGCGCCGGGCGTTCTGGACCGCGCGATCGAGGGTCTCGCACAGGTCGAATGGTTCGAAGGCGCCCGCGTCGGTGAGCTCGCCGACGGCGAGGCGCTCCAGATCGGTGAGGGTGCGCTCGATCTGGCGTTCGGCGGCCAGCACGTCGGCCAGGACCGCGCCGCGCTGCTCGGCAGGCAGGTCGTCCCCGGCCAGGACCTGGAGATCGGTGCGCATCGCGGTGAGCGGGGTGCGCAGTTCGTGCGCGCAGACCGCGGCGAAATCGCGGGCGCCTGCCAGTGCCTGCCTGGTCTCGCCGTGCGCGGTCTCCAGGCGCGCCAGCATCCGGGTGATGGCGTCGGAGAGTTCCTCGGCCTCCCTGGCGCCGCGGCCGGACAGCGGCGGCAGCTCGTCGAGGGTGTCGATCTCGTGGGTCGCGGTGGCCAGCCTGCGCAGCGGGCGCGCGGCGAAACCGGCCAGCACCCAACCCAATCCGGCCGCCACCAGCACCCCGCCGACCCCGATGCCGAGGCCGATCAGCTGGCTGCGGGTGATCGCGGCGTCGACCAGCTCCCGGTCGGGATCGAGCCGGACCAGCAGGCCGGGCGCGCCCTTGACCTTGGCCAGCGCGGTGTCGGACGGGCTGCCCGGCGCCACCACCGTCGGTGGTTCGGGAGCGTCGGGGAACGGCATCGTCTCGGCCGGAAGCGGGATCGGCAGGGCGGGTACGCCGTCGATGCGCTGCACCACTTGGACATTCATCGTCGAGACCGTCTGATCGAGCTGCCGGGTGCCAGCCACCTTCAGCAGCGCCGCGTAGGTGAGCCCGAGGGTGATCGCCACCAGCGCGGCGACCACGGCCGACACCAGGGCCACCCGGGTCCGCAGGGACCACGACCCGGTCCTCACGGGCGCTCGCGCAGGACGAATCCGACGCCGCGCACCGTGTGCACGACCCGGTCGACGCCGTCGGCCTCGAGCTTGCGCCGCAGATACGAGACGAACACGTCGACCACATTGGTGTCGGTGGCGAAGTCGTACCCCCAGACGGCGGACAGGATCTGCTCGCGCCCGAGCACGATGCCGGCGTTCTCGGCGAGCATGGCCAGCAGCTCGAACTCGCGTTTGGTGAGGTCGACCTGTCGTCCGCCCGCGTGTACCCGGTGCCCGGCCGGATCGATCTCCACCTGCCCCACCCGCACCGTCTTGCCCTGCGGCGCAGCGGTTGCCGCGCTGCGCCGCAGCAGGGCACGCAGCCGGGCGATCAGCTCGCCGAGGTCGAACGGCTTGGTGAGGTAGTCGTCGGCACCGCGTTCGAGGGCCGCGATCCGGTCGCTCACGGCGCTGCGGGCGCTGAGCACACAGATGGGGATGTCGTTGCCCATCGCGCGCAGGGCGGTCACCACGCCGACGCCGTCGAGCTCGGGCATGTTCACATCGAGCACCATGGCGTCGGGGGTGGCGGAACGCACCAGGGCGAGCGCCGCGGCGCCGTCACCGGCCGTGACGACGTCGAAGCCCGAGAGCTCGAGGCCGCGCCGCAGCGACGCCAGCACCCTGAGCTCGTCGTCGACGACCAAGATCTGCTGTCCGGTCATCCGCTCACCCTAGTGCGATCCACTGTTTCCCCTGGTCAGCGTACGTGCGGCGGGCGGACCACGATGACCCCGCCCGGCGCGTCGCCCGGGTCGACGTCCTGGCAGTTCCCTGGTACGTCGACGGCCGGTTCACCCGGCAGCGCGGGCAGGACCGGCAGCGGGCGCGCCGGCTCGCCGTCGAAGCGCTCGATGTGCACGCGCGCGCCTTCCGGCGGCAGGGGCAGGGCGGGCGCGCCCGACGCGTCCGGCGAACAGATGATCAGCGTTCGTTCGGGCCCGATCTCCCTGGTCACGGCGGGATCGGCGGACGCGGCGCCGGCGACACCGGCGATCGTGCCGGTCAGCAGCGCGAGGCCGCCGACCAGGGCGGCGGCACGGGCCCGGCGGCGGGCGGTGAATACGGTCATGGGCGGGACTCCTCCGAACGGGTTTCGCCGATCGGCTCGACCGGCGAAACCGACGCTAAGCAGCCGATCTTCAGGGTCCGTTGAGCAATCGTTAGAGTTCTCTTGGGATCGTGAACCCCCTGATTCCACCGGGTCGCCGAAATCTGTTGCTCGCCATAAGGTGGTACCAACCGTTCTGGACGAAACGACAGTTCGGCCTCCGGTAGTAGTGTTGGATGATCTTCACTTCGCCTCGTTCGTGGTGGGGGGCCGACAGTGATGCGAGTGTTGGAGCATTGATGACGCGTGATCTGCCTTTCGATGACGATGCTGCGCGCGCGGAGGGGACCGACACGGCCTACCGGGTCGCCAACGGTGTCGCGCGGGTAGCGCGCGCCGGCGCGTACGTCACCGGTGGTGCCCTGGTCGCCGCGAACGGCACCGGCCCCGACACGACGCCGGGCACCAGCAACGCCGACAGCCGGGTCGCCGGGTGGTCCTCGCAGTACCACTCCGACCCGAGCCCGGACGCGCCGAGCCCGGTCGTGACCTTCCCCGATCTGTCGGACGTGCCCGCGCCGCATCAGGCGCCGCACGCGCCGTTCGCCCCGCACGCGCCCGCTCCGGCCGACGTCACCATGGTCGCGCGCGCCACCGAATCCGAGTGGCGCCCACAGATTCCCGGCGCCGACGACGAGCGGGAGCTGCGGATCCCCGGCTCCGACAGCAGTCACTCCACCGGCTACGGCATCCCGGGCTACGCGCAGACGCCCGCCGGGCCCGGCCTCGGTCTCGGCGGCGCCGACACCGACAACCCGTTCGGCCTCCCGGAGACGCCCGCCTTCGGCCTGCCCGGTCAGGGGATCGGCCTCCCCGGGTTCGACGGCCTGCCCGGCCACGGCCTCGGCATTCCCGGCTACGACGGGATCGGCCTGCCCGGTTCGCCCGGCGGTCTGCCCGGTGCGAGCACGCCCGGTGCGGGCCAGCCCGGCGACGGGCTGTTCGACGGCATCGGTGACATGTTCGACGGCTTCGGCGCGATGGTGAACACCGAATGGCAGATCGACGCGCACGCGGGCCTGGACGGTGTGTGGTTCACCTCCCAGATGAAGGTCACCGCCCAGGTCGGCCAGGTCGGGGACCAGCTCGACGACTACGGCAAGTGGCTCGGCGACGGCATCAAGGTGCCCGGCGACACGACCGCCGGTGGCACCGGCGGCAGCCTGACCTCGCCGACCGGGCCGAGCCTGCCGGGATCCTCGTCCTCCGGTGTCGGCCTGCCCGGCACCACCGGGCCCGCGGCCGCCGCTCCGGCACCCGCGCCCGCGCCTGCCGCGCCACTCGCGCAGACCCCCGCCCCGGCTCCCGTGGCGCCCGCGCCGATCGCGCCCGCCCCGGCGCCGGTCGCGCCCGCCGCGCCCGCGCCGGTGGCCACCAATCCGGTGGTCAGCACGCCGCTGCAGACGACCATCCAGCCCGACGCCGCGTCGACGCCGATCGCCAACGTCTTCGGTGGGGCGGGCGCCGCCACCTCGCCGCTGACCGCGCCCGCCGCCGCGGTGCCCGCGCTGTTCGCGCCGACCACGCCGACCAAGCCGGTGGTCGTGCCGGACGTCACCGGCGGCCACACCCCGACCACCGTCCCGGTGACCGTGCCGTCCAAGCAGCCGACCGTCGACATCGACACCCCCACCACGGTGAAGCTGCCGGATCTGCCCAAGCCGACCGCGCAGCTGCCGGAGCCCACCAAGGCGCCGGTCACCGTGCCGCCGACCGGCGCGACCGGCCCCACCAAGCCGACGGTTCCGGACGATGACGTCGTCATCACCAAGCCGGGCACCACGGGCGGCGCCACGGTGCCCTCGACCGCACCCAGCACCCCGACCGTCGACGTGCCCGACCCGACCGGGTCGCACCCGACCGCGACCGTGCCCACCCAGCAGCCGACCGCGCCGACCCACCAGCCGACGATGCCGACCAAGCAGCCGACCGTCGACATCGATCCGCCGACCGTGGTCACCCCGCCGCCGGTGGTCACCGTGCAGCCGACCCAGGTTCCGGTGAAACCGCCGGTCATCGACACCAAGCCGATCGCCGCCGACATCAGCTACACCGATGACGGCTACCATGGCGTGTCGGCCGGACTGTTCGACTCCGGGGTGGGCGGCGCAGATCACCTGGCCGCCGCGTTTCCCGTCGAGCATCATGGGTATGACTTCGTCGTCTGACACGACGACGTCTGCTCCCAGCGTCTCGGACGGACTCATGCAACGAGAGTGAGGAACAGGTTGTCAGCCGCTGCCGGACTGCAGGCCGCGACGGTGAAGCATCCGGATGTGATGGCTCCGGTCGTTTCCCTGGTCGACGAACTGCGGGAACTGGTCCGCACGGGCGGTCGTGACGACCTCGACGCCAGACTCGGCATGGTGCGCGCCAGGCTCAGCGATCCCCGGGTGCGCCTGGTCGTGGTCGGTGAACCACAGGCGGGCATGAGCACGCTGGTCAACAGCATGGTCGGCACGCCGGTCAGCGCCACCGACGGCAAGCCGAGCGTTCCGGTGATCGTCGAGTACGGGCCCAACCCCGCCGCGACACTGGTGAAGTCGGCGCAGCGCGGTCGTGTCGAACGCGTGTCGGTCGACCCGCTCAACCCCGGACCCGCGCTGACCGCCCTCGGCGTGCTGCGCGCCGAATTCGCCGAGCCGAGCCCGCTGCTGGCCGACGGCCTGGTGATGATGGACGCGCCCGGCGCCGCCGCCCACGAGAGCGCGGCCTGGTCGATGATCGCCGCCGCCGACGTGGTCCTCTACGCCGCCGACGCCGCCGCCGAGCTGACCGAGGCGCAGCTGGACTACCTGCGCCGCGTCGAGCAGGTGTGCTCGTCGGTGGTCTGCGTGCTCACCAAGATCGACCGCAACCCGCACTGGTCGCTGACCCAGCGCCGCAACCGCGCGCTGCTCGACGGGGCGGGCCTGAACTTCGCGGTCGCGCCCGTCTCGGCGGTGATGCACCGGCAGGCACAGGAGAACGGCGACCAGCAGCGCGACATCGAGTCGGGCGTGCCGCAACTCATCGATCACCTACACGATTACGTTGTCGCCCAGGCCGATTCGGTCGCGGTCGCGGCGGCCGTGCGCGATATCGCGCTGGTCACCGATCAACTCACCCTCACCCTGCGCGCCGAGGCCGCCGCGCTGCGCGACCCGCGCAGCCGGGCCGAGATCACCCAGCGGCTGGCGGCCGCCAGGACCGCGGCCGATCAGCTGCGTCAGCGCACCGCGACCTGGCAGGTCACCCTCGTCGACGGTAGCTCCGAGCTGAGCGCCGATATCGAACACGATCTGCGGCATCGACTACGCACCCTCGTGCGCGAGGCCGAGGCGGAGATCTCGCGCACCGATCCGGCCCGCAAATGGACCGAATTCGCGACCGAGCTGGACGCGCGGATCTGCGAGGCCGTCGAGGAGAACTTCGTGATGGCGCACTACCGCGCCGTCGAGCTCGCCGAGCAGGTCGCCGCGAAGTTCCCGCCGGACAACCGCACCCCGCCGCTGCCCGAGCTGCGCCTGACCAATCCGGGCGACGTGCTCGAGCCGGTGCAGTCGCTGGAGACGCTGGAGAGCGCGAAATCCAGTGTCGGACAGCAGGCGCTGTCGGCCCTGCGCGGCTCCTACGGCGGCATCCTGATGGTCGGTCTGGCCACCAGCCTGCTCGGGATGTCGCTGGTCAACTGGTACTCCGCGGGTGCGGGCGTGCTGCTCGGCGTGAACGCGCTGTGGGACGACCGCCGCAATCGCAAGCAGCGCAGGCAGGCCGAGGCCAAGGTCGCCGTCGCCCGGCTCGCCGACGACGTGATCTTCCAGGTGGGCAAGGAATCCCGCAACCGCCTGCGCACGCTGCAGCGGGTGCTGCGCGACCACTACACCGAGATCGCCGCCGAGGTGGGCCGCACCGCCGACGAGGCGCTGCGCGCGGCCGAGGAGACCGGCCTGCGCTACGGCGACCATCGCGAGCTGCGGATCACCGAGATCGACGCGGGCCTGCGCACCGTGGCCGGCCTGCGCGAACGCGCCGACCGGCTCGCGTACTGACGGCTAGGACCGGTGCGACGGCGTGTGCGCCGGCTGGAACTGGCCCGCGTTGCGCGAATCCTCGGCCCGGATGACGTGGGTGACCGCGTTGATCAGCGCCAGGTGGGTGAACGCCTGTGGGAAGTTGCCCAGGTGCCGCCCGGTGCGTGAGTCGATCTCTTCGGCGTAGAGGCGCAGCGGAGAGGCCAGCCCGAGCAGCCGCTCGCACAGGTGGGTGGCCCGTTCCAGCTCGCCGATCTCCACCAGCGCCGAGACCAGCCAGAACGAGCAGATGGTGAAGGTGCCCTCCTCGCCGTCGAGCCCGTCGTCGGTGGTGTCGGTGCGGTAGCGCAGCACCAGGCCGTTGACGGTGAGCCGGGTCGCGATCGACAGCACGGTCGCGCGCACGCGATGGTCGTCGGGCGGCAGGAAGCGGGTCAGCACCACCAGCAGCAGCGAGGCGTCGAGGGTGTCGCCGCCGTAGGTCTGGGTGAACACGCCCTCGTGGTTCACGCCGTGCTCGAGCACGTCCGCCTTGATCTGCTCGGCGATGTCGAACCATTCGGCCGCGCGGGCGTGCTGGCCGTGCAGCTGGGCCAGCCGGGCGCCGCGGTCGAGCGCCACCCAGCACATCACCTTCGAGGAGGTGAAGTGCTGCGGTTCGCCGCGCACCTCCCAGATCCCGCGATCGGGTTTGCGCCAGTTGGCGATGGCCGCGTGCACGGTGCGTTCCAGCAGCGGCCACAGCGATTCCGGCACCTGCCCGCGCGATTTCACGTGCAGGTACACCGCGTCGAGCATGGTGCCCCAGATGTCGTGCTGGTCCTGGTCGTAGGCGGCGTTGCCGATGCGGACCGGTCTGGCGCCGTCGTAGCCGGACAGATCGGGCAGCTCGTACTCGGTGATGCGGCGCTCGCCGCCGATGCCGTAGAGCACCTGCAGCGGGAGCGCGTCGCCGTTGTCACCGGTGGTGACGTCGTTGAGAAAGGCGAAGAAGTCGTTGGCCTCCCGGTCCAGGCCCAGGGTGTACAGACCCCACAGGGCGAAGCTGGCGTCGCGCACCCAGGTGTAGCGGTAGTCCCAGTTGCGTTGTCCACCAGGGGTTTCCGGGAGGGAGGTGGTGGCGGCGGCAAGCAGGGCGCCGGTCGGCGCGTAGGTGAGGCCCTTCAGAGTCAGGGCGCTGCGCTGTAGGTAGCCGCGCCACGGATGGTCGGGGAAATCGCCGAGGGTGATCCAGCGCCGCCAGCATTCGGCGGTCGCCCACATCTTCTGCGCGGCCTCGGCGAAGGTGGCGGGCGCGGGCAGCTCCGACCAGGTGAGCGCGACGAACACCTCGTCGCCCTCGGACATCCGGGTGCGGGCGCGGGCCTCCCTGCCCTCGAGCCCGAGGCGCAGATCGGTGGTGAGCACCAGCGCGGGCCCGGCATCGGGATCGAGGAAGGGCCGGGCCGTCGCCTGTTCGTAGACCTTGCCGGTGTACTCCCACTTCGCGCCGCCCTGGTGGTAGTCGAACGAGGGCTGGCAGCTCATCTCCAGCTCGACCGTGCCGCTCACGCACTTGACCGTGCGCAGCAGGATGTGTTCGGCGTCCCAGTCCATCGGGGTGCGGCGATGGGTCTTGGACCGCTGGATGTTGTTGTGCCACGGCCCGAGCACCAGCGCGTCGCGCACGATCAGCCAGCCGGTCTCGGTCTGCCAGGTGGTCTCCAGGATCATTCCGCCCGGCAGGTAGCGCCGCTCCGCCGGCACGTTCTTGCCGTACGGGCCGATCCGGAAGTGCCCGGCGCTGCGGTCGAGCATGGCGCCGAAGACGCTGGGGGAGTCGGGACGCGGCACGCACAACCACTCGACCGATCCGCTGTTGGCGATCAGACAGCTGGTCTCGCAATCGGACAGGAACGCGTAGTCGTCGATCGGCGGGAAGGCGCCGCGGCTGCCGCTGGAGGAGACCGGGCTCAGAATCGGCAGGCTGTCAGCACTGGGAGACTCCATACCCCATCATCAGGGCCCGGCACCGCGCTCGTCCACCGCTCGGTGCCGACGTGCCGCTCACAGCGACGGAATTCGCCCGTTCACGGTGACCGTCTAGGCTGGTCGGCGTGCAAAACATCGCGGGTTGGTGGGACGGTTTCGAACTCTGGGTAGCCGGGCTGCCCTTCATCCCCCAGTTCCTGGTCGTGCTGATCGGCATGGTGCCGATCAGCTTCGCCATCGCCTTCGTGCTCGACCGCGCCCTGCGCGCGATCTTCCGCCTGCTCGGCCGTGGTGACCGCAGCGAGCCGCCGACGCCGGTCGCCGCGACGGCGGTGCCGGTCACCGCCGCCGCGCCGGTTCGCCCGACCGTCGGCAGCGGTGCCCGCTGATGCCTCGTTCTCGCGTTCAGCTCGCGCTGGTTGCCCTGCTCGTGCTCGTCGTCATCGCGTGGTTCTTCACCCGCTGACGCGCTAGTTCCGGCGCCAGTCGTCGAAGCGCTTGCCCAGATCGGACACGGTCCGGCCGACCTCCTGACCGACGGTGCTCACCGCGGCCCCGACATCGCGGCCCAGGTCGCGCACCGTGCGCACCAGCAGGTCGTCGGACTGGTCGAAGGACTCCCGGTAGCTGCGGGCGGCCTCCTTCACCTCGTCGCTGATCCTGGCGTTGCGGTCGTGCGCGCGCCGCGGATAGGTGCCGCCGAGCACCCGGTCGTAGTCGCCGGACTGGATCCAGCGGCGCAGCTCGGCCGCGCGCAGCACCGAGAACGGGTGCGAGCGCAGCTCCAGGTTCAGCAGCTTGAGCACGCCGTCGCGCAGGTCGCCCGAGCGCAGGTAGTCGTCGGCCTGGTCGAGGAACGCGCCGTGGTTCATCTCCGTCAGCCAGGTGCCGCCCGCGGTCTTCATGTGCACCCGCACCGACGCCTCCACGTCCTGGCAGCACAGCAGCCCGGCGCGGTCGCCGGACAGCTCCGACTTGCGGCTCCACTCCATCAGCGCGGCCACGATCGCCCGCAGTGCCCAGCCACCGCCCGGCATCCAGCCGATCGAAGCGGACAGCCGCAGCAGGTGCATGAGCATCGTGCGGTACACCGCGTGCCCGGACAGCGCGTGCCCGAGCTCGTGCCCGATGACGAAGCGCAGCTCCTCGGTGTCCATCAGGTCGAGCAGGCCGGTGGTCAGCACGATGAACGGCCGGTCCATCCCGATCGTGAAGGCGTTCACCGTCGGGTCCTGCAGGACGTACATCTCCGGCGTCGACTCGGCGTCGAGCACGCCGACACAATCCGCCCGCAACTGGTGCAGGGTGCGGAACTGACGGTCGTCGACCCGGACGGCCGTCGCGAGGTACAGCAGCCGGTGCTGGCGCTCGCGCAGCAGGCTCGACAGTGCCTTCAGCACGGTGTCGAACCCGCTCAGGGCACGGAGCGCGACCAGGGCGGTCCGGTCGGCCGGATGCTCCCACGTGCGGGTACTGATCTCCGGGAAACGCACACGCACGCGGTCTGGAGCCATAGTCATAGGATCAAATCCCCCCTCGAAGTAGAACTCTCGTCGATTCGAATCATCATGTCGCAATCTGCTACAGTCTGCCTGTGTCGTCGAGTGTCGCCCCGCAGATCCGCCATGAGTTGGCGTTGATCGCTGTCGGCAACCTCGCGGTCGCGGACATCCTCTGTCGATGATCGGCCACCGGACTCGTCTGCGCGTTTCTGCCCAGTAGACTGGCGCGCGCTTTTCCTTTCGCAGTCGTAGTCCGTAACTCCGGGGGCCAGCGGGCCCGAGTCGCGCCAACTGTCGTGTCGTCCGCACACGACAGGTCTACCGATCGACAAAGCGTTCCCTGCCGCAGCGAAAGCCGTTGCGCCGCAGGTCCTTTCCCGAAAGGTTCACCCCGATGTCTCGCAACACCTGGATCGGCTCGCGCCGCCGCGCCGCCGCCATCGCTCTCACTGCTGTCGCCGCGGTCGCGCTGACCGCCTGCGGCGGCGGCGCCAGCGACTCGACCGACGGCGGCGCCACCGTGGCCGACGGCAGCGGGGGCAGTCTCAACCTGTACGCCTACGCCGTCCCGAAGCCGGGCTTCGACAAGGTCGTGCCCGAGTTCAACAAGACCGAGGCGGGCAAGGGCGTCCAGATCCAGGCCTCCTACGGCGCCTCCGGCGACCAGTCGCGCAAGGTCAAGGACGGCGCCGAGGCCGACGTCGTCAATTTCTCGGTCGAGCCCGACATCACCCGCCTCGTGGACGCGGGCCTGGTGGAGTCGAACTGGAACGCCGACGCGAGCAAGGGCATCCCCTTCGGCTCGGTCGTGACCCTGGTCGTCCGCAAGGGCAACCCCAAGGGCATCAAGGACTGGGACGACCTGATCAAGCCCGGTGTCGAGGTCGTCACCCCGAACCCGTTCAGCTCGGGTTCGGCCAAGTGGAACCTGCTCGCCCCGTACGCCGCCAAGAGCGACGGCGGCAAGAACCAGCAGGCCGGCCTGGACTACCTGGCCCAGCTGATCTCGCCCGAGCACGTCAAGGTGCAGCCGAAGTCGGGCCGCGAGGCCACCGAGACCTTCCTGCAGGGCACCGGTGACGTGCTGCTGAGCTACGAGAACGAGGCCATCTTCTCCGAGCGCAACGGCGACCCGATCGAGCACATCAACCCGCCGACCACCTTCAAGATCGAGAACCCGGTCGCGGTGCTGAAGAACTCCAAGAACCTGCCCAAGGCCACCGCGTTCCGCGACTTCCTGTTCACCCCGGAGGGCCAGAAGGCGTGGGCGCAGGCCGGCTTCCGTCCGGTCGACCCGAAGGTCGCGGCCGAGTTCGCCAAGGACTTCCCGACCCCGGCCAAGCTGTGGACCATCGATGACCTGGGTGGCTGGAAGGCCGTCGACAAGGAACTGTTCGCGCAGGGCACCGGCAAGGTCGCGGTCATCTACGACAAGGCCACCAAGTAGGCCGTGATCCAGCACACACGCGATACTGGACAACTGTGACTGACAGCAGTGGGCACGCCGGGACCGGGGAAACCTCCGATCCCGGCGTTGCCGTGAAACTGGAGAAATCAGCGCCGGCGCCGCGCAAGCCCCGCTGGTCGTGGCTGCGTGTGACCGGTTCGGTGGGCCCGGTCGGCATCGGCATCGCCGTGCTCTGGCTCAGCGTCATCGTGCTGCTGCCGCTGGCGGCGCTCACCGTCAGCTCGTTCGAGGACGGGTGGTCCGGCTTCTGGGACGCGGTCACCGCGCCCGCGGCCCTGGACTCGCTGCGCATCACCGTGTTGGTCTCGGTGGTCGTCGCCGTGCTCAACGTCGTGATGGGCACCCTGATCGCCTGGGTGCTGGTGCGCGACGAGTTCCCCGGCAAGGGGATCGTCAACGCGCTCATCGATCTGCCGTTCGCGCTGCCGACGATCGTCGCCTCGATCGTGCTGCTCTCGCTCTACGGCCCGAACAGCCCGATCGACATCCACCTCAACGCCACCCAGCCCGGTCTGGTGGTGGCGCTGGCGTTCGTCACGCTGCCGTTCGTGGTGCGCTCGGTGCAGCCGGTGCTGATCGAGGTCGACAAGGAAGTGGAACAGGCCGCGCTCTCGCTGGGCGCGAGCAACTGGATCACCTTCCGACGCATCGTGCTGCCGACGCTGGCGCCCGCGATCATCTCCGGCGGTGGTCTCGCCTTCGCCAGGGCGATCGGCGAGTACGGCTCGGTCGTGCTGATCGGCGGCAACATCCCGCGTGAGACGCAGATGACCTCGCAGTACATCCAGCAGCAGATCGAGGTGGACCGGCCGGTCAACGCCGCCGCGGTGTCGGTGGCGCTGCTGGCCATCTCCTTCGCCAGTCTGCTCGTCCTGCGGCTGCTCGCCGAGCGCACCGCACGCAAGGAAGAGGCGGCCCGATGAAGCTGTCGCTGTTCACCCGGCTCTCGCTGCGCACGGTCGCCCTGGGCTACCTGTTCGTGCTGCTGGTGCTGCCGCTGGTGATCATCCTGTGGCGCACCTTCGAGCGCGGCATCGGCGCGTTCCTGGACTCGATCACCACGCCGGCGGCGATCTCGGCGTTCCAGCTGTCGATGATCATCGTGGCCATCGTCGTCCCGCTGAACGTCGTGTTCGGTGTGATCACGGCGCTGGCGCTGGTGCGGAGCAAGTTCCCCGGGCGCAGCCTGGTGCAGGGCATCGTCGACCTGCCGTTCGCGGTGTCGCCGGTGGTCGTCGGTGTGTCGCTGATCCTGCTGTGGGGTGCGGGCGGCTGGTTCGGCGGCCTGGAGTCGCTCGGTTTCAAGGTGATCTTCAGCCTGCCCGGCATGGTGATCGCGACCATCTTCGTCACGCTGCCGTTCGTGGTGCGCGAGGTGGAGCCGGTGCTGCACGAGATCGGCGACGATCAGGAGCAGGCCGCGGCCACCCTCGGCGCCTCGCGCTGGCAGACCTTCTGGCGGATCACCCTGCCCGCCATCCGCTGGGGCCTGACCTACGGCGTCGTCCTCACCGTCGCCCGCGCGCTCGGCGAATTCGGCGCGGTGATCATGGTCTCCACCGCGCTGCCCGGCAAGTCGCAGACGCTGACCCTGCTGGTGCACGGCCGCTATATCAACGACCACAACACCTTCGGCGCCTACAGCGCGGCCACGCTGCTGATGGCGATGGCGCTGGTTGTTCTTCTCCTGATGACTCTCCTCGAACGCAAGCGGGGCACCGAATGATCACCGTGACCAACGCGCGCAAGAACTACGGTTCCTTCGCCGCTCTCGACGATGTCAGCATCGACATCACCTCCGGCGAGCTGACCGCGCTGCTCGGCCCGTCCGGGTCGGGCAAGTCGACGCTGCTGCGCTCGATCGCCGGTCTGGAATCGCTGGACTCGGGCATCGTCCGGATCGCGGGCAACGACGTCACCCACGTGGCGCCGCAGAAGCGCGACATCGGCTTCGTGTTCCAGCACTACGCCGCGTTCAAGCACATGACGGTGCGCGACAACGTCGCCTTCGGCCTCACCATCCGCAAGCGGCCGAAGAAGGAGATCGACAAGCGCGTCGACGAGCTGCTCGGCATCGTCGGGCTGGACGGCTTCCAGCATCGGTACCCGGCCCAGCTCTCCGGCGGCCAGCGCCAGCGCATGGCGCTGGCCCGCGCGCTGGCGGTCGACCCGCAGGTGCTGCTGCTCGACGAGCCGTTCGGCGCGCTCGACGCCAAGGTCCGCACCGATCTGCGGCAGTGGCTGCGCCGGCTGCACGAGGAGGTCCACGTGACCACCGTGCTCGTCACCCACGACCAGGAAGAGGCGCTCGACGTCGCCGACCGGATCGCGGTGATGAACAAGGGCCGGATCGAGCAGGTCGGGTCCCCGGAGGACGTCTACGACCGGCCGGCCAACGAGTTCGTGATGTCGTTCCTCGGCGCGGTGGCCCGGCTCAACGGTCACCTGGTCCGGCCGCACGACATCCGGATCGGGCGCGATCCGAGCATGGCGCTGGCCGAGCACGAGGGCACCGCGGAGTCCGCCGGCGTCACCAGGGCGACGGTCGAGCGGATCGTGCGGCTCGGTTTCGAGGTGCGGCTCGAGCTGCGCAACGCGGCCACCGGTGATCAGTTCGC
This sequence comes from Nocardia sp. NPDC051833, assembly GCF_040681225.1. Classification (NCBI taxonomy): domain Bacteria; kingdom Bacillati; phylum Actinomycetota; class Actinomycetes; order Mycobacteriales; family Nocardiaceae; genus Nocardia; species Nocardia sp. NPDC051833. The sequence continues at coordinate 353,442 of NZ_JBFAYK010000004.1, forward strand.
CGCGCAGATCACCCGCGGTGACGCGGTCGCGCTGCATCTGAGCGAGGGCGAGACGGTCTACGCCCGCGCCACCCGGATCCCGGATCTGCCGCAGAGCTGAGACCGGCGACCCCTGTTGCCCGGGGCCACCCGGTGAGACGATGGGATCCGGTGCGGTCGCACCGAACCGGGCGGGGCCCGCGCCAGGGGTGTGCGCGGGTCGCGTCGACCGTGGTCGGGGACCTGGGGGTCGGCACTGCTGGGCGGAGGCGCCCGGACCGGAGGTGGACGTCATGTCGACCGGGGTGTTCAGCGTAGATCTGTTACGGCGCTCGATCCGAGCGCAGGTCATCGGGCCCACCGACGCGGGCTACGACGAGGCGCGGGCGGTGTGGAACGGCTCCATCGATCGCCGTCCGCTCGCGGTGGTGCGGCCCGCCGACACCGCCGAGGTGGCCGAGGCGGTCGCCGCGATCCGGGCGGGCGGCGCCGATCTCACGGTGCGCGGCGGTGGTCACAACTATGCCGGGCACGCCGTCGCCGACGGCGCGGTGATGCTCGATCTGAGCAAGCTCGACAGCGTGCTGGTCGACCCGGTGCGGATGCGCGCCCGCTGCGGTGGCGGCGCGACCTGGGCCGAGCTCGACGGCACCGCCAACCGGCACGGCCTCGCGGTGACCGGCGGTTTCATCAGCGACACCGGCATCGGCGGGCTCACCCTCGGCGGTGGCTTCGGCTGGCTGACCCCGCTGTTCGGGATGTCCTGCGACAATCTGGTCGCCGCGGAGGTGGTGACCGCCGACGGGCACGTCGTCGCGGCCTCGCTGCAGGAGAATCCGGACCTGTTCTGGGCGCTGCGCGGGGGCGGCGGCAATTTCGGGATCACCACGAGTTTCGAGTTCGCGCTGCACGAGTTCGGTCCGCTGGTGCAGGTCGCGCTGCTGTGGTGGCCGCCGTCGGAGGCGGTCGGGCCGCTGGTCGAGGGCAATGCCGTGCTGATGGACCTGCCCGTCCGGCACTGCGGCACGATCAACGCGATCAGCGGTCCACCGGCACCGTTCGTGCCCGAACGCTGGCAGGGCGAACCCGGCTTCGTGATCGGCATCGCGGGCGACGGTTCGCCCGACGACCTGGCCGCCGCGGTCGCCCCGCTGCGCGCGCTGACCCCGACACCCGCCTGGGAACTGGTCGCCGAGATGCCCTACGCGGCCCTGCAGCAGCTGTTCGACGACATCGCCCCGTGGGGCACCTTCGCCTACGAGAAGTCGCTCTACCTGGACCGGATCGACGCGGCGGTGGCCGAGGTGATGGTCGAGCAGTATCCCCGCAAGAACTCGCCGCTGTCGGTGATGCCGTCGATGCCGCTGTGCGGCCGGTTCTGCGACGTGCCCGAGGGCAACACCGCCTTCGGCGGCTCGCGTGACCCCGGCCTGCTGGTGAACATCTCCGCGTCCTGCCCCGACCCGGCCGTCTTCGCCGCGGAGCGGGAGTGGGTCAGGGAGTTCTGGGGCGAGTTGCGCCCGTTCGCCCGCGGTGACGGCGGCTACGTGAACTTCCTGACCGACCCGGGCCAGGAGCAGGTCGCGACAAGCTACGGCCCCAAGTACCACCGACTGCGCTCGGTCAAGACCGCGTGGGACCCGGCCAACGTGTTCCGGCACAACGCCAACATCACCCCCGTGGTGCCCTGAGCCGGGCGACGTTGTCGAGGCGTTCGCTGGCGCGTACGGCGTGGTCCTCGCGTGTCGTGCGCGCGCAGGGTAGCCGGTACCGGCGGTCCGTTCGGCGAATCGCTGAATCCGGGCGCACGAATTTTCCCGGTCGCGCCCTGGCCGTCGGCGAACTGTGCATGACGCAGTGTCACAGGTAGAACCATTTTTACTGGTGAGTAGCTTTTCCTGACGGCATTCCGACGCGCCGAACACGCGAAATCGAGAGGTGTGGGGAGTTGACGTGACTCCTCGTAGGTGTAACTATTGGAAACAGTAAACGTCCCTTGAGGAGAGGCAGTGACGACGATGTCTGCGCCCACCACCCCTGACGTCGATCCCGTAGTCGCGGAGGCTCAGGCGTACGCCGAGAAGTTGCTGATGCTGTCGGAGGCGTCGGTCGACCGGCACTTCGACCCGTTCGAGGACATCGACTGGGACAACCCGGAGTTCGACCCGAACCACAAGCCCGAGCGCTGGGTTCTGGTCACCTCGGCCGACCCGATCGGCCGTCACCCCTGGTACCAGGCGCTGCCGCTGGATCAGAAGATCGAGATCGGCAAGGTCCGCCAGGCCAATGTCGCCAAGGTCGGCCTGCAGTTCGAGGCCATCCTGATCATCGGCATGATGCAGCACATCTTCAACCTGAAGAACAACGACCCGGAGTTCCGGTACTGCTCGCACGAGATGATCGAAGAGCACAACCACACTCTGATGTTCCAGGAGATGGTGAACCGCGTCGCTGACGTGCCGGGCATGAACCCGCTCGTGCGTCAGCTGCGCCACCTGGCCGCTCCGGTCGGCGCGCTGATGCCGAACCTGTTCTTCATGGCCGTGCTGGCCGGTGAAGAGCCGATCGACCACATCCAGAAGGACATCCTGCGCTCGGGTGACGACATCCACCCGATCATGCGCGGCGTGATGGCGATCCACGTGGCCGAGGAAGCTCGCCACATCTCCTTCGCCCACGAGTTCCTGAAGAAGAACGTGCCCGCCCAGCGGCCGTTCAACAAGTTCGTGCTGTCGATCGCGATGCCCACGATCATGTTCATCCTCGGCCGGGCCATCGCGACCCCGCCGAAGACCTTCTTCAAGCAGTTCGACATGCCCGCCGACGTCCGCAAGGAGCTGTTCTACGGCGCCAAGGAGTCCAAGCAGGTCTTCGCCGACTACTTCATCGACGTGCGTGCGCTCGCCGACGAGGTCGGGCTGATGAACCCGATCGCCAAGAAGGTGTGGAAGCTGTTCGGCATCGACGGCCCGTCCAGCCGTTACCGCTCGGAGCCCAAGCGCTCCGCCAAGCACGCGGCCTGAGACGATAGCAATATGCCATACGTCGTTACCCAGTCATGCTGTAGTGACGCCTCGTGCGTGTACGCATGCCCGGTGAACTGCATTCATCCGACCCCGGATGAGCCGGACTTCCTCTCCGCGGAGATGCTCTACGTCGATCCGGCGGCATGTGTGGACTGTGGCGCCTGCGCCACCGCGTGCCCCGTCGACGCCATCACCTCCTCGAAGAAGCTGACCGAAGAGCAGAAGCCCTTCATCGAGATCAACGCCGACTTCTACCGCGTGCAGCGAGACCGGCCGACGTTGGCTCGCCCGGTGATGCCGCCCACGATCGACACCCAGCGTTCGCCGCTGCGCGTCGCCATCGTGGGGTCGGGCCCGTCGGCGATGTACGCCGCCGACGAGCTGCTGACCCAGCCCGGCGTCGCGGTCACGATGTTCGACCGGCTGCCGCAGGCCTACGGTCTGGCCCGGCTCGGCGTCGCGCCCGATCACAAGCGCACCCGGCAGGTCGCCGAGCTGTTCGACGTGATGTCGAAGCAGGAGGACTTCGGGACCTACCTCGACGTCGAGATCGGCACCCATGTCAGCCATGCCGAGCTGCTCGAGCACTTCCACGGCGTGATCTACGCGGTGGGCGCGTCCTCGGACCGCAAGCTGGGCATTCCGGGTGAGGGCCTGCCGGGCAACGTGTCGGCCACCGACTTCGTCGCCTGGTACAACGGTCACCCCGACCACGCCGAGGACCGGTTCGACCTGAACCAGAAGCGCGTCGTGATCGTCGGCAACGGCAACGTCGCCCTCGACGTGGCCCGCATCCTGACCGTCGACCCGGCCACCCTGGCCGACACCGACATCGCGCCCTACGCGCTGAAGGCGTTGCGCGAGAGCAAGATCGAAGAGGTCGTGATCCTGGGCCGGCGTGGCCCGGCGGAGTCGGCCTTCACGGTGCCCGAGTTCGTCGGCCTGCTGGCCGCCGACATCGACATCGCGATCGACGGCGAGCTGCCCGAGATCACGCCCGAGCTGCCGTACAAGGTCGAGCAGAAGCTGCGGCTGCTGCACAGCGTCGCGCGGCGTCCGTTCGGTGAGCGCAAGCGCATCGTGTTCCGCTACCTGTCCTCGCCGGTGGAGATCCTCGGCACCGACACGGTGACCGGAGTGCGGGTCGAGCGCAACGAGCTGGTCACCGACGCCGACGGCCGCACCAGTGCGGTGGCGACCGGGGACACGGATCTGCTGGAAGCGGGTGTCGTGCTCACCTCGGTCGGCTACCGAGGGGTGCCGACGAACGATCTGCCGTTCGACGATGCCCGTGGCGTCATCCCGAACGACCAGGGCCGGGTGCTGAGCGCGCCCGGTGGCGAGGTCGTCACCGGGACGTATGTGACCGGCTGGATCAAGCGTGGTCCGACCGGCTTCATCGGCACCAACAAGTCCTGCGCGCAGGAGACGGTGCAGCAGCTGGCCGCCGACTTCAACGCGGGCAAGCTGCGCGCGCCCGCGCGCGACGCGCGGGAGTTCGACCGACTGGTGCGCGCCCGCCGACCCCAGGCGCGCGCCGGTGGCGCGGCGGTTCCCCACGGGGGCCCGATCAAGCGCCTGCTGGCCCGCGGCTGACGCGACCGGCGCAGACACGAAGGCCCGCCCCGGCGTCCGGGGCGGGCCTTCGGCGTTTCACTGCGCGGTGAAACCGCCGTCCACCGCGACCGCGGCCCCGGTGACGAAGGACGCCTCCCCACTGAGCAGGAAGGCGCACAGCGCCGCGATCTCCTCGGGCCTGGCGATCCGCCCGATGGGGTGCAGTGCCGCGATCGCCGCCTCGCCCTCGGGCGTCGCGCCCATCGAGGAACGGAAGGCGGGAGTGTCGACCGCGCCGGAGACCAGCGCGTTGACCCGCACGCCGGCCGCCGCGCTCTCCAGCGCCACCGACCTGGTCAGCCCGACGACGCCGTGCTTGGCCGCCACGTACGGCGCCACCGAGGCCATGCCGACCACGCCGAGGTTGGAGGCGTTGTTCAGGATCGCGCCGCCGCCGGAGGCGGTGATCGCGGGCACCTGGTGCCGGAGCCCGTGGAACACCCCGGTGAGGTTCAGGTCGAGTTCGGCGCGCCAGGCCGCGTCGTCGATCTCGGCGACGCCGCCGAACGCGGTGACCGCGCCCGCGTTGTTGAATGCCGCGTCGAGCCTGCCGTATTCGGTGAGCGCCGCCTGGGTGAGCCGCTCGACATCGGCGTCGACGGTGACGTCGGTGGCGACGAACCGCGCGCGCCCGCCCGTCGCCCTGATCTGCGCGGCGACCTCCTCGCCCTGATCCTTGCCCCGCGAGCCGAGTACGACCGCCGCGCCCTCGGCCGCGACCCGCAGCGCGACCGCCCTGCCGATGCCGGAACCGGCGCCGGTGATGAGGACGACCTGGTCGGCGAAACGAGTGGACATCTGTATTCCCTTCTCTCCCTGACATTTTCGGAGCACAGCTCGGTGTCTCTCCGTACCTCGAGTCAACCGTGGTCTGGAGGTCGGTGCTGGCGGGTATCGGCCGCTGCATTGACGCGTCATAGTGTTTGGCGGGTACTTCGGTATGCGGCACCTGAATTCGGCGAATTCGATACTGCGGAAGGCAGCAAAAGAATTGATTACCGGTCGGTAAGTGGGTTGAAGATGGCCCAAAACAGACCTCAAGAATGTATTCGACCGGCGCGCAACTCGATTACTCGCAGGTAGCTGTATCTCGGAGTCTGTCAGTAGCTTTGGCAACGTTCAGGGGACTGGACGGTCGTCCGTATACCTGCCAACCAGCGAGAATCCACAAACAAGGGCCAAAGGTCACGTGTTTCGTATCAATCAGGCAGCAATTCGGCTTTGGGCCGGTTAATCTGTGCGAGCTGTTTGGAAGACGACCGCGGCCACATGGTGCGCTCGCGTGCTGGACGTGGTCACGGTGCGTTGACGGGATAGCAAATACATGACCAGAGGTCTGGGCTTAAGCATCGGTACGGTCAATGCGATTTCGGCGATGGTGGCCGACGATCCGACCAAGCCGACGGTGCGCACACGGCGTACCGCACTCACCTTCGATGAAGCGGGCCGGTCCCGCATCGGAGCCATCAATGAATTCGCCTCGGCGATCACGGATTTCGCGGATCTGAGCCGCGATCCGGAGCCGATGGTGATCGGCGGCCGCTTCTACTCGGCGACCAACCTGATCGCCGCGGTCGTCACCGGCCTGATCGAGCTGGCGGAGCCGGCCGCCGGTGCCGTACTGACCTATCCGGCAGTGTATTCCGACAAACAGGTCGCGCTGCTCGGTCAGGCGCTGCACCTGGCGGGCGCCGGTCAGGTGCTGCTCGCGCCGGAACCGGTCGCCGCGGCCGAATGGCTGGAAGCCGACCAGGGCCCGCTCGCGCCGGGCTTCGTGCTTGTCTACGACCTTGGCGCCAACAGCCTCGACCTGACCGTGCTGCGGGTCGGCCCGGACTGGCCGCACCACCCGATGGTCGGAACTCCGGTGCGCTCCACGGACTTCGGCGGCAAGCCGCTGGGGGAGATGGTCGCCCGCTACGCGGGGTCGGGCAAGGTGGGCCGCGCGACGCCGACCCTCACCTCGATGGTGAACACCGACGCGCTGCGGGCCGAACACATCCGCGACACCTTCCCCTTGGTCAGCAAGAGTGTGGCCGCGGCGGGCCTGCGGTTGGCCGACCTCTCGCGCATCCTGATCGTCGGTGGCGCCTCGCGACCGCCGGAGGTCGCGCGCACACTGGCCGAACTCGGCGTCCCGTTGGTCACCGTCGCCGATCCCGGTCAGGTGGTCGCCGCAGGCGCCGCCGCGCTGGCGGCCCGGACCTTCGCGCCGGTGCAGCAGGGCGGGCCATCGGCGCCGCACGTCGCCGTGTTCTCCAGCGCCGCTGTCGTTTCCGCGCTCGCCATGTCGGCGATGACGGTGTTCGGCAGCCCGTTCGATCCGGGCCTCACCCCGGTGCTCGACCGGTTCCCGGCCCTGGGCGCCCCCGCCGACGCGCTGCTCTACGACATGAGCGCCGACCTCGTCGCCGCGCAGAGCACCGGACTGCTCGGTGCCGTCGACCCGCTGACCGGCCGGGTCCGCGTCGCGGGCGCCGCCATCGCGCAGAGCGCCTACGAGATGATCGTCGCCCCCGCCACGGCGGGCCGCGGCAAGGTCGCCGACGGTACCGAGCGCGGCGGCACCGCGAACCAGGGCGCGCGCGACGACTGTCGCCCACCGGCTCTCGCCCTCTCGACCTACGGCGACCCGGCCCGTTTCATCAACCCGCTGCCCTTCCACCTGGGCACGCCCACCCAACCCTCCGACCTGCCGACCGGTCCGGGTTCGCCCGGCCTCCCGTCCGGCGGACCCATCACGTCCCCCGGCTCGGGCACCCCCTCGGCCCCCGCCCCGGGCACACCGACCGCGCCCGGCGAGACCGCACCCGGCACCAGCCCCTCGGTTCCCGGCGGCGGGACAACCACACCGTCCACCGACACCGGAACCTCGGCACCGACCGGCGGAACCGGCACGGGCACTGCACCTTCGAGCGGCACGACCGGCGGAACCGAAACCCCCGGCGGCACCGGCGGAACCACGGACGGCGGCTCGACCTCCGGCGGCACGACCGGCGGTAGCGCCCCCAGCGGCGGAACGACCGGTGGTACAGACACTTCCGGCGGCGGCGCCGGTGGCGGGACGTCGAGCGGGGCCGACGGCAGTGCGTCCGGTGGTGGCGCGTCGGGCGGCGGTGCCTCCGGCGGCGGTGCCTCCGGTGGGAGCGATTCGGGCGGTGGAACCTCCGGCGGTGGGGCGTCCGGTGGTGGCGCTTCTGGCGGCGGTGATTCGGGCGGCAGTGCCTCCGGCGGTGGCGCTTCGGGTGGCGGTGCGTCCGGCGGTGGCGCTTCTGGCGGTGGTGCGTCCGGTGGTGGCGCTTCTGGCGGTGGTGCATCCAGCGGTGGCGCTTCCGGCGGAAGTGATTCCGGTGGTAGCGCTTCCGGTGGTGGCGCATCGGGTGGTGGTGCATCCAGCGGCGGGTCCGGCGCATCCTCCGGTGGTGGCGCATCCTCCGGCGGATCCGCCTCCAGCGGAGCCTCATCGGGCGGTGCCTCGAGCGGTGGCACTTCCGGTGGCGGTGCGTCCGGCGGCGCCTCATCCGGCGGGTCCAAAAGCGGCGGCATGAGCGGCGGCGGAGCCACCGGTGGTGGTGGCGGCGGTGGTGGTGGCGGTTCGCGCCGCTGATCCGCGCCGCCCTGTCCACACCTTCTCGATCCGATGACACGGGGTGGCCGCGGCTCGCGCCATGCCTGCCTGAAGTCCGTTCGTACCGAACCGATCCGACTGGACGACCGGGCCGCAGCAGCGAGACCACTTGTCCCGACTGTCGTGTCAGCACGTCGACAGCCCGCGCTGGGGGCGGGGTGGGATCGGTTGCGGGTGATCGTGGCTGGTAGGGGGTGCTGGATTTTCGGGTGGGTGTCGGTGGGGACGGGCACAATGGGCAGATGGCATTACTCGGGGGAGCGCCGAAACTGATCGCGCTCGATGTGGACGGGACCCTGTTGGCGACGGGGTTCGAAGTGAGCGCGCGGGTCGTGGCGGCGGTGGGGGCCGCGGTGGCGGCGGGTGCGCACGTGGTGGTGACCACCGGGCGCACCCTGCTGACGACACGGCCGGTGCTGAAGGAATTGGGTCTCACCGAGGGGCACGCGTTGTGCTCCAACGGCGCGGTGCACATCGATGTGGCGCGGGGTGAGCCGGTCGCGGTGCAGTCGTTCGACCCGGCGCCCGCCATCCACGCCCTGCGAGCGCTGTTCCCGGACATGATCTTCGCGGCCGAGCGGGTGGGGGAGGGCACCTGGGCGACGGGGCACGGGCCCGGCGAGTTCTCCATCGGCGAGTTCCTGCTCGTCGACCATCAGATGCTGGGCAGCTCGCCGACACCGCGGCTCAACGGCTGGTGGCCCGGTGGCACCGTGGAGGAGATGCTGCAGCTGCTCGTCTCACTGGAGGTGCCCGACGCCTCGTGGGTGCACGGCGAATTCGGTCCGTGGGTCACGGTCTCGCGCCGCGGTGTCTCCAAGGGCTGGGCGCTGGAACGGCTCCGGCTCGCGCTCGGCATCGAGCCGGAGGCCACCCTGGCGATCGGTGACGGCTTCAACGATCGCGAGATGCTGCGCTGGGCCGCCCATTCCGTCGCGATGGCGGGCTCGCCGGACTCGATCCTCGCCCTGGCCGACGAAGTGACCGGCGACGTCACCGAGGACGGTGTCGCCACCGTCCTCGAGCGCTGGTTCGCCGCCTGACCGGCTAGGCCGACGCCGCCGCGTCCCGCTCGGCGGTCATGGCGACGAAGTGCGGGTTGCTCATGATCCCGAGCACATTGCCGAACGGGTCGAGCACCGCCGCGGTCGCGAATCCCGCGCCTTCGCCGCGCTCGGTGATCGGCTCGTACTCGGTGGCACCGAGGGCGAGCAGCCGGGCGAAGGTCGCGGCGAGATCGTCGACATGCCAGAACACGACACCGCCACCACCGGGCGCGTTGTGGGCGCCCACGGGAGCATAGGCGCGGTTGATGATGCCGAGCTCGGCCTGCCTCGGCCCGACCCGGAACTCGTAGTAGCCGCCCGGCACCTCGTAATACGGTGCCAGGCCGAGGAACTCGGTGTACCAGTTTTTGGCGGCGGTGAGGTCGTCGGCGTAGTAGGTGGTGGTCGCCATTCCCTGCAGCATGTCTGCTCCCGATGTCGTCGTTGTGGTGAGAACGACTCTGCCAGTCAAAGTGCTCACCGAACGAGCACTTTATTGGGCAGAATCAGGAACTATGCGAGCGGACAGATTGGTGGCCACCCTGCTGTTGATGCAGGCGCGCGGCCGGGTGACGGCCGCCGAGGTCGCCACCGAATTGGAGGTCTCGGTGGCGACCGCCCGCCGTGACCTGGAGGCATTGTCGGCGGCGGGCATCCCGGTGTACCCGCAGGCGGGCCGGGGTGGGGGCTGGTCGCTGATCGGTGGCGCGCGCACCGATCTGTCCGGGCTGACCGCGGGCGAGACCAGGGCGCTGTTCCTGCTCGCCGGACCGGCCGCGCAGGCAGCGCCGGAGGTGAAGTCCGCCCTGCGCAAGCTGGTGCGGGCCCTGCCGCAGACCTTCCGGGCGGACGCGGCCGCGGCGGCCGACGCGGTCGTCGTCGACCCCGCCCGCTGGGGCCGACCTCACCCGGAACCGCCCGCGGCGCTGGCCCTGTTGCAGCAGGCGGTGGTCGATCGCCGCCAGGTCCGCATGGAGTACTCGCGGGCCGGGGAACGCACGGTCCGCGTCGTGCATCCGTGGGGACTGGTGGAGAAGGAGACGGTCTGGTACCTCGTCGCGGGGACCGAGCGTGGTCGCCGGACGTTCCGGCTGGACCGGATCGGCGCGGTCACCATCCTGGCCGAAACAGCCGATCGCCCTGCGGATTTCGATCTCGCCGCGGAATGGGCGCGGATCGTCACCCGGATGGAGGAACGGCGGGCCGCCGTCGCCGCGACGGTGCTGGTGTCGGCGGCGCTCGCACCGATCCTGGCCGATCAGCAGGGCCGCAACTGCACCCTGCTCGGACCCACCGAGGACGGCCGGGTCGAGGCCAGGATCACCGCCGACACCGCGAAGATGGTCGCCCGGCAATTGGCGGGCTGGGGCGCCGATGTCGAGGTGCTCGGACCGCCGGAAGTCCGCACCGAACTCGTGGCCCTCGGCACCGAATTGGTCCGCGGCAACAGCTGACCGCGCTGTGGTGCCGGCGGGGCTACCGCCGACACCACAGCGCACTAGCTGTCGAGGCGCGCGGCCAGTGCGCGGATCACCTCGGTCGCCACGACCGCGTGCCCGCTGGTCGTGAAGTGGATGAGATCGGCACTCATCAGGCCCGGCCGCGTCCGCACCGGGTGATCCCAGAACTCGGTGAGCACCGCGTCGTAGTCGGCGGCCACCGCGCGGATCACCTCGTTCATCTCGGCCATGCGCGACCGCATGGGCCGCATCGGCGCCATCCGCTCGATCTCCCACACATCGGCCACGGTGAACACCGACAACCGCGCTCCCGTCGCGGCCAGTTCGGCGAACATCGCCGAGAGGTTGTCCCGCAACCGGTTCGGGTCGCCGCCCGCTTCGAACAGATCGTTGCCGCCGCAGCTGATGTGCACGAGATCCGGCGTGAAGTCCAGGATCTCGGGCAGCTGATACTGCCTGACCTGGGTGCTGGTCGCGCCGATCCGGCCGGTATTGCGGTACACCAGCGCGGGATTCACCGACGACAGGACAGCGGCGACCCGGTCGGCCCACCCGCCCGGCGCGTAGCCGGGGCTCGGGTCGCCGGTGCCCGCGGCGATCGAGTCGCCCAGCACCGCGAAGCGCTGCCACGGCGCGTCGCGCAGCAGCGCGCTCGCCTCGTCGGGGTGCAGCAGCAGTGGATCGTCGGCCTCGGTGTACTGCTCGGACAACGGTGTGGTGGAAGACATCTCGCAACTCCTAGCGGTCGGTACGGGCACGGGACGGGACGACGAGCAGCAGCGCGACCGCGAGACCGATCACCGCGCCGACGGCGAACACCGTGTGGAAGGCGCGCACCGCGTCGCCGGGAATCGCGGTGAAGACGGCGGCGAGCACCGCCACCCCGAGCGCGCCACCCACCTGCCGGGCGGTCACGTTCATGCCGATCCCGGCCGCGAACTGCTGCGGGGGAACCGAACTCGCGGCCGCCGTGCCGAGCACGGTGACCACGATGCCGATCCCGCCGCCACCGAGCAGCCCGGCGGGCACCCACGCCGACCACAGCGCGGGGTCGGGGCCGAACGCGTCGGTGCTCATCCAGGCCAGCGAGGCGGCGTACATCAGCGCGCCGATCACCCCGGCCCAGCGCTGCCCCTGCGGCGCGGTGATCCGGCCGACGATCACCGAGGTCACCATCGACGCCGCCGCGCCGACGGTCAGCGCCGCCGCCGATTCGAGCACTGAGTAGCCCCAGAGCGCGTCCAGGAACATCGGTCCGGCGAGCAGCCAGGCGAACATGGTCGCGCCGAACAGGAGCGAACCCGCGTTGGCGAGCGCGAATTGCCGGTCCCGCCACAGCGCTACGGCCACGGCCGGATCGGGGTGCCGTGCCGAGCGCACCAGCGCGAACGCCACCAGCACCGTGCCGCCGATCAGCGCGGCGAGCGTGCCGGGCGCGGTCCAGCCCCAGGTCTGTCCCTCGGTGATGGCGGCGACGACGGCGCCGAGGCCGATCGCGACGGCGAGGATGCCCAGCGGATCGGGCAGGGCGGCGTCGCGGCGGGTGTCGTCGGTGCTCGGCAGTCGCAGGCCGGGCACGATCAGCGCGAGCGCGATCGGCACGTTGACGAGGAAGACCGCCCGCCAGCCCAGGCTCTCGACGAGCGCGCCGCCGATGGCCGGGCCGACCACCGCGGCGAAGCCGCCCGCGGCCGTCCAGACGGCGATGGCGGAGCCGATCTTCTCCCTGGGTGTGGCGGCCAGCACCAGCGCCAGCGCGGCGGGCACCATGAACGCCGCCGTCATGCCCTGCAACACGCGTCCGGCGATGAGCCAGCCCGCGCTCGGCGCGAGTCCGCACAGCAGCGAGGTGACGGCGAATCCGGCCAGTGCCAGGGCGAACATCCGGCGCCGCCCGAGCACGTCGGCCAGCCGGCCCGCCGGCGTCAGCAGGGCGGCGAAGGCGATCGCGTAGCCGCTGACGATCCAGGTCAGCGTGCTGGTCGCGGTGCCGGGGTAGGTGGAGGAAATGGTGGGGAACGCGATGTTGACCACGGACAGGTCGAGGAAGGCGATGAACGCGGCACCCGCCGACACGGCCAGGGTGCGGCCCGCGGCGCCGGTGTCGGGTGGCGTGCTGGTCGGCGAATCTTCGGGCCGAGCGGAAACGTCGGTCATGGGAAGTTCCTTCACGGAGGAGAAATAAGAACGTACGATCGTTCGTAGATAAAAGTACGACCGATCGTTCACTCATGCAAGAGGCGGTGGAACAATGGAGTTCATGACCCAGCTGACCGAGTCCGGCGACCAACGACTGGCCAAGGGCGCCCGCGCCAGGGCCACGATCGCGCGGCGCGCCGCCGAACTCGCCTCCATCGAAGGGCTGGACGGCATCAGCATCGGCATGCTCGCCACCGATCTGGGGATCAGCAAGAGCGGCATCGCCACGCTGTTCGGCACCAAGGAGGCGCTGCAGCTGGCCGCCGTGGCGACCGCCCGTGACGTGTTCATCGAACGGGTGATCGCGCCGAGCCTGAGGGAGCCCCGTGGCGCGGGCCGGATCAGGACGCTGATCGACCGCTGGTTCGCGCACATCGAGGATCCGCCCTTCCCCGGTGGCTGTTTTCGCGTCGCGACGCTGACCGAGTACAGCAGCAAGGAGGGTCCGGTCCGCGATGCCGTGGTGGCCGACCACGACGAGTGGCTGGCGCTGCTGGCCGTCGAGATCCGCAAGGCGCAGGAGCTCGGTGATTTCGCCGGCGCCGACCCGGAGCAGCTGGTGTTCGAGCTCGACGCGGTGGTGAGCGCGGCCAATATCGCACGCCAGATCGGGGATTCGGCGCGGGTCGACGCCGCGCGCGCCATCGCCACGCGCCTGCTCGCGACCTGACCGGCCCCGGAACGCCGATGGCGTCGTTCCCTGGTGCGGGGAACGACGCCATCGATCGGCGACTCAGTGGTGGTGTGCGTGTCCGGCGTGCTCGGCGTGCCGCGGCGTCGCGATGCCCGCGGTGAGCGTGAACGCGGCGGTGCGGACCACATCGCCGTGCCGGAAATCGAGGAACAGGCGGTAGGTGCCCGGACCGGGAACGGCGGTGTGGAAGGTGATCTCGGGTCCGGCCGGGGTGACGCCGTCGCCGGGTTCGCCGTTCGGATGCACGTGCACGTAGGCGAGATCGCCCGCGCGCAGGATCACCAGGTGGCCGAAGGCGGCCAGGTAGGGCTGCAGATCCGTCACCGGCGCACCGTCTTTGCGGACGGTCAGCGTGAGCAGATCGCCCTCGGCGCGCAGCTCGCCGTCGACGGTGACCTCGTACCCGTCGACCGTCGCGGTGCGCCCGACCGCCGGAACCGGTTGCGGCGCATAGTGGCCCGCGATCGCGAGATCGGCGCCGAGGGTGATCGTGCGGCCCAGCGCGCGCGGCGCGATATCGGTGAAGACCCGGTAGGCGCCCGCCTCGGGCAGGTCGAGGCGGATCACCCAGGTGCCGTCGGCCTCGCGCACCGGATGGACGTGCCAGAACCCGGTCAGCTCCCGGCGCGCGACGATCAGATGTAGTTCGCGGTCGTGGATGGGGTCGAACTCGGTGACCGCCGCCCCGTCCGGGCCGAGGATCCGGAACCGGAAGTCGATGGCGCCGGGCGCGGCGATGGTGGTGTCGAGGTCGAGGGTGTACCCGTCCTGGGTGACCAGCAGGCCGCCCGGCGCGCCCGCGGCGTGGCCCGCGTGGGCGTCGCCGTGGTCGGCGGCCGCGTGCTTGCCGTGTCCCTGGTGTGCCGCGTGCGCGGCGGTATCGATTCCGTTGTCCGCGTGGTTGTTCTGATGTGCCGCGTGCGCGGTGTCAGCGTGTCCGGCGTGGGTGTGGTGTCCGGCGTGGGCGTTGGTGGTCATCGTGATCGCCTCTTTCTGTTCGCTGTGCGTTGCTACGAACATATACCCCCAGGGGGTATGCAGTGAAGAGGGGTGACCTGTGAACTGGGTCACGCAAGACGGGTCTCGGGTCAGTGCCGGGCGTTCCAGAAGCCGATGGCGATGGCGCCCCACCAGCAGATCTGGGAGATCGTGCCGGAGGCGGCACCCCACAGCAGCAATCGCGGCGGGAGCGGTGCGGTCGTCCGTTCGGCCAGTCGCTTGCTCAGTGCCGTCGCCTGTAAGCCGTTGACGGTGAGAATGGCGGTCAGCACCATCTTGGTCTGGGTCAGCGGCGAACCGAGATTCGGCTCGAGCACGGTACCGCTGACGACGAGCGTCGCGAGACCGAGCCAGATCGGTCCATGCATCCGGGAGACGCCGGCCATCGCCTCGGCCAGGGTGCTGCGCCCGGTCAGCCACAGCGCGGTCAGGTAGTCGGCGATGAGTACCCCGCCGAATCCGAGGGTCAGCCCCGCCAGGTGGACGAACAGTCCGGCGGTGTGCAGCGCGGGGTCCGGGTGGACGTGGGTGGCCACCCATAGGACGCCGCCGAGCAGTGCCGTCGATCCGAGTGCCGCGGCGCCGATGAGCCACCAGGAATCGAGCAGGCCGATCGGCCGCTCGGGTTCGGGGGCGGGCCAGCGGCCGCCGCGTGGCGCCGGGGCATGGAGTGTGCCCCAGATCGTCGGCGCTACAGCCGCTTCAGGTCGAATGACCAGCAAGTTCTCCGCCATCGAGGCCTCCACCCGGTGTTCCAGCAAAAGATTAGGAGAGGCTAAACTATTTCTTCGGGTCGGGTAAAGACGTTCCCGGCCGCTCGGCCGAGAGAGATGGGTGTGCGATGGCGGTCGGCTGGGGAGTGTCCATCGGTGCGCGCAACACGGTCTGCGCGGTGCTCGGCGGTGGCGGCGATCCGGTGGTGCGGCGTGACCGGACCGGCTCCCGGGCGGACCGGATCCTCGGTTTCGCCGACCTGACCATCGCCGGTGGGTTGTCGCTCGAACCCCCGGCCGAGGAACTGGTCGTCCGGGTGCTCGGGGACGCGATGGCCGCGCACGGCGCGGTCGCCGAGCACACCGTGCTGACCGTCCCCGCCGTCTACGACGAGCGGCACCTCGCCGCGCTCCGGCGTGAGCTCGGACGGGCACGGCTGGGTGAGGTCGAGCTGGTGGCCGAGCCGATCGCGGCCGCCGCGGTGCTCGATCGGCCGGACGAGACCGCCGCTGCCGCACCGGATCCGGCGACGCTGCTGGTGTACGACCTGGGTGCGACCTCGCTCGATCTCGCGGTGGTCGTGCGGGACGGGCTGGGGCATCGGATCGCGGGTCGGCCCGCTCGGTCCTATGCGTTCGGTGGCCGGTCGACCGCCGCGGCGCTGGCGGTCACCGCGCACGATCTGGCGGAGGAGGAGGAACCCGCCGCTCCGGATCCGGGGCACGCGCTCGCGGTCCGCGATCGGCTCGTCCGGGATTCACTGCCCCTCGTGCACGAATGCCTGCGTACCGCGGGGCTTTCCGCCGGGCGCCTCGACGCGGTGCTTCTCGTCGGCGGTGCGGCGTCCCCGGTCGAGGTGGCGCACGCGCTGGCCGACGCCCTGCGCTGTCCGGTCCTGCGCGAACCGGTGCCGGGCGAGTCCATCGCCCGGGGCGCGGCGCTGCTCGGCGCGCGGCGCGCGGCCGCAGGCACCGTACTGGTTCCGGTCCGTCGGCTGATCTCGCGCGGTGCGCTCGTCGCCGCCGCGATCGCGGTGCCGCTGCTGTTCTCGGTCGCGCTGGGGCTGCTGCGCGCCGACGACGGGCGTGGCGGTGCGCTGGTGGCGGCACCCGGGCGGGCGCTGCCCGCGGTGCCCGGCGAGCACGTCGGCGCGGCACCGGTTTCCGGGCCGGAACACGCACTGCCGGTCGTTCCGGCGAGCCGCTGGACCCCACGTGGACCCGAGAACGCGGACCTGTCGCCATCGGACCCCTCGGTGGCTGATCACGACGAGCGGACGCCCGACCGGGCGGTTGTGGATTCGTCGGTGGGATCCACGAGAGCGGAGCCCACCGGATTCGTCGAGAGCTCGGCGAGCGTCTCCGTGGCCTATCCGCCGACGACACCGGACTCGGCCACGCCGGGGCACGGCGTGCCGTCCGACCAGGTGCCGTGGACGCTGACAGTCGAGATCCCGGCGCAGGCCCCACTCGAAACGCGCGGTATCCCCGCCGATCCCGGTCAAGGGGTACCGATCGATGCCCCCTCGATTCCGGCTCCGCAGGGAGTGCCGGTGGAAACCGGTGCGGCCGCGCCGGACTCGTTCGTCCCCGATATCGCGCCGGTACCGGACTCCGGGGTAGCGCACCCCTGAGGCGGATCGCTCAGGCGGTCAGTTCCCACTCCGCGCCGACGGCCACGTCGTAGCGATCCCACACGACGGCGGCGAGCAGCGGGTACGCGCCCAGCGCCGGGACATGGACGAATTCCGGTGCGGCGGTGCGCAACCGGTCGGTGAGCAGGCCGGGCGCGAGGAACCACGGCGCGACGACGAGGCGTTCGGCGCCGCGGGCACGCAGTCGCTCGGCCGCCTCCCGAACAGTGGGTTCGCTGGTCGCGAAGCAGATCTCGGTGCGCAGTCCGGTGCGCCGAGCCACCTCGACTGCGACCTCGGCGGTGCGCTCGTTGGCGCCGGCGCGCGAGGAACCGACCGCGGCCACGGCGATCCCGATCCGGCCCGCCCCGGTGGGGACGGCCTCGACGATCCGGTCGCACAGAGCGGTGATCAGGCGTGGATCGGGACCGAGGACGTCGGCCTGATCCAGCTGGAGCAGCGGATGTCTGCGCCGTGCCACGTCGAGCAGTCCGGGCAGATCGACGCGGGCATGGAACGCGCTGCCGAGCAGCATCGGCACCACGATCGCGCCGGTGTGGCCCTGCGCGGCGACCGCGTCGACGACCTGGTCGACCGACGGCGCGTTGAGATCGAGAAAGGCGAGCCGGACGGTCAGGTCCGGTCGCTGCGCGGCGACCAGATCGCGCACGGCCGCCGCGTTCGCCGCCGAACGCGGGTCACGGCTGCCGTGGGCGACCAGGATCAGCGCGGGCTCGCGCCCGCCGCGCGGCGCCACGGCGGCACCACGCAGCGGGGCGAGCACCGACGTCATCAGACCGCGGTACCGACCTCGACCGAGGTCAGCACATCGCCGACCAGGCCGGCGGCCAGGGTGTTGCCACCGGCGGGGTCGATCAGCAGGAACGACCCGGTGTGCCGGTTGGTGCGGTAGTCGTCGGCCGGGATCGGCTCGGCCAGGCGCAGCGACACCCGGCCGATGTCGTTGAGCTCCAGCGTCTCCGGGCTCGGCTCGGCGGTCAGGGTCTGCTCGTCGAACCGCTCCACGAGCGCGCCGACGATCGCCTGCGTGGTCTTGGCGCCGTGCTTGAGCAGCAGCCGGGCGCCGGGACGCAGCGACTTGTCGCCCAGCCAGCACACGGTCGCGTCGAAGGTGTCGATCGCCTCCGGCGCGTCGGCCACCGAGGCGATGATGTCGCCGCGCGAGATGTCGACCTCGTCGGCCAGGATCAGCGTCACGCTGCGGCCCACCTGCGCGACGGCGAGTTCGCCGTCGGGGGTGTCGATGCGCTCGACGGTGGTGCGCTTGCCCGAGGGCAGCACCACGATCTCGTCACCGGGGGAGACCGAACCGGCCGCGATCTGGCCCGCGTAGCCGCGGTAATCGGGGTACTCGGCGGTGCGCGGCCGGATCACGTACTGCACCGGGAAACGCAGGCCGAGGGCGTGCGCTCCGGTCGAATCCGCGTCCACCGGCACCGATTCCAGGTGCTCGATCAGCGAGGGGCCGTCGTAGTACGGGGTGTTGTCCGACCGGCTGGCGATGTTGTCGCCGTGCAGTGCCGAGACCGGGATCTCGAGGACGTCCTCGTCGGCCCAGCCCAGCTTCGCGGTCAGCGAGTTGAACTCAGCGGAGATCGCGGCGAACACCTCGGCCGGATTGTCGACCAGGTCGATCTTGTTCACGGCCAGCACCAGCTTCGGCACGCCGAGCAGCGCCAGCACCGCGGCGTGGCGGCGGGTCTGCTCGATGACGCCCTTGCGCGCGTCGACCAGCAGGATCACCAGCTGCGCGGTGGACGCGCCGGACACCGTGTTGCGGGTGTACTGCACGTGACCTGGGGTGTCGGCGAGCACGAAAGACCGCTTGGGCGTGGCGAAGTAGCGGTACGCCACGTCGATGGTGATGCCCTGCTCGCGCTCGGCACGCAGCCCGTCGACCAGCAGCGACAGGTCCGGGGTGGACAGACCCTTGTCGACCGAGGCGCGGGTGACGGCGTCGATCTGATCGGCCAGCACGGACTTCGTGTCGTAGAGCAGCCGTCCGACCAGGGTGGACTTACCGTCGTCGACAGAACCGGCGGTGGCCAGCCTCAATAGGTCGGACATCAGAAATAACCCTCTCGCTTGCGGTCTTCCATGGCGGCTTCCGACACACGGTCGTCGCCGCGAGTAGCACCACGTTCGGTCAGTCGGGACGCGGCGACCTCGGCCAGGATGGCCTCGTTGTCGGCCGCGTCGGAGATGATGGCGCCGGTGGTGGAACCGTCGCCGACGGTGCGGTAGCGCACCGAGCGGGTCTCCAGCACCTCGTTCTCGGCCGGGCCACCCCAGACACCGGGGGTCATCCACATGCCGTCGCGCTGGTACACCGGGCGCTCGTGGGCGTAGTAGATGCTGGCCAGGTCGATGTCCTCGCGGGCGATGTAGCGCCAGATGTCGAGCTCGGTCCAGTTGCTCAGCGGGAACACCCGCACGTGCTCACCCGGCGCGTGCTTGCCGTTGTAGAGGTTCCACAGCTCGGGGCGCTGGCGCTTCGGGTCCCACTGGCCGAAGGCGTTGCGCAGCGAGAAGATCCGCTCCTTGGCGCGCGAGCGCTCCTCGTCGCGACGGCCGCCGCCGAAGACCGCGTCGAAGCGGTGCTCGGTGATGGCGTCGAGCAGCGGGACGGTCTGCAGCGGGTTGCGGATGCCGTCGGGGCGCTCGGTGAGCCGGCCGTCGGCCAGGTACTCCTCGACCGAAGCGACGTGCAGGCGCAGGCTGTACTTGTCCACCACCTTGTCGCGGAACTCGAGCACCTCGTCCAGGTTGTGCCCGGTGTCGACGTGCAGCAGCGCGAACGGCAGCGGCGCGGGCCAGAAGGCCTTGAGCGCCAGGTGCAGCAGCACGGTCGAGTCCTTGCCGCCGGAGAACAGGATCACCGGCCGCTCGAATTCGCCCGCGACCTCACGGAAGATGTGGATCGCCTCGGATTCCAGCGCCGCGAGGGTGTCGAACTCGGTCAGGCCGAGATCGCGTTCGGTGGTGTTGGTACTCACAGGCTCACTCCCGGTGGTGGTGATGGTCATGATTGGTGCAATCCGCATTCGGTCTTGGCGAGGCCGGCCCAGCGGCCGCTGCGCGGATCGGACCCCGGCTCGGGCTTGCGCGTGCACGGCGCGCAGCCGATGGACGGATAACCCTCCTCCACCAGGGGATTGACGAGGATGCCGTTGGCCTCGATGTAGGCCTGCATCTCGTCGTCGGACCACGGCGCGATCGGGTTGATCTTCACCAGTCCGAAGGCTTCGTCGAACGAGATCAGCGGCGCGTTGGCGCGGGTGGGCGCCTCGACGCGGCGGATGCCGGTGACCCAGGCGTTGTAGCCGGCCAGGGACTTCTTCAGCGGAACGACCTTGCGCAACCGGCAGCATTCCGCGGCGTCGCGGGCGAACAGATCCTTGCCGAGCAGCTGATCCTGTTCGGCGACACTGTGTTCGGGGCGCACGTTGACCACGTTCACCCCGTAGACGGCCTCGACCGCGTCGCGGGTGCCGATGGTCTCGGCGAAGTGGTAGCCGGTGTCGAGGAACAGCACGTCGACGCCGGGCCGAGCCTGCGCGGCCAGGTGCACCAGCACGCCGTCCTGCATGTTCGAGGCGACGATGTAGTTGGTGCCGAAGGTGCGGTCGGTCCAGGCGATCAGGTCGGCGGCCGAGGCCTCGGTGCCGAGCTCGGCCGCGCCTTGCTCGGCGATGGCCCGCAGCTCGTCCTCGGACAGCTTCGCGGCGAGATTCGTTGTCACAGTTGAGATCCCCTCATCCACTAGCGGAGGTCGGCCTCGTCGGCGCGCACGGCCCACACCGCGAATCGCTCACCGGCTTCCCGGTTCTTGACGAAGTTGCGGACGACGCGGTCGATGTAGTCACCGAGCTCCACGCTGGTCACCTTGTGCTGACGCAGCTTGCGGCCGAATCCGGAATCCAGACCGAGGCTGCCACCCAGGTGAACCTGGAAACCCTCGACCTGATTCCCGTCGCCGTCGTCGACGAGCTGCCCCTTGAAGCCGATGTCGGCGATCTGGGACCGGCCGCAGGAGTTCGGGCAGCCGTTGATGTTGATGGTGATCGGCACGTCGAGCTCGGCGTTGATGTCGGCCAGGCGCTGCTCGAGCTCCGGCGCGAGCACCTGCGACCGCTTGCGGGTCTCGACGAAGGACAGCTTGCAGAACTCGATGCCCGAGCAGGCGAGCAGGTTGCGCCGCCAGATCGACGGACGGGCCTGCAGACCCAGCGGCTCGAGCTCATCGATCAGCGCGTCGACCTGATCGTCGGCGATGTCGAGGATGATCAGCTTCTGGTACGGGGTGAACCGGATGCGGTCCGAGCCGTACTTCTCGGCGGCGTCGGCGACCTTGCTCAGGATGGTGCCCGAGACGCGACCGGCGATGGGGGAGAAGCCGACGGCGTTGAGGCCGTTGCGCAGCTTCTGCACGCCGACGTGGTCGATCGGCTTGGCCGGCTGCTCCGGCGCGGGGCCGTCGATCAGCTTGCGCTCGAGGTACTCGTCCTCGAGCACCTGGCGGAACTTCTCGATGCCCCAGTCCTTGATCAGGAACTTCAGGCGGGCCTTGGTGCGCAGGCGGCGGTAGCCGTAGTCGCGGAACAGCGAGACCACGGCCTCCCACACGTCGGGCACCTCGTCGAGCGGCACCCACGCGCCGACCCGCTTGGCCAGCATCGGGTTGGTCGACAGACCGCCGCCGACCCAGAGGTCGAGGCCGGGGCCGTGCTCGGGATGGTTCACGCCGACGAAGGCGACGTCGTTGATCTCGTGCACCACGTCCTGCTGACCCGAGATCGCGGTCTTGAACTTGCGGGGAAGGTTGGAGTACTCCTTCTTCCCGATGTAGCGCTTCACGATCTCGTCGATGGCCCAGGTCGGGTCGATGATCTCGTCGAGCGACTCACCGGCCAGCGGCGAACCGAGGACGACGCGGGGGCAGTCACCGCAGGCCTCGGTGGTGTGCAGGCCGACCGACTCCAGCCGCCGCCAGATCTCCGGGACGTTCTCGACCTCGATCCAGTGGTACTGGACGTTCTCGCGGTCGGACAGGTCGGCGGTGTCACGGCCGAACTCGGTGGAGATGCCGCCGATGGTGCGCAGCTGGGCGACGTTGAGCGCGCCCGCGTCGCAGCGCACCCGCATCATGAAGTACTTGGCTTCGAGGATGTCGATGTTGTCGTCGTCGGTCCAGGTGCCGTCGTAGCCCTCTTCGCGCTGGGTGTAGAGACCCCACCAGCGGAAGCGGCCGCGCAGGTCGGCTTTGTCGATCGAGTCGAAGCCGCCCTTGGCGTAGATGTTCTCGATGCGCGCGCGCACGTTGAGCGGGTTGTCGTCCTTCTTGGACTGCTCGTTCGGGTTCAGCGGCTCGCGGTAGCCGAGGGCCCACTGGCCTTCGGAGCGGCGGCGGACCGGCTTGCCGGTGCGCTCGCGCGGCGCGACGGGGGCTTCGCTGCGCGGCCGATCGGGCCGGACGCGGCGTTCGGCTGCCGGGCGCTCGGGGCGGGCCGGTGTCGACTGTTCGGTCGAAGCGGCGTCGGTGCTCGACGTCATGTGGGGTCGCTCCTGCGGGGTGGGTGGTACATCCGTGCTGAAGGCGCGAGGGGCTGGCTCGCGTCAGGTGGTCAGCGGGCCGATGAAAGTCGATGGCACCGGGGGAGACCCGGGCGTGGACGCCGCTGCGCTACCGGTGGAAACCGGGCCGACAACAGGCGCTGCAGACACGCTGGAAGTCGACGTGGCGCCGGGCCACGAGTCGTACTCCAGTTGCGTGCATGGGCCTATTGTGCCATGTCAGCCGGGTCGTTCCGACCGCAAGGAGATATTTCCCGCACTTTTGGGGGAAATTCCCTGGACGGCCGTCCCGTTCTGTGACGGGGGTCATAGTTCCCCGGCCGGAAGCGACTTGTGATTCGTCATGGACCCCGGATGTGCGGTGCGGCACAGCGCGTTGACCTGGAGCGTCGTTGAGGTTGCACAGTGGTGGCATGAGCAACGACGCCACCGTGGCGGGGCAGACGCCCGCCGATCTCGAGACCGAACTCGCGGCCATCACCGCCGTCGTCGAGTCCATCGCCCACGCCCAGGACAACGAACTGATCGACGAGTTCACCGCCGTCTTCCGGGCGGACGCGATCTGGACCACCGGCCACGGAAAGCGGCTGTTCGGCAGACCCGCCATCGCCGAGTTCACCGCCCAGGTGCTGCCCGGCGCCACCACCCACGGCAAGGCGACCTACGCGATCGAGCACGTGCTGTTCCTGCGGCCCGATGTCGCCGCCGTCAAGATCCGGCAGCGCTACTTCACCCTGGACGGCGAGCTGTCTGGGCAGGGCACGCCGATGTACGTCATGACCAAGGAGGACGGCGCCTGGGTGCTCACCGCCAATCAGAACACCCCCGTGGTGGCCGACTGATCGCCGACCGGTCGATCCGGGACCCCGGTCGGCCCCTGCGTGCCGGAGCCGACGGGAGCCCGGCAGACTGGAGGGGTGACTATCAGCGCTGCTTCCGGGGCTCCCGGCGTGACACCGGCCGATGCCGATCGGCCGGTGCTGCGCGATTTCGGGGGCGGCGCGTTCGGGGTCTACGTGCACGTGCCGTTCTGTGCCACCCGGTGCGGGTACTGCGACTTCAACACCTACACGGCGGGGGAGCTGGGGACCTCGGCGTCGCCGCAGTCGTGGCTCGAGGCACTGCGCGGTGAGCTCGCGACCGCCGCGACCGAGTTCGCGGCGCTGCCGAGCGCGACGCCGCCGGTGTCGACCGTCTTCGTCGGCGGGGGAACCCCGTCGCTGCTCGGCGGTGACGGACTGGCCGCGGTCCTGGACGCGGTGCGCGCGAACTTCACCCTGGCCGTCGACGCCGAGGTGACCACCGAGTCCAATCCGGAGTCCACCGCGCCGGAGTTCTTCGAGCGTATCCGGGCCGCCGGCTACACCCGGGTGTCGCTGGGCATGCAGTCCGCGGCCCAGCACGTGCTGAAGATCCTGGACCGCACCCACACGCCCGGCCGCGCGGTCGCGGCGGCGAAGGAAGCCAGGGCCGCCGGGTTCGACCACGTCAACCTGGACCTCATCTACGGCACGCCCGGCGAGACCGACGCCGATCTGGACGCGAGCCTCGACGCCGTGCTGGCCGCCGGTGTCGACCACGTCTCCGCCTATTCGCTGATCGTCGAGGACGGAACCGCCTTGGCGCGCAAGGTCCGTCGCGGTGAACTGCCCGCTCCCGACGAGGATGTCCTCGCCGCCCGTTACGAACGGATCGATGCTCGCCTCGCCGACGCGGGCCTGTCCTGGTACGAGGTCTCCAACTGGGCGGCCGACGACGCCGCCCGGTGCCGCCACAACCTCGGCTACTGGGACGGTGGTGACTGGCTCGGCGCAGGCCCCGGCGCGCACAGCCATGTCGGCGGTGTTCGCTGGTGGAACGTCAAGCATCCGTCGCGCTACGCCGACCGCGTCGCCCTCGGCGGCCTGCCCGCCGCGGGCTGGGAAGCCCTCACCGACGACGAGCGCTACACCGAACACCTCATGCTCACCGTCCGTCTCCGGACCGGTCTGCCGCTGGCCACTCTCGCACCCACCGCGCGCCCCGCGCTGGACCGCATCCTGGCCGACGGGCTCGCCGAGATCACCGGTGATCACCTCGTGCTCACCGACCGCGGCCGCCTCCTCGCCGACGGCGTGGTCCGCGACCTGCTCGACTGACCCGCGAATATTCGGTATCGGTCGCGCGGCGGCCGTGACACGATGCGCAGCGTGTCTCCTTCGCGGAATGAGCTGGCGCGCTGGCAGTTCGACCTGACCTGGTCGCTGTTCGAGTACCACCTGGATCGGCTGACGGCGGCGGACTTCCTCTGGGAGCCCGCCGAACTGTGCTGGACGATGCGGCCCGACGACACCGGCGGCTGGGTCGCGGACTGGGCCGACACCGAGCCCGATCCGATCCCGGTCCCGACGGTGGCCTGGCTGAGCTGGCATATCGGCTGGTGGTGGAGCGTGGCCATCGACCACGTGTGCCGCCGGACGCCACGGGAGCGGGCCGACATCGCCTGGCCGGGGCCGGGAGCGCCGACGATCGCCTGGCTGCGTCAGTTGCGGGCGGACTGGATCGCGATCGTCGACGCGCTCGACGATGCCGAACTGGACGCGGCGTCGGCCTATCCCTGGCCCGCCGACGCCGGGCTGACGATCGCTCATCTGGTCTCCTGGGTCGATGCCGAACTGATGAAGAACGTGGCCGAGATCGGTCAGCTGCGACTGCTGCGGGCGGCTACGACCCAGGTCGCTTGACACCGATTCGTGACCGGAATTCCGGGGTCGGACAGTGGCGCGGGCGACATCGATGATCGCCCGGTCAGCGCCATGAGAAGGCGTGATGCACACCTCACCGGGGGGACCGCGCACCGGGGTCGTCGAGGGCGGGGTTCGGTGGGTTCGGGGCCGAAGATAACGATTGGGGGCGTAGGCTTCGGCTCGATCCTAGGGAGCTATATGTCCACCGAACGGCACATCACCCTCGTCCAAGAGCAGAGCGAATTCGCCGAGGCGCGCTCTGCGGAGAAGGCGGAGAACGCGCGGCAGTGCGCGGTCGCCGCTCGCACGGTCGCGTCACATTCTCACGACGCGGAAGACTGCGTATCGCTGCTGGCGATGCTCGGCCTGGATGCCCTCGCGGGCAAGCAGGTGGGCGCGGCCTCCACCGCCGCCCAACGCTGAATCGGGCCGGACCGCCCTTCGCGGGCGGTCCGCACCGGCGGCCGATCCGATCGGCCGCACCCGCTCGTAGCTCTCGGCTCGCCGACACGATCAGCCCCGAGCCGAGGATCCGTGCTGCGCGTCCGGCCCGGATTCCGCCGCACCGCCGATCACACCCCCGGCGACCGTAGGTCGCCCTTCGCCGAGCAGCGCATCGGTATTCGCCCGTGTGATCAGATACGCCGGCACCGCGCGTTCTGCCCCACCACCCGGCGCCTGCGCCTGACCGAACGGCGCGGCGTAGTGGAACAGCCGATCGATCACCCGGGCCGGCGCCGGAACCCCCGGCGGATTCGCCCCGATGACCGGCCCCACCGCCCCGGGCACACTGCGCCCCGCCTCCGGCCGACCGAAGTCGCCCTCGAGCCCCGACCGGTAGGGCATCCCACCCGCCGCCCCCCGATCTCCCACCGCTGCCGTCGGCCCACCCGAGCCCGGCCCGATGTCGCCGAGATCCGCGGCCGCCCGGCCGAGCCCTGCCACCGACGCCCCGATACCCGGCAGCGCAGGCACCGAATGTGCCGCGAACTCCGATCCACCGATCGCACGGAACCGCTGCGCACCGGGCGCATGGAATCCCACGCCGCCTGGCGCATGGAACCCGTGGCCACTCGGCCCAGCCGACCCATGGCTACTGGGTCCAGCCGACCCGTGGCTACTGGGCGCAGCGGTCCCATGGCCGCCGGGCGTGTCGAGTCCGGTGATGCCGGGCGCAGCGGACCCTTGGCCGCTGGGCGTGTGGAGTCCGATGTTGCCGGGCGCAGCGGACCTTGGGCCGCTGGGTGTGTGGAGTTCGGTGCCACTTGGCACAGCGGGCCCGGGGCTGCTCGGCGCAGCGGTTCTTGGGCCGCCGGGTGTGTGGAATCCGGTGCTACCGGGCGCAGAGAACTCATGGCTGCCAGGCGCAGCCGAGAGCGACGGGGTGCTGACGCCCGTAGTCGACGACGACACCACCGTTGAACTCGCCGCCGACTCCCCGTCCGACATCCCCTCGCCGACCGATTCACGTGCACTCGAGTCCGCCACAGCCAGGCCGGTGGCGATCGATCCACCGCTCGCCGCTGTGCTGTCCTCGAGTTGCCCAACATCCGGTGACGAGACCTGACAAGGTTCGCCTCGAACTGCCGCCGAGGTATTCACCACGCCGCTCGCCGCATCGCCCGTCGACTGCGCGTTCACACGTCCTGCCGACGGCCGGTGATCGCCGCCCGTAGGTAGTGCGTGGTCGCTGTCCACCGACGGCGGCTGGTTGGAGCCCATCCGCTGTGGGTGATCGCAGTTGGTCGATGGGAATGGGTTGAAGCTCTTGGGCAGAGCACGGTCGTTGTCGGTCGACGGCTGTTCGTCGCCGCCCCTCCGCAGTGCGTGATCATGGTCCGTCAACGGCTGGTGGTGTCTACCTGCCGACAGTGTGTGCGTGCCGTCCGCACTCCAGGCGCGCGCACGTTGTCGGCCGGAATCCGCTTCCGACCCGACCGGCCGAATCGGCGTGGGCAGCACAGGAATCCGGTCGTCGATCGCGCTGAACGGCAGCACATACCGCTCCCGCATCGCGAGGCGCGCGGATTCCTCCGCGGCGGCGGCCACACGATGTGCCGCCGCCCCGCTCGACGGCGACAATGCCGATCTCGGCTCGTCGAAGACCAGTTCGGGAATCGCGTACTTCGTGGCGACAATCGCCTCGGCGGCGGCCCGAACCAGGCCGGGTAGCTCCACCAGTGCGGGCGTCAGTTCCCGCGCTCGCGCCACATACGCGCTGACAGCGGCACCGGCCGCGTCGGCCCCGACACCCGCCCAGGCTGTCGCGAGTGTTTCCCGCATGGTCCGGGCGAAGGCGTCCAGCCCCTCCGTCCACCGCACCGCGATCCGGTCGAACCGGTCTGCCTGCGCGATCGCATCGGTCACCTCGAGCGCCGTGAACGCCCGCGCGATCTCCGCGTGCCGCCAGTGCCACGCATTCTCGCCACCATCGGGAATCGCTCGTGGCTCGTATCCGGTCATGGCAGAGACTTCCCGGAAATCGGTTGTCCCGCCGCGGGTTCCACCGCGTGGAGCCGACCGGCCCCCTCGTCGTCCGTGCGCACCAGTTCATCCCGCGCGGCTCGGTACGCGCGCCGGAGTTCGGCGACGGCGTCGGCGTGGGCCGCCAGCACCGCGGCGACACTGTTCGCGCCGGAGTCCGCCTTGGCGCGCAGCCGGGCGACCACCGTGGTCGCGGAGATCAGCCGCGGGTCGTCCTCGCCCAGACCCCACCGCGCCTGGTCGCCGATCTCGCCGGCCAGCGCGATGAGCGATCCGATCACCCGCAGGAACTCCGCGCATCCCCGATCGAATCCGGCGAACTCCGCCGGATTCAGCGCCACCGCCGTGGCCGTATCACTGCCGTCTCGCCGCACCACATGCCCCCCGCCGTCGACACCCGAAAAACGCTGGTAAACAGCTGAATCAGTGCCGAACGTACGCCGCTGTGCGCAGCGGTACCAGAGCCGGCGCGCCACCTGTGGACAAACCACGGCCTGTGGACAACTCCACTCCGTCGCGACCATGTGAGCGGGCGATCTCGGACCGGACAATTAGACTGGAGAACGAGACGCTCCGAGCGTCCGCGTGCGAGTCTGTGCGTCGAACACAGCGGTACACGGGCCGATGACGTACCCGGCACGAGCGAGGAGGTGGGGTCGATGGCGTCGAGCACCGAGGATCGGCGGTTCGAGGTCCTGCGAGCGATCGTCGCGGACTACGTCGCCACCAAGGAACCGATCGGCTCGAAGTCGCTCGTGGAACGGCACCACCTGGGTGTTTCCAGTGCCACGATCCGCAACGACATGGCCGTGCTGGAGGCCGAGGGGTACATCACCCAGCCGCACACCAGCTCGGGCCGCATCCCCACCGACAAGGGGTATCGCGAGTTCGTCGACCGGATCGCCGAGGTGAAGCCGCTCTCGGGCGCCGAGCGGCGCGCGATCATGGAGTTTCTGGAATCCGGCGTCGATCTCGACGACGTCCTGCGTCGCGGGGTGCGGTTGCTGGCCCAGCTCACCCGCCAGGTCGCGGTCGTGCAGTACCCCACGGTCTCGGCGTCGATCGTGCGCCACATCGAGGTCGTCGCGCTCAATCCGGCCCGCCTGCTGCTGGTGGTGATCACCGACACCGGCCGGGTCGATCAGCGCATCGTCGATCTCGGCGCCGTCATCTCCGACGACGATCTCGCCGCGGTGCGCGGGCTGCTCGGCGGCGCCATGGACGGCAAGCTGCTGTCGGTGGCTAGCGCGTCGGTGGCCGGCCTGCCGGAGCGGGCGCCCGCCAAGATCAAGGACGTGCTCGTGCGGGTCTCCACGGTGCTGGTGGAAACCCTCGTGGAGCACCCGGAGGAACGGCTGGTCCTCGGTGGCACGGCCAACCTCACCCGCAATGTCGCCGACTTCGGTTTCCCGGGCTCGCTGCGGACCGTGCTGGAAGCGCTCGAGGAACAGGTCATCGTGCTGAAACTGCTGGCCGCGGCGCAGCAACCGGGCCAGGTGATGGTGCAGATCGGCGAGGAGACCCAGGTCGAGCAGATGCGCGGCACCTCGGTGGTGTCCACCGGCTACGGCGCGGCGGGCGCCGTGCTCGGCGGCATGGGTGTACTCGGCCCCACCCGGATGGACTATCCGGGAACGATGGCCTCGGTGGCGACCGTCGCCCGCTACATCGGCGAGGTACTCGCCGAAAGATGACGCGGGCCGGGATCGGCCCGACCCGCAACTGTTAAGGTCGATACTTCGGCCGGTAAAGTTGAGTGGATTCGACTAAGGATGCGCCCGGCGCTCGGCTGGACCACAGCGACCAAGGACTAGAGAACTCACAGTGGCACGGGATTACTACGGACTGCTCGGCGTCGGCAAGAACGCCACCGACCAGGAGCTCAAGCGCGCCTACCGCAAGCTGGCCCGCGAACTGCACCCCGACGTGAACCCGGACGAGGCCGCACAGGCCAAGTTCAAGGAAGTCTCGACCGCCTACGAGGTGCTGACCGATCCGGAGAAGCGCCGGATCGTCGACCTCGGCGGTGACCCGCTCGAAAGTGGCGGCGGCGGTGCCGGTTTCAACGGCGCGGGTTTCGGCGGTCTCGGCGACGTCTTCGAAGCGTTCTTCGGCGGCATGAGCGGGCAGGGTGGTGGCGCGCGCAAGCCGCGCGGCCGCGTCCAGCCCGGCGCCGACTCGCTGATCCGTACCCGGCTGAGCCTGGCCGAGTGCGCGGTCGGCGTCACCAAGCACCTGACCGTAGACACCGCGATCCTCTGCGACATCTGTCAGGGCGCCGGCACCAACGGCAACTCCAAGCCGGTGCGCTGCGAGACCTGTGACGGCGCCGGTGAGGTGCAGTCGGTGCAGCGGTCCTTCCTGGGCCAGGTGCTCACCTCGCGTCCCTGCCCGACCTGCCGTGGCGCGGGCGAGACCATCCCCGATCCCTGCCACAAGTGCGGTGGCGACGGGCGCGTCCGCGCGCGTCGCGAGATCGCCGCGCCCATCCCGGCCGGTGTCGCCAACGGCATGCGGGTGCGGCTGGCCGCCCAAGGCGAGGTCGGCCCCGGTGGCGGCCACGCCGGTGACCTCTACGTCGAGGTCGTCGAGCAGCCGCACGACACCTTCGTCCGCGACGGCGACGACCTGCACTGCACCGTCCGGGTCCCGATGGTCGACGCCATCCTGGGCACCACGGTCGTCGTCGACACCATCCTCGACGGCCCGACCGAGCTGACCATCGCGGCGGGCACCCAGCCCGGCGAGGTCATCCAGCTGCGCGCCCACGGCATGCCCCGGCTGCGTTCGGGCGCCCGCGGCGACCTGCTGGCGCACCTCGACATCATCGTCCCGACCAAGCTGGACGGGAAGCAGACCGATCTGCTGCGCAAGTTCAAGGGCATGCGCGACAAGGACCGCGCCGAGGTGATGTCGGCGCAGTCCGAGCACAACAGCGGCCTGTTCGCCCGGCTGCGCGCCTCCTTCAGCGGACGCTGAGGCCGTGGCCGCGACGGTCTTCTACCTCGACGAGGTGCCCGAACCGGGTGCCGTCGCGGTCCTCGACGGTCCGGAGGGCAGGCACGCGGCCACCGTGCGCCGGATCAAGGTCGGCGAGCCGATCACCCTGTCCGACGGACGCGGTGTGCTCGCCGAATCGGAAGTCGTTGCGGCCCAGAAGGACCGGCTCGAACTCGCGGTGCGGCACCGGCGGATCGCCGCGCCGGTGACGCCCCGGGTCACCGTGGTGCAGGCGCTGCCCAAGTCGGATCGGTCGGAGCTGGCCGTCGAGCTGATGACCGAGGCGGGCGCCGACGTCATCGTGCCGTGGCAGGCCTCGCGGTGCGTCTCGAACTGGGAGGCGAAGGCCGCCAAGGGCGTCGAGAAGTGGCGGGCCGCCGCCAAGACCGCGGCACGGCAGTCCCGGCGGGCCTACATTCCCGAGGTCACCGACCTGCACCGCACCCGCGATCTGATCGAGCTGGTGCGGAAGGCCGGCGCGGACGGCGCGATCGTCGCCGCCCTGCACGAGTCCGGCGCGGGCAAGTTCACCGAGCTGCCGCTGGCCCAGGCGAGCGATGTCGTGCTGATCGTCGGGCCCGAGGGCGGCCTCGACGACGCCGAACTGACCGCGCTGGCCGAGGCGGGGGCCACCAACGTGGTGCTCGGCCCGACCGTGCTGCGCACCTCCACGGCCGCCGCGGTGGCACTCGGTGCCCTCGGCGCGCTCACTCCGCGCTGGTAGATCACCCGCCCGGCGGCCGCCGCCCGCTCGTGACCTGCGATCACCGGTCGATCGCGGTTCGGCCGATCCCGCCGTTATATCGCTGGGCGGTGTCGGTGCCGCGCGTTAAACTGTGCTCATCGAACACACAGTCGAGACCGGAAGCAGGCCATAGCCACTTTTGAAGAACTCAGGCGAGATCGGCGACCCCACCAACCCCGTATCAGGCATCGGCGCAGGCGGAAACAACGCGGGTCCCGCGGCGCGAACAGTGCGTTCCAGCATCGAACTCGCCCCGGAGTCTGTTTTCCCGTTCCTCGGCTCGGCCGACCAGAATCTTCGTCAGCTCGAGAAGCTGCTCCCGGCCGACATCCACGTCCGCGGCAACACCGTCACCATCACCGGTAAGGCCGGCGATGTGGCGCTGGCCGAGCGCGTCATCGAGCAGCTCGTGGCGCTGACCGGCCGCAATCGGGTGATCACCCCCGAAGCGGTCCGGCACACCGTCTCGATGCTCACCGAGGGCGTGTCCGAATCGCCCGCCGAGGTGCTGAGCCTGGACATCCTGTCGCGCCGCGGCAAGACCATCCGGCCCAAGACGCTGAACCAGAAGCGCTACGTCGACGCGATCGACGCCAACACCATCGTGTTCGGCATCGGTCCCGCCGGTACCGGCAAGACCTATCTGGCGATGGCCAAGGCGGTGCAGGCCCTGCAGTCCAAGCAGGTCACCCGCATCATCCTGACCAGGCCCGCGGTCGAGGCCGGCGAGCGGCTCGGCTTCCTGCCCGGCACGCTCAACGACAAGATCGACCCGTATCTGCGGCCGCTCTACGACGCGCTGCACGACATGATGGACCCGGAAGCGATCCCCAAGCTGCTCGCCTCGGGTGTCATCGAGGTCGCGCCGCTGGCGTACATGCGTGGCCGCAGCCTCAACGACTCGTTCATCATTCTCGACGAGGCGCAGAACACCACGGCCGAGCAGATGAAGATGTTCCTGACCCGCCTGGGCTTCGGTTCGAAGATGGTGGTCACCGGTGACATCTCGCAGGTCGACCTGCCCAACGGGCAGCGCTCCGGTCTGCGGGCGGCCGCGGAGATCCTCACCGACATCGACGACATCCACTTCTCGGAGCTCACCAGCGCCGATGTGGTGCGCCACCGGCTGGTCTCCGACATCGTCGACGCCTACGACCGGTACGAGTCCGACACCCGCGCGGTTCCCGGCCCGCACTACCCGGGCAACCGGGCACAGCGCCGCGCCGCCGGCCGCGCGAACCGGGGGTAACTCACGCCACGCTGGCCCGATGCCGCTCCCGGCGGCGTCGGGTCGGCACCGTAGGCTGAACAGGTGAGCATCGAGATCGCCAACGAATCGGGCATGGACGTCCCCGAAGAAGACCTGGTCAGCGTCGCACGTTTCGTCATCGGCCGGATGGACGTGCATCCCGCCGCCGAGCTGTCGATGGTGCTCGTCGATCTCGACACCATGGCCGACCTGCACGTGCGCTGGATGGACCTGCCCGGCCCGACCGACGTGATGTCGTTCCCGATGGACGAGCTGGAGCCGGGCGGTCGCCCCGACAGCCCCGAGCCCGGCCCGTCGATGCTCGGCGACATCGTGCTCTGCCCGGAGTTCGCGATGGGGCAGGCGCAGAAGGCGGGCCATTCCCTCGACCACGAGCTGGCACTGCTCACCGTGCACGGCGTGCTCCACCTGCTCGGTTACGACCATGCCGAGCCGGAGGAGGAGAAGGAGATGTTCGCGCTGCAGGCCCAGCTGCTCGAGGAGTGGTACGTGAGCCTGCGCGAGGAACAGCGGCGCGCCGAACTGGCCGAGCGCGATGCCCAACTGCTCGGCAAGGCAGGTTTCACCGCACCGGGTGACGCCCTGGGCCCCGCGTGACCGCACTGACCCAAATCCTGCTGGCGATCGTGCTGATCGGCCTCGGTGGGGTGTTCGCCGGGGTCGACTCGGCGTTGAACACGGTGTCGCGCGCCCGGCTCGACGACATGGTCCGCGAGGAACGGCCCGGCGCGGCGCGGCTGCGCAAGATCGTCGACGACCGGCCGCGGTACGTGAATCTCATGGTGCTGCTGCGCATCCTGTGCGAGATCACCGCGACCGTCCTGCTCGCCGCCGCGGCCCTGTCGCTGTGGAGCGCGGGCACGGCGCTGCTGGTGACCGCCACGGTGATGGTGGTCGTCTCCTACGTCGTGATCGGTGTCGGCCCGCGCACCCTCGGCCGCCAGCACGCCTATTCGATCGCGCTCGGCGCCGCGGTGCCGCTGCAGATCATCGGCGCGGCGCTGGGGCCGGTGAGCAGGCTGCTGATCCTGCTCGGCAACGCGATCACCCCGGGTAAGGGATTTCGCAACGGCCCCTTCGCTTCCGAGATCGAGCTGCGGGAAGTGGTCGACATGGCCCGCGAGCGCGGCGTGGTCGCCGACGACGAACGCCGGATGATCCAGTCGGTGTTCGAACTCGGCGACACCCTCGCCCGCGCGGTGATGGTGCCGCGCACCGAGATGGTGTGGATCGAGGCCGACAAGACCGCGGCCCAGGCGATGTCGCTGGCGGTGCGGTCGGGGCACTCGCGGATTCCGGTGGTCGGCGAGAACGTCGACGACGTACTCGGCGTGGTGTACCTCAAAGACCTTGTCCCGTACGCCGATCGCAGCCGCAAGGTGACCGTGCGCGAGGTCATGCGGCCCGCCGTGTTCGTCCCCGATTCCAAGCCGCTCGACGATCTGCTCGACGAGATGCAGCGCCGCCGCAACCACATGGCGCTGCTGGTCGACGAGTACGGCGGCATCGCGGGTCTGGTGACCATCGAGGACGTGCTCGAGGAGATCGTCGGCGAGATCGCCGACGAGTACGACACCGACGAGACCCCGCCCGTGGAAGACCTGGGCGACGGCCGCTACCGGGTGTCTGCGCGGCTGTCGGTGGAGGATCTGGGCGAGCTGTACGGGCTCGACATCGAGGATGAGGACGTCGACACCGTGGGTGGGCTGCTGGCCCACGAACTGGGGCGCGTCCCGCTGCCCGGCTCGAAGGTGACCGTCTACGGGCTGGTTCTGCGCGGCGAGGGCGGCGCCGACGCGCGCGGGCGGATGCGGGTGAACACCGTGCTGGTGCGCCGCGACGCCGAGAAGGACAAGAAGACCGAGAAGTCCCGCAGGGGCAAGACCAACGGCACCGAGCAGACCACCAACGGCAGCGAGCCCGCGGAGGTCACCGTGCCCGACGACAACGGAGATACCGATGAGTGAATTGGACGCCGAGGACAACAAACTGCTGGTGCTGGCGCGGGGCGCGCTGGGCCGGACCGGTGGCGCGAGCGGCGCCGCCATCCGCGACACCGACGGCCGCACCTACGCCGCCGGCGAGGTCGCGCTGACGGCGCTGCGGCTGACCGCGCTGCAGGCCGCCGTGGCCGCCGCGATCTCCAGCGGCGCCGAGGGTTTCGAGGCGGCCGTCGTCGTCGGCGGTGACGCCGACGACGCGGGCATCGCCGCGGTTCGCGAGGTCTCGCCGTCGGCCGCGGTGATCCGCACCGACCGCGCGGGTGCCGTGCTGAGCGAGGTGCACGGTGGCTGACAAGGAATTCCGTTCCGGCTTCGTCTGTTTCGTCGGCCGCCCGAACACCGGCAAGTCGACGCTGACCAACGCCCTGGTCGGCACCAAGATCGCGATCACTTCCTCGCGCCCGCAGACCACCCGGCACACCATCCGCGGCATCGTGCATCGCGAGCACGCCCAGCTGATCCTGGTCGACACCCCCGGCCTGCACCGCCCGCGCACGCTGCTCGGCCAGCGGCTCAACGATCTCGTGCGCGACACCTACTCCGAGGTCGACGTGATCGCCGTGTGCATCCCGGCCGACGAGAAGATCGGCCCCGGTGACCGCTGGATCGTCGAGCAGATCAAGATGATGGCGCCCAAGACCACCGTGCTCGGCGTGGTCACCAAGATCGACAAGGTGAGCCGCGACCAGGTCGCCCACCAGTTGATGGCGGTCTCGCAGCTGCTCGGGCCCGAGGCCGAGGTCGTGCCGGTGTCGGCGGTCAAGGGTGAGCAGGTCGAGGTGCTCGTCGACGTGATCGCCGCGCAGATGCCCGAGGGCCCGGCGTTCTACCCCGACGGCGAGATCACCGACGAGCCCGAGGAAACCCTGATGGCCGAGCTGATCCGCGAGGCCGCGCTCGAGGGTGTGCGCGACGAACTGCCGCACTCGCTGGCCGTGGTGATCGAGGAGATCCAGCCGTACGAGGCCAACGAGGACATGCTCGAGGTGCATGCCCTGCTGTACGTCGAACGGCCGAGCCAGAAGGCGATCATCATCGGCAAGAACGGTTCCCGCCTCAAGGAGGTCGGCACCAACGCTCGCAAGCAGATCGAGCACATCCTGGGGACCCGGATCTACCTGAACCTGCACGTGAAGGTGGCCAAGGACTGGCAGCGCGACCCGAAACAGCTGGGGAAGCTGGGCTTTTGACCGTTTGAGCGTCGGCGGTACGGGGTATCGTTCGGCGAATACGCCGACGGTGTTCGGTGTGCTCGCTGATCGCCCGGGGAGGCCGTCGAAGTGCCCGATGCCAATGATGTCGGCAAGCTGCTGGAGTTGCTGCGGGCGCTGGAGATCCCCGACACCAAACCGCGGGTGCTGCGCACGCTGCTGCGGGGGCGCCGCACACTGCCCCGGCCGATCGTCGAACTGGTCGGCGTGCAGGGGCACGCGGCGCTGGTCGCCGACCTCTACAGCTGGCTGAGTGAATCGGGCGGCCGCCGCGCGACCCCGCGGGCCAAGGTCGATCTGCACGCGCCGGATCTGCCGCGCACCGCGCTCACGCCCGACCTCACCGCGGTCAGCTCGCACGACGATCAGGAGATCGCCGGGCATTGCCTGCCGATCATCCAGCAGCTGGTCGCCGGCTTCGCGGCCGACGACACCGCGATGGGCGCGATCAAGTTCCCGCGCTACCGCACCGCCGATTGGCTGACACGCCAGCGGGTCACCAGCGACGAGTCCGAGGCCCCCGACGAACTGCGCCGCAGGCTGCCGAAGCTGCTGCGCAGCGGATCGCCGACCAGCCGCTCCGACACCGCCGAGGGTGTCGCGGGGGACACGATCTCGCGCGTGGTCTTCGGCGTGCTCGCGCTGTGGCCGGTGCTGCGGCTGTGGCTGTGGGTGTCCGGGCGCATCCCCGGGATGTCGAAGGTGACCAGGTGGTTCCTGCACCAGCGCTATCTGGCGCCCGAATTGTCCGGCAGCTTCCTGGGTTTCGCGTCTCGCCTGACCGCCTCGCACCGGGTCGACGAGAACGAGGAGCAGGTCGCCAAACTGCTGATCCACGCGTTCCTCGAGGACCTGCGCGACGCGTACCGGCGCCGGATCTGGCGGCCGTCGAGCTGGCGGCGCACCGCCTATCCGGTCGCGCTGCTCGGTGGTCTCGCCGAGGGCAGTGACGGTGCCCGCATCCTCACCTGGATCAACGAGATCAGGAACGAGACCGGGCATTTCGACCCGCTGGTGCTCGTCGCCTTCCGGGACGAGGGCCCGAACCGCGAGGTCGGTGAGCTCGGTGACATCGGGGAGCTGCGCACGCTGCGCACCCTGGAGAGCCTGGCCGAGCAGCCCTCGCCGCAACCGCCGGACCCGCTGCAGAGCTGGGTCAGGGAGATCGACAACCGGCGCACCCACCGCCAGGCCGACGCGTGGTTCCTGCCGCTGCGCGCGCTGCTGCCCCCGGACACACCGCCGCGGATCAGCGACCCGCGCTTCCGCGGTCTCGCCCTGCCGCCCGCACCGCCGATGGCGGCGCGCAGCTGGTTCGTCGGCCTGTGCGTGCTCATCCCGGTCGCGCTGGCCGTCGCCGCCGCGCTGGTCTACTTCCCGCCGCTGCGTGGCGCGCCGTGCTCGCAGTGGCCGTGGACCGATGGTGTCTCGGTGGCCCTGCGCGACGGTGAGTGCGTCGGCTACAGCGACAACCCCGCGCAGCTCTTCGCCGACGATCCCGAGCTGACGGCCATGCAGCGCGAGGTGTTCCGGCTCAACGAGCAGGCCACGAAGGCCCGCGCGAGCAACCCCGACCGGCCGCTGGTCTCGCTGGTGTACTTCGCCGGCCTCAGCTACGCCGACACCAATGTGCGCTACCCGCACGCCCAGGTCGAGGAACTGGCCGGGCTCGCGGTGCAGCAGCGCCGCGCGCTGCTGGCCTCCGACGAGTCGGAACCGTTGCTGCGCGTCGTCATCGCCAACGGCGGCTCGGACATGCGCCAGGCGAGCTGGGTGGTCGAGCACGCGCTGCGCGGCCTGGTGGCCGATGACCCCAGCGTGCTCGGCGTGGTCGGCATCGATCGCAGTACCGACGAGACCCGCACGGCGATCGCCCGGCTCGGTGAACTCGGCGTGCCCGCGGTCGCGACGACGCTGTCGGCCGACGGCCTGGACCGGGCCTCGCCCCTGTACTTCCAAGCGGCGCCGAGCAATACCGTGCAGGCCCGGCTGGTCGCCGACTACGTCCAGGGCGCGCGCGAGCCGAACGGTGCCCAGCGCTACGACAAGGTGACGATCTACCACCCCGAGGCGGCCGACGACCTGTACGTGACGACCCTGGTCGCCGATCTGCAGGCCGAGCTCGCCGGACGCGGTGTCGCCCAGCAGAGTCTGAGCTGGCGCGAACAGCAGGAGCTGTACCGGTTCCCCGCGCCGTGCGAGACCGAGGGCGCCGACCGGCGCACCCTGCTGTTCTTCGCGGGCCGCAACGCTGATTTCCCCACCTTCGCCAAGGCGGTCAGCCGCGGTTGCCTCAGTGGCGCCGGACCGGCGATCCTCGGCAACGACGCGGTCACCCGGCTGATCACCGACCCCAAGGCCACCGCCGCCCTGCCGGCCAACCTGACGGTGCGCTACGTGTCCAAGGCCGCGCCGGTGATGCTCGGCGGCGCCGACTGTGTCAGCGGCGTCGGCAAACTCGGCGATCAGCCGGTGCCGTTCGAACACGAGCAGCTGTGCGTCGAACTGGCCGGGCTGATCGAGGACCTGCGCGGCTACCCGGACCTGGCCGACTACCGCCCGACCTGGGCGGGTGATCGCACCGGGCTCGCGTTCGACGTGAGCGGCCTGTTCCTGCAGGCGGTCCGGGCCAGCCGCGGCGTCCTCGCCGACCTGCCGCCGAACCGGACCGCGATCGCGGTGCAGTTGCGGGAGAGCGACTATCGCGGCGTCACCGGCACCCTGGGCTTCTCGACGCGTCGCGTCGCCGACGGTTCGTCGATCGCGGTGCTGGTCACCACCGCGGTCGGCGGTCCTGGCCCGCAACGCTGCCTGATCATGTTCCCGCGCCGGACCGGTCAGGACGGCTGCCCGGCCGGGACGAAGAGCGATCTCGAGGGCTGGACCGAACCGGGGCGGTAGTGCGGAGATGTCGGAATTCCCGGACCGCACTACCGGATTCGTGCTGTTATAGTCGCTCGAACATGACCTCCGGGTGGGGACCGGCTTCAGCGGCGACCGATTCGGAGACGCTGCCGGAAGGGTCCCGGTAGCACTGTGACCGTGGGAGACCGGGGCGGGTGAGTATCGCAGAGGGCGCGGAGTTCGCCGGGTATCTGATCGAGCGGCGACTGGGCGCCGGTGGCATGGGCACCGTCTACCTGGCCCGCCATCCCCGCTTGCCGCGCCACGACGCGCTCAAGATCCTGGCCGACGACCACGCCGCCGATCCCGAGTTCCGGGCCAGGTTCCTGCGCGAGGCCGAACTCGCCGCCGCGCTGGCCCATCCGAACCTCGTCGCCGTGCGCGATCGCGGGGAGACCGACGGCAAGCTCTGGATCGCCACGCAGTACGTCGCCGGGTCGGACGCGGCCGAACTCGTGCGCGACGCGCCGTCGGGGCTCGATCCGGCGCGGGCGGTGCACATCGTCGGCGAGGCGGCGCGCGGACTCGACGCGGTGCACCGGGCCGGGCTCC
This sequence comes from Nocardia sp. NPDC051833, assembly GCF_040681225.1. Taxonomy (NCBI): domain Bacteria; kingdom Bacillati; phylum Actinomycetota; class Actinomycetes; order Mycobacteriales; family Nocardiaceae; genus Nocardia; species Nocardia sp. NPDC051833. The sequence goes on from NZ_JBFAYK010000004.1 coordinate 392,927, forward strand.
TGCATCGCGACGTGAAGCCGGCCAACATCCTGGTGGCCGAGGAGGCGGGTCATCCCGACCGGGTACTGGTCACCGACTTCGGGATCGCGCGCCGGGCCGAGGACACCGCGACGCTGTCGGCGGGCGGCGGACTCGTCGCGACGCTGTCCTATGTGGCGCCCGAACAACTCGGCGGCGACCGGGTCGACCTGCGCGCCGACGTCTACGCGCTCGGCTGCTCGCTGTTCCAATTGCTGGTCGGCACAGTGCCGTTCGTCCGGCAGACGCCCGCGGCGCTGATGTACGCGCACCTGCACGAGCCACCGCCGCGGCCGTCGGCGCTCCGGCCGGAGCTGCCCGCCGCGTTCGACGCCGTGATCGCGCGGGCCATGGCGAAAGACCCCGCCGACCGGTTCGCCTCCTGCGGTGACCTGGCGGCGGCCGCTCGTGCCGCGGCGGACGGGCGCGCGCTGCCACCGACCGCGGCGACCCCCGCGCTCCCCGCCGCGACGACGAGCGCGGAGACGCGGGCACAGCCATCGGTGCAGGACGCCCCGCCGCACGAACCGTCCGTGCTGCCACTGCCCGTCGCCGGACCGGGCTTCGGCGGGACATGGCCACCCGCCCCGATGCTCGAGGCCGACCCGTTCACCGCGGCCCTGCTGCGCCGCCGGACGCCGTGGGGCAGACTGATCCGCCGCCGTGGCTTCTGGGTGGCGGCAGCGGTGGTCGTCGTCCTCGGGTCCGGCACGACGGCGGCGCTGGTCGCCGCCGGACCCGACGACTCGGCGTCGCGCACGGCCGCGTCCACCACGCTGCCGCCACTGCCACCGGCGACCGCGTGGGGTGCCTACAGCTTCGTCGCCGACACCTTCCCCGACCTGCTGCCCGCCTTCCAGTTCGGCGTCGGCTACCAGGAGCTGACCGGCTGCTACATGTTCGACGAGAAGTGGAACTTCGCGCCGACGGACAAGGCCGAACCGATCGCGAAGATGAGCTGCAGCGGAAACCGTGATCCCGCCGTCGGGATCACGATCGTCTGCAATACCGACCGCTCCCGCATGCTGGCGCAGCCCAGCACCGATCAGGTCGAGGGCAACGAGGAATGGCGCCGCCCGACGGGCACCGGGAACCTGCACTGGGGCAGCAATATCGGCCTGGACAAGACCCAGACCGGCTTCTTGCACGTCTACTTCGACGAACCGGCGCGCTCGTTCTGCCGGATCGATGTCAACGGCGGCGACAACGGCGCCGAACTGCGCGAGAAGTGGTGGGCCGATGCGCCGCTGTGATCCCCGCGCTGCCGTGCGGACGGCCGCCCTGCTCGCCGTCCTCGCGCTGACCGGCTGCACGGTAGCGGGCACGCCGGAACCGGCCGACGCCGACCTGTCGATGCTGGATTACGGTACCTACCAGCATGTTCCGCTGGTGGCGCCGGACGGCGACGAGTACTCGGGCCGGGTGCTGGAGTCGGTGCGGATCGGCGAGGTGATGATCAACCCGGCCAAGGCCGACGCCGCCCTGTCCCTGCCCGCCGACGCCAAACCCACGGTCCCGCTGCCGACCCCGGCCAAGGTGTCCGGTGTGCTGTCGGAGCAGGCGCGCGCCGTGCTCGACAAGTACGGCATGATCGCCGGATTCCAGGTCGCGGGCACCGACTCGGTCCGCACCAGGGGGCTGTCGCTGCTGGCGCTGCGCATGCCGGATCCGGAGGCCGCCGCCAAGGCCGCCGTCGACCTCGACGCGACCGACGCGGCGGTCAGCCGCGACAATGTCGCCGTCGCGATCCCGAACTATCCCACGGCGCGGGCGCATTGGCGGCCCGCCGTGGCGAGTATGGCCGCCACCGTCGCGCGCGGCTCGTTCGTGGTGAGCGCGCTGGTCGCGCACCCGACGCCGGACGCCGTGGCCTTGACCGGGTTGATCGGCAAGGCCTTCGACGCGCAACTGCCCGAACTCGACCGTTTCGTCGCCACCCCGGTCGACCAGCTCGCGCGCCTGCCGCTCGACGGCGAGCAGATGCTGACCCGGCTGGTTCCGGAGAAGCTGGGCCGCTGGTCGCGGCCCGCCGTGCTGCTCATCGATCGCGAACAGCTCGCCGGGGGCAAGACGCTGGTGCACGCCAGCGGCGTGGTCTACGGGCCGAACGTGGCCTATCTGAACGGAACCCGGCAGCAGCGATCCACGGCCGACGCCTTCGCGATGATCGGCTTCGACGGGCTGATGCGGTATCCCGATGCCGTCGAAGCGCGCCGCGCCTTCGATCGTGGGACCCGGTCACTGGCCGCCGACGGCTTGCGGACCGTCGCCGGTCCGGCCGGTCTGGCCGACGTCCAGTGCCTCGACGACGACGCGGGCCAGCCCGCGGTGCGCTTCGCCTGCCGGGTACTGCACGGACGCTATGTCGCCACCGTGTTCGCGCCGCGCGAGCAGCAGATCAAACAGAAGGCCGCCGCCCAGTACAGCCTGCTGGTGCGCGCCGGATGACCGCACAGCTGCGGTCCGGCTCGGTCTTCGCGGGCTACGTGATCGAGCGGGTGCTCGGCAGTGGTGGGATGGGCACCGTCTACGCCGCGCGGCATCCGCGGCTGCCCCGCCTTGACGCGATCAAGGTGCTGAGCGAAGCGCACAGCGGCGCACCGGAATTCCGGGCCAGGTTCATCCGGGAAGCCGAACTGGCGGCCCGCATCGATCACCCGAACGTGGTGGCCGTGCACGATCGCGGCCTGGTCGACGGCATGCTGTGGATCGCGATGCAGTACGTCGCGGGGACCGACGCCGCGGCGGTGTTGCGCGCCGGCGTGCCCCGGCCGGAGTACGCGCTGCACATCGTCACCGAGGCGGCCGCCGGGCTGGACGCGGCGCACCGCGCCGGGCTGCTGCACCGCGATGTGAAGCCGGCCAATCTGATGCTGGAGACGCGGCCGGGGGAGCCGGACCGGGTCCTCGTCGCCGACTTCGGTATCGCCAAATCCGGCGCCGACAGCACCGCGCTCACCGAACCCGGCGCCTTTCTGGCCACCCTCGCCTACGCGGCGCCGGAACTGATCCGGCTCGATGCCGTGGATCGCCGGGCCGATCTGTATTCGCTGGGCTGCACGCTGTTCGAACTGCTCACCGGGCGCAAGCCGTTTCCCCGCGACACCGTCGCCGCGGTGATCAACGCCCACCTGACCGAACCGCCGCCCCGGCCGACACAGGTGAACCCGCACCTGCCGCGCGCCATCGACGCGGTGATCGCCAGGGCCATGGCGAAGAATCCCGACGACCGGTACTCCAGTTGCGGCGCGCTGGCCGCGGCCGCGGCCGCCGCGTTCGGTGCGCCGGTGCCGCCGACGACGCGCGTGGCCCAGCCGGGTACGTCGCGCGAACCGGCCGGTCGCCCGGGCTTCGCGCCCGATGTTCTGGCCGAGGCGACCACGGTCCCGGTCGTCTCCTCGGCTCAGGAACCACGCCGGGTCGTGCCGTCCCGCCGATGGCCCCTGGTCGCCGGGGTGACGGCCGTGCTCACGATCGCGCTGGTCGCGGTCGGTGTGGTCGCGCTGAATCGCGATCAGTCACCGAGCGCCGCGCCCGCGTCCTCGGTGGCGCCGACCACCACCGTCGAATCGGCATGGGGTGTCCACGAATACATCGTTCGTGCCTTTCCCGGTCTGCTCCCACGCACGCCGTTCGCCAGCGGCTTCCAGGGCATCCGGTGCGCGGCCGTCGACAAGGAACACCGGCCGATCGCGCTCGACCGGCACGACGGCGTCGGCAGGCTCAGCTGCAACGGCGACCGCGATCCCGTCGAGCGGATGACGGTGTACTGCAACGGCGACCGCACGCCGAGCAGCGCGCGCCCGTTCCTCGAGGCGACCGCGGTCCGGGAGGAGAACTGGGAGCGCTCCTCGGGCCGCGGCAAGGTCATCGTCCAGGACATGCCGGGCCTGCGGGCAGGCACGACATCGGGCGGACTCGTCGTCCAATTCGACGACACCTCGCGCAACTTCTGCCTGCTCAGCGTTTTCGGCGCCACCAACGGCGCCGAGCTCTACGACCGCTGGTGGCCCGTCGCGCCGCTGTGACTCACCACCACTGCGTGGGTCGCTCTCGTTCCCAGCGCAATTCGGCTTCCAGCTGTGCCGCCAGTGAGATGAGCATCGGCTCGGTGTTCGCGGTGCCCATCAGCTGCGCGCCGATCGGCAGCCCGGCCTCGGTGAAACCGGCGGGCACGTTCACACTCGGCCAGCCGAGGACGTTCCACGGCCAGGTGTACGGGCAGGCGGCGGTGATCAGGTTGTTGGTGGCGCCGACGCCGATGCCGTCGATCTCCTCCGCGCGCGGTGGCGGGGTGGCGGTGGTCGGGGCCAGGACCAGGTCGTAGTCGTCGAAGAACCCGCCGATCCGCTTGTGCAGCAACGGCTCCGCGCGCCGGGCGGCGGCGAGCACGGGACCGCCGAGGACGCCGCCGAGCCGGGCATTGGCCGTGGTGCGCGGGTCGACGACGGCCTCCGGCATCGCCCGGCGCACCCGGGTGATCCCGGCCATCGAGCGCGGCAGGAACGAGGCGCCGATCATCAGGCCGTAGTGCAGGTCGGCCACGGTGACGGTGTGCCCGAGGCCGCGCAGCGTCGTCGCCAGCGCGTGCACGGCCGCCGCGATCTGCGGGTCCAGCGCGGTCTTGGTCGCGGTGAACGGAATCCGCAGGGAGAGTGCGATTCTGAGCTTGCCGGGGTCACGTCCCACGGCGGCGCTCGCGTCGATCGGCGCCGGGGTGTGCAGGTCACCGCGGTGTGGCCCGGCGGCGACGTCGAGCAGCAGGGCGGCATCGCCGACGGTGCGCGCGAGCGGCCCGTTGACGGTGAGGCCGTAGAACGCCTCGGCGTGCGGCCAGGTGGAGATGCGCCCGCGCTGCGGCTTGATCCCGACCAGGTTGTTCCACGACGCCGGGATGCGCACCGAGCCCGCGCCGTCGGAACCCAGTGCGGCGGGCACCAACCCGGCCGCGACCGCCGCCGCGGAACCGCCCGAGGAGCCGCCGGGGGTGCGCGTGCGATCCCAGGGATTGCGGGTGTGGCCGAAGGCGTCGCCGCTGGTGAACGGGAGCTGGCCCAGCTCACAGGTATTGGCCTTGCCCACGATCACCGCACCGGCGGCGCGCAGCCTGCGTACCGATTCGGCGTCCTCGGTCTTCGGCGTGAACTCGCCACCGCAGCCGAAGGCGGTGATCTCCCCGGCGATGTCGGTGTCGTCCTTGACCGCGATCGGTACGCCGAGCAGCGGCAGCCGCGCACCGGCGGCCAGGCGCGCGTCGGCGTCGGCGGCTTCGCGCAGCGCGGCCTCCCTGCGGACGACGCGGAAGGCGTTGAGCGTCGGCTGGGCGGCCTCGATCCGGTCGAGCGCCGCGGTCACGGCGGCGACGGAGGAGAGGCTGCCGTCGGCGATCGCGGCGGACATTTCGGAGAGGCCGAGGTCGGCCGATGGCTTCGGCGCGATGCGGTCGGGCGCGGACATGTGAACTCCGTCTCTGCAGGTAGTGGGGTCGACGGTAGCGTCGAGCTGGTCACCCGTCCACATACCCTGGGTGGATTTCTCGGCTATAGACATACATACCGTATGTATGTAACAGTGGTGAGGCCCAGCATTCGAACCAGGGGAGGACCCCATGGGAATCAGCTCAGCACTCGGTCCGGCGCGCGAGATCGCCCTGTCGTCCGGCCGTATCCGCTACCACGACACCGGCACCGGATCGCCGGTCGTGTTCGTCCACGGCCTGCTGGTCAACGCCGACCTCTGGCGCGGGGTGGTGCCCGGCCTCGTCGCCGCCGGACACCGCTGCCTCACGCCCGACTGGCCGCTCGGATCGCACTCGATCCCGCTGCCCGACGCCGACCTCACGCCCACCGGCATCGCGGACCTCATCGCCGAGTTCCTCGACGCGCTCGACCTGACCGATGTCACCCTCGTCGCGAACGACACCGGCGGCGCGCTGACCCAGATCCTGATGACCCGCAGGCCGGAACGGATCGGCCGGGTGGTGCTGGCCGCCGTCGACTGCTTCGAGGTCTTCCCGCCGCAGCCGTTCGCGGGTCTGCTGAAGGTCGCGAAGCTGCCCGGCGCCATCGCCGCGCTGCTCGCGCCGCTCGGGTGGCGGCCCCTGCAGCGGTTGCCGCTCGCCTTCGGATTGGTGACCAAACACCCTCTGCCACAGGAGATCGCGAAGTCCTACCTGCGGCCCGCCCAGCGTGATGCCGCGATCCGGGCCGACCTGCGCCGCTTCGCGGCGGGCGTGGACAACCGGGTCACCCAGGCGGCCGCCGAGCGCTTCGGTCAGGTCGATGTCCCGGTGCTCGTGGTGTGGTCCACCGAGGACCGGCTGTTCCCGATGACACTGGCGCAGCGGCTCGTCACCGCCCTGCCGAAGGCGAGTCTGCGCACCGTCGACGACTCCTACACCTTCCTGCCCGAGGACCGGCCGGAGTTGCTCGCCGAACTGATCGTGGAGTTCACTCGGCTGCATGCAGCGCCGTAGTCAGGAGGATCGCTCCCGCACCACCCGAGCCGCGCTCGAGCAGGCAGGCCGCGGCCTGTTCGCCGAGCGCGGCTTCGCCGCGACGTCCGCCGAACAGCTGGTGGCCGCCGCCGGCGTCACCCGCGGCGCGCTGCACCACCACTACGGCGACAAGCGCGGGCTGTTCCTGGCCGTGCTCGAACAGGTCGAGACCGAGGCCACCGCGGAGATCGCGCGCGCGGTCGCGGCGGTCGACCCCGACGATGTGATGGCCGGGATGACCGCGGGTCTGGCCTGCTTCCTCGACATCTGCGGCCGCCCGGAGATGCTGCGCATCGTCCTGATGGACGCCCCGACCGTCCTCGGCTGGCCCGCCTTCCGCGACTTCGAATCCCGGCACGGTCTCGGCCTGATCACCGGTGAACTGCAACGTGCCGTCGACGCCGGTCTGGTCCCGGCCGTCCCCGTCCCGGTCCTCGCGCAACTGCTGCTCAGCGCCATCACCGAGGCGTCGCTCATCGTCGCCCACGCCGAGGACACCGAGCGCGCCCGCGCCGAGACCCAGCAATCCCTGTTGCTGCTCATCGCGGGTCTGCTGCGCCGGGACTGACCGGCCCGCCGTGTCCGTGGTGGCGGTGTCGGGTCGACGTGGAAGACTGGGGCCGTGCGGTTGTATCGGGATGAGGCGGTGGTGGTCCGTCAGCACAAGCTGGGCGAGGCCGATCGCATCGTCACGCTGCTGACCAGGCAACACGGTCTGGTGCGCGCGGTCGCCAAGGGGGTGCGGCGCACCAAGTCGAAGTTCGGGGCGCGGCTCGAGCCGTTCGCCTACATCGACGTGCAGCTGCATCCGGGTCGCACGCTCGACATCGTCACCCAGGTGACCACGGTCGAGGCGTTCGCCGCCGACATCATCGACGACTACGGCCGCTACACCACGGCCTGCGCGATCCTCGAGACCGCCGAACGCCTCGCGGGTGAGGAACGCGCGCCCGCGCCGAAACTGCACGCGCTCACCGCGAGCGCCCTGCGCGCCATCGCCGCCAAGCAGCGCCCGCACGAACTCGTCCTCGACGCCTATCTGTTGCGCGCCATGGGTTTCGCGGGCTGGGCGCCCGCCCTCGACGAGTGCGCCCGCTGCGCGACGCCGGGCCCGCATCGCGCGTTCCACGTCGCGGCGGGCGGCGCGGTCTGCGTGCACTGCAGGCCGCCGGGCGCGAGCACCCCGGCCGCGGGTGTCCTCGATCTGCTCGTCGCCCTGCTGAAGGGGGAGTGGGACTACATCGCCGGCGTCCCCGACAATGTCCGCCGTCAGGCCAGCGGTCTGGTCGCCGCCCACCTGCAGTGGCACCTGGAACGGCAGCTGCGCACCCTGCCGCTGATCGAGCGCTCGCGGACCGACGCCGCAGCCCCCGTGGTCGACCGCGTCGGCTGACGACAGCGGGCGCCGGTCGCCCGTGCGGATGCCGGAGCCCGTGCGGGCCGCGCGAGACGATCAGGCAGGATGGAAGCCGTGATCCTGCGTCGTGACTCTTCCACCGCGAGCAAGACGGCCCGCACCGTTCGCCCACCGTCGCCGCACCCCTCGGGTGCGCGGCCGCCCGCGATCCCGCCGGAGCTCGTCCCCAACCACGTCGCGCTGGTGATGGACGGCAACGGCCGCTGGGCGCAGGAGCGTGGCCTGCCGCGCACCGCCGGTCACGAACGCGGCGAGGCCGTGCTCATGGACGCCGTCGAAGGCTGTATCGAGATCGGCGTCAAGTGGCTGTCGGCCTACGCCTTCTCCACCGAGAACTGGCGGCGCAGCCCCGACGAGGTGCGCTTCCTGATGGGCTTCAACCGCGACGTGATCCGCCGTCGCCGCGACGAGATGCACGAGATGGGCGTGCGCGTGCGCTGGGCCGGGCGCCGACCGCGCCTGTGGCGCAGCGTGATCAAGGAGCTCGAGGTCGCCGAGGAGCTCACCGAGGACAACGACGTGATGACGCTGACCATGTGCGTCAACTACGGCGGCCGCGCCGAGATCGCCGACGCCGCACGGGAGATCGCGCGCCGGGTGGCCGCGGGCGAGATCGATCCGGAGAAGATCGACGAGGCGACCGTCGCCCGGTACCTCGACGAACCCGATATGCCCGACGTCGACCTGTTCCTGCGTCCCTCCGGCGAGTTCCGCAGCTCGAACTTCCTCATCTGGCAGGCCGCGTACGCCGAATTCGTCTACCAGGACACGCTTTTCCCCGATTTCGATCGGCGTAACCTGTGGGACGCGTGCCTGGAATACGCCAAGCGCGATCGCCGCTTCGGCGGTACCAAATGAGCGACGGAGCCGACATGGACGCGGTGGTCACGCCCGAACTGGACCTGCAGGCGCGCACCGGCGCCTGCCTGCAGATGCAGGACATCGACATCCGCGTCGACGCCGACGGCTCGCTCGGCTTCGAATACGACGGCGCGCTGTGCTCGATCCGCGCCGTCACCCTCGCGCCCGGGCTCACGGTGCTGTCGCTGACCAGCGTGCTGGCCTGGGACCGGCCGCTCAAGCCGCAGCTGCACAAGCGCGTCGCCGAGCGCAACAACGAGATCCAGTTCGGCTCGGTCACCCTGATCGGGCGCGGCAAGCTGGGCGATGTCATCCTGCGCTACACGTTCCCCGCCGAGGGCCTCGACGATCAGGCCCTCACCACCATGCTGCTGCTCACGCTGACCGGCGCGAGCAGGGCCAGGCAGGGCCTGCTCGCGCCGTAGGCGTCAGTTCGACGGCTTCCAGGTGATCTTGCCGCCCTGGAAATCCTGGGCCTTGCCGCCCTGGTAGTCGTATTCGTCGCTGGTCGGGTAGCCGTAGCGGCCGCCTTCGGAACCGGCGCGGATCCAGTCGGCCTGGATGCTGCCCCACACCGCGTGCGCGCCGGTCGTCGAGGACCAGTAGATGGCGCCGGTCGGGAACAGCGAGAACTGGCCGTCGCCCTTGCCCGCCTTGGAGACGTCGCTCAGCGGGAAGCCCAGCGGGCTCGACTCCCAGCCGAGCGCGGCCCACTTGTCCCGGATCGGGCCGCTGATCTGGTGCGCGCCGGTGCCGACGGACCAGTAGATCGAGCCCTTCTGGAAGTGGTTGTAGCGGCCGCTGCCACCCGGGGTCGACTCCTCGCGGCTGACCGGGTAGCCGAGCTTGCCGCCCTCGTTGCCGAGCTCGGCGAACTTGTCGCGGATCTGCCCGGCGACGGTGTTGGCGTTGGTGTCGGGATGCCAGTAGATCGCCGCGTTGTTGGCGAAGGTCTGGTACTTGCCGCCCGCCGCGGCGTCGGATTCGGGGGAGGTGGGGTCACCGAGCGCGGCGCCGCCCGCCTGGTCGTATTCGATCTCGATCGCGCCGCCCACCTCGAAGTCGCCGATCTTGCGTGCCTGCGCGGTGCCCGCGAGGGCCAGCGGCAGCACGGCCGCGGCCGCCAGGACGGCGATCCCGCGCGATCGAAGGGTTCGTCGGTGAAATGCCACAGGAAACTCCCTGGTCGAATCGTTGTTCGGTGTTTTCGGCGCTCGACCCCGACCGGCACCGCACCCGAACCTACCCGCTCGACCGCGTGCGTAACAGTGAGCTTTCTAACCCGCACCGCCCGGTTCGATCGTCATCAGCACGTCGATGCCACGGGCGAAGGTGTCCGGGTCGGCGTCGCCGAGCAGCAGGTGCTGCAGCATGAAACCGGGCAGCACCCCGATGATCGCCTTGGCCAGCGCGTCGACGTCGGCGTCGGGCGCGATCCAGCCCAGGTCCCGCATCCGCACCGCGTACTCGCGCCACAGATCACGCATGGACGCGATCGCGTGGCGCACCGGAACGCTCGCTTCGGGCTGGACCATCGCCAGCGCCCAGGCCTGCGGCGCCAGCCGGAGGGGACCGTCCGGCCCGCCGCGTTCGATCACCTCGGCGGTCACCATGCGCACCACCTCGGCGGGCGTCGGCGGGGTCTCGCTGCGGATGATCTCGGCCATCCGGCCGCGCAACGGGGTCATCGTCTCCACGATCAGCGCGAAGATGATGTCGTTCTTGCTGGCGAAATAGCGGTAGACCGCCCCCGCGGACAGTCCGGACTCGGCGAACACGTCCTGCATCGACGTCTCGTGGAAGCCCTTGCGGGTGAAGCATCGCTGCGCGGCCTCGAGGATCTGTTTCCGGCGGCGCTCCAGGTGTTCTTCGCTGACTCGGGGCATGGGTCAAAAATAAAACGAATATCCGTTCTTGACAAGGATGCCCCGCTGATGGGACCGTGAAGCCATCAAAAAGAACGAACATTCGCTTTAAAGGGAGAATGTCATGTCGATCACCCGACGAGCAGTGGCTCTCGGCCTCGCAGCCACCCTGCTGCAGGCGCTGCTCCTGATCGCCTTCGCCTGGCCCGCCGTCAACCTCGCCCCGCGCGACCTGCCCATCGCCGTCACCGGTCCGCAGTCCGCGCAGGTCACCCAGCAGTTGCAGCAGCGCAGTCCCGACGCCTTCGAGATCACCACCCTCGCCGACGGTGCCGCCGCCCGGGCGGCGCTCACCGACAACGAGATCTACGGCGCCGTCGTCACCGGCGAGGGCGCGCCGCAGGTCCTGGTCGCCTCGGCCGCCTCACCCGCGGTCGCCCAGCAGCTCACCGCCCTGGCCCAGCAGCTCAGCGGTGCCCCCGCCGCGCCGGTCCAGGACGTCGTCGCCACCGACCCCGACGACCCGCGTGGCGCGGGCTTCGGCTCGATGGTGCTGCCGCTGGTCATGTCCGGCATCGCGGCGGGTGTCCTGCTCACCCTGCTGATCCCGGGCCTCGGCGGCCGCCTCGCCGGCCTGCTCACGTTCGGCGTCGCCGGTGGTCTGCTCAGCACCCTGGTCTTCCACACCTGGCTCTCGATCGTCCCCGGCTCCTACCTGGAACTCGCCGCGATCGCCGGCCTGGCCGCCTTCGCGGTCTCCGCCACCATCGTCGGCCTGGCCGCCGCCATCGGCCGCCCCGGTATCGGCCTCGGCGCGCTGCTCATGCTCCTCATCGGCAACCCGTTCTCGGCCGCCACCTCCGCCCCCGAACTCCTGCCGCAGCCCTGGGGCGCCATCGGCCAGCTGTGCCCGCCCGGCGCGGCCGCGTCGCTGCTGCGCTCGGTCGCCTACTTCGACGGTGCGGGCGCGCCGGCTCCGCTCGCGGTGCTGCTCACCTGGTCGGCGGCCGGTCTCGCCCTGCTCGGAATCGGCGCACTGCGCTCCTCGGCCGCCCCGGAGGCCACCCCGGCACCGGTCGCCGTTCCCGCCTGAGATCCCTCGCGAAGATGCTCCGCACGAACGACTTTCGTGCGGAGCATCGCCGTGTCAGCGGTCCGCACGTCGATGCAGCCGTGGCACGCCGGGATCGACTTGGCTACGGTGGCGAAGAAAGCGGAGTCCGAGGGGGAAGTCATGAGTGCGGACCGGAACCGACCCGCATCAACCCACGCGACGGCATCCCCCTCCCTCCTCGATTCCTCGGTCCTGTTCCCGCTCCGCGACTCCGAGCGAATCCTGATCGCGGGTGCGGGCGGCGGCTTCGACCTCCTCAGCGGTCTGCCGATCGCCTTCGCCCTCCACGAACGCGGCAAGACCGTCTTCCTGGCGAACCTCACCTTCACCGCCGCCACCCGCACCACGGCGAAACCCGTCGCGCCCGGGGTGTTCGAGGTCGACGCCGACACGGAAGGCCAGCAGCACTACTTCCCGGAGAAACACGTCGCCACTTGGCTGGCCGACCACGGCCACCCCGACACGGTCTATCTGATCCGCAAGGGTGGACCGGCGGCGGTGCGCGCCGCCTACGCATGGCTGGCCCGGGAACTGCGCCTGGACGCCGTCGTCCTCGTCGACGGCGGCACCGATCTCCTGATGACCGGCGACGAAGCCGGCCTCGGCACCCCGGTGGAAGACGTCACCAGCCTGCTCGCCGCCGCCGCCCTCGATCTCCCCGTCAAACTCGCCACCTGCGTCGGCTTCGGCATCGACACCTACCACGGCGTCTGCCACGCCCACTTCCTCGAAAACGTCGCCGCCCTGGCCGAACTCGGCGCCTACCACGGCGTCTTCGCCCTCACCCCCGGCACACCCGCCGTCGACGCCTGGCTCGACGCCGTCGCCTGGACCCAACGCCACACCCCCGGCCGCGAGAGCATCGTCAGCGCGTCCATCACCGACGCCGCCCGCGGCGCATTCGGCAATCACCACTCCCTGGAACGCACCCGCACCAACAACTCCGACCTCTTCATCAACCCCCTGATGTCGATGACCTGGGGCTTCGACCTCGACACCGTCGCCAGCCGGGTCCTCTACACCGACCACTTAACCCACGCCACCACCCCCTTCGAGGTCGCCGCCGCCATCGAAGCCTTCCGCACCACCATCCCCCTCCGCCCCTGGCGCGACCTCCCCGTCTGACACCCATGGAGCTGCGATGAACGAAGACGACACGATGCTGCTCGGGTTGGTCGACGACTCACCGATCACCTCGTCCGCGATCCGTGACGACATTCGGGAGTTGGTCGGGGCGGGCGAGTACGGAATCGCCTTCGACACTCTGTGTTCGTCGCTGTACGAGGACGAACACCAGATCACTCGTGCGTATTTCGAGCGGCTCCAGGCTGCGGCGAAGTCGCTCTACCTTCCTCGAACTACCGATGGCCTGTGCGAACTGATAGCCGACACGAGCATCGAAGCGATGGCCACACGCGGCGACTACGCGCTGCTCAGATGGTTCGGACGCAAGTTTCCCGGTCTGCTCGTTCAGGGTGACACGCTCAGCGTCCTGAACGAGACCCTCGCCGAACTGAAAGACCTCCTGAACACCGGCGACATCGAGGAGGCCACCTTCGTCCTCGGCGAATTGACTCGAACGATGCACGGTCTACAGACCTCGTACGAGGACATGATGAAGTCGGCGAAGATCGCGCTTCCCTATGCGAAGCGCGACTAGTCCGGAACTTCTGCCGTCTCAGCTGTTCAGGATCAGGGCGGCGCATTTCTCGCCGATCATGATTGTGGGGGCGTTGGTGTTGCCGCCGGTGACGGTCGGCATGATCGAGGCGTCGGCGACGCGGAGGCCGTCGATGCCGCGTACGCGGAGGTCGGGATCCACGACCGCGCGGTCGTCGACACCCATGCGGACCGTGCCGACCGGGTGATAGACGGTGTGGATGCGGTTCGGTAGTTCCGCGCGCATCGCGGCCGGGTCGGTGAAGTCCGCGCCCGGGATGATCTCGCCCTGGTTGTCGCCGGTTCCCGCCATGATCGCGCGGACCATGTCGATGCCTTCCAGGAGCACCTCGGTGTCTGCGGGCGCCGTCAGATAGGCCGGATCGATGAGTGGCGCGGCCCCCGGATCGGCCGAGGCCAAGCGGACGGTGCCCCGGCTCTCGGGGTAGATGAGCGCGGGGAAGACGCTCTGACCCGGCTTCTTGGTCGCCGGGACGACGCGCTTGTCGGAGTCCTGATTCGGCGACGGATACACCCAGTACAGACTGAGCAGTTGCAGGTCGGGGATCTCGCGCGCGTGCGAGGTGCGCACGAAGGCGACGGACTCGAACGAGGAACCGGCCGCCCACGACGATCCCGGACGCAGCTGTTCGGCCGCCAATCCGCGCAGGAAATAGGGCGCTGTCGGCTTACGCAACGCCGACCGCATCCGGAACGACAGCGGGACGAACAGATGGTCGTGCAGGTTGTCGCCCACCGGCAGATCCGCGACGACGGCGATGCCGTGCTCGGCCAGGTGCGCGGCGGGGCCGATTCCCGACAGTTGCAGAATCTGCGGCGACCCGAACGTGCCCGCCGAGACGATGACCTCGCGCGAGGCCCCGATCACCCGCGTACCGCCGTCGACCAGGATCTCCACCCCCGTCGCCCGTGAGCCGTCGATGACGATCCTCGTCACCGTCGTCTCCGTGAGCACGACGAGACCGGGCACCGAATCGTCGTGCAGGTAGCCCTTGGCCGCGGAGTACCGCACACCGTGCGCGGCGCTCTGCTGGAAGACCGCGACACCTTCCTGGCTCGCCCCGTTGTAGTCGTCGAGCTCCGGCACACCCAGGCGTGCCACGGTGGCGTCCATGAAGGCACGTGCCGCGTCGGTGATGCGGTGCTGGCGGGTGACCTTGATCGGGCCGCCCGCCCCACGCCACGCGTTCGCGCCGCCCTCCCAGTCCTCCATCCGCTGGAAGTACGGCAGCACGTCCTCGTAGGCCCACCCGCGACAGCCTTCGGCGGCCCAGTCGTCGAAGTTCTTCCGGTTACCCCGGACGAAGAGCATGCCGTTGACCGAACTCGACCCGCCCAGCACCCGGCCGTGTGTCATGGGAATCCGGCGATCGAGCGCATGGTGCTGCGGTGTCGACTTGTCGCCCCAGTCGAACAGCTTCTTCAGCTGCGGCGTCGAGTGCATGACATTGATCGCGCCGGGAATCCGGAAGAGCGCCTTCGCCCAACCCTTGTCATCGGCCGTACCCGCCTCGATCAGCACCACGGCCGCGCCGCTGTCGGCGAGCCTGCGCGCGACCGCACAGCCCGCGCTCCCCGCTCCCACGACGATGTAGTCGGCTTCGGTCACAGTGTTCTCCGGTCAGGAGTCGACCTCTACGAACCCCGAATTCTATCGCGATCTCCCTCGCGTCGGGAACGTCTCGCTAGCATCGGAGTGGGCGACCGACGGTGTCGTAGTTGCCGATTCTGATCGGAGGAATCGTCGTGGGTGGTGTGGCGGTGGCGCCGCGCGGGATGCGGTTGTCCGGGCGTGGGGTCGCGGGGCTCGGTGGGGTGGCGGTGCTGCTCGGCATCGCGTTCGTGCTCGTTCCGGGGATCGTGGCGGGATGGGGATCCGAGGGCGGGATCGGCAGTGAAGGAGAGCTGCGACGGGCGCTGCGGGTGGCCTTCGCCGGGTACTGGAGTTCCGGGGACGGGGAGTTCTCGCCCGCGCTGAACGACGTGGTCGAGTACTGGTTTCGGTACCACCTGGTCAAAGGGCTGATCGCCGTTGTGCTGCTGGGGGTGCTGGCGGTGCTGGCCGCGGTGCTGTGGGATGCCGTCGGGCGGGACAGCGATGCGGGGTGCGTGCGTCGGCTCGTGCTCGGCACGGCCGGTGCGGTGGTCACGCTGTTCGCGGTGCTCGCCCTGCTCGCGGTGATGGCGAATGCGCAAGGCGCGGTGGCGCCCTACGCGTCGGTCTTGCCGATGCTGTTCGACGATCCCGTCGGGCCCGAATTGGCCGGGACCTTGGCGGAGGTGAATCAGCAGTTGGCGGTGTCGGCCGAGGTGGGTTCCTCGCCCGCGCTCGAGGTGATGATCGATGACTTCACGCGCTATCACGTGGCGATGGTGGTGATTTCGTCCGTGGTCGCGGTGGGCTTCGGCATCGCGACCATGGTGCTGTGGACACGGCGGGCGGGGAAGTCGTCGGGGGAGCGGGCGGTGCTCGCCGGGCTCGGGTTGCTCGCGATGGGGCTGGCCGTGGTGTTCGCCGTTGTCGCGGTGGCGAATACGACGACGGTCGCGGAACCGCTGCCCGCGCTGCAAGCACTGTTCGACGGTGGGTGGTGACGGCGCTCAGGCGAGGCGTTCGTCGGGCTCGCCGAATTCCTGGTGGTAGCGCTGGGCCCGGGCGAGCATGCGGCGGATGCCGGCGATCATCCGGTCGGTGGGCAGCGGTTCGGCGATGATCGGGTCGCCGGTTTTCACGTAGTAGCGGCCGTCGTCGTAGTCCATCCACCAGAAGGTGCGGCCGGGACCGGGCCGGGCGTCCACGGCGGGTCCGGAGAAGGCGGAGATCTCGCCGAAGGCGTGGCGTTTGCGGCGGAAGACGCGATTGAGCTGGTCGGCCGAGCTGAGCTGGCCCGCCCGGTATTCGAAGTGTTCCTCTTCGGCGGCGAGCTGTTCGCGCCGGACCTCCACCGGCGGCTTGGTCCCCGCCTTCGCGCGGGGCAGGGCCGCGACCGCGAGGGCGGCGACCTGATCGGCGGTGCAGTACGTCATGACGACGTCGCCGCCGATGTCCTCGGCCGGACCGCGGGCCTGCGTCAGGGTCGCGCCCGCGCGGCCGCGGATCGCGCCGTGGAAGCGCACGACATTCGAGTCGTCCTGCCCGACATAGCCTTTGGATTCGACCCTGGCCTCGGGTTCGAGCAGCACGGCCAGAGCGTATTCGACGGCGGGGTCGTACTTGCCGAGCAGCTTCTCGACCGCCGCCTCCCGGTGCCGCTTCAACTCGTCGAAGTCGGTGATGTCGGTGCGGTACTGCAACGGGTAGGGCAGCCGGTCCCGACCGTAACCCGACCACAGGATCTCGAACTCGATGCCGGTGAATTCAGCCCGCTGCACTGTCGCTGTCTCCGCCGATCACCGGGGGCACGGTCCGGAGCCCGTCCGTGCCGATCAGTAGTTCGCCGTTTTCCTGGGTGATCAGGTAGTCGGGGACGCCCTTCGTCCGTTCGTCGTCGGATCCGCCGCGACCCGCGCCCGGCGCACCCATCCCGCCCATGCCCGCCGCACCGCGCGCCCCGGTCGCCGCACCCGCGCGACCCGCCGCGGCGGCCGCGGCGGCGGGGGACTGGCTGCCGGGAGTACTGCGACCCGTTCCCGGCGTCGACGGCGACCCGCCGCCGGGTGAACCGCCCGAGCCGCGCCCGGTGCCGGTGGGGCGACCTGTTCCCGGCGTGGTCGTGCCCGGGGTCGTCGTCCCGGGAGCGGTCGTCGTTCCCGGGGTGGTCGAACCCGGGGTTGTGGTGTTCGGCGTGGTGGACTGCGGCGTGGTGCTCTGCGCCGTGGTCGACCCGGCGTCGGTGGACGACGGCGTGGTCGACGACGAGGTGTCGGTGTCCTCGGGGGAGGTGCCCTCACCCGGCGTCTCCGGCACCGTGCCGTCGGTGGTCGCACCGTCGGTCGTGGTCCCGCCTTGGGTCCCACCGGTATTCGTGCCGCCGTTGCCGCCCGTCACGCCGGTGTCACCGGTCCCGCTGGTGATCGTCGGCGCGGAGGGCAGAAAGGGGACACCGTTGTCGGTCTGGACGGCCACCTGACCGTAGACGGTGCGCAGGATCCGGCGACCCTCGTCCTCGGCTTCCTTCTGGTTGTGCTCGTCGACCTTCATCACCCCGTCGCCGGGCAGGGTCTTGCCGGTGACCGACTCCCGCGCGGTCAGACCCGGCATGAGCGCCTGGGTCTCCTCGATCCCGGTCCGCATCTCGGACAGTTTCAGGCTGATCGCCGTCGCCGCCTGGGACAGCGGAATCGACTGCTCCGCATAGTTGTTCACCGCGGTCACCGCCGCCGACGCGGCGGCGCCCGTCCACCCGCTGTGCCCGTTCGCGCCGGTGACGGTGCGGGCGAACTCCTGATTGAACTTGTAGAACGTCCCCATCAGGTTCATCCCGATATTGGCCCACGCCGTCACCGCGTCGTCGACGAGTTTCGGCTTCATCGCCGCCACCGCGGCCTGCATCTGCGCGAGCGACATGCTGTCGTAGCTGTCGGGCGTGGTGATGTGCGGGGGCTGGGTGTCGCCGCCGAAGATCGTGGCGTAGTTGCCCTGCTGCTGCCGGTCGTAGATGCGGGTGCGCTCGTCGTTCCACTGCTGCTGCGCGGCGATGACCCTGCTCTTGTACTCGTCGTAGGTCACTGCGGTTCTCCTGTCGCGGAGATCTCGGTGGCGAGGGCGCCGTCCTGGGCGACGAAGTTGGCAATCGCTTTGGCGACAACCTCTTTCGCGGTCTGGACAGCTTCGATGTGCTGGCGGAGGACTGTGTCCAGTGCTCGGTCGCCGCCGGACGCGGTCTGGGAGAACTTGCTCGCCAGGGTCTGACTCGAATTGAAAGAGCCGAACCCGTCAATGCGTTTCACACGGTCGACGAGCTCGTAGACCTCTTCGAGTCGGTCCAGATGGTCGTCGCACACTCGATCCAGGTCCCTACCGATCTCAGGATCGAGTGACAGCTCACCAGCATTCGCTTGGGTGAGTAGCTGATTCCACTGATTTGGGTTGATTCCGAGAACCATCTGCTCTCCGTCAGTTCGCAGGAAGGTACTGGACCAGTGCCGTGCTCAGTCGCCGAGTCTCACCACACGGCTCGGCGGCTCCCACCGCGCTGACGCGATTCTGAACCTTGAAGTCGACCGAACCGTTGGGTACCTCGACGGTGACGTAGCAGGCCACATCATTGGCGGAACCGATTGGCCGGAACTCGAGTGCTTTGTGCGATCCGATCTCGAGTTCGGTCCACCCGGTGTATTCGCTGGTTCGTTGTCGGGACTCGGCCAGTGTGTGCTCCGACGCCATGACCGCAAAGGTGTACTTCTTGTCCGAATCGGTCCAGCTGCAGACCTTCCACCCGGTGAAGTCCACGCCCGCGACGTCCTTCTTCCTGCTGCTGGCATTCAGCCCCACCCCGCTGATCGCCGAATCCGGCAGCGAACACGGATCCCACACCTTCGCCTCGGCATCCACCGAAGTCGGGCTCGCCGCCACGCTCACCGCGGTCGTCGTCGGCGCGGCGGTCCCCCCTCCGCTGTCTCCGCAACCGGCGACCACCAGCCCGATGGCGGCGATGCCGACGGCCTTCCACACATGGCCTCCCACTGTCATCTCGACCATCCCCTCCTGGTGTAGACAGCTGTGCGCTCGTGCCCGAGCGATGACGGCTGTGCAGAGTCTAGTCCGAACCTCGATCGCACTGCCGGGTCGTCCGATGGCGCGCGGTGCGGTGCCCGGCCGGTCGGCCGTCACTCCGCCGCGCACGGGGAGGTGGAGGCCATGATGAACCGCACCTCCTCGTTGTTCTTGCCGACCCGCGTCCGCGACGACGCCACCGAGAACCCGCGGGAGTCCCGGTAGTACCTGCTCACCGGGTCTTCGGAGGGATTCTGGCTGGGCACGAGGGTGAAGCCGCGGGCGGTCATCGCCTCGAGATTCGCCATGGCGCGGTCGATGAATTCCTGCGAGGGATCGACCACCTCTCGCTCGTATCTCGGGCGCCATGGCGGACCTTCACCGCTGATGGAGGTCATGCTGGATCGGCAGCCGGTGCGCACACTGACCGTCTCCGGGTCGACGGACAGTGGCGCGGGCCAGATGAGTTCGAAATTGTCCGCGACGATCGGCTTGGCCGCCGCGACGGTCAGGCCGGTCCCTTTCAAGACGTCCTCGTTCGTCGGGCCCTGCTCTTCCAGAATCGTGCAACCGGACAGCACTACCGCCGCCATGACCAGTAGTGCGGCGGCCTTCACCGGATCCCGATCTGCGCGCCGGTGTCCGGATTGTCGGTGACCCGTGGGCTGGCGTCGGGGTCGATATCGATGCCGAGCACAGCGGCTGCTTGTTCCGCAGCGGCGGCCTTCGCGGCATCGAAGGACTCCTTGCCGCCGTTTCCGTTGTCGCCCAAGCCGATATCCACATAGGGGGTCTCGATCCCGCGTTCGACGTAGGCGGCCGCCGACGATCCCTCGATGACACCGACGATATTGCGGAAGGCGGTCGAGCCGGGATCGTCCCAGTACCGTCCGTGGCCGTTGGTTCCGAAGATGACCTCGGGTGGTTCGTCGGTGGAGGTTCGGCTGTAGTACCCGGTGTCGAGCCGGATCACCCCGGGGGCCTCGTCCGGATCCCCACCCAGCGCCTCGGACGCGTGCGGATTGCCTGGGAGGTGGATTCCGCCCGGAATGTTCAGTCCCCCTTCGGGATACGACTGCACCACCCCGATCAGATCGCCCGGCGCCGTCATCGAGTACCGCTGCACGTTCGGGTTCGGGTTGTTCCAGCCGGTATCGAACACGCCGGTGCCCGCGGAGGAGGCGTGCAAGATGCGATCCGCGCGCAGACCGAGCTGCTCGGCGGAGCCGACGATCGAACCGCCGTAGGAGTGGCCGACGTAGGTCACCGGAGTGCCGGGGGTGCTCGCGGCCACCTCCCGGTCGATCTCCTGACCGAACTCCACCAGCTTCGGTGCCATGTCGGCGGCGAACCGGGGGCTCGGCGCACCGTCGGAGAGGCTGGTCAGGCTCTGCGGGAAATCGCCTTCCATATAGAGGAAGACGGGGCTGCTGGTCTTGTCGGCGAGATTCCACGCGGCGACGTGATTGGAACCGGACCCGTTCAGGTTGGTCGAGGTGCCGGGGACGTACACGCCGACACCGGGTGAGCCCGCCTTCATCGAGCCGAGCATCTCGATCATCCGGCCGTTGCCCTCGGTGCTGAACATGACGAACTTGCGGTCGACCATGTCGAGCCGGGGCGTCGCGTTGTCGCCGGTCGCGGCGGCGGCCGCGGTGAGCGTGCCGGTGCCCTCGGGATTCGGGATCGGCGCGAGCATCGCCTCCAACTGCTTGACCCGTGATTCGTCGGGATCCGGTTTCGCCTTCTCCGTCGTCAGCGCGTTGCGGATGTTGATCTCGTTGGCCTCGATCCGCAGGGCGAACGGCACGCCGTTGAGATTGCCGAGTTTCTCCGGCGCGGCGATCACCAGCTGACGTTGCGCCTCCGGGCTCAGCCCGGCCAGGAAGGTCGCGCGCTCGTCGTCCGACATCGCGGCCAGCTGGATCGCCACGGCATCGGGGTCGCGGACGGTGCCGTCGGCGAGGGTGATGTCGGGCTGGCCGTCGCGGATCGCGGTCAGGTCGGCCAGCGATTCCTTCAGACGGGTACCGAACTGGCTGTCCAGGCGCTCGATTTCGTCCAGGCCGCCGAACAGGTTCAGCTGGAAGACACCCGCCGCGCCCTCCTTCGCGGGATCGGAGTGCGAGACCCGGCCGTCGGGTTCGACCTGGAAACCCTGGCCAACGGCCGAGGTTCGCTGGTCGAGGACGTAGGTGCGGGCGTGCTTCAGGCCCTGGTACGCGTCTTCGGCGTCGTCGGCGATCCGCAGCAGCACGGTGCGTACTTCGTAGCCGTGGTCGACTTCCTCGTCGATCCGGCTGCCCGCCGCGTCCCTGGTCCGGCCGTGCCAGCCGCCCGCCGTGGCGATGGCGCGCGAGCAGTCGTCGACCGAGGTGGACACGACATCGGCATTGGCGCGTGCGGCCTCGGCGGCGCGGTGCAGGCCGTCGAGGTTCCAGCCGTCGAGCTGGGGGAGGGTCGGGCGCATCAGCGGGAACCCAGCTTCCCGATCTCGCCCGCGATCTCGGCGTCCTTCGCCTGGATGTCGGCGGAGAACTTGTCGATCAGGTCGGCCAGGGTGGTGTACCTGGTCGAGATCGAGGACATCGCCTGCTGCGCGGGGTCGGTCATGGCGCGGACGGTGGCGAGGACATCGCTGCCGTCGCCGGTGGCCTCGCCCATGGCCGACCAGGCGAGCGTGCCGACCGCGTCGGCCTCCTGCCGCCACGTCGTCGCCAGGGATTTCAGTTGATCGGGTTCGACACCGAGTGTGCTCACGATTGCCCCCTCCTTCGGCGCCGAGGCGGCCAGGGGCCGTCGGTACCACCGCGCGGATCGGTCTCTTCGTGAAGGTTGGACGGGGCAGTCGAACCGGGGGTTCCATCATGTGACGTGAGTCACATGGCTAGACCGTCGCGGTCTCGTCCTTCTCGGCGCGGGCGCGGGCGTCGACGCACTCGCGGCAGGTGCCGAAGATCTCCAGGGTGTGGCTGACCTCGGTGAAGCCGTGCTCGCCCGCGATGGTCGCGGCCCACGCCTCGACCGTCGGGCCCTCTACCTCGACGGTGCGGCCGCAGTGCCGGCAGACCAGGTGGTGGTGGTGCCCGCTCGAGCACTGGCGGTAGACGGACTCGCCGGAGTCGGTGCGCAGCACGTCGACCATGCCCGCGTCGGCCAGTGATTGCAGGGTGCGGTAGACGGTCGTCAGGCCGATGCCCTCGCCGCGCTTGCGGAGCTCGTCGTGCAGTTCCTGGGCGGAACGGAATTCGTCGATATCGCTGAGCAGCGCCGAGATCGCGCTGCGCTGGCGGGTGCTGCGGATCCCGACCTGCTTGCCGGAGGGATTGTCTGCCACCGGATTACCCTTCCTCGGCGTGGGCGACGGCGTCGACGACGATGTGTGCCAGATGGTCGTCGACGAGTTCGTAGAGCACCTCGCGGCCCGAGCGCTCGCCGTGCACGACGCCCGCCGACTTGAGGATGCGCAGGTGCTGGCTGACCAGCGGCTGGGTGACCCCGAGGGCGTCGACCAGTTCGTGCACACAGCGCGGCGACTCGCGCAGCTGCAGCACGATCGCGATCCGCACCGGAGCGGCCAGCGCGCGCAGCAGCTCGCCCGCGTCCTCGAGCACCTGGCGCGCGGGCACCGTAGCGGGGGCGGGGGAGTGATACGGGCTGTGCGCGTGTGCGGCCGTGGCATCGGTGGTCATCAACCAACTCCTTAATGGAAACCGATGCCATTTTGACATGCAGACGTGCGCATGTCGAACGTGGCGCGCTGAGCTGGGACGATCAGCAGTTGCTGTGCTCGTCCAGCGGCGCGTTCGGATCGAAGTACGCCTCCACCGGCTGGCTGCTCGGGCCGGTGGCCAGGCCGGTGTCGCTGTAGCCCGGCGCCAGGAACCCCGCGCGGACCATCGCGCAATTGGCGCCGAAGGTGAACCCGCGCGTCGCGCCGAGGTGCAGGCCCTGGGACTCCTCGGCGTACCGCGAATCCTCGACCCACTCGTAGTCGACCTCCCAGCGGTCGACGGCCACGATATCGAGTGGATCGTCGAGCTGGGTCACGTTCCAGGCCTCGAAGGCGTAGGCCACCAGGTAGTTGGTGCTGATCACCAGTTCGCCGTCGGGGCCGACGCGCGCCGTCATCGTGCCGATCACCCGGGGCGTCGCGGGCAGCAGCGAGTAGCCCTCGGCGATCTTGGCCGACACCCACCAGGTCTCGGCCTCGTTGCCCGGCCGGATCAGCTCGCGCGCGCCGGTGGCCGCCTGGGCCGACAGCAGCGCGAGTACCGGCTCGGCGTCATGGGATTCGAGCACATGGCGATTCAACCGGGCGGCGACGATCACCTGCCGCACCCGCTCCATGACCGCGGCCACCTGCTCGGCGGGATACCGGCCCACCGGTGTCGCCGGGGCGACGACGATTCCGGCCTCGCCTTCGGCCCAGGTGATCGCGGGCGTATTCAGGAACGGCCGCGCCGGATCGATCGCGGCTCGCTCGGGGACCGTCGGCAGCACCAGCGTGGGCGCGGAGCCGCGGTCCATCCACAGCAGCACCAGGGTCACCGCGAGCAGCAGTGTCGCCACCAGTGTCAGGACGGCGACGGCGGCCGCCCGTTTCGACCGCGGGCGCACGGACTCGGCCGGGCGACGCGGGGCCGCGGCATCGAACGGATCAGGTGGCAGCTGATGCATGACGAACCCCCCGGTTCGAACTCGACTGCCTCCATTGAAGAACATCGGCGGACACCAGGCCCGCCGGTTGTCCGAGAAAGTGCCGAACCTGGCGCCGAGCGGCCGTCGCGGCGCTACTTCGCCCGTGCGGTGCAAAACCGGTTGGCCGGTGCCGATACCCTTGTCGACATACTTGTCCGACTCCCAAGGGATGGAGAAATCTCGCGTGGCACCCAAGTCGAAGGTGGACACCGTTGCCAACCTCGCCAAGCGCCGGGGCCTGGTTTACCCGTGCGGTGAGATCTACGGAGGCACCAAGTCGGCGTGGGACTACGGTCCGCTTGGCGTCGAACTGAAGGAGAACATCAAGCGGCAGTGGTGGCGGACCATGGTCACCAGCCGCGACGATGTCGTCGGCCTCGACTCCTCGGTGATCCTGCCGCGCCAGGTCTGGGAGGCCTCCGGCCACGTCGAGACCTTCTCCGATCCGCTGGTCGAGTCGCTGCACACGCACAAGCGCTACCGCGCCGATCACCTGCTCGAGGCGTACGAGGAGAAGCACGGCCACCCGCCGGCCAACGGCCTGGCCGACATCAACGATCCCGAGACCGGCCAGCCGGGCAAGTGGACCGAGCCGAAGAACTTCTCCGGCCTGCTCAAGACCTTCCTCGGCCCGGTCGACGACGAAGAGGGCCTGCACTACCTGCGCCCCGAGACCGCGCAGGGCATCTTCGTCAACTACAAGAACGTCGAGACCACCGCGCGCAAGAAGCCGCCGTTCGGCATCGCCCAGATCGGCAAGAGCTTCCGCAACGAGATCACCCCCGGCAACTTCATCTTCCGGACCCGCGAGTTCGAGCAGATGGAGATGGAGTTCTTCGTCAAGCCCGGCGAAGACGCCGAGTGGCACAAGTACTGGATCGAGACCCGCCTGGCCTGGTACACCGACCTCGGCATCGATCCCGACAACCTGCGCCTCTACGACCACCCCAAGGAAAAGCTGTCGCACTACTCGGCCGGCACCACCGACATCGAGTACCGCTTCCGCTTCCAGGGCAGCGAGTGGGGCGAGCTCGAGGGCATCGCCAACCGCACCGACTACGACCTGCGCACGCATTCGGAGCACTCGGGCACCGACCTGAGCTACTTCGATCAGGCCTCCGGTGAGCGCTACATCCCGTACGTCATCGAGCCGGCGGCCGGTCTGACCCGCTCGCTGATGGCGTTCCTGGTCGACGCGTACACCGTCGACCAGGTGCCCACCGCCAAGGGCACCACCGAGGAGCGGATCAGCCTGCGGCTGGACCCGCGGCTGTCGCCGGTCAAGGCCGCGGTGCTGCCGCTGTCGCGCAACGCCGACCTGACGCCCAAGGCCAAGGACCTCGCCGCGCAGCTGCGCAAGCACTGGAACGTCGACTTCGACGACGCCGGTGCCATCGGCCGCCGCTACCGTCGCCAGGACGAGATCGGCACCCCGTTCTGCATCACCGTCGACTTCGACACCCTCGACGATCAGGCCGTCACGATCCGCGAGCGCGACTCGATGGCGCAGGAGCGCATCGCCCTGGACAAGGTGGAGTCCTACCTCGCCACCCGCCTCCTCGGCGCCTGATACCGACCGCCCGGAGCCCGCGTCGCCACGTGCGACGCGGGCTCCGCGCGTTCCCACGCGACGATCGCGCACGCGCGGCGGCGTGCAGGTGATCACAGTGCGTACCCGGCGGTTTGCGTCGGTGGGCCGCGTGCCTCACTCTTTCCGTTGTGCTGTGGGAACCGGAAGACGTGCTGCGGGAGCTCGACCCGTCGGAACAACGATTCGTTCGGCACGCCACCTTCACCGGACGCTCGGTGACCCTGCGCGGTGAACTCGACGCGGCCGCCCTCGGCGCGGCCTTCGCCGCCCTGCAACACGCCTTCCCGATCCTGGTCTGCCGGATCGTCGAGGACGACACCGAGACCGGAATCCTGGTGCGCCCCGGGCACATCGAGCCGGTCGGCGCCTGGGTGAGTTTCGGTGATCCGGACGAGGTGCGCATCCCGACCGAGTCGATGGATCCCGGCGCCCAGCTGGGCTATCTGGATGTGGTTCTCGCCGAAGAGGATCGGGCCAGGGTCACGCTGTTCGTGCACCACAGTGTCGCCGATGCCGGGCACTGTGTGGAGCTGTTCGAGCGGCTGTGGGGGTACTACACCGACCACGTGGAGACCGGCACCATCGCGGCCGCCGCCCGCGAGTACCCGGTGTCGCTGGAGTCGCTGCTGGCACGGCGGGGGACCACCCGCGGACCGAAGTCGGGGCTCGAAGCCGTGATCCGGCCGCTGGTCGTCGCCGACGCGGTCGGGGTCGTCGAACCCTCGCCACCCGCGACGCCCGCGCTGGCGCGGCCGGACCGGATCCACCTGGACCCCATCGAGACGGCGCGGGTCCTGGAACTGGCGCGCACCCACGCGGTGAGTGTGAACGGGCTGGTCACCGCGGCGGCGTTGCGCGCCTTCGCCGCGCTCTACGACGTCGCGCAGGTCGGCTGTCTCTACCCGGTCGATATGCGCAGGCGCCTCGACCCGCCGCTCGCCGCCGCCGCGGGCACCAACATCTCCGGCCTGGCCGCGTTCACCACCGACGTCACCGAGACCGACGACATCGTCGCGCTGGCCCGCCGGATCGGCACCGCGCTGCACGACGACCTGGCCGGTGGTGTGATCGAACAGTCGGTACTGCACTTCCCCGACTTCTTCGGTCCCACCCGCGTGCACTCCACCGCCGGGCACATCGCCCTGACCAATACCGGCACCGTGCCCACCTTCCGCGCGCCGACCGGGCTGATCCTCGACGACTACGAGATCGTCTACCTCTCGGCCCACCCCCGCCCGTCCACCGGCGCCTCGGCGGCCGTGACCTTCCTCGTCTACACCTACCTCGGCCGGCTCACCCTGGCCAGGCTCGGCGGCGGACCGCGGGCGAGCGAACTGCTGCCCGCGCTCGCCGCCGAGCTGACCGGCCGCCCCGCGGCGGCGGAGGCGGCCAGCGCCTGACCGGGCCTTCCGCGGCAATCAGCGCGGCGCGATCGGTTCCTGGAGCTCGGTGACCCATCCGGCGGGGTCGGGCGTCCACTCCAGGGTGACCTCGCGGACCGGGGCCGCGGTGCGGTACCCGTTGTCCTCCACCCAGCGGCCCAGCGCCTGCCAGGCCGCGCCGATCCCGTCGACACTGCCGCGGTGGATGGTGGTCGCCACCCGGCCCTGGGCGGGCAGGTCGACGATCGAGAATCCGGGCGCGGCATCGGGTTCCACGTCGACCGGCACGCACGCGTGGATACCGACGGTGCCGTCGGGCAGCTCGCGGTAGTACGCGATGGCGGGCCCGACCACGGGGATCCCGGCCTCGGTGATCTTCTCCCAGAGCCCGCCGAACAGCGGCTGGATCACGGGGCTGATCGCGGCGGGCTCGAATCCCGCGGCGACCCCGGTCGATTCGGCCACCCGGACCGCGGGCAGCGACTTGACGACGACATCCTGATCGGGCATGACGCCCTCCTTCTCGATGATGCGGAGTCGCACCTCGACCTCGGTCAGCCGGGCGCCGTCGGCCGCGATCCGCTGCTCCAGCTCCGCCCGGCGCACCGCGAGCATGCCGCGCAGCTCGTCGGGTCCGGGGCCGGGGTCGAGCATCCGGCCCACCTGTTCGAGCGTGAACCCGAGCTCCTTGAGCGCGACGAGCCGGTTGAGCCGGGCCAGCTGGGCGGCCGCGTAGAACCGGTAGCCGGTGGCCGGGTCGACCCGGGCCGGCCGCAGCAATCCGACGGCGTCGTAGTGGCGCAGCATGCGCACCGACACCTGACCGTGTCTGGCGAAATCTCCGATACTGAACATGACGCCTTCCGGTGTACGGCCTCACACGGTGTGAGGGTCAAGCGCTCAGAATCGGCCGCCCCGGCTGACCCGGCGCGACCCCGACGAGCCGCCGTAGGAACCCGGCCGGTACCCGCCGCCGCCACCACCGAAACCGCCGCCACCGCGCCGGGTCGCGCCGCCGATCGAGCCGCGCAGGAACCCGTCGAGCAGGATGCCGCCGAGCACCGCACCGGCCTGCGAACTGCCCGCCACGGGCTGTCGCGACTCCCACGCGCGCACGCTGGCCTGCGCCTGCTGCAAGGCCTGTCCACCCAGATCGGCGGCGGTCTGCGCGCTGACGAGCGCGCGCTCCGGCGCGGTGGCCGCGAGCCCGCGGGCCTCGGCGAGATGACGTTGGGCCTCCGAGAGCCGGGTCCGCGCCTCGGCGTCGACGCCACCGCGCCGGGTGGTGATGAACGAGGACGCGGCGTCGATGCGGGCGGCCGCGTCGGTGAGCGTCCGATCGAGCCTGCGCCGCAGATCCTCCACGGCGAGTTTGCGATCCGAGGCCGCCGCGATGGCCCGGTCCAGTTCGGCGTCGGCGGTGACGGCGTCGTGGAAGGCGTCGAGTGGATCGGATTCGGCGCCGGTGGCGGCCGTGTTCAGCGTCGTGGTGGCCGCGCCGACGGCGGCGGCCAGTTCGGGCCCGCCGTACTCGGTCAGGGCCGCCGCGGCCGCGAGGTCGGCGCGGAGTTCGTCGAGGGCGGCGGGCAGGCCGTCGCGCGCCTGCTGGATGTTGGTCGCGGCCTGGTCCACCGCGTCGAGCAGCGTGCGGGCCTGGCCGATCGCGCCCTCGGCCGCGCGGATCGCCGCGACCGCGCCGCCCTGCTGCCCGACCGGCTGGGTCAGCGCGGTGCGGGCGGTGTCGATGTTCTGCTCGGCGAAGGTGATCCGTTCCGTCGCCATCCGCACGTTGTCGTGGATCGGCGCCAGCACCGAGGCGGGGTAGGCCGAATCCAGCCGGGCCAGTTCGGTGTCGGACGCTGGTGTGCGCGCGGTCAGGTCGACGATGTCGCGGGTCAGCCCGTCCAACCGGGCGGGCGCGTCGATGAGCAGATCGCGCATGGCGTCGAAATCGGCCACCTGGGCGTCGAGTTCGCGGTCGGCCTTGCCCGCGGTGGAGATCAGGTCGATCAGCATGCCGCGCTGCTGGTCCGGGGTTTCCGGGACGGCGTCGTCGAGCTGCTGGCGGATCGTGAATGCCTTCGCGGTCGCGGCGCGGGCGGCGTCGAGCGCGGTGCGGAACGGTGTCACCGCGGTCTCGCCGAATTCGCTGGTGGCCAAGGCCAGTTCCTCGGTGCTGGTGCGCACGGCGTCGTCGATCTCGACGAGCCGTTCGCGTGAGAGCGCGTGCAGCGTCGGCAGTGACAGCTTCGCCAGCGCACCCGAATCCGCCGGGTCGACCGCGCGGGCATTGCTCAGTTCGGCCCGGTCCCGATCGCGACGACGCTTGCGGGAGAACAGGATGAGCCCGCCCACCCCGACGACGACCACCAGCCCGATGCCGACCAGCCAGCCCCACGGCACGCCGGCGCCGCGCATCGCCGCGCCGATGCCGTCGGCGGTGTCGACCCCGGCCTGCGCCCATTTGCGGTCGCGCAGATCGGGTTCCACCGTGCTCGCCAGCAGCGTGTCCAGCTCGCCGTCGGTGACGCCGTCGGGCAGGGTGCCGTGCAGCCAGTAGCCGCGATCGTCGACGGCGACCGCGAGCAGCAGATCGCGGTCGGCGAAGCCGGAGAGCTCGGCGGTCCGGGCGGCCCAGTCCCGCGGCGCCTGCGCGGCGAAGTTCCGCACGTAGATCACCCAGAGCTTGACCTGGTGATCGCGGTAGAGCTGATCGACGGCCGCGAGCACCCTGGCCTCGTCGGCGCCGCTGAGCACCTCGGCGGTGTCGACCACCTGCGGTCCCATCCGCGCGGGTGGCTCGGCGGTCGCGCCCGCCGCGCACAGCAGGCTCAACGCGGCCAGCACCGCGCAGAACACACCGGCCGTGGCGCGCACCGGGACCGATCGTGGGGCCGAACTCTTCCTCGACTGCCGCATGTGTCGAATCTAACGGGCGCACGGCAACCACGCGGGTACGACAGCGCGCAGCGTGCCTTCTACGATCGGCGGATGGCCACAGTCGATCGTCTCTACACCGGGCATGTCACCGCGACCGGAGCCGCCCAGCAGCGGGATGTCCCCGGCGCCCGCATCGTGAAGATGTCGGTCGGTCCGATGGACAACAACACCTACCTCGTGCAGAGCACGGCCACCGGCGCCGCGATCCTGATCGACGCGGCCAACGACGCCGCCCGCATCCTCGAGCTCACCGGTCAGGAGACCCCCGGCCAGATCGACCTGATCGTCACCACCCACCAGCACCCCGACCACTGGCAGGCACTGTCCGAGGTCACCGACTCGCTCGGTGTCGAGACCGCGGCCCACCCCCTCGACGCCGACCCCCTGCCGGTGCGGCCCGACCGGCTGCTCGCCGACGGTGACACGGTCCAGGTCGGCGATATCGTCCTCGAAGCGATCCACCTGCGCGGCCACACGCCCGGTTCCATCGCCCTGGCGCTCGTCGACGGCGCGGGCCGCGCCCACCTGTTCACCGGCGACTCGCTGTTCCCCGGTGGCGTCGGCAAGACCCACAACCCGGCCGATTTCGACACCCTGCTCACCGACGTCACCACCAAGCTGTTCGACCGCTTCGCCGACGACACCGTCGTCTATCCGGGCCACGGTGACGACACCACGCTCGGCGACGAGCGCCCGCACCTCGCCGAATGGCGGGAACGAGGCTGGTGAACCGGCCCGAGACGGAACAACGGCACCAGGCCCGGGCCCTGATGCCGTTGCTCCGACGGTTCTGACGCCGCCTACTCCAAAACGGTGATCACACCGCCGACCCGATGGACCTTCTTGATGGTCCGGGGACGGAATATCCAGTGGAAGATGACTGAATCTCCGCGGGACACCGTCACCGCGAAGGTCTCGTTGTCTAGCTGGGTCACGTGGCCGCTCCGGAATGGAGATTCGGGGAGGTCGCGCGGAGATTTACCTGTTAGGGCGGGCACCCCCTTCGAGGAGCCGTGAAAAACACAACAAATCAGGTTCGCGCATCCTGGTTGTGGGAAACCCTTATGTGGAACCTTCTGCGGCCGGTCCGCGGGGATCGACCGATGCCGCCCGGTGCGCGGGCGACCGTGGGAGGGACACCCGGTTGCCCGGACCACCCAGCAGAGGTGTCCTGGTGTCGTAGCAGGCCACCTTTTTCAGTACACGCCCCTGACCAGGCAATTGTCGAGTAGTTGGACTACTCGAATCGAAGCGGCGCGCTCGTTCCCGCCACAGCCGTGACCACACCGGCGCCGGACACCGCGGCATTCGGCGCGAAACTTACCCCCTGCCGGGCTGGTCGACACACAGCCCGCTGGTCCGTTCGATGGTCGAGATCGCCGCGCGGATCGCCTGGGCGGACGGTCCCGCTGTCGGTCGTTCACCGGACCGGAATCCGGTGGTGACCGCTGGCATGATCGGTCGTCGGCCGGACCTGGCACACTGATCAGGATGAAATCGGGTTTCCCGCGCACGGCCGCACCTGCCCCGGATGCTCGTCGCCCGCACGGGCTCGCGTCGTCGGTCTCGCGATGGATCGGCCGGTTGATCGCCGGTGCGGTGCTGATGGGCGTGGTCCTGGTGGCCGGGACCGCCTTCCGGGTGTGGCAGGTCGCCCGCATCGACGACTACACCAAGGCCGACGCGATCGTGGTGCTCGGCGCCGCGCAGTACTCGGGCACCCCCTCGTCGGTCTTCGAGGCACGGCTGTACCAGGCGTGGCGGCTCTACGAGGTCGGCGTCGCGCCCCGGGTGATCACCGTCGGCGGCAAACAGGAGGGCGACCTCTACACCGAGGCCGCCTCGGGCAAGCGCTACCTCGAGGACAAGGGCGTCCCCAGCGAGGACATCCTCGCGGTGGAGACCGGATCGGACACGCTGCGCAGCGTCGAAGCGGTCGCGACCGCCATGCAGGCGCGCGGGATGTCATCGGCCGTACTCGTCAGCGATCCGTGGCATTCACTGCGGACCAGGACGATGGCTCGCGACGCCGGACTGGACGCGTGGACCGCGCCGACCCGCACCGGACCGGCGGTCTACACCAGGGAATCGCAGTTCCACGGCATCGCCCGCGAGACCGGCGCGCTGCTCTGGTACCAGCTGACCCATTTCTCGGCAGACTTCTCTTACACGGCGGGACAGTGAGATTCGATGAGCGACAGCTACACCCCGCACGACCGGGAACGGATGGTCCACGAGCCGGGGAAGACCGCCTGGCCGGGCGCTGCGGACAAGGGCCACCGCAGTGAGTTCTCGCGCGACCGGGCCCGCGTGCTGCACTCGGCGGCGCTGCGCCGCCTCGCCGACAAGACCCAGGTCATGGGCCCGCGCGAGGGCGACACCCCGCGCACCCGGCTCACCCATTCGCTCGAAGTCGCCCAGATCGGCCGCAGCATCGCCGACGGCGTCGGCGCCGACCCCGATCTCGTCGACCTGGCCGGCCTCGCCCACGACATCGGCCATCCGCCCTACGGCCACAACGGCGAACGCGCCCTCGACGAATTCGCCGACGAATACGGCGGTTTCGAGGGCAATGCGCAGAACCTGCGCATCCTGACCCGCCTCGAACCGAAGGTGCTCGACCCGGCGGGGGAGAGCGCCGGGCTCAACCTGACCCGCGCCGCCCTGGACGCGACCCTCAAATATCCCTGGGGCAGA
Organism: Nocardia sp. NPDC051833; assembly: GCF_040681225.1. Classification (NCBI taxonomy): domain Bacteria; kingdom Bacillati; phylum Actinomycetota; class Actinomycetes; order Mycobacteriales; family Nocardiaceae; genus Nocardia; species Nocardia sp. NPDC051833. The sequence continues at coordinate 425,345 of NZ_JBFAYK010000004.1, forward strand.
AGCGGTTCCGGCACCAAGTTCGGCGCCTACGAGGACGACCTCGAGCGCCTGGCCTGGGTGCGCAAGGACGCGCCGGACCGCAAGCAGAGCCTGGAATGCCAGATCATGGACTGGTCCGACGACGTCGCCTACTCGGTGCACGACGTGGAGGACGGCGTGATCGTCGGCCGGATCGACCTGCGCGCCCTGGCCGACCCCAGCGAACAGGCCGCCCTCGCCGAACAGGGCCACGGCCAGCACCCGGACCAGTCGATCGACGCGCTGGCCGCCGCCGCGCAGCGCCTGTCCGAACTCGACGTCGTCGCCGATGCGGTGGACTACGACGGCACCTTCGCCGCCTCGGTGGCGCTCAAGCGGCTCACCAGCGAGCTGGTCGGCCGGTTCGCGACGGCCGCGATCGCCGCCACCCACGAGCGGTACGGGCCGGGCCCGCTCATCCGCTACGAGGCCGACCTGATCGTGCCGCCGATCGTGGCCGCCGAGGTGGCCGTCCTCAAGACGGTCGCCCTGCGCTACGTGCGGTCCGACCGCGGCCACCTGGCCCGCCAGCAGACCCAGCGCGAACGGGTGCAGGCCGTCGCCGACCGCCTGCTCACCACCGCGCCCGCCCACCTGGACGACCAGATGCTGCCCTGGTGGAACGCCGCCACCGACGACACCGCCAGGGTGCGCGTGGTGATCGACCAGATCGCCTCCTACACCGAGAGCCGCTTCGAGCGCGTCGCCGCCTCGCTGGACTGCCGCTGAGCCGGCCCGACTAGACTCACTGATCGTGGCCGGACGAATCCCAGATCGCGATATCGCGGCGATCCGTGACCGGGTCCGGATCGAAGATGTCGTCGGTGAGTACGTCGCGCTCAAGCGCGCGGGCGCCGACTCGATCAAGGGCCTGTGCCCCTTCCACGACGAGAAGTCGCCGTCGTTCCACGTGCGGCCCAACCACGGCCTGTTCCACTGCTTCGGCTGTGGTGAGGGCGGTGACGTCTACAAGTTCCTGCAGCAGATCGAGCACATCGGCTTCGTCGAGGCCGTCGAGCAGATGGCCGACCGCATCGGCTACCAGATCAACTACGAGGGCGGCGGCACCTCGGTCCAGCGCGACCGCGGTACCCGCTCCCGGCTGGTCGCCGCCAACGCGGCCGCGCACGAGTTCTACATGGCGCAGCTGCGCGAGCCCGAGGCCGAGACCGCGCGCAAGTACCTGACCGACCGCAACTTCGATGGCGCCGCCGCCCAGCAGTTCGGCTGCGGCTACGCGCCCGGCGGCTGGGACGCGCTCACCAAGCACCTGCTGCGCAAGGGTTTCGAGTTCAAGGAGCTGGAAGCGGCCGGGCTGTCCAAGCAGGGCAAGCGCGGGCCGATCGACCGGTTCCACCGCAGGCTGCTGTGGCCGATCCGCAACCTCGGTGGCGAGGTGATCGGGTTCGGCGCGCGCAAGCTCTTCGACGACGACACCATGCCCGGCAAGTACGTGAACACGCCGGAGACGTTGCTGTACAAGAAGTCCCAGGTGCTCTTCGGGCTCGACCACGCCAAGCGCGAGATCTCCAAGGGGCATCAGGCCGTCGTCGTCGAGGGCTACACCGACGTGATGGCGATGCACCTGGCCGGAGTGAAGACCGCCGTCGCCTCCTGTGGCACCGCCTTCGGCGAGGAGCACCTCCAGGTGCTGCGCAGGCTCCTGATGGACGACAACTTCTGGCGCGGCGAGATCATCTACACCTTCGACGGTGACGCGGCGGGCCAAGCCGCCGCCCTGAAGGCGTTCAGCGGCGATCAGCGCCTGGCCGGCCAGACCTACATCGCCGTCGCCCCCGACGGCCAGGATCCGTGCGAACTGCGCCAGCACTCCGGCGACGCCGCGGTCCGCGATCTGGTCGCGCGCCGGACCCCGCTCTACGAGTTCGTGATTCGCGGCCTACTCGCCGAACACAACCTCGACGACGTCGAGGGCAGGGTCGAGGCGCTGCGCCGCACCGTGCCCGTGGTGGCCCAGATCAAGGACAACGCGACCCGCAAGGGCTACGCGACCAAACTGGCCGGCTGGGTCGGCTGGGACGACATCCAGCTCGTCGTCCGTCGCGTCGGTGAGGAAGCCAAGAAGAACCGGATGGGCGGTGCCGCCGGTCCGGGCAAGCAGGCCGGAAAGGTGAGCGCCGAACCGATTTCCGCGCCGCGGGTCGAGGAGAGCTCGTCGGTGCGCCCGGCGCCCAACGACCCGGTGCTGCTCGCGCAGCGCCAAACCCTCAGCGCCGCACTGCAATACCCCGGCATCGCGGGTGTGGTGTTCGACTCCATCGACACCGCCGCGTTCACCCATCCGGCCTATGTGGCCGTGCGCATCATGATCGCGCAAGCCGGTGGCACGGCGGCCGGGCTCGGCGGCGCGGAGTGGGTCGCGGCGGTGGCCGACCACACCGACGATCTGATGACGCGCGCGCTGGTCTCCGAGCTCGCCAACGAGCAGCTGCCGGTGCGCTCTCAGAACGACATCCCGCGCTTCATCACCGGCGTGCTGGCGCGCACCCAGGAAGCCTGGGTCGGCCGTCAGATCGCCGAGCTGAAGTCGAAGCTGCAGCGACTGTCGGCCAGCGAAGAGCCCGACACCTACATGACCCTGTTCGGCGACCTGGTCGCGCTCGAGCAGTACCGCAAGAGCCTCGCCGCCCAGGCGATGGGCAGCGAAGGCTTCGCGGCGGGCGCCTGAGTCAGCGGCGCAGCTGGTTGTGCGGCACCAGCACCGTGGTGCGCTCGTCGATCGGCGTCATCGGCTCCAGCTTCGGTTGCGTGCTCAACTTGTCGGACAGCTTCTGCCGGCTCACCGACACCAGCTTCTTCGTCACCGGGCTCCCCGCGACGGCGCGCGTCGCCGCACTGATCTGCTCGTAGCGCGCGCGCCCGGCCTTGGTGCCCAGCACATAACCGGCCGCTACGCCGATGATCAACCGCAGCATCTCCTGGAGCTCCTCCCACGTCTGTGTGCGGGCTCCATCCTGCCCCAGTGGCCCCACCCCTGTCGATCCGGCCACCGTTCGTCAGCACATCGTTATACGCCGCATGTCCGCAGGTAGCGGCCCGATTTGGGAACCTGCGATGCCATGCGCTAAAGTTTCATCTCGGTCAGCCCGCCAAGGCAGACCGCCTGAGTCTAACGGTTCAGGAGAGTATTCCCCTATAGCTCAATTGGCAGAGCAGCCGACTGTTAATCGGCAGGTTTCTGGTTCGAGTCCAGATGGGGGAGCATAACCACCAGGCCAGGCGCGATTATCGTGCCTGGCCTGTTTCAGTTTATGGGCTGTGATCCAGCGGAATGCCGAGAATTCCGGTGCGAATTTCCCGGCCGCGGCAGTCTCACGACAGGCGGCTGCCGGACTTGCCTGGATGGTCGCGGTGCACCCGACCCCGGGCGACCAGTTCGACCGTCACCGCTACCGCACAGGCCTGTGACAGCATCAATCCGATCAGGACCAGGATTTGTACGGCGCCGGCTTGAACGGCCGATCCGCTGGTGAGCAGCACGCCGATGAAAGCGCCGGGGAGAGTGACCAATCCGACCGTGCGGGCTTGGTCGACGCCGGGGATCAGCGCGTCGATCGCGGTGTCGCCGAGGACCACCAGGCGGGCCGTCCTGGCGCCGAATCCCAGGCTCAACGCGGCCTCGACCTCACCCCGGCGTCGGGTGACGGCGTCCAGGCCCCGGCGGGCGGCCAGCGAGGTCGCGGTCATGGTGCCGCCGAGCAGGATGCCGCCGATCGCTACGAGGGTGACTCCGTGGATCGGGACGACTCCGCTGAGCAGTGTCGCGGGCAGCACCGCGGTGATACCGGCGGCGATGGCCAGTCCGAGCCAGGATCCCGACCGGCCCGCCTCGGCGCGTCGCGCGGCGGTGACGGCCGCCGCGCCGAACATGACGAGCACCACGAGCACCGCCGACCACACGTGCCGCACGGCCGCGGCGAGAATCAGCGCGACCGCGCCCAGTTGCAGTACTGCTCGTCCCGCCGCTGCGGGCACCACGGCCGGTCCACCCAGGTGGGCCAGCCGGTAGACCAGGGCCGCGGCGGCCACCAGTCCCAGGCAGAGCAGGGCAAGGCCGAGACCGGGCGTGACCACCATGCTGTCTCCTCACCGCGAGATCACCCGAATCCTACGGATCGTGCGGCGTGGGCTGGGATCGCCGGATCGGATCCCGGCGGCTCAGGTCGGCTGTGGCTGCCACCCTGGCCCACGGAAGAGGTAGCCGAGCCTGTCCGAGAAGGACGACGCGTTCCGGACGTCCCGCCAGATCGCGATCAGCTCGCGGGCGTTGATCTTCGCGATGTTGTAGGTGTCGACGTTGCTGGTGAGGCCGTAGACCGCCCGCTCGCCCTCCGGCTCGAAGGTGCCGAAGACGCGGTCCCAGACGATGAGCACGCCACCGTAGTTGCGGTCGAGGTAGTCGGCGTTGGAGCCGTGGTGCACGCGGTGGTGGCTCGGAGTGTTGAACACGAATTCGACAGGCGCCCACAGTTTGTCGATGACCTCGGTGTGGATGCCGAACTGGTACAGGAGGTTGATCGCGTAGGCGGCGGCGATGATCCTGCCGTCGATTCCCGTCAGGGCCAGTGGCACCAGGAACGGCAGCGAGGTGACGACCAGCCACGGCGTCCGCAGTGCGGTGGTGAGGTTGAAGCTCTCGCTCGAGTGGTGCACCACGTGGACCGACCAGAACACCCGGATCTCGTGGTGGGCGCGGTGGAACCAGTAGTAGGCGAAGTCGACCCCGATCAGCGCGACGACCCACGCGACCCAACCCTCGAGCTGCCACGGCACCAGCGAGGAGACAGCGGCGAAGATCGCGAGCTCCACCAGTGCCCAGGGAATGTTGAGGAGCTGGTACCCCAGGCCGGCGGCGAGGGAGGTGGCCGAGTCACGGAAGTCGTAGGACTTGCCGTGACACTTCAGGTACACGATTTCCGCCACGACGGCGACGACGAACACCGGGATCGCCAGCCAGATCAGCAGGGTCGAGACGTCCATCACCACACCTGGGGGGTCGATGTCGTTCCAGTCATAGGTCAACTGTCGTCCACGGCGCCGCACCGGACCAGGTACCCAAGGGGTGGCCGATAGCCACCTCGTTGCCGGGCCGGGCCGCATGATCCGGTCGCGTAGTACGCAGGTAGTACGCCCGGGAATTGGGGTAGCCGTGTACTCGCGTTGCCCGGCGCGCAACTTCGTACGTTGAGAGCGGCCAAACAATCCGCGGCTGACGTGGCGATGGGCATCGGAAGCCGCTCGGAACCGAGGAGTCCGCATGTCTACCGCCATGACCACCCTGACCTCGCCCAAAGGCAAACCGCTGACGCTGGTCGGCGACGCGAAGGTGTCACCGAACTCGGTGTACCCCCGCGTCGAGCCGCCGTACGGCGACGAGCTCGGCTCCGTTCTCGAACTGTCGGACTACGAGCTCGCCGAAGCGCTGCGGCCGGTGATCTACAACGAGGGCAAGGAGTACACGACCGACGCGCCGAACACCTCGCTCGTCGAGTTGCTGCGGGCCGACCGCGCCCGGCAGACGTCGTCCTACACCGCGCTGCCGCGCTCGGAGTCCGAACTCATCGATTCGAAGTCGCTGCACGCGCTTTCGGGCATCATCGGCCCCGACAACCGGGTCGTGCGACGCGACAACACCGCGTATCCGATGAGCACGGTCACCTATCTCGCGCTGCCGGGTGGGAGCTACTCCGGGTCCGGGACGATGATCGGGCCGTCGACCGCGCTGACCGCGGCACACGTCGTGCACAACGGGACGAATTGGCTGCCGTTCGCCTCCTTCGCGCCCGGTACCGACCGTCAGGACGCGACCCCGATGCCGTTCGGCAGCCACGGTGGCTACAACGTGACGGTGCCCGGCGGCTGGGTCAACAACGCCGGCGGTGACGCACGCTTCGACTACGCCGTCATCGAGTTCTCCGGCTACGGTGACTTCCCCGGCCGGGCGTCTGGATGGAAGGGCCTGTGGGTCGCGCCCGACAATGTGGTGACCGGCAACCGGATGTATCTGTACGGGCACCCGAGTGACAAGGCGCAGCCGCAGATCTGGGGCAACGAGGGCAACGGCCTGCTCAACGGCCAGTACATCAACTTCTTCATGGACGCGTGGTACGGCGACAGCGGTTCCGGCCTCTACGTCTACGACACCGACGGCTGGCCCTATGTCGTCGGCGTGCTGCGCGGTGCCACCGGTGCGATCGGCGACAACTCGAAGCCCAATTTCGGCAGGCGGATGACCCGCGACGTCTTCGACTTCATCGTCGAGTACTCGGCGCTGTAGGAGGAATCATCATGTCCGACATCATTTCCGCCGAGCCGGAAGCCGGCGTCGCGTTCGATACGGTCGTGCCCGTCGAGAAGCCGTTGCAGTCCGACCTGTCGGTGCTGCCCGAACTGCTCGAGGTCGATCTGCTGGTTCGCGCGGCCGAGGCGCGCGCCAAGTTCAATGTCGACGGAACCGGTCTGACGGTCGCCGTCCTCGACACCGGTCTGCGCACCACCCACGTCGATTTCGCCGGACGGGTCAAGGCGAGCCGGAATTTCACCACCGACAACAACGGTTCACCCACCGACGCGAAAGACGGGCAGGGCCACGGCACCAATGTCGCGGGCATCATCTGCGCGGGCGGCGTGCACACCGGGATGGCGCCGCGCGCGAATGTCGTGCCGGTCAAGGTGCTCGACAACTCCGGCGGCGGTAGCTTTCTCGCGATCCGCGATGCCCTGCGCTGGGTGCTGGCCAATCGGGCGGCGCTCGGGATCTCCGTCGTCTGTATGTCGCTGGGCGCCTCGGACAACAACACCACCGACGCCGGATTCGCGGGGGACGGCGTCGGCGTGGAGTTGCGCAAACTCACCGACGCCGGGGTCGCCTGCTGTGTCGCGGCGGGTAACGACTACTTCGGGCACAGCAGTGCCCAGGGGATGAGTTACCCGGCGATCTTCCGGCAGACGATCAGTGTCGGCGCCGTGTACGACGCCGACGAGGGATCGTTCAGCTACGGATCGGGGGCGACCGCCCTGTCCACGGCACCGGACCGGATCACGCCGTTCTCGCAGCGCCTGCACGCGACCGCGGGCGGCGACTGCGCGACCGACATCTTCGCGCCCGGTGCCCCGACGACCTCGTCGGGAATCCGCAACGACACCGGTGAGTCGATCCAGCACGGCACCAGTCAGGCCACGCCCGTGGTCGCCGGGGTCATCCTGCTGGTGCAGCAGCTGCATCTGCGGGCGACCGGGACGATGCCGTCGGTCGCCGACGTCCGCAAGTGGCTGCTGGCCGGTGCCGTGCCGATCGTGGACGGCGACGACGAGCACGACAATGTCGTGCACACCGGGCAGACGTTCAGCCGGATCAGCGCGTTCGGTGCGCTCACCGCGTGCGCGAAGGACGTCGCGCGGACGGCACTGATCGAAGCGGGCATCGACCGTTCCAGGGCCTGACCACCGTGAACGCCGATCGCAGCGCCGGGCGCGGGGTCGACCCGCGCTCGGCGCAGCGATCCGACAGCGTGATCGGATGGATCGGCGACGTCGAGTGTCGATCCGAATTGTGCTGAGCTGCAACTCAACTGGTGGGGCCGTTGCCGTCGGCATCGGCGAGCCCGCATCATAGGCGTTTGATATCGTGGCGGCACATCGCCGAACGTGGAGGATCGGATGACTCGCAAGATGCTCGAGATCGCCGCCGTCGGGGCGATCGCGCTGGCCATCGCCGCGCAGCCGACGGTTGCGGCGGCGGCCTCGGACGCGTCGGGATCGGCCCCCACCGCCGCGACCGCGATCACGGCTCCGTTCGATCCCATCTGCCCGTTGTGTTTCGTACGTGAGTTCATCGAGAGCGGCTCCGGGCGGTAGCCGACGTCGCGACATGGCGACTAGTTGGTCGTCTGAGACAAATTTCGCCGGTGAAATTCTCCGTTCGAGAGGAATGCGTACGGACGGGTATCGAACCGGCCTCGCAGTCTCGAAATGCCTGTTGATCTCGGGTAACGTAAACCCTCCGACTGATTGCGGACGGTGATCCGGAATTCGTCTGTCAATGGTGACATGTGAGGTTTTCTAATGCTTGGAGCATCGTCTCGTCCGGGGCCGCCGACCACCGCGATTCGCGGTAGTGCCGCACCCCAGTTCCAGGAAGCCATCGATCGGTTCGGGCGGCTGTTCGACGGCGAGCGAGGCGGCGGCGCGCTGGCGGTCTATCAGCACGGGCGGCGGGTCGTCGACGTGTGGGCCGGGTACGCGGACGCCACCGGTGCGACGCCGTGGCAGGAGAACACCGCGGCGCTGTCGTACTCGACGTCGAAGGGCGTCACCTCGACGGTGCTGCACGTGCTGGCCGAGCGCGGGCTGGTGGACTACCGGGCGCCGGTCGCGGAGTACTGGCCGGAATTCGGTGTGAACGGCAAAGCGCGGATCACCGTCGCGGAGGCGATGAGTCATCGGGCCGGGCTGTCGCGGATCGGCGTCTTCGCCCACACCGCCGACGACCTCGCCGACCACCGGCTGATCGAGGAACGCCTCGCCGCCGCGGCGCCGGACCGATTCCGCGGAATCCCCGCCTACCACGCGATTTCGTACGGAACCATCATCGCGGGAATCGCCAGAGCGGTCACCGGCAAGAGCATGGGCGAGCTGTATCGCACGGAGCTGGCCGAACCGCTGGGGGTGGACGGTCTGCACCTCGGGGCTCCCGGTCCCGATGCGCGCGCCACGGTGGCGGCGACGCACGGATCGACCACTCCGCTCGGAATTCCCCAGGCCGAGATGATGATCCGGTTCGCCGCGCGAACCCCGGTCCCCGGCGCGGGCTTCCTGCGATCGATCTACACCGAGGGCATCGACCGCCTGGCCCACGGCGCCGACCCGGCCATCCTGCGGGGTGAACTCCCCGGCGCGAACGGGGTGTTCACCGCTCGCTCCCTGGCCGCCGTCTACAACGCGATCGCCACCGAATCGCCCCTGTTCTCGCGACAGCGGGTGCGCGCCATGGCACGCCTGCAATCGGTCCTGCCGGACCGTAACCTGCTGCTGCCGATGGGCTGGCGGCTCGGCTACCACTCGATGCCGGTGCCCGGCGCGCGAAATGCCTTCGGGCACATCGGCTTCGTCGGCTCCGGCGGCTGGGCCGATCCCGCCTCGGGCCTGGCCGTCGGGTTCGTGCACAACTGGGCGCCCGAGGCCCTGCTGCTGCCGCGCGATCAGTTCGTCCTGCTCGGTCTGCTGGCCGCGGTGGTGCGCGGCGCGGGTGCGGAAGCCGGCGATCCGGTCGAGTTGCCGCTGGCGGTCTGACCCGAAACCCGGCATCGGCGGCGATGCCGGGAATCCGACGGAGAGACCCTCTTCGGGCCGATGCTCTTCCTCTTCTGACGAGATCGGCACCCACCGACGCGTGTCGGCCCGAAACCGCAGGTGATCGATCTAGGCTGCGGTGCATGCGACTGAGCACACGGAATCAACTCGACGGCACGGTGGTCTCGGTGACGCGCGGGGAGGCGATGGCGGTGGTGCGGGTGCGCCTCGCCGGTGGCGACGAGATCACCTCGTCGATCACCCGGGACGCCGTCGACGATCTCGGGCTGGCCGAGGGGTCGGTGGTGAAGGTGCTGATCAAGTCGACCGAGGTGACGCTGGGGATCGAATGATCGGCGGCGCGGTCAACTGTCCGGCTGCTGTGCCACGAGGGCGGTGCGCACCCGGTCCCAGGTGATAGCCGGGAGCTCGTGGCCGATGCCGTCCAGGGGGAGCAGTTCGGCGCCGGGGATCTCCCGGGCGAGGGCGAGGCCGTTGCCGTAGGGGAAGAAGGGGTCGTCGGTGCCGTGGACGACGAGGGTCGGCGCGGTGATCTCGCCCAGTCGCTCGCGCCAGCGGTCGCCGGAGTCGACGTAGGCCAGGTTGAGGACGCTGGCGGACATGTCGGTCGTGCGGTCGACCATCCGGGTCGCGTGCAGCCGTGCCGTCGGTTCGTCGAATCCGTGGGTGCCTGCCAGTACCCGGGCCTGTTCGACGCGGTAGTCGATCACCGCCGCTCGGTCGGACCAGTCCGGGGGCGCGGTCCGTTTGAAGAACGCCATGACCCGGTCGGCATGTTCGGGCAGGTCAGGGTCGATGGGGCCGGGCGCGGCCGGGCGGGTGTTGATCAGGGCCAGGGCGGACACCCGGTCGGGGTGGTCGAGGGCGGCGAGCTGGCAGATCCACCCGGCCAGGGAGTAGCCGACGAGCTGGGCCCGCGGCAGGTCGAGGGCGTCCAGCAGGCCGATGAGGTCGGCGACCAGGTCGCGGAGGGTGTAGCCGGGGGAGCCGGTCGGGTAGGCGGTCGACCGGCCGGTGTCGCGGATGTCGTAGCGCAGGACGAACCGGCCCGCGTCGGCCAGCTGTTCGCACCAGGAGTCCTCCCAGAACAGCCGCGCGGTGCACGGCAGCACGATCGCGGGGTGCCGCCGGTCACCGAAGGTGGTCACACACAGGTCGGCATCGCCGACGGAGACCAGCCGCTCGGGTGACTGTCGGACGGGAGATGGCATGACGACTCCTCTGCTGATTGCGTCTCCCTGGAACAGACGGCTCCCACCCCCGGAATTCATCGGTGGTCGTCACGGTACGAACGGGGCGGCGGTGCGGGCGGTGCGCAGGGCGGTGGCCCACCAGGTGAGCTGGTCGAGGGTGGACTCGACGGTGTCGTCGAGTTCGGCGTCGCGGCGGGGCCAGGATCCGTCGACGGCGAAGCGCTGCCAGGCTTTCGTGACGGTGACGGTGCGGCGGATCGGGACGGCGTTGAGTTCGCCGAAGACCTGCCGGAGCTGCGCGGCGCCGTGGCCGCCCTCCGTGTCGCGGCAGTAGGTGACGACGCAGACCGGCTTGGCGGCCCATTCGGTGTCGAACCAGTCGATCGCGTTCTTCACCGCGGCCGGGAAGCTGCGGTTGTACTCGGGGGTGACGAGCACGAACGCGTCGGCGGCTGCGAGCCGGGAACCCAACGCGCGCACCGTGTCCGGATGTTCTTCGTCGAAGTCGGGGAGCTGGTGGGGAAGAGCGGCGGTGGCCAGGTCGATCCGGTCGAGGCTCAGGTCACGGCGGCGGGCGAGGCGACCGGCGAACCAGTCGGCCACCAGCGGACCGAAACGGCCTGTGCGGGTGGACCCGACGATCAGGGCCACCCGCATCGGCTCGCGCATCAGGCGTCCTCGACCGGCGCGTCGAGGAAGGCCGGGATCATCGGCAGCAGCAGCTCGGGGCGATGCGGCGCGGTGATGTGGGAGGTGCCGGGCAGGATCGCGAGCTGGGCGTTGGGCAGGCCGGCGGGGGTGTCGCCCATGATGCCGCCGCCGAAGAGCCGGAACATCTCCACGGCGTGCTCGGGCCGGACGATGTCGGAGTCGCCGATCACGGTCAGTGTCGGGGCCGTGATCGTGCGGGCGGCTTCCGGGGAGACCGACGGCATGCCGTTGACGTCGTGGTCGATCACCCGGGCCACCAGCTGGGGGAAGTCCGCCGGGCGCGGCGCGTTGGCCAGGTAGTCGGTGTGGAAGGTGGAGCCGTGCAGGTGCTCGGGCTGCAGTTCGTCCATTCCTTCCATCAGGCCGGGGTGCATGGCCTCGGCGCCGAGCCCGCCGGAGAGCAGGATCTGCTTGCGCACCAACTCCGGGTGGCGCAGCGTGATGTCGAGCGCGACGCCGGCGCCCATGCTGTAGCCGAGCAGGTCGATGCGCCGGATCCCGAGCTGACCGAGCAGCGCGACGGTGTCGTCGGCCATCTGCGGCGTCCGCAGCGGACGGTCGATATCGGCGGTGCGGCCGTGTGCCTGCTGTTCGATCGCGATCACCTCGCGGGTCTTCGACAGCTCGGGGATCAGCTCGGCGAAGTCGGTGCCGATGCCGGAGAGCGCGCCGTGCAGCAGCACCAGCGGCGGCTGCTCGGTGGCGACGCCGTGGCGCTCGTAGTACATGCGCAGGCCGTTGACCTCGGCGTAGGCGCCGGGCGACGCGGGCGCGGGGGCCTGGTCGGCGCCGCAGGCGGTGAGCAGCGCGGTGGCGGCGATCCCGGCGATCAGGGCGAGGGCGGTGAGTTTCATGTCGTTCTCCTGTGGGGTGTCGATCTCGTTGGGACCAACAGTGCGCCCGGGGCCTTCCGGTTTGTTTACGGTCGGATTCCGGTGTGCCCGGAACCCGCTAGGGTGCGGTTATGCGTTTCGGTGTGCTCGGTCCGCTGACGGTGTGGACCGACGGTGGTGACGTCGTCGCGGTTCCCGGGACCAAGGTCAGGGCCCTGCTGGCCGATCTGCTGCTCGCCGCCGGTCAGCCGGTGTCGGCCGACCGGCTGATCGATGACATCTGGGGCGAGGACCCGCCCGGCAACCCCGCGGGCACCCTCGCCGCCAAGGCCTCGCAACTGCGCCGCGCGCTCGAGGACGCCGAACCCGGCAGCCGCGATCTGGTGGTGTCGCCGCCGCCCGGATACCGCCTGGCCACCACCGCGGTCGATGCGCAGCGGTTCCGGGCACTGCTGGCCGAAGCACGCACCCACACCGACACCGGACCGCGGATCGCGACGCTGACCGAGGCGCTGGGACTGTGGCGCGGACCGGCTTTCGACGACTTCCGCGACGCGGAGTTCACCCGCTCGGCCGTCGCCCAGCTGGAAGAACTGCGCCTGGTCGCGGTCGAGGAGCTGGCCGAGGCCCGGCTCGCCGAGGGCGAATACGGTGCGGTGGTAGGCGAACTCACCCACTTCGTCGCGGAACACCCACTGCGGGAACGGCTGCGCGCGGCCCAACTGCGGGCACTGTACGGCGCGGGCAGGCAAGCCGACGCGCTCGACAGTTACGAGGACCTGCGCAGGCAACTCGCCGACGAACTGGGGCTGGACCCGAGCCCGGAACTGGTCGACCTGCACCGGTCGATCCTCGGCCAGGACCCCGGCCTGGTGGTCACCCGCCCGCGCGCCGTCGTCCGCAGACGCACGACCAACATCCCCGCGCCGCGCACCGAATTGATCGGCCGGACAGCCGATCTCGACGCGTTGAGCCGGGCCGTCGACGGGTCACGGCTGGTGACCCTGATCGGTCCGGGTGGCGTCGGCAAGACCCGCCTCGCGACGGCGACGGCGGCGGGCCGCGCCGAACGCCATCCGCACGGAACCTGGCTCGTCGAGCTCGCGCCGCTGGCCTCGGCCACCACCGACACCGATCGTGTCGCCGATACCGTGGCGCAGGTCGTCGGCATGCGGCTCGAGGACGGCGCAGGCTCGGCGATCGCGCTGGGGGAGGCACTGGCCGAGCAGGACATGCTGCTGGTCCTGGACAACTGCGAACACATCGTCGAGCAGGTGGCCGACCTCACCGAGGCGCTGCTCGGCGCGGCCCCCCGGCTGCGCATCCTGGCGACCAGCCGCGAACAACTGCGCCTGGCGGGCGAGGACGTCGTCACCGTCGAACCGCTCACCGTGCCGTCGCCCGGCAGCGACGTGACCGCGATCGCCGAGTCGAACGCGGTGCGGCTGTTCGTGACGCGCGCGCAGGCCGGTGCCAGGGAATTCGCGCTCGACGCCGGGAACGCCGACGCGGTCGCCACGCTGTGCCGCAGGCTCGACGGCATCCCGCTGGCCCTGGAACTGGCCGCCACCAGGGTGCGCGCCCTCGGCGTGCACGAGATGGTGGCCCGGCTCGACGACCGGTTCCGGCTGCTGGCGACCGGGCATCGTGGCGCTCCGCCGCGTCAGCAGACCCTCGCCGCCATGATCGATTGGAGCTGGGGGCTGCTCGACGAGGACGAGCGAGTCGTGCTGCGCCGCTTGGCCGTCCACGCGGGCGGGTGCACGCTCGACGCGGCCGAGTCCGTGTGCGCCGCCGAGGTCGACGGCGCTCCGGCACCGGTCGCGCCCGCGCTGATCGCCGATGTGATCGCGCGGCTGGTGGACCGATCGCTGGTCCAGCAGAGCGGTCGCCGGTATCGGCTGCTCGAGTCGGTGGCCGCGTTCAGCCTGGACCGGTTGGCCGAGGCGGGCGAGGACGTCGCGGTGCGCCGGGCGCATCACGCGTACTACCTCGCGCTGGCCGAGCGCGCCGCGCCGGAACTCTACGGTGCCGACCAGCACCGATGGTTGGTGCAGCTCGACAGCGAGGACGCGAATCTGCGGATGGCGCTGGACGACGCGCTGCGCGAGGGTGACGCCGAGACGGGACTGCGGCTGACCGACGCGCTGGCGTGGTACTGGCTGCTGCGCGGCAGGCTCGGCCTCGCCCGCCGGTGGTTCGACGCGGTACTCGCGCTGGGCGGAACCGCGCGTCGTCGGGCACCGGTCGCGGCGTGGCAGCTCACCGCCGCCTTCCAGCAGGGCGACTTCACCGACGCGAGCGCGCGCCGCGCCGCGGTGTCGGCGGGGCTCGCGGAACTCGACGACCCGGCCGTGCGGGTGCGAGCCGAAGTCGTCCTGCTGATCTCGGCGCTGGACGCGGGCGCCGACCAGGACCTGGAAACCTCGGTGCGCGAGCTGCTCTCGCAGTGCCGGGACCTCGGTGACCGCTGGAGTGTCGCGACCATTCAGGTGGCGCTGGCGAAGTCCGCGCACAGCCGGGCCGACGTGGCGGCCCTGGACCGCTACGCGAAGGAGGGCGCGCGGCTGTTCGCCGAGCTCGGCGATCGGTGGGGCCGGTTGCAAGCCGCGGAGTGGCTCGGCGGCCTGGCCGAGCTGACCGGCGATCTGGCCGGTGCCGCCGAGATCCATCGGGAAGCCCTGGTGCTGGCCAGAGAGCTGGAACTGTGGGGGCAGGCGGCCTCGCATCTGTGCTGGCTCGGCTGGATCGCCATGCAGCACACCGAGTTCGACGCGGCCCGCGATTTCGCCGAGCAGGCCATGGTGCTCGCGTCCGAACAAGGCGACGGCGCGGGCCGGTTGTTCGCCTCGATCGTGCTGGCCTTCACCGCGCGCCGGGACGGTCGTCCCGACGAGGCGGAGCGGCTGGTGCGCGCCCTGCTCGCCGACGCGGCCACCGACCCCACCGCCGAGGAGGAGATCCCGCTGTTCGTCCCGATGCTCCAGGTCGAGCTGGGCTATCTGCTGGAACAGCGCGGCGAACCCGCCGCGGGCCTGACCGAACACCTGCGCGCCTTCGACGGCTCCCAGCGCATGGATGCCCCCCGCGACGCCGCGTTCGCCCTCGGCGGCGCGGCCGCCGCCACCGCCGCCCTCGGCGAATTCGACACCGCCGCGCGCCTGCTCGGCGCCACCGAGGCCCTACGGAGCAAGGCCGGCATGCCGCTGCTGCCCGCGGAACGACCCGATATCGACCGCGCCACCGCCATGGTTCGCGCCGGGTTGGGGGCGACCGCCTTCACCACCGCCCACACCGCCGGACTCGCCCTGACCGCCACCGCTGCGCGCGCACTCGTCGACACGGTCGCGGCGTCACCCGCGACCTAGGCGGACGTCGCCGCGGCGCGGGATTCTTCGCGTGGTGGACGCCAGCAGACGCCGAGCAGCAGGGTCGCGGCGATCAGCCCGAGCCCGAGCGCGATCGTCAGCGCCGCACCGCCGTCCGCGGCGATGCCGAGCAGGTGGTCCACCGACCATCGACCCGGTCCGAGCGTGGCGGCGGCCGCCGCGGTCGCGACGAGGACGCCGGTGTATTCCCAGCCCTGGCCGGGCCGGAAGACGAAGAACCCGTTGCGTCGGTGTGCGGTGATCAGGGCGACGGTCATCGTCGAGACGACGGCCGCCGCGGCGAAGGGGGTGAACAGCCCGACCGAGAGCAGCGCTCCGGCGGTGATCTCGGTCGCCGTGGCGAGGACCGCGTGCGGTATCGCCGGGCGTAGGCCGATCGAGCCGAACCAGCGCGCCGTGCCGGCCAGCCCGCCGCCGCCCCAGGCGTGATTGATGCCGTGGGCCAGCAGGACAGCGCCGAGGGTCAAGCGCAGGACGAGTGCCGCGAGGTCGGCCGAACTCACGCCGCCTGCTTTCGCGCGGCCGAGGCGGAGGTCCGGCCCGCGGGCTGCCAGCCGGGCGGGGCGAACACGTAACCGAGCCGATCACGCCATCGCGTGGCGCCGCGGACATCGCGAATGATGTTGCCGTATTCGTGGTACTGCAGGCGCAGCAGGTTGTAGGTGCCGACCGGCGTGGTGAGTCCGTAGGACGGGGTGTGCAGTTCCCGCTGGAACGTGCCGAACATCCGGTCCCAGACGATCAGGATGCCGCCGTAGTTGCGGTCGAGGTATTCCGGGTCGCTGCCGTGGTGGACCCGGTGGTGCGACGGTGTGTTGAACACGAATTCGACCGGGCGCCACAGCTTGTCGATGGTCTCGGTGTGGGTGAAGAACTGGTAGATGAGATTCAGGGCGAAGGCGACGTAGATGGTCCACGGCGCGAAGCCGAGTAGCGGGAGCGGCGCCCAGAAGATGGCCTCCGACCACGGGTTCCACTTCTGCCGCAGCGCGGTGCCGAGGTTGAAGTACTCGCTGGAGTGATGCGCCTGGTGCGCGGCCCAGCCGATGCGCACGCGGTGTGAGAACCGGTGATTGCAGTACCAGGCGAGGTCGACGACGAGCATCAGCACCGGCCAGTACCACCATACGGTTGTCGGGAGATGCCAGGGCGCCAGCTCGGTCCACAGGATCACGAACAGGACCAGGGTGAGCAGTTTGAACAGCGCCATCGCCCCCAGCGCGCCGAAGCCCATGCTGAGGCTGGTGCGGGTGTCGATCGGCGAGTACGCGCGCGGGCCGGCGTCGGCGCTCGCGTGCCGCAGGCTCACCGCCTCGATCGCGATGAAGACGACGAAGAACGGGACTGCGTAGAGCAGGGGGTTGTTGATGTGGTCCCAGACCGCGGAGAACATACCGGCTCCTAATATAGACGTAGGGGTAATTTACTAAATGGTCAATTTGGAGTCAATGGCCGACGCCGGCGATGGTTGGATGGGGGAGTGAGCACTGCCGGAACCAAGGGCGTCCCCCGCGCCGAGCGCGAACAGCTGATCCTCGACGCCGCCGTGGCCGAGATCGGCCGGGTCGGCTACGCCGGGCTCGGGCTCACCGCTGTCGCCCAGCGTGCCGGCGTGTCCAAGCCGCTGGTCTACACGTTCTTCCGATCCAGGGACGAGGTGTACATCGCGTGTGTGACGCGCGCTGCCGCCCTCCTGCACGCGGCGATCGAGTCGGCCATCACCGCCGGTGACGACCTGTCGATGGCTCGACGGACCCTCGACGCGATCTTCGCCGCACTGGAACCGCGCCCGCACGACTGGAGCGTCGTGTTCGATCGATCCCATCCGGACGACGGCGAGGCCGCCGACGCTGCCCGTGCGGCCCGGCGGGGGATCGCGGCTCAGGCGGCCAGGGGAGTCGCGGATGTCCTCGGTACGGTCGAGCTCACCGATCCCGCTGATCTGTCGGCGCTGACCGATGTCTGGATGGGCTCGGTGACCTCGCTGATCCAGTGGTGGCTACGGCACCCCGATCAGTCCGCCGCGCAGATGAGCGCGCGCAGCCACCGCCTGATCGAGGCGCTGGTCGCCGCCGTCACCCGCTGAACGGCACCCGGCCCCGCGCCGGGAATGTCGCGGGTGGGCCGGATCGCCTCACGTCTGGTCGACGCCGCCGACGAGGCGGAGCACGCTGTCGCGCAACACGATCTGGGCCTCGGGTTGGGTCATCCGGCCTGCTCTGACCTCGTCGCCCGCCGCGTGGCTGACCGCGACGATCGCCGTGACCAGCCACTCGGGGGTGACGGCGTCGGTGAATTCGCCTGCCTGCTGACCGCGGGTGACGAGGCGGAGCAGGCGGTGGTTGATGGGGAGCTGGCGGTCCTCGTCGCGTTGCCGGGCGAATGCGCCCACGTGGTGGGCCAGCGGGGAGACGCGGAAGAACTGCCAGCCGACGTCGAGCATCCGGAGCAGGGCGGCGGTGGCCGGGCCGTTGTCGAGGTCAGCGGCGCGCATGGCTTCGGCGGCCCGGGTGGTGGTGCGCTCGACGACCGCGTTGATCAGGTCGTCGCGCGAGGCGAAGTGGGCGTAGACGGTCTGGCGGGTCACCCCCGCCTCGGCGGCGATGGCGGCCATGCCGGCGTCCGGCTGGGTGGCGAGCAGCCGGGTGGCGGCGTCGAGGACAGCCGCCCGGCTGCGGGTGGCGTCGGCGCGCCGCTTCGGTTCCCGTGATCCGGTCAAATCTTACACCCTTGTCAAAGTTATCCGATCGAGTTTAACCTTTACATCGCTGTAAGAATTCTACGACTGGAGTGTCATGGATCCCGCATCCCCCCGCTCGCCCGAGCGGTTCATCGCCGACTTCTTCACCGAATTCACCGCCGCGGCCCTCGCGGCCGACGCCGATCCGGCCGAGGTGGTCGACCGGTTCCACGCGCCCGAGGTGGTCCAGATCGCCGACGGGATCCGGCTCGACCGCGACCGGCTCGTCGCGCACCTGCGGCCCATGCGAAAGAACCTGCGCGACTATCGCTTCGAGGTGCACGAGGTGATCGCCGACGGTGCCAGAATGGCCGCCCGCCTGACCATCCACGCCACGATGCGCACGACGGGGACCGTGGCCACCGAGGTCTTCCTGTTCGGTGAGTTCACGCCGGACGGCAAGCTCCTGCGCGCCGACCAGCTCACCCGTCCCGTCGCGGCCGCGTGATCGGCCGAGGAGGACCCGTGCTCATCCGCTCGCTCGCCCTGTTCACCACCGGCCTGCTCGCCGGCGCCTTCGGCTACGGCGCCGCCAATCTGGTCCCGACCTTCCATCGCGTCCCGCTGCGGATGCGCCTGGAGTTCCATACCGAACTCATGCAGAACAACAGCATCAGCATGCAGGCCACCATGGCCGCCGCGGCGCTGAGCTGTCTGGTTCTCGCGGTGCTGTCCTCGGGGCGGCGCCGGGTCGTCGCCGCGGTCGCCACCGTGCTGGTGGTCGCCTCGTTCCTGATCACCCGCCTGGGCAATGTGCCGATCAATCACCGGATCAACCAGTGGGTGATCGACGGGCCGCCGGCCGACTACGCCGCGATCCTCACCCGATGGGATCTGTTCCATTTCCTGCGCACCGGAACGGCTTTCGCGGCGTTCGCCCTGGTCATCGCGCTGGTTGTGGGACTGTGGCAGTCGGCCGATGGACGCGCCGACCGGCCGAATTGATACATCCTTTTCTGAATACAGAATCAGCTGTACTATTCGGAGCATGAGCACCGCGATGCACGGCGACGCGCTGTCCCGCTTCGGCTACGCCCTCTCGGACCCGACCCGGACGCGCATCCTGCTGAGCCTGCGCTCCGCGCCCGGGTATCCCTCGGAGCTGGCCGACCAGATCGGGGTGTCGCGGCAGATCCTGTCGAACCATCTGGCCTGCCTGCGCGGCTGCGGGCTGGTCGTCGCCGTGCCCGAGGGCAGGCGCAGCCGCTACGAACTGGCCGATCCGCGCATCGGGCGCGCCCTCGACGACCTGGTCGGACTGGTGCTCGCGGTCGACCCGGCCTGCTGTCCGGCAGCTGCCACGCAGGACTGCTGCTGATGGCCGATCTCGGTGTGCCGCTGCTGCTTCCGGACCGGCGCCGGGCGCTCGCGACCCGGATCCGCCGGCTGGTGGCGGCGACGATCACCTACAACGTGGTCGAGGCGAGCATCGCGCTGGCCGAAGGAACGCGGGTGTCCTCGACGGCGCTGATCGGGTTCGGGCTAGATTCGGTGCTCGAGGTGTCGTCCGCGGCGGCGGTGGCCTGGCAATTCGCCGGCCGGGATCCGCACGCGCGGGAGCGGGTCGCCCTGCGGATCATCGCGTTCTCGTTCTTCGGCCTGGCCGCCTATGTCACCGTCGACGCGATCCGCGCGCTGACCGGCGCGGACGACGCGCGGCACTCACCGGTCGGCATCGCCTTGGCGGCGCTGAGCCTGGTGATCATGCCGGTGCTGTCGACCGCGCAGCGCCGGGCGGGCCGCGAACTCGGGTCGGCCTCGGCGGTGGCCGATTCCCGGCAGACCATGCTGTGCACCTACCTGTCCGCGGTGCTGCTGGTCGGGCTGGTCCTCAACGCGCTGCTCGGCTGGTCGTGGGCCGACCCGATCGCCGCGCTGGTGATCGCGGTCATCGCCGTCAAGGAAGGGCGCGATGCCTGGCGGGGCGACACCTGTTGTCCGGCACCGCCGCTCGGCACGGTCGCGACCCGCGACCGCTGCGATGAATGAGAAAGGACACCGGCCATGGCTGTCACGGCACTGGTCTTGTACGTGATCTTCGGCGCGCTCGGCTTCGGGTGGCGCAGCTGGCGGCAGTATCGGACGACGGGTTCCACCGGGTTCCGTGGCATCAGCGGGCGGCCCGGCTCGCTCGAATGGCTGGCCGGGGTCGGCTTCGTCGCGGCGATCGTCGTCGGCCTGGCCGGGGTGGCGCTCCAGCTGAGCGGTGTCCTGGACCCGCTCGAATTCCTCACCGCCACACCGATTCAGCTGATCGGGATCGTGCTGGCCGTCGTCGGCATCGGCGCCACTCTCCTCGCCCAGGTCCAGATGGGCGAGTCCTGGCGGATCGGGGTCGATGCCGACGAGACGACGGCGCTGGTGCGCACCGGCGTGTTCGCGCTGGTACGCAACCCGATCTTCACCGCGATGCTCGTCTTCGGGGCGGGTATCGCGCTGATCATCCCGAACATCGTGGCCATCGCGGGGTTCGTCCTGCTGCTCGCGACGATCGAGCTCCAGGTCCGGGTCGTCGAGGAGCCGTATCTGGCCCGCGTCCACGGCGCCGGCTACCGCGAGTACTGCGCCGCGACAGGCAGATTCGTCCCGGGCATCGGACGCTAGTCCCGGGGCCGTTCGCGATCACGGTCGCGTGCGCGGCGTGACCAACCCGGATTCATAGGCGACGACGACGAGCTGAGCCCGGTCGCGGACGTGGAGTTTGGCCATCGCGCGGTTGATATGGGTCTTCGCGGTGTGCGGACTGATCACCATGTGGGCGGCGATCTCGTCGTTGGACAGCCCGTGGGCCGCCAGGGCGACGGCTTCGCGTTCGCGGGTGGTGAGTTCGCGCAGCGCCGAATCCGCGGCGGGTGCGTGCGGCGGCTGGGTGACGTAGCGGGCGATCAGGCGCCGGGTGATGGACGGGGCGAGCAGCGCGTCACCGCGGGCGGCCACCCGGATCGCGTGCAGGAAGTCCTCGGGTTCGATGTCCTTGACCAGGAAGCCCGCCGCGCCGGCGCGCAGCGCGTCGAAGACGTATTCGTCGAGGCCGTAGTTGGTCAGGATGACGACGTGCACCCCCGCCAGGACCGGATCGGCCGCGATGCGGCGGGTCGCTTCGATGCCGTCGACCACCGGCATCTGGATATCGACGAGGGCGATGTCGGGCAGGTGGCGACGGGCCAGCTCGACACCGTCGCCGCCGTCGGCCGCCTCGGCGACGACCTCGATATCGTCCTCGATTTCGAGCAGCGCGCGGAATCCGCTGCGGATGAGTGGCTGGTCGTCGACCAGCAGGACCCGGATCATGATCGCACCACCGGCAATTCGGCGTGCACGGCGAATCCGCCACCCGCGCGGGGCGCCGCGCGCAGGTGCCCACCGAGCGCGGTCACCCGCTCGCGCATCCCGAGCAGACCGACGCCGGGCGGTGGCGCGTCGGCGGTGGTGGCGCGACCGTCGTCGGCCACGTCGACCACGAGCGTGTCGGGGCCGTAGTCGATGCGCACCGAGGCGGTGGCGGCGTTCGCGTGGCGGGTGACATTGGTGAGCGATTCCTGCACGATCCGGTAGCCGGTCCGGTCGACCGCGGCGGGCACATCGGTGCGGGTGCCCGCGATGGTCAAGGTCGTCTCGATCCCCGAAAGGCGCACTCGCTCCACCAATTCGGCGACCTGAGCGAGACCGGGCCGGGGCGCGCCGTCATCGCGCAGCGCTTCCAGGGTTGCGCGGAGTTCGCGGGCCGCCTCGCGTCCGGCATCCCGGATGGCGAGCAGCGCCTCGGGGACGTCCTCGCCGCGTTTGCGCGCCACATGCACGGCCGCCTCGGACTGCACCTTGATCACCGAGATCTGATGGGTGAGCGAATCGTGCAGTTCCCTGGCGATGTGCAGGCGCTCCTCGTCGGCGCGGCGGCGCGCGGTCTCCTCGCGCGTGCGTTCGGCCTCGTCGGCGCGGCGCTCGGCCTGCCGCAGTGCCTCCCCGGCCGCGGCGGCGGCGATCAGCCAGGCGATCTCGAGCGCGTCGCGGGACCGGGCGAGCGCGGCGGCGGTGTCGTGCAGCGAGAGCATCGCGGCGAACGGCAGGGTCGCCAGGAGCAGTAGCCCGGCGGCGAGCGTCATCCAGCGGTGGCCCGCGCGCATGGCGAAGTACACCGCGAACAGGAAAGCCACGGCGGGCACATCGAACCCGAGTGCCTGCGAGCCCAGCGCGCACGCGCCGGTCACCACCAGTACGGCCACCGGCGCCCGGCGGCGGGCCGCCAGCGCCAGCCCACCGGCGACCAGCAGCGCGTACCCGAGGGGGCGCAGGTCGTCGGGGGACGGTTGCCGGGTCAGCGCGGTGACCAGCAGCACGGCCGCGACGCCGACCGCGATCGCCGCGTCGCCGATCCATGCCCTGCTCATGTCAGCACCCTAGCCCGCTGCGCGGCGCGGCGAGTCCGCCGACGGGTTGATCTCGCGACTACCGCGCCCGCGGTATCCGCGCCGGTCCTACCGCCTCGGCGGCAGCCGATACCGCGGGCGTGGCAGCGCGAATTGTCCACGGTCGCACGACGACCGGACTGGGAGCCCTGGCCGAAGATCGAGCGGTAGACAGCCGATCGAAGGAGCACGTCATGTCGTCTTTTCGTCACCTCCCCGCTGCCGTCGCCGCCGTCCTGGCCGCCGGTCTCGTCGCGGCCGCGCCCGCCTCGGCCTCGACCGTCCTGGTCGCGGACGCCTACGGACTGACCGCCGACCGCGCGATCGCGACCTCGGCCGCCTTCCTCGCCCTGTTCGGGGCGATCCTGGGCGGCGTCGCACTGGCGCGGCCGTCGATCTCCCTGGCCGCGTTCGCGACGGGCGCCGGGGTGCTCGCCGCCGTGGTCGGGGTGTTCGTGGTGGTCACCGCCGACGGTGGTCTCGGCACCGGCAACGGGATCGCGGGCGGGTATATCGCCTTGGTCCTCGGTGTCCTCGGCGCGGCGCTGGGTGGCCTGGGGCTGGTCCGCGTCCGTCGAGCAGGCTGATCGCCGCGCTGGCTGCGGTGCCGCGGAATTCGAGGCGGACCGCCCGTGGCGACGCGCCGGTGGCGGTCGACGGTGGGGCAGGTTCGGTGCCAGGAGTGCCCGCGGACAGGCGTGGCGGACACTCCTGGACCGACTCAGTGGCCGCGGGCGATCCAGTCCGCGAGCGCGGGCCGTTCGGTCCCGATGGCGGTGTCGGGGCCGTGGCCGGTGTGCACCGTGGTGTCGTCCGGAAGGGCGAACAGGCGGTCGCGGATGGAATCGATGATGGTGCCGAAATCGGAGAAGGAGCGGCCGGTCGCGCCTGGTCCGCCCGCGAACAGGGTGTCGCCGGTGAACAACGCCGACAGTTCCGGCAGGTGCAGTGACACCGAGCCGGGGGAGTGGCCGGGGGTGTGCAGCACATCGATATCGGTGCCCGCCACCGTGATCCGGCCGGTGTCGGCCAGCGAGCGGTAGGCGGCGTCGGGGTGGGTCATCCGCCATAGCGGCTCGTCGCCGGGGTGTAGCAGCACCGGGGCGTCGAGGCGCCGCGACAACTCCGGCGCGACGGTCACGTGGTCGTTGTGGCCGTGCGTGCACAGGATGGCGGTGACGTGCCGGGAGCCGACCGCCGCGGCGATGGTGTCGGCGTCGTGGGCGGCGTCGACGATCAGCACCTCGGTGTCGTCGCCGATCAGCCACACATTGTTGTCGACGTCCCAGGTGCCGCCGTCGAGCGCGAAAGTACCCGAGGTGACGACCTTCTCGACGCGGGCGCTCACCAGACCACCACCGAGCGCAGCACCTTGCCCTCGCCCATGGCGGTGAACGCCTGCTCGACCTCGTCGACGCCGATGCGCTCGGTGACGAAGCGATCCAGCGGCAGCCTGCCCTGGCGGTGCAGGTCGACGAGCATCGGGAAGTCGCGTTCGGGCAGGCAGTCGCCGTACCAGGACGACTTCAGCGAACCGCCGTGCGAGAACAGGTCGATCAGCGGCATGTCGAGGGTCATGTCCGGGGTCGGGACGCCGACGAGCACCACGGTGCCCGCGAGGTCGCGGCCGTAGAAGGCCTGCTTCCAGGTCTCCGGACGGCCGACCGCGTCGATCACCACGTCGGCGCCGAAACCGTCGGTGAGCTCCTTGATCCGCTCGACCACGTCGGTGCTGCTCGCGTCGATGGTGTGGGTGGCGCCGAAGTCGCTGGCCCACTCCAGCTTTCGCGGGTCGCGGTCGATCGCGATGATCGTGCCCGCGCCGGCGAGACGGGCGCCGGCGATAGCGGCGTCACCGACGCCGCCGCAGCCGATCACCGCGACACTGTCGCCGCGCGAGACCGCGCCGGTGTTCACCGCCGCGCCGATACCCGCCATCACGCCGCAGCCGAGCAGGCCCGCTACCGCCGGATCGGTCTCGGGATCGACCTTGGTGCACTGCTTTTCGTGCACCAGCGTCTTGTCGGCGAACGCGCCGACGCCGAGCGCCGGGGTGAGCGGGGTGCCGTCGGTGAGCGTCATCGGCGTGCTGGCGTTGTGGGTGTCGAAGCAGTACCAGGGGCGACCGCGCCGACAGGCCCGACATTCGCCGCAGACCGCGCGCCAGTTCAGGACGACGAAATCGCCCTCGGCGACATGGGTGACCGCCGCGCCGACCGACTCGACGACACCCGCCGCCTCGTGCCCGAGCAGGAACGGGAACTCGTCGTTGATGCCGCCTTCGCGGTAGTGCAGGTCGGTGTGGCAGACCCCGCACGCCTGCACGCGGACGACCACATCGTGCGGCCCCGGATCGGGAATCACGATGTCGACGGTTTCGACCGGCGCGTTCTTCGCGCGGGCGATGACTCCGCGGACGGTGTCGGGCATGCGGACCTCCTAGGTTGACGTCGCCGCCAACGCTAGCGGGGTCCAGCCACCGATCACACCTTCTCGTCGAAGACCAGATCGGTCGGCGGGTGGGTCAGGCGCACGGTCGGGCCGTCGACCACGGTGATCGCGTCGAGGCCGGTGGTGGAGTGGCCGGCGGAGAGGATGAAGAAGCGGTCGGCGGCCTGGGCGAGGAAGGCGGGGAAGCCGTCGAGCGAGAGATCGCCGTCGCCGAGGGCGAGGTAGTCGGCGAGGCGGCGGAACAGCTTCGGCAGCATCACCACGTCGTCGGACAGCGACGTCGGCGTGGTGATCGCGGCGCCGCTGGTGGTGGCGTCGGCCGCCCAGACGCCGAGCGGGGTCGGCGCGGTCGCGGCGGCCGTGGCGACGGCGGCGAATTCGGCGCGCAGGGCGGGGAACAGGCTGCGATAGAACGTCGGGTAGGCCAGGCCGGTCGCCAGCTGGTGGTGGTTGAGGGTGAGCCGCAGTAGGGCCACGTCGACGAACATCTCGGTGCCCGCGCTGCCGGGGGACGCGCCGCGCCCGGCGAAAGCGACGCAGCGGCCGTGCAGATCGGCGCCCCTGGTCAGGATGAACCCGGGCACCGCGGTCTGATCGGTGCTGGTCACGGTCTCGTTCGCGTCCCGCACGACGCCGGTGAAGCCGAGCCAGGCGAGCAGCTCCGCAGCCGCCGAGCGCGCCAACGGCAGCGGTTGATGGGTGCGGGTGCCGTGGCGAGGCGTGTAGTGGGTCTCCAGCGAGTCGATGCCGTCCAGGCGCAGCTGCGCGGCACCGGAGGCATTGCGCTTCACCCGGTGCGGGCCGCCCACCCGGTCCCACAGGGTTGGGTCGTCGGGACGGAAGCGCACCGAGTCACCGTCGGGCTGTGCGCCTTCGGCGACGAAGACTCCGGAGATCAGCAGAAACGGCATCGCGCGTCCTTCGGCTCGTGACGATCGCCGCCCGTCGTCGTGCACGGGGCGGGTGGTCGACCGGCTCCCAGTCTGGACATCGGCTGCCGCGCAGGGCAATACGGCGGGGGCGATGGTTCTGTGCTGTTCATCCGGCGGCTACCGCGATCCGCCATAGACGGTGTCGATGGTGATGATCGGTACTGCGTCCTGGACGCGCGGTGGCTCGATGGGCACGGTGGAAGGGACCTGACCAGAGGAGAAACCCATGAATCCGGCTCGCCCGACAGTCCGTGGCACCCGCGCGAGTGTGCTCGCGCTCGCCGTGCTCGCGGTGGGTATCGGCGCCTGCTCCGCCGACCCGGACGTGCCGCAGTCAGCCCCGGTCCCGGTGACCGCCGCCGCGCCCGCGCAGGCCGAGGTGCCGCCGACCACCCGGCAGTTCGACCACAGCCTCGACGACGAACTGTTCGCCGCCGCGGCGACCGACGACGTGGCGCGGGTGCGTGACCTGCTCGCCCGCGGCGCCGATCCGGAGACCCGCGGCGACCAGGGCCGGACCCCGCTGGTGGCCGCCACCAAGAACCGGGCGAGCGCGGCCGCGGTGGCGCTGATCGAGGCGGGCGCCGACGTGAACGCCAAGGACGACCTGCAGGACTCCGCCTACCTCTACGCCGGCGCCGAGGGCTTCGACGAGATCCTCGAGCCGGCCCTGCGGCACGGCGCCGACCTGCGCAGCGTCAACCGCTACGGCGGGACGGCGCTCATCCCGGCGAGCGAGCACGGGCACGTGAGCACCGTGCGGATCCTGATCGCGGCGGGGGTCGAGGTGAACCATGTCAACACCCCGCGATGGACGGCACTGCAGGAGGCGATCGTCTACGGCGACGGCTCGCAGCGCTACCAGGAGACCGTCACCGCGCTGCTCGACGCGGGTGCCGACCCGGGGATTCGCGACGCCGAGGGCCGCACCGCGCTGCAGAACGCCGAGCGGAAGGGTCAGGACGCGATCGTCGCCCTGCTCCGGGGGCGCTGACCAGCCGCTGGCGTGCCGACCGCGACTGTGGGATTCGTTCAGGTCAGCGGGCTACGCTCGGCGATATGGCCGCCGACGGATTGTTCCTCGATCCCACGATCGGCCGACCCACGGACAAGGTCGGGCACTTCACCGACCGGGCGGGCTTCGAGCACTTCGCCGCCGCCTACCGCGTGGGCATGGCGGAACTCCCGCCGCCGGACGCCATCGCCGCGGTGCCGACCTCGTTCGGCCCGGTGCGCGCCTATCGGTTCGGCCCCGGCGGCGATATCCCGGTGGTCCTGCTCGCCGGCCGCCAGGCCTCGACCCCGATGTGGGCCGCCAACCTGCCCGGCCTGATGGCGCGGCGCACGGTCTGGTCGGTGGACAGCGTGGGCGAACCGGGCGCGAGCGGGCAGACCCGCGCGCTGACCGACGGCGCCGATCAGGCGACCTGGGTCGCCGAAACACTGGTGGGACTGGGTGTTCGGCGGGCCCACCTGCTCGGGGTCAGCATCGGCGCGAACCTGGCCGTGCAGACCGCGCTGCATCGCCCGGAGCGCGTCGCCTCGATCGCCCTGCTCGATCCGGCCAACACCTTCGCCCCGCTGAGCTGGAAGATGATCGTCGTCTCGCTGGGCAGCGCCATCCCCGCCCTGCACGCCGGGGTGCGACACCGATTGCTCGGCTGGATCTCCGGTGGCGTTCCGGTCGACGACTCGCTGCCCGAGGCCAGGCTGATCGCCGCCGGGATGAGGGACTACCGCGGCGCCCAGCCCCTGCTCCCACGCCCCACCGAGGACCAGCTGCGCGCGCTCACGGTCCCGGTCCTCGCGCTGTTCGCCGGTCGCTCGATCGTGCACGACTCCGCCGCGGCCGCCGCCACCGCGCGCCTGATCCCCGGCGCCCAGGTCGAGGTCTGGCCCGACGCGTCGCACGCCATCAACGGCGAGTATCCCGACCGCATCGCCGAGCGGTTCACCGCCTTCGCCGCCGGGATCGCTTGACCTGCTTCGGAAGACGGCACGAAGGCGGAGTTCTGCGGCAGGTCGCAGTGCCTGGCCCACGCACGACGAAGCCCCGGCCGGAGCCGGGGCTTTCGTGGGTTCAGCCGAGGATCGAGATCGCCAGCCCGAGCAGCGCGCCGCCGAAAACCACGGTGTTGCGGACCTTCTGGAGCGTCCAGGTCCAGGCCGGGAACCCGGCTTCGGCGCGGTCGAGCAGCGCGGGCACGTCGATGCGCGCCAGTTCGGGGTCGCCGGTGCGGGCGAAGGCGGCGGTCACCGAGCTGACCGCGGTGTGGTTGCTGTAGACGATCACGCAGTTGCCCAGGAACACCAGCCCCAGCACCACCCAGTTCACCGGGCGGGCGATGTCGAGGCCGGCCAGGTTCAGCGCGGCGGCGGTGAGCATGATCGCGGCGACGCTCAGCGGGGCGGCGCTCTCGTGGCCGCTGGCGTCGAAGCGCATCCCGTGTTCGTGCAGCGCCGTGGTGCGCACGCCCTGGCGGGACAGCTCGGCCTGCGCGGTCGCCATGGCGGCCTTGCCGTAGCGGTTGCGCACGATCGGCATGCTCACGAAGGCGGCGGCGATGGCGATCTCGATGGCGGCGACGAGGGTGTTCATGGTGTGCTCCGATCCGGCTTGAACTAAGTAAAAGAACCATAGCTCGCGACTTGAACTAAGTGCAAGAGATTTCTTGAACTTTGTAAAAGTGGTGGTGGCCCGCCTATCGTGGCCGCATGGCACGCGACACCTTGACCAGGGAACAGATCGTCGGCGCGGCGATCGAGCTGCTCGACGAGGAAGGCTTGGACGGGTTGAACATGCGCAGCCTCGGGCAGCGCCTCGATTCCGCCGCCACCGCCATGTACTGGCACGTGAAGAACAAGGACAACCTGGTGCGCCTGGCCGTCGACGAGGTCTGGGGTGAGATCGAGCTCCCCGACCCCGATGCCGCCGACTGGCGCGCGGCGGCCGAGGCGATGGCCACCGGCATGAACGCGACGCTGGCCAGGCATCCCTGGCTGGTGCAGGCGCAGGCGAGCCATCTGCTCTACGGCCCCAACAAGTCCCGGCACGACGAGAATGCGCTCGCGGTCTTCGAGACGGCCGGCTTCGACGACGAGGAGGCCGATCGCGCGGTCGCCGCGATCTTCCTGTTCGTTCTCGGCAACGCCACCGGTCCGGCCGCCAACGTCTCGTTGCGCAGGCGGCTGGGCAAGGGCGGCGCGGACCCGGAAACGCAACTGGCGCAGGCGATGGCGGAGGCGACCGAGATCGCCGCCGCCTTCCCCCGGCTCCGCGCCCGGATCGACCGCGCGGCGGGCACCGGCTACAACGCCGCCCCGGACAGCACCTTCCGGTACGGGCTGAGCGCCCTGCTCGACGGCATCGGCGCGCGGAAGGCGCGCTAGCGCAGCGCTATTCGGCGTCGGCGCGGATCCGGGCCAGTACTGCGCCGACCACCAGGAATCCGCTGTCGACGACATCGGCCAGCGGCTGCCGGTAGTCGTCGAGTACCCATTTCTGGGCGATGATCAGGATCGCGCCCACCAGGCCGAGGACCACCATCCGCGCGCTCGGCGCGGGATGGGAGTCCAGGTCCACATACGGTGTCAACAGCGCCAGACAGATGTCGACGAGCGCGTCGAGCACATCGTGGTAGGCGCGGTCCACCGTCGGGCTCACGCCGAGGATCTCGAAGAAGGCGATCCGCGGCACGCGCGGGTCGTCGAGGATGAGCTGGAAATACGCCGTGAGCGCCCCGCGCACCCTGGTGTCGATATCGGCGTCGACGTCGCCGATGCCGACGTGGATCGCCTCCAGCATCCGCGCGGTGACCTCGCGATACACCTCGAGCAGCAGATCCTCGCTGTCGGTGAAGGACTCGTAGAAGTAGCGCTTCCCGACACCGGCCGCGGCGCACAGGGTGGTGACTGTGGTGTTGCGGTAGCCGTCGGTGCCGAAGGCTTCGGTGGCCGCCTCGATCAGCCGGGCGCGGCGGTCCTGCTGGCGCTGCCCCGGTGCGGCGCCGCGGTACCTGCGTCCGTCGGCATCGAGTTCGGGCGCGTTCACGCCATCGATTCTGTCAGGTGGCCCGCGGGGGTCGGTGCGGCGGTTGGTGGTTGCGGGGAATCGGCCGAGAACATGTTCTTGCGATCGAACGTGACGCAGGCTACGTTACTTCCCGGTACGGGAACGTCGTGGTTCCCGATGGTGGAGGGCTGAGACCGAAGCATGATCAAATATCGAGGGCGACTGGCCGCGCTGGTCGCATCCGTCGTCGTGTTCACGGGCGCCGTCGCATCGGCCCCGGTCGGCCAGGCGTTGCCGGCGAACGGGGGGCTGGACGCGCAGTTCGTCGCCACCCACAACGGCCCGCAGCAATACCCGAACGTCTTCATCGAATGGGACGTGCCGATCACGATGAGTGACGGAACGGTATTGAAAGCCAACGTCTATCACCCGGCAGGCGCCGACGGTCAGCCGATCACCGAGCCGACGCCGACGATCGTCAACATGACGCCGTACACGAAGCTGGTGTCCAACGTCGCCGACTCGGCGCTCGCGGTGCCCGGCCTGTCGGACGTGCTCATGCCGGTGCTGCAGAACCTGGACTTCTCGGCCTTCGGCTTCAGCAGCCTCAGCGACATGATGAAGGCGCTGCCCGGCGGCGCGGCCCGCACCTTCGGCGTCGACCGGAACCTGATCCGCGGCGGCTACACCCAGGTGGTCGTCGACGTGCGCGGCACCGGCTTCTCGCAGGGCACCTGGCAGGTGTTCGGCGAACGCGAGCAGCTCGACGGCGTCGAGGTCGTCGACTGGGCCGCGGCGCAGGGCTGGTCCAACGGCAAGATCGGGATGAGCGGCATCTCCTACTCAGGGATCAACCAGCTCCAGACCGCGCAGCGGCACCCCGCCGCGCTGAAGGCGATCTTCCCGATCGTGCCCGGCAGCGACCTGATCCGCGACGTCGCCGCGCCCGGTGGCGCGCTCGGCGTCGGCTTCATCCCGCCGTGGCTGCTCGCCGTCGACGGCGCGAAACTGCTGCCGGACCTGGTGTCGATCCTGAACGGCAAGTTCGACTGGACCTGGCTGGGCGACCGGGTGCGCGATCCGTTCACCTTCTTCAACGTGCTCATCGCGGCCCTGACCACGCCGAGCGTGGACCAGATCCCGCCGGAGATGGCCAGCATCCTCGACGACGAGAGCCCGCTGCGCACCGCCTGGGTCGGGCAGCCGGACCAGGTGCAGGTGCCGACCTTCCTCTACGGCGGCTGGCACGACATCTTCACCTACTCGACCCCGCGCATCTACAACGCCGTCGATGTGCCCGCCGAGCAGAAGAAGCTCGTCATGGGCAACGTCTACCACGTGACCGTGAGCTCGGGCCTCGGCCAGGCCGGTGCGCCCGCGCCGCTGGAATCGTTGCAGCGCGCCTGGTTCGACAAGTGGCTCAAGGGCATCGACAACGGCGTCGACCGCTACGAGCCGGTCACCCTGTGGCAGCAGGGCAGCGAGCAGTGGACCACCGACGTCGCCTTCCCGCGCCCCGGCATGCAGTACCGGCGGATGTATCTCGATCCCGCGTCCTCCGGCTCGGCGCCGGGCGCCCGCTTCGACGGCAGCCTCGTCGCCGCGCCCGGTGCGGCACAGCGGGTCTCGGTCGATCCGAGCCTGACCACCATCTGCTCGCGGGACGCCGCGCAGGGCACGGCGGGCCTGATCCCGCTGCCGGACGTGTGCGCCAAGGACGCGCGGATCAGTGAGGGCGCGGCGCTGACCTTCACCACCGCGCCGGTCACCCAGCCGACCCGGATCTCCGGCGCGATCGCCGCGCACCTGAACACGGTGCTCGACGCGACCGACGGGTACTGGACGGTGACGGTGAACGATGTCGCGCCCGACGGCCGGTCGACGGTTTGGTCGCAGGGTCAGCTGGTGGCCTCGCTGCGCGCGATCGACGACGCCGAGTCGACCCGCTCGCCCAACGGCGACTACACCGACCCGTACCCGATCCTCACCCTGGACACCCGGCAGCCGGTCGTCCCTGGCGAGCCGACCACGATCGAGATCGGCATCCGCGCCACCGACGGCGTCCTGCTGCCGGGCCACCGCCTGCGGATCGACGTGTTCGCGAGCAACTTCCCCAGCGGAATCCCGCTGCGGCCGTTGCTGAACGAGAGCGGCCTGCGCACCCAGCACCTCGAACTCGACCCGGCCCGCCCGAGCTGGATCAACGTCCCGCTGGACACCGATCCCGGCTGGTGATGTCCGCCGCGCGCACCCCCGTCTCGATGCCGAGGCGGGGGTGCTGTGCTGTCGCTACCAGGGCACCCTGGTGACCCGCGCGCCCGCCGCGTCGGCGAGGCGGGCGAAGGTGACGGCGTCCTCGACCGCGGCACCGTCGTGGTCGTTGTCGAAGTAGACGAACATCTCGGCGTCGTCCGGCCAGGTGCCGGTCAGACGATCGACCCAGCTCGCCAGCGCGCGGCGACCGTAATGCGGTGGGGGAGAGGCACGTCCGGCGTGCAGGCGCAGGTAGGCCCAGTCGGTGGTCCGCCATCGCGGGGTGACCGGCCGGGAGTCGCGATCGGCCCAGGCCAGGGCCGCGTCGCGGGATTCGAGCACGGTCCGGATCTCGTCGGTCCACCAGGAGTCGTGGCGTGGTTCCACCGCGACCCGCACGGTGGTGGGGAAGCGGCGTAGGCATTCGTCGAGCAGGGCGGCGTCCGCGCGCAGGGTCGGCGGTAGTTGCAGCAGGATCGGGCCGAGCCGATCGCCGAGTCCCGCCGCGTGGTCGAGCAGCCGCGCGACCGGTTCCGCCGGGTCGCGCAGCCGCCGGAGGTGGGTGAGATAGCGGCTGGCCTTCACCGCGACCAGGAAGTCGGCGGGTGTGCGGTCCCGCCAGGCGGCGAAGGTCTCCCGGCTCGGCAATCGGTAGAACGCGCTGTTCGATTCGACCGTGGCGAACGCCTCGGCGTAGCGCTCGAGCCACCGCCGCGTCGGCAGGTCGTCCGGGTACAGCACGCCGCGCCAGTCGCGGTACTGCCAGCCGGAGGTGCCGACGCGGATCACCGCACCCACCTGCCTCTCGCTCGCGCGGTCGATCGGGAAGGGTCGTCGTGCCTTCCATTGTGGTCCCGGGCGGATCCGGCAGACTGGGGTGGTGAGCGCAGCTGGCAGCGGGCGGGCTCGACGAGGCGCGGTAGCGGTGTGGCGGTGGGTGCGCAGCGCGCCGGGCACCTATCTGTGGCTGGCCGCGCTGGCGGTGACCACGGTGATCATCCGGCGACTGCCGGACGACGAGGCGCGCCAGTGGCTGGGCCACCGGTCGACCAATCTGCACCATCTGGCCGAGGACCCCGTCCGGGTGCTGATCGGCAGCGCGTTCTGGATCGACGGGGGCAGCTGGTTCGCCTACGCGGTGCTGTTCACCCTCTTCCACGCCAACACCGAACGCTGGCTCGGCACGCTGCGCTGGCTCGCGGTGGCCGTGGTCGCCCATGTGGGCGCCACCTATCTCAGCGAAGGCGTGCTGCTGTGGGCGATCCGCAACGACGACGCGCCGGCGCGGGCGATGTACACCCTCGACGTGGGCGTCAGCTACGCGCTGGCCGGGGTGGCGGCGGTGCTGGCCTATCGGCTGGTGAGGCCGTGGCGATGGCTCTACGTCGTTGGCGTGCTCGCGGTCGTGCTGCCGCCGGTCTTCGTGAATCGCACGTTCACCGATGTCGGGCACGCGAGCGCGGCTGCCATCGGCTTCGCCTGCTACCCGCTCACGCGGGGACGCGGCGGCACCTGGAACCCGGGCGTCCTCGTGCGCCGGTTCCGGCGTCGCACCTCGGCCGGGTGACCGCCGTCACCCGCTCGCGGCCGGATTTCGGGGAAATCGCTGCAAAATAGGTGTTACCTCAAATACTACGTACATGTATCATTTCCTTACCGCACGACCGGCGCACCGTGGCGCCCGGCGCTCGACCGAGCAACGCGCGGTAGGACGAGGAGTACCGATGAAGCTACTTCGCCGGGCCGCACGGCGACCGGAGGTAGATCCCGGCAAGGTCGCCCTGCACGCTCGCAACGTGACCTTCGACTGGTCGGATGTCGACCTGCAGTGGATGTCGGCAGAGCCGTACGCATCACACCTGATCAGCGCGCTGAACATGCTGCTGCCCGAGGGTGAGCGCATGTTCATCGTGACCTACCGCGAGGCACTGGCCCTGGTGAAGGACGAGAAGCTGCGCGAGGACATGCTCGGCTTCATCGGACAGGAATCGATGCATGCGGAGACCCACGAGAAGGTCCTGCACGATGTGCTCACCGCCAACGGCATCGACGCGGGCCCCTACGTGCGGCAGATGGAATACCTGTTCCGCAAGACGCTGGGCCCGCGCGGCGGTGACGACCGCGCCGGACGGCAGATGCTGATCGAACGCCTCGCGTTCATCGCCTGCCTCGAGCACTTCTTCGCCTGGCTCGGCGACTGGGTGATCAACGCCGACCTGGAGAAGTTCGGCGCCGACCCGCGCATGGCCGACCTGTTCCGCTGGCACGGCGCCGAGGAGGTCGAGCACCGCAACGTCGCCCACGACGTCGCCGAGTACTTCGGCGTCGGCTACGTGCGTCGCTGCGCCTCGATGATGCTGGTGTTCCCGATCTTCATCGCGCTGGTGGTGCGTGGCGCGAAATTCCTGGTGCAGCAGGATCCCCAGCTGCCCGACCACGGGTATCCGCGGGTGATCACCTCGATCCTGGGCGCGATGTGGCGCGGCGCGTTGCCGGGCATCCCGTCGCTGCTGATCAGCGCGCTGTCGACCTTCCAGCCCGGCTACAGCCCGGAGACCGTCGGCTCGACCGCGCAGGCCGTCGCCTACCTGGCGCAGTCGCCCGCGGCGCGGGCGGCGGCCTCGTGACCGTGCGCGACGTGCCGCAGGCGCTGCCCGGCGACCTCTACGGCAAGCATCGCCACGATCCCGGCACCCGGGTGCTCGACGCGATCGCGACCGCCCGGCTGCGCTGGAGCGCCCTGGTCAATCGCCGTGATCCGCGTCCGCGCGTCGACGATCGCCGGTTCCCGGTGGTGGTCACCGAGCGCCGGATCGTCGCGCACGACCAGGACGTGGTGAGCCTGCGGCTGGAAGCGCCCGACGGCCGGGTGCTGCCCGCGTGGCGCCCGGGCGCGCACCTGGATCTCGAACTGCCCTCCGGCCTGCTGCGCCAGTACTCGCTGTGCGGTGACCCCGCCGACGAACGCGCCTACCGGATCGCGGTGCGCCGCATCCCCGACGGCGGCGGTGGTTCGCGCGAGGTGCACGACGAGCTGCCGGTGGGCAGCCGCTTCGTGGTGCGCGGCCCGCGCAACGCCTTCCCGTTCGCGGTCCCCGGCCACGGCTCGCCCGCCCAGCGCCTGCACTTCGTCGCCGGCGGCATCGGCATCACCCCGATCCTGCCGATGGCGCGGCTCGCGCACCGGCTCGGCGTGCCGTGGACGATGGTCTACACCGGGCGTTCCCGCGACACCATCCCGTTCCTGGCCGAACTGGAGAGTTTCGGCGAGCACGTGATCGTGCGCACCGACGACGAGCACGGCCTGCCCGACGCGGCCGCCCTGCTGCCCGAGGTCGGTGCGGGCACGGCGGTCTACGCCTGCGGCCCGACCCCGATGACCTCGGCGATCGTCGCCGCCGTGCGCACCATGCCCGAGGTGGAACTGCACTTCGAGCGGTTCTCGCCGCCGCCGATCGTCGACGGCACCGCCTTCGAGATCGAACTCGCCTCCACCGGCGCGGTGATCGAGGTCCCCGCCGACCGCAGCGCCCTCGACGCCATTCTCGCGACGCGCCCCGACCAGCCCTACTCGTGCAGGCAGGGCTTCTGCCGCACCTGCGTGGTCAAGGTGCTCTCAGGCGAGCCCGATCATCGGGAGAACACCCTCTCCGATGCCGACCACGCCGCAGGCGACATGCTCGCCTGCGTATCCCGTTCGCACGGTGAGCGATTGGTGCTCGACCTGTGAGTTCGATTCCAGGACAAGGAGTCCGAAGAGATATGTCTGTCGACACCACGCAGGCCGCCAACCGGCGCACCGTCCGCAACGGCGAGTTCGACCTGGCCGTGTTCGAATACGGCGACCCCGCGGCCGACACCGTCGTGCTCGTGCACGGCTGGCCCGACACCCACCACCTGTGGGACAAGGTGATTCCGCGGCTGGCGCAGCGCTTCCACGTCGTCGCCTACGACACCCGCGGCCACGGCGAGTCCACCCGCACCCAGCGCACCGCCGACTTCCGCCTCGACGAACTCTCCCGCGACTTCTTCGCCGTCATCGACGCGGTCAGCCCCGACCGTCCGGTGCACGTGCTCGCCCACGACTGGGGTTCGGTGCAGGTCTGGGAGGCCGTGTGCGAGCCGCAGGCGACCGAGCGGATCGCCTCGTTCACCTCGGTGTCGGGCCCGAACCTCGACCACCTGGCCGCCTGGGTGCGCGACCGCCTCTCCCGGCCGACCCCGCGCAACATCTGGCAGCCGGTGACCCAGGCGCTGTCCTCGGCCTACACCGCGTTCTTCATGACCCCCGTGCTGCCGCGCGCCACCTTCACCGCGATCGGCACCGAGAAGGTGTGGCAGCGCGCCGTCGCGCTGATGAACGACACCGCCCCCGGCAATGTCGTGCTCGGCCCGACGTTCCGCCGCGACATGGTCGACGGCCTGCTCATCTACCGCGCGAACATCGTGCAGCGCATGCTGTCCCCGCGCGAGCGCCGCACCGAGGTGCCCGTGCAGCTCATCGTGGCCGGTCGCGATGTGGCCGTGCGCCCCGCGGGCTACGACGATTCCCGCAAGTGGACCGCGCGCCTGTGGCGCCGCGACGTGCCCGCCGGGCACTGGATGCCGTTCTCGCACCCCGAACTGCTGGCCACGGCCACCACGGAACTGATCGACGCGCTCGCCGGCGGCGACGTGCCGCGCGGCCTCGCGCGCGCCGAAGTGGGCCGCACCCGGAAGGAATTCGACCACAAGCTGGTGGTGATCACCGGTGGCGGCAGTGGTATCGGCCGTGAGACCGCGCTGGCCTTCGCCCGGCTCGGCGCCGAGGTGGTGGTCTCGGACGTGAACGAGAACGCCGCCAAGGAGACCGCCGAGCTCGTCGGCACCGAAGGCGGTGTCGCGCACGCCTATCCGCTGGACGTCTCCGACGAGGCCGCGGTGCGCGAACACGCCGCCGACGTGATCGCCGCGCACGGCGTGCCCGACATCCTGATCAACAACGCCGGCGTCGGCCAGGCGGGCGGCTTCCTCGACACCCCGTCCGAGGAATTCGACCGGGTCCTGCGGATCAATCTGGGCGGCGTGGTCAACGGCTGCCGGGCCTTCGGCGCGGCGATGGCCGAGCGCGGCCTGGGCGGGCACATCGTGAACCTGTCCAGCATGGCCGCCTACAGTCCGCAGCGTGACATGGCCGCCTACGCCACCAGCAAGTCGGCGGTGTTCATGTTCTCCGACTGCCTGCGCGCCGAGCTGGCCGAACGCGGGATCTCGGTCTCGACCGTGTGCCCTGGCATCGTGCACACCAATATCGTGGCCACCACCCGCATTTCGGGTGTCTCCGCCGAGGACGAGGCGGCCACCCAGCGCAAGTTCGACAAGCTCTACGAGCGGCGCGGCTACACCCCCGACAAGGTCGCGGCGCAGATCGTGAAGGCGGTGCGCGGCGGTCGCGACATCGTGCCGGTGACGCCGGAATCGTGGGTGCAGTACCGGATCAACCGCCTCGCGCCCGGCGCGGTGCGTTTCGCGGCCCGCCGGATGAAGCTGGTCTGACGCGCGGTCACGCCCGGCGCAGTCGCTCCTGTACGGCGGCGACGTGCCGGGCGTCCACGCCCCACGGCTGCGCCACGCCGACCTGCCGGTCGAGATCCCACAGCACACACCGCTCGTCCGGGCCGGCCACCAGCGACCAGGCCACCACGGTGCGGCCGAGCTGGTCGAGCATCGACCCGTGGTCGGGCGCGCTGTCGCCCGCGCCGTCGGGGAAGTGGTGCAGGAAGCGGCCGTAGGCCTCGGCGCAGAATCGCGCGTACTGCTGGGTGCACAGGATGAAGCCGTGCCAGGCCTCGTCGACCGCGTGCGAGGGCATGCCGATCACCTGGTCGTCGCGCATCGCCGCGCCGCAACAGCGCAACCATTGGCGCAGACCGGTTTCCACCAGTTCTCGCGGCTGCCAGGGGCAGGTCTTGAAGATCGCGTCGGGGAACCGCAGGTCGGCGACCGTGCGATCGACCGCGGTGAGGTCGATCGGTCGCGGTCCGCGTCGAAGGAACGAGAGCGCCACGAATTCACTGTAAGCCCCCTGGGTGGTCGTCCGTTGGCGCTGCCCGCGACGGATCCGGGGGTTAGCCTGCAGACATGGTTGTCATGCTGTTGATCGTGCTCGCGTTCGTGGTGGTCGGTATCGCGGTGCTGGTCACGGCGGTCGTGGTGCTGGTGCGCAAGCTGAGCCCGCCGCGCGGGCCCCAGGGGTTCGTCGACCAGAGCTGGCTGGCCGGGTCGGCGGGGAGCTACGGATTCTTCGACGGGTCGCCGGGGCCGCACGGTTCGGGATCGAGCTGTGGCGGTGGTTCCAGCGGCGGCTGTGCTGGGACCGGGTGCTCCGGCGGCAGCAACAGTGGGTGCGGTGGCGGCTCGAGCAGCAGTAGCTGTGGCGGCGGCTCGAGCAGCAGCTGTGGCGGCGGGTCGAGCAGCAGCTGTGGCGGCGGGTCGAGCAGCAGCTGCGGTGGTGGTTCGAGTTGCGGCGGCGGTTCGTGATCGTGTGATCCACCTCGCACACCGCTTGACCTGAACTCGACTTCAGGTTCCAAGCTGGACGCGTCCGTGAATACCACGAAGGAGGCGCGATGCGTGCGGTGCAGGTCAAGGAATTCGGCGGTCCGGAAGTGCTCGAGGTACGGGAAGTCCCTGTGCCGCAGCCCGGTCCGGCCGAGGTGGTCGTCGACGTCGAGGTCGCCGACGTGATGTTCCTCGACACCAGGCTGCGCAGCGGCTGGGGCGGCGACTTCTTCGCTCTGAGCCTGCCGTACGTGCCCGGCGGCGCGGTCGGCGGCGTCGTCTCCGCGGTGGGCGCCGAGGTCGACCCCGGCTGGCTGGGCAAGCGCGTCGTCACCCAGACCGCCGCGAGCGGGGTCGGCGGGGGCGTCCCCACCGGCGGCTACGCCGAACACGCCCTGGCCAAGGCCGAGACACTGGTGGAGATCGCCGACGGGCTGAGCACCCAGCAGGCCGTCGCCCTCGCCCACGACGGCCGCACCGCGCTCGCCGTCTTCGACAGCGCCGCCGTCGCACCGGATTCGTGGGTGCTGATCACCGCGGCCGCCGGCGGACTCGGCACCCTGCTCATCCAGCTGTCGGTGGCGGCGGGCGCCAAGGTGGTGGCCGCCGCGCGCGGTGCCGACAAACTCGCCCTCGCCCAGCGGCTCGGCGCGCACGCGGTCGTCGACTACACGGTCGACGGCTGGGAGGCGCGGGTGCGGGAGATCACCGGCGGGGGCGCCGATGTCGTCTTCGACGGCGCGGGTGGCGCGATCGGCGGCCAGGCACTGACCGCCGCGGCGGACAGCGGATCGTTCCTCGGATACGGATCTGCCGCAGGTGATTTCGCTCACGTCGACGCCGATGCGGCCGCCGCCCGCGGAGTCACCGTCGTCGGTTTGTTCGATGTCGTCGCCGGCGAGATCGACTGGAATTCGATCGCCCGGCGCGCACAAGCCGAGGTCGCCGCAGGCAGGCTGGAGGTGGTGATCGGTCAGACGTTTCCGATCGAGGAAGTCGAGCGCGCGCACGCGGTCATCGAGAGCCGATCGGCGCTCGGCCGGACCCTCTTGACGATCGGCGCGTCATTGTAACTTAGTCTGCGCCGCAACGGAATACGCTATAAGTTCATACTGTGCAGGGAATAATTGTTATAGCAGTGA
The DNA here is from genome assembly GCF_040681225.1 of Nocardia sp. NPDC051833. Taxonomy (NCBI): domain Bacteria; kingdom Bacillati; phylum Actinomycetota; class Actinomycetes; order Mycobacteriales; family Nocardiaceae; genus Nocardia; species Nocardia sp. NPDC051833. The sequence goes on from NZ_JBFAYK010000004.1 coordinate 465,298, forward strand.
TAGTTGCGGTGCTTCTGTTGGTTGTCGGCGTGATCAAGCTAGCGAGCAACCCCGGGGGCAAGATCGAACGTCGCGACCGCGAGGAGCGGGCACGCGTGCAGCGGCAGAAGGCCGAAAGGGCTTAGCTGGGTTCGGTTCTCGGGTTCAATACCACCACGGCGATCGGTCGCCGCGTCTTCGTCTGATAGCCGCGGTACCGGTCGCCGTTGACTGCGTTCACCAGTTCCCAGCGCCGGGCGTAGTCGGGATCGTCCGGGTAGGTCGCCCGCGCGGTCACCGCGATCCTGCGCGTCCCCACCTGGATCTCGCAGTCCGGTCGCGCTTTCACATTCGCCAGCCAACCAGGCGGCCGCGGCGACCCACCGTTCGACGCGGTCACCAGAAAATCCGCCCCGTCCTTCGCGTAGGTCAACGCCGACGTGCGCGCCTGCCCGCTCTTGCGCCCGACCGTCCGCAGCAACAGCGTCGGATTCCCGAACAGCAACCGGTGCCCCACCAGCCCACCGCTGTGCTCGTACACCCACTGATGCCCCCGCAGTACCCGCACGAAAAGATCGGCCATACCCCCATCCTCGCCCGCCCCGCCGACCCCCGCCACCCGGCTCGCCGAGTGGTCAACGTCGCACCCACCGGGTACCATGCGACTCGCCCGCGGACACCCGCGGCCAGGGGCGGTAGCTCAGTCGGTTAGAGCCGCGGACTCATAATCCGCTGGTCGTGGGTTCGAGCCCCACCCGCCCCACTTTTTCCCTCTGACCAGCGGATATCTCAGCAGAACTGCCGCCGGGTCGACCGGTGCAGCGCATCTGGACCAAGGGATTGTCGACCTGCCCGTGGTGCCGCGGGGCGACATCGAGCACTCCGTCGGCACCGCTGAATTTCCTTATCGGCCAATATCTTCCGCTGCGACGCCCGAAGCTCGACGACGTGGTCGATTTCTGGGCCTTGCTCTCGACCTCGGCCCGGCACGCTGCCTCGGTTGCCCTGCGCGTGCTTACAGGAGGTGGCGCACGGCGTCGACGATCGCGCGGCGGCGGTCGGCGGCGCTCTCGGTCGGGGAGGCGGGCATGTTCGCGACGTTGCTCGGGGTCCATGTCAGCGCGAGGCTCAGGACGAAGGTCAGTAGCGCGGTGGGGGAGAAGTCGGAGCCTGCGCCGCTGTTCTTTTGTGCTGCGGCGAGTGCCGCCAGCTTGGCCTCGCGCGCCGGTGACATGCCTGCCGGGTCCTGGTCGCCGCGCTCCATGCGGTGCCAGGTGGCCAGGCGGATGACCTCGGGATGCTGCTGGCAGTAGTCGAAGATCTGTCCCGCGTATTCGGGGAGGTCGTCGGGGGTGAAGGGGACCGAGTCGAGGCCGTGGGTGACGTTGGCGTCGAGGACCGCGTCGAAGAGTTGCTCCTTGTTGCAGAAGTAGACGTAGATGAGGTTCTTGTTGGCTGCCGCCGCCTTGGCGATCCGGTCCACCCGGGCTCCGGCGATGCCATAGGTGGCGAACTCGTCGGTGGCGGCCTGGAGGATGCGGGCCTTGGTGGCGTCGGCGCGGGACATATCGGCCATCGTAATTCGGACTAACTGGTTAGTTGCCTCTGTGCACCCCGTTGCGTCAGCCGATCCCGAAGACGGCGAACGCCGCGTCCGAGGCGAACAGCAGCACGGTGCACCACAGGGCGATCCCGGTCGTCAGCCACCGGATCAGCCGCCAGCGGGGGATGCCCAGCGCGGCACCGAGCAGGGCTGAGCCCCAGGTACCGAAGAGGGCGGGTCCCGCGATACCGAAGCCCGCGACGCCGTATCGGTCGAGGACGCGCCGTGCTCGTCGCCCCGCGCTGCCGGAGAGGCGAGCGGTGTCGGCGGGTGCCGCGCCGCCGACACCGCTTTCGCCGTTCGCCGAACCTGCTGATACCGCAGCCGGATTCCGCCGCACCCGCCAGGACTGCCAGCGCAGCCGAACGCGTTCCATGACGAACACCGCGAAGACGACACCGCACGCCGCCCCCAGCAACACCGCGACCAGCGTGATCGGGCCGGGCAGGGAGAGCGAGAGGCCGAGCGGGACCGCGGGGGTGCCGAGCGCGAAGCCCGCGAGCAGGGTCCAAACGAATCGCCCCATCCGGGTTCCTTCCGACTGCCTCGTGCGCACCGTCGAGCGGCTCCAACGACCACGAATATAACTAACTGGTTAGTATTTCTCCATGGAACCCATCGACACGGTGCTGAGCGAGTTGGCGGCCGGCAAGTATCTGCTCCTCACCACCTTCCGCCGGGACGGGCGGGCGGTCCCCACCCCGGTCTGGGTGATGCGCGACGGGCGGTCGCTGGCGGTGTGGAGCGCGGCGGACACCGGAAAGGTGAAGCGGATCCGCAACGGAGGCCGGGTGACGGTCGCCGCCTGCGACTGGCGCGGCAGGCCGCTCGGCCCCTCGGTGCCCGGATTCGCCGAGGTACTGGCGCCGGACACGAGCGCGCACTTCCCCGGCCTGATGAAGCGCAAGTACGGCCTTGTCGCGCGGGTCGGCCTGCTGGGCAGTGCGCTGCGCGGAGGGCCCGAGCGCATGGCGGGCATTCGGATCCGGCTGGACGAGTAGGAACGGTTCGGCACCCGCCGATGAGTTCTCGCCTACCGACACGTCAGTACCAGCATGACGACACACGAGCTCGAAACCTCCGGCGCGACTCTCACCTACGACGTCCACGGGCCGCTCCCGGCCGCCGACGGGCGGCCGCCGCTGGTCATGATCGGTCTCCCGATGGACGCGGGCGGGTTCACCGCGCTCGCCGCGCATTTCCCTGATCGCACGGTCGTCACCTACGACCCGCGCGGACTCGGTCGTAGCGTCCGCACCGACGGTGAGGTCGACAACGTCCCCGCGGTGCATGCCGCGGACGTGCACGCCGTCATCGAGGCCCTCGGTGCGGGCCCGGTCGAGCTGTTCGCCAGCAGTGGTGGAGCCATCGTCGCGTTCGCGCTCGTGGCCGCCCATCCCGAGGACGTGACCACCCTGGTCGCGCACGAACCGCCGCTGCTGTCCGCGCTCCCCGACGCGGCGGCAGCCCAGCTCGCGGCGGCCGGGTATCGCGACGCCTACGCGGCGAAGGGCTTCGGCGCGGGCATGGCCACGTTCATTGCGATGACGTCCTGGCAGGGCGAATTCACCGACGGCTATTTCGCCGCGCCCGCCGTGGATCCCGCGATGTTCGGCCTGCCGGTCGAGGACGACGGCGCGCGTGACCACCCGCTGCTGGCGGAGCGGTCCAAGCCGGTCCTCGACTACCGCGCCGACATCGCCGCTCTCACCGCGGCACCCACCCGGATCGTCCTCGGCTACGGCGAGGAGTCGACGGGCACGGTCACCGAGCGCACCTCGTCGGCGATCGCGGAGCAGCTCGGTGACAAGCCGGTCGTGTTCCCCAGTCATCACGGCGGCTTCGCCGGGGAAGAGTCCGGCTACCCGGGACAGCCGGAGGCTTTCGCCCTCGTCCTCCGGGGTGTTCTCGACTAGCGTGCTTCGGCGCGCCAGCCCGCCAGCATCGCGTGAACAGCATTGTCCAACAGGGTGATTCGATCGGCAGGCACACCGCTCGGGATCTTGCCCGCCGCGGCCAGCCCGGCGATGCCGTGCACGGTTCCCCAGATCATCGCGGTGCGCCGAGCGACGTCGGCGTCGTCCACTCCGGCCGGCTGGTTGGCGGCGACGGTGGAGGACAGCACGGTCCAGTAGCGGGTCGCGGCGGCTTGCAGGACGGGGTCGTCGTTCATGGCGACGAGGGGGCCGAACGCGAGCGCGTGCACGTGGGGTCGCGTATCGACGAAGTGGACGTAGGAGCGCATCAGCGCGCGTAACCGGTCCTCGGGATCGGCGCCCGCGGCGGTCACGGCGACTTCCGCGTCGGCCGCGGCGTCCGCGAGTCCCGCACCCGCGACGGCCGCGAGAAAACGGCGACGATCGCCGAAATGCACGTACGGGGCCTGGTGACTGGTGCCCAGCGCGTGTGCCACCTTGCGGATGCTCAAGGTCTCCGCGGGTTCGTCACGGAGCAGCTCGAGCGCGGCCGCGATGAGCCGGTCGCGCAGCGTCGTCTTCGCAGGCACGAGCACCTCCCGCCATGGTTGACAGTGTCAATCCAGGGGACGATACTGATCCCAGGTTGACACTGTCAATCGAAGGGATGGCAGCGATGTCCGAGCAGATCATCGAGACAATCGTCGGCCCGCTGGTCGTACGCGACACGGGCCGGGACGGCACGCTCCCGACCGCCGTCCTCTGGCACAGCCTCTTCGTCGACAGCCGCAGCTGGGCGCGGGTCGAACCCGCGCTGGCGCGCGAGCGGCGGCTCGTTCTCGTGACCGGTCCCGGGCACGGGGCCAGCGGCGATCCCGGCCGCCGCTACACGATGGCGGAGTGCGCCGAGGCCGCGAGCCAGGTGCTCGGGCGGCTCGGCATCGAGGAGCCCGTCGACTGGATCGGGAACGCCTGGGGTGGTCACGTGGGCATCCTGCTGGCCGCCCAGCACCCCGACCTCGTGCGCACGCTCGTTACCGCGGGCACGCCGGTCCGCGCGTACACGTGGAAGGGGCGGCAGCGGACGCGACTGCTGCTCGCGCTCTACCGCGTCCTCGGCCCGGCCCGGTTCCTGGTCGACATCCTGAGCCAGGTCCTGCTCTCGCCGCGCACGGCGGTGAGCGATCCGGCTGCCGTCGCGATGGTGGGCGAGGAATTCCGGGCGGCGGACCGGCGGGCGATGGCGAACGCGATCGTCTCGATCTCGCTGCGGCGCCGCGACCTCACCCCGGACCTGCCCGCGATTCACACGCCGACGCTGTTCCTCACCGGCAGCGAGCATTCCGACTGGACGGGCGAGCAGGCGCGGGCCGCCGCGGCGACCCTGGCGTCGGGGTCGGCGGCCGTCATCGACGGCGCCGCCTACCTCCTCCCGCTCGAGCGCCCGGACGAGTTCGTCCGAGCGGTGGGGGAGTTCTGGATTCAGGCGAGTCGGTCGTCGGACGGCCAGAGCGCGCGCAAGGGGCGCAGGCCCTCCTCGACGTAGTCGGCGATGGGTCGTTCGCCGCCGTCGAGGTACCACTGTTCGAGGGCGGCGAAATAGCCGAAGGTCAGGGCATTGGTGGCGACTCGGGCCTGGGTTTCGGTGAACTTGCCGGTCGACGCGATCAGGGGCAGCAGTCGCCGGCTGGTGCGGTCGGCCGACGCGCAGGCGGCCATCCGGACCGAGGGCTCGGTGAAGTGGTAGCGGACCCGGCGCCACGGGCCCTGGTCGGCCGGGGCGGATTCGGCACCGGCGGGGGCGGATTCGTCGGCGCGGACCGAGCGCAGCAGGCTCTCGACGGGATCGTGGGGGTCGACCATGGCGGCGATCTCCGCCTCGCTCATGGTGTCGAACTCGTCGGCGACGATGATGCCTTCCTTCGTGCCGAACAGGCGATAGACCGTCGACGGTGACACCTCGGCGGCGGCCGCGATCTCCTCGATCGTGACCGCGCCGAACCCCTTCTCGTCGAAGAGATCCAGGGCGCGTTCCTGGATGGTGTGCATGGCCTTGAGCCGCCACCGCTCGCGAAGTCCGGTCATGCGAGCAGATTAGCAAGAGCCACTCGTTACAGAAAGTAACTCGCTACAGACATTGACTGTCTGAATTGGCTTACCTACAGTCACTTGCTAGAGACAGTGACTTTCTCGAACGACGCGAGGCTCGGCGTCAGGTCGCCGACCAGTGCCGATGCCGCGGTCACGCGAGGAGAAGGGGAAACCGATGACCACCACCGACCTCGTCGAGGTAGCGGAGACTTCCGCCGCGCTACCGGACGCCGGACCCGCGGGGCCGAGCCTCACCGCGCTGCTGCGCCCGCATCTCGGGGGATTCGCGGCCGTGATCGTCCTGCAGATCATCGGCGCCGTCGCGGGCCTGGCCCCGCTGCTGGCCGTGGTCGAGCTGGGGCGCACCCTGCTGTCGTCGGGGCCGATCGATCGCGGTCACGTGTGGCTCGTGGTCGTCCTCGGGGCGGCGGGACTGTTCGTCCGGCTGGTGTTCACCGCCGCGTCCGCCGGGCTCGGGCACCTCGTCGACGGCGCGGTGCAGCTGTCGTTGCGGCGGCAGCTGGCCGCCCATCTGGGACGGGTGCCGATCGGGTGGTTCTCCCGGCGCGGCACCGGCGAACTGGCCAAGGTGGTCGGCGAGGATGTGAGCGCGGTGCATCCGTTCCTCGCCCACGCGCCCGGCGAATTGGTGTCGGCGTTCGTGGTGCCGCTGGTGTCGCTGGTCTATCTGGTGACCGTCGACTGGCGGCTGACCCTGATCACGCTGATCCCGGTGCTGCTGGCGATCGCGCTGGTCCCGCTCATGATGACCCCGGCCAGACAGCGCGAGCAGACCGAGTTCGACGCGGCGATGAGCCGGATCGCAGATGCGGTCGTGGAGTTCGTGCAGGGCATCGCCGAGGTCAAGGCGTTCGGTGGCGGCGACCGCGCGCACCGCCGATTCCGTTCGGCGGTGGACGATTTCGCCGACACCTTCCTGCGCTGGGCGCGCGGGCTCTCGCCGATCGCCGCCGGGATGCAACTGGCGCTGTCGCCGCCGTTTGTACTGCTGGTCGTCCTGGTGGGCGGCGCCTGGCTGATCACGAGGGGCGGGCTGGCTCCCGTCGATCTCCTGCCGTTCCTGCTGCTCGGCCTCGGGCTGACCGCCCCGGTCGCGGCCCTGGGCCACGGCTTCGACGATCTGCAAGCGGCGGGCCGCGCGGTGGGCCGGATCAGAGACGTCCTCGACGTCGCACCGCTGCCCGAGCCGGTCGAACCGATCGCGCCGCGCGGGCATCGCGTGGAACTGCGCGGCGTCCGGTTCGGCTACGACGCCGGGCGCGAGGTGCTGCGCGGGATCGATCTGGTCCTCGAACCGGGGACGGTCACCGCCCTCGTCGGCCCGTCGGGCAGCGGCAAATCCACTCTCGTGCAGTTGCTTCCGAGGTTCTTCGACCCCACCCACGGCGCGATCACGCTCGGCGGCGTCGACCTGCGCGAGATCGGCAGCGACCGGCTCTATCGCGAGGTGTCGTTCGTCTTCCAGGACGTGCGCCTGCTGCGCGCGTCGGTGGCCGACAATATCGCGCTGGCCGTGCCGGAGGCCGACCACGCGCGGGTGGTCCGCGCGGCCCGGCTGGCCGGTATCCACGACCGCATCACCGAACTCCCGCGCGGATACGACACCGTGCTCGGCGTGGAGGCCGGGCTGTCCGGTGGTGAGGCGCAACGCCTCGCCCTGGCCCGCGCCCTGCTGGCCGACACCCCGATCCTGGTGCTCGACGAAGCCACCGCCTTCGCGGACCCGCGGACCGAACAGGCTGTGCGGCAAGCGCTGTCGAGCCTGCGGAAGAACCGCACGATCCTGGTCATCGCGCACCGGCCGGAGACCATCGCCGACGCCGACACCGTCGTCGTGCTGGAAGACGGCGTGATCGTCGAGCGCGGCGCGCCCGCGCGGCTCCTGGCGGGCCACAGCACCGTCGCCGCGTTCCGGCGATCCCACGGAGGAGACGAATCATGATCCGGACCCTGTTGCGCGTGCTCGGACATCAGTACGCCGGACCGGTGCGCCGGACCGTCGCGCTGATGACGGCCACGGCGGTCCTCGAAGGCCTGTCCTACGCCCTGCTCGTGCCGGTGCTCCGAGAATTGTTCGGGGCCGACCCGAACGGCGCCGAGCCGTGGCTGCTCGCGTTCGGGATCGCGGTCGCCCTCTACGGTGCCCTGCGCTATCTCAGCGACCTGGCCGGTTTCCGCGCGGGCACCACCTTGCTGCGCGGGACCTATCACCGGCTCGGTGATCACCTCGCCAGGCTGCCGCTCGGCTGGTACGGACCCGACCGGGTCGGCGAGGTGTCGGTGCTCGCGAGTCGCGGTGTGCTGGAGGCGATGAGCGTGATCGCGCACCTGCTCGCGCCGTTCGTCGGCGCGGTGGTGACGCCGCTGACGATCGTGGTCGTGCTGCTCGCCTTCAACTGGCAGCTGGGGCTGGCGGCGCTGGTCGCCGTTCCGCTGGTGGCCGCGATCCAGGGCTGGACGGGCCGGGCGATGGCCGCCGCCGACGCCGAACGCCACGACCGCGATCACCAGGCCGCCGGCCGGGTCATCGAGTATCTGCAGGCCCAGCCGGTGCTGCGCGCCGGTGGCCGCACCACCGAGCGTTTCGGCCTGCTCGACGACGCCCTGCGCGGACTCCAGCGCGCCGCCCGCCGATCGGCGCTGTCGGCCCTGCCCGGCATCGTCGGCCTGACGCTGGCCGTGCAGGTCGGGTTCACCGTGCTGCTCGCCCTCGGCGCCTACCTCGCGCTGGGTGGGCGGGTCGGCGCGGCCGAACTGCTGGCGATCCTCGTCCTGGCGGCCCGCTGCGCCGAACCGCTGCTGTCGCTGGCCGAGATCGGCGGCCGATTGCGCAGTGCGCGAGCACAACTGACCCGCCTGGACGACCTGCTCCAGCTGGCACCGCTGCCCGAACCCGACCACCCGATCGCACCGGACCGGCACGACCTCGAATTCGACGCCGTCGGCTTCGCGCACGGCGACCGAACCGTCGTCGACGACCTGTCACTGACCGTGCCCTCGGGACAGCGGTTCGCGATCGTCGGTCCCTCGGGCGCGGGCAAGAGCACCCTGCTCCAGCTGCTCGCGCGTTTCCACGACGTGGGCGCGGGCGCCGTCCGGATCGGCGGTGTCGACGTGCGCGAGATCGACACCACGACCCTGATGTCGCGCATCGCCATCGTCTTCCAGCACGTCTATCTCTTCGACGGCACCATCGAGGACAACATCCGGCTCGGCCGCCCCGACGCCACCGACGCCGAGGTCCGCGCCGCGGCGACGGCCGCCGGCCTGGACGAGGTGATCGAGCGACTGCCCGGCGGCTGGTCCGCCGACGTGGGCGAGGGCGGCGCGCTGCTCTCCGGCGGTGAGCGCCAACGGGTTTCGATCGCCCGCGCGCTGCTGAAGGACGCGCCCATCGTCCTGCTGGACGAAGTCACCTCCGCCCTCGACCCCGTGAACGAGGCCGCCGTGCATCAGGGCATCGAGCGGTTGATGGCGGGGCGCACCGTCGTGCTGGTGGCGCACCGGATGCGGACCGTGGCGACGGCCGACCGCGTCGTCTTCGTCGACCGGGGGCGCATCGTCGAGGAGGGCACCCATCGTGAGCTCTTGGAGCTGGGTGGTCGCTACGCCGACTTCTGGAGCATCACCGCGACGCCGAATGCCTGAGTAGCGCTGCCCTTTTCACCGCTGTTCCCGGCAGCCGCGTGCACCTGAGCCGGTGGCCCCGATGACCTGCCGCGGTCGTCGGGGCCGATCGGTCACCGGTGCCCGGCGGTCGCGGCCGCGCCCGCCGGGTCGGTGTCGGCCCGGTCCCGCAACAGTTGCGCGCGCTGGTCGCCCTTGGCCCAGGTGTGCGTGCCCGGCTTGCGCGCCTCGGTCGCCAGCTGCTTGATGGTGTGGCCGCACACGAACTCCTTCACCTTCGCGCCGGGGCGGCCGCCGAGGTGGAACCACTTGGCGGCGTCGTCCTTGTCGGCGAACTGGAAGACGCCCGCGTGGCGGCCGAGGCTGATGCACTGACCGGCGAAGCCCAGATCGATCGGGTCGGGGCGCTCGTCGGCGATCCGGCGCAGGATCGTGTCGGCGGCGTGCGCGCCCAGTGGGCCCGCGGCCTGGCAGCTCATCCGGAACGGCAGGTTCGACGGTGCCGCCGAATCGCCCGCAGCGACGATCCGGTCGTCGTCGATGCTGGTCAGGGTCTCGTCGGTGAGCAGGCGGCCGACGGCGTCGGTGCGCAGGCCGCTGCGGGTGGCCAGGTCGGGGACGCCGAAACCGGCGGTCCAGATGGTGACGGCGCTGCGCAGGACATGACCGCCGCTGAGCCGCACGGACTCCGCGGTCACCTCGACGACCTTCGCGTCGGGGCCGTCCAGGATCGTCACGCCGAGGGCGGTCAGCCGTTTGGTGACCGCGCGCCTGCCGCGGGCGTGCAGGTACGGGCCGAGCACGTCGCCGCAGACGAGCGTCACGGCGCGACCCTGTTCCGCCAGTTCGGCGGCGGTCTCGATCCCGGTCGGCCCCGCGCCGACCACCGTCACCGCGGCCGTCGCCGCCGCAGCGTCGAGCACCGGGCCCAGCCGCTGCGCCTCCTCCAGACTCGCGATGGGATAGGCGAATTCGGCCGCACCCGGCACCTGCGGCGCCGCACTGCCGCTGCCCACCGCGTAGACCAGATAGTCGTAGCCGATCGTGTCGCCGCTGCCCAGCGCGACGGTGCGCCCGGCCGCGTCGATCCCGGTCACCGTGTCGACCACCAGCCGCACCCCGGTCGCCAGCACATCGCCGTACTCGGCCACCGCGTCGTCGGTCCCGCCCACCAGCTGATGCAGCCGAATCCGCTCGACGAATCGCGCCCGCGGATTGACCACCGTCACCGCCACATCGCCGCGCTGGGTCAGCCGATTGGCCGCCATCACACCCGCGTACCCGCCACCGACCACGACCACCTGGATCTTCTCGCTCATCGGTCTCTCCTTCACTCGAGGGCTTCGGGCATGAGACGCCGCCGGGCCATGCGCTGTGACAGGACGTGACACAGGTCACCGAGCCGAGGTGTGAGCGTCGAGGATCGCAGCGATCCGCGCCGCGTGCAGGCATGCGCCCAGATGACTGGCCGCGACTGTCGATCCTGGGACAGGCGAATGTAGGCGCGTCGCAGATAGTCGGCGACGCTGGGCAACTCGACACGGCACCAGGCCGAGAGGTAGACGATTCCGGTCAGGAGCTCCGGCGCGCGGAAGGCGGACTCAGGCGCCGGAGGTGGTGAGGAGTTCGGTCCAGCGGCGGAGGACGAGTTCGGTGTAGTCGTCGGCGGTGATGTCGTAGGCGCCGAGGGCGTAGCCGTCGTTCGCTTCGACCAGGGCGGTGCGGCCGTCGGCCAGGACGCCGAAGTCGATGCCGTAGGCGATCGGCGCGGTGTCGGTCCGGTGGTAGGCGGCGACGGCGGACTCGACCATGGACATGTCCAGGGTGACGGCGCGGTCGCCGTCGTAGTGGTCGACGGTCACGATGCGGCCGTCGATCACGTAGACGCGGTATTCGGTGCGCCAGTCCACCACCTCCGAACATCGCACCCGGCGGCGCCTGCTGGTGCTGTGCCAGGCGGTGGCGTCGCGTTCGGAGTAGCAGACGGTGCCGGTGAAGCGCTTGCGGCGGTCGGCCGGTTTCACGAAGACCGGTGTCGCCGAGCCGGTGTCGAGCGCGCTCTCGACCTCACCCAGGGTCGATGTCCACACCCTGCGCCCGAGATAGTCGCGCAGCGCCTCGGGGTAGTCGTCGGGTTCGGGCACCGGAATGCGCAGCTGGCGCATGGCGCCGTGCATGGCGTCGGTGTCGCCGGCGATGAAGGTGGTCGGCCCCAGTGGCAGCTGCCGGTGGTGGATCCGCTTCCAGCTGTAGTAGCGGACGGGGATGCCGCGCCGTGCCAGGCCTTCGGAGAGTAGCCGCTCCTCGTGCCGCATCGGACCCGAGCCGGCGTATTGCAGAAACGCGACATCGAACCTCATCCTTCCGATCATCCTCCACCGCAGGATGATTCGCTCGGTGATCACGGATTCCTAGGTTCGCAACCCTCGGACGAGCAGGGCGACCACGCGGCGCGGCTGGTAGCGGGGGTTGTTCCCCGCGCCGATACAGAGATTGCCGACGGCGCGCAGGAATTCGTAGGGGTCGGTGCCGGGACCGATCTCGCCCGCCGCCGCGGCGGCGTCGAGCAGCTCGGCGCAGACGGGGAGCAGCCGGTCGAGGAAGTAGGTGTGCAGGGTGTCGAAGGCGGCGTCGTCGGACTGGAGTGCTTCGGCGAGACCGTGTTTGGTGGCGAGGAAGTCGACGAACAGCTCGATCCACGCGGCGAGCGCGGCGTGCGGTGAGTCGTCGGTCGCGAGCAGGGCGGGGCCCGCCGCGGCGCAGGCGTCGACCTGGTGCCGGTAGACGGCGACGATCAGGTCGGCGCGGGTGGGGAAGTGGCGATAGATCGTGCCGACGCCGACGCCCGCCGCGGCGGCGATCTCGCGGACCGGGACGTCGACGCCCGCGGCGACGAAAGCCGCCGCCGCCGCGTCGAGCAGGGTCTGCTGATTGCGCCGGGCATCGGCGCGCTGACGCGGCGCCGCGGGTGCACTGTCGTGGTCGGCCACCGTGCTGTCACCTCCGAGGGTTGGCAAACGGAACCATGTTCCGTATGTTGATTAGCGGAACGTTGTTCCGTTTGTTCAGGATGTCAGATCCGGCGGCCTGGACCAAGTCGCACAGCTCACGGAGGAGCAACCCATGCAGTACCGCAGTCTCGGCCGTACCGGTGTTCAGGTCAGCAGTCTCGTGCTCGGCGCGATGAACTTCGGCGCGCTGGGCAGGTCCACCCAGGACGAGGTCACCGCCATGATCGACGTCGCCGTCGAGGGTGGTGTCAACCTCGTCGACACCGCCGATGTCTACGGCCGTGGCGAGTCGGAGGAACTGGTCGGCAAGGCCGTCGCGGGGCGTCGCGACGATCTCCTGCTGGCCACCAAGGCGAGCCTGCCGATGGGGGAGGAGCGCAACCGTCGCGGCGGTTCGCGTCGCTGGTTGGTCACCGCGCTCGACGACAGTCTGCGCCGCCTCGGGGTCGATCACGTCGACCTCTATCAGGTCCACCGGTGGGACCCGAGCGTGAGCGACGAGGAGACGCTGTCGGCGCTGACCGACCTGCGGCAGGCGGGCAAGATCCGCTACTTCGGCTCGTCGACGTATCCCGCCTACCGCGTGGTGCAGGCGCAGTGGGCGGCGCGGGAACACCACCTGGGCCGCTACGTCACCGAGCAGCCGAGCTATTCGATCCTGCAGCGCGGCATCGAAACCCACGTCCTGCCGGTCACCCAGGAGTACGGGCTCGGCGTACTGGCCTGGAGCCCGCTCGCCTCGGGCTGGCTCTCGGGCGCCATTCGCGCCGATCGCGAGATCGCCACCAGCCGTTCGGCGCTCATGCCCCACCGCTTCGACACCGCGGTCCCGGCCAATCGAGCCAAGCTGGCCGCCGTCGAACAGCTGGCCGAGGTCGCCGACCAGGCCGGGCTGACCATGATCCAGCTCGCCCTCGGGTTCGTCACCGCCCACCCCGGCGTCACCAGCGCCATCATCGGCCCGCGCACCCCGGCACACCTGCACGCGCAACTCGCGGCCGCCGACACCCGCCTGTCCGCTGACGTCCTCGACGCCATCGATGCCATCGTCGCTCCCGGCACCGACCTCGCCCCCGGTGAGAAGAACGACGCCCCACCGTCCCTCCTTGATCCCGCCCTGCGCCGCCGCTGACCTCAGGCCAGGAGTTCGCGGGACAGGGTGGTGGCCCACCATTTCTCGACGCGGTCCGGGGACCAGCCGCGTTCGGTGGTGAAGGTGGTGAAGACGTCGATGGTGCACAGGGCGGCGTAGACGTCGACGGCGGTGTCCAGGTCGTCGCGGAGGGTGCCGTCGGGCCAGGAGGTGAAGACCTGGACGCGGACGTCGTCGGCGCGGCGGCGGGCGTCGCGGTAGGTGGTCGCCAGCTCGGGTTCGGTGCGACCGGCTTCCCGGACCAGGGCGATCACGTCGGCGGCGCGTTCGAAGAGGCGGCGGTCGTAGCCGGCCATGGCGGCCAGCTGGCGCGGTGGATCGCCTGCGGCGGCGTCGAGTTCGGCGAGCATGCGCGGCCCGTCCGCGGACAGGTCGGCGGCATCGACGATCGCCTGGACCAGGCCGGTTTTGCTGCCGTACGCGGAGTACACGGTGGGCGCCGAGACGCCCGCCTCGCGGGCGACCTCGCGGACGGTGGTCGCGGCCCAGCCCTGGGCGACGAACAGACGGCGCGCGGCGTGGGCGATCTCGGCGCTGGTGGCCTGGGCCTGCAGGGTGCGGCGCAGTGAGTCGTAGCGGCGGCGCGGTGGGTCGCTCGGCAACGGTTCCCCTTTCGTTTTACGGTCACTATATTCAAAACATGAGTGATAAAGCCAATATCTCGGCCGAGGTGCGGTTCCAGCGGATCGCCGGGGTGGCGGGAATCGTGTTCGTCCTGGTCATCCTGGGTGCGAACCTGGTTCTCGTGCCCGCGGGACTGCCGACGCCCGGCACCGATTCCGGCGCGGCGGGCGCGTTCTTCGCCGACCATCGCGGTCTGGTCGCCGCGGCCATGGCGCCGACACCGCTGGCGTGGTTCTGCGCGGTGGTGTTCGGCGCCGGTGTGCTGACGGCGGTGCGGCGGGCCGAACGTGCGGCGGGCACCGGGTGGTCGCTTGTGGGCTTCGCCGGATTGCTGTTGCAGAACGCCGCTTTCACGGTGATTGTCGCGATCCGCTACGCCCTCGGTCTCGCACCCGAGACGGGGGCGCTGTGGGTGCTCCACGATGCGCTGCTCGCGCTCAACGGCACCTTCCTGGCGCTGGCGCTCGTCGGCCTGACGCTGGCCGGACGCCTCGCCGGGCTCGTTCCGCGCTGGCACGCGGTGATCGGATTCTTCGCTGCCGCAATGCAATTCACCGCGGCGGCCCTCGCGCCGGTGGTCATCGACGAGAAGGGGCCGCTCGGACTGGTCGGCCTGTCCGGCTGGCTGCTGTGGACGATCTGGTTCGCGGTGTACGGGATTGCGCTGCTGCGGAATTCGTCGGGCGCCGAGCGCGCATGACTTTTGTCATCGGCTGCCCGTGCGGGATTCATCGCTGATCGGTGATCGCGCTTACTACTGGGGAGAGCCCGCGTCGACGACCGTGGAGAGTGTGAGAAAGGGGCACACGATGAACGACATCGTCATCGCCGCGCGTGGGCTGCGCCGCACCTATGGTCGCGGTGCGGGGGCCTTCGAAGCCGTCGCAGGGGTGGATCTGGACATCGTCGAGGGGGAGGTGTTCGCGCTGCTGGGGACCAACGGCGCGGGCAAGACCTCGACGCTGGACATGCTGGAGGGGCTGGCCGCGCCGTCGGCGGGCCGGGTCGAGGTTTTCGGCCTCGACCCGATCCGGCATCGCGATCAGGTGCGTCCGCGGGTCGGGATCATGCTGCAGTCCGGGGGACTGCCCGCCGAGCTCACCGTCGCCGAGACGCTGGCGATGTGGCGCGGGACGTGCAGCACGCCGACCACCGTCGACACCGTGCTCGCCCAGGTCGGCCTGGCCGACCGCGCGACGGTGCGGGTCGGCTCGCTCTCGGGCGGTGAGCGACGCCGTGTCGACCTGGCCTGCGCGCTGCTCGGGCAGCCGCGCCTGCTGTTCCTGGACGAGCCGACCACCGGCCTGGACCCCGAGAGCCGCCGCGCGACTTGGCGATTGCTCGCCGACCTGAAGGCGGCCGGGGTGACGATGGTGCTCACCACGCACTACCTCGACGAGGCCGAGTCGCTGGCCGACCGCATCGTGATCATGGACAAGGGCGCGGTGGCGCGGCGCGGGACCCTGCGCGAGATCGTCGACGGTCATCCGTCGCGGATCGTGTTCGACCATCCCGGACTGCCGGTGCCGCCGCTGCGTGGCGCGCGGATCGAGGCGCGGGAGCGCGTCACCATCAGCACCGACGACCTGCAGGGACACCTGTTCGCCCTGCTCGACTGGGCGCGCGAGGCCGGCGTCCGGCTGGCCGGGCTCGATGCCCGCGCCGCCTCCCTCGAATCGGTCTTCCTCGACATCGCGGGCGACCACGACGCCCCCGCGCCCGCCACCGAACTGATCGGAGCCCGACGATGACCACCGCCACCGCGCCCCGCCGCCGTCCGCTCGCCGCCCTCGCCGCGGCCGAGTGGCTGCAGTTCCGGCGCAACAAGACCCTCGTCTACCTGGCGACGCTGTTCCCGGTCGGGATTCCGCTGGCCACCTATTTCATCGCCCGCAAGGACACCGCGCCGACGGCCGCCATGGCCGCGGCGGCCGTGGAGATGCTCGCGCTCATGGCATTGGTGTTCGTGCAGTACTACTCGGTGCTGTCGATGGTGACGACTCGCCGCAGCGAGGGTGTGCTCAAACGGTTGCGCACCGGCGAGGCCGCCGACTGGCAGATCCAGGCCGCGCCCGCGGTTCCGGGTGTCCTGGTGACCTTGGCGTGCACGGTCGTCGTCACCGCCGTCGTCTACGGCAGCGGAGCGCCCGCACCGATCAATCCGGTATTGATGATCGCGGCACTGGTCGGCGGGATCGGGGTGTTCGCGCTGCTCGCGCTGGCGACCAGCGCGGTCACCAAGAACGCCGAGGCCGCCCAGATCACTTCGCTGCCGGTGATGCTGCTGGCCATGCTCGGGCTCGCCTCGATCCGCACCGTCCTGCCCGACCGGCTGGCCGTGCTCGCCGACTGGACGCCGTTCGCCGCCGTCTCCGACCTGGTGTTCCTCGGCGCGGCCGGCAAGACCGCGACGGCAACGGCAACCGATCCGGTGCTGAGCGCGGCCGGGACCGTCACCGCAGCGGGCCCCGCGTTTGCGACACTGGCGATATGGACGGTCCTGGCACTCGCGCTGACCCGCAGGAGCTTCCGCTGGGACGATCGGGGATGAGGCGCTGGACCGCCGGGTGGCACGAGCTGTCGAGCGCGGCCAAGTTCCGGTTGTACTCGCGGCTCACCCTCCAGGCGGCCATCGTCACGGTGGTGGCCGCGATGGCCCTGTCCGCCTCCTCCGGTCCGTCGATCCCGATGATCGTCATCGGCGGGATCGCGGCCGTCGCGGCGATGGAAGCGCAGCCCGATCTCGCCACCAGGCGCGGAATGGTGGCGCGGCCGTGGTTGCTGCCGGTGGCCGCGGCCACGCTGGCCGGGCTGTGGGGGATCGGCGCGGTGGTGTCCCTGCTGGCCACCGACGAGCGGATCGTCGACACCGCGCGGGCGGCCGGCGGATTCGCGACGATGTTCGCGATGTTCGCCATCGTGCCGTTCGTCCGGCACAGGTGGTGGCTGCTGATCGGACTCGCCCTGGCCACGGCGCTGGTCTTCGGGCTCCCACAGGGAGCCGCGCCGCAGGCCGCGGCGGTGTTCCTCGGCACCGGCTTCTTCGCCGTCGGGGTCACGCTGCTCACCGTGTGGGGCTTGGGCATCATCGACGAACTCGACCGCGCGAAACTCGTCGAAGCCGAGTTGCAGGTCGCCGAGGAACGCTTGCGCTTCGCGCGCGATCTGCACGATGTCGTCGGGCGGGGATTCTCCGCGATCGCGGTGAAAAGTGAACTGGCCGTCGCGCTTTCCCGATCGGGTCAGCACGCGGACGCGGAGTCGGAGATGGAGGCGGTGCGGATGCTCGCCGTCGAGTCGATGGGTGCCATGCGCGCGCTGGTCCGTGGGTACCGCGATATCGACCTGCGGGGCGAGGTCGCCGGGGCCAGGTCGTTGCTCTCGGCGGTCGGCTGCGAGCTCGTCGTCGAAGGCGACGCGGCCGCCGTGCCGCCGCGATTCCACGAGGTGGCGGCCTGGGTGGTGCGCGAGGGGACGACCAATATCGTCGAGCACTCCGCCGCGACCACCGCGACGCTGGCACTCGGCGGCGCCGGGATGTCGCTGCGCAACGACCGCCCGCATGCCGCGATCGGCGCGCGCTCAGGGCTGCGCGGCCTGGCCGAGCGGCTCACCGCCGTCGGCGCGACCCTCGACGTCACTGCGATCGCCGAGGAATTCACCCTCGAAATCCACTGGGAGACGATGTGATTCCGATCTACCTCGCCGACGACGAGACGCTCATCCGAGCCGCGCTCGCGACGATGCTCGGGCTCGAGGCCGATCTGACGGTCGTCGCGCACGTGGGATCGGGCACCGAACTCGTCGACCTGTGGCGGCGTCGCGCCGACGCGGGCGAGCCGATGGCGGTGGCCGTCATCGACCTGCAGATGCCGGGGATCGACGGTATCGATACCGCCGTCGAGTTGCAGCGGATCACCCCGGGCGCGGGCACGCTGATCGTCACCAGTCACGGCAGGCCCGGCTATCTCAAACGCGCCCTCGCCGCCGGGGTGCGCGGCTTCCTGCCCAAGACGACCTCGGCGGCGACCCTGGCCGAGGTGATCCGCACCGTCCACCGGGGTGGCCGCTATGTCGACCCGGAGCTGGCGGCCGAGGCGATCAGCGCGGGCGACACCGTCCTCACCGCGCGCGAGGCCGATGTCCTCGAATTCGCCGCCGACGGCGCCTCCGTCGACGACATCGCCCGCCGCGCCCACCTGTCCCCGGGCACCACCCGCAACTACCTGTCCTCGGCGATGAGCAAACTCGGCGTCTCCAACCGCTACGAGGCCGCCCTGAAAGCGAGGGAGAAGGGCTGGATCTGATACGCGCCCACGGCCATTGGCGCTCGACCCGACACCCGTGCCTGCCGCTGGCAGGATGAATGTCGTGCGTTTCACTGTGCTCGCCCTCGTGTCGTCGCTGGCGGCGATCCTGCTGACCGGATGCTCCCTGTTTCCGCAGGGTCCCGATCAAGCCGAGCGCGACCGCTGGTCGCGGGTGATCGAGTCGGCGGTCGAGGACCTTCCCGGAGTGGCCGAGGCGACGCACTCGTTCGACTATCACCCGTACGGCCCCAACTCGTACTACACCTCCAAGCTCGATGTGCGGCTCGACGACGAGGCCGCCCCGGCCGAGGCGGCGGCCGTCGTCCGGACCATGGCCGCCCAGCAGCTCCCGCCGCAGTATCACGGCGAATCGACCCTGCTCGATATCGACCGTGGGTCGGACTCCTACTACGGCGGGTGGCTGTTCGGGCGGAATGTGGACGTGGAAGCGAACGCGGTATCCGATTGGTCCCGGCTGTCGGCGGCCCGGACCGGTGCGAAGATCCGCTGGTCCAGCACCATCGAAGTCAGCGCCGGCTCGGCGGCCGAACCCCACCGCGCGACGGCGGCGATGCGCCGGATCATCGACGGGTTTCCCGAACTGGCAGCCAACTTTTGGGCGGTGTCCTCGGATCATGCGAAGTGGTCGACCAGCGGGCATTCGTCACTGGAGCCCAGTCTGGGCTACGGGAGCCGCCCCCGCCGCTTCCCCTCCGACGTTGAACTCGATCTGTGGGAGCGGCTGCTGACCGATCCACCCACCCGAGCGATCGTCGAGATATCGGTCATCGACCCGCCCGATACCGCGGGACGCGCCATGAAAGTCATGGTGTTCCCGCCCGATTCGGAGAAATTCAGCGCCGAGCAGGCGCGGCAGCTCGCCGAACGGCATCTTCCGCACCTCGCCCGCCTCGGTGCCGTGGTCGACTACCAGATCGTCCGACGCGATGGTCCCGGTCTCGGTCTCAGTGTTCTGGTGGGCGGCTGTCCCGGATCCGAGCGGGAGGTCTCGCCCGAGTCGACGGATTTCGCGCGCCGGTACGAACGCTGCTGACAGCGGCATCTGGTCGCGGGATCGCGCTGCCCGCCTGCGTCGCGGCGCTTAGGGTGTGGGCAGGACGGCCGATGGAGGAGTGACAGTGGCTGCTGAGCTGGTGAAGGGGCAGAACGCGGGGTTGGCACAGCCGGGGGTGGTGCTGACCGTGCGGGGCGGTGTCCCGGCCGATCTATCGGCGCTGCTGGTGACCGGGGCCGGGAAAGTGCGCTCCGACGCCGATTTCGTGTTCTTCAACCAGCCCGAGGCGCCAGGTGTTCGACTCGACGGGACGGCGCTCGCGGTGACGTTCGCGGCCGTGCCCGCCGACATCGAGCAGATTCGCGCGGTGATCACCGTCGCGGCCGAAGGGACGACGTTCGGCGGTGCCGTCGCACCGGTGGCCGCGGTGGCCGACGCGGCGGGGAACCCGCTGTACGAGTACGTGATCGACGGGCTCGACCGGGAGTCGGTGGTGATCGCGCTCGAACTGTACCGGCGGGGTGAGCAGTGGAAGGTGCGGGCCGTCGGCCAGGGGTATGCCGGCGGGTTCGCCGATCTGGTCACCGATCATGGGGTGAGCGTCGACGACGAGCCCGCGGTGGCGACCCAGCCCGAGGTGCGGACCGTCCCGGGCGAAGCGGCCCTGTCGTTCGAGAAGCGCGAGAAGCTGGACCTGCGCAAGCGCGAGGTCGCGAAGGTCCTCCTCGACAAGAGCGCGTTCGGCACCAGGGCGCGGGTCGTGCTGGTGATCGACAAGACCGGCAGCATGCAGAAGCTGTATCGCGGCGGCACCGTGCACCGCGTGGTGGAACGGATGATCCCCGTCGCCACCCAGCTCGACGACGACGGCACCCTCGAGGCCTACCTCTACGCGCTGACCTTCGCCAAACTGCCCGACATCACCGTCGCGGGCGGCGAGCAGTGGGCCCAGACCTATCTGCACCTGACCGGCACCCACGACGGCATCGACTACGACAGCATCGGCGGCCGCAACGACGAACTCCCGGTGATGCGCGCCGTCATCGACACCCTCACCGCGGGCGCCGCCCCCACTCTGGTCCTGTTCTTCACCGACGGCGGCTTCGCCAAGAAGCGCGAAATCGCCGCTCTCATGCGCGAAGCCGCGGCCCTGCCCGCTTTCTGGCAGTTCATCGGCCTCGGCAAGGCCAACTTCGGTGTCCTGCGCACCCTCGACGAACTCGACGGCCGCGTCGTCGACAACGCGGGCTTCTTCGCCATCGACGACATCGACCGCGTCGACGACGCCGAACTCTACCGCCGCCTGCTCGGCGAATTCCCCGACTGGCTCCGCGCCGCCCGCACCGCGGGCATCCTCCGGTAGCACCGGACGACACGACGTCGCACGGCGCGGCCGCGACCACCACGACCCGGTTCTGCGCAAGTGCTTGCGCGATCCTCTAGTGTGATATTGAATATATTATCTATGAGATGAGGGTTGAGTGTTTCGGCTCCGGATCGAAGGGTGATGTCATGAGTGGTGAGCATCTGGCCAAGGTCGCGCGGCGCGTGATCGCGGGGCTCGACGCGGACGGCAAGTCGACCATCGCGGTCGACGAGAACACCGCGACGCGGGTCGCGCTGCCCGCGTTCACGGTGAACGACGTCTGGCGGGTCGACGCGCTGCCCGCGGCCACGGCCGATGGTGACACCCTGGCCGCCGACGTCGAGCTGGATCCGCCCGCGGCGGGCGTGGTGGTTCGGCTGGCGACCTTCCCGCCGGATGCCGAGATCGATCCGGCGGTGTACGCGGAGTCGATCGGCAACCTGCACGGCGAGGACGCCAAGGCCGAGGACGACGCGATCGTCGGCCTGCACGCCACCGAGACCGTCGACATCGCCACCATCATCGACGGCGAGATCTACGCGATCTACGAGACCGGCGAGACCCTGCTGCGCGCAGGCGACACCGTGATCAATCGCGGGATCAAGCACGCCTGGAGCAACCGGACCGACAAGCCGGTGACGATGGTAGCGGTGATGCTGCCCGCCAAGCGCTGAGCGGATAGTCGCCCTGGTCGCCGCGGAGCCTACGAGCCGTTCCGCACCGCGGCGATCAGGTCGCGGATATGGGCGTCGGCGACGGCGTAACCCGGGAAATAGCAGCAGATCCGGTCGGCGAAGCCGCCGAAGCGCGCCCGGATGGCGGCGGCGCACTGCTCCGGTGTGCCGTGGACGGCGAGCGTGCCGAGCATCTTGTCGTCGACCAGATCGGTCATGGCCGCGATCGCGCCGCGCTTGGACAGCGCGTTGAGCTCGGGCTGGAGGTCGGACCAGCCCTCCACCTCGAGCACCGGGCGATAGGCGGGCGTCGATCCGTAGAAGGCGAGCAGGCGCCGCGCGCCCACCGAGGCCGCGTCCAGCTCGGCGGCGGTCCGGCCCATCGCGACGATGACCTGCGGATACACCGCCAGGTCGGCACGCTGCCGCCCGGCGCGGTCGAGCCCGTCCTCGATCGCGGGCCAGGTTCGTTCGGCCAGATGGCGGGCGCTGTTGAAGGGCATGATCAGGAGACCGTCGGCGACTTCGGCGGCCACCCTGGTCATGATCGGGCCGAGGGCGCCGAGGCAGACCTCGGGCATCCCATAGGGATTGGGACCGGGATCGAACGTGGGCGCCATCAGGGTGTGCCGGGTGAACTCCCCGTCGAAGCGCAGCGGAGTCCGGTGCTGCCACGCCGTGAGGATCGCCTTGACCGCGAGCACGGTTTCGCGCATGCGGGCGGCGGGTCGCGACCACGTCGCGCCGTAGCGCTTCTCGATATGCGGACGGATCTGCGAACCGAGCCCGAGCCGGAACCGGCCGTGGCTGAGCAACTGCAGATCGTAGGCGGCGTGCGCCAGGTGCAGGGGACTACGCGGCAGCGCGATGGCGACATTGGTCATCAGGTCGACCGGCGCGGTGCCCGCGGCCAGTGTCAACGGCAGGAAGACATCGTGCGGGCCTTCGAAGGTGAACAGGCCGTCGGCGCCACAGGCGACCAGCTCCGCCGCGCGGGCCGCGGCGTTGTCCGGGCGGCCGTCCAGCTGGAGATCCACCTGTAGAGGTCCTCGCGTCATCACCGCATTCTCGTGGTGCGCGGACCTGGGTGTCCGCGCTACCGGCGGGATGTCTCGGTCAGCGGGCGACGACCACGACGGCGATCCGTGCGGTCGTCTCCTTGACGCCGTTCTGGCGATATAAAGAGAGCGATTGAATTACATTGTCTCAATGGTGGGTGCACGCGATTCGCGCCGGTTCGTCGTCATCGGGGGTGGTCTGGCCGGGTTGGCCGCCGCGGTGTGGCTGGCGGAGGCCGGGAAACAAGTGACGTTGCTGGAGCGGCGGGCTCGGCTGGGCGGTCGCACCCAGGCGATGCGCGTCGCCGAGGTGGACGACCTCGCGGACAACGGTCAGCATGTGGTGGCCAGCGGATACCACAGCCTGTGGCGGTATCTGGACAGTGTCGGCACCCGGCAGTACGTGGAGTTCCCCGGCGCCGGGAGCCTGCGCTGGCCGGGCGGGCGCGCGGTCATGTTGTACACCAAGGGTTTCGGCGCGGTGCGCACGCTGATGGGCGCGCACCCCGACGCCGGCCCGCTGGAACGGTTGCGTGCGCTGCGCTCCGCGTTGACGCTGGTCCGGCAGGCGCTGTGGCAGCCGCGCGACCTCGCCGACCTCACCACCGCGCAGTGGTTCCAGCGTGTCGGCATGCCGGCGAAAGCCAGGGAAGCCCTGTGGGACTGGCTCGCGCTCGGGATCGCGGCGGAACCGGTGGACCGGGAGTCGGCGAAGGTGTTCGCCGACGTGCTGGCCACCGGGGTCCGGATCGGCCTGCGGGACCGGGCGGCCGTCACGATCGGATACCCCACCGTTGACCTGGACACCCTCTACATCGCCGGAGCCGAGCGGGTCTTCGAACGCCACGGCGTCGACGTGCGCTACCGGGCGGTGGCCCGCAAGATCGTCGTCACCGAGGGCAGGGCGACCGGTGTGCAGCTGGCCGATGGCACGGTGCTCGAGGCCGACGCGGTGATCTGCGCGGTCCCGAACTCCAATATCGGCGGCCTCCTCGACGACCTGCCCGAGCATGCCGAAATCTACGCCGCCGCCGACAAACTGAACGTCACCCCGATCGTGAGCACGAACCTGTATCTCGACCGGCCGCTGAAGACCGCGTCGGCCATGGAGGCGCTGATCGGTGGCACCGGGGTGATCGATCAGGTCTTCGACCGGCAGCGCATGCACGGCCGCACCCCCGACGGCACCTGGCTGTACTGCCTGACCACCAGCGGCGCCTACGAGCAGATCCACAGGAGCAACGAGCAGATCGTCGCCGAGCAGATCGACCTCATCCGCCGCTACTACCCGGAAGCCGCCGACGCGAAGGTCGTGACCGGCCACGTGGTGAAGATGCCCAAAGCGACCTTCTCCCAGGTCCTTGGCACCGACAACCTGCGCCCCGACCAGCGCACCTCGGTCCCGAACCTCATGCTGGCCGGCGACTGGACCCGCACCGACTGGTCGGCGACGATGGAAAGCGCCGTCCAGAGCGCCGAACGCGCCGTCGCGGCGCTCCTCGACCCGTAGCGATCGCGCTCACGGCAGGGTCCAGAACACCCTCGTCACCAGATAGAAGAACAGCGCGGCCAGGGTCAGGAACCCGATCGAACAGACCAGGCCGAGCACGTCGGTGCGCGGGTCGCGGTCGGGGCCGGGGCGCATCCAGAAACCCAGCGCGCGGGTGACGATCGGCATCACCACCCAGGTCAGCAGGCTGACCGACAGGATGTTGCCGATCAGCAGACTCAGCCACAGCTGGGCGCTCGGCCAGAGCTCGTCGATCGCCAGGGTGAGGATCACCACCGTCGGATACAGGCCGACCAGCACCGACAGGGCCGTCTTCCACGAGGCGGGACCGTCGTCGGCCCCGGTGGTCGGCGGAAACCACGACCCGTAGGGGTTGGCGATGCGGTGGACCTCGAAGTCCCGGAAGTCGGGGGCCTCGGCCAGCAGCGCCTGGCGCTCGGGGGACTCGAGCCAGCCGTTGAGATCCTCGACCGAGGCGTAGGAATAGACGATCGTCCACTCGTCCTGCACGCCAGGAATCGGCCGGTGCAGCGCGGACCCGCGGAAGCCGCGGAAGGTTCGCTCGGCTTCGGTCACGCGGGCCTGCCAGGCGACGAATTCCGCCTCGCGGTCGGCGGGCACGGGATGCGAGACGACGACGGTCGCCACGTCGCCGTCCGGCTCGTCGACCAGAACGTGCTGGGTCGACGGCCGCTCGAAGAACCCGGTTCCGCGCGCGAGCAGGTCCCGCCGCGTCTCGCTGTCCAGCCAGCGTTTCAGATGATCGATGCCGTCGAACCGGTACAGCACCGACCACTCGGCCCCGCTGTCGCCCGGCGGGGTGACCTCGGCGCCGAGGAAACCGGGGAAACCGGCCGCGGCGTCGTTGACCTCCGCCTGCCACCGCCGGAACTCGGCCTCGCGGCCCGCGCGCAACCGCTGGGTGATGATCACCGTCGCCGCGGCGGGCGGCACGGCCTTCGCGGCCGGCATGTCAGTACGGGTGCTTGTCGGGCTTCTCGGCCCACGCCTTGTACGCGACGGCGCCCAGATCGCGGCGGAACTGTTCGATGCGCACCCGGCGCTCGGACAGCGGCCGCGTGAAGTCCTCGTATTGGAACGCGTCGTCGAATCCGATCTCGCTGGTGTCGGCCAGGTCGCTCGCGAAATGCACGGCGTCGAGGCGCGCCCAATAAATGGCGCTCATGCACATGGG
Source organism: Nocardia sp. NPDC051833 (assembly GCF_040681225.1). Classification (NCBI taxonomy): domain Bacteria; kingdom Bacillati; phylum Actinomycetota; class Actinomycetes; order Mycobacteriales; family Nocardiaceae; genus Nocardia; species Nocardia sp. NPDC051833. The sequence continues at coordinate 490,451 of NZ_JBFAYK010000004.1, forward strand.
GCAGGGTGCGCCGCTGATGTAGATCTCCATTCCCATCAACATTTTCGCGCGTTCGGGCAGCTTGTCGGCGGATCCCTCCGGGCGCGGGACCAATGTCAGGGTCGATTCGTTCTGGTGTTCCCGGGAAATGGACGGCGCTTCCCCGTTGAGGACCTGGGCCGCCTTCCGGATGGTCTCGATCTCGGCGTGCGCGGTGACGTCGCCGGTGAGCAGAACCCGGTTCTGACCTCGTGCGATGATCTCGCCGTCCTTCGCGATGACGGCGCCGAACGGTCCACCCCAATTGTTGTCGACCGACTCCTTGGCCAGCCTGCATGCCTCTTCCATGAGTTCATCGGGTGTCATCGAAATCGTCCCTCGCAGTGTCGGTGCCACGGCTGAGTGTGGGCGTAATTTCCTGGACATCCGGAAAGATCGCCGGTGTCCTGTCGACGGCAGCTGTGTGCCGTAATGGCGGCGGTGACCGATCGAATCCGCCGCCTCTCGAATCTACCTCCGGGCCGGTTCGCGCGGAATAGCGGCGATTCCGGTGCCCAGGTCGGGGGCGGAAAATCGGTTGTCGACCACGAGCGGCATCGTTAGCCTGTCTACCGTTTGTGACCCCACACCGAAAGGACATTCCGATGGAACCCGTCACCGAACGCGACATCAGGTCGTCGTTCGTCAACTGCTCGAAGGGCGACGCCAAACGGCTGTCCGTGCCGCGCGACCTCGACGCCCGTCCCTGGGACGATCTCGACTTCCTCGGCTGGACCGATCCGTCGTACCCGGGCCGCTGCTATCTCGCGGTCCCGCGCGACGGCGAACTGGTGAGCGTCGCCCTGCGGCACGAGACCGGCGGCTCGGGCAAGACGCAGATGTGCGCGTTCTGCCTGACCACCCACACCGGCGGCGGCGTCTCGCTGATGACCGCGAACAAGGCCGGTGAGTCGGGTCGGCGCGGCAACACGGTCGGCAGCTATCTCTGCACCGACCTGGCCTGCTCGCTGTACGCCCGCAACAAGAAGCGGCCCGCGCTGGGCAGCCGGTATCGCGAGGACCTGACGCCGGAGGAGAAGGCGCAGCGGGTCCGCGAGAACCTGTTCGCCTTCCTGGACCGCCTGTACACCTAGCCGACCTGACCCACCGCACCTGAGGAGGTAGCTGCCATGTGCCGACACTCGAGACCCCGCACGCCAGACGACCCGAGTTCTCTTGCCGAACAAGAGAACTCGGGTCGCGATGCCTTGCCGGTCGAGGTGGCCCGGAGTTGTCCGGACCGCGTCGAGCGGACGGGGATCAGAGCATGGCGTTCATGATCGTGCCCGCGCTGGTGGCGACCGCGCCGCCGATCATTGCGCCCGCGATCATCTTCGGCGACTCGAGTCCGCCGCCGGTCCACTTCTCCCAGGCGAACTTGCCGCCCGCGTAGGTGATGGCGATGACGCCCGACAGCAGGATGAACCAGGTGAAGTAACGCACCAGCTGCAAGATCTTGTCCGACATCGGGGGTGCTTCGGGAGTCGGATTGCCGATCTGCGCCAGGGTATCGGTGACGGCGGCCAGAATCATGTTTGCTCTCACTCGGTACTCGGGGGAACGGCGATGCACTGCTGTCGCTGATGTTATCCGGTCGAATCGGGTGCCGCAGCCGCCCACCCGGAGCGGACCGATCGGTTTTGTTGGTGTGCCGGGGGTGCGCGCCCGTATCCTGGACTCGTTCGAATACGGCAGTGCTGGAACGCAGTTCGCATCACGCGAAAAGGGGAGCAGGCTATGAGCATCATTCTGACGTCGATGGCCGAGACTGTCACGACGTTCGCGCAGGTCGGCAACCCTACGCCCGAGGCGCCGCCGCTGTCGGACAAGATCATGCAGATGGTCCAGTACCTGACCTGGTTCATGATCTTGTCGGGTGTGCTGGCGATCACCGTCGCGGGCGGAAAGTTCGCCTGGGAGAAGTGGAACGGCAGCGCCATGGAGTCGCCCAAGATGATCGCCGGCGCCATGATCGGCGGCGTGGTGGCCACCAGCGGTGGCACCATCATGAACGCGATTCTCGGCTAGATCCGAGCGCCCTTGGCGCGGTTGCAGGCTCGGCACAGGATCTGCAGGTTCGCCGCGCTCGTCGCACCACCGCGGCTCAGCGGGATGATGTGATCGAACTCCAGGTAGTGGCCGTCACCGCACTCGACGCAGCGACCACCGTCGCGTTGCCACACCTGGGCCTTCACGTCCTGCGGGATGCTGCGGCTGTCCCGCTGGCCCGGCGTCAGGACCAGGCGTTTCGCCACGCGCAGCGCGCCTTCCAGCGCGGCCGCCACATAGTCGGGATCGGTGACGCCGAAGGTGGCGCCACCGCGCGCCGAGGTGGCGGCGAGCACCACGGTGCCGTGCTCGGGATGCACGGAGACGACGCGGTTCCACGGCAGTTCGATGCCGGTGCCGTCGCCGACGAAACGCAGCTTCTTGGAGCTGCCGATCAACCGGCCCTCGGTATTGCGGGGGCCGCGCGCGAGCATCCTGATGTGCACGGCGGGCAGGTCCAGGTGCACGCGTTCCTCGGGATCCAGGTGCAGGCCCGGGGTATCGATGGTGGGTAGCTCGCCCGCGCGGAGCCGGGACAGGGTGCGACCGCGGTGCATCCGGCGCCGCAGGTCCTCGACCATCGGGCCCGACAGGGCCAGCTCGCTGACCACGTGCTCGAACGCGTCGAGCTCGTCGGCGAAGACCTCGCCGTCGGCGAAGGCGAACGCGACCATCCGCTCCACCTGGGTCAGCCCGGCCTCGCGCAGCACCGCGCGGCCGCGTTCTTCGTCGATGCGCTGGTAGCGCAGGGCCGCCCACACCTCGATCCAGTCCTCGGACAGGGTGCCGGGGCCGGTCAGCACCCGGCGGGCGCGGGTGCGCCAGTGGGTGAGGAACTCCTCGATCTCGCCCGCGCACGCCCGGCACGGGCCGTGCCCACCGAAGAGTTTGCGGCGCAGCGGGTTGTCGCAGCGGGGACAGCGGGCGCGATTGTCCCGCACGTGGGTGCGGGTGCTGGTCGTCCACTCGTCGCCGTCCCACCAGCGCAACTGATCGGGGACCTGTGGGTCGGGATGCCAGTCGGCGAGTTCCGGATCCGGCGGTGGCGGTGGCGGGACGTCGATGACGCGGCGGGTGAGCGCGGGCGGACGCGGCAGGGCGCGTCCGGAGAGCGCGGGATCGACCGGATCGTCGGTCGCGGTGTCCGCGTACCCGGCGGCGACCGAGGCATCGCCGTTCGAACCGAGGGCGACCTCCGCGCGATCGGCGACGCGAGCGGACATCGCCGGAGCGGGCCGCGCGGGCACGCCGGATCGATCCGCGGCACGGCCGGGGTCGTCCACGGTGACGCCGAATTCGGTGGCCAGCCCGGCCAGCCCACCGGACCAGCCCTGCCCGATCGCCCGGAACCGCCACTGCCCGTCGCGCCGATAGAACTCGCCGAACATCATCGCCTGCACGTCCTCGATGGCGTCCAGCGGGAAGGTGGCCACCGGCCCGTCGGCGGCGTGCACGGTGAGCGTCAGCTCGGTGAGCTGATCGAAGGTGCCTTCGTCGAGCGAGGCGCTGACGACGATGCGCGCCACCTCCGCCTCGGTCCGCGGCAGCGACACACTCAACCGCGCCGTGCCGGGCGCGGGCTCCTGATCCAGGGTCACCGCCTGCGAGGCGTGCCGAGGGGCGTTGAAGAACACGAAATCCCGATCGCCACGCACCAGCCCCGACTCGGTGACCAGCAGCGCGTGCGCGTCGACGGCATGCGCCGACCGCCATGAAAGAACCACGGCGAGAAGCGATGTCGGGACCGGCGCGTGCGCGCCCTTACGGAGTTCCATGGTCCTCGCATGATGCCACGCCCTACCGACAGTGTTTATGGAGCGCTGGCGCGCTCGAGTCGCGGCCCCTCCTGTCCCGGGGGGGGGGGGGCCCGGGGGGGGGGGGGGGGGGCGACGCCACCCCCCCCCCGACGCGGGGGGGGCGGCGCCGCCCCCGGCGCG
>NZ_JBFAYK010000005.1:0-86640 GCF_040681225.1 Nocardia sp. NPDC051833
ATGGTACTGCACTCGACAGGGTGTGGGAGAGTAGGACACCGCCGGAACATCATTGCGAAAGGCCCTCCAGCATTGCTGGAGGGCCTTTTTGCGTTCGCGTCCACAAGCCTTTCGCCGGGTCAGGGGACTACCGTGGAGCTATGGCGACCACGAGGATCGGCACGCACATCAATGCGCCCCGCGGAAGTGTGTATCAGCTGCTGATCGACCCCGAGGCGGTCCGGGCCTGGATGGTGCCCGACGGCATGGTCAGTGAGGTGCACCGGTTCGAGCCGGAGGAGGGCGGGGTCTTCTCGATCACCGTCACCCAGGACGAGCTCACCGCGGCGGGGACGACGGAGCAGCAGCACCATGCCTACTACGGGCGATTCCTGAGCCTGGTCCCGGAGGAGCGGGTGATGGAGGTGCTGGAGTTCGTGACCGAGATTCCGGATATGGCGGGCGCGCAGACCATCACCTTCACGCTGGCCGACGCCGACGGGGGTACCGATCTCGATGTCCTGCACGAGGGGGTGCCGCCGGGTATGACGCTCGCCGACAACGAGGAGGCGTGGGAAGTGGCGCTCGCGAAGATGGTCGCGCTGGTCGAGCGCGGCGCGATCGGCTGATCGGCCGCGCCCGAACGCGCGTCGATTCAGCGCACGGCGTCGTCGGCCCGGGGTGCGATGCCCGAGGCGGGGGCGAGATTCCAGACTTCGAGCTGCTTGCGGATCTGCTCGGCGGCGTCGATATTGAGCGGGCCGCTGGTCCACAGCGCGTACGGCAGGTTGAAGAAGCGGCTGTCGCGGACGGCGCGCAGCCCGTTGATGCCCGGCTTGCCGCGCAGCAGCTCCACCTTCTGCGCGTAACTCTGGCCGGGGTAGTCGACGAACATGATCGCGTCCGGGTCGGCGGCGGCCAGGCGCTCCCACGAGACCTTGGTCCAGGTGTCGGCGACGTCGTCGAGGACGTTGCGGGCGCCGGCCGCTTCGAGGATCGCCTGGGGCGCACCGAACTTGCCGCTGGAGTAGATGGTGTCGGTCCCGCTGTCGAAGAGGAAGACCGTCGGGGCCTGCGCGGGCTTCGGGGCGGCGGTGAGGGCGGCCAGCCTGCGGTCGAGATCGGCGGTGACGTCGGCGGCGCGGTCGGGGTGGCCGGTGATGGCGCCCAGGTCGGTCAGGTCGGTGCGCAGCGCGGTCCAGGGTTCGACGGTGCCGCGTGCGGCCGCGCCGTCCTGCTGGCGGCAGCTCTCGGTGAGGACGTAGGCGGCCACGCCGTCCTTCTGGAGTGCCGCGGGGGTGAGGTTGCTCGCCTCGTCGTAGCCGTAGCTCCAGCCCGCGACCATGACATCCGGGCGCTGGGCGAGGACGGTTTCGCGCGACGGGTACTCGGGGGCGACGGACTTCAGCCCGTCGACGACGTCGGCGCCGTAGTGCCTGCGCAGGGTGTCGGCGTCGCGCTGGATGCTCGACACCGCGGTCACCTGGTCCTGGGCGCCGAGCGCCAGGATCATCGAAACGAGGTTGCCGTCGTTGACGAACAGCCGCTGCGCGGGTGCGGGGAAGCGGGTGTCCTTGCCGCAGTTGCGCACCGTGATGGTGGACGCCGTGTCCGCCGAGGTGCCGGTGCAGGCCGCCAGGACGGCGGCGAGTGCGGTGGTGGCCAGGATCCGGCCGGTGTTCTTCATCAGCGCGCCTTTCGCGGGGTGATCAACAGATGGTCTTCGCCGGTCACCGGATGCGCGACCCGGGTGGCGTCCACGCCGAACACCTCGGCGACGACCGCGTGGGTCAGCGCCTCGGCGGGCGGCGCGGGCGGTCGGGCGATGCCGTTGTGCAGCACGATGATCCGATCGCAGTAGCGGTCGGCCAGCGACAGATCGTGCAGGGCGGCGATGACGGTGCGGCGCAGTCCGCGCACCAGGTCGAGGAGCTCGAGCTGGTGGGTGATGTCGAGGTGGTTGGTCGGCTCGTCCAGCAGCAGGACCGGGGTGTTCTGGAGCAGGGCGCGGGCCAGCAGCACTCGTTGCCGCTCGCCACCCGACAACTGCTGCACCGGGCGATCGGCGAAACCCGAAAGATCCACTGCCGCCAGCGCTTCCAGCACCTGCTGACGTTCGCCCGATGTGCCGAGCCCCCACGGTGGCAGGTAGGGGGTGAGACCGAGGGCGACGACTTCGCCGACGAGCATATCGGCGGGCGGGCTCTCGTCCTGGGCCACCAACGCCACCGCGGTGGCCCGGTGTCGCGGTCGGAGATCGTGCAGCGCACGGCCGTCGACGAGCACTCGGCCGCGTGCGGGTTTGCGGAGACCGGCCAGGGTTCGCAGCAGCGTGGTCTTGCCGCTGCCGTTGGGGCCGACGATGCCTACGGTCTCGCCGGGCTCGATCGAGAATTCCACGGCGGTGAGGACGTTTCGGCGGCCGATCGAACACCTCAGCTCGGCGGCCCGAATCGCTCCGGGCCGCGCGGAGTTCGGGCGGGTGGTGTCGCCCGTGCCTGCGTCACCACCGTCGCGCTCGCCGTCGTCCGGCCGGGCGTCGACCGGATCGCCCGTCGCGGTCGGAGCGGCGACGGGGGCACTGGCCTCGGTGCCGGGACCGGTCACCGTGACGTGCGCGTCGGACCGAGGGGTGTCGTGATCGGCACCGGCGGAATCGATCCGCTGCGCTGAAGGCGTCGCGCCGCGGAGATCCGCGGGCCCGCTCGGCTCGCTGTCGGCGGACCGTGCCGGGCGGGCAGCGTGTTCGTGCGTTGTCACGAGGCGCCGAAGTGGTAGCGGCGGCGGCCCATCAGGAGCAGGAAGGTGGGTGCGCCGATGAGGCCGGTGAGGACGCCGACGGGGATCTCGGTGGGGCGGACCAGGACCCGGGTCGCGGCGTCGGCGACGACGAGGAACAGCGCGCCGCACAGGGCGCAGGCGGGCAGCAGCGCGCGGTGGCGTGGGCCGACGATCAGGCGCGCGGCGTGGGGGACGACGAGCCCGACGAAACCGATCCCGCCCGACACCGCGACCAGCACCCCGACGAGCACCGCCAGCAGGACGAACAATCCGATGCGCAGTTCCTTCACCGGAACACCGATCGACGACGCGGTGGTCGCGCCGAGGGTGAGGGCGTCGAGCCACCCGGCGATGGCCAGCAGGACGGCACCCGCGACCACCACGACGACCAGCGGGAGCGCGAGGGTGGTCCAATCCGCCCCCGCGAGGCTGCCGAGCAGCCAGAACAGGACCGATTGCGCGGCGGCGGGATCGGTGCTGCGGAACACCAGGTAGCTGCTGAACGCGGCGAAGGCGGAGCCGAGCACGGTGCCGGTGAGGACCAGGCGCAGCGGGGTGAGACCGCCCTGGGCGAAGGCCACCAGGAAGACGAGGGTGGCCGCGCCGAACGCGCCGGCCAGCGCGCCACCCGAGAGGGCCCAGATGCCCGCGCCCGCGAACAGCCCCGAGGTGATCACCGCGGCCGCGCCGACGCCCGCGCCGGAGGAGACGCCCAGCAGGTAGGGGTCGGCGAGGGGATTGCGCACCAGCGTCTGCATGGCCGCGCCCGCCAGCGCGAGACCCGCGCCGACCACGGCGGCCAGGACCGTGCGGGGCACCCGGAGCTGCCAGACGATGGTGTCGATGCCGAGATCGGTGGGGGTGGCCCCGGTCAGGCGGGCGCCGAGGGTGTCGAGCACCGCGGACACGGGGACGATCTCGGCGCCGAAGCCGGTGGCGCCGATCATGGCGGCCAGCAACAGCGCCCCGAGCAGCGGGAAGGCGAGCGATGTCCGGGCACGGATCATCGCGGGTTCTCCAGAGGCAAGGCGCGGCCCTTTCAGAGGGTGCCCGGCGAGGGAGGTCTGACTTTCGCCGCGAGGCGATCACAGTGGCGCGACCGTTCCGGAGTTGCACCGGATTCCCGCACCCGCCGGGGAGGACGATCGAACTGTAACCTGGCACTCGGTGCCCGCGGTCGGCCGGGGGACCGGCCGGTGTCACCGGTGTTCCGATCACGGTAAGGCTAAAGGTGTTCGGGAAAACCGCGGATTGATTCAATCCCACTATGCACCGACCGAACACCTTCCTGCCCGGCCTGCGAGGCCGCGCCACCGCCGCGCTCCTCGCGGTGGCCACCGTTGCGACGCTCGGCCTGAGCGGATGCTCGAACGGCAGCGACGCACCGGTCGGCACCCCGGACGCGCCTCTGCCCACCGAGGTTCCCGCGGGCACCACGCTCGTCGTGGCCGACCAGCAGGAGCGGTTGCAGTCCGCGCTGCGGCTGTCCGGTGAGCTGGACAAGCTGCCGTTCAAGATCGAATTCGCCAACTTCGTCGGTGGCCCGGCCATTCTCGAGGCCTTCCGGGCCGGCGCGGCCGATGTGGGTCAGGTGGGCGACGTGCCGCCGATCCACGCGCTGGCCGCCGGGCAGGACGTGCCGATCATCGGCTCGTATCAGACCAACCCGCAGGCGCTGAAACTCGCTGTCGCGCCGGGACGGTCGATCAGCAAGCTGACCGACCTGAAGGGCAAGAAGATCGCCTACGCCGAGGGCACCGCGCAGCAGGCGGCCGTGCTCAAGGCGCTGACCAAGGCGGGGCTGAAGCCCACCGACGTGCAGCTGGTCCGGCTGCAGCTCGCGGAGTTCCTCGATGCCGTGCGCACCGGTCAGGTCGACGTCGCGCCGCTGATCGAGCCCAACGTGACCCGGCTGCTGCGCACCCAGGGCGCCTCGGTGATCCCCGATTCGGAGACGACCGGGATCTACAGCGGCCTGGCCTACCTGTACGCCCGTCGCGCGGTGGTCCAGGACCCGGCCAAGGCCGCCGCCACCCGCGCCCTCGTCGGCGCGTTCGTGCGGGCCTGGCAGTGGACCAACACCCACCGCGAGGAATGGGCGACCAAGTACTACGTGGACAGCCAGAAGGTGAGCGTCGACGACGCGAAGCGGATCGTCGAATCGCTGGGCACCTACACGTTCCCGCACCTGGACCAGCAGCTGGTCGCCCGGCAGCAGACCACCATCGACGCGATCGACGCCGTCGGCGAGCTGCCGAAGAAGATCAATGCCGCCGACGGTTTCGATCTGCGGTTCGACGCGGCGGTCACCGAAGCGGTCACGGCCAGCGGGGCGGCGTTCGCGCCGGCGGCGAGCTGATGGCCACCCTCGACGCCGGCGTGCTGCGGCGGATTCGCAGCACGCCGGCGCCGGTCACGGCACTCGCGCCGCGCGGGCGGGGCACCCGCAGGCTCGGACCAGGCAAGCCCATCCCGTTCGGTTTCGCGCTCGGTCCCGCGCTGCTCGTCGGCGCCTGGGTGCTCGGCTCGGCCACCGGCGCGATCGACCCGGACACCCTGCCCGCGCCGTGGACCGTCGCGCAGACCGCCGGTGACCTGATCGCCGACGGCCGGCTGCAGTCGAACCTGCTGACCTCGCTGCAGCGCGCCGCGCTCGGGCTCGGGCTCGGTGTGCTGATCGGTGTCGTGCTGGCGCTGGTGGCGGGCCTGAGCCGGATCGGTGAGGCGATCGTCGACGGGCCGGTGCAGATCAAGCGGGCCATCCCGACGCTGGCGCTGATCCCGCTGTTCATCGTGTGGTTCGGCATCGGCGAGGAGATGAAGCTGATCGTCATCACGACCAGCGTGCTGATCCCGGTCTACATCAACACCCACGCCTACCTGCGCAGCGTCGACGCCCGCTACGTGGAGCTCGCCGAGACCGTCGGGCTGTCGCGGTGGGGGTTCCTGCGGCGGATCGCGCTGCCGGGCTCGCTGCCGGGCTTCTTCCTCGGACTGCGACTGGCGGTGACCATCTCCTGGCTGGCGCTGGTCGTGGTCGAGCAGGTCAACGCGACCAGCGGCATCGGCTACCTGATGACGCAGGCGCGCACCTACGGACAGATCGACGTCATCGTCGTCGGTCTGGTGATCTACGGACTCCTCGGGCTCTTCGGCGACCTCGCCGTGCGGGCGGCGGAAGGGAAGGCGCTGGCATGGCGACAGACACTGGGCGACTGACCGACGAGGACCGCAGCGTGGTGCGCACCCGCGCGCTCACCCGCGGCTTCGGCGAGCGGATCGTGCTGAACGGCATCGACATCGAGATCCGGCGCGGCGAGTTCGTCGCGCTGCTCGGCCGCAGTGGTTCGGGCAAGAGCACGCTGCTGCGGGCGCTGGCCGAACTCGACGCCGACGTCCCCGGCTCCGGCGAACTCACGGTGCCGACTCAGCGCGCCGTGGTGTTCCAGGATTCGCGGCTGCTGCCGTGGGCCCGGGTGCTCGACAACGTGGTGCTCGGCCTCACCGGGCGCGACGCGGCCGGGCGCGGGCGCGCGGCGCTCGCCGAGGTCGGCCTGGCCGGACGCGAGAATGCTTGGCCGCGTGAGCTTTCCGGTGGGGAGCAGCAGCGGGTGGCGCTGGCCAGGTCGCTGGTGCGCGAGCCCGAGCTGCTGCTGGCCGACGAACCGTTCGGCGCGCTCGACGCGCTCACCCGGATTCGGATGCACGCGCTGTTGCAGGCCCTGTGCGAGCGGCATCGGCCCGCCGTGCTGCTGGTGACCCACGACGTGGACGAGGCCGTACTGCTCGCCGACCGCGTGCTGGTCCTGGACGAGGGCCGGATCGCGATCGACCAGCGCATCGACACGCCGCGCCCGCGCAGGCACGCGCATCCGGAGTTCATCCGGCTGCGCGAGGTCCTGCTGGCCGGGCTCGGCGTCGACACCACCGATATCGAGGAAGTGAAACAAGCGTCATGAGCGCACCACGGCAACTGAGTCTCAACGCGTTCATCTACCCGTCGGGGCATCACGAGGCGGCCTGGCGGCATCCCGACAGCAGGCCCGACCGGATCTACGACGTCACCTACTACCAGGAGATCGGGCGCACCGCCGAGGCGGCCAAGCTGGACGCGGTGTTCTTCGCCGACGGGCCCGCGCTGCGCACCGATGTGCGGCACAACGCCGCGCCGGGGCTGGAGCCGATCACGCTGCTCACCGCGATCGCCGCGGCGACAACGCATCTGGGCCTGATCGCCACCGCGTCGACCACCTACTACGAGCCCTACAACCTGGCGCGGCTGTTCTCCTCGCTCGACCACATCTCCGGCGGCCGGGCGGGCTGGAACATCGTCACCACCGGCACCGATCTGGCCGCGGCCAATTTCGGCCTGGACCGGCATCCCGACCACGCCGAACGCTACGCCCGCGCAAGGGAATTCGTCGACGCGGTGGTTGCGCTGTGGGACAGCTGGGAGGACGACGCGATCCTGCTCGACCGGGCCGCGGGCGTCTACGCCGACCCGGACAAGATCCATCCGATCGACTTCATCGGTGAACACCTCAGCGTGCGTGGGCCGTTCAACGCCGCGCGCACGCCGCAGGGGCATCCGGTGCTGGTGCAGGCGGGCGCGTCGAACGAGGGCCGGGCCTTCGCGGGCAAGTACGCCGAGGCCATCTTCACCGCGCACCAGCGGCTGTCGGACGCGCAGGCCTTCTACGCCGACATCAAGGCCAAGGCGGCCGAGTTCGGGCGTGACGCGAGCGAGGTGAAGATCCTGCCGGGGATCAGCCCGTTCATCGCCGACACCGAGGCCGCCGCACTGCGGTTGGAGCGCGAGTTCAACGAGCTCACCGTGCCCGAATACGGGATCAAGCAGCTGGAATCCCTCACCGGGACCTCGTTGCGCGCCCTCGCGCTGGACGAGCCGGTGCCGGTCGAGACGTTCGCCGGGGCAGGCGATGTCACCGACAACGCGCGCAGCCGGTTGCAGGTGGTGGCGGGCATCGTCGAGCGGGAGCGGCCGACCCTGCGCGGGCTGCTGCACCGGCTCGCGGGCGCGCGCGGGCACCGGGTGTTCGCCGGGACGCCGGAGCAGGTCGCCGACACCATCGAGGAATGGTTCACCCAGGGCGCGGCCGACGGCTTCAATGTGATGCCGCCGTACTACCCCGGTGGGCTGGAGGTGTTCGCCGAGACGGTGGTGCCGATCCTGCAGGAGCGGGGGCTGTTCCGCACCGAGTACACGGGCACCACGCTGCGCGATCACTTCGGGCTGGCCCGGCCGCGCGGGCGGTTCGCGCCGGAACCCGTCAGCGTCGGATGAACCGGATCGACGACGAGAACTGTTGTACCGCTGGGCCGGAAGCCGTGATGCCGTGAGCGCGCGTCGTGGCTCACTCCGGCGGACGGCCGGGTCTCGGTGAGCGCCGGAGTAGTCGACGATTCGGTGCGGTTGCGGTCGCTGGTGTGGCCGGTGTTCGCGCCGATGGCGCTGTACGGCGTCGGCGCGGGGGCGGCCGCGCCGATGTACGCGCTGCGGGCGCTGGACCTCGGGGCGTCGGCGGGCGCGGCGGGGCTGATCGTCGCGTTGAGTGGGCTCGGGATGGTGCTGACGGATCTGCCCGCGGGGCGGATCGTCGCGCGGATCGGGGAGCGGGCGGCGATCGGGGTCGGCAGTGTGCTCGGCATGGTCGGGGTGCTGGCGGCGATCCTCGCGCCGAATCTCGCTGTGCTGGCGGTGGGTCTGCTGTTCAACGGCGCGGCGGGCGCGGTGTGGGGGCTGGCGCGGCAGACCTATCTGGTCTCGGTGGTGGCGCCCGATCAGCGGGGGCGGGCCATGTCGACGCTGGCGGGCGCGCACCGGCTCGGGTTCTTCTGCGGGCCGTTCCTCGGCGCCGCGCTGGTGCACGGGTTCGGGCCGGTCGGCGCGCTGTGGCTGCAACTGGTCACCACGCTGCTGGCCAGCGCGGCGATGGTGACCATCCGCGCCGCCGATGTCGACGACGTGGCGGCGCTGCGGCCGCTGCACACGGTGCTCTCCGAGAATCGCAGGGCCCTGGGCACTCTCGGGCTCGCCTCGGTCGCGGTCGGCGCGGCGCGGGCCTCGCGCACCGCGCTGCTGCCGCTGTGGGCGGCGCACCTGGGCATCGATGCCGCGACCACCAGTCTGCTGTTCGGGCTGGCCGGTGCGATCGACGTGCTCATGTCGTACCCGGCCGGGGTCTGGCTGGACCGGGCGGGCAGCCGGGTCACGGGCATCGCCTGCGGCATCTGCTTCGCGGCGGGGTACGCGGCGCTGCCGTTCACTCATTCGGCGCTCACCATGGGCGCCGCGACCATGCTGCTCGGGCTGGCCAACGGCCTGAGCAACGGCTTGATCATGACCGTCGGCGCCTTCGCCGCGCCGGAGGACCGCCGCGCGGAATTCCTCGGCGCGTGGCGGCTGACCCACGATGTGGGGATGTTCGCGGGCCCGGTCTCGGTCGGGCTGGTCGGTGCGGCCGCGGGCCTGGCCGCCGCCGGTGCGCTGCTCGCGGTCGGCGTCGGCCTGGGCACCGTGGCGATCTACCGCTGGTTCCCGGGCCGGGTGCGGCCGCGGATGGTGAGCGACGAGTGATGCTGCGGCCCATAGCTGTTCGGGCCGCAGCGACGGGGGTCTATCTCCCGGCGGGATCGCGGCCGGTGAGGCCGAGGATGCGGTCGAGGAGGGGAGCGTCGGCGGCGATGGGGATCTCGGGGCCGTAGATGCCCATCGCGCGGCCTTGGTCGGCGGTGGCGGTGGTCTCCTCGAAGGCGTAGCGGAGCAGGTCGTCGTCCCAGTCGGCCGTGGTGCCGAGGGCGTGGGCCAGGTCCCAGCCGTGGACGATCAGTTCGCCGACGACCATGCCGCCGACCAGCGCCGCGGGCAGTTCCGTCGGCCCGCCCATGTGGGTGCTGCCCTGCCACGCCTCGGGGTCGCGCCAGGCGGTGGCGAGATCGGCGAGCTGGGTGTCGAGGGCGGCGGGCCAGTCGCCCGCGGTGAGGTCGACGTCGGATTCGGCGGCCGCGGCCGGGCCGACCGACTCCTTGCGTGCCGCGCCGATCAGCGACGGACCCCAGAACAGCAGATGGTTCAGCAGGGCGCGGACATCGAACTCGGCGCAGGGCGTCGGGGCGGTGAGCTGGTCCGGCGTGAGGGTGCGCAGGAGCTTCGAGAGTGGTTCGGCGGCGCGGGCGACGCGTTCGGTTTCGGACATACAGCGAGGTAACCACCCTCGCCCTCGCGCTGTCTTGAACAAACGCGACATACACTCGCCGCGTGGAGCGCGACCCGCGGGAACTCGGCGGTGCCTGGCGCGCGGCGCAACGGCACACGTTCGCCGAACCGTCGGGGGAGCCGGCGCGCTATGTCGCGCGGTATTGGTCGGTGACCTGGGAATACGAGCGGCCGTATCGGCAGTTGGTGGTGCCGCTGCCGAATGTCCACCTGAGCTTCCGGGACGGGCGGGCCGAGGTGCACGGGCCGTCGTCCGCGCACGTGTACCGCGAGTTGTCGGGGACCGGTTCGGTGTTCGGCGTCGCGTTCCGGCCCGGCATGTTCCGTCCGTTCCTCGGCGGCCCGGTAGCGCGGCTGCGGGACCGGACGATTGATGCAACAGCGGTATTCGGCGCGGCGCTGCCCACAATCGCCGACGTCGACACGGTCGAGCGCTTCCTCCGCGCGCACCTGCCCGGCCCGGACCCGCGGGCCGACCTCGCCGCCCGGGTCGTCGCCGCGATCGCCCAGGACATCGAGGTGACCAGGGTGGAGACGATCGCGGACCGATTCGGGCTGAGCGTGCGCGGGCTCCAGCGGCTGTTCGCCGAGTACGTCGGACTCGGCCCGAAATGGGTGGTGCGCCGCTATCGCCTGCACGAGATCACCGAGCGGCTCGCGGGCGGGACCGAGATCGACTGGGCCGGGACCGCCGCCGAGCTGGGATACGCCGATCAGGCCCACCTCAGCCGGGATTTCCGCCGGATCTTCGGCGAACCGCCGACCCGCTACGCGCAGCGCTACGACGCGCGCTGACCCCGCCGCCTCAGCGGACGCGGGTGCCCAGGATGGTGCGCACGCCCGCGATGAACAACTGCAGGCCGAAGTCGAAACGCGCGGTCGGGTCGGGGGTGTCGTGCAGGGGGGAGGCGTCGTCGGTGAGCGCGCCCACCGAATCCATCTGCATGCGGGACTGCTCGTCCACGGTCTGGCCGAGCACGTAGTAGAGCAGGGTGTAGGCCGTGAGTTCGGCTTCCTCCCTGGTCATTCCGGCGCGGATGACGATGCCGGCGAGGCGTTCGCGGGCCTTGCTGGTGGTCAGCCGCGAGGCGTAGGTGGCCGAGACCAGTTCGGCGCCGTCGCGGTAGGCCAGCAGGCAGTCGCGCAGCCGGTGGGCGAGTTCGGTGAGCTGCTCGGGCCAGTCGACGGCGGTGATCGGCTCGTCCATCGGCGCCAGGATCCGGTCGGCGACGGCGCCGAGCAGCGACTGCTTGTCCTTCACGTGCCAGTACAGCGCACCGGGCTGGACCTGCAGCGATCCGGCCAGCCGTCGCATCGTCAGGTCGCCGAGACCGTACTGGTCCAGAATCGCGACGGCGGCATCGACCACATCCGTCTTCCGCAGTTGCACGCGTGTCCTTCCCCAGAGATTCACCGACCCGAGTGTCGTGTCTCACTCGCACCCGCTACCCTAGCCTGAACACCGTTCAAGTTGCACGGCCACGCCGGGTGGATCACACCCGTGCTCGTGCGCGAACCCCGTCGAAGGGACATCACGTCGTGACACAGGCACCCGTCCAGACCGACATTCTGGCCATCGCCCGTGAGCAGGTGCTCGAGCGCGGTGAAGGCCTCACCGAGGCGCAGACCGTCGAGGTCCTGCGCCTGGGCGACGACCGCCTGGAAGCGCTGCTCGAACTCGCCCACGAGGTGCGGATGAAGTGGTGCGGCCCGGAGGTCGAGGTCGAGGGCATCATCAGCCTCAAGACCGGCGGCTGCCCCGAGGACTGCCACTTCTGCTCGCAGTCGGGCCTGTTCCAGTCGCCCGTGCGCGCGGCCTGGCTCGACATCCCCAGCCTGGTCGAGGCGGCCAAGCAGACCGCCAAGACCGGTGCCACCGAGTTCTGCATCGTCGCCGCGGTCCGTGGCCCGGACGAGCGGCTGATGGCGCAGGTCGCCGCGGGCGTCGAGGCGATCCGCAACGAGGTCGACATCCAGGTCGCCTGCTCGCTGGGCATGCTGAACCAGGAGCAGGTCGACCAGCTCGCCGCGATGGGCGTGCACCGCTACAACCACAACCTCGAGACCGCCAAGTCGCACTTCCCGAAGGTGGTCACCACGCACACCTACGAGGAGCGCTGGGACACCCTGCGCATGGTCCGCGAAGCGGGCATGGAGGTCTGCTGCGGTGGCATCCTCGGCATGGGCGAGACCATCGAGCAGCGCGCCGAGTTCGCCGCGCAGCTGGCCTCGCTCGAGCCCGACGAGGTGCCGCTGAACTTCCTCAACCCGCGCCCCGGCACCCCCTTCGGCGACCTCGAGGTGCTGCCCGCGGCCGACGCGCTGCGCGCCATCGCCGCGTTCCGCCTTGCGCTGCCGCGCACCATCCTGCGTTTCGCCGGCGGCCGCGAGATCACCCTCGGTGACCTGGGCGCCAAGCAGGGCATGCTCGGTGGCATCAACGCCGTCATCGTCGGCAACTACCTGACCACCCTCGGCCGTCCCGCCGAATCGGATCTCGATCTGCTGGGTGAGCTGAAGATGCCGATCAAGGCGCTCAACGAAACCCTCTGAGACGCGGGCGCAGTAGGGTGACTGATATGGACGAGCGCTACAACCCGTTCACCGGCAAGCGGATCGTGCCGGGGCTCGACGACGCGATGCCCGCGGCCGCCGCGCTCGGGCTCGAGCCGCCGCGGTTCTGCGAGCAGTGCGGCCGCCGGATGATCGTGCAGGTGAGCCCGGACGGCTGGTGGGCCAAGTGCTCCCGGCACGGGGTCATCGAATCGGCGCAGCTGGAACGCCGGTAGTGGTCGCCGAGGTCGGCGCCGCGCCGCGCCCTGAGGTCCTGCGCCGTGAGGTGATCGGCGTCGGCGTCGTCGCGGTCGTCGTGCTCGTGGCGAGCGCGGCGGCCGGGGTGGCGTGGGGTCTGCTCGCGCCGACCGAACGACTGCGGGTGACCCAGCCCGGGCGCGCCGCCGTCCTCACCGGCGAGAGCCTGCACCTGTTCGACGCGGTCGGGATGTTCCTGTGCCTGGGCGCGGTGGTCGCGGTGCTGACCACGATCGCCGCGTGGCGGGTGCGCAGCGTGCGCGGTCCCGCGCTGGTGGTGGGGATCCTGCTGGCCTCGGGACTCGGTGCGGCGGTGATGATGTGGCTCGGCGAGGCGGTCGCCGAACAGCGGCATCCGCGTCCGCACGATCCCGCGATCGGCCAGATCATCGCGCTCCCCGCGGAAGTCGGCACCGACCTCGCGCTGCTGGTGCAGCCCTTCCTCGCCGCGCTCGTGCTGCTGTTCCTGGCCGCGCTGCATCCGCGCACCGATCTCGGTTCGGGCTCGGCGGGCCTGCTCGGCGACCTGCGACCGGCCGAATTCGACGACTATCCGGTGGCCGGGCAGGCCGAGGAATATCGTCCCAGCGGCGATTTCGATTCGAGTCCGCAACCGCGCGTCTGAGCGCGTCCCGCGCCCCCGGTCGGCGCTACCATCGCCGATATCGGCAGGTGGACGGCTCGGGAGGAGTGGGTCGTGGGGTTCATCGGAGGCGGTCCGGTCGTCGAAGAGCTGGACGCGACATTCTGGCGGCTGATCGAGCCGCTCACGTATCAGGGTGCGGTACAGACCTTCACGGTCCCGGCCGGCTTCCGCACCGATTTCGCCTCGGTGCCACGGGCACTGGTCTGGCTGATCCCGCGCTACGGCGCCTACACCAGGGCCGCGATCCTGCACGACTACCTGTGCCGCACCGGCACGGTCAGCCGTGCCGACGCCGACGGCATCTTCCGCCGCTGCCTGCACGAGTTCGCGGTCTCGACGCCGCGCCGCTGGATGATGTGGGCCGCAGTGCGTCTGGGCAGTCACCTGCGCGGCGCGACACCCGGTGACATCGCGCGCTGGATCGTCATCGCGGTGCCGTCGCTGCTGTTCCTGGCGGTGCCGGTGGTCGTGGTGACCGTGGCGCTGTGGCTGTTCTGGGTGGTGGAGCTGGCTTTCTGGGCGATCGGCAGGCTCGGCAGGCGCACGACCGCGCCGCCGCCGGGCCCGCAGATGAAGACGGCCTAGCCACACTTCACCCAGAACGGGCGATGTGCGCGGCCCGTTCGCTCCCTAGCGTCGGTCCCGGAGGACTGTGCGACACTGCGCGAAGTCTTCTCCGGCGGTGTTCACCAGACCGAGGGAGTGTCGATGTCCGAGCCGAGCACGGGTGCCGTGGCGCCGTCCTGGTCGATTCCCCGCGGACTGATCGTGCTGCTGTCGCTGGCCGCCGGCGTCGTCGCGATCGCGGGTCTGAAAGTCTTCTCGGGCATCGTCGGACCGGTCTTCCTCGCCCTCATGCTCACCATCGCGGTGCAGCCGTTGCAGGGGTGGGCGCAGCGGCGCGGGTGGCCGACGTGGGTGGGGATGATCATCGCCCTGCTCGCGGTGGTGGGGATCCTGCTCGGGATCGGCCTGGCGCTGGTGGTGTCGGCGTGGCAGCTGGCCTCGCTGCTCCCGGAATACGGCGACAAGCTGAACTCGCTGCTCGACAACGTCCGCGGGCTGCTGGCGGACCTGGGCATCAGCTCCGAGCAGGTCCACAAGGTGCTCGACGGGATCGACGTCGGCAAGATCGCCGGGGTCGTCGAGGAACTGCTCGGCGGCGTGCTCGGGGTCTTCTCGAATCTGTTCTTCGTCCTCGCCCTGCTGCTGTTCATGGCCGTCGACGGGATGACGATGGACAAGCGGATGGCCGTGGTGCAGAAGCAGCGGCCCGCCATCGCGAGCGCGCTGCTGTCGTTCACCGAGGGCACCCGCAAATACCTCGTCGTGTCCACCGTGTTCGGCGCGATCGTGGCGGTGATCGACGGTGGCGCACTGTGGTTGATGGGCGTGCCGCTGCCGATCCTGTGGGCGCTGCTGTCGTTCATCACCAACTACATCCCGAACATCGGCTTCGTCATCGGGGTCATCCCGCCCGCGCTGCTGGCGCTGCTCGACAGCGGCCCGGTGCTGATGATCTGGGTGATCGTGGTCTATTCGGTGATCAACTTCGTGATCCAGTCGATCATCCAGCCCAAATTCGTCGGTGACGCGGTCGGTTTGAGCGTGACCATCACCTTCCTGTCGCTGGTGTTCTGGGCGTGGGTGATCGGCGCGCTCGGGGCCCTGCTCGCCATCCCGCTGACCCTGCTGGTCAAGGCGCTGTTGCTCGATATCGACCCGTCGACCCGGTGGGCCGACGTGCTGATCGGCGCGCCGCTGCCGAAACCGGTGCCGGAAGAAGCGGAAGCGGAGGCGGAGCCGGAAGCGAAGGCGCCGTGACGACGACGATGGTGGCGCCGCCCCCGCGTCCGGTGACCCAGGGCGTCGCGGCCGGAATCACCATGCTCGGTGTCGCCCTGCTGCTGGTCGCGAGCATTCTGGAGATCCTGCGCGGCATCGCGTGCGTGGCCGGTGCCGAGATCTTCGACGGCACACGGCCGTACACGTTCGAGCTGGACATCACCACGTGGGGGTGGCTGCATCTGCTGATCGGGGTGTTCGGGGTCGCGGTCGCGCTCGGCATGATCCTGGCCGCGCGCTGGGCACTGCTGGTCGCGGCCGGGCTGGCCGGGGTGTCGATCATCGCGAATTTCGCGTCGCTGCCGTACTACCCGTGGTGGTCGGTGGTGGTGATCCTGCTCGATCTGGCCGTCCTCTGGGCGGTGTCCACCTGGGAGCCCGTCCGGTACTGAGCCGACCGGGATCTCGCTGTCTCGACAGACCGGAGCCACCATGTCCGCGCCAGCCACGTCGATCGCCGGTCCGGCGCTCGGGGGCTCGGGTGCTCGGCGCCGGACAGGCTCGGCTGTTCTCGTCCCTCGGCCGGTGGCCTGGTTGTTCGTCGCCGTGGCGACCGGGTTGGCGTTCCAGCGGACCTGGCGCGAGGTCGGTATGCCCGTCGACAGCGGGTACGCGGGGTTCGGTGCCGCGCTGTGCGTACTGGTTGCCGCGGCCACGCTCGGCATCGCGATGCGGCGCGGGCCCGCGCTGTCCCGGGATCCGGTCACCGACATGGCCATCGGGCTGACGGGCCTGATCGCCGCCGTCGGCCTGCTCGGTGTGCTGACGGTGCGGCTGGGGGCGGAGTACCTGCCGTTGCGCCTGGACCTGTTGGCGGCCTGGGTCTTCGCGATCAGCGCGACCGTGGTGGTGTCCGGGGTGCGGTCGGTCGTCCGGTTCTGGCCGGTCTGGGCGATGCTGCTCGCGCTGTTGCCGCCGGTGTACGGGGCCGGGCTGGTGCTCCTGGGCAAGGGCGGGGTTCTGGTGCTGCTCGCCGGGTGCGCGGTGGCGGTGGTCGTCGGTCGCTCGGTCTCGCCGGTCGGCGGCGTGTGCGGGGCGAGCATTGATCGGCCGGTCGACGGCCTGGCGGTGGATGTGCTGGGCCGTGGTGAACGGCCGGACGCGCACACCGGCGGTGGACCCCGTCGGCGCGTGGCTCGACTCGGGATACCCGGCGCCGGTGTGGTTCTGGTCGCCGCCGCGGTCTCGGCGTGGATCCCGGTGCCGCGGGACGGGATCCCGGAGGCCACCACGGTGACCGGTGTCGTCGCGGGCGAGGGGGTCGTCGTGCCCGGTTGGCATGTGCTCGAAAGTCACCGATATCCCTGGACAGCAAGCTATTTCGAAGACGCGCGGTTCGGTACCCGGAGCTTGCTGGAGGCCGAGGAGATCGATCCGGACCGGGACGCCGCCGGGCGCAAGCGCCGGGTGGCGGTGGATGTGCTCGGTGCCGGGAACGGCGACGGCCTCGACCGGTATCCGGAGTTCGCGCGCTACCGGCTGGCCGAACCGCGCCTCGGTCCGCCCTCGTACTTCGAGCTCGGCGCGGGCGTCGTCGGGCGGATGCGCACCGTCGTCGACGACCGCGGTGCCCTGCGCTGGACGTGGCTG
This sequence comes from Nocardia sp. NPDC051833, assembly GCF_040681225.1. Classification (NCBI taxonomy): domain Bacteria; kingdom Bacillati; phylum Actinomycetota; class Actinomycetes; order Mycobacteriales; family Nocardiaceae; genus Nocardia; species Nocardia sp. NPDC051833. The sequence continues at coordinate 16,890 of NZ_JBFAYK010000005.1, forward strand.
AGCTGGGACTGGCGGGGCGCGGGCGGTGCGGAACGGGTGACCCTGATCGCCTCGACCGACCATCTGCCCACCGCGGTGTTCCCCGAGCCGGACGGCTCGCTCGGCACCACCGCGAGCGCGATCCTGCGGCAGACGTTGCGCGGCCGGTCGATCGACGGCGCTCCCGCCGTCCTCGCCGACAGCGACCTGCTGCTCACCCTGGCCCACCTCCTGGTCGCGGTCCGGACCGGCGCGCGGTGATCCCACGGAAAACCGGTGGCGCGCACGGTGCCGGTCCACCTACCGTCGACCGGTCAGCAATTGCACCGGGGGAGGACCTGGCCGTGCGCGCCACCGAGAACACCAGCACCGAACAACCCGCCGAGCGGCCCGATCTCGCCGCCTGGCGACGTCGGCACGCGCTGCGCAGCTCGTCCGCCGCCACCGCCGTGCCCAGCGGCCGCACCTACCGGCGCTCGGCGAAACACCGAGATCGCCGCTATGACAGCTGAACCGCCGCCGGGCGCCGCCGACGACTGGGTCCGGCTCAACCGCGCGCACTGGGACGAACGCGCCCCGATCCACGTCCGCTCGGACCTCTACGACCTCGATGGCTTCGTCGCGGGCCGGGAACACCTGCGCGACTTCGAGATCCGCGAGATCGGTGCGGTGCGCGGCAAGCGGCTGCTGCACCTGCAATGTCATATCGGCACCGACACCCTGGGCTGGGCCCGGCGCGGCGCCGTCGTGACCGGTCTGGATTTCTCGGCGCCCGCGATCGCGGCCGCGCGTGCGCTGGCCGCGCGGATCGGCGCCGACGACGCCGAATTCGTGGAGGCGGAGGTGTACGACGCGGTCGACGCGCTGGCCCACCGCACCTACGACATCGTCTACACCGGCCTCGGCGCGCTGTGCTGGCTGCCCGACCTGCGCCGCTGGGCCGAGACGGTCGCGGCCCTGGTGGCGCCCGGCGGATTCCTCTACCTCAGCGAATTCCATCCGGTCGGTGACCTGCTCAGCCCCGACGACGGCCGCACCGTGATCGACGACTACTTCGACCCGGCGCCGGTCGTCGAACTGGTCCCGGGCAGCTACGCCGCCCCCGACGCGGTGACCACCGCCGATGTGACCGTCGGCTGGCGGCACGGCCTCGGCGAGGTCGTCTCGGCCGTGGCCGCCGCCGGGCTGCGGGTGGAGTCTCTGCGCGAGCACGATTTCACCGTCTCCCCCCGCTTCGCCTTCCTCGAACAGGACGAGCGCGGCTACCGGGCACCGGCGGGCATGCCACGAGTGCCGCTGCTGTACTCGCTGCGGGCAGCGCGGGCCTGACCCCGCCACGCGGGGTGGATCAGGTATCCGCCGAGTAGCGACGGACGGCGATCGGGATCGCGAGGGCGAACAGAACGGCGATCCAGGCGGCCGCCGCGGCGACCGGATGCTGCATCGGCCAGGCGCTGCCCCGGGTCGCGGACAGGTCGGCGCCGAGCAGCGCACGCAGCGCGGCGACGATGGCGCTCACCGGATTCCACTCCGCGATCGTGGCGATCACCGACGGCATGGTCGAGGTCGGGACGAACACGTTCGAGAACATGATCGTGCCGAAGATCAGCGGTGCCGTCTGCTGGAGCATCTGCTCGTCGCGGATCGCGGCGCCGAGCGCGATCCCCAGCCACGCCAGCGCGCAGCGGAAGGCCAGCAGCAGCGCGATCGCCACCGCGACCTCGCCCACCGAGGCGTCCACCCGCCAGCCGAGCAGCGCGCCGATGCCGGACATCAGCGTCAGCGCCAGCACCCCGACCACCGTTTCGGCCAGCGCGAAGCCGGTCGGCGCGGCCGCGGGCGACAGCGGGAGCGCGCGCAGCCGGTCGGTGAATCCGCTGTGCAGGTCGGCGTTCGCGGTGGACGCGGTGGAGGTCAGGCCCATCGCCGCGACCAGGACCAGTACGCCGGGGACCAGGTAGGCGCGGTAGGCGGTGGCGTCGCTGCCCCCGGAGAGCGCGCCGCCGAAGACGAAGCCGAACAGCAGCATCATGCCCAGCGGCGCGGCCAGCGTGATCGCGAACAGGCCCGGCGAATTGCGGTAGTTCGTCAGGACGCGCTCGAACAGCACCGCCGCGCCGGTGCACATGGAGACCGACCGAGTCTCGGTGGCGCTCATGCCCGCACCTCCTTCCGCGCACCCGCCGCGACCCGGTCGCGGCCGGTGAGTGCGAGGAACGCGTCGTCGAGGGTCGTCGCGCGGGTGCCGATATCGCGCACCGTGATGTCGGCGGCGTCGAGCGCGCGTAGCACCGGTAGCAGGCCGGGGGCGTCGCCGGTGAAGGTGAACGACAGCTCCATCGGTGAAAGGTGCGGCGCCGGTAGGGAATCCGATGGCACGCCACCGAAGGTCGCCAGCACCGCGGCGATCTCGGCGTAGCGGTCGGCGTCGTCGACGATCAGGTCGAGCCCGGCGGGCACGGCCGCGAGGATCTGCGCGGGCGTGCCCGCCGCGACGACCCGGCCCGCCTCCAGGATGGTGATCGCGTCGGCCAGGCGCTGCGCCTCGTCGAGATACTGGGTGGTGAGCAGCACCGTGGTGCCCTCGGCGACGAAATCGCGCACGTACCGGTAGATCTCGTTGCGGCTGTGCGGATCGAGCGCGGTGGTCGGCTCGTCCAGGAACAGCACGGCGGGGCGCACGATCATGCCCGCGACGATGTCGAGCCTGCGCCGCATCCCGCCCGAGTAGGTGCGGACCACCCGGTCGGCCGCCTCGGCCAGCTCGAAGCGGTCGAGCAGCTCGCCCGCGTGCCGCCGGGCCGCCGTCGCGCGGAAGCCGTTGAGCCGGGCCAGCATCACCAGATTCTGCCGCCCGGTCAGGCGCGGGTCGACGGCGTGGAACTGGCCGACCAGACCCAGTTGCCGCTTCGCGTCCTCGGCGTGGGTGACGGTGTCGAACCCGCGGATCGCGGCCCGCCCCGAGGTGGGGCGCAGCAGTGTCGCCAGCATGCGCACGGTGGTGGTCTTGCCCGAGCCGTTCGGCCCGAGCAGGGCGTGCACCTGGCCGGCGGGTACCCGCAGGTCCACCCCGTCCACCACGGTGTTGTCGCCATAGGTCCTGGTCAGTGCAGCGGCGTCGATGGCATGCACGGCAATCTCCCTCCATTGGGAACAGTGTTCGCAATTACAGGATACGCATCTGCTAACACTGTTCGCAACTAGGGATCTGCGGCATGCTGGCAGGTATGACGCACACCGGAACCTCGCTGTGGTCCCGCGGCGCGGCGCCCCGGCCGGGGCCGCGCCCGGCGTACACCCTCGACCAGCTCGCCGACGCCTGCGTGCGGCGCGCCGACGCGGGTGGGCTGCGCGCGGTCTCGATGCGCGGGGTGGCCGACGAACTCGGCACGGCGGCCGCCTCGCTGTACCGGTACGTCGACGGCAAGGACGACCTGATCGCGCTGATGGTCGACCGGGTGGCGGGGGAGTATCGGTACCCGGAGCTGACCGGCGACGTGCGCGCCGACGTGCTCGCGCTGGCGGAGCAATCGCGCGCCCTGCACGGTCGGCATCCGTGGCTGGTGCAGGCCGTGCCGTCGAGCATGGGCCCGAACTCGGTGCGCTACCTGGACCGGATGGCGGGCACACTGGCGCAGGCCGGGCTGGACGCGGGCGCGGTCATGATGGGCGTCGCGATGCTCTCGGGGTGGGGCGCGAACTTCGCGTCGCGGGAGCGCGCGGGCTTGTCGACCGGGGATCTCGGCGGCGCGCTGGCGGCCTCGACCGGCGATCCGGCGCGCGAGTATCCGAATCTGACCACGCTGTTCGGCACGGCACCCGCCGGCGCGGGCGCGCCGGTCGACAACGACGCGGTGTTCGCCGCCGGTATCGACGCGCTGCTGTTCGGCATCCTGCCGCGCGCGTGAGCCGTTGCGCGACAGGCAAAGTCGAGCCGAGGCCGGGCGACGGGGCCGCCCGGCTCGGGGTTCGATCGGCCGGAGTTACTGCGCCCGGCGCAGGATCACCAGCGGCAGCGGCTTGTCGACCTTGGCCTGGTACTCGGCCAGCAGCGGATTCTCCGCCAGCGCCCAGGCCGCGAACTCGTCATAACGCTCGCCGGTGAGCACCTCCGCCGTCGCCGCGAAGCGCTCGCCGCCGAGCTCGATCGTCACCCGCGCATCGGCTTTCGCGTTGTGATACCAGGCCGGATAGCGGTCCTCGATGAACGAGCTCACGTACAGCACGTCGCCGCGGTACAGCGCCCCGAGGGGAACGACGTGGGGCTTGCCGCTCCTCGCGCCGGTCGTGGTGAGCAGCAGCAGGGTGGCGCCCTTGTAGTCGCCGCCTACCTGCCCGTCGTTCGCCCGGAACTCGGTGATGACGCCGTCGTTCCAGCCGGTCATCTCGTCCGGGCTGAACTCTTTGTTCCACGGCGCTTCCGGGTCGTCGTAGGAGGTGATCGGTGTCTTCGCGGTGTCGTCGCCCATGCCCGCCAGTCTGACAGCGGCCACCGACAGATTCGGCGGGTGCGCGCTCAGCTCGGCGGGCGCAGGGCCGCGAATTCGTCGGTGACCCGCAGGCCGGAGTCGCTGAACCGGTAGAGCGCGGCGGGGCGCCCGCCCGCGCGGCCGGAGGGGGCGGTGGCGCCGGTGGGGGTGATCACCCTGCGGCGCGAGAGGACTCGCTGGAGGTTGGTCGTGTCGACGTCGTATCCCAGAGCCGCGCAATAGATTTCGCGCAGGGTCGACATGGTGAAGGTGTCGGGGGCCAGCGCGTAGGCGATGTTGGTGTAGGAGAGCTTGGCGGCCAGGCGGGTGCGGGCGTGGTCGACGACGGTGCGATGGTCGAACGACATGTCCGGGAGGGCCGAGACCGGGTGCCAGGTGGTGTCGGCCGGGAGTTCGGGCTCGGTGGTCAGCGGGACCAGGCCGAGATAGGCCGAGGCGATGCGGCGCGGCGCCGGGACGCGATCGGGCGCGCTGAACACCGAGAGCTGCTCCAGGTGGGCCAGCTCGCGTACGTCGACCTTCTCGGCCAGCTGGCGCCGGGCCGAGGCGTCGAGGTCCTCGTCGTCGCGCAATCGGCCGCCGGGCAGCGACCAGGTGCCCTTCTGTGGATCGAGCGCCCGCTCCCACAGCAGAACCGCCAATTCCGGGTGCCTCGAGCGGCCATCGATGCCTCTGCCTGCGGAAATGTCGGCGGGGAAGCGGCGAACCTGGAACACCGCGGTGAGCGATTCGTGGATGGTGTTACTATGGGGCACGTTTTCGATTGTAAGTCGAAAACCTGGTTTGGTGCGAATCGAGGCGAGGAAGCCGTTCGCACGAGGAAGGGAGCCACCATGGCGACGACGACCGCGCAGCCGACGCTGATGGGTTCGGTCTTCGACGGACCCACGGGGTACACGGGTGTCGAAGCGACGCCGGAGTGGGCGCAGGAGGTGCGGCGGCTGGCGCGTGAGCGCAACGCCACGATCCTCGCGCACAACTACCAGCTGCCCGAGATCCAGGACGTGGCCGACCACGTCGGTGACTCGCTGGCCCTGTCGCGGATCGCGGCCGAGGCCGAAGAGGACACCATCGTGTTCTGCGGCGTGCACTTCATGGCCGAGACCGCCAAGATCCTGAGCCCCGCCAAGACGGTCCTCATCCCGGACCAGCGCGCCGGCTGCTCGCTGGCCGACTCCATCTCCGCCGAGGAACTGCGTGCCTGGAAGGCCGAGCACCCGGACGCGAAGGTGGTGTCCTACGTCAACACCACTGCCGAGGTGAAGGCGCTCACCGACATCTGCTGCACGTCGTCCAACGCCGTCGACGTGGTCGCCTCGATCGACCCCGACGTCGAGGTGCTGTTCCTGCCGGACCAGTTCCTCGGCGCGCACGTCAAGCGCGAGACCGGCCGCGACAACATGCACATCTGGGCGGGCGAGTGCCACGTGCACGCGGGCATCAACGGTGACGACCTCACCGAGCAGGCCCGGACGCACCCCGACGCCGAGCTGTTCGTGCACCCGGAGTGCGGCTGCGCCACCTCGGCGCTGTACCTGGCGGGCGAGGGGGCGTTCCCGGCCGAGCGGGTGCACATCCTGTCCACCGGCGGCATGATCGACGCGGCCAAGGCCTCCACGTCGAACCAGGTGCTGGTGGCGACCGAGGTCGGCATGCTGCACCAGCTGCGCAAGGCGGCACCCGGCATCGACTTCCAGGCCGTCAACGATCGCGCCTCCTGCAAGTACATGAAGATGATCACCCCGGCCGCGCTGCTGCGCTGCCTGGTCGAGGGCGCCGACGAGGTGCACGTCGACCTGGCGATGGCCGAGGCGGGCCGCGCCTCGGTGCAGCGGATGATCGCGATCGGCAACCCCGGCGGTGGGGAGTGACCGCGCCGCTCGTCGCGCGGCCGGTCCGGTAACGACCATGACGGCGACGGTTCCGGTCTCCTGGGAGGCCGAGGTCGACCTGGTGGTCATCGGCGGTGGCGTCGCGGGGCTCACGGCGGCCCGCACGGCGTCGCTGCGCGGGCTGCGGGTGCTCATCCTCAGCAAGGGCGGGCCCACCGACACCTCGACGCAGTACGCGCAGGGCGGCATCGCGGTCGTCGCGCCGCGGGGCGATTCGGTCGACTCGCACGTGCGCGACACGGTCGAGGCCGGTGCCGGGCTGTGCGAGGTCGAGGCGGTGCGCTCGATCGTCGAAGGCGGGCAGGCGGCGGTGGCCGCGCTGACCGACCTGGGCGCGGTGTTCGATCTGGGCCGTGACGGCCAGATCTCGCGCACCCGCGAGGGCGGGCACAGCACCCGCCGGATCATCCACGCCGGTGGTGACGCCACCGGCGCCGAGGTGCAGCGCGCGCTCAACGCGGCCGGGCTGCCGGTGCTGTTCGGTGCCGCCGCGTTGCGTGTGCTGACCGGTCCCGCCGGTGTGCGCGGCGTCGTCGCGGTGTCGGACAACGGTTTCGGCGTCGTGCGCACCCCCGCGGTGCTGCTGGCGACCGGTGGGCTCGGCCAGCTCTACGCCTCGAGCACCAACCCGCCCGGCGCGACCGGCGACGGCGTGGCGCTGGCGCTGTGGGCCGGTGCCGCGGTGGCCGATCTCGAATTCGTGCAGTTCCATCCGACCGTGCTCTACACCCCCGGCGGCGTGGGCAGGCGGCCGTTGATCAGCGAGGCCGTGCGCGGGGAAGGCGCGATCCTCGTCGACGCCGAGGGTGCTTCGGTGACGGCGGGCGTGCATCCACGCGGTGACCTGGCGCCCCGGGACGTGGTGTCGCGGGCCATCGCGGAGCGGATGCGGGCGACGGGGACCGATCACGTGTTCCTCGACGCGCGCCACATCGACGGCTTCGCGCGCCGGTTCCCGACGATCACCGCATCGTGTCTGGCGGCGGGGATCGACCCGTCGGCGCAACTGATTCCGGTCGCGCCCGGCGCGCACTACCAGTGCGGCGGGGTGCTGACCGACACCGACGGGCGGACCGAGGTGCCGGGGCTCTACGCCGCCGGTGAAGTGGCCAGGACGGGGTTGCACGGAGCGAACCGGCTGGCGTCCAACAGTCTGCTCGAAGGGCTGGTCGTGGGGGAGCGAGCCGGTTCGGCCGCCGCCGAGCGGCTCGGCTCACCGACCGGCGGCGACGAGATCGCCGCGTGGACAGTGGAATTCGCGGACCGTGCGGTGGTCCAGCAGGCGATGACCGAACACGCCTCGGTCGTGCGCGACGGTGCCGGCCTCGGTACCGCCCTCGCCCGGATCGACGCGGCGCGGTCGGTGGTGTCGCCCCTCGATGTCGCCGCACCGCAGGCGGTCCAGCCGCTCGACGGAACCGGTCCCGGAGAGGGCGTTTTCGACGCGGCGCGCACGCTGCGCCGGATCGAGGACGCCGCGCTGACGCTGACCGCCCGCGCGCTGCTGGTCGCGGCCGCGGGCCGCGCCGAGAGCCGTGGCTGCCACACCCGCTCGGAGTACCCGGGTCCGGTCGAGGGCCTGCGACACAGCACGGCGGTTCGCCTCGGCGCGGACGGAGCGCTCGCGCTGTCCGCCGTCGCGGTCGATGCCGCGATGTCGATCGGCGCGCGGTGACCAACCACCCTGCGGCAGGCCGCGGCACCGGCTGCCGCACAAGCAATTCCGGCGTACCGGTGAGGATCGCCGCTGGATCGAGCGGGCGCGCGACGCGCCCGAGAACAGGAGTGCAGTGATGGCTCTGGATGCCGCCCTCGACCGCGAGGAACTGCTGACGCTGATCCGTTCCGCGCTCGACGAGGACCTGCGCTACGGACCCGACGTCACCACGGTCGCGACCGTGCCCGCCGACGCGGTGAGCAAGGCGTCGGTGGTCTCGCGTCAGCACGGCACCGTCGCGGGTCTCGATATCGGCCTGCTGGTGCTCGACGAGGTGATCGGCGCGGGGGACTACACCGTCACCGACCGGGTCGCCGACGGCACCCGGGTGGAGCCGGGCACCGCGGTGCTGAGCATCGAGGCGCCGACCCGCGGTCTGCTGACCGCGGAGCGGACCATGCTGAACCTGGTGTGCCACCTGTCCGGTATCGCGACCGCCACCGCGGCCTGGGTCGACGAGGTCGAGGGCACCGGCTGCGCGATCCGCGACAGCCGTAAGACGCTGCCCGGGCTGCGCGCGTTGCAGAAGTACGCGGTGCGGGTCGGCGGCGGTGTCAATCACCGGATGGGCCTCGGCGACGCGGCGCTGATCAAGGACAACCACGTCGTCGCCGCGGGTTCGGTCGTGAACGCGCTGCGTGCCGTGCGCGAGCTGGCCCCCGAGATCGCCTGTGAGGTGGAGGTCGACAGCCTCGAACAGCTCGACGCGGTGCTGGCCGAGAACGTCGAACTGGTGCTGCTCGACAACTTCCCGCTGTGGCAGACCCAGGCCGCCGTGCAGCGTCGCGACGCCGCGGCGCCCGCGACGAAGCTCGAGTCGTCGGGCGGTCTGTCGATCGAGCAGGCCGCCGACTACGCGCGCACCGGGGTCGACTACCTCGCCATCGGCGCGCTCACGCACTCGGTGCGGGTACTGGACCTCGGCCTGGACATGTGAGGCCGTCCCGGGTCCGAGAGCGCCGACTATCGGTGCTCTACCGTGAGGCAGTGGAGTTCTCGCAAGGGTGGGACAGCCTCGCCGTCCTGATCGACGATCGCTGGGTCGAGCGCAGGCCGCGGCGGCCCGACGTCGCCGATCAGCTCCGGCGCGAGACCAGGTTGCTGCCGTGGCTGGCACCACGACTGCCGCTGGCGGTCCCGGTGCCTGCCGTGGTGGGTGAATCGCCGCTGGTCGTGCGGCACGCGCTGGTGCCGGGCGTGGCGATCGAATCACCCACCGCCGAGCACGGTCTCGCGATCGGCGCGTTCCTTCGCGCACTGCACGGCAGCCCCGCCGACGACGCGATGCGGCACGGGTTGCCCACGGCGGCCGAGACCAGGGACGACCGGGCGGCGACCGTCCGGCGGTTCCGGGCCGAGGTCGTGCCGATGCTTCCGGCCGATCGCCGTGCTCGGGCCCTGGCGATTCTCGACGCCGCACAGGATCTCCCCGCCGACACGGTCGTGCACGGTGACCTGGGACCCGAACACATCCTGGTCACCGGCGACCACGTCACCGGCGTGATCGACTTCGGCGACACCCATCTCGGCGACGCCGCGATCGACCTGGCCTGGCCCCTGTACGGCGCACCGGCCGACTTCGCCGCCGCCGTCGCCACGGCCTACGGCGTCACCGACGCCCTGCGCCGCCGCGCCCTGATCTGGCACCAGCTCGGACCGTGGCACGAAGTGACCTACGGCGCCGACATCGATGATCCCGAGACCGTGCGCAGTGGACTTGCCGGAGTACTCGACCGACTCGACCTCACCGCTGACTGACTCAGCGCAGCGCACTCAGCGCGGGCTGCCAGTCGTCTCGGCATCATGTGGTCGGCGCGTCGCCGAGGACGTAGCAGCGGATGTCGTTCTCGCCCTGCGGAAGTCACGAACCAGTGTGCCGTCCAGGGGCGGATGCCTTCGCGTTACTCATCGTGGTGTCGGCCCGGATCGGGCAGCTGCGCGCCGCGCCGGTGGCTAGGCCGTGAGTTCGCGTTGGAGCGGCGTGCGGAAGCGGGGGATGGCGCGGATATCGCCGAACCACGCGGTGGTGCGGTCGGTTTCGGCGTCGATGAGCTTCTTCGCGTCGGCGCCGACATCCTCGAGCAGATGGGTGACGACCTCGCCGTCGGGGCGCTGGGCCCAGCCGCCGACGATGCGGCCGTCGGCCCAGATGGTGGGGCCGATATTGCCGTTGCGGTCGAACAGGGCCGGGGCGTGCGGGCCGAGGAACCAGTCGCGGGTCTGCCAGCCCATCGGGGTGGGGTCCAGGGCGGGAAGGAGGGCGGCCCAGGGCTCGGGGGTGGGGTCGGGGGCCAGGTCGTCGGCGAGGACGATGCCGGTGGTGCCGTCGTCGAGGTCGACCTCGACGACGTCGAGCTCGGTCAGGGTCTTGCGGACCTCGCCCAGGGTCCAGCCGGTCCACCACTTCAGGTCGGTCACCGGGGCGGGGCCGAACGCGCGGAGCCACTGCCGCACCAGCTCGACCCTGGCCTCGGCCGCGGGGATCGGGGAAAGGTCAGGGGGAAGCCAGGTTTCGGCGGGGGACCAGGTGTACTGGCTGCTGGTCCAGCTGCCGTTGGGGCGGCCGCGCACGATCCGGCCCTCGGCGCCGAGCACCACCAGCACCCAGGTGGTGATGCTGGTCGGCTTCGAATACGACTTGCCCGGCGACGGATCGATCTGGGTGCGCAGGCGGGGGACGTCCTTGCTCAGCTGGGCGCCGGTGGCCGCGCCCCGGGTGAGCAGCGCGGCGTGGGTCTCGGCCTCGACATCGGACAGCCACGCCTGGACATCGCCCTCGACGACACCGGCCTGCTCGATGTAGCGGCCGTAGGCCTTGCGTTGCTTGATCGCCAGCGCGTCGCAGCACGAGGACTGCAACACCGGGACCAGCTCGGTCGGCGCCACGAACATGGTGCGGCGCATGGCGAGCAGACGCACCAGGGCACGGTCGTCGTAGAGCGCGCGCTCCACGTGGGCCGGGGTGAGGCCGACCCCGCGCGCGCCGACCGACAGATAGACGGTGGCGGGATCGGTGGCGTGCAGCACCACCATCGAGCGCGCGATCTCGGTCGGCTCGGCCGACCGGGTGGACGGCGCGAGCCGATGCCTGGTCGCCAGACGGGCCCGGCGCTGCGCGGTATCGATCGAAGGCATGCGCGGATCGTAGGCGGGCCCACCGACATTCCCGCGTGCGGCGTCGCCCGAACGGCGGGAGTTCTGTCACTTTTGTCCAGAATTCCGGGTCGCCGTTTTCGCCGCCGGGCGCGGGCGGGTGTTGTTATCGTCGCGCTCATGAGCGCAGCGCCACCGGTCGTGACCTCGGCCGAACTCGGCGTCGACGACCAGGAACGCCCGGCCCGCACCCTCACCGGGTTCCCCGCCCGGCTGGTCGGCGTCGTCGCGCTCGCGCTGGCGGCGCTGGCGCTGTGGCAGGTGTTCCGGCCGCTGCCGCAGGGCAGTCAGTACTACCTGGTGGTGTTCCTCGCCATCGCCCTGCCGCTGGTGTTCCTGAGCTACCGCTCCGGCTGGGGCAGGCTCGACCGGGCCGACGCGCCCGCCCCGCTGGACTGGGTGCTGGCCGCGGTGACCCTGTTCGTGTGCCTGTACCCGGTGCTGCCGTTCACGATCGGCGACGGCGGTGGCGGATACGACGCGTTCCTCGATCGGCAGGGCATGCTGGCCCCGGTCGACGTCGTGTTCGGCGCGGTCCTGCTCGTCCTGATCCTGGAATCCTGCCGCCGCACCACCGGGTGGATCCTGCCGCTGGTCTGCCTGGTGTTCCTGGCCTACGGGTACTACGGCGGTCTGCTGCCGCAGAGCTGGGCCATCGCGCACGCGGGCCTGGACGTCGACCAGATCGTCGACGCGCTGTACAACTCCGGCAGCGGCTTCTACGGCACCCCGCTGGACGTGGCGGCCAGCTACATCGTGCTGTTCACCCTCTACGGCGCCGTGCTCGAATTCTCCGGTGCCGCACGGTTCTTCGTGGATCTGTCGGTCTCGCTGTTCCGGCGCTCGCACAGCGCGGCGGGCCGTACCGCGGTGGTGTCGGGCTTCCTGCTCGGCACCGTCTCCGGGTCGGGCACCGCGACCGCGGTGAGCACCGGCGCGGTCACCTGGCCGATCCTGCGCCGGGCGGGCTACCGGCCCGAACAGGCGGGCGGCATGCTCGCCGCGGCGGGCGTCGGCGCGATCCTGTCGCCGCCGACGCTGGGCGTCGCGGCGTTCATCGTCGCCGAATACCTCGATGTGTCGTATGTGACGGTGCTCGGCTGGGCACTGATCCCGACGCTGCTCTACTACCTCGGCATCCTGCTCTCGGTCGAGATCGACGCCCGCCGCATCCACGCCGAGGGTCGCGCACCGGCCGACCTCGCCGACGGCCCACTGCCGACCCCGTGGTGGAAACTGCTGGGACGCTTCGGCTATCACTTCTCCTCGCTGATCGTCATCGTGGTGCTGCTGCTGGCCGGGATGAGCGCGACGCGCGCGGTGGTCTACGCCATGGTGCTCGCGCTGATCCTGGCCGTGCCCGACCGGATCCTGCGCGCGCGAGCCGAGGCCGCGGCGGAGCAGTCGCCGGCGCGAACGTGGTCGGCGCGGGAGGCGGGGCAGTTCGGGCTCGCGGCCCTGCGCACGCTGTCGCTGGGCATGTGCGCGGCGCTGCCCGTGGTCGCGGTGTGCGCGGCGGCGGGCGTGATCACCGCGATGACCACCAAGACCGGCCTCGGCGCGCAGCTGGCGTCGCTGCTGGTGCGGGCCGGTTCCGTGCTCTCCGACGACCCCGCCGTCGTGCTGGCGACCACCGCGGTGCTGGCGGCGATCGCGCTGTCGCTGCTGGGGCTGGCGGTGCCGGTGACGGCGTCGTTCGTGATCGGCTGGGTGATCATCGGACCCGCGCTGCTCGATCTGGACGTCGCCGCGCCCGCGGCCGCGATGTTCGTCTTCTACTTCTCGGTGCTCTCGGAGGTGACGCCGCCGACCGCGCTGGCCGCCGTCGGCGCGGCCGCCGTCACCGGCGCGAAGGCGATGCCGACCATGTGGGCGGCCCTGCGCTACGCGCTGCCCGCGTTCCTGGTGCCGCTGATGTTCGTGCTCACCGACGCCGGTCAGCACCTGCTCGGGCGCGGCGCGCTGACCGACGTGCTGTGGGTGAGCGCGGCCGCCTGTGTCGGTGTCGCGGCGCTCGCGGCGGCCACCGGGGGCTGGTTGTTCGGGATCGGCGCGGTCGGGCCGGTGCCGCGCGGCCTGGCCGCCGCGGCGGGCCTGACGTTGCTCTACCCGAACCCGACCGCGACCGTCCTCGGCCTCGCGGTGCTGCTCGTCGCCGTGCTCGCGGGCGTCGTCGACCGGCGGCGACGCCGACCAGCCACGGCCACACCGTGAGTCGTGGATCCACGCAGACGAGAGGGGACCTCATGGTCAGAACAGTTGTCGCCGTGGTCGCGGTGTCCGCCGCGGCCGCGCTGCTCACCGGATGTGGTGGCAGGCAGGACGCCCCGACCACCGACGCGGGCGGCGCCGTCACCTGTGAGGTGACGCAGGACACCAGGATCGGCATCGCGACCGGCAATGCCACCGGCGTCTACTTCGCGCTCGGCAATGCCTACGCGGAGCAGATCTCCGCCGCCACCGACGGCAAGGTCAAGGCCACCGCCGCCGAGACCGGCGCCTCGGTGCAGAACATCCAGCAGGTGGTCGGCGGCACCTACCAGGTCGGCTTCTCGCTGGCCGACTCCGCGGCCGACGCGGTGGCGGGCAAGGGCAGTTTCACCAGCGCTCAGCCGATCCGCGCGCTGGCCCGCCTCTACGACAACTACACCCAGGTCATCGTGCGGTCCGACGCCGGGATCAATTCCCTGGCGGACCTGCGCGGCAAGCGGGTCTCCACCGGTTCGCCGAAGTCGGGCACCGAGGTCATCGCGCAGCGGGTCCTCCAGGCGGCGGGGCTCGATCCGGACAAGGATGTCGCCGCCCAGCGTCTGGATCTCACCAAGACCGTCGACGGGCTGAAGGACGGTTCGATCGACGCGATGTTCTGGTCCGGCGGCCTGCCGACCCCCGGCATCACCGACCTGTTCACCACCGCCAAGGACAAGGTCCGCTTCCTCGACATCACCGGGGTGCTGCCGAAACTGAAGGAGATCAACCCGGTCTACGAGACCGCGCCGATCCCCGCCGCCACCTACGGTCTGACCGCCGATGTGCCGACCATCGTGGTGCCCAACCTGCTCGTCGTCCGCGACGACCTCGACGCGAACCTGGCCTGCGTGCTGACCGAGACCCTGCTCGAGCGCAAACCGCAACTGGTCCAGGCTAATCCGGCCGCCAAGGGCATCGACGCCGCGACCGCGAGCAAGACCGCGCCGGTGCAGCTGCATCGCGGATCGGAGGAGGCGCTGCGCTGAGCAGGCGGCCGCCCGTCGCGTGTCGCGGCACGGTCGGCGGGTCCGGCGCACCGCGACAGCGGACAATCACGGCATGAGGCAGTGGTGCCGGGTGCTCGCGGCAGTGGTGGTGCTGGTCGGTGGGGCGCTCGTGAGTGGGCCGGACGCGCTCGCGCAGCCGGTGTGCGCGCCGGGGGTGAGCGTCGTGCCGGTGGCCATCACTGTCGACGGCGAGCGCGCCACCGGGCGGGTGTACGAGCCGTATCGCTGTGCGCCGGGCGACATCTCGGATGATCAGCTGGTGGTGGCGGTACACGGACACGGCGGCTCCGCGGCCGACTTCGCGCCGTACATGACCTCGCTGGCGCTGGTCGGCGGCTCGCCGATCCTGCTGATGGACCTGCGCAGCGCCGACGGACCGTGGCGCGCCGGGGAGTGGAATCTGTGGGCGGGCTGGCACGACGTGGTCGCCGCGACCCGGTGGTACCGCGACACCCACCCCGCCGTGGCGACCACGGTGCTGTGGGGCTGGAGCCAGGGTGGCATCACCAGCGGCCTGGCCGTCGCGCACGGGCCCGCCGGACTGTTCGACTACTGGGTCGACAACTACGGTCCCGCCGACGATTTCACGATGTGGGCCCAGGGCGCGGCGGTGGATCCCGCGCTGCCACGCCAGATCGAGCGCGACGCGGGCGGCTGCACCCCGATCCGCTGCCCGCTCGCCTATGCCGAGCGCTCACCCGCTCTGCTCGCCGACCGCATGAGCATGCGCCGGGCGTTCCTGATCCACGGCACCGCCGACACCGTCATCCCCTTCACCAGCAGCGTGGAACTGCGCGACGCGCTCACCGTGGCGGGCAAGCCGTTCTCGTTCTACACCGTCGTCAGCGGGCGTGACCTGTCCGGCGCCGTCGTGCCCGGCAACCACGACATCGGGCCCGCGTTCTTCGAGGGCGGGTGCGTGGTGCTGCGTCTGCTCGCAGGCACCGAACCGCTGACACCCGCGGTCGGCGACTACGTCGTCGACGTGGCGGCGGGGGTGGTCACCGCGCCCGCGACGCCCGCGGGCGCGAAATGCGCGGCCTGACCCGCGCCGCGGTCGGCGGTGGAACACCCGCCCCGGCCGGCGCGTTGTCCGGGGAGGTGCCGAACGGATGTCGACCGGAAAGAAGGACATGGTTGGAAAGAAGGACATGGTGACCGAACCGACGCAGCGGGCCGACCGCTGGCAGGGCGAAGACCTGGATCTGGACGCCTACCTGACCCGGATCGGCTACGACGGGCCACGCACACCGACCGTCGACACCCTGCACGCGCTGGTCGCCGCGCACACCACGGCCATGCCGTTCGAGAACCTCGAGATCATCCTCGGGCGCGGCATCCCGCTCGACCTGGCGACCCTTCAGGACAAGATGGTGGCCCGGCGCCGCGGCGGCTACTGCTACGAGAACGTCACCCTCTTCGCCGCCGCCCTGGAACGGCTCGGCTTCGGCGTCACCGGCCTCAGCGGCCGGGTGACGATGGGCTCGCTCGACTCGGGTGCCATCCGGCCGGCCACCCACGCCCTGGTCCGGGTCACCACCGCCGACGACGAGCGGGTGTGGATCTGCGACGTCGGTTTCGGCCGCGGGCCGCTCGCCCCGTTCGAGCTGACCGACGCGCACGGTGAATTCGCGCTGGGTGCGTGGCGCTTCCGGCTCGAGCGCCGCAGCGGCGCGCTGGGCGCGGACCTGTGGGTGCTGCACCAGTTCGGCCGCGACGGCTGGCAGGATCGCTACGCCTTCACCCTGGAACCGCAGTACCGGATCGATTACGCCGTCGGCAATCATTTCGTGTCGACCTCGCCACGCTCGCCGTTCACCACCCGGCCGTTCGTGCAGCGTTTCCTTCCCGACACCCATCACGTCCTCGACGACCTGACGCTGACCACCGAATACCCCGACGGCACCTCGTCCGCGCGCGAGCTCGACCCCAGCGACCTGCCGAAAGTCCTGACCGAGGTGTTCGACATCGACCTCGACGACACCGACGCCGCGGTCCTGGCGACCGCGCCCTGGCGCATCGACTGACCCCTCACATCGACGACCCCGCGCACGGCTCGGCGGTTTGCTTCCACGGTGTCGCTACGGCAAATTGATGGTTACTTGCCGGGAAACACACCCCTGCGCTGTGGTGTGGGGACGAATCTGTGGGGTCGTTGGTGCCGAAGGTGCAATCCGCGTTGCCGGTTCAGCCGGAGGCGACAGCTCAACCCGGACCGCTCGGCGGTCCGGCGGTCCGGCGTCAGGATCTGGACGGACTGCGCGGGGTCGCGATCGCGCTGGTCGTGGCGTTTCACGTGTGGGCGGGCCGGGTGTCCGGCGGCGTCGACGTGTTCCTGGTGCTGTCGGGATTCTTCTTCACCGGAGCGGTGGTCCGCGGCGTCGAACGGCGCGGCGGGGTGGCCGCGGGCGCGACCGCGCGCCGGACCGCCCGCAGGCTGATGCCCTCGCTGGTCGTCGTCCTGGCGGCGATCGCCGTCGCCACCGTGGCCCTGCGGCCCTACACCCAGCTGGGCGAGACCGCGGCACAGACGCTGGCCTCGATGTTCTACGCGCAGAACTGGTATCTGGCCACCGCCGAACTCGACTACCTCGCGCCCGACCCCTCGGTCAGCCCGCTACAGCATCTGTGGTCGATGTCGGTGCAGGGCCAGTTCTATGTGGTGATCCTGGCGGTCCTGGCCGGGTGGGCGTGGCTGCGCCGCCGGGGCGGGGCGGGCCGCCCGACCCTGCTGATCGCGCTGACCGGACTCGGCCTGCTCTCGTTCTGGTACGCGGCGTTCGGCACCGCGCAGCATCAGGCGTGGACCTACTACGACAGCGTCGCGCGCGGCTGGGAACTGCTGGCGGGTGCCGCGCTCGCCGTCGCCGCGCCGTACCTGCGGGTGCCGCGCGCGCTGCGCGGACTCGCGGCCGCGGCGGGTCTGCTGATGGTGCTGTCGTGCGGCCCGATGTTCGACGGGGCCAACCAGTTTCCCGGTGTCGCGGCGCTGTGGCCGGTGGCCGCGGCCTGCCTGGTGATCGCCTCCGGCTTCGGTGCCGCGACGGTGACGGCCTGGCCGAACCGCCTGCTGGCCGGGCGGGTCTGCACCGAACTCGGGGCGCTGGCCTATCCGCTGTACCTGTGGCACTGGCCGATCCTGATCTTCTACCTGGCCGAGACCGGCCGCGCGCACGCCGGACTCGTCGACGGGCTGGTGGTGATCGGCGTCTCGCTGGTGCTGGCCTACCTGACGACCCGGCTGATCGAGACACCGCTGCGGCTGCCCCCGAGCGGGCAGGCGATCGCGGCGGGCGGGCACCGGGTGACCGGCCCGCTGGTCACCGCGCTCGCCGTCGCGGTGCTGGTCTCGGCGGCCGGCTGGCAGGTGGTGCTGCGGGCCAATCCGGCGGTGCCGCCGCAGGCGCTGGACATCGTGCGGTACCCGGGGGCGGCGGCCCTGCTCTCCGGCGCGGAGTACTCGCCGGAACCGATGCGCCCCACCGTCTTCGAAGGCCAGGCCGACACGCCGCCGCCGACGACCGACGGCTGCATCACCCCCAACCGGGAGGTCCGCACCTGCGTCTACGGCGATCCCGACGCGGCCCGCTCGATCGCGGTCGTCGGCGGATCGCATTCCGAGCACTGGATTCCCGCGCTGGAACTGCTCGGCGCCGAACACGGCATCCGGGTGATCTCCTACCTCAAGGAGGGCTGTCCGGTCACCCTCGCCGACCAGCCCTCCTATGCCGAATGGCCGTTCCCCGAGTGTCACGAGTGGTCGCAGGAGGTGCTCGACCGGCTCGCCGCCGAGCCGCCGGACTGGGTGCTCACGCTCTCGACCCGCTACCGCAAGGACGGACTCGGCGACGAGGTACCCGGCGAATACCTCGAGGTGTGGTCGGCGCTGCAGGAGCGCGGGCTGAATGTGCTTGCGCTGCGCGACACTCCGCGCCTGCGCCGCGACGGGGTGCTCTACCGCGCCACCGACTGCCTGGCCCACCGCGGCGATCCGGACAGCTGCGGCCTCGATCGCGCTGCCGCCCTCGCCGCCCGCGACCCGGCCGAGGAACCGGCGGCCGGTTATCCGAACGTCTACCTGCTCGACCTCTCCGATGCCGTCTGCCGGCCGCAGCGCTGCCGGGTGGTGGAGGGCAATGTGCTGATCTACCGCGACGAACACCACCTCACCGCCAGCTACGCGCGTTCGCTCGCCCCCGAACTCGGCCGGCAGATCGGCGCGATCACCGGCTGGTGGTAGCGCGAGCGACCTACGGCCGCCGCGAGTCCGGCTACCCTCGGTCGCGTGCGCCTCTCCCGCAAGACACCGGTCCTGCTCCTCGCGCTCGCCCTGCTGCCCGTCGCGTGCTCGTCCGGACCGGATCAGCCGCAGACCGTCGCCGAGTCCTTCGCCGCGGCGCTGAGCAGCGGTGACGCGGCCGCCGCCGCGGCGCTCACCGACGCGCCCGACCAGGCCCGCGCGACGCTGACCACCCTGTTCGACAACCTCGGCAAGAACGACACCGTCCGCGTCACGGCCACCGACGACACCACCTTCACGCTCGAATCCACCTGGAAATTCGGCCCCGAGGGCCGCAACGAGTGGACCTACACCAGCAAGGGCGCCGCGGCCGACGCCGACGGCTGGAAGATCACCTGGAACCCCGCCACGGTCGCGCCCGGCCTCGAACTCGGCCCGCTCGGCTACAGCTCGGTCTACCCGAAACCCGCGCGGGTGCTCGACGCCTCCGGCGGTGACCTGATGACCCAGCAGGTGGTGACGCTGGTGAACGTCGCCCCCGACGCCGATCTGCCCGCCGTCGCCGCGCTGCTCGCGCCGCAGGGCGTCACCGAGGCCACGCTGCAGGCGGATCTGGCCGCGGCGCAAGGCAAACCGGTGGTCGCGGTCGCGCTGCGGGACGCCGACATCGCCCCGGTGCAGCAGGCGCTGACGGGCGTGCGCGGGGTGACGCTCGCGCCGCAGACCCGCCTGCTCACCGTCGACAAGAGCCTGGCCGGACCCACCACCGCCGGTCTGGCCGAACTGTGGCAGCAGCAGGCCGACAGCGCGGCGGGCTGGGCGATCCGCGCGCAGACCGCCGAGGGCACCCAGCGCATCGCCGGACCCGACGCGACCCCGACCGCCGACATCGCGACCACCGTCGACATCGACCTGCAGAACGCCGCCGAGGCCGCGCTGACCCCGCTCGCGCAGCCCGCCGCGATCGTCGCGCTGCGCCCGTCGACGGGGGAGGTGCTCGCCGTCGCGCAGAACGCCCCCGCCGACGCGCAGGGCCCGATCGCGCTCACCGGCCTCTACCCGCCGGGCTCGACCTTCAAGACCGTCACCGTCTCGGCCGCGCTGCAGGCGGGCGGGGTCTCCGTCGACACGGTGCTGCCCTGCCCGGGCCGCGCGACCACCGAGGGCCGCACGATTCCCAACGACAACGGCTTCGATCTCGGGCAGGTGCCGCTGCACACCGCCTTCGCGCGGTCCTGCAACACCACGATGGCTGAACTGGGGGTGCGCTTGCCCGCCGACGGGCTCACCGCGGCGGCCGCGCAACTGGGTCTCGGGGTGGATTATGTGACACCCGGGTTGACGACTGTCACGGGGAAGGTTCCGCCCGCGCGGAATCCCGCCCAGCAGGTCGAGTCGAGCATCGGGCAGGGCAGTGTCACCGCCTCGCCGTTCGGGATGGCGCTCGTCGCCGCCTCGCTGGCACACGGTTCCGCGCCCGCGCCCGCCATCGTGCGCGGGCGTCCCGGCACGGCCGACCGGGCCACCGCGCCGGTGCCCGCGGCGGTGACGTCGCAGATAGAGACCATGATGGGCGAGACGGTGACCGCCGGAACCGCGACCGCGCTGCGCGATATCCCGGGGCTGCTCGGCAAGACCGGCACCGCCGAATACCTCGACGACAAGCACGCGCACGGCTGGTTCGTCGGCATCGACGGCGACCTCGCGTTCGCCGTCTTCGTCGCCGACGCCGGCAGTTCGGGCCCCGCGGTCGAGGCCGCCGGACGGATGTTACGAGCCAAACGATGATCTATGTCACGCTCTGTGGGCGAGCAATACCCACGCTGCCGCACGCGGTCCGCACCGGGCCAGCTACACTCGTCGGCGGGCCATATCCATGGTCAATACGCGGGATGTCACAATTTCGAGAAGGTTCGGAGTAGGCGCCATCGATACCGGTCAGAAGATCGCGGAGCATTACCGCCTGGTCGAGCGTATTGGTAGCGGCGGCACAGGCGTTGTATGGCGCGCTGTCGACGAACGCCTCCAACGCTCCGTGGCTGTGAAGCAGATCCACATCAAGCCCAGCCTGCCCGAGGGCGAGCGGGATGTCCTGCGCCAGCGCGCGATTCGGGAAGCCCGCAACGCGGCACGCTTCCAGCATCCCAACGCCATCGTGGTCTTCGACATCACCGAGCACAACGGTGACCCGTGCCTGGTGATGGAGTACCTCAAGTCGGTCAGCCTGGCCGCCGAACTGGGGCAGAAGGGTCCGCTGCCGCTGACCGAGGTCGCCCGCATCGGCGAACAGGTCGCGTCCTCGCTGATCGCCGCCCACCAGGCCGGCCTGGTGCACCGCGACGTGAAACCGGGCAACATCCTGCTCGGCGAGCACGGTGAGGTGAAGATCACCGACTTCGGCATCTCCCGCGCCGCCGGTGACGTCACCCTCACCGAGACCGGCCTGATCTGCGGTACCGCCGCCTATCTGGCGCCCGAGGTCGCGCGCGGCTCCGATCCCACCCCGGCCGCCGACGTGTTCGCGCTCGGCGCCACCCTGTTCCACGCGCTCGAGGGCGAGCCGCCCTACGGCGCCAACGCCAACCCGCTGGCGGTGCTCTACGCCGCCGCCAACGGCCAGGTGCGCGAGCCGCGCAACGCGGGCCCGGCGACCGACTTCCTGCTCGACCTGCTCAGCCCGGACCCGCTGGACCGGCCGACGATGACCGAGGCCCGCGACGCGCTGGCCGCGTTCGCCGACGCCGACGCGGTGCCCGCCGGCTTCGTGCCCGCCAGCGAGGCCTACGGCCGCCGCAACTCCGCGGCCGCGACCCAGGTCATCCGGCAGTCCGGCAACCGGACCTCGCACGCGGGCGCGTCGACGGCGACCACCCGTCAGATCCGGTCCAACCCGCGTCCGCCGGTGCGCCACGACACGGCAGCGCATCCGCCGACCGCGGCCCAGCCCGCGCCGCTGCCGCGCAAGCAGGCGGGCAAGGGCCGGGCGGTGCTGATCGGTTCCGGTGTCGGCGCCGTCGTCGCCGCGATCGCCGTCGCGGTCAGCGCCATGAGCAGCTCGGACTCGGATTCCCCGCAGGTGCAGGCGAATCCGTCGACCTCGGTGCAGTCCTCGGCCGGTCCGGCGTCGAGCAGCGCGCCCTCGGTCGCGCTCGGGCAGACCGCCAATGTGGGCACCGTCGACATCGGCTCGGCCGGCCTGCTGGTCGAGGACTTCTTCAGCAACCCGGCCGGTTCCTGGTCGCTGCTGACCCCGGCCGCGCAGAAGGTCTACGGCAGCGAGGCCGCGTTCCGGCAGTACTGGAACGACCGCACCGTCGACACCTTCGCCAGCATCACCGCGGTCAAGGGCAACAACGCCGACGGCTCGACCGACATGCGCCTGGCCAGCATCACCATCAACGGCCAGACCAAGGCCATGGTCATGCGCGTGGTCAACGCCGGCGGCAGCCTACGCATCGACGGCGACACCCGCTGAGGACGGTCGTCCGGCGGTCGGGCCCACGTCGGGCACGGCTGCCGGTCGCCCGCACCGCGGCGCCCTCCTGAGCGACCGGCGTGGTCCGGCTCGGCCGGGTGCACGCTCGCGGACGGGTCGATCCGGTACCGTCTCGGTAGCTGATGGATTGCTCTTCCGATTCGGGCCGGGCCCTGAATTCGTAGTGGCCTCGTGCACCGACTTCCTCGACGGAGGTGTGGGTCATGGCGACGACAGTGATCACCGGGGCGACGGTATGGGACGGTCTGTCCGAGTCCGCCGTGGCGGGCACGATCGTGGTGAGTGGTGACCGGATCGTCTCCTGCGGTCCCGCGGTCGACCTGCCGGATGGGGCGGAGGTCGTCGACCTGTCCGGTCACACGGTGACACCCGGATTCATGGACTGCCACACGCACGTCACGATCAACCCGGACATCGGTCCGTCGGCGTTGATGCGGGGCAGCGCGCAGAAGGCGCTCGGCGCGCTGCCTGTTCTGAAAGAGTTGCTGGGCAACGGTTTCACCACGATTCGTGATCTCTGCGGGACCGATGTCGATCCGACGACGCTGTATCTGCGTGACGCGGTCGCCGCGGGAATGATCGAGGGACCGCGGATGCTGGTCGCGCCGCATCTGATCTCCGCGCGCGGCGGACACGGTGATTTCAGCGGTGCGATGGCCGGGGAGTTCCAGTGTGATCACCGGGCGCTCGAGCTCGCCGCCGCGGACGGGCCCGACGAGATCCGCACCCGGGTGCGCCAGCAGATCCGCTACGGCGCGGACTGGATCAAGTTCGCCGCGTCGGGCGGGTTCAGCACCCCGTCCGACGATCCGGCCCTGCCGACCTACAGCCAGGAGGAGATGAACACCCTGGTGGCCACCGCGAAGGACCTGGGCGTGCCGGTCACCCCGCACTGTGTCTGTGACGAGGGCGTCAAGCGGGCGGTGCGCGCCGGTGTGCGCAGCATCGAGCACGGCAACCTGGCCTCCGCCGAGGCATTGACGATGATGCAGGACCACGGCGTGTTCCTGGTCCCGACGCAGTACACGATGCTCGACGACGCCCGCCGCGTCGACGACGACGCGTACTGGAAGGGCCAGCCGATGTACAAGCGCCGCAAGTATCAGCGGTACGCGAAGGATTTGCTCGACTCGGCCGAACTGGTCGCCGACAGCGCGATCAAACTGGCGTTCGGCACCGACGCGGGCATGTTCCCGCACCGCGACAACTGGCGGGAGTTCCCGATGCTGGTCGCCAACGGCATCAGCGCCCACCGCGCCCTCACGTCCGCGACCAGTGTCGCCGCCGAACTCCTCGGGCTCGACGACCTGGGGACGATCGCGCCCGGCAAGATCGCCGACCTGATCGCGATGCCCGGTGACCCGTTCACCGACATCGCCGTCACCGGGCAGGTCGATTTCGTGATGAAGGAGGGCGTGATCCACCAGCGTCCGCCGTCCCCGGCGGGATCTGCCGGATAACCGGTGGCGGGTGACCGATAGGCTGGTAGCTGACCTGAGCCCAGCACAGACAGGACTGCACCCCGATATGACTCCCCGCATCGAGCTCGCCCGCGTCGATCTGCGCGGTCGTACTCCTTCCGCTGCCGAGCTGCGCACCGCGCTGCCGCGCGGAGGAGTCGACGTGGACTCGGTGCTGCATCATGTGCGGCCGGTCGTCGAGGACATCCGCGACCGGGGTGCCGAGGCCGCGCTGGACTACAGCGAGAAGTTCGACGGTGTGCGCCCGAGCGTGGTGCGCGTGCCCGTCGCGGAGCTGGCCAAGGCGCTCGCGGAGCTGGACCCGGCCGTGCGCGCGGCGCTCGAGGTCGCGATCGAGCGGACCAGGAAGGTGCACGCCGATCAGCGCCGCACCGACACCGTCACCGAGGTGGTGCCAGGCGGCACCGTCACCGAGAAGTGGGTGCCGGTCGAGCGGGTGGGCCTCTACGTGCCCGGCGGCAATGCCGTCTACCCGTCCTCGGTCGTGATGAACGTCGTCCCGGCCCAGGCCGCGGGCGTGGAGTCGCTGGTGGTGGCCTCGCCGCCGCAGGCCCAGTTCGGCGGTCTGCCGCACCCGACGATCCTGGCCGCCGCCGCGCTGCTCGGGGTCGACGAGGTGTGGGCGGTCGGCGGCGCGCAGGCCGTGGCGCTGCTGTCCTACGGCGGCACCGACACCGACGGCGCCGCGCTGGCGCCGGTCGACCTGATCACCGGTCCCGGCAACATCTACGTCACCGCGGCCAAGCGGCTGTGCCGTGGCCTGGTCGGCATCGACGCCGAGGCGGGCCCCACCGAGATCGCGGTCCTGGCCGACGCCACCGCCGACCCGGTGCACGTGGCCGCCGACCTGATCAGCCAGGCCGAGCACGACGTGCTCGCCGCCAGTGTGCTGGTCACCGACTCGGTGGCCCTCGCCGACGCGGTCGACGTCGCGCTCAACGCCCAGCTCGCCGTCGTCAAGCACGACGCCCGGGTGCGGGAAGCGCTGAGCGGCAAGCAGTCCGGGACCGTCCTCGTCGACGACATCGCCCAGGGCCTGCGCGTCGTCGACGCCTACGCGGCCGAGCACCTCGAGATCCAGACCGTCGACGCCGCCGCCGTCGCCGCGCGGGTGCGCAGCGCGGGCGCGATCTTCGTCGGCCCGTGGGCGCCGGTCAGCCTGGGCGACTACTGCGCCGGGTCCAACCACGTGCTGCCCACCGCGGGCTGCGCGCGGCACTCCTCGGGCCTGAGCGTGCAGACCTTCCTGCGCGGCATCCACATCGTGGAGTACACCGAGGCCGCGCTGAAGGACGTCGCGGGACACGTCGTCGCACTGGCGAACGCGGAAGATCTGCCCGCGCACGGGCAGGCCGTGCAGGCGCGTTTCGAGGCGCTCTCGTGAGTACTCCCACCGTGCCCGGCGCCTCGGCGACCCTGGACCAGCTGCCGCTGCGCGACAACCTGCGCGGCAAATCCCCGTACGGC
This sequence comes from Nocardia sp. NPDC051833, assembly GCF_040681225.1. Taxonomy (NCBI): domain Bacteria; kingdom Bacillati; phylum Actinomycetota; class Actinomycetes; order Mycobacteriales; family Nocardiaceae; genus Nocardia; species Nocardia sp. NPDC051833. The sequence continues at coordinate 42,062 of NZ_JBFAYK010000005.1, forward strand.
GCACCGCAATTGACCGTCCCGGTGCAGCTCAACACCAACGAGAACCCGCACCCGCCGAGCACGGCGCTGATCGACGACGTCGCCGAATCGGTGCGCGCGGCCGCCGCCGACCTGCACCGGTACCCGGACCGCGACGCCGTCGCCCTGCGCGCCGACCTCGCCGCGTACCTGACCCGGCAGACCGGCGTCCCCGTCGACGCCGCGAACGTGTGGGCGGCCAACGGTTCCAACGAGATCCTGCAGCAGCTGCTGCAGGCCTTCGGCGGACCCGGCCGCAGCGCGCTGGGTTTCGTGCCCTCCTACTCGATGCACCCGATCATCTCCGAGGGCATCGACACCGAGTGGATCGAGGCCAAGCGCAGCGGCGACTTCTCCCTCGACATCGACTACGCCGTCGCGCAGATCACCGAGCGCCGCCCCGACGTGGTGTTCGTGACCAGCCCGAACAACCCGACCGGGCACAGCATCCCGATCGACGAGCTCGAGCGGATCCTCGACGCGGCGCCCGGCATCGTCGTCGTGGACGAGGCGTACGGCGAGTTCTCGGCCGCGCCGAGCGCGATCACGCTGATCGACCGGTTCCCGACCAAGCTCGTGGTCACCCGCACCATGAGCAAGGCCTTCGCCTTCGCGGGCGGTCGCCTCGGTTACCTGGCCGCCTCGCCCGCCGTGATCGACGCGATCCTGCTGGTGCGGCTGCCGTACCACCTGTCGGTGGTCACCCAGGCGGCCGCGCGGGCGGCGCTGCGGCACGCCGACGAAACCCTCGGCAGCGTCGCGGAACTGGCCGCCCAGCGCGACCGGGTCGCCGCCGCGCTGACCGCGCAGGGCTTCGAGGTGATCCCCAGCGACGCCAACTTCATCCTGTTCGGCCGGTTCACCGACGCCGCGCGCGCCTGGCAGCACTACCTCGACGCCGGGGTACTCATCCGCGATGTCGGCATCCCCGGCTACCTGCGCGCCACCGTCGGCCTCGCCGCGGAGAACGACGAGTTCCTGCGGGTGAGCGCCGGCATCGCGGCCACCGACCTGACCCACTGACGAATCCCCCTGTGGAGGAACACATCATGAGCAGAACCGCACGGGTGGAACGGGTCACCAAGGAATCGTCGATCCTGGTGGAACTGAACCTCGACGGCACCGGGCAGACCGAGATCTCCACCGGCGTCCCGTTCTACGACCACATGCTGACCGCGCTGGGCCAGCACGGCGGGTTCGACCTGGTCGTGCGGGCCGAGGGCGATATCGAGATCGAGGCGCACCACACGGTCGAGGACACCGCGATCGTGTTCGGCCAGGCGCTGGGCAAGGCGCTGGGCGACAAGAAGGGCATCCGCCGCTTCGGCGACGCCTTCATCCCGATGGACGAGACCCTCGCGCACGCCGCCGTCGACGTGTCCGGGCGGCCCTACTGCGTGTTCACCGGCGAGCCGGAACACCTGGTGCACACCATCATTCCCAGCGCGGGACCCGGCGCGTCGTACTCGACGGTGCTCAACAAGCACGTCTTCGAGTCGATCGCGCAGAACGCGCGGATCGCGCTGCACGTGCGCGTGCTCTACGGCCGCGACCAGCACCACATCACCGAGGCCGAGTTCAAGGCGGTCGCCAGGGCGCTGCGGGCCGCGGTCGAGATCGACCCGCGGGTGAGCGGCGTCCCGTCCACGAAAGGCGTGCTGTGAGTTCGAAGGTCGTCCTGCTCGATTACGGCTCCGGCAACCTGCACTCGGCCGAGCGCGCGCTGGTGCGCGCCGGTGCGCAGGTGGAGGTGACCGCCGACCCGCAGGCCGCGCTGGCCGCCGACGGGCTCGTCGTTCCCGGTGTCGGCGCGTACGCGGCGTGCATGGCCGGACTGCGCGCGGTGCGCGGTGAACGCATCATCGGCCAGCGGCTGGCCGGTGGGCGTCCGGTGCTCGGCATCTGCGTCGGCATGCAGATCCTGTTCGATCGCGGGGTCGAGTTCGGTGTGGAGACCGAGGGCTGTGGCGAGTGGCCCGGCACGGTCGCCCGCCTCGACGCGCCGGTCCTGCCGCACATGGGCTGGAACACGGTGAAGGCGCCCGCCGACAGCACCCTGTTCGCCGGTCTCGACGCCGACACCCGCTTCTACTTCGTGCACTCCTACGCCGCGCAGCAGTGGGAACTGCCGGAGAACGAGCACATCGCGCCCCCGAAGCTCACCTGGGCCGATCACGGTGTCCCGTTCCTCGCCGCGGTCGAGAACGGTGCCCTCTCGGCCACCCAGTTCCACCCGGAGAAGTCCGGCGACGCGGGCGCCCAGCTGCTGCGCAACTGGCTCGGATCGCTGTAGCCGGAGGTCGTCGGGCGACCGGATCCTGACCATACACGCCGAGGCGGATGTGTATGGTCGGGGGATGACCGCTGTACCGCCGCGCCCGAAACACCTCGACTCCCCGAGCCTGCCCACGATCTTCAAGTACATGGGCAAGACGCAGGTGTGGGTCTACCGGCGCACCGGCGGCCGGATCGGCGCGAAGTGGCGGGTCGGCGCGGGCTTCCGCAAGCCGGTCCCCACCCTGCTGCTCGACCACCGCGGCCGCAAGTCCGGCGTCGACTACACCACCCCGCTGCTCTACCTCGTCGACGGCCCCGACACCGTCGTCGTCGCCTCCCAGGGCGGCCTGCCCAAACACCCGCAGTGGTACCACAACCTGCGCGCCGCTCCCGACACCCACATCCAGATCGGCCGCGACCGCCACCCGGTCCGCGCGCGCACCGCCGCCCCCGACGAGCGCGCCCGCCTGTGGCCCCTGCTCGTCGACGCCTACGCCGACTTCGAGCACTACCAGGCCTGGGCCGACCGCGAGATCCCGGTCGTCATCCTCGAACCCCGCTGATCGCGGGGCGATCGGAACCGTCCCGGCTACTCGCGTCCGGCGCGGGCGGTGGCGGCGTGGACGGCGGCGAGGTAGCCGAACACGATCGCGGGACCGATGGTCGCGCCGGGGCCCGCGTAGGTGTGACCCATGACCGGTGCGCTGGTGTTCCCCGCCGCGTAGAGGCCGTCGATGGCCGCGCCGTCGTCGCGGAGGACCCGGCCGTGAGTGTCGATGCGCAGGCCGCCCTTGGTGCCGAGGTCGCCGGGGACGAGCTGGGCGGCGTAGAAGGGGCCGGTGTCGAGGGCGCCGAGGTTGGGATTCGGGCGCTGACGGGGGTCGCCGTAGTAGCGGTCGTAGGCGCTGGTGCCGCGGCCGTAGTCCTCGTCGATCCCGGTGCGGGCGAAGTCGTTGAACCGGGTGACCGTGGCGGCGAGGCGGTCGGCCGGTACCCCGATCTTGTCCGCGAGTTCGCCGACGGTGTCGGCGCGGGTGAGGATGCCGGTGTCGAACCAGCGCCGGGGCAGCGGTGCGCGCGGGGGGAGGCCCGCGAAGAGATAGCGATTGCGGTAGCGCTGGTCGAAGATCAGCCAGGCGGGCAGATTCTCGGCCGGGCCGTCGCCTCGGCCGTGGGGCCCGCCGTACATGCGATGGGTCGCTTCGACGTAAGGCAGGGACTCGTTCATGAACCGCTCCGCGCGGTCGTTGACGATGAGGCTGCCCGGCAGATTGCGTTCGGACACGCAGAAGAACGGCGTGCGTGGCAGCGGTATCGAAGGCCCCCACCAGGCATCGTCGAGGAACGCGGTGGCCGCTCCGATGGCTTGGCCGGCGCGGATGCCGTCGCCGGTGTTGGCGGCCGCGCCCACGGTCCAGTCCGTGCCGATGGGCTCGCGCTGGTACTGCTTGCGCATGGTGTCGCTGTGCTCGAAACCGCCACAGGCGAGAATCACGCCACAGCGCGCACCGATCACCTGTTCGGTGCCGTGGCGGTGGACGACGGCGCCGACGACCTGGTCATCGGCGACGGCCAGCTCGACCAGTGCGGTGTTCAGGAACAAGGGTACTCCGGCATCGCGCATCCCCTGACGGAGCATCGCGCTCAACGCCTGACCACGGGCGAGCAGATGCCGACCGCGCAGCAGACCACCGAGCCATCTGGCCCCGATCCGGGCCGCGCGCAACGGACTTCGCGGATTGCGCAGGCCCAGATGGATCTGCCGGAAATCGGCTTGGGTCAGGACGACGTTGCGGGGAGCTCGAAGATAGTCGGGCTCCATGGTGGCCAGGTCGGCGCCGAGACCCCGCGCGTCGAAGGGCTTCGGCTCGACCGACCGGCCACGGGCTCGGCCGCCGGGCGCTTCGGGGTAGTAGTCGCTGTAACCGGGCACCCAGCGCATCGCCAGTGGCGTGTGGCGGGCCAGGAAGTCGAAGGCCGTCGGCCCGTGATCGAGGTAGGTGTCGAGCATCTCCGGTGCGACGGCGTCCCCGACGATGTCGGCGAGGTAGGCGCGGGCGGCGTCGATATCCTCGGGCCCGGCCAGCCGGCCCAGCGCCGAGTTGCCTGGAATCCAGACGCCGCCACCGGATCGGGCTGTCGAACCGCCCCAGCGGCTCGCCTTCTCGACCATGACGACCGACAGGCCGTGGCGGGCCGCGGTGATCGCGGCGGACATGCCCGCCGCGCCGGATCCGACGACCACGATGTCCACCGTCTCCGGGAACACAGTGTCCTGCTGCATGTTTGCCTTCTTCTGTTCGATACGTCGAGGGGTCAGCGCGGCGCTCGCCAGCGATCGTCGAGAACGGCGGCCACCGCCGCTTCGACGCAGACCGGCAGTGAGGCGGAGGGGTTCTGCGCGCTCCGCAGCCACTGCAGGTATCCGAACTCCGCGGCCGCGAGCATCAGATGCACCAGCAGCCCGGGGCCGCTGTCGGTGCCGGGGTCGGTGTCCATCCGGTGCGCGGCCAGCTCGACCAGGCGTGCCCGATGGTCCGGCGGAATCAGCGCGACCCGGTCGAGCAGATGGGGTGCCGTGGCGAAGGCGGCGCGCCACTGCTCCAGCTCCTCGATTCCCAGGGCTGTCGAGCGAGTCAGGATCGCCTGGGCCAGTGCGATATCGGCGGGCTCCTCGTCGGGGCGGCCCTCGAGCAGCGCGGCGATCCCGGCGCCGCCCTCCCGCACCGGGTCCAGCAGCAGGTCCTCCTTGCTGCGCACGTGCCGGAAGTACGTGCTCGGTGAGATCCCCGCGGCCGCCGCGATCTGCTCGGTGGTCACCTCGTCGAATCCGGACTTCGCGAACAACGCGAACGCCGCGCGCTGAATCTCGGCCCGTACCTGCCGTCGCTGTCGCTCCCGCAGAGACACCCCACACCTCCGTATTCGCCGGACCATCCGTACATCGACAGTATCAACCTAGTTGACAGAGACTGTCAACTAGGTTGTAGCTGTCGATTCGAGGGTGACGCGCGGGAAGGGGCAGGACAGTGTCGATCACTCGACGCGGGGATCCTCGGCGGTGGATTCGATGGTGGCGCCCGGGGTGTAGAACATCTCGACGAGGTGGTCGACGTCGAGATGGCGGTGCCAGTGGCCCTTCGGGACGATGGCGAATTGTCCTGCGGTGAGCGGGATTCGGTGCCGGTCGGTGTCGGTGAGGATCTCGACGGTCACGCTGCCGCGCAGGACCATCAGCAGTTCGTCGGTGTCGGGGTGGAGTTCCCAGTCGGAGGATGCGAGCCCGTCGCCGTGGAACACGCAGAATTCGCCGTCGTTGAACGCGGTGATCGGGCGGAAGTCGAACGGGGGCAGAGCTGTCGCGAGGGCGAGCGGGTCGTGATTACGCATGGTGCTTCCTGTCGGTGGAGGGGATATCGGATTCGGTGATCAGCTCGGCGCATCCGGGTGGGTCGTCGAGCCAGGGGTTGTGGCCGCCGGGCACGACGGCCAGGTGCGCGCCGGGGATCATCGCGACGGATCGACGGGCGCGATCCGGTGGGCAGAAGACGTCGCGCTCACCCCAGACGAACAGGGCGGGCACGTCGATCCGGGTGAGCTCGGCATCGGTGAGCACGGCCTCCGGCCGGGGCACGCGGCCCTGGATCAGCCGGCGCAGCAGCGTTCGGTAGGACGCGGCCTTGCCCGGGAGCCGGAGCGGGAGGCGATGCAGATCGAGCAGGTCGTCGGACATGGCGCGCGCGGTCTCCGGTCCCAGCGCCGTGACCAGGGCGGCCCGGGCGACGAACCGCGGCGACGGTAGCCGCATCGACCATTCGTCCACCCGGCCGCGCCCGGCGGCGGCAGTCGACGCCATGGCCGGGGTGGCCCTGGTGCCGGGCAGCGCGGTCGCCGGTGCGCCGAGCAGCACCAGGCGCGTGCACCGGCCCGGCGCGTCCAGCGCGGTCCACAGCGCGAACAGGCCACCCAGCGAGCAGCCGACGAGCTGGGCGCCCGCGAGCCCGAACTCGTCCAGTACACCGGTCAGTACCGCCACCGCCACCTCACGGACCGGTCGGTCACTCCAGGCGTACGCGGGCGCCAGATGGTGGCCGGGCAGATCGATCAGGAGGTGGTGCCGGTCGGGGAACCGGGCGAGCAGGGGTGCGAAGGCCAGCGCCGGGGCCGCGAGGCCGTTGACCCACAGGATCGGTGGGCCGGAGCCGGGGATCTCGACCGTGCGCACGGTCGGGCCGCGGTCGCGCAGCGCGAAAGTCCGTTCGGTGATCCGTAGTCCGTAGGTGCCTGCGACGCGGTGCTCGGTCGCGCGGATGCGGGCGGCGAGCGCGGTGGGCGTGGTCATGACGCCACTGTCACAGGCGCCGGGGTGCGGTGTCTTGGACGAAATTTCCCGCTCAGCGCGGGGCCAGGGCGCCCGGGGTGGTTCCGGCGAACATCGCGATGTCGCGGTGGAGGTGGGATTGGTCGGCGTAGCCGCACGCGACGGCCGCGGCGGCCGCGGATTCGCCCGCGACGAGCTGGTCGAACGCGCGGCGGAAACGCACCACCATCGCCGCGCGCTTGGGGGTCACGCCGATCTGGGCGGTGAACCGCGTCCAGAGTCGCTTCTGGCTCCAGCCGGTCAGGTCGACCAGCTCCCTGACCCGGACCCGGCCGCCGTGGGCGACGATCCGCTGCCAGGTCGCGGCGACCTCGGCATCCGGGTGCCTGGCCGTCGCGTGGTCGGCGAGGAAGCGGGTCGTCAGCTCGAATCGGGCCGGCCAGGTGGATGTTTCGGCGAGCTGCGCGCGCAGCCGGTCGACCGCCGACCCCCAGAGGTCCTCGATGCCGAGCACCGTGCCGGTGATGTCGGGTGGCGCGATGCCGAGCAGGGAGTAGGCGAGGGTCGGCGGCATGCGGAGCTCGACACAGTCGACCCGGTCCGACCGGACCTGGTGGGTGCCCGGCGCGATCCCGGCGACGAGGCCGTCCACGCCGCGCGCGTCCGCGGTGGTGAATCCGCTCTCGCCGATCTGGACGACCACCGTGACCGCGGGGAGCGCGACGATCCGCAGGTCCGGTCCGCCGCCGCCACCGTCACGAAAACCGGACAGCGACAGCCCTCTCCACACCGGCGAGGCGGCCCGCGCCAGCTCCCAGCCGCCGTCCAGCTCGTGGTCGGACATGATCGGTCGCACCCGTCGAGCGTAGGAGCGCGCTTCGGCTTCCCGCAACGGTGCCCGGCCGGCGGGCGCCCGCGTCATCCGGTGAACGGTGTCCGGCCGTTCGCGCAGGTCGTCCCGGCTGCCGGGAGCTGGAGGTCGACGAGGTAGCGCCGGGTCAGGTCGGTGACGCAGTCGCCGTCCGGTTCGTGCCCGTAGCCGTCGGTGACCACGACCAACCGCGCGTCGCCCATCGCCGCGGCGGCACGCTGGGCGCCGGGGAGCGGCGTGGCCGGGTCGAAACGGTTGTTCACCAGCAGTGGGGGGACGGTGGAGTGCTGGGTCCACGGGCCGGTGTAGCGCTGGGGGTAGCCGTCGGTGGGGGCGGGCCAGGTGGCGCACGGCTGGCGGAGATAGAGCCAGAACGGGCCGTAGACGGGCGCGGTTTCGGCGGATTCGGCGGCGAATTCCGGCCAGCGCAGGGGTTGCCGGGGGAGGGCGTTGTCCGCGCAGGAGATGGCGACGAACGAGTCGAGGAAGTCACCGGTCGAGGCGATCGCGGTCAGCACCTGCCGCACCACGGCGGGATTCCCGGCGGGACCCCGCTCGAGCTCGGTCAGCAGGGCCGCGAGGGCGGGCCATCCCAGGCTCGCGTCGTAGAGCAGCATGGCGTGTGCCTGGACGAGTTCGCTGTAGGTCACCGGCACGGTCGCCGACCCCTCGCCGACCCGGATCGGCGCCGCCTTCGCCCGATCGAGCAGGGCGGTGTCGCGGGCCCGCAGGTCCGCGACCGAGGCCGCGTCCGTGGCGAAGGCGCAGCGCTGCGGACCGGCCGCCGCGCACAGGCGCAGGAATTCACCGAGCACCTCCTCGGTGCCGGTCGCGGTGGCGTCGATGACGGCGCGGGTGTCGGTGGTGTACGGCGCGGGGTCGAGGATCGAGGAGAGCTGCAGCGCGCGAACGCGATCGGCGAACAGCGCGCCGTAGACGGTGCCGAGGTAGCTGGCGTAGGAGCCACCCTGGTAGGTCAGGGCCGGGTCGCCGACGGCGCGCCGGAGGAGATCGAGATCGCGGGCGGCGTCCACGGTGGTGAGGTGGGCGATCAGCTCGCCGTCGTGGCGCAGGCATCCTTCCGCGAGTCGCCCGCTCGCGTCGGTGGTGGCCGCCTGCTGTGCGGTGCCGACGGGCGGCAGCGCCAGGGTGTGCCAGAAGTCCTGCTGGGCAGTGGAATCCGGGAAACAGCGGACCGTGGAACTGCGCCCGACCCCGCGCTGATCGAAGGTGACCACATCGAAGCGCCTGCTCAGCTCACCGGAGAACATCTCGCCCTTCGCCGCCCACTCGATGCCGGACCCGCCGGGTCCGCCCGCCGCGGTGAACAAGGTGCCGATGCGGTGGGCGGGGTCGCCCGCGGGCTGGCGGACCACCGCGAGTTCCAGGTGCCGTCCCGTGGGGTTCGCGTAGTCGAGCGGCACCGCCACCCGGGCGCAGTCCTTGCCCCGCAGCGACTCCTCCGGGCACGGCGCCCACGCGATCCGGGGTGTCGGCACGGCATCGGCCTGTGCCACCAACTCGGCGACCGCGGCGACCGGCTCGGGCGGCCGCTCGGCGGCGACACAGCCGCCCGCGACGGGAGCCAGCGCGACCAGGACACCGCAGACCAGCGATTTCGAAGTGACCATACCGATCATCTTCACGGCCTCCCGGGCATGGTGTCGTCACCCGTTCGATGGAGGCGAACCCTGAAACCGGTCGGGGTTCAGCCGTCGAGCCGGGCGCGATCGGCGGCCTCGGTGCCCGCCTCCCAGCCTTCGGCGCTGCGAATGGTGATGCCGCGCGCGCGGGTGGTGGGGAAGTAGGTGGAGAACGCCTTCTCGACGCGGTGATCGTGGGTGGCCAGCAGTGGGAGCAGGGTGGGGTCGGCGGCTTCGGCGACGGTGGCGGCCGCGGCGGTGGTGAGGCGGTCGCCGATCCGGGTGGCGTAGGCGGTGAGGAAGGCCTTGCGATAGGCGCGGGAGCGGGAGTCACCGGCCGTCGACGGGGTGTCGATCATCGCGCGGGTGGCTTGGACGAGCAGCGAGGTCGACAGGAGTTCGACGGCGTCGAGGTCGGGGTCCTCGCCGACGACGGTGACGAAGTCCCAGTCGGCGACGAAGATGGCGCGACAGCGGTTGGCCCGCGCGACCAGGTCGATGAGCAGGGCTTTGGCCTCGGTGTAGGGGGTGTCGAGCCAGAGGCGGCGGGCGCCGGGCAGGTCGGCGTCGACGGTGGGCACCGCCAGCAGGACGCGGTCGATCGCGTACTTGGTCATCAGTTCCTGGGCCTTGGCCGAGAGGGTCTCGGCCTCCGCGGGGAAGGCGGTGGACTCGGCCTTGGCGAGCAGGCCGCGGACCCGGCCGAGGGCCTTCTCGTCGACGGCGGGCCGCGCGCCCCGATGCCGGTGCGCGGTGCCGGGCAGTGGCCGGATCGGCTCCAGTTTCGGCAGCCGCAGCAGGAGTGCGAGGGCGTCGAGGACGGTGGTCACGGCGTCGGCGCCGGTGAGCAGCGCGCGGTCGGCCCAGGGGATCAGGTGCGGCGGCGTCCACCAGACGGTGGCGCCGAGGTCGTCGAGCTGGGCCTGCCAGATCTCGTCGACGGTGTCCTCGGCGAACGGGGCGCGATGGTCGGCCATCAGATCGGTCAGATAGCCGACCGCGAACTCGTCGAGGCGGCGCCGCGCGGCCTGGTGGACATCGCTCGGCAGCCAGCCGAAGTCGAAGGCGCGGGCGATGATTCGCCGGCTCGCCCGCTCGACGCCCGCCGCCACCTCCGGGCGCACCCGGTCCGGGCCAGCCAGCTGCTCGGCGAAGTGCCGGACCCCGGCCGTGTCGCCCTGGGCCGCGGCCACGGCGGCCGTCGCGATCGCCTCCGCGAGCCGCTCGGGATCGGTCAGGGTGTCGGCGTCGAGCACCGGCCCGGTGGCGGGCACGGCCCGGCGTCCGGTGCGGCGTCGCCGATTCTGTTTGCCCACGGTGTCCGGGCGTCCTCTCCTTCGTGGCGTCGCTCGGGCGGCGCGCGGTGACGGTGCGGCCGGTCGGCGGCCATAGTCCCATTGTCCCGGCGTCCCGACGGGCCGGACGGCACGGGCTACGCCCCGGTGTGCCGATCGATTGCGGGGCCACGAGCGGACAGACCCGTCGGAATGTATTTCGCTCCCGTGCACCGGAATCCGGGAACCCGGCGTCGGATCGGGCCCTACAGTGATCGACATGAGCTATCGGGGGATGCTGGCCGCGGAACGTGCCGAGCTGATCGAACTCCTACGTGGACTGACCGAGCAGGAGTGGGAGACACCGTCGCTGTGCGCGGGGTGGCGGGTGCGCGACGTGGTCGGTCATCTGCTGACCGACACGCTCGGCCCACTCGACTACGCGGCCGCCGCGGCCCGCCATCGCGGTTCGGTCGACCGGATCAACAACGCGCTCGCGGCGTCGTTCGCGGGCCTGCCGACCGCGCAGCTGGTGCACATGTTCGAGCACGAGTCGGGCAGGCTGTCGCGGTTCTCGCCGCGGCTGATGCTCTCCGACCTGCTGGTGCACCAGCAGGACATCCGGCGGCCGCTGCGCCGCCCGCGCACCATCGCCCCCGATCGCCTGATCGCGGTGCTGTCCTACCCGGATCCCTTCGCCTTCCCGGGCAAACGGACCAAGGGGCTGCGGTTCATCGCCACCGATGTGGACTGGGCCTGGGGCGACGGACCCGAGGTCCGCGGGCCCGGCGAGGCCATCGCGCTGGCCGTGGTCGGCCGCAGTGTCGTCCTCGACGAGCTCACCGGCGGTGGCGTCCCGGAACTGCGTCGCCGCTGTCGCTGAACCCGGTCGGCGTGACACGGGCCTCAGGGGCGTGGACCGGTGCGGAGATCGACAGTCCGGACCTACTAGTCTGATCCCGTGAGTCTTGTGCTGTTGCCCGCCGTCGATGTCGCCAATGGGGAGGCCGTGCGCCTCGTGCAGGGAGAGGCCGGTAGCGAAACCAGCTACGGGTCGCCCCGCGACGCGGCGCTGGCGTGGCAGCAGGCCGGCGCCGAGTGGGTCCATCTGGTCGACCTGGACGCGGCCTTCGGCAAGGGCAGCAACCGGGAGCTGATCGCACAGGTCGTCGGGGAACTCGACGTCAAGGTCGAACTGTCCGGCGGCATCCGCGACGACGCCTCCCTGGAAGCGGCGCTGGCCACCGGGTGCGCGCGGGTCAACATCGGCACCGCCGCGATCGAGAACCCGCAGTGGTGCGCCCGCGTGCTCGGCGAGTACGGCGACCGGATCGCGGTCGGGCTCGACGTCAAGCAGATCGACGGGGAGTGGCGGCTGCGCGGCCGCGGCTGGGTCACCGACGGCGGTGACCTGTGGGAGGCGCTCGAGCGGCTCGAACGCGACGGCTGCGCGCGCTACGTGGTGACCGACGTCTCCAAGGACGGCACGCTGACCGGCCCCAACCTGGAACTACTGAGCGAGGTCGCCAACGCCGCCGACGCGCCGGTCGTCGCCTCCGGCGGCATCTCGGTGCTCGACGACCTGGTGGCCATCGCCGGGCTGGCCGAGGAGGGCGTGGAGGGCGCGATCATCGGCAAGGCGCTGTACGCGGGCCGGTTCACGCTGCCCGAGGCCCTGGCCGCGGTGCGCTGACACCGACGATGACCGCCGCACCGAGCACCGCCGAACTGACCGACCTGCTGGCCGTCGCCACCCAGGTCCTGGACGGGGTCGTCCCGCGCTTCGTCGAGGGCATCGGTGCGCCGAGCGCGGTCGCCAAGGGCCGCAACGACTTCGCCACCGAACTCGATCTGGAGCTGGAACGCACCATCTCCGCCGAACTCCAGCAGCGCACCGGGATCGCCGTGCACGGCGAGGAGTTCGGCGGCCCGGCGCTCACCTCCGGCACGGCCTGGGTGCTCGACCCGATCGACGGCACCTTCAACTACTCCTCCGGCCACCCCATGTCGGGCACCCTGCTGGCGCTCGTGCACGAGGGCGAACCCGTGCTCGGCCTGACCTGGCTGCCGCTGCTCGGCCGCCGGTACGCGGCGGTCCAGGGTGGCCCGGTGTTCCTCGACGGCGTCGCGCTGCCGCCGCTGCGCCCCGGCAAGCTGGCCGACGCGATGATCGGCTTCGGCGCGTTCAACGTCGACTCGGCGGGCCGCATCCCCGGCCAGTTCCGGTTCGACCTGCTCGGCGCGCTCAGCAGGCTGTCCTCGCGGGTGCGCATGCACGGCTCCACCGGCATCGACCTGGCCTTCACCGCCTCCGGCGTGCTCGGTGGCGCGGTCGTGTTCGGGCATCATCCGTGGGACAACGCGGCCGGTGTCGCGCTGGTACGGGCCGCGGGCGGCGTGGTCACCGACCTGGCGGGCGCGCCGTGGACGATCACCTCGGGGTCGGTGCTGGCCGCCGCGCCCGGCGTCCACGCCGAACTCCTGGAAATGATTTGCACGGTCAGCGAAGAGGAACGAGGCTGAACACCATGACACCGCGCACCGACGAACGGCCGGACACCGCGGCGCCGAGCACGCTGGCCGTCCGGGTGATCCCGTGCCTGGACGTCGACGCGGGCCGGGTGGTCAAGGGCGTCAACTTCCAGAACCTGCGCGACGCGGGCGACCCGGTGGAACTGGCCGCCACCTACGACGCCCAGGGCGCCGACGAACTCACCTTCCTCGACGTCACCGCCTCCACCGGCGATCGCGGCACCATGCTCGACGTGGTGACCCGCACGGCCGAGCAGATCTTCATCCCGCTCACCGTCGGTGGCGGCGTGCGCACCGTCGAGGATGTCGACCGGCTGCTGCGCGCCGGCGCGGACAAGGTGTCGGTGAACACCGCCGCCATCGCCCGCCCCGAGGTGCTCTCGGAGATGTCGCAGCGGTTCGGCTCGCAGTGCATCGTGCTCTCCGTCGACGCGCGCACCGTGCCGGACGGTCAGCCCGACACCCCGTCCGGCTGGGAGGTCACCACCCACGGCGGCAAGCGCGGCACCGGCATCGACGCGGTCGAATGGGCCATCCGCGGCGCCGAACTGGGCGTCGGCGAGATCCTGCTGAACTCGATGGACGCCGACGGCACCAAGGCCGGATTCGACCTGCCGATGATCGCCGCCGTCCGGGCCGCGGTGCGGGTGCCGGTGATCGCCAGCGGCGGCGCGGGCGCGGTCGCGCACTTCCCGCCCGCCGTGCACGCGGGCGCCGACGCGGTGCTGGCCGCGAGCGTCTTCCACTTCGGCGATCTCACCATCGGCCAGGTCAAGGACGCCATGCGCACCGATGGGATCACCGTCCGCTGAGCTCGTGACCGCGCGGGTGCCCGGTCGGGATCGCGGCTCGCTGGGGCGTGGCCGTGCCCGGCCGGAATCGCGGTTCGCTGACGTCGTCCGCGTCGTCCGGGGCCGATCGCGGTTCGCTGAGGTCGTGATCGCGCGGATGCCCGGTCGGAATCGCGTGCGGTACCGACCTGACCGTGCGTAGGGGCGCAGTTGGAATCGGCATGCGCTGATCGCGATGAACTCCGTTGCTGCGCGGGTTGTTCCTCGGATGAGCATCGGAATCGCCTTGTCCCCGTTCGCCCTCGATCAGTCCGGCAATGCCGTGGACGCGGCCGTCGACCTCGGGCGGACCGCCGCCGCGGTCGGGCTGAGCTCGGTGTGGCTCGGCCAGACCTTCTCCCACGACTCGCTGCTGGTGGCGGCGCTGATCGGCCGCGAGGTCCCCGGGCTACAGGTCGGCACCTCGGTGGTTCCGGTGCCGGGCAGGCACCCGCTGCTGGTGGCGAGTCAGGCGCAGACCGCGCAGGCGGCCACCGGTGGACGATTCACGCTGGGCCTCGGCCTGGGTGCTCGGGACCTGTCCGAGCGCGCCTTCGGCGGCCCGTTCGATCGCCCGGCGACCCGGCTGCGCGAATTCCTCACGGCGCTGCGCTCGGTCCTCGACACCGGCGCGGTCGACTTCCGGGGCGAGACCCTGACCGCGGCCACCCCGATGCCCGCCACGGTCGCGGGCGCGGCGCCCACCGTGCCGGTGCTGGTCGCGGCCATGGGACCGCAGGCGTTGCGGGCCACCGGCGAATTGGCCGACGGAACGCTGCCGTTCCTGGTCGGCCCCGAGGCCCTGGCCGAGCACATCGTCGCGCCGCTGACGGCAGCGGCGGCGAGCGCGGGCAGACCGCGGCCGCGCGTCGTCGCCCTCGTCCCCGGCGTGGTCACCGCGGACGTGGCCGCCGCCCGCACCGCCGCCGAGGCGACAACCGGCTTCTACGACGGCATTCCGTCTTATCGCCGGGTGATCGAGCTGTCCGGCGCACGGCGCGCGTCGGACCTGGTGGTGTACGGCGACGAGGAGACCGTGGCCGCGCGGGTGGCCGACTACTTCGCGGCGGGCGCGACCGAGGTGGTTTTCTCCCAGACCGACCTGACCACCCCCGAGGATCAGCAGCGCACCTGGCGGCTCCTCGGCGATCTCAACCGGACGCGCTGAGCAGCGTCGAGTCGCCTGTACACCAGCCGGTCTACAGGCCCATCTCGGCGGCGATGATGGTGCGCAGCACATCGCTGCTGCCGCCCTGGAGCCGATCGATGCGGTGATCGGCGTAGAGCCGGGCGATCGGGGAATCGGTGAGATAGCCCGCGCCGCCGTGCAATTGCAGGCAGCGGTCGATCACCCGGCCCGCCGTCTCGGTGGCGAACAGCTTGGCCGACGCGGCGTGCGCGGCGCCGAGTTCGCCCCGGTCGTGCGCGGTCAGCGCGCGATCGACCACCGCCTCGACCGCGTCGACCTCGCTCTGACAGGCGGCCAGCTCGAATTTCGTGTTCTGGAAGGCCGACACGGGCTGGGTGAAGGCGACGCGTTCGGTGGTGTGCAGGCGTGCGAACCGGATCGCGGCCTTGGCCTGGGCATAGGCGCCGACGGCGATACCGAGGCGTTCCCGCGGCAGCTGCCCGGCGAGGTGGTCGACGGCCAGGTGCGGTGCGCCGAGGACGTCGGCGGCGGGCACCCGCACATCGGTGAAGGTGAGTTCGGCGGTGCCGCTGAGCTTGCGGCCCAGTGTGTCGAGCCGGCGGCCCACCCGGAAACCCGCCGCGGCGGTGTCGACGACCAGCAGTGACAGGCCGTAGGACGGATCGTCGGGGCGCGGCGCCGCGGTGCGCGCGCAGACGATCACCCGGTCGGCGTGCACGCCACCGGCGACGTAGGTCTTCGAGCCGTTCACCACGTAGGTGGACCCGTCGACCGACAGCGGCGCGGTGGTACGCATGTCGGCCGGTTCGGCGCCGGTGCCCGGCTCGGCCACCGCCAGCGCGAACATGGTGTCGCCGGTGACGATGCCGGGCAGCCACCGCGCCCGCTGCGCCGGGCTCGCCAGCGTCGTGACCAGCGGCAGGCACCGGGCGACGTGCGCGCTCGCGCCGCCGAACGACACCGCCGCCCTGGCGATCTCCTCCGCCAGCACGGTGCGGAAGCCGAACGAGGACCGCCCCGCCCCACCGAACTCGACCGGCGCCTCCAAACCGAACACGCCGAGTTCGCCCAGCCGGTAATAGAATTCGCGCGGCACCTGCCCGTCGTCGTACCACTTGGTGAAGCAGGGCACGACCTCGGCACCGATGAACGCGCGCATCGTCGCCCGGAACGCGGCGTGCTCGGCGTCGAAAACTGTTCTGTGCATACGGGATTCCTTACCGGCCTGCGAACGGCCACGAGCCGGTCCGCCCGAGCGTGGTGCGGGCGGACCGGCGAAGCGGTGGGACGGACTACTTCGCTGGGGCGGGCACCGCGGGATCCTTGCAGTACGCGCCGAGCTCGGCCGGGCACGGGGCCGTGATCGTCGAGAAGTACTGGTAGGCCGAGAACAGGGCCAGCGGTCCGCCGACCGTGATCAGCCCGACCATGGTGCCGACGGCGCCGAGGGTGGCCGCGCCGAGGACACAGCCCGCGACGGTCGCGCCGACCCACGGGACCAGCAGCACGATCACCGGGCTGGCGATGGTCGCCCCGGCCGCGCCGCCCACCAGGCAGCCGACGCCACCGCCGATCACCGCGCCGACGATCGCGGCGACCGCGCCGCCGATGCCGACCCGCTGACTGAACGCGCCCAGCGCCGCCTGATCGCGCGGGGTGAACGACTCGGCGACCTGCTTGACCGCGGCGTCGGTGCTGACCAGCTCGGTCGCCGCGGCCACCGGCGTCGCGCCCTCGCGCGACGGGGTCAGGGTGGCTTTGCCGCCGTCGATGGTGGCGGCGATCGGGAAGAGCTTGTCGTCCATCCGGTAGGACAGCGGCAGCGCGGCGACCGGGACGTCGGCGCCGGTGGTGAGCACCAGCTGATCGCCGACGATCTGGAGCTTGCCGTCAGTGGTGGTGACGACGGCGGCGTCGCCCTGCCTGCTGACCTCGTAGTGCACGTCGGTCTGCGCCGCCGGGTCGGCGTGGCCGGTGCCCGTGCCGACGCACAGGGCCAGCGCCGTGAGAGCGGCGGTCGCGAGAGTGGTGGACATCTTCATCGGTGATCCTCATCGATCGGGGGTGTACTTCGGGGGTTTCGCGGCGGACCGCGGAACGTGGGGGAGCTACTTGCTCGTCGTGATCAGGCCGTCGGTGAGCGACCAGTGGGTGCCCGCGAAGGTCTGGATGCCGACGGTCTCGAGCGGATAGCCGTCGCTCGCACCGGTCGTCATGCTGATACCGGGCAGCAGCAGGTCGACGGCGACGTTGTCGAGGGAGCGCATCGCGTCGCGCAGGCCCTCGCGGGTCGGGCACTTCGCCGACTCCAGCGTCTTGCGGAAGCTCTCGGCCATCGCCCAGCCTGCCATGGCGTGCTGGTTCTCCGGGTCGGCGCCGGGCGCGTACTGGGTGAGCTTGCTCTTGTAGGTCTGCATACCCGCGTCCTGGGCCCAGCGCGGGTCGGCCGGGTCCTTGAGGAACGCGGCGCTCACCGCGCCCTGCACGTTCTCCAGGCCGACCGGTCGCAGCGTGGCCATCGTGTTCGACACCTGGGTCAGCACGTGCAGCGGATTCCAGTCGGTGTTGCGCACGTCGGCGGCCAGCGCCTGCGAGGCGAACTTCGGGGTCGAGAAGTTCAGCAGCACATCGGCTTTCGTGTTCGCCAGATTGCGGACCTGCGCGTCGACGGTCGGGTCGGTGACCTCGAAGCTCTGCTGCGCGACCACGGTCACGCCGCTGCCAGCGACACCCTCCGTGAACGCGGCGAGCAGATCCTTGCCGAAGTCGTCGTTCTGGTAGAGCACCGCCACTGTCGCGGTCGGGCGCTGCGCCTTGACGTACTGCGCGTACGCGAGTCCCTCGGTGCGGTAGCTGGGCTGCCAGCCGATGGTCCACGGGTGCTCGGTGTCCGCGCCGAACTTGGTCGCGCCGGTGGCCACGAACACCTGTGGCACCTTGCGCTGGCCCAGGTAGTCCCAGACCGCTGAGGAGGTCGCGGTGCCCAGGGTCTGGAACACCGCGAACACCTGGTCCTGCTCGACCAGCCTGCGGGTCTCCTCGACGGTCTTGGGCGGCTGGTAGCCGTCGTCGCGCACCAGGTACTCGACCTTGCGTCCACCGATGCCGCCCTGCTCGGCGTTGACGTAGTCGAAGTAGGCCTTGATGCCCTTGGGCACTTCGCTGTAGGCCGAGGCCGGACCCGACAGCGGGTACACCCCGCCGAGCTTGATGGCGGTGTCGGTGATGCCGACGGTCTGCTGGCCCCGGCAGTCGCCGACGGCGGCGGTGCCGGTCTCCTCGCCGCGCCCACCGCAGGCGGTGAGCGTCGCGAGCAGCGCCGCCGCGAGGCCGAGAGTGTGGATCGCCTTAGTGCGCATGTGTTTTCCCTTTCCGAACCAGATGGCCGAGCCGTTGCGCCAGCCGGCCGGTGAGTCCGGCCAGGCCCGTGGGCGCGAGGTACATGACCGCGATGATCAGCAGTCCGAAGATGACGCCGGGCGCCGCCTGATTGACGTCCTGGGCGAAGCTGGGCACGAACATCACGAACAGGCCGCCGAGCAGCGGACCCCAGGTGGTGCCGAGCCCGCCGACGACCAGTCCGGCCAGCAGCGTCACCGACAGGGTCAGCGCGAACGAGTCGGGCGAGACGAAGGCGATCACCCAGGTGTAGACCGCGCCCGCGACACCGGCCAGCAGGGCGCTCCAGGCGAAGGCCAGGGTTTTGTAGTGGGCCAGGTTCACCCCGAGCACTTCCGCCGCGATCTCGTTGTCGCGCACCGCGTGCAGCGCGCGCCCGACCCGGGATCGCAGCATCCCGGCGACCAGGACGAAGGCGGTCACCGTCGTCGCCAGCGCCAGGAAGTACAGCCACTGGTCCTCGGCGAGCCCGGTCCACGCGGGCGGCACCGGCTTGTCGACGGTGAGTCCCATCGAGCCGCCGGTCAGGCCGTCGAACCGCTTGAGCAGTGGGACCAGGAATATCGCGATCGCGAGGGTGACCAGCGCCAGATACAGCCCGCGCAGGCGTAGCGCCGGGATGCCGAGTGCGAAGCCGAGGACGAAGGTCACCGCAGCCGCGAGCGGGATGGTCGCGATATACGGTGTGTCCCAGCGCTCCATCGCCACCGCGGCCGTATAGGCGCCGACCGCGAAGAACGCGCCGTGACCCAGCGAGATCTGGCCGGTGTGGCCGACGAGCAGGTTCAATCCGAGCAGGGTGACCGCGTAGACCATCGCCATGGCGAGCTGGAAGGTGTGGAAGGGCACCAGCTGGAAGGGTGCGGCACAGGCGAGCACCAGCAGTGCCGCCGTCGCGAGCAGCGGCCACCGGAACGCGCTCACCCTGGTCAGGACCGAAGTCGCTGGCGGGACAGCGGAAGTGGCTGTCACCGTCTTGTCGGAGAGTTCTACTTCGCTCATACCCGTTCCACCGCCGCGTGTCCGAACAGACCTTGCGGGCGCAGCAGGAGCACGCCCAGGATGATCACCAGCGGCACACCGATCTTGAGTTCGGTGCCGATCGCGTCGACGTAGGCGCCGGTGAGGGTTTCGGCGACGCCGACGATCAGGCCGCCCGCCACCGCGCCGCCGGGGGAGTCGAAGCCGCCGAGGGTGGCCGCCGCGAAGGCGTAGATGAGAACGCCGCCCATCATGTTGGGTTCGAGGAACAGCAGCGGCGCCGACAGCACCCCCGAGACCGCGCCGACCAGCGCGGCCAGCCCCCAGCCGAGCGCGAGCACCGTGCCGACCCGGATGCCGACCAGCCGGGCGGACTGCGGATTACAGGCCACCGCCCGCATGGCCAGGCCGATCCCGGTGAACCGGAACAGCAGATACAGCAGTGCCATCACCACCGCGACGACGGCGAGAATGCCGAGGCTGCCGTAGCCGACGCTCACGCCCGCGGTGCGGAAAGCGCCGTCCGGGAACGGATTCGGGAACGACTTCACCTGGTAGGACCAGATCCAGCCCGCCACCGCGTGCACGGTGAAGAACAGACCGACTGTGACGATCACCAGGGTGATCTCGGGCGCGCCCTCGACCGGGCGGATGACCACCCGTTCGATGAGCATCCCCGCGACGAAGGAGATGGCCAGGGTGAGCGGCAGCGCCGCCCAGAACGGCATGGTCTGGCTCAGCTGCCAGGCCAGGAACGCCGAGAACATGGCCAGCTCGCCCTGGGCGAAGTTGACGATCCCGGTGAACCGGTAGATGAGTACGAGGGCCAGTGCGAGACCGGCGTAGATCGCGCCCGCCGAGAGTCCCTCGACGAGCTGCTGGACGAATTCGGTCACGGCCGCACCCGGATTCCCAGATAGGAGCGGGTGACCTGGTCATCGGCCCTGATCTCGGCGGCCGTGCCGGACAGCGCGATGCGCCCGGACTCCAGCACGTGCGCCTGGTGGGCGATGCCAAGGGCCAGATGAGCGTTCTGCTCGACGACGATCACGGTGGTGCGTTCCTCTTCGTTGATGGTGTGCACGATCCCGAACAACTCCTGGGTGACCAGCGGGGACAGCCCCAGCGATGGCTCGTCGAGCAGCAGCAGCCGCGGCCGCAGCATCAGCGCTCGGCCGATGGCGAGCATCTGCTGCTGGCCGCCGGACAGGCCGCCCGCCGGTTCGCGCCGTTTGTCGCGCAGGATCGGGAAGTAGTCGTGGATGCGGCGCAGGTCGGCCTCGACGCCCGCGCGGTCACGCCGGGTGTAGGCGCCCAGGCGCAGGTTCTCCTCGACGGACAGCGGCGCGAAGGTGCCACGGCCCTCGGGCACGTGGGCGACGCCGAGGCGCGCCATCGCCTCCGGGGCACGGCCGGTCACCTCGGTGCCGCCCAGCCGCAGCGCGCCGCGCACCTTGACCATGCCGCACAGGGCCCGCAGCAGCGTCGTCTTGCCCGCGCCGTTGGGCCCGAGGATCGCGCACACCGCGCCCTCGGCGACCGAGAAGCTCACGCCGTGCAGCACTTTCGCCGCGCCGTACCCGGCGTGCAGGTCGGTGACGACAAGGAACTCACTCACGAAGCGGCTCCCAGGTACGCGCGGACGACGGCCGGATCCCGTTGCACCGCAGCGGGTTCGCCCTCGGCGATGACCTGCCCGAACTCCAGGCACACCACCCGGTCGCAGGTGCCCATGACGAAACCCATGTGGTGTTCGACCACCACGACGGTGAGGTCGAGATCGGCCTGCAGCGCGCGCAGGCGCTCGGCGAACTCGTCGACCTCGCCGTGGCTCAGGCCGTTGACCGGCTCGTCGAGCAGCAGCAGCCGGGGCCGGACCGCGAGCGCCCTGGCCAGTTCGATGCGCTTGAGCGTGCCGAACGGCAGGCCCGCCGCGGGATGGTCGGCCACCGCCGTCAGTTCGAGGCGGTCGAGCAGCTCGTCGGCTTCCGCACGCAGCATCCGCTCCTCGCGGCGGACCTTCGGCAGCCGCAGGCCCGCCGAGACGAAGCCGGCGCAAGCGCGATGATGGGCACCGACCAGGACGTTGTCGCGGACCGAGAGCCGGGGGAACAGGCCGAGGTTCTGGAAGGTACGGGCGATGCCGAGCCCGGCCAGCGCGTCGGGCCGGACCGTCGACAGATCGGTGTCGCGGTAGCGCAGGGTCCCCGACGTCGGCCGGTGGCGCCGGGTCAGGCAGTTGAAGAGGGTGGTCTTGCCCGCGCCGTTCGGTCCGATCAGGCCGACCATCTCCCCGGGAGCGACCGCGAACCCGACCTCCCGCAGCGCGGTGATGCCGCCGAAGCGCACCGTCAGGTTGGTTATCTCGAGCATGCGACGAACAGTAAGTTCGCAGGTCACGGGCCACATCGGACGTTGCGGACCAACTTTCGCGCACGGCATCGTCCGCTGCGGACAGGGCGGCAGACGGTTGACACTGTGAAATCGGACATGCAAACTCCCCGGACATGTCGGCTGGATCACATCTGCTCACCGCGTCGATCTCGGATCCGGTGCACGCCGAGCGCGCGCGCATCGTCGGTTGCGCCTACGACCACGCCGACGACATCGCCGACGACGTGATGGCCAAGCTGCGCACCGAGCTGCCCGGCTACGGCACCGCCGACCCCGGTTTCCTCGCCGACGTGCACGACCAGCTCGCCCGGCTCAGCCGGACCGGGCTCGGCGCGCTGCTCGAACGCAAGCGGGTCACCCCGGCCGATGTCACCTACGCCCGGCAGGCCGCGGCCCGGCGGGCGCGCTCGGGTCTGCCGCTGGTCGACTACATCGCCGCGTTCCGGCTCGGGCAGCGCGCCATCTGGAAATCGCTGCTCGCCCACGCCGGTGACACCGAGGCGGGCCGCGAGGCCGTGCTCTCCCTGGCCGGGCCGCTGGCCCGCTACACCGACCTGATCAGCACCCAGGCCACCGACGCGTATCTCGAGTTCCAGCAGTACGTGGCCGCCGAATCCGGCCGCGACAGCCAGGCGCTGATGGACACCCTGCTCGACGGCACCCTGCCCGCGGGCGGCCCGCACCTGTCGGTGGCCACCGCGCACGGGATCGGCGCGGACCGCACCACGCCGCTGGTGGTGGTGACGGCCGTGGTGCTCGACGGCTCGGCGCGCGCCGACTCCGCCGACGGGCTCGGGGACGCACGGCAAGTGGTGTCGGCCGCGGCGGCGCGCGTCGGCGTCAATGGGCTGCGCACGCTGTCGGTGGTGCGCGGCGGGGAGATCGTCGCGATTCCCGCGCTGGGTCGCGACGGCTCGGCCGAGCAGCTGTGCGACCGGCTGCGCGCGATGCGCGAGGAACTCGCCGCCGAGGGCATCGCCCTGGCCGTCGGCGTGAGCACCGCGGTCACCGAGGTCGCCCAGATCCCGCGCGCCTACCGGCAGGCGCAGGCTGCGCTGGCCCTGCTGCCCGAGGACGGCGGCGTGCTCGCGCTCCCGCAGCTCACGCCGTTCCGGTACCTGCTGCTGCGCGCCGACGACACCACCCGCCAGCTCGTCGACCCGCGCATCGGCGCCGCGCTGGCCGACGACCGCGCCCGCGGCGGCTCGCTGGCCGAGACCATCCGCGCCTTCGCCGCCGCCGACATGAACCTGCGCGAAGCCGCCGACACGCTGCACATCCACCTCAACACCGCCAAGTACCGGCTCGGGCGGATCCAGGAGCTGACCGGGCGCAATGTGCGCAGCGTCAACGACCTGGTGGAACTGCTGGTGGCGATCGAGCTGCAGACCGGGCAGTCGGCTCGTCCCGGTACGGCTGTTATAAACGAGGCATGAGCCTGGATCCCGCCATCGCCGCACGTCTCAAGCGCAACGACGCGGGTCTGGTCGCCGCCGTCGCCCAGGAGAAGTCGACCGGCGACGTGCTGATGATGGCCTGGATGGACGACGAGGCCCTGGCCAGGACCATCGAGACCCGCAAGGGCACCTACTTCTCGCGCTCGCGGCAGCAGTACTGGGTCAAGGGCGAGACCTCGGGCCACACCCAGTACGTGCACGAGGTGCGCCTGGACTGCGACGGCGACACCATCCTGCTGATCGTCGACCAGGAGGGCGCGGCCTGTCACACCGGTACGCACACCTGCTTCGACACCGACGTGCTGCTGGCCGCCGACTAGTCCCCGTCCTCGGCCAGCACGCTGTGCAGCCGGGCCGACAGAGCCTCGCCGAGCTCGGCCAGCTGAGCGGTCTGTTCGTCGTCGAGTCCGTCGAGCACCAGCCTGCGCACCGCGTCCACGTAGCCCGGCGCGGCGGCGAGCACCTTCTCGAAACCGGCGTCGGTGAGTACCGCGTGCACGCCGCGCCTGCCCGCGGTGGAGTCGCGCCGCGCCCAGCCCAGTCGCTCCAGCTTGGAGACCACATGCGACAGTCGCGATAGCGACGCGTTTGCTTTGTGGGCGAGATCACTCAGCTGCAGGCGATGGCCCGCTTCCTCGGACAGCAGGCTCAGCACCCGGAACTCGAAATGGGTCAGCCCGGCCTCGCGTTGCAGCCGCGTATCGAGCGCGCCCGGGATCCGGGCCATGAGCGTCACGATCGCCTGCCAGGCGCGCTGTTCGACGGGGTCGAGCCACTGGGTCATCGCCGGCACAGCCTCACGGCCGGGCGACAGGACGGGTGAACTGGAACGCGCACCGAACAGAGTTTGCCACGACGTCGCTGTGTCGTCCGCGAGTTGGCCGCGGTCGTGAGGTCACTCACAGCAAGGCGAGTGCCCTATCGCGAAAAGCCCGTCGCCCCAGGCGCTGTCGCGTCCGCGCGCACCGACGATGCGCGCGGACGCGGCGCCGCGCTGGTCAGGTGCCGGTGTGCCGGGCCTGCAGCAGTGCGAAGCCCAGCGGCAGGTCGTCGTGCCCGATCAGCTCGAGTCCGGCCGACCGCAGCACCGCGCGATAGTGGGTGACGGTGCGTTCGCGTCCGCCGACATTGCACAGCATGTGCAGGTCCCACGCGGGGGCGAGGGAGCGGGACCCGTCCTCGGGGAGCAGCCGTTCGACGATGTAGAGCCGGGAATGCTCGGACATCGCCGCGGCGCACCCACGCAGAATCGCGCGGCAGTCCGCGTCGTCCCAGTCGTGCAGGACCCGCGACAGCAGGTAGACGTCACCCCCGGTGGGCACCTCGGCGGTGAAGAAGTCCCCGCCGACCAATTCGCAGCGGGACAGACAGCCCGCCGCCGCCAAGGTGGTGCGCGCCCGGGGCAGCGTGGTCTCGCGTTCGAACAGGATGCCGCGCAGCTGCGGGTGGGCCGCCACCACGCGTGCCAGCAATTCGCCGGTGCCGCCGCCGACGTCGACCACCGTGCGCGCGGTGGCGGCGCCGACGAGCCCGGCGACCTGGCCGAAGATCGATGCGCTCGCCGCCATGGCCCGGTCGAACAGGCTCGCCCGCTCCGGGTCGGCGCGGAAGTAGTCGAAATGATGCGCCCCGAAGTGGTGGTCGAAGGCCGTGCGGCCGGTGCGCACGGCGTAGCCGAGCTCGCCGAAGGACTCGTAGAACGCGCCGCCGTAGAGGCAGGCCAGCGGATGCAGCGACGGCTGGGCGTCGGCGACGAGCAGCCTGCCGGTCTCGGTGAGCGTGTAGCCCGCGCCGAGCGGCTCGACGACCTCGAGCTGGGCCAGGTAGCGCAGCAGCCTGCCGAGCGCGTCGAGATCGGTGCCGGTCGCTGCGGCGAGCTCGCCGAGCGGGCCACCCGGGGCCGCGGCGAGCCGGTCGGCGATGCCGGACCCGGCGGTGACGGCGAGCGCCTGGGTCGCCCAGGCGCCGGTGAGCAGCCCGAGCAGCCGGGTCGCCGGGTCGGCGGATTCGCGGGTGTGTCGCGCGAGTTCGCGCGGGTGCGCGCCGGCCACATAGAGCTCCACCCGCCGGTCGGTCCGCGCGCCCGGCCTGCGGAAGTAGAAGCTGGTCGCGTCCTCGCGGTCGTTGTAGCCGCCCTGGTCGGGGCGCAGCCCGCCCGGGCCGGTGAGCAGCGCGCGCAGCCCGGCGAGAGTCACGGGGTCGACGGGGCCGGTGGCCAGCGCGATGTGGGCCTCGTGCGCCTCGGCGCGTTCGACGGCGGCTACCTCGGCGGGCGCGGCGGGCAGCGCGAAGATCTCGATCGCGCAGGGTGTTCCGTCGGCGGCCGGGAGCGCGGCGCGCACGATCCGGACCGGGACCCGCTGGGGGTCCAGGCCGTGCCGGGCGGCCAGGCGCTGTCGGACCACCACGCTGGGCTCGTTCGAGGCGATCGTGAGGTCGTGCGCCGCGAGCAGGTCGTCGAGGGTGGCGAGATCGGGCGGGAACACCATGACCGCGGCGTGCGCGAACCGGCAGCGCTCGGCGATCGCCGAGCGTTCGGCCTCGCCGAGGCGGGGCAGCAGCCGGGCGAGCACGCTGTCGGTGTCATGGGTGGCGACGAACTGCACGGCCGCGGCGACGCGGTCGTGATCTAGCGGGTCGATCCTGGATCGCACTGCCGGCGAGCGGGTCACGCATCCTCCTGGATTCAGATACCGACGTAGTTCTCCGCGAAGAAATCCTGATGTGGTCGTGAGGTGGCCAGACTGTGCAGCCGGGCCTGCTGGAGCTCGCGTTCGAAACCCGCGTGCGGGCCGGTCGGTGGATGCAGCAGGCCGATCATCCAGTGCGAGAACTCGTGCGCGCGCCGGATGCGCGGGACGCAGTCGGCCGAATGCGCGCGCAGGGCCGACTCGTCGCCGTCCACGATCGCGGCGATCAGCGCCGCCGCGAGCGACCGCGCGGTGAGGATGGCCAGATTGGCGCCCTTGGCAGCGGACGGGCTGATCGTGGAGGCCGCGTCGCCGGCGAGGAACAGCCGCCCCTGCTGGATCGGGTCGAGGATCTCCGACCGCAACCGGACCAGTCCGCGCTCGATGATCGGGCCCGTCCGCAGCGGCCCGTACCGGTCGGCGCGCAGCCGGTCGGACAGCGCGTTCCAGACCCGGTCCTCGCTCCAGCGCAGGGCGTCCTCGCCGGCGCACTGCAGGTAGTAGCGGGTCACCTCGGGGCTGCGCGGCATCTGGCCCGCGAAACCGTCGGGGTGGACGCCGTAGGCGACGGTGTCGGTCGTCGGCGGGGCCTGGGCCAGCAGCGCGAGCCAGGTGATGGCGTAGTCGTGGGTGGATCGCGGGCCGCGCACCCGCCGGCGGGCCGCGCCCTGCGCGCCGTCGCAGCCGACGAGGTAGCGGGCGGTGATCCGGGAGCTCGCACCGTCGGCGGTGCGGGCGAGCACCCACGGCTTGTCGCCGTGTTCGTCACCGATCTGCTCGGCGGTGGTCGCGCACCGCAGCTCGCCGCCGCGGCGCAGGTACTCGGCGACCAGATCGGTGACCAGCCGCTGCTGCGGGTAGACGGTGTGCACCTCGCCGCGCCCGAGCTCGTCGTAGGACAGCTCGATCCGGGCGCTGTCGCTGCGGAATTCACAGGTCTGGTGCGTGTGCCCGCCTGCCCGCAAGCCGGTGTCGAGTCCGTGCTCGGCCAGCACCGCGACACTGGCGGGGGCGAGGAAACCGGCGCGGGCGCGCTGCTCGATGTGGGCGCGGTCGCGCCGTTCCAGGATCAGCACGTCGATCCCGGCCGCGCGCAGGATGTTGCCGAGAACGAGTCCCGCCGGACCCGCGCCGAACACCAGGACGGTCGTGTCGCTGCTCCCCCTCGGCATGGGATCGGAGCTTAGGTCACCGCGGCCGCGTGGAGCCCCCGTCGTGGTGGCGTGTTGCTGGGATTATGTGAAACGGCTATTGCGCGCCGGTCATCGGCGGGGTCTGGGCGGGCGGGTTCTCGGCGGACTTGGCGGCCTTGCGACGGGTGAGACCGCGCTTGCCCATCAGCGCGAGGACGAGCGCGAACACCACCGCCGCCACGATCGCGCCGACCAGGCAGGCGCCGCGGAAGGCGGGGGCGTCGACGTCGAGGATGCGCTGACCCGCGTGCGCCGCGTTGTTGCCGCCGAGCACGATCGTCAGCGTCATCAGGTTGGGCAGCGCCAGCAGCAGCGCGATGATCACCGCCGCGCCCGCGATGAACTTGCCGCCCTTGCGATTCCACACGCGCACCGCCAGCAGCACCAGCAGCAGCGGGACGAGGGTGAACACCAGTCCGTAGACCAGGCCCCACCAGATGCCCTGGGTGAAGCTGCCGTGCACCATGCTCGCCAGTCGCTGCGCCCACCAGCGCGGGATGAACGAGGACAGGATCAGATAGGCGATCACCAGCACGACGGCCGTGGCGACCGTGATGATCGCCCGGTTGCGCCACACGGTCATCGTGGACTTCTGACCGCTCGACTGCACCTCGCCGGTTGTCATCTCCCCAGCGTAGAGGGGTCGATGACGCCGGACGCCGATCCGGCGCCCGGCGTTTCGCCGGTTACTCCGCCGCGGTCGCGCGGGCGCGCAGGAAGGCCAGCGCCTCGTCGGCGTGCACCGCCGCGCGGAGCTCGCCGGTGACGACCTTCAGGATGGTCCGGTCGGTATCGATGACGAAGGTGTGCCGCTTGACCGGGGCGAGTTTGCCCAGCAGCCCACGCTTGACGCCGAACGCCGCCGCTACGGCGCCGTCGGCATCGGAGAGCACCGGGTAGTCCAGTCGCTGCTTGGCGGCGAACCCGGCCTGCACCTCGGCGCTGTCGGTGCTGATGCCCGCGCAGGAGGCGCCGATGGCGGCGAACTCCGCGCTCAGATCGCGGAAGTGGCAGGCTTCGGCCGTGCACACGGGGGTATTGGCCGCCGGGTAGAAGAACAGCACGAGCGGGCCGTCGGCGAGCAAGCCGTCGAGCGTGCGGAGCTGGGCGGACTGGTCGGGGAGCGCGAACTGGGGGGCGTGCTGGCCTGGCTGCATGATTCGACCCTATCGACCGGGCCGGAGGTACGGAAGATCCCCGCCCGCGCACGCGAACGGGGACATCTTCGGTTCGACCGGCACCGCCCCCGACGGACCGCACCCGTCGAACGGGCGCGTCAGCGCTTGAGCAGGGCGGCGATCTCCGGGTTGCGGATCTCCATCACGTCGAGGATGCCGTGCACGCGCAGCATCGGCTCGAGTTGCCGGATCCGATCGCAGTGCGCGGCGTATTCGTCCGGGTAGGCCTTCTCGTCCAGATCCTGCATCTCTTTGGCGTAGGTGACGAACGACGTGAGCGCGCTCGCCGCGGACAGCTGGCCGGGACCGTAGTGCTGCTGCGACGGGGCGGCCAGCCGGCCGTCCTGAGCGCCCTGGTGCGAGGGGTACAACATTGCTCCTCTCGGAAAGGGGGGGATACCGCATGCGACATGGAACGCGCGCGAGTGTAGTGATGCCGATCACCCCTTGTCGCGTCACGGGGTCGGGTCAGCGCACAGGTGTCGCGACCCGCCTGGGATGATGGGGTCATGCAGGGCGCGTCGACATCAACCACCACGACCCGCGACCAGTTCCGGGTGCTCGCCGCCGAGCACCGGGTGGTCCCGGTGACCCGAAAGGTGCTGGCGGACTCCGAGACTCCGCTCTCGGCCTACCGGAAGCTGGCCGACGACCGGCCGGGCACCTTCCTGTTCGAGTCCGCCGAGAACGGTCGCTCGTGGTCGCGCTGGTCGTTCATCGGCGCGGGCAGCCCGTCGGCGCTGACCGTCGTCGACGGCGAGGCGGCCTGGCTCGGCGTCGTCCCCGCCGACGCGCCGTCGGGCGGCGACCCGCTGCGCGCGCTGCACGAGACCCTCGAACTGCTGCGCACCGAGCGGCTGCCCGGCCTGCCGCCGCTGACCGGTGGCCTGGTCGGCTACCTCGGCTACGACGCGGTGCGCCGGATCGAACGGCTGCCCGAGCTGGCCGCCGACGATCTGCAACTGCCCGAACTGGTGCTGATGCTGGCCACCGACCTCGCCGCGTTCGACCACCACGAGGGCGCGATCACCCTGATCGCCAACGCGGTGAACTGGAACGGCACCGACGAGAACGCCGACGCCGCCTACGACGACGCCGTCGCCCGGCTGGACCGGATGACCGCCGCGCTGGCCGCGCCCGCGCCCTCGACCGTGTCGGTCTTCGACCGGCCCGAGCCGGAGTACCTGCGCAGGCGCACCACCGAGGAGTTCGGCGCGGGCGTGCGCCGCCTGATCAAGGAGATCGAGGCGGGCGAGGCGTTCCAGGTGGTGCTCTCGCAGCGCTTCGAGATGGACTACACCGGCTCGCCGCTGGCGGTCTACCGGATGCTGCGGGCGTCGAACCCGAGCCCGTACATGTACCTGATGCACATCCCCGACGGCGACGGCGGCACCGCGTTCTCCATCGTCGGCTCCAGCCCCGAGTCACTGGTCACCGTGAAGGACGGCGTCGCGACGACGCACCCGATCGCGGGTACCCGCTGGCGCGGACAGAGCGCCGAGGACGACATCCTGCTGGAGAAGGACCTGCTGGCCGACGACAAGGAGAACGCCGAGCACCTGATGCTCGTCGATCTGGGCCGCAACGACCTGGGCCGGGTCTGCCGCCCCGGCACCGTGCGGGTCACCCAGTACCGTCACGTCGAGCGCTACAGCCACGTCATGCACCTGGTCTCGACGGTGTCCGGCCAGCTCGCCGAGGGCAAGATCGCGCTCGACGCGGTGCAGGCCTGCTTCCCTGCGGGCACGCTGTCGGGCGCGCCGAAGGTCCGGGCGATGGAGCTCATCGAGGAACTCGAACCGACCCGGCGCGGCGTCTACGGCGGCGTCGTCGGCTACCTCGACTTCGCCGGTGACGCCGACACCGCCATCGCCATCCGCACCGCGCTGCTCAAGGACGGCACCGCCTACGTGCAGGCGGGCGCGGGCGTGGTCGCCGACTCCGACCCGGTCTACGAGGACACCGAGGCCCGCAACAAGGCCATGGCGGTGCTCAAGGCGATCGCGGCCGCGCAGACCCTGCGAACCTACGAGGACGGCGCCTCGTGACCGACGCGCCCGCCGACACCGCCAAGGCCACCAAGCCCATCGTCCCGGTGGCTCTGCTCGCCTTGGCCGCGGCGGGGCTGTGGGCGTCGTCGCGGATGACCTGGGTGACGGTGCACTCCGCCGACGGGCTCACCGAACCGCGCACCGACGAGCTCGACGGTGCCACCTGGTTCGGCGCGCTCACCCCGCTGGCCCTGGTGCTGGTCGCCTCGATCGCCGCGGTGTTCGCGGTGAAGGGGGCGCTGCGCCAGCTGCTCGGCGTGGTCGTCGCGGTCGTCGCCGCGGTCGCGGCGGTGCCCGGGTTCGCGCTGGTGGTGGGGGAGGGCAGGACCGCGGAGCGGGCGGGCACGCTGGCCGAACTGCCGGTGCGCGCGGTCGTCAGCGGTGCCGACGCGCATGTCGGCCCCGCGCTGCTGTCGATCGTGGCGGCGGTGCTGGCGCTGATCGCCGGGGTGCTGCTCACCCGCCGCACCGACGGAAGTTCGCAGCTGTCCGGCAAATACGACAACCCCGTGTTCCGCCGGGCCGACGCCAGCGCGGAGGTGACCAAGCAGCGCGAGGAGACCGGCACCGCCGCGCCGCTGTCGGACCGGGTGCTGTGGGACGCGCTCGACGCGGGCACCGATCCCACCGACACCGCCGAGGGGCAAGACGGCGACGACAAGTCGACCGGCCGCGCACCGTGACCCCCGGCACCCCCGCCGCAGTGACACGCGCGGCAGCCATTTATTGTTGTCAAGCATCGGTGAGACAGCGCCTGAGGGGACTCTCAGGTGAGAAGTTCGTCTCCCCAGAAAGGATTCGAGCCAGATGACGGTACTCGACTCGATTCTCGACGGGGTTCGGGCGGATGTTGCCGCTCGCGAAGCCCTCCTCGATTTTCAGGCGATCAAAGCCGCAGCGGCCGCCGCCAAGGCGCCGCTGAACGCGAACGCCGCGTTGCACGAGGACGGGATCGGTGTCATCGCCGAGGTGAAGCGTGCCAGCCCCTCCAAGGGCGCGCTGGCCGACATCCCCGATCCGGCCGTCCTGGCCAAGGCCTACGAAGACGGTGGCGCGCGCATCATCAGCGTGCTCACCGAGGGCAGGCGGTTCGGTGGGTCGCTCGACGATCTCGATGCCGTCCGCGCCGCCGTGAACATCCCGGTCCTGCGCAAGGACTTCGTCATCGGCCCGTACCAGATCCACGAGGCCCGTGCCCATGGCGCCGACGTGATCCTGCTGATCGTGGCCGCGCTCGAGCAGGACGTGCTGTCCGCGCTGATCGACCGCACCGAATCCCTGGGCATGACCGCCCTGGTGGAGGTGCACACCGAGGAGGAGGCCGACCGCGCGCTGGAAGCGGGCGCGTCGGTGATCGGTGTCAACGCGCGCAACCTCAAGACCCTCGAGGTCGACCGCGACGTGTTCGCGCGGATCGCCCCCGGCCTGCCGTCGGAGGTCATCCGGGTGGCCGAGTCCGGCATCCGCGGCACCGCCGACCTGCTGGCCTACGCCGGCGCGGGCGCCGACGCGGTGCTCGTCGGCGAGGGCCTGGTGACCAGCGGGAACCCGCGGGCCGCGGTGTCCGAGCTGGTGACCGCCGGTACCCACCCGTCCTGCCCGAAGCCGGCCCGGCGGAGCATCCGGTGACCGCGCTGCCCCAGGCCAGCGCCGGTGTCGCCCAGCACAGCGACTACGAGCCCGACGCGGGCGGCCACTTCGGCGTCTACGGCGGACGGCACGTCCCCGAGGCGCTGATGGCGGTGATCGAGGAGGTCACCGCCGAGTACGACAAGGTCCGCACCGACCACACCTTCCTCGACGAGCTCGACCGGTTGCAGCGCGACTACACCGGCCGTCCGTCGCCGGTGTTCGAGTGCGCCAACCTGGCCCAGCACGCCGGGGGCGCGCGGATCTTCCTCAAGCGCGAGGACCTCAACCACACCGGCTCGCACAAGATCAACAACGTGCTCGGCCAGGCGCTGCTCGCCAAGCGGATGGGCAAGACCCGGGTCATCGCCGAGACCGGCGCCGGCCAGCACGGCGTGGCCACCGCGACCGCGTGCGCGCTGCTCGGCCTGGACTGTGTCATCTACATGGGCGCCGTCGACACCGCCCGCCAGGCGCTGAACGTGGCCAGGATGCGGCTGCTCGGCGCCGAGGTCGTCTCGGTGACCACCGGTTCGCAGACCCTCAAGGACGCCATCAACGAGGCGCTGCGCGACTGGGTCTCCAACGCCGACGACACCTACTACTGCTTCGGCACCGCCGCGGGTCCGCACCCGTTCCCGCTGATGGTGCGCGATTTCCAGCGCATCATCGGGATCGAGGCGCGCCAGCAGATCACCGAGCGCGTGGGCAGGCTGCCCGACGCGGTCGTGGCCTGCGTCGGCGGCGGCTCCAACGCCATCGGCATCTTCCACGCCTTCATCCCCGACGCGGGTGTGCGGCTGATCGGCTACGAGGCGGCCGGTGACGGCGTCGAGACCGGCAGGCACGCGGCCACCTTCACCGGCGGTACGCCCGGCGCGTTCCAGGGCGCGTACTCGTACCTGCTGCAGGACGAGGACGGCCAGACCATCGAGTCGCATTCGATCTCGGCCGGTCTGGACTACCCGGGCGTCGGCCCCGAGCACGCCCACCTCAAGGACATCGGGCGCGCGGAGTACGCGCCGATCACCGACACCGAGGCGATGGACGCGCTGCTGCTGCTGTCCCGCTCGGAGGGCATCATCCCGGCGATCGAGTCCGCGCACGCCGTGGCCGGCGCGCTGCAGCTCGGCAAGGAGCTCGGCGAGGGCGCGATCATCCTGGTCAACCTGTCCGGTCGCGGCGACAAGGACATGGACACCGCGGGTCGCTGGTTCAATCTGTTCGACGACGACGCCGCCGAGGAGAACGCTCAGTGAGTCAGCAGTCCCGTCTGGCCAACACCTTCGCCGCCGCGCGCGCGGAGAACCGGGCCGCCCTGATCGGCTACCTGCCCGCGGGCTATCCCGATCTGGCCGGTTCCATCGAGGTGTGCAAGGCCATGGTCGAATCCGGCTGTGACATCGTCGAAGTCGGCGTCGCCTACTCCGACCCGGTGATGGACGGACCCACCATCCAGGCCGCCGCCGAGCAGGCGCTGCGCGGTGGCGTCCGGGTGCGCGACGTGTTCTCCGTCGTCGAGGCGATCACCTCCGCCGGTGGGCAGGCCGTGGTGATGAGCTACTGGAACCCGGTGCTCCAGTACGGCGTCGACACCTTCTCCCGCGACCTGGCCGCGGCCGGTGGCGCGGGCATCATCACGCCGAACCTGATCCCGGACGAGGCCGACGACTGGTTCATCGCCTCGGCCACGCACAACCTGGATCGCATCTTCCTGGTCGCGCCGTCCTCGACCGAGGAGCGCCTGGTGAAGACGCTCGAGGCTTCGCGCGGATTCATCTACGCCGCCTCGACCATGGGTGTGACCGGTGCTCGCGACGTGGTCTCCTCGGCCGCGCCCGCGCTGTGCGCCCGCGTCCGCGCGCATTCCGACATCCCGATCGGTGTCGGTCTGGGTGTTCGCTCGGGGGCCCAGGCCGCCGAGATCGCCGCTTACGCGGACGGCGTCATCGTCGGATCGGCGCTGGTCTCGGCGGCCGCCGAGGGTCTGGACGCGGTCCGGGCGCTGACGTCGGAACTCGCCGAAGGCGTACGGTCGGCGACCGTACGCTCCTAGCTGTCCCGCCTCTCCGCGACTTCTGGCCGGATCCAGGCGCGGGGTCGGATGGCCACGCGGCCGGCGGTCGGGCCGGAGCCCGGGCAGCCCGTCCCCGATGAGTTACCCATGTCCTTGCGAAACTGCGTCGTGCCGGGGCGCATCCGGGTGTGGCGCGGTGCCTTGTCATGTCGACGACCATCCCCGTCAGGGTCACAGTCACTTGCCGGTACGGCACTGAACTAACGTGGGGGCCGTGAACTCAGTCCTGGCCTACATACCGAGTCCGCCGCAGGGTGTCTGGCACCTCGGACCCTTCCCGCTCCGGGCGTACGCGCTGTTCATCATCCTCGGCATCGTCGTCGCCATCTGGTGGGGTGAGCGCCGGTGGCAACAGCGCGGCGGTCAGCAGGGCGCGGTCCTCGACGTCGCGATGTTCGCGGTGCCGTTCGGCCTGGTCGGCGGTCGGCTCTACCACGTGGCCACCGACTGGCAGAAGTACTTCGGCCCCGGCAAGCACCCGATCGAGGCGCTCTACATCTGGCAGGGCGGCCTCGGGATCTGGGGCGCGGTGTTCCTCGGCGGCATCGGCGCCTGGATCGGCTGCCGGGTCTACAAGATCCCGCTGCCCGCGTTCGGTGACGCCATCGCGCCCGCCGTGCTGCTCGCGCAGGCGATCGGCCGCCTCGGCAACTACTTCAACCAGGAGCTCTACGGCCGCACCACCGAGGTGCCGTGGGGCCTCGAGATCTACGAGCGGTTCGACCCGGAGACCGGCGCCAGGGACATGATGAACGGGGTCTCGACCGGGCGGGTGATCGAGGTCGTGCACCCGACGTTCCTGTACGAGCTCGTGTGGAACGTGCTGGTCGTCATCCTGCTGGTGCAGCTGGACAAGCGTTTCAAGATCGGCCACGGCCGCTTGTTCGCGCTCTACGTCGCCGGCTACAGCTTCGGCCGCTTCTTCGTCGAGCTGATGCGCAACGACGAGGCGACCCACATTCTCGGCATCCGGATCAACTCGTTCACCGCCGCGCTGGTGTTCCTCGCCGCCATGGCCTACTTCGCGCTGGCGACCAAGGGCCGCGAGACACCTGCGCAGCTGCAGCCCGGTGGTGAGCCGCGGCCGTGGCCGTGGCAGTTCTCGGCGCTGCGGGCCGCGGGCGCGGCCGACAACGCCGCCGCCGTCGACCTCGACAAGACCGCCGAGGCAACCGATTCCGCCGACGACCCGGCCGCGCCCGCGGATTCCGCCGACGCGAAGCCGACCGGCACGGCGAAGGACGACGACCCGGAGCCGGAGACCGACGAGGCAACGGTTACCGCGGAGCCGGAGCAGTCGGGCGCGAAAAAGGCCTGATCAGCGACCTCCAGCACGAAGTGAACGGGCGTCCGGCAACATTCCGGGCGCCCGTCGCGATATTGCGAACGAGTGTCGAGCGCAGTTCCGTGGGGCACCCGAGGAGACAACGGCCGGTCGGTATGACCACAATGACCGGTGATCGTCGGTGGCGCATCGCTGTTCGGCAGATCGCCACACCGGCCGGGGGCCACGACGGGTACCCGCACGAATGATGGAGGACATGAGTGACCGACCCCTACAACCCCAATCCCCAGTACGGGCCCGACCTGAACAAGCAGCCCGACTCCGGCTCGCACTCGCAGCCGCAGTACGGTCAGCCCGCCTACGGCCAGCCGTCCGATCCGTACGCGCAGCAGCCCGGGTACGGGCAGCAGCAGCCGCAGCCGGGATACGGCCAGCCGCAGTACGGTCAGCCGCAGCCGCAGTACGGTCAGCCGGCCGACCCGTACGCCCAGCCGCAGCCCGCCTACGGCGCCGCGCCCTACGGCGGCATGCCGCAGGGCTACAACCCGGCCGACCCGGAAGCGCCGTACGGCCGTGACATGTACGGCGTGCCGTTCTCGGACAAGCAGAAGCTGATGGCGGGTCTGCTGGAGATCTTCCTGGGCAGCTTCGGCGTCGGCCGCTTCTACCTGGGCTACACCGGTCTGGGCATCGCCCAGATCGCGGTGGTCTGGCTGACCTGTGGCATCGGCGCCATCTGGCCGCTGATCGACGGCATCATGATGCTCACCGGCAAGGTGCCCGACGCGCAGGGCCGCCCGCTGCGCGACTGATCGCCGGCTACGCCACGAACGGGTGCTCCGCGTCTCGCGGAGTACCCGTTTCGCGTTTCCCGGCCGGGATTGCGATCACCGTGAGCGATACTCTGTGTCGGTCCAGGGCGGCGCCGTAGCGTCGCTTGGCCTGCGCGTGCCCGATGCGCGCAGCGGAGAAAGGGATGTCCGTGCGCAAACTGCTTGCCGCCGCCGTACTCGCCGTCGTCGCCGCGACGGGCCTGTCGGCCTGCTCGTCCGATGCCGACCCGAACGTGCTGAAAGTCGGTACCGAGGGCACGTACGCGCCGTTCAGCTACCAGGAGAACGGCACCCTCACCGGCTACGACGTCGAGGTCGCGCGGGCGGTCGGTGAGAAGCTCGGCAAGCGGGTGGAATTCGTGCAGACGCCCTGGGACTCGATCTTCGCCGGACTGGAGTCCAAGCGCTTCGACCTGGTCGACAATCAGGTGACCGTCAACCCCGAGCGCGCCGCCAAGTACTCCCTGTCGCAGCCCTACACGACCTCCGAGGGCGTGATCGTCACCAAGGCCGACAACACCACCATCACCTCGCTGGCCGACCTGTCGGGCAAGACCACCGCGCAGTCGGCCACCAGCAACTGGGGCAAGGTCGCCGCGGCCGCCGGCGCGAAAGTCGAAGCGGTGGAAGGGTTCGTCCAGGCGGTGCAGCTGTTGAAGGCGGGCCGCGTGGACGCGACCGTCAACGACACCCTCGCCGTCGGCGAGTACACCAAGAAGACCGGCGACACCGGCATCAAGATCGCCGGCAAGACCGGCGAGACCAGCAAGCAGGCGCTGGCCGCCCGCAAGGACGACGCCGCGCTGATCGCCGACATCGACGCCGCGCTCGCGCAGCTGCGCGCCGACGGCACGCTGACCAGGCTGTCGGAGAAGTACTTCGGCACCGACGTCAGCAAATAGCGGATGGATCCCGCGACCAGGGAGCTGATCTGGCACAACCTGTGGCCGATGCTGAAGGCCACGCTGACCGCGACGCTGCCGCTGACGGCGATCAGTTTCGTCATCGGCCTGGCGATCGCGGTCGGCGTCGCGCTGGCCAGGATGTCGTCGAAGCGGGCGCTGTCGCTGCCCGCCCGCTTCTACATCTCGATCATCCGCGGCACCCCGCTGCTGGTGCAGTTGTTCATCGTGTTCTACGCGCTGCCGCAGTTCGGCATCGTCATCGACCCGTTCCCGGCCGCGGTGATCGCCTTCAGCCTCAATGTCGGCGGCTATGCCGCGGAGGTGGTGCGCTCGGCGATCATGAGCGTGGCGCCGGGGCAGTGGGAGGCGGCGGAGTCGCTGGGCATGACCTACCCGCAGACGCTCTGGTACGCCGTGTTCCCGCAGGCGTCCCGGATCGCGGTGCCGCCGCTGTCGAACACGCTCATCTCCTTGGTCAAAGACACCTCGCTGGCCTCGACCATCCTGGTCACCGAGTTGCTGCGCACCGCCCAGTTGGCCGCCGCGCCCACCTTCGACTTCTTCGCCCTCTACGGCGTCGCGGCCGTCTACTACTGGGTGATCTGCCTGATCCTCGGCTTCTTCCAGACCCGCCTGGAGACCCGGCTGTCCAGGCACGTCGCCGTTCGGTGACAACCGATTTCGTGAACACATGGGTAACTCGCCGGGAACGCCCGGCCCATGCCCCGCCGATATCCGCCGGTCCGGTCGAGTAGGGGCCTTGCACCCCCCGACCGGCAAAGTACGCGGGGAGGCGGGACAGTACTAGGCTTCTACGTGTGATGCGACGGACGAAGATTGTGTGCACCCTCGGACCGGCTACGGCCACCCAGGACCGTATTCGTGAGCTCGTCGAAAGCGGCATGGACGTCGCGCGGCTGAACTTCAGCCACGGCGAACACGCCGACCACGCCGACAACTACAAGATGGTCCGCGCGGCCTCGGACGAGACCGGCCGCGCGGTCGGCATCCTCGCCGACCTGCAGGGCCCGAAGATCCGCCTGGGCCGGTTCACCGACGGCCGGACCACCTGGGCCAACGGCGAGCAGGTGCGGATCACCGTCGACGAGGTCGACGGCACCCACGACCGGGTCTCCACCACCTACAAGCAGCTCGCGCAGGACGCCAAGGCCGGTGACCGCCTGCTCGTCGACGACGGCAAGGTCGGCCTGACGGTCGAGAGCATCGACGGCAACGACGTCGTCTGCCGGGTCACCGAGGGCGGCCCCGTGAGCAACAACAAGGGCCTGTCGCTGCCCGGCATGGACGTGTCGGTGCCCGCCCTGTCCGAGAAGGACATCGAGGACCTCGAGTTCGCCCTGAAGCTGGGCGTCGACTTCATCGCGCTGTCGTTCGTGCGCTCGCCGTCCGACATCGAGCTCGTGCACGACATCATGGACAAGGTCGGCCGCCGGGTGCCGGTGATCGCGAAGCTGGAGAAGCCGGAGGCGATCGACAACCTCGAGGCCATCGTGCTCGCCTTCGACGCGGTCATGGTCGCCCGCGGCGACCTGGGTGTCGAGCTGCCGCTCGAGCAGGTGCCGCTGGTGCAGAAGCGGGCCATCCAGATGGCGCGCGAGAACGCCAAGCCGGTCATCGTCGCGACCCAGATGCTGGAGTCGATGATCGAGAACTCCCGCCCGACCCGCGCCGAGGCCTCCGACGTCGCCAACGCGGTGCTCGACGGCGCCGACGCGGTGATGCTCTCGGGCGAGACCTCGGTCGGCGCCTGGCCGATCGACGCGGTGCGCACCATGAGCCGCATCGTCACCGCCGTGGAGTCCGAGACCAACCGGGTCCCTCCGCTGACCCACGTGCCCCGTACCAAGCGCGGCGTCATCTCCTACGCGGCCCGCGACATCGGCGAGCGGCTCAACGCCAAGGCGCTGGTGGCCTTCACCCAGTCCGGTGACACCGTGCGCCGCCTGGCCCGGCTGCACACCCCGCTGCCGCTGCTGGCGTTCACCCCGCTGCCGGAGGTGCGCAGCCAGCTGACGCTGACCTGGGGCACCGAGACCTTCATCGTGCCGATGGTGGACAGCACCGACGCGATGATCCATCAGGTCGACCAGGCGCTGCTGTCGATGGATCGGTACCGCAAGGGTGACCTGGTGGTCATCGTCGCCGGTTCCCCGCCGGGTACCGTCGGTTCCACCAACCTGATCCACGTTCATCGCATCGGCGAGGAGGACCACTAGTCGTGAGTAGTTCGGCAGGCGGATCGACCGAGGTGGAGACAGTGCACGACGAGCAGTCACCCGATCTGCGGGTGCTGCTCGACCTGCTCGACCTCGAGCCGATCGGTGAAGACGTCTTCCTCGGCAACCATCCCGAGAAGGTGTGGAGCCGCACCTTCGGCGGGCAGCTGGTGTCGCAGGCGATCGTCGCTGCCGGACGCACCGCCGGGGAGCGGCCGCTGCACGCGATCAACGCGCACTTCGTGCGTGGCGGCGACGTGAAGAAGCCGATCGAATACCACGTGCAGCGGCATCGCGACGGCCGCGCGCTCGCGAACCGGACGGTCACCGCCAGCCAGGACGGCCAGGAGCTGTTCGTCATGCTGGCGGCCTTCCAGGACTGGGGCAAGGGCCTCGAGCACGCCCACGAGGGCCCCCAGGTGCCCGACCCGGAGACGCTGCCCCGGATCGAGGAGAGCTTCGCCGGCTTCGAGGACAAGCTGGAGATGTTCATCAACGCGCCGCACCCGATCGACATGCGCTACACCAACGATCCGGCGTGGATCCTCAAGGGCACCGGCGAGAAGCTCAACCACAACCGCGTGTGGATGCGCACCGACGGCACGCTGCCCGACGATCCGCTGCTGCACGTGGCCGCCCTCGGCTATTCCTCCGACACCACGGTGCTGGATTCCATCATCACCACGCACGGTTTGTCGTGGGGCCTCGACCGGATTCTCGCGGCGACGGTGAACCACTCGATCTGGTTCCATCGCCCGTTCCGCTTCGACGACTGGACGCTGTACGCGACCGAGTCGCCGGTGGCCGCGGGCTCGCGCGGGCTGGCCACGGGCCGGTTCTATTCGCGCAGTGGCGAACTGCTCGCCACCACCGTCCAGGAAGGCGTCATCCGGCACTTCCCGGCCCGCTGAGCGGGGTCAGCGCCGCTCGACGTCGAGTTCCCATTCGAGGTCGGTGCGCTGATCCGCGCGCAGGACGAAGGGTACGGCGTGGCTGGCCGCGCCGTACACCGCCAGGGCCAGCCCGTGCTCGAGGTCGGCGATATCGGCATCGGTGAGATCGGCCGGATCGCCGACCAGGCTCAGCGCGATCTCGAACGCCGCCTCGGCTGCCGGCTCGGCACCGGGATGCGTTGCGCGCCACTGTGATTCGAGTTCCCGATGGAGCGGATCCGCGGCGTCGACCGGCAGCGTGAATCGCCAG
Organism: Nocardia sp. NPDC051833; assembly: GCF_040681225.1. NCBI lineage: Bacteria > Bacillati > Actinomycetota > Actinomycetes > Mycobacteriales > Nocardiaceae > Nocardia > Nocardia sp. NPDC051833. Next base: position 82,490 of record NZ_JBFAYK010000005.1, read on the forward strand.
GCGAAGGCCTCACGGTCCTGGAGGTGGTCGTCGAGAACCGTCCGCACGCTGGCGACGATGCGGTCGAGGATTTCCGGGGTCACATACACATGGAGCGAAACATCCGAAATGCGTTTCGGCAAGTCTCCAGTCCTGTCGTGTCGAACCTGCAAGGGGAACTTCCACGTCCGCCGAAGTCTAGACCGTCGGCGGCCCGGCGAACAGCCTTGCGCTCAGCGTCTGCGCTGCGCGGCCAGAAACGCCGAGAGCGGCCGGGCCGGGGCGGGTTCGATGACCAGCCCGGGGCGTGCGTCCTCGCTGAGCTTGGCCTGCTCGTGCGGTGCCAGCGCGGCCAGTAGCGGGAACAGCAGTTCGGCGATCCGGTCGCCGACCTCGAGAAACGCCTCGGGGGACAGTCCGATCGGGTCGGCGATGTTCTCCCGGCCGACATAGGCCAGGTCGTTGCGGGCCTGGTGCAGCGCGGCAATGGATTTCGCGCCGGTGACCTTGGCGATCCGGTGTGCCTCGCCGAGGGTGAAGGTGCGCGGCGCGGCGCCGAAGGCCAGCTCGCTGACCTGGTCGCGCAGTGATTCGGTCATCGCCAGCACCAGATCGGCGCGATCGACCATCTCGGGCTTGAGCTTTCGGGCCTTGAAACCGGTGGGGTCGCCGCCGAGGCCGGCGACGGTCTCCGCCGCCATCGGTTCGGGGGGAAACCCGACCAGGGCGCGGGTGCCCGCGCTCTCCGCGGTCAGGCCGGCCAGGCCGTTGTCCGTCGCGAACGCCCGGGTGAGCCGTTCGGCGATCACCGACCGGCAGACATTGGAGTTGCAGACGAACAGCACGTGCATACCGACACCGTAATCGGGTCGATTGTCGCGCAGAAGGCCGGAATTGTAACCATCACAGGCGCGGTGCTACCTATTCACCTCTCGGTTGAATGCTGTACACGAATCGCAATGCGCAAATCCGTTGTGTGTGACCGTGATACCCGCGAGATATGGTCTGGAAACCTCCCGGGGTTATGTGTCGACCATCACTCTTTCGCGTCGTAATAATTCGATTCGGTAATAACCGGCGGCACGGCGGGCGGAGCGCCGTGTACCCGGCCGCGGGTGGAGAACATCCGGCCCCGCGCCGGGACGGTGGGCGCGAAGGCGGCCAGGCCGGTCGGCCTGGTCATGTCGTCGTAGACGGCGTCGATGCCGCCGCGCCGGAAGTACGCCTCGTGCCAGAAGCCGGTGCCGCCGGAGTCACGCAGGAACTCCTGCCACCACTGCCGGTGCGGGTCCGAGCGGGTCCAGCGCTCGAGCGAGTCCAGGTCGCGCCAGTACTGCCGGGCGCCCCAGTGCGGCGGCAGCATCGACCAGACCACGTCTTCGTGCAGGATCAGGCCGTCGGGACGGTCGGCGTGCGAGCGGTAGAGCTTGGGTCCGACGCCGAGCAGGCGCAGCATCCCGCGCGGGGTGCGCACGCGCATGCCCAGCAGGATCATCACCAGGTCGGGGTAGGCGTCCAGATCCACCGTCATCCTGTTCACCCGCATGTCCGCGCCCTTCTGTCGTGCCCGCTCTCCCGGTACTACGACGTGGGCGTTCCCCCGGTTCGACCGGCGGTTCGCGTCCCGGCGCGCCGAGACGCTATAGTGACCGCGGTGCGCCGGGTTGGCGGAACTGGCAGACGCGACGGTCTCAAAAACCGTTGTCCGAAAGGACGTGTGGGTTCGAGTCCCACACTCGGCACCACGGCGGAAGCGCGGCATCGGCCGCGCTCCGCGGGGGAGTATCGGTCGCGGGGTGTGCGCGACGTCTCCGCGCTTGCGTTCACCGGCGGTTTCCGACCGCTCAATGCATTCTGTGCGGAAGCGAAAGGTACTCTTTACATCACTCGGTCACCCACGACGGGTTTTTCGGCCGGCTCGCCCGGTGCCGTCGTCTGTCGTGGTGTGATCGACAGGCATCGGAATCCAGAGGGGTCGAACCTATGAGCACGAATGCAGGGGGCGCTGGCGCCACGCGTGAGGCCGCGGCCAAGCGTGTCGTCGTCGCCGAGGACGAGGCCCTCATCCGGATGGATCTCGTCGAGATGCTCAAGGAAGAGGGCTACGAGGTAGTCGGTGAAGCGGGCGACGGGCAGCAGGCCGTCGAGCTCGCCGAGGAGCTGCGCCCCGATCTGGTCATCATGGACGTCAAGATGCCGCGCCGCGACGGGATCGACGCAGCCGCCGAGATCGCGTCGAAACGTGTTGCGCCCGTGGTGATCCTGACCGCGTTCAGTCAGCGCGACCTGGTCGAGCGGGCCCGCGACGCGGGCGCCATGGCCTATCTGGTCAAGCCGTTCACCAAATCCGATCTGGTACCCGCGATCGAACTCGCGGCAAGCCGTTTCCACGAAATCACCGCGCTGGAAACAGAAGTCGCGAATCTGTCGGATCGTTTGGAGACGCGCAAACTGGTCGAGCGCGCCAAGGGCGTGCTCATGCAGACCCAGGGTCTGTCCGAGCCGCAGGCGTTCAAATGGATTCAGCGCACCGCGATGGATCGCCGGACGACGATGAAGGCGGTCGCCGAAGTCGTGCTGGAGAACCTCACCCCGCAGTGAGCTGGAACGCGTCGCTCCGTGTCTCGCGTCGAAAGCCGAAAAACTTTACGTAAGCGAAACAATAATGTGAACTACGACTGGACACGGAGCGTCCGACATGATGCGAATGTGATGCGGATCTAACAAACCGACGATATGTTCTGTCCGGGCTGAACGTGGTCGGCCCCCTCGGTGACCCCGGGGAGCACAGGACATAGAGGTGAGACGTGCTCAGTTCGACATGGCGCAGTCGTTCGACGCGAGGAGTTCTGGTAATCGGAGCTGCCGCGTCGTTGGTGTTGTCCGGATGCAGCGACAAGTCGTCCGACGGCGGCGGTGGCGGCAACACCGATCTCTCCATCCAGCCGGTCGTGCAGCTCGATACCCAGGGTAAGGCTGTCGCGGCGACCGACGCGGGCACCGCGGCCGACCCGGCGGGCGACGGCAAGGCCAAGTGCGCGCCCCAGACCATCGCGATGGCGGGCCCGCTGACCGGCGGCAACGCCGCGCTCGGCATCAACATCATCGACGGCGTCAAGCTCGCCCTCGACAAGCACAACAAGGCCAACCCCGACTGTCAGGTCTCGGTCAAGCAGTTCGACACCGAGGGCAAGCCGCAGATCGCGAGCCAGGTGATCCCGACGATCGTCAGTGATCCCAGCATCGTGGCGCTGGTCGGCCCGACCTTCTCGGGCGAGACCAAGGCGACCGGCCAGATCCTCAGCGAGGCGGGCATGCCCACGCTGACCGCCTCGGCCACCAACCCGACCCTGACCCAGAACGGCTGGAAGACCTTCTTCCGCGGCCTGGGCAACGACAACTCGCAGGGCCCGGCCGTCGCCAACTACCTGACCGGCGAGAAGGGCTACAAGAAGATCTGCGTCGTGCAGGACAACACCGACTACGGTGCCGGTCTGGCGCAGGCGTTCATCACCGCCGCGGGCCCGGCCGCCGACGCCTCCTGCGCGGTCAGCGTCAAGGAAGGTGACAAGGACTTCTCGGCCGCGGTGTCGAAGCTGTCCGCCGCCAAGCCCGACGCCATCTTCTACGCCGGCTACTACGCCGAGGCCGCGCCGTTCGTGCAGCAGCTGCGGTCCGGCGGTGTGACCGCGGCCTTCGTCTCCGCCGACGGCAGCAACGATCCCGAGTTCGTCCGGCAGGCCGGTAGCTCGTCCAAGGGCGCGCTGCTCTCCTGCCCGTGCAGCCCGGCGCCGGAGAAGTTCGCGACCGAGTACAAGGCGCTCAACGGCCAGGCGCCCGGCGTCTACTCCGTCGAGGGCTACGACCTGACCACGATCCTGCTCAAGGGCATCGACTCGGGCAAGGTGACCCGCGCCGAGCTCGTGGACTACGTCCGTAACTACAACGGCACCGGCGTCGCCCGCCAGTACAAGTGGGGCGAGACCGGCGAGCTGGCCAACATCCAGATCTGGATGTACGAGGTCAAGTAGTCCCCACGAAAGCGTGTAGCGGTGGGGGGGGGGGGGGGCCCCCCCCCCCCCCCCCGCCCCCCCCAAAAAAAAAAAAACAACCCGGGGGGGAGGGGGGGGGCCGGTGTGAGCGGGGGGGAGCCGGTGACAAGGCAACCGCGG
>NZ_JBFAYK010000005.1:86650-239669 GCF_040681225.1 Nocardia sp. NPDC051833
CGCCCCTCGCCCCGGGCGGTCGGCCGGCCCCCCCCCCCCCCCCCCCCGGGGGGGGGGGGGGGGCGCCGCCCCCCCCCCCCCCCCCCCACCGCTCGCCTGACGCGAGAGAAATCATGACATCAGCGGCTTCGCTCGGTGTGACCCTGTTGGCCGAGGGGTCCATCGATTTCAACGTCTCCGGGGTGATCGACCAGTTCTGGCGATTGACCGTGGACGGTCTCACCTACGGGTCGATCTACGCGTTGGTCGCGGTCGGCTACACGCTGGTCTACGGCGTGCTGAGACTGATCAACTTCGCCCATTCCGAGATCTTCATGCTCGGCATGTTCGGCACCTATGTGGGACTGGAGCTGCTCGGCTTCGCCCCCAGCGGCAACGCGTACTCCCAGGGCGTCCTGCTCACGGTGGTCTATCTCGGCCTGGCGATGCTGTTCGGCATGCTGGTCTCGGGAATCGCCGCGGTCGGTCTGGAACGAGTCGCCTACCGGCCGCTGCGCAAGCGCGGAGCCAAACCACTGGCCTTCCTGATCACCGCGATCGGCATGTCGTTCGTGATCCAGGAGTTCGTCCACTACATCCTGCCCAAGCTCAGGCCCGGCCTCGGCGGCTCCAACGCCCAGACCGGCATCCGGCTGGTGGAGCCGAAGGTGCAGTTCACCTTCCTCGGCGCGCAGGTCACCAATGTGGCGCTGGTGATCATCGCCGCGGCCATCGTGCTCGCGATCACCACCGAGATCGTCATCAACCGCACCAAGTTCGGCCGCGCCATCCGCGCGGTCGCCCAGGACCCCGACACCGCGACCCTGATGGGCGTCTCGCGAGAACGGGTCATCGTGCTCACGTTCCTCATCGGCGGCCTGCTGGCCGGCGCGGCCGCGATGCTGTACACCCTCTACATCCCGACCGGCATCATCTTCTCCGGCGGCTTCATCCTCGGTATCAAGGCGTTCAGCGCCGCGGTGCTCGGTGGTATCGGCAACCTGCGCGGCGCGCTGCTCGGCGGCATGATCCTCGGCGTCGCCGAGCAGTACGGCCAGATCCTGTTCGGCAACGAATGGCGTGACGTGGTCGCCTTCGTCCTGCTGGTGACGGTGCTGATGTTCCGGCCGACCGGCATCCTCGGCGAGAGCCTGGGGAGGGCGCGCGCATGACCGACCTGACGAAAACCCCGGTGCCTGCCCAGGATCGGCGCGGCCTCGGCGACTCGATCCGCGACTGGTGGGACGGGCTGTCCCGGCCGGGCCAGTGGGCCGTCGGCGTGCCGGTCATCGCCGCGCTGGCGATCCTGCCGCTGTACCCGCCCCCGCTGATCGACACCCCCGGCGTGAGTTTCGGCGGTGTGATGGCGCAGTTCGCCATGTACGCGCTGATCGCCATCGGCCTGAACGTGGTCGTCGGCCAGGCCGGTCTGCTCGACCTCGGCTATGTCGGCTTCTACGCCGTCGGCGCCTATACGGTCGGCCTGCTGACCAGCCCGAACAGTCCGTGGAACCAGACCGACGGCGGCTGGCTCAACCCCAGCTGGGCGTGGCTGGCCTGCCTGCCGATCGCGGTCGCGCTGACCGCGTTCGCCGGTCTCGTGCTCGGCGCGCCGACGCTGCGCCTGCGCGGTGACTACCTCGCGATCGTGACGCTGGGCTTCGGTGAGATCGTCCGCCTGATGGCCGACAACCTCGAGGAACTGACCAACGGCAGCCTCGGCCTGTCCAAGATCGCCTATCCGCAGGTCGGCGAATCCGAGGCCCACCCCGGTGGCTACTTCTCCCCGGGCAACCTCGGCGACCCCGACAGCTCGAATCCGCTCGAGCGCGCCAACAACGGCACCTGGTGGTTCTGGCTCGGCATGGCGCTGGTCGTCGTGGTCCTGCTGGTCATCGGCAACCTCGAGCGCAGCCGGGTCGGCCGCTCCTGGGTCGCGATCCGCGAGGACGAGGACGCCGCCGAGATCATGGGCGTGCCGACCTTCAAGTTCAAGTTGTGGGCGTTCGTGATCGGTGCCTCCGTCGGCGGTCTGTCCGGCGCGATGTACGCCGGTCAGGTCACCTACGTGAATCCCAAGCAGTTCGACATCATCCTGTCGATGCTGTTCCTGTGCGCGGTGGTGCTCGGTGGTTCGGGCAACAAGCTCGGCGTGATCGTCGGCGCGTTCCTGATCGCCTACCTGCCGATGCGCTTGCAGTCGGTGCAGCTGGTGTCGAGCGAGTCGACCGGCTATCTGCTGCTCGGTCTCGACGTCGCGCTGCTGGTCGGGCTGTGGCTGCTGTGGCGGTGGCGCCGTGACGCGCTGGGGGTCTGGGTTCGGCGCGGGGTGATCACCGTGACGATCCTCGCGGTGATCTTCGGCCTGCTGCTGCTGGGCAGTGTGCTGCTCTACCGCAAGGGCGGCGCGCAGAATCTCGGTGACCTGAAGTACCTCTACTTCGGCATCGCGCTGGTGGTGATGATGATTCTGCGGCCACAGGGTCTGTTCCCGGTGCGGCAGAAACTGCTCACCTACGGCAGACAGGTGTACCAGGCGGTCGTGCGCAAGCCGGCGGCCGAACCGATCGGAGCAGGGCGATGACCGGGCCGGGCGCGGGAGACGCGCTGTACGACAACGAGGACATGTCGGCCGGGTACAAGCCCCCGCCGGAGATCGAACCGGTCGGCGAGGTCGACGTCACCGCGGTGCTGCCCGCCCTCGGCGACGCGGAGACCGTGGCCGATGTGGTCGCCCCGCACCGCGACATCGAGACCGCGGTGGGCGAGCCGTTGCTGCGCACCGACGGTCTGACGGTGAAGTTCGGCGGTCTGACCGCGCTCGACAGCGTCAGCTTCGAGATCCGCCGCGGCGAGATCCTCGGCCTGATCGGCCCCAACGGCGCGGGCAAGACCACCTGCTTCAACGCGATCACCGGTGTCTACAAGCCGGCCGGCGGCAGCGTGCACTTCGACGGGCGGCCGCTGGCCAAGACCAAGCGCAACGAGATCACCCGCTTGGGCATCGCGCGCACGTTCCAGAACGTGCGGCTCTTCGGTGAGATGACGGCGCTGGAGAACGTGGTCGTCGGCACCGACGCCCGGCACAGCACCTCGGTGCCCGGCGCGGTGTTCCGCACGCCGAAGCATCGCCGGGAGGAGCGCGACGCGATCGAGCGCGGCATGGCGCTGCTCGAGTTCGTCGGCATCGCGCCGCGCGCGGTGGAGAAGGCACGCAATCTCTCCTACGGCGACCAGCGCCGGCTCGAGATCGCGCGAGCGCTGGCGACCGAGCCCAAGCTGCTGTGCCTGGACGAGCCCGCCGCCGGATTCAACCCCAGCGAAAAGTCGGCGCTGATGGAGCTGATCCGCAAGATCCGCGACGACGGCTACACCGTCCTGCTGATCGAGCACGACATGCGCCTGGTGATGGGCGTGACCGACCGGATCGTCGTGCTCGAGTTCGGCCGCAAGATCGCCGACGGCCTGCCCGCCGAGGTCCGCGAGGACCCGGCCGTCATCGCCGCCTACCTCGGTGTGCCCGACGCGGACACCATCGAGGAGGTCCGCGACGAGGCAGGCGCCGCCGCCGCGGCCGCAGCCGCGCCCACCCAGGCCCCGGCCACCGTGGTGGCGGCGGCGCAGGAGGAGCCGGCGGCCGCCCCCGAGCAGCCGGTGCCGCTGCTCGAGGTGCGCGACATGGTCGTGAACTACGGCAGAATCGAAGCGCTGCACGGGATCTCGCTGTCGGTCCAGCAGGGTGAGCTGGTGACGCTGCTCGGTGCCAACGGCGCAGGCAAGACCACCACCATGCGCGCGCTGTCGGGCCTGCTGCCGCTCACCTCGGGCCGGATCCTGTTCGAGGGCACCGACATCACCACGATGAAGGCCCACGACCGGGTGGTCCAGGGCCTGATCCAGGCGCCGGAAGGCCGCGGGGTGTTCCCCGGCATGACGGTGGCCGAGAACCTCGACATGGGCTGCTACGGCAGGCCGTTCGAGCAGAAGGCCGAGTACCAGCAGACGCTGGACTGGATCTTCGAGCTGTTCCCGCGGCTGGCCGAGCGACGCAAGCAGGTCGGTGGCACCCTCTCCGGCGGTGAGCAGCAGATGCTGGCCATCGGCCGCGCCCTGATGGCCCGGCCGAAGCTGCTGCTGCTCGACGAACCGTCGATGGGTCTGGCGCCCATGGTGATCCAGCAGATCTTCAAGATCATCAGCGAGATCAACCGCCAGGGCACCACGGTCCTGCTCGTCGAGCAGAACGCCCAGCAGGCGCTGACCCGCAGCGACCGCGCCTACATCCTGGAGACCGGCGAGGTCACCAAGACCGGCGCGGGTTCGGCCCTGCTCACCGACCCCGCCGTCATGTCGGCCTACCTGGGTCACGACTGAGTTGTCGACCGCGCGAAACCGGCCCCCGTCCCGCTCCACGAGCGTGGCGGGGGCCGGTTTCGTCGGTGCGGTGGGCCCCGACCGGCGCGGCGGGGTTCGGGGGTGTCGGTGGTGGTCCCTACACTCATCCGGGTGAGTTCACCGACGACTGCTCAGGCATCGACAACGACCACCGCCTCCGGGGGTGAGCGGCCGACGCTGCTGCTCCTGGACGGGCACTCGCTGGCCTATCGCGCGTTCTTCGCGCTACCGGCGGAGAACTTCAAGACCGTCACCGGGCAGACCACCAACGCGGTGTACGGCTTCACCTCGATGCTGATCAATCTGCTGCGCGACGAGAAGCCCAGTCACGTGGCCGCGGCATTCGACGTGTCCCGCAAGACCTTCCGCACCGAGGCGTACCCGGAGTACAAGGCCAACCGCAGCGCGACGCCCGACGAGTTCCGCGGTCAGGTCGAGCTCACCAAGGACGTCCTCGGCGCGCTCGGCATCCCGGTGATGGCGATCGACGGCTACGAGGCCGACGACGTGATCGCCACGCTCACCACCCAGGCCGTCGCCCAGGGCTACCGGGTCTTCATCGTCACCGGTGACCGCGACGCGATCCAGCTGGTCAACGACGACGTCACGGTGCTGTACCCGCGCAAGGGCGTCTCCGACCTCACCCGCTTCACCCCGGCGGAGGTGGAGGCCAAGTACGGCCTTACCCCGGCCCAGTACCCCGACTACGCGGCCCTGCGCGGCGACCCGAGCGACAATCTGCCCGGCATCCCCGGCGTCGGCGAGAAGACCGCGGCCAAGTGGATCCGCGAATACGGCGACCTGGGCACCCTGGTGGACAAGGTCGACCAGGTGAAGGGCAAGGTCGGCGACTCGCTGCGGGCGAACCTGTCGAGCGTGGTGCTCAACCGCCAGCTCACCGAGATGGTGCGCGAGGTGCCGCTGCCCTACACCCCCGACCAGCTGGCGCAGGCGCCGTGGGATCGGGAGAAGATCCACCAGCTCTTCGACGACCTGGAATTCCGGGTGCTGCGCGACCGGCTGTTCGAGACCCTGGGCTCCGCGGAGCCCGAGGCCGAATCGGGCTTCGAGATCAGCGGCGCCGCGCTGGAGCGGGGCGAGGTCGCCGACTGGCTGGCCGAGCACGCGAAAGCCGGTGTCCGCCACGGTCTCTCGATCGTCGGCACGGGTACCCCGGTGCACGGCGACGCCCGCGCGCTGGCCATCGCCGCCGCCGACGGCGAGGGCGGCTACCTCGACCTCACCGCGCTGAGCACCGAGGACGAGGCCGCGCTGGGCGCCTGGCTGGCCGACCCGGCCGTCCCCAAGGCGCTGCACGAGGCCAAGGCCGCCGAGCACGCGCTGCGCGGGCGCGGTCTCACCCTGGCCGGGCTCACCAGCGACACCGCCCTGGCGGCCTACCTGGTCCGCCCCGGTCAGCGCAGCTTCAACCTCGACGATCTGTCCCTGCGCTACCTCAAGCGCGAACTGCGCGCCGAGACCGGCGACTCGGGCCAGCTCTCGCTGCTCGACGACGAGGACACCGTCGCCGCCGACATCGCCCGCGAGGAGATGCTGCGCGCCCGCGCGGTCGCCGACCTCGCCGAGGCGCTCGACCAGGAACTGGCGCAGATCGAGTCGACCGCGCTGCTCGAGGAGATGGAACTGCCGCTGCTCGGTGTGCTCGGCACGCTCGAGGAGGCGGGTATCGCCGTCGACGTCGACCAGCTCGAATCGCTGCAGCGCCAGTTCGCCGACCGGGTCACCGAGGCGGCCAACTCCGCCTACGAGGTGATCGGCAAGCAGATCAACCTCGGTTCGCCCAAGCAGCTGCAGGTGGTGCTGTTCGACGAGCTCGACATGCCCAAGACCAAGCGCACCAAGACCGGCTACACCACCGACGCCGACGCGCTGGAGTCGCTGTTCGAGAAGACCGGCCACGCGTTCCTGGAGCATCTGCTGGCCCATCGCGACGCGACCAGGCTCAAGGTCACCGTCGACGGCCTGCTCAAGTCGGTCGCCGACGACGGCCGCGTGCACACCACCTTCAACCAGACCATCGCCGCCACCGGCAGGCTCTCCTCGACCGAGCCGAACCTGCAGAACATCCCGATCCGCACCGACACCGGCCGCCAGATCCGCGACACCTTCGTCGTCGGTCCGGGCTACGCCGAGCTGATGACGGCCGACTACAGCCAGATCGAGATGCGGATCATGGCGCACCTGTCCGGTGACGAGGGCCTGATCGAGGCGTTCAACTCCGGCGAGGACCTGCACACCTTCGTGGCGTCGAAGGCCTTCGACATCCCGCTGTCGGAGGTGAACCCGGAGATGCGCCGCCGGATCAAGGCGATGTCCTACGGTCTGGCCTACGGCCTGAGCTCCTACGGCCTCTCGGCCCAGCTGAAGATCAGCACCGCCGAGGCCAAGGAACAGATGGACGTGTACTTCGACCGCTTCGGCGGCATCCGCGACTACCTGTCCGAGGTCGTCGACGAGGCCCGCAAGGTCGGCTACACCCAGACCCTGTTCGGCCGCCGCCGCTACCTCCCCGACCTGGATTCCAGCAACCGCCAGCGCCGCGAGGCCGCCGAGCGGATGGCGCTCAACGCGCCGATCCAGGGCACCGCGGCCGACATCATCAAGGTCGCGATGATCAATGTGCAGACCGCGATCCGCGCGGCGGGCCTGCGCTCGCGGATGCTGCTGCAGATCCACGACGAACTCGTCTTCGAGGTCGCCGAGGGCGAGCGCGAGGCACTGGAAGCCCTTGCCCGCGAACAGATGTCATCCGCCATCGAGCTCTCGGTGCCGCTGACCGTGTCGGTCGGCACTGGCCGGAGCTGGGACGCGGCCGCCCACTGACCTCGCTCACCCCGGCGCGGCGCCACGGCGGAGTTTTGCGGTGGCGCCGTCGCCGATCCGGTCGGCACAATGGCCGGATGCTGATCCGACCCGGGGGAGTCGCCGACGCGACGGCCGTCGCCGCCCTGCACGCCGCGAGCTGGCGGGTCGCCTATGCCGGGATACTGCCCGCGGCGTATCTGGCCGGGCCGATGCCCGCCGACCTGGCCGCGCGGTGGCGGTCGATCCTGGTCGGCGCGCGCATGCCGGGGTTCCTGGTGGCCGAGGAGGACGGCGAACTCCTCGGCTTCGTCTACCTTCGGCCGATGCCGGATGGCCGGGTACTCCTGGACAACCTGCACGCCCGGCCGGGTCAGCTCGGCCGGGGGATCGGCACCGGACTGATCGAGGCCGGACTGGCCTGGGCGGCGCGTGAGTTCCCCGATCGCCAGGTCTACCTGGAAGTACTGCGCGAGAACAGCGCGGCCATCGCCTTCTACGAGCATCGCGGCTGGCGACGCACCGACGCCAGGATCGGGCATTTCGACGCCGGGTTCGCGGTGCCGGAGTACGAGTACACCTGGACGGCGGGTGTCGCCTTCGTCCAAGACTTCGGGACCGCGCGGTCGTAGCGTGGTGGGTGTCGACCGAAGGAGTTGAGAGTCATGACCGGATTCGTGGCCACCGCCGACACCGAGATCACCGCGTCACCGGAGCGGGTCTGGGCCGTGCTGACCGATCCGGCGCAGATCCGCCGGTTCATGTTCGGGGCCGAGGTGTCGACCGACTGGCTGCCGGGGAGCCCGATCACCTGGACGGGCGAGTACGAGGGCACCGCCTACGAGGACAAGGGGGAGATCCTGGCGGTCGAGCCCGGCCGGCTGCTGCGACTTACCCATTACAGCCCGCTCAGCGGCGCACCCGACCGGCCCGAGAACTATCACACGCTCACCTACGAGCTGTCCGGCAGCGCGACCGGCACCCATCTGACGCTGAGCCAGGACAACAACGCGAGTCCGGCCGAGGCCGAGCACGCCCGCGCGATGTGGGCGGGCCACGTCGACGGAATCAGGCAGGCCGCCGAGGGCGGCTAGTCCCGGCCCGGCCGGAGATGCGTCATCGTTTCGCGCGCCGGGTGTGGCAGCATCGGCGGTATGACCGCCGATGTCATCGCGACACCCCTGCCCTCCTGCCCGGACCTCGAGCAGGCCTTCGCGGCCTCGTGGCCGGTGCGCCTCGGCGATACCGACGGGCAGGACCGGCTGCGGCTCGACGCGGTGGCCCGCTATCTGCAGGACATCGGCTTCGATCACCTGGACGCGGTCGAGGACGGCGACACCCACCAGGCGTGGATCGTGCGGCGCACCGTGATCGACGTCTACGAGCCGATCGAGTTCGGCGACCGCGTGCAGCTGCGCCGGTGGGCCGACGCGCTGTCGAATCGCTGGTGCGACATGCGAATTCAGCTGAAGGGCGAACGCGGCGGGCACATCGAGGCCGCCGCCTTCCTGATCCACATCGACCCGGTGGCCGGGCGGCCCGCCCGGATGAGCGACGCGTTCATGGCGCCGATGCTGGCCAGCACCACCGAGCACCGGCTGCGCTGGCGCGCGGCCCTCACCGAGCTCGACGGGCCGGAGGGTGAGGCGGTGCCGTTCCCGCTGCGGGTGACCGATGTGGACCGGCTGGGCCACGTCAACAACGCCGTCTACTGGGAGGCCGTGGAGGAGGCGCTCGCCGCCCACCCCGACCGTCACGAGCTGCCGTACCGGGCGATCGTGGAGCACGTCGGCCCGGTGATGACGGGCGACAAGGTCGTGCTGCGCACCAGCCGGCGCCCTGATGGGCTGCGCCTGCAGGTCGACGTGGACGGTTCCGCGCGGGCGCTCGCCGCGGTCGAGCGGCTGGCCGAGGACCGGAAACCGCTGGGGGACTAGCGGATACGGCTCACTTGCCGCGAGCGACAAGGGTCGCCGACCCGCCGTTGAGATCCACCTGATCCCGCGGCGGCGCACCGTCGGACGGCGTCTCCCGGTGCATCAGGGTGCTCTGCCGCTGCTCGAACTCGTGGTGCTTGGACCCCTGGAACATCGCGGTCAGGTGCTCGAAGCCGGTCGCCGCCACCGCGGGCCCGCTGCGCTTGCGCGTCCACGGCAGAAAACGCGTCCCGGTGAGCCGGTTGACGACCACCTCGAGTAGCGCCAGCAGGATCAGCAGGATCGCCAGCCCGGGGATCGTCATCGCGAAGACCGTACCCATGCGACCACCGTACCCGGCGCCGAGCGCGTGCGCGCTGAGCTGCGGTGATGGTACTCACGAGTAGACACGGCGGGGCCGGAAGTAAGTTGCGGTTTCGCGACGATCGCCCTATCCTCGATCCCGTGCCGAATCCCGCCGACCGCTTCGCCGCGCTGCTTGTCGCTGACCGCGACCGCGCGGTCGCTGCTGCGCAGACCGCGCAGGCAGCCACACGGCAGATTCTTCTCGTAGTAACCCGCCGTAGCGGGGTCTGATTCGGACCGGCCCCCTCGCTGCGGGCTGATTTTCATTGTTCTGCTGGTCCCACCTGCCAACGAAGACGATCTTCGGGAAGACCTCACCTGCAATGACACTGCTGACACTGGACCGTGCCCTGTTCGACGCCGCCCCCAAGGGGCTGCGCGCCGAGACCGACAACCTGACTCCCACCGAGTTCCTCGACCGGTACACCCGGATCGAGGGGCCGATCACCCTGCGCGAATTCACCTGTTCCGGAACGGATTTCACCGCGACGCTGGAATTCGCCGACCACCTGCGCACTGTCATCGCCGCCGGTAGCCCGGTCGCCGCCATGACCTCGGCGCTCTACGACGAGGGCTACCCCCTCGAGATCCTGCAGTTCCACCAGCGCCGCACCGCCGAGGGCATCGCGACCTTCGTGCTGTGCGAATTCAACGGCAAGCGCGGCTGGGCCGCGGCCATGCGCGCCGACGCCGCCGAGTCGAGCGTCCGCGCCATGATCGCGGGGCTCAACCTGCTCGCCGGCTGAGCCGAAAAGCACGCAAGGGTCCGTTCACCTCACCAAAGGTGAACGGACCCTTCGCGTTTCGGGTGCCTATTCGGCGGGAGTGGCCTGCTCGGCGATCTGCTTGCGCACCTCGTCCATGTCCAGGCCCTTGACCTGGGTCACCAGGTCCTCGAGCGCGGCAGGCGGCAGCGCGCCCGGCTGGGCGAACACGAGCACGCCCTCGCGGAAGGCCATGATGGTCGGGATGGACTGGATGTTCGCGGCGGCCGCGAGTCCCTGCTCGGCCTCGGTGTCGACCTTGCCGTACACCACATCGGTGTGCTTGTCGGAGGAGGCCTCGTAGGTCGGCGCGAAGCTGCGGCACGGTCCGCACCAGGAAGCCCAGAAATCGACGAGGACCACGTCGTTTCCGGTGATTACTTCGTCGAAGTTCTGCTGGGTCAGCGTCTGGGTGGCCATGACGTCCCTTCCTTGTCGGTGTCCTCGGCTGTAACGCCGTGGCGTCCCTCTATCTTCCACCGACCACGAGGCGCTCCTGCCGCGCGTCCCCGTCCCAGCGGCGAATGCCCACCACAACGGTGGAAAAGTCGTGGTCGGTGGCCACCGCGCCGATCGCGGCGCCGAGCCGCTCCGGCGGCACCCGCCGGGCCAGCGTGACGTGCGGTGTCCAGGCGTCCGGCGCCATCGTCGCGGGGATGCCGGGGCACGGTCGCACCAGGTGGTGGACCCGGCGTTGCAGCGCCAGCAACTCCTCGGTGACCACGACGGGCCGCACCAGGATCGGCCTGCGGGCGCCGAAGACGAGCAGCCCGCCCAGCCGGATCGGCAGCGGCCGGAACTCGATCCTGGCCAGCGCGTGGTCGATCCGGGGCCAGATCTCGCGAGCCACGGCGACCGTGACGTGCGGCCGGTGGGTCGCGCCCCGCGGGCTGCCGATCCCCGCCTCGGCCAGCACCGCCCACTGTCGCCGGACCTCGGCCTCGCCGTGTTCGTCCAGGAGCAACTCCACCGACTGCACCATGATCTGCAGAAAGTAGTCGCTCCCGCGTGTCCCCGTGGCCGACTCGGTCCCCTCAGGCGCGAGGATGGACGGGTGAACGGTGCGAAGGCGAGCCTGCGGCTCGGTGTGATCGACGGAGACGGAATCGGCCCCGAGGTGGTCGCCGCGACGCGGGCGGTCGTCGACGAGGCGATCGGCGCGGCCGGGCTCGGCCCGGTGGAGTGGGTGCCGCTGCTGATGGGGCACGACGCCATCGCCGCCTACGCCGACCCGCTGCCCGAGCAGACACTGGTCGCGCTCGAGGACCTCGACGCGTGGATCCTCGGCCCGCACGACAACGCGTCCTATCCCACGGACATGCGGGTGGCGCCGGGTGGCACCATCCGCAAGCGGCTCGGTCTCTACGCCAATATCCGGCCCGCGGCCGCGTTCGCCGGGGTGCGGGCGAGCGCGCCCGACATCGACCTGGTGATCGTGCGCGAGAACAGTGAGGGCTTCTACGCCGATCGCAACATGTTCGCCGGATCGGGGGAGTTCCGCCCGACCCCGGACGTGGCGATGGCGGTCGCGGTGATCACCCGGCAGGCGTGCGAGCGGATCGCGCACCAGGCGCTGCGGCTGGCCCAGGGCAGGCGCAAGCGGGTCACGGTGGTGCACAAGGCGAACGTGCTGCCGATGACGACCGGGCTGTTCCGCGACGTCTGCTACGAGGTGGCCGCGCAGTATCCGGACGTGCGGGTCGACGACGAGCACGTCGACGCGATGGCCGCGCACCTGGTCCGCGCGCCGGGGGCCTACGACGTGATCGTCACCGAGAACCTGTTCGGTGACATCCTCTCCGACCTCGCGGGCGAGCTGGCCGGCTCGCTCGGCATGGCCGCGTCGCTGAACTGCTCCGACACCAAGGCGATGGCCCAGGCCGTGCACGGCGCCGCGCCCGGGTTGGCCGGCCGCAATCGCGCCAACCCGGCGGCGCTGCAACTGTCGGCGGCGATGCTGTTGCGGTGGTTGGCCGTTCGCGACGACGACCGCGCGCTGCATGACGCGGCGGAGCGGATCAACCGGGCTGTCGCGGCCACCCTGGCGGCCGGAATCGCGACCGCGGATCTGGGTGGGCTGGCTTCCACCAGCGAATTCACCGAGCAGGTCAGAGCGCGCGTGCACCGGAGGTGAAGGGACCCCTTTCACATTGGCTGATTAATCTTCGGTTACTGTCGCACCACGCTGTGTCCGGTTCGCATACATTGCCAAACAGGCGCTGACACGTGGCCGGCGTCGACGTGAAATGTGGAGGCTCCTTTGTCTGTTCGTATTGTTCTCGGCCGCAGCGCCGCGCGCCTGTTGTGTACCGCGGCCGCCGGTGCTCTGGTGCTGGCCGGCTGTGCCGACAACACCGAGGGTGAGACCGCCGAGGTGACCAAGGTGTCGGTGGAGAAGGTCGACGCGCTCGCCGCGGCCGTTCCCGACAAGGTGAAGCAGGCAGGCAAGCTGGTGGTCGGCGTCAACGTGCCGTACCAGCCGAACGAGTACAAGGACGCCAGCGGCAAGATCGTCGGCTTCGACGTCGACCTCCTCGACGCCGTCGCGACCACCCTCGGGCTGAAGGTCGACTACGTCGAATCCTCGTTCGAGAAGATCATTCCCGCGATTCAGGCGGGCACCTACGACGTGGGTATGTCCTCGATCACCGATTCGCGCGAACGCGAACAGCAGGTCGATTTCACGACCTATTTCTCCGCGGGCATCCAGTGGGCCCAGCAAACCGGTAAAGCCATCGATCCGAACAATGCGTGCGGCAAGAAAGTCGCCGTACAGTCCACTACGGTCGAGCACACCGACGAGATTCCCGCCAAGAGCGCCAAGTGTGTCGCCGAGGGCAAGCCGGCCATCGATATGAAGGCCTTCGACGAGCAGAGCGCCGCGACCAACGCGCTGGTGCTGGGCCAGGTCGACGCGATGTCGGCCGACTCCCCGGTGACCGCGTACGCGATCAAGCAGAGCGGCGGCAAGATCGAGGCCGCGGGCCCGCTGTTCGATTCCGCGCCCTACGGCTGGGCCGTGCAGAAGGGCTCGCCGCTGGCGGTGTCCCTGCAGAAGGCGCTGCAGCACCTGATCGACAACGGCAAGTACGGCGAGATCACCACCAACTGGGGCGTCCAGGACGGTCAGATCAAGACCTCGGTGATCAACGGCGCTGTGAGCTGACGTGACCGAGCGCAACGACACGGCGGAGGTGCCCGGACCGGGCACCGAACCCGAACCGATCAAAGCGGTCCCGCTGCGCAGGCCGGGCCGCTGGATCGCGGCGGCAATCATCCTGATCCTGGTGGGATTGTTCGCCTACGGCGCGGCCACGAACCCCGCCTACCGGTGGGACACCTACGCCAAGTACCTGTTCGACAGCCGGATCACCGCGGGCGCGCTGGTGACCCTGGAACTCACCGTGCTCGCGATGGCGATCGCGGTGGGCCTGGGCACCGTGCTGGCGGTCATGCGGCTGTCGCCGAACCCGGTGCTGCGCACCACCGCGTGGGTCTACCTGTGGATCTTCCGCGGCACCCCGGTCTTCGTGCAGTTGGTGTTCTGGGGTCTGGTGCCCTCGCTCTACAAGCAGATCGACCTCGGCGTGCCGTTCGGCCCGCAGTTCTTCCACCTGGACGTGCAGCATCTGCAGGCGGCGTTCCTGTTCGCGGTGATCGGCCTGGGTCTCAACGAGGCCGCCTACATGGCCGAGATCGTGCGCGCGGGTATCAACTCCGTCGGCGAGGGGCAGCGCGAGGCCTCGGTGGCGCTGGGCATGTCGTGGACGCAGACGATGCGCCGCACGGTGCTGCCCCAGGCGATGCGGGTGATCATCCCGCCCACCGGCAACGAGCTGATCGGCATGCTCAAGACCACCTCGCTGGTCACGGCCATCCCGCTCAGCACCGACCTGTTCGGTCGCGCCCGTGACATCTACGGCGTGAACTTCCAGCCGATCCCGCTGCTGCTCGTCTGTGCCACCTGGTACCTGGCGATCACCAGCATCCTCATGGTCGGGCAGTACTACTTGGAGCGCTACTACTCGCGCGGTGCCACCCGGCAGCTGACGGCCAAGCAGCTCGAGGAACTGGCCACGGCGCAGGCGGCGGTGAAGGCGAAATGAGCGAACCAGCAGTGACGACGCCGCCGATGGTGCTCGCCGACCGGGTGTGCAAGAACTTCGGCGCGCTGAAGGTGCTCAAGGGCGTCTCGCTCGAGGTGCAGCGCGGCAAGGTGCTGACCCTGGTCGGGCCATCCGGCTCGGGCAAGTCGACCTTCCTGCGCTGCATCAACCACCTCGAACAGGTGAACGCGGGCCGGCTCTACGTCGACGGCGAGCTCGTCGGCTACCGGGAGAAGAACGGCAAGCTCTACGAGATGCATCCGCGCGATGCCGCGATCCAGCGACGCGACATCGGCATGGTGTTCCAGCATTTCAACCTGTTCCCGCACCGGACCGCGCTGGAGAACGTGATCGAGGCGCCCACCCAGGTGCGCGGGATCCGCAAGGCCGACGCGATCGCCAGGGCCGAGGAACTGCTCGACCGGGTCGGCCTGGCCGCCAAGCGCAACGCCTATCCGGCGCAGCTCTCCGGCGGTCAGCAGCAGCGGGTGGCGATCGCGCGGGCGCTGGCGATGGATCCCAAGCTGATGCTGTTCGACGAGCCCACCTCGGCACTGGACCCCGAGCTGGTCGGCGAGGTGCTCACCGTCATGCGCGAGCTCGCCGATTCGGGCATGACCATGCTGGTGGTGACCCACGAGATGGGCTTCGCCCGCGAGGTCGCCGACGAACTGGTGTTCATGGACGGCGGCGTCGTCGTGGAATCGGGTCCGCCACGTGAACTGCTGGCGAACCCGCAGCACGAGCGCACCAAGGCGTTCCTGTCGCGCCTGCTCTGAGGTGGTGAGCGAACGGCCCCGCGGACTGTCCGCGGGGCCGTTTCTCATTCGTCGACGGTCAGTCGTTCCAGGGATACCTGCGCTTGGGCGATGCGGCGGATCGCGGCCAGGGCGGTGTCGCCGAGGACGGTCAGCACCACCACCGCGTCGACGATGTCCTCGCGCCCGCCGGCGGCCAACGCCGTCGCCACATCGGTCTCCGCGATCACTCGCGCACCGTCGAAATAGTTGGGCAGGGCCGTGGTGCCCCAGTCCGTGTAGCCGAGCTGGGCCAGGCGCACCAGCACCGAGGTGAGCGTGTCGATCGCCTCCGGGCTCGGTTTCGTGTCCCAGCCGCGCCGGTCCATCTCCGCGCGCACGGTCTCGTACGCGCGGTCCCAGTCGGCCTCGGGCGCGGCGGGCGCGGGGGCGGACATGCTGCCTTGAACCACGCCGAGCAGGCTGAACAGCGGCAGATCGGGGGAGTCGACGGCGGCGAGCACATCGCCCACCGTCGCCACCGGTAGTCCGCCCACCTCGATCAGCGCGCGCACCAGCCGCAGCCTGCGCAGGTGTTCCTCTCCGTAACTGGCCTGGTTGGGGCTGGTGCGCGCGCCCGCGGGCAGCAGCCCCTCCCGCAGGTAGTACTTGATCGTCGCCACCGCGATGCCGCTGCGCTCGCTCAACTCCGAGATTCGCACCGCTACCTCCGTTGTCATTCGGCCCCCTTGCCGACTGCCCGGCTTGCGGATAGTCTAACTATCCATAACGGATAGTAAAACTATCTATCACTGGGAGATGCGCCATGTCCGTCCAGACCGTCGACTCGCTGCCCCGCCGCCGCGCCCCACTGCACCGTCCACTGCTGTATTTCGCCGCCGTCAACGCCGTGCTCGCCGTGGTCGCGGTGGTCGGCATGGTGGTCGACGACCGGGTGATCGCCGGGTCGACCGCCTGGTTCAAGCCGGGCAAGTTCGCGATCTCGTTCGTGTTCTACTGCCTGGCGCTGGCCTGGCTGATCTCGTTGCGGCCCAAGGCCTCCCGGCTCACCGGGGCGATGGCGACGGTGATCGTGGTCGCCGGGGCGATCGAGCAGCTGGTCATCTTCGGGCAGGTCATCCGGGGCAACCGCAGTCACTACAACATGACGACCACCGTCGACGCCGTCCTGTGGATCACCATGGGCAGCACCATCATCGTGCTCTTCCTGGCCACCATGGTCGTCGCCGTGCAGCTCTCGCTGAGCTGGATCGGGGACGCCGCGATCACCTGGTCGATCCGGCTCGGGCTGGCCATCACCCTGGTCGGCCTGGCGCTGGGCAATCTCATGCCGGGCCGTGAATCCGGGGTCGACGGCATCGCGGGCGCGCACACCGTCGGCGCGCCCGACGGCACCCCGGGAATGCCGCTGACCGGCTGGAGCACCACCGACGGCGACCTGCGCATCCCGCACTTCGTCGGCATGCACGCCCTGCAGGCGGTGCCGCTGTTCGCCGCGCTGCTGGTGCTGCTCGCGCCCCGGATCCCGCTGCTGCGGGTGCTGCGGGTGCGCCTCGGCCTGGTCGTCACGATGGCCGCCGGCTACGCCGCGGTGCTCGCGCTGGTCACCTGGCAGGCGCTGCGCGGTCAACCGCTCATCCACCCCGACCAGACCACCCTGACCGTGGCCGCCGCGATCCTCACCGGCGTCGTTCTCGGCACCCTGATCTCGATCGCGAGCGCGATCGGCGTCCGAAAGGCAGTCCCCGCATGAGCACGCTGTTCGACCTGTCCTTCTTCGTCACCGTCCCGTTCTGGGCGCTGATGATCCTGGCGCCCACCTGGCGCCGGACCCGCGCGATCATCGGCTCGCCGTGGATCACGCTGGTGCCGCTGGTCGTCTGGGCGATCGTCGCGGTCCCGGTCCTCGGCGCGATGTGGTCGCTGGTGAGCTCCCCGTCGCTGGCCGCGATCACCGACGCCGTCGCCGACCCTGCCGTGCTGACGGCCCTGTGGGCGCAGATCATCGCCTGGGACCTGTTCCTCGGCCGTTGGATCTACCTCGACAGCCGCGCGCGCGACATCCCTCCGCTGCTGATGGCTCCGCTGCTGGTCGGCACGATCCTGTTGTCGCCCATCGCCTTCCCGATCTACCTCGTGCTGCGCGAGGTGGCCGGTCGCCGATCGACGCCGGATCGCGGTGCGCCGCAGGCCGACCCGATCGCGGCGTGACGCCCGCCGGCCCGGACCGTGACCGCGGTCCGGGCCGTTCGCGGTCAGTGGTCGTCGAAATCGGTTCCGCGGGCGGTGGTTTCCCACTCCAGCAGCTCGGTGCGCACCGAGTCGAGATGGCCGAGGATGGCGTCGACCGCGTCGTTGCCCAGCGGCAGCCGCAGCGGCGTCTTGTCCGCGGCCAGTGCCGCGCGGATGGCGGCGGCGGCCTTGGCCGGATCGCCGGGCTGGAGTCCATCGCTGGTCTCGACCATGCGACGGGTCGGGCCGACGGTATCGGCGTAGGCGTCGGTCTCCGTGCTGAGGGTCGCGGCGCCGGGGCTCATGAGTCCGGTGCGGAAGCCGCCGGGCTCCACGATCAGTACCTTGATGCCGAACGGGGCAACTTCGTCGGCCAGCGCCTCCGACAGGCCCTCGAGCGCGAACTTCGTCGCGCTGTAGGCGGCGAAGCCCGCGAAGGACAGCTGCCCGCCGAAGCTGCTCATCTGCACGATCGCGCCACCGCGCTGCGCGCGCAGGTGCGGGAGGACGGCGCGGGTGAGGGCGGCGGGGCCGAAGACGTGCAGGTCGAACAGGTCACGCAGTTCGGCGTCGGTGGTCTCCTCGACCGCGCCCACCTGGGTGCGGCCCGCGTTGTTGACGAGTACGTCGATCCGCCCGTACCGGGCGACCACATCGGCCACGACCGCGTCGATGCGTGCGGTATCGGTGACGTCGAGGGCGATCGCTTCGAGCTGATCGGGGTGCGCGGCGACCAGATCGTCCAGCGGCGCGGTGCGGCGGGCCACGGCGACGACGGTGTCGCCCGCCGCGATCGCCGCCTCCGCGATGGCCCGGCCGAAGCCGCTGCTCGCACCGGTGACCAGCCAGATCTGGGGGTTGCTCATCTGGGTCTCCTCGATCGATTCCTGATGTGCCGCCGATACTTCCGTCGCGGCGCGCGGCCGTCCAATACCCGCTGTGATAACCAGTGGTTATGGACGTGCACGGGCGCGAGCTGCGCTATTTCGTCGCGGTGGCCGAATCGCTGAACTTCACGGCGGCCGCCGACGGGCTCTACGTCTCCCAGCCCGCCCTGAGCAAACAGATCCGCAAGCTGGAGAGTCAGCTCGGCGCGGCACTGTTCGTGCGGGACTCGCGCTCGGTGGCGCTGACCCCGGTCGGGGCGGCGCTGTTGCCGCAGGCCCGTCGGGTGCTGGCCGCGTGGGAGGCGGCCGCGGCCGCGGTGGCGTCGGCGAAGGCCGCCCAGCAGGCGGAACTGTCGATCGGGATCAGCACCAGTCCCGGCCGGGGCATCCTGCCCGCCGTGCGTTCCCGGTTCGCCGCCGCCTTCCCCGACGCGAAACCCGTGCTGCGCCAAGTCGGCTGGGACGATCCGACCGCCGGTCTGGCCGACGGGTCCGCCGATGTCGCCTATGTCTGGCTCCCGCTGGCCGACAGTGAGCGTTACCGCTGGCTGGTCGTCGCCACCGAACCCCGCCTCGTCGCCCTGCCGGACACCCATCGTCTCGCCGGTCGCGCCACCATCGCCTTCGCCGACCTCCTCGACGAACCCTTCCTCGCGCTGCCCGCCACCGCGGGCGCGCTGCGTGACTACTGGCTGGCCGTCGACGCGCGCGGCGGTCGGCCTGCGCGCATCGGCGCCGAGGTCTCCAGTACCGAGGAGACCTACGAAGCCCTGGTCAACGGTGACGGCGTGGTGCTGCTCGCCACCGGCAACGCCCCGCTCGTCGCCCACGACGGCGTCGTGACCAGGCCGGTGACCGGCCTCGGCCCGTGTGAACTCGCTCTGGCCTGGCGCCGTGACGACACCCGCCCCCTGGTACGCGGCTACGCCGAAGCCTGCGCGTCGGCGACCGCCCGTCGGCGCTGAGTACACCGGGCGACGGGGGTGTCGGCCTCGCGCGCTGGGGTTCGCGCGGGTGCTCGAGTAGTGCCGATATCACCCACGGGCACGGCTCCCGAGCGCGATGCGCAGCTGGCCGAGCAGCACGGTGGCCGCGGGACTGCCGGGACGGTCGGTGCGCCAGGCGATCGCGAGGCGGCCGTGGATGCGCGGCTCGACGATGGCCAGGGCGCGCACGCCGAACGCGGCGGCCTCGGCCGGGGTGAGCGCGGGCACGACCGCGGTGCCGAGACCCCGCGCGGCCAGGCGCAGCAGGAGCGGGGGAGCGGCGGCCTCGAACGCGACCTGTGGCGTGAAACCGGCAGCGGCACAGGAGCGTTCGAAGACGCCGCGCAGCCCGGTCCCGGTGGGCAGGCAGATGAGCTGTCGATCGGTCAACGCCGCCAGGGTGATCGTGCCGGCCGACTCGGCGGGATCGACCGGTGCGTCGAGCGCGACGGCGGCGACCACCGGTGTCTCGAGGATCACCTCGAGGCCGACGCCGGGACCCGGTGCGGCGCCGGTCAATCCGACGATCGCGAGATCCAGCTCGCCGCACTCGATCGCGGCCAGCATCCGCTCGGCGGTGTTCTCGGTGAGGCTGATCCCCACCCGCGGGTGATCGTCGTGGAAGTCGGCGAGCACTCCGGCGACATCGAACTCCTCGGTGGCCGCACCGGAGATCACCCCCAGCCGCACGTGCCCGCGCAGCAGCCCGGTGAATTCCTGCACGGTCTCGCCGATCCGGTCGGCCGCCGCCAGTGCGGCCCGCGCGTGCCCGAGCACGGCGGACCCGACCTCGGTGGGTGTCACCGAGCGGGTGCCCCGGACCAGCAGTGGCTGCCCCAGCTCGCGTTCCAGCTGCCTGATCTGCGCGCTCAGTCCCGGCTGTGTCAGGTGCAGGCGCTCGGCCGCGCGCGTGAACCCGCCCTCGTCGACGACGGTGACGAAATACCGCAGCTGCCGCAGTTCCATGCCGGGATTCTAGCGTTTCCCATAACCAGTAGTTATCGAGGCGAGAAAGACTATCTGTTGTACTTCTCGACGGCGCGGCGGCACAGTCGAAGGTATGACCGAGAACGCAGCGCAGACCCTCGATTCCCTCCGCTTCACCGGCCCGGTGTTCACCCCGGCCGACCCCGGCTACGCCGAGGAGGTGGCCGGGTTCCAGACCGCCTACACCCACCGTCCCGCCCTGGTCGTCGGCGCGGTGCATGCCGAGGACGTCCGCGCCGCCGTGGAATACGCCGCCCGGCACCGACTTCCGGTCGCCGTACAGGCGACCGGGCACGGGCTCTCGGTGGCGGCCGACCACGGCGTGCTCATCACGACCCGCCGGATGGACGCCATCACCGTCGACGCGCGCACGCGCACCGCGCGGATCGGCGCCGGGGTGCGGGCCGGTGTCCTGGTCGAGGCGGCGGCCGCGCACGGGCTGGCGCCGCTCAACGGTTCCTCGCCCTCGGTGGGCGTCGTCGGGTACGTGCTCGGCGGTGGGCTCGGATTGCTGGCCCGCGAATTCGGTTATGCCGCAGACCATGTGCGCTCGATCGACCTGGTGACCGCCGACGGGCGGATGCGCACGCTCACCCCCGCCGACGAGCTGTTCGGCGCGGTGCTCGGCTCCGGCGGCAACTTCGGTGTGGTCACCGCACTGGAGCTCGCGCTGGTGCCCGTGACCGAGGTGTACGGCGGCCAGCTGATCTTCGACACCCCGCTGGTCGACCCGGCGCTCGACACCTGGCGGCGATGGACCGCGACGCTGCCCGACACCCTCACCTCGACGATCGCGGTGGTCACCTTCCCGGACATCCCACCGGTGCCGGAACCGATGCGCGGCAGGCACGTCGCCTCGATCCGGATCGCCTTCGACGGCCCCGCCGAGGAAGGCGAACGGCTCGTCGCGCCCCTGCGCGCGATCGGCGAGCGGCTGCGCGACGACCTGCGTGTCATGCCGTACACCGAGTCGCACACCATCCACAGCGACCCGGACTTCCCGCACGCCTACGCCGCCACCAACGCGCTGCTGTCCGAGCTGACCGGCGAGGGCATCGCGGCATTGCGTGCGCTGACCGCCCCCGGTGGCCCGGTCGACGCCGTCGTCGACATCCGGCACCTGGGCGGGGCGTTGCGGCACGGCGACGCGTCGTCGGTGGACCACCGCGACGCGGAGTTCGTCGTCCGGGTGATCACCGGCGCGGCGGGCGACACCGCACCCGCCGGCCTGGCGGCGGTCCGGGAAGCGCTGGCGCCGTGGACGATCGGGCACAGCCTGAACTTCCTCTACGGCGCGGGTGCCGCCGCGGACGCGGCGCAGACCGTGGCGGGCTACACCTCGGACACCTACGCCCGGCTGGTCACGGCCAAGGCGGCCTACGACCCGCGCAACATGTTCCGTTTCAACCGCAATATCGCGCCCGCGTAGGGATTCCGACGCTTGTCGATCCGACCGATCTCTACTATCTTGGTGATATCACTCAGATATCGGGAGGATGTCATGGAGCTGCGGTCCGCATTCCGCGTCAACGGATTCGTCGTCTTGCTGGGGTGGCTGGTGCTCACCCTGGTGTTCGGCGCCGCCGCCGTTTTCGCGTTCATCGCCGCCACCCAGCACGACGGCGGGGCGCCGGCCTGGGTGGGCGCGGCCGCCGCGGCCGTCATCGTGCTGGTGCTGGCGGTGCTCGCCACCGGGTTGATCATCGTCAATCCGAACGAGGCGAAGGTCGTCACCTTCTTCGGCCGCTACGTCGGCTCGGTGTCGGACCCCGGGTTCTTCTCGGTGCTCCCGCTGACCGACCGCAAGTCGATCTCGTTGCGGGTGCGCAACTTCGAGACACAGAAGCTGAAGGTCAACGACGCCGACGGCAATCCGGTCGAGATCGCGGCGGTCGTCGTCTACAAGGTGGTCGACAGCTTCAAGGCGGCGTTCGCGGTCGACGACTACGAGGAGTACGTCGAGACCCAGTCCGAGGCGGCGGTGCGCCACCTCGCCACCACCCACCCCTACGACGCCCACGACGACGCGCGGACCAGCCTGCGCGACGGCGCCGAGGTGGCCGAGGAGCTCACCGAGGAACTGCGCGCGCGCACTCTCACCGCCGGCATCGAGGTCATCGAGGCCCGGATCACCCATCTGGCCTACGCGCCCGAGATCGCCCAGGCCATGCTGGTCCGCCAGCAGGCCGCCCAGGTGGTCGCCGCGCGCACCCAGATCGTGGAGGGCGCGGTCGGCATGGTCGGCCTGGCGCTGGACCGCCTCGCCGCGGCGGGCACCGTGGAACTCGACGAGGAACGCAAGGCCGCCATGGTCTCGAACCTGCTCGTCGTCCTCTGCGGTGACCGCGCCACCCAGCCGGTCGTGAACACCGGATCCCTCTACGCCTGACCGCGATGACGGTGCCGAAGAAGGAACCCAAGAAGGTCCTGCTGCGGCTCGACCCGGCCGTCCACGAGGCCATCGCCAAGTGGGCGGCCGACGACCTGCGCAGCGTCAACTCCCAGATCGAATACGCCCTCCGCCTCGCCCTCGACCAGGCGGGCCGCAAGCCCCGATCGAAGTAGCGCCCGCGTCAGGTGATGCCGAGGACGCGGGTGAGCAGGCGTTGGCGGGTGCGGGTGGCGGACTTGGCGAGGATGGCTTTGACGTGGTCGTTGACGGTGTGTTCGGAGAGGACGAGTTCGGCGGCCAGTTCGCGGGAGTCCAGGCCGGTGGCCAGCAGGGTGAGGACCTGGGATTCGCGAGTGGACAGGCCGTTGGCGCGGGTGAACAGGTCCAGGCGTTCGGTGGCGGTGCTCGGTTCCAGGGCGACGGCGATGTCGTGGTCGCCGAGACGGTCGGCCTTCACGGTGAGCCAGCGGTTGCCGCCCAGGTGGATGCGGGCCGAGGCGGGGCCGATCGGGGTGCCCGCCTCGGCGGCGAGCAGCGCGGCGCCCGCGTTGTAGACCGAGGCGGGGACCGGCGGGACGGGTTCGTCGGGCGGGAGCAGGCGCAGCAGCGACGCGGCGGCGGCCGCGGTTTGCGAGCGCACGCGCAGGTCGTCGTCGAGCAGGACGACCGCGGGACCCAGCGGTGGCAGTTGCGCGTCGGATTCGACGAACCCGGCGCCGACCGTGGCGCGCAGCGCGGTCGACATCGCGGGCGTGAGTGCCGTGAGGGCGGCGAGTTCGCCTCTGGTGAACGGTGATTCGTCGACCCGGAGCAATTCCAGGAATCCCCAGCAGCCGTAGCGATCGGCGAAGGTGACGGTGGCCGAGTCGGTGACGCCCAGGGCCCGCTGGGCGGTGCGCCACAGCAGCGAGCGGTCGGGTTCCCCGTCGGTGGCCTCGAGCAGGGAGTGGGCGCCGGTGCCGCGCAGGGTGTCCCAGCGATTGAGCGGGGTGAGATAGCGGGCCCGGATCAGGTCCGGCAGGCGCGCCAGATCGAGGCCGGGCACATCGGCGAGCGGGGCCGTCGCGACCGCGGTGACCGGGTCGGTGAGCGCGAAGACATGGCCGGTGAACGGCATCGACAGCCGTATCTCGGCCAACACGAGCTCGCGCAGTCGTTTGGCGGAGTGATCGGCACGGCACAGCCGGCTCACCCGGTCGGCCAAGGCGCTCGGCACCGGCTCAGTCTACGGCGAAAACCCCCAGCATCAGGGATGTCGGCGGGGCATCGATCGGGCCGACACTCGATGTATTCCATCGAGCAACGGAGGCGACCATGACCACCACCCTGCACATCGACAACACCGTGCGTGACTACGACACCTGGAAGGCGGCCTTCGACCAGTACGAACGCTTCCGAGCCGAGCACGGCGTGCGCACCTACCGCGTCGGCCGCGTCGAGGGCGACCCGGCCCGCGTCCTCGTCGACCTCGATTTCGACGACCGCGCCACCGCCGAGGCGTTCCGGACCGCGCTGGCGCCCGTGCTGGCCACCCCGCGCAGCCGCGCGGTGGTGATCGGTCACCAATCCTGGCTGGTCGACTTGGTCGAAGCACGTATTTCCGCCTGAGCGGCACGTTCTACCGCGCACGGGGACAACCGAACTCGTCCGCGCCGGTAAGTTGTCCCGGTGCCCATCTCGTTCGACATTCCTGGAATGCAGCAGTTGGACAACACGACCTGGGGGAATCCGGCCACTCGTGATGTCGTCGCGTTGACCTATGTCGACGGCGCGCCCGACCTGCCCGCCCGGCTGCACGATCTGCCGCGGCTGCGCAGGCGGCTGGCCGAGCACCACGCCCGCACCGGCTGTCTGATCGAGGCGTTCGTGGTCTGGGTCGACCAGTTGCCCGCGCTGCTGCGGGTGGAGAAGACACAGTTGCCGGGGCCGCGCGGCGAGCTCGTCTTCGCCGCGTCGATCGTGGTGCCCAAGGACCGGTGCTCCGCGGTGTTCCAGATCATCTGTCCGGAGACCGGGGTGCCCGGGCTGCGGGAATCCTCGATCGGCGCGCAGGTCCACCGCGCCGAGATGTGCCCGCCGCACCCGTACGCGCCGGGATTGCGCGGGCGCCTGCCCTATCTCCTGTCCGACGACGTCCGCTTCGACGCCGTGTTCCCCGAGCACGCCCTGACCAGGGCCCGCCGCTGGATCGCCGAGACCGTGCCCAACGTGCGGGTCGACCCCGGCTTCGCGGCGCTGCCCGAGTTCTAGGCGCCCGGCTTCTCGGTGACGAAGATGGCGGTGCCGGGGAAGATCTCCCCGCGCAGCGGCGACCACTGACCCCACTCCCGGTCCAGCCACTCCGGCCAGTCGGGTTCGACGATGTCGAGCAGGGTCAGGCCGGCGCCGACGATCTCCCTGACCCGATCACCGATGGTGCGATGGTGCTCGACATAGGTCGGCACCCCGTCGCCGTCGACCTCGACATACGGCGTCCGGTCGAAATAGGGGATGCGCGCGACCAGGCCGTCCGCGCCGGGATCGTCGGGGAAGATCCAGCGCATCGGGTGGTTCACCGAGAACACCCAGCGCCCACCCGGCCGCAGCACCCGGGCGACCTCCCGCATCACCAGCGCGGAATCGGCGACGAACGGGACCCCGCCGAAGGCCGAACAGGCCAGGTCGAAGGAGGCGTCGGCGAACGGCAGCGCCTCGGCGCCGGCCTGGACCAGCGGCACCCGCGGCCCACCCCGCGCCATCGCCGCCACGCCCCGCTCGAGCATGCCCATCGACAGATCGAGGCCGACCGGATAGGCGCCCTGGCCCGCCAGCCAGCGCGAACACGGCGCGGAACCACAGCCGATCTCCAGCACGGTCTTGCCGCTCAGCTCGCCGAGGAAGCCCATATCGCCCTCGTGCAGGCCCTCCGGGCACCAGACGAACTCGCCCTCGGGGGAATCGACGCCGAGGAAGTCGGCGTGGGTCTGGTGATACTGGTCGGCGTCGGCGTCCCACCAGCGCCTGCTCGCGCGTTCGCTGTCCGCCGAACCGATCTTGGTCCGGGTGGTCGCGGTGGTTCCCAGCAGCGCGTTGGCCTGCGCATGGCGTTCGTCGTCCGACACGGCGATCAGGGTATCCGCGGGGTGGAGGGGGTGGTTTGCCCGGCTGGACAGGGGTCGCGTACGCTGAGGCACGCGAGTGTCTTTCGAGGAGCGCTGTGCGCCGGGGTTGAATGCGTACGGTATCCGATGACGGAGTCGCCCGTGCTGAGTTCGATCACCAGCAAGTGTGGCGGTCCGTGCGATACTTACCCGGTATCCTTCGTCGCCTCGTCGCGGTGATCTCGCAGCGTACCGAAAGTTCCAATGTCCGCAACCGACCACAATCCGTCCGGAGCAAATCCACATATGCCCACCACCGTCACCTCGCCGCAGGTAGCCGTCAACGACATCGGCTCCGCCGAGGATTTCCTCGCCGCCATCGACGCCACGATCAAGTACTTCAACGATGGCGACATCGTCGAGGGAACCATCGTCAAGGTCGATCGTGACGAGGTCCTGCTCGACATCGGTTACAAGACCGAAGGCGTCATCCCCTCCCGCGAACTCTCCATCAAGCACGATGTCGACCCCAATGAGGTCGTTTCCGTGGGCGATGAGGTCGAGGCCCTGGTTCTCACCAAGGAGGACAAGGAAGGCCGCCTGATCCTGTCGAAGAAGCGGGCGCAGTACGAGCGCGCGTGGGGCACGATCGAGGAGCTCAAGGAGAAGGACGAGGCCGTCAAGGGCACCGTCATCGAGGTCGTCAAGGGCGGCCTGATCCTCGACATCGGCCTCCGTGGCTTCCTGCCCGCCTCGCTCGTCGAGATGCGTCGTGTCCGCGACCTCCAGCCGTACGTCGGCAAGGAGATCGAGGCCAAGATCATCGAGCTCGACAAGAACCGCAACAACGTGGTCCTGTCGCGTCGCGCCTGGCTCGAGCAGACCCAGTCCGAGGTCCGCAGCGAGTTCCTGCACCAGCTGCAGAAGGGCCAGGTCCGCAAGGGTGTGGTCTCCTCGATCGTCAACTTCGGTGCCTTCGTGGACCTGGGTGGCGTCGACGGCCTGGTGCACGTCTCCGAGCTGTCCTGGAAGCACATCGACCACCCGTCCGAGGTCGTCGAGGTCGGCAACGAGGTCACCGTCGAGGTTCTCGACGTCGACCTGGACCGCGAGCGCGTCTCCCTGTCGCTCAAGGCCACCCAGGAAGACCCGTGGCGTCAGTTCGCCCGCACCCACGCGATCGGTCAGATCGTGCCGGGCAAGGTCACCAAGCTGGTTCCGTTCGGTGCGTTCGTGCGCGTCGAAGAGGGCATCGAGGGCCTGGTGCACATCTCCGAGCTGGCCGAGCGCCACGTCGAGGTCCCGGACCAGGTCGTTGCCGTCGGCGACGACGCGATGGTCAAGGTCATCGACATCGACCTGGAGCGTCGCCGGATCTCGCTGTCGCTGAAGCAGGCGAACGAGGACTACCACGCCGAGTTCGACCCGTCGAAGTACGGCATGGCCGACAGCTACGACGATGCGGGCAACTACATCTTCCCCGAGGGCTTCGATCCCGAGACCAACGAATGGCTCGAGGGCTTCGACAAGCAGCGTGAAGAGTGGGAAGGCCGCTACGCCGAGGCCGAGCGTCGCCACAAGATGCACACCGCTCAGATGGAGAAGATGGCAGCCGACGCTGCCGCCGAGGCCGCCAACGGCGGTGCCACCTCGGGCAACTACTCCTCCGAGAGCGGCTCGCAGGCCACCTCCGGCCCGGCCGAGTCCGCCGGTGGTTCGCTCGCCAGCGACGCCCAGCTCGCGGCTCTGCGGGAGAAGCTCTCCGGCAACGCCTGATTCGGGTAGAGCAGTACCGAAGGCCCTGGTCCACACGGACCGGGGCCTTCGGCCTTTTCCCAGGTCGGGTGGAGTAGTGTCGGCGCCGATCGCTCCATCCCCCCTTCGGGAAAGGTGCTCCATCGACATGAGTTCTGGTCCCTTCGCCGGCCTCAACCGGCGTCAGTTCCTCGCCAAAGCGATGGCCGCCGGCGCTGTGGGAACGCTTGCCACCTGGGCGAATCCGATCATCGACCGCGCCTTCGCCGCCGATCCGGCCGGAATGGGCGGGCTCGGCGACATCGAGCATTTCGTCCTGCTCATGCAGGAGAACCGGTCCTTCGACCACTATTTCGGCACGCTGTCGGGGGTGCGCGGCTTCGGCGAGGAGTCGGCGGCGTGGCGTCAGTACGGCTGGTCGCCCGGAATCGGGCCCACCGCGGACGGTTTCGTCGAGCCCTTCCGGCTCGACACCACCCGCGGCGCCACCCTGGACGGTGAGTGCATCAACGACCCAGACCACACCTGGCCGGGCATGCACAAGGCGTTCAACGACGGGCGCAACGACGGCTGGATGCCGATGTCGGTGGCCTCGGTCGGGCCCGCCAACGCGCCCGCGGCGATGGGTTACTACCTGCCGGAAGACATTCCGATCCACACCGAGCTCGCGCAGGCGTTCACGCTCTGCGACAACTACCACTGCTCGGTGCTCGGCCCGACCGATCCCAACCGGCTGTACTGGGTCAGCGCCACCATCGATCCCGACGGGCTGGCCGGTGGTCCGCTGGTGGAGACGCCGTTGCTGATCCCGAAGAACGTCTACAGCTGGCGCACCTACCCGGAGAACCTGTCCGAGGCGGGCGTGAGCTGGAAGATCTACAGCAACCGCGATGTCGGTCCGGCGTCCTCGATGATCCTCGACGGCATGATGGGCTGCTTCACCCAGGCCGCCGACCCGAACTCCGAGCTGGCCCGGCGGGGCATCGCGCCGGTGTACCCCAACGACTTCCAGGCCGACGTCGCGAACGACACCCTGCCCGCCGTGTCCTGGGTGGTGCCGTCGGTGCTGCACTGCGAGCATCCGGCCCTGCCCGCCGCCTTCGGCGCGGTCGGGATCGTGCAGCTGCTCGACATCCTCACCTCGAACCCGGCGGTGTGGGAGAAGACCGCGCTGATCATCAGCTACGACGAGAACGGTGGCTTCTTCGACCACGTCGTTCCGCCGACCCCGCAGCCGGGCACGGCGGGGGAGTTCCTGACCGTGCCGCTGGACCGGGTGCCCGCCGCGGGTGGGATCGCCGGGCCGATCGGTCTCGGCTACCGGGTGCCCTGTCTGGTCGTCTCGCCCTACAGCCGCGGCGGGCTGGTCGCCTCGCAGACCTTCGACCACACCTCGCAGCTGCGGCTGCTGGAAACCAGGTTCGGGGTCGACGTGCCGAACCTGACCGCGTGGCGGCGCGGCGTCACCGGGGACATGACCTCGACCTTCGATTTCGCGGCCGCGCCGAACGCCGCCAGGCCGGTGCTGCCCGACCCGCGACCCAAGGCGGACGCGGCGGTCGCGCAGTGCGGGCCGAACATCGCGGCGGGCACCCTCGGTCAGGGCGCGCCCTACCCGGTGCCGCCGAACGCGATGCCGACGCAGCAGCCGGGCGGCAGACGCGCGCCGAGCGGTCCGGTCGGGGTGTGACACGGCGCGGGCCCGGCGATTCGTCGCCGGGCCCGTTGCGCGCGGTCGCGGGAAGTCAGCTCGCGGCGGCGGGGACCCAGTAGCCCGCGGCGGCGGCCATGCTGGGACGTTTGCGCATCGCGGCGAAGCTGTGCCGGGCGGGGGAGATCAGGGCGGTGAACCACGATCGGCGGTATTCGGCGAGAGTCGCCGCGACAGCGGGGTGTTCGATGCAATGCACACCGCCGGGCATTCCCAGGCGGTGGCGAGCCGTCCGGTGGTCTGTGGTGCCCATGCTCATCCTTCGGTAGCTGCTGTCGGCATTCTCGCCAGCGCGAACATTAATCCACGCGACTCGCCCGACCCCGGATTTGCGCCGGTCGGCGCATGGGCGTGTCGGAAAGAATCCGATGGCGCGGACCGGGCGGCGCGGCGTCTGCGAGACTGGGCCCCATGTTGCGGATCGGCCTCACCGGAGGCATGGGAGCGGGTAAATCCACAGTGGCGCGGACCCTGGTCGAATGCGGGGGGGTGCTGATCGACTCCGACGCGATCGCCCGCGAGGTCGTCGCCCCCGGCACGCCGGGACTGTCCGCGCTGGTCGAGGCGTTCGGGCCGGACATCCTCGCCGCCGACGGCAGTCTCGACCGGCCCGCGCTGGCCGCGGTCGCCTTCGCCGACGACGAGTCCAGGGGCAAGCTCAACGCGATCACCCATCCGCTGGTCGGCGCGCGGACCGCGGAGCTGATCGGTGCCGCGCCCGCGCAGGCGATCGTCGTGCAGGACATTCCGCTGCTCGTCGAGAACGGGCTGGCCCCGCTTATGCAGCTGGTCCTGGTGGTCGGCGCCGAGGTCGAGACCCGGCTGCGCAGGCTGGTCGAGCAGCGTGGCGTGGCCGAGGCCGACGCGCGCACCAGGATCGCCGCCCAGGCCACCGACGAGCAGCGGCACGCGGTCGCCGACGTGTGGCTCGACAACAACGGCGCCCCGGAGATCGTCGAGGACCGGGTGCGCGCGCTGTGGACCGAGCGGCTGGTGCCGTTCGAGCGCAATCAGCGCGAGGGCATCCGCGCCGAGGCCGCGTATCGGCTGGTGCCCGCCGACCCGGACTGGGCCGCGCAGGCCCGCCGGATCATCGCGCGGCTGCACCTGGCGTGTGGCGCGTCGGCGGTGCGGATCGACCACATCGGGTCCACCGCGGTGCACGGCCTGCCCGCGAAGGACGTCATCGACATCCAGGTGACGGTGGCCGACCTGGCCACCGCCGAGTCGCTGGCCGACGCGCTCGCCGGGGCCGGGTTCCCGCCCGCGCCCGGAGTCACCCACGACAACCCGAAGCCGACCCCCGGTGATCCCGACGGCACCGACCTGGCCCGCTGGGGCAAGCGCCTGCACGGCAATGCCGATCCCGCCCGCCCCGCGAACATCCATCTGCGCGTGCAGGATTCGCCCGGCCAGCGGTTCGCCCTCGAGCTGCGGGACTGGCTGCGCGCCGACGAGGACGCGCGCGCGGCGTACCTGGTGATCAAGCGCGAGGCCGAGCAGGCGGCGGCGGGCAAGGCCGGAGAGGCGGCCGCCCAGGCGTACTACGCGGTGCAGGAACCGTGGTTCGACGCGGTGTATCCGGTGGTCACCGACTGGGCTCGCGCGCGCGTCTGACCGAGACCAATCTGTTAAACATCAATGTTTCAAAAAGCGGCCGAGGGGTGTCGCGCGCTGGGTACATTGTGCCGAGTCACCAGCCGGTGACTCGGTTCACAGGGAAGTTGTAGCGCGTATGACAACACATCACCGTCAGTTCGGCCGTGCGGGCTTCGGCGTCACCGCATTCGGCGCCGTCGCCGCCAGTATCGTGCTGGCCGCCCCGCAGGCCTCCGCCTGGGTCGGCAACGTCACGGTGGCGGGCAGCGACCACAAGGTCGGCTGTAGCTACAAGCTGACCGCCAGCGTCGAGGTCGACCGGCTGACCTCGGTGAAGTTCACCGACAACGGTGTCGACATCGCCACGGTGTCGCCGTCGCTGCTCTCGGGCACGGTGAGCACCACCTGGAAGCCCACCACGGCGGGTCAGCACAAGCTCGAGGCGCGCCAGCTGCTGATCAGTGATTCGATCACCGTCACCGTGGCCCAGGCGCCGGCGACCGGCAGCGCGGGCTGCGGCGGCGGTCTGGCGGATCTGTTCCCGAGCCTGTCGGCCGGCTGATCCCGCTCCGAACGACGACACCGCCGGCGACCTCGCTACCGAGGGTCGCCGGCGGTGTCGTTATTTCAGCGCCAGGTCAGCGTCATACCCCGGGTGGCCAGCCAGGCCTCGAGCGAGTGCCCGTGCGCGGCCATCCCGTCGATCGCCGCGGTCGCGTGCTCGATCGCGGCCTGGCAGTCCGCCGCGCCGAGCAGGCCATCGGCGTGCGCGGCCAGCAGTTCGTCGATGTCGACCAGTTCGACCTCCCGGCCGGTGCGCACCAGTAGATCCAGGTAGTGGTCGACCGACTTCCACAGCGTGGCCGACTCCCTGGTGAACGACCCGACGTCGACGTAGATGTCCTGCCAGCGTTCCACGCCCGGGTTGTGGTGGAACTTCGTCGCCCGCAGCGACAGCTCGGGCAGCACCCACGACTCCAGGTAGTGGAAGTTCGGATGGTCGGAGTGCCTGCCCATGTAGAGGCCCCACGGTTCCTCCCGGTAGACCTCCACCGGCCGGACGAATCCCTTCGGATCGGTGTTCGTCCGCGCCGCGACATCGAAGTATTCGATCTTGGGCGGGTGCACGTGCACGGTGGATGCCTGCGTCATGACCGGAAAATCTACCGGTGACCGGCCCGCCGCGCTCACATCCAGGTCAGGGTGATCTCCCGCGAGCGCAGCCACTGCTCGACGTCGTGGTCGTTGGCGGCGAGGCCGTCGAGGACGGCCGCGGCCCGTTCGAAGGCGCGATCGGCCTGCGCGGTGTCCACGTGGCCTGCGGCGTGCGCGGCCAGCAGCTCGCTCGCGCCGCGCAGGGTGGCCGACCGGCCGCGGCGCACGGCGACGTCGAGGAAGTAGTCGGTGGCCTTCCAGCGCTTGGGGCCGACCTGGACGAATTCGACGATGTCGAGGACGTAGTCGTGGCTGCGGTGGTGGCCGGGGCGGTCGTGCTCGATGGTGGCGCGCACGGCGGGTCCCGGCAGCAGCCAGGACTCCTCGTAGCGGCCGCGCGGCCGGTCGACGGTGCGGGCGAGGTACATGCCCCACGGCTGCACCTCGTACCGGTCGACGGGCCGGATATAGCCCTTGGCGTCGGTGCTGGTGAGTTCGGCCACGTCGAAGAACTCGATCCGGGGGCGGCCCGGCGGTGGCGTGGTGGGAGTCGGTACCGGGGGCGGCTGCGGGCCGCGGATCTCCCGTGCGAAGTATCCCGCGAATCCGGTGACCGCCGGAGCCGCGACGAGCAGAGGAAGCAGTGCGCTCATGGCCTTGTCCTTCACCACGTGCCGATGATCAGCTCAGGGTACGCCCGGATGCGCCTCGCGCACCGTGTCTGCTGGACCACAGCGCTGTGAATACCCTTGGGACATGGGACTTTTCGGACATCACGCCGGTATGCTCCGAAGTAGCCGGGCCGCCGCCGGTCGATCGCGGGCACTGGCCCGACCAGGCGATGTGGTCGCGGGCGCGTGGTCGCCACGATGCTGCGGTGCGCCGAGTGGCGCGGCGTTCGCGCAGGTGAGCGGATTTCTCGATGAGCAGAAGTTCATCCGAACGACACCGGGGCGGCGGGCGGCGGCCCGGCGTGGCGCGGGTGTGTCGCCGGATCGGCGCCGGTGAGCGGGCTGTCCGCGCGACTTGTCGGTGGTCGGGCCTAACCTGGTGGACATGGCATTCGCAACCGAGATCCCGACGGAAGGGTACGAGGAGCGGGGGCACCCGCTGGCTCATTCCGAGCACCGCCCCGTCGGCACCATCGAGCGTGCGGGCGGGCAGTTCGAGGTGGTCAGCGAGCACCGGCCTGCCGGCGACCAGCCCGCCGCCATCGCCGAGCTGGAGCGGCGGATCACCGCGGGGGAGAAGGACGTCGTCCTGCTCGGTGCCACCGGCACCGGTAAATCGGCGACCACCGCGTGGCTGATCGAGAAGCTGCAGCGGCCCACGCTGGTGATGGCGCCCAACAAGACCCTCGCCGCGCAGCTGGCCAACGAGCTGCGGGAGATGTTGCCGCACAACGCGGTCGAGTACTTCGTCTCCTACTACGACTACTACCAGCCCGAGGCGTACATCGCCCAGACCGACACCTACATCGAGAAGGACAGCTCGATCAACGACGACGTCGAGCGCCTGCGGCACTCGGCGACCTCGAGCCTGCTCTCGCGGCGCGACGTGGTCGTGGTCGCCTCGGTGTCGTGCATCTACGGCCTCGGCACCCCGCAGTCCTACCTGGACCGCTCGGTGCAGCTCGAGGTCGGTGGCGAGATCGACCGCGACGCGCTGCTGCGCCTGCTCGTCGACGTGCAGTACACCCGCAACGACATGGCGTTCACCCGCGGCTCGTTCCGGGTGCGCGGCGACACCGTCGAGATCATCCCGTCCTACGAGGAGCTGGCGGTCCGCATCGAGTTCTTCGGTGACGAGATCGAGGCGCTGTACTACCTGCACCCGCTCACCGGTGACGTGGTGCGCCAGGTCGACTCGCTGCGCATCTTCCCCGCCACCCACTACGTCGCCGGGCCGGAGCGGATGGAGCGCGCGGTCGCCGATATCGAGGCCGAATTGGCCGAGCGGCTGGCCGAATTGGAGAAGCAGGGCAAGCTGCTCGAGGCGCAGCGGTTGCGCATGCGCACCGAGTACGACCTCGAGATGATCCGCCAGGTCGGGTTCTGCTCGGGCATCGAGAACTACTCGCGTCACATCGATGGCCGCCCGGCCGGCTCGGCGCCCGCCACCCTGCTGGACTACTTCCCCGACGACTTCCTGCTCGTCATCGACGAGTCGCATGTCACGGTGCCGCAGATCGGCGGCATGTTCGAAGGCGACATGTCGCGCAAGCGCAACCTGGTCGAGTTCGGTTTCCGGTTACCGTCCGCGGTCGACAACCGCCCGCTGACCTGGGAGGAGTTCGCCGACCGGATCGGTCAGGCGGTGTACCTGTCGGCGACACCGGGTCCGTACGAGCTGGGTCAGGTGGGTGGCGAGGTCGTCGAGCAGGTCATCCGCCCGACCGGTCTGGTCGACCCACAGGTGGTGGTGAAGCCGACCAAGGGCCAGATCGACGATCTGGTGCACGAGATCCGTCAGCGCACCGAGCGCGACGAACGCGTGCTGGTCACCACCCTCACCAAGAAGATGGCCGAGGACCTCACCGACTACCTGCTCGGCCTCGGCGTGCGGGTGCGCTACCTGCACTCCGAGATCGACACCCTGCGCCGGGTGGAGCTGCTGCGGCAGCTGCGCCTGGGCGAGTACGACGTGCTGGTCGGCATCAACCTGCTGCGCGAGGGTCTCGACCTGCCCGAGGTGTCGCTGGTGGCGATTCTCGACGCCGACAAGGAGGGCTTCCTGCGGTCGAGCACCAGCCTCATCCAGACCATCGGCCGCGCGGCGCGCAACGTGTCCGGCGAAGTGCACATGTACGCGGACAAGATCACCGACTCGATGCGGCACGCGATCGACGAGACCGATCGCCGCCGTGCCAAGCAGGTCGCCTACAACACGGCCAACGGCATCGATCCGCAGCCGTTGCGCAAGAAGATCGCCGACATCCTGGACCAGGTGTACCTGGAGGCCGACGACGAGGTCGCCGTCGGTGGCTCGGGCCGCAATGTCAGCCGCGGCAGGCGTGCCCAGGGCGAGCCGGGCCGCGCGGTGAGCGCGGGCATCTACGCCGAACGCGATGTGAAGTCCATGCCGCGCGCCGAGCTGGCGGATCTGGTCGCCTCCCTCACCGACCAGATGATGAACGCCGCCCGCGAGCTCCAGTTCGAGCT
This sequence comes from Nocardia sp. NPDC051833, assembly GCF_040681225.1. Lineage (NCBI taxonomy): Bacteria > Bacillati > Actinomycetota > Actinomycetes > Mycobacteriales > Nocardiaceae > Nocardia > Nocardia sp. NPDC051833. The sequence goes on from NZ_JBFAYK010000005.1 coordinate 121,703, forward strand.
GGCGGGGCGCCTGCGCGACGAGATCGCCGATCTGAAGAAGGAACTCCGCGGCATGGACGCCGCGGGCCTGAGCTGAGCATGCCGCCCAGCCAGGTCCCGCGGCGCGGGCCGCTACGCGGATTCCGCCATCCAGGCGGCGATCCGGCGGTCGGCTTCCTCACGCGACATCTCCTCGACCCGGGTGAGCACCGCCCAGCGGTGGCCGAACGGGTCGATGACCACACCGAAGCGCTCGCCGTTGACGAAGGTCTGCGGCTCCTCGGCGGTGCGGGCACCGTGGGCGACCGCGCGGGCGACCACGGCGTCGACGTCGGGGCAGTAGTGCACGATCGAGGTGTGTACCCAGTCCAGCGGTGCGCGCACGTTGTTGTCGGGGATGGGCATGCCGAGCTGCAGGGTCGAATCGCCGATCAGCAGCTCGGCGTGGGCGGCCTGCCCGTCGGGCAGGTCGGCCCGGCTGAGCAGCTTCGCGCCGAACACCTCGGTGTAGAAATCGATGGCCGCGTTGGCGTCCGGCACGGCCAGGAAACAGGTGATGGAGTGGTAGCCCTCCGGAATGGGCGCAACGGGATTGGTCATGTCCTCGATCCTGGTCGGGCGGCGTCGGCCGATCTTGTAAGAAAGCGACAGATCCGATGACGGCACCGGACCCGGCCGATGTGAAGGGCATTCTGCATCCGGGGGAGCAGGCCCGACATCGATCGCTGGACCGGCTGGCGGTCGGCCCCGCGCTGGCCGAGTTCGCCGATCGGTACTGGGTCGTGCGCTGGGATCTGCGCGGAAAACCGGCCTATCGCGCCGAGGTGCTGTCGTTCCCGTGTGTGAATGTCACCTTCGAGCGCAGCAGCCTGCGCACCGGCGGATTCGTCAACGGGGTGAGTACCACGAAATACGTGCGCGAGCTCGACGGCGAGGGCGAGACGTTCGGTCTCCGGTTCCGGCCCGGTGGGTTCGGCGCCTTCACCGGCGGGGATGTCGGTGCGCTGCGCGATGATTCGGCACCGCTGGCCGAGGTGCTGCCCGCCGCCGCCGGCCTGGCCGACCGGGTGCTGGCCGAGCCGTCCGACGCGGCGCGGGTGTCGATCGTCGAGGATTTCTTCGCCGGGCGGGGCCGCGCGGACGATCCGCACTACGCGCTGGTCTCGCGCATCGTCACCGCGATGGCGGCCGATCCCGTGCTCACCCGGGTCGACCAGGTGACCGAGCGCTTCGCGGTTCCCATCCGGACGTTGCAGCGGTTGTTTCGCCGCTATGTCGGGGCCGGGCCGAAATGGGTGCTGTGCCGATTCCGGTTGCAGGATGCCGCCGATCTGCTGGCGCGCGGCGACAAGCCGGATCTGGCGACGCTGGCCGCCGACCTCGGCTATTTCGATCAGGCACATTTCAGTAGGGAATTCACCGCCGAGATCGGGATGTCGCCGTGGGAATACGCGCGTAAAGCGCAGGCGAGCGCGGCGAGCGCACCGCGCTGACAGGTGTCGAGACCCCAGAATTCGGGTATGTGAAATATCGTTGTTTCGACTGGGAACGGTGCTGTCCGTCGATAGTCTCACCGCATTCGCGGCGATCGCTGCCGCGAGAGAGTGAGGACATCAACGGTGACAACAACTTTCCGCCGGACCACCCGGCTCGGTCTGGCCGGCTCCGGAATCGCCACGGTCCTGGCCACGGCCGCGCTGATCGCGCCGTTCGCGCACGCCGACGCGACCCAGCACGTCGCGGTCGCGGGCTCCGATCACACAGCCGGCTGCTCGTACACGGTCACCGCGGTCGGTGTCGTCGGGTACAGCAGCAGTGACTCCGGCGCCGACGTGACCTTCTACGACAACGGCGCGGTGATCGGCACCGTCGAGGTGCCCGCCATCGGCACCACCACCACGACCTGGCGACCCGCCGCCGCCGGAACGCACGAAGTGACGGCGAAAGTCGCCGGGATCAGCACCCGGTGGATAGTCCCCGCCACGGTGACGGTCGCGCCGTCCACCGGTACCGGAAGCGCCGCCTGCGGGCTGCCCAGCTTTTCCGGCTGATGTGAGCAAAGTCCCAGCCGCGCAGGCACGTTGATTGTCTTGTGATAGACCACAGTTTTCCCGAGTCGCGGTCTGATCGCCGCAGGTGACTCTTCGCCACTGTCGCGAAGGCCACCGGCACGGCGCCCACCGGCGCCAACACTCCCGATGTGATCTGTTGCGATTTGTCGATAAATCGGCCTGTTTTGGCGTTAGGGTCGACCCAATTGCCGCGCTGACGCTCGATTCCCGGGTTGGTCGGTGCTGGCACCGACCAAGTTGGAGGAGAGATGACCGCCTACCGGACCATTGTCGTCGGTACTGATGGCTCGGACTCGTCGTACGTCGCCGTGGAGAAGGCCGCAGCGCTCGCCGGCGACGCGGACGCGACTCTCGTGCTGGCCTGTGCCTACTTCCCGACCGACGATCGCGACGTCGCCGCCGCGGCCGACGTGCTCAAGGACGAGGCCTACCAGGTGCGTGGCTCGGCGCCGACCAACGAGATCCTGCACGTAGCCCGGGAGAAGGCGGTGGCCGCCGGCGCGAAGAACATCGTCGAGCGCGCCATCGTCGGCGAGCCGGTCGATTCGCTGCTCGACCTGGTCAACGAGACCAAGGCCGATCTGCTGGTCGTCGGTAACCGGGGCCTGAACACCCTGGCCGGCCGCCTGCTCGGCTCGGTGCCCTCGGACGTGGCCCGCAAGTCGCGCTCGGACGTGCTGATCGTGCACACCGTTCGCTAGTCCCGCTCGATCCCACACTCGGGGGCGCTGCTTCGGCAGCGCCCCCGAGTGTTTACGGCGTCAGCGCTGGACCGGCTCCTGCCTTGTGCCGCCGCGCAATCCGATCGACATGATGTCGGACGGCTCGTCGAGTTCGATGCGATGCCAGTGGTGCCGCGGCACCAGGAACGCGGTGCCCGCCGTCAGCCGCACGGCGGTCTCCGGTGCGCCCGGTTCCGCGGGGCGCAGGTACAGGCGCAGCGCGCCGCGCAGACAGCACACCGCCTCGTCGCCGGCGGGATGCATCTCCCAGTGGTCGGCGTGGACGTCGGCGTCGGACTCGACGTGGAAGGCGGCCAGCTGCCAGCCGCCGTCGTCGGCGGCCATCCGGCGCTCGCCCGATTCGACGGTGCCTTCGGGCCGGAAGCGCAGGGCGCGGTCGAACAGATCGATGGGGGACATCGGTGTTCCTTTCACTGTGCTGCCGCGGGAAGGTCCTCGCGGACAGGGGTTTTCGTGCGGGCGGAGCCGGGGAGAACGAGGGCGGCGATCGCGGCCGCCGCGACGAACAGCAGGGCGCCGATTCCGAGCGCGAAGGCGTAGCCGCTGGTGAGTGCCGCCGGATCGGTGCCCGCACCGGACCGGGCGGCGGCGAAGGTCGCCAGCGCCGCGACGCCGACGCTGCCGCCGAGCTGGCGGGCGCTGTTGAACACGCCGGAGGCCATCCCGGCCTCGCCCGGCGCGACGGCGGTGACGGCGGCCGCGGCGACCGGCGCCAGGCACAGGCCGAGCCCGAAACCGCCGATGATCGAGGGGCCGAGGACATCGGCGAGGAAACCGCCGTCGGGGCTGATCGACGCGAACCAGCCGATCCCCGTCGCGGTCAGCAGCGCGCCGCCGATCAGGAGCGGGCGCGGGGATCGATGGGTCCCGATCCGGGTCGCGACCACCGTGCCGGCGATGACGCACAGCGAGAACGGGACGAAGGCCGCGCCGGTGGCGCCCGCGCTCATGCCCAGGACGCGCTGCATGTACAGCGAGACCAGGTAGAACGCCGAGAACTGGCCTGCGGCGGCGCACAGGACGAACAGATTGCCACCGAGCACCCACCGGTTACGCAGCAGCCCGACCCGCACCAGCGGGTGGCGAACTCGCCGTTCCACGACGACGAAGCCGATCAGCAGCGCCGCGGCCGCGGCCAGCGTCGCGCCGGTCTCGGCGGAGATCCATCCGTGCCGATCGGTGCGAATGATGCCGGTGGCGAGCAAGCCGACGCCGCCGGTCGCCAGCACCGCGCCGACGATATCGAGCCGATCGGCCGCGTTCGGCGGCCGGTCGGCGGGCACACCGGCGGCCGTGGCGAGCAGCGCGACCGCGACGATCGGCAGGTTGATCAGCATCACCCAGCGCCAGTCGGCGTACTCGGTGAGCAGGCCGCCGACGAGGACGCCCAGCGCGCCGCCCGCCGCGTTGACTCCGCCCCACACGCCGAGCGCCCGGATTCGCGCGGGTCCTTCGGGAAACGCCGTGGTGAGGGTCGCCAGGGCAGCCGGGGCCACCGCGGCGGCGGCGATGCCCTGCCCGGCACGCGCGGCCACCAGCTGCCACGGCGCCTGTGCGAGTCCGCCGGCCAACGAGGCGATCCCGAAGGCGATCAGCCCGACGGTGAACAACCTGCGTCGGCCGTACAGATCGCCCGCTCTGCCGCCGAGCAGGAGGAATCCGCCGAACGTCAAGGCGTACATGTGCACCACCCAGGCCAGGTCGAGCGGCGCGAAGCCGAGCGTGTCCCCGATGGCGGGCAGCGCGACGTTCACCACGGCCATATCGAGGGCGACCATGAACTGCGCGACACCCACGGCGGTGAGCACGGCGCGGGGATGCGGCGGCGAGGTGTTTTTATACATGTATAAAAACTAACCGCAGCGGCGGCCCCGTGTCCATACCCACGCCGCCGGATGGGTCAAGATGGACCTATGCCGACTCCGTCCTCGCAGCCAGCGCGCACCGGCAGGCCCGCGCGCCTGTCCCGCGCCGACATCGTCGCCGCCGCGCACGCGGTGATCGAGGCCGACGGCGTCGAGAAACTGACCATGCGCAGGCTCGCCGGTGCCTTGGAGTGCACTCCGATGGCCCTCTACCACCACGTCCGCGACAAGGACGACCTGCTGCGGCTGCTCCTCGACGACTACGCCGACGGCATCGTCTGGCCCGCGCTGCCCGACGATCCCCGGCAGCGCATCCTGGTGGCCGCCACCGCGATGCACGACGCGCTCGCGGCGCACGCGTGGATCGTGGAGGTGCTGGTGAACGGTGATCTGTTCGGCCGTTCGGCGCTGTGGGTGCCCGAGACCATCATCGACGCCGCCGTCGCCGCGGGACTGGGCATCGAGCGCGCGGTGGCCGTGTACCGCGCCATCTGGCACTACACCGCGGGCGATCTGATCGTCACCGGCCGGTCGGCTCGCCGTGCCGCGCAGGGCCCCACCTATCGCGCCGAGGTCTTCGCGAACCTGGACCCCGACACGATGCCGCGGCTGGCCGAAGTCGGTTCCCGCTGGACCGAATTCGACGCCGTGAGCACGTACGCGACCGGTCTGGATGCGCTGGTCACCGGCCTGCTGGCCGAGCCTGGCAGGGCCTGAAGACGCGCCGGTTCGGCCTCGGCGCCCACCCCGACGACGCCCGACAGAACGGCGGTCCGCCTAGCCGAGCGCGGACAGCACCTCGGGCAGGTCCTCGGTGTGCACAACGGCCAGGCGCTGGGTCGCACGGGTCAGGGCGACGTAGAGATCGTTGAGGCCGCGCGGTGATTCGTCCAGGATCGCCTGGGGCTCCACCAGGTACACGCGGTCGAACTCGAGGCCCTTGGCGTCGTGCACGGTCAGGACCTGCACCGATTCCCCGGCCAGCGGGGACAGTTCGGGGACGAGCGCGGCGGGCGCGAGGATCGCGCTGGTGCCCGGACCGTGCTCGGCCTCGAGCAGACGCGCCAGTTCGCCTGCCACCTCGGCGGGCCGAACCCGGTGCGCGCGGGGCGGATTGCCGGTCTCGCGGACCGAACGCGGCACCTGGACCCCGGGGTCGATGGCGGCCAGCACGTCGGCGGCGACGGCCATGATCTCGGCGGGGGTGCGGTAATTGACGGTCAGCTCGGTGAGCTTCCAGCGTTGCGCCACATAGGGTTCCAGCACCCGCTGCCACGACGACGCGCCCGCCGGGTCGCCGGTCTGGGCGACATCGCCGACCACCGTGATCCACCGGTTCGGGATGCGCCGCATCACCATGCGCCAGGCCATCTGCGACAGCTCCTGCGCCTCGTCGACGATCACGTGCCCGTAGGTCCAGGTGCGGTCGCCCGCGGCGCGTTCGGCGGTGGTCTGCCGGTTGCCGAATTCCTGGCGCTGGGCCAGCTGGGAGGCGTCGATGAGGTCGTAGGCCATGAGGATCTCGGGGTCGAGTTCGTCCTCGATGTCCTGTGGCGCGGAGCCGGTGAGGATGTCGAGGGCGTCCTGCGCCTCGGCCAGCTGGGCACGCCAGCGGCGACGGGCGCGTTCGCGCTCCTCGGTGTCGTCCACGCCGAGCAGCTCGGCCAGCTCGTCGAGCAGCGGCGCGTCGGCGGCGCCGAACATGCCGTCGTCGGTGCGGACCAGCTCGGCCCGGTCCTCGGGGCTGAGGGTCTTGGCGGCGCGATCGAGCCGGGCCGGATCGGCCAGCAGATCGGCCAGCACCTCCTGCGGGGACAGGATCGGCCACAGCGCGCTGATCGCGGCCTGGACCTGCGGGTCGGACCGCATCTCGTCGCCGATCTCGGTGAGGTCGGCCGAGCTGAGCAGGCTGGTCCCGCCGGACAGGTCGGCGCCCATGGTCGCGGCCAGCTGGTCGGTGAGCGCGTCGATCACCGAGGACGCGAAGATCGGCCTGGCCAGATTGTGCGGGCGGCGCGAGGACCTGGCCCGGCCACGGGCCTTGGTCGCGATCTTGCGATCCAGCGTCACCGGGTAGCCGTCGAAGGTGAGCCGCACCGGCTCGCCCGGCACCTCCTGGCGGTCGCGAACCGCCTGCTTGAGCACCTCGAGCATGTCGAGGGAGCCCTTGATCTCGCCGGCGCGCAGCGTGTCCTCGCGCACGGCCTTCACCCCCGGGTACAGATCGCCGATGGTGGACAGCAGCACGCCGGTCTCACCGAGTGAGGGCAGCACCTGACCGATGTAGTCGAGGAAGGTGGCGTTCGGGCCGATGATCAGCACGCCGCTCTTGGCCAGCTGCTGGCGGTAGGTGTAGAGCAGGTAGGCGGCGCGGTGCAGCGCGACCGCGGTCTTGCCGGTGCCCGGCCCGCCCTGGACCACCAGCACGCTCTTGTGCTCGGAGCGGATGATCGCGTCCTGCTCGCTCTGGATGGTCTCGACGATGTCGTTCATGTGCCCGGTGCGCGCGGCGTTGAGTGCCGACAGCAGTGCGCTCTCGCCGCCGACGCCGTCGTCGGTGCCGACCGCGCCGTCGCGCTCGGCGGCGCGCAGGTCGAGGTACTCGTCGGTGATGGCGGTGACCGCGCGGTTGCGCGAGCGGATGTGCCTGCGCCGGACCACGTCCTCGGGGTTGGCGGTGGTCGCCAGATAGAACGGGCGGGCCAGTGGCGCGCGCCAGTCCAGCAGCAGCGGCTCGTAGTCGTTGTCCTCGTCGAGGATGCCGAGCCTGCCGATGTAGCGGGCCTCGGGCTCGTCGCCGTCCAGATCGATCCGGCCGAAGCACAGACCGTGCTCGGCGGCGTCGTATTTGGCCAGGTCCTCGCTGTAGAGCTGGGTGAACGACTCGCGCTCACTGCGCGCCTGGGGGGTGCCGCCGGTCTCCAGCAGCACGGTCTTCAGCCGGTTCTGCGCGTAGTCGCGCATGCCGTCGAGCCGGTCGTAGAGCACCGAGAGGTACTGCTGTTCCGCGGCGCGATCATCGGCGAGGCGGTCGGGCAAAACAGGACTCCTTTGTCACCGGCGAGAACAGAGTTGTCGAGTCTACTCGGCGAACAGATCGTCACCGACGATCGGCGTGAAGTGCTCGACCACGGGAAACGGGTCGTAGAAGTGGTGCAACAGTGCCCGCCAGCGCTGATATTCCGGCGATCCGCGGAAACCCTCCGTGTGGTCGGTCAGCCGCTCCCAGCGCACCAGCAGCAGGTAGCTGTCGGGCCGTTCGACGCACCGCGACAGCGACAGCCCGCCGAAACCGGGCATCGACTCGATGATCGGGGCGGCCTCGGCGAAGGCGGCCTCGAACTCCGCGGCGAGACCGGGGCGAACGGGCAGCACCGCTTGTTCGATGATCACGCCGACCAGTCTGTCAGGACGCGTGGGTGTTGTTCGATCGACGATTCTGACCGAGACCGAGCTCACGATGACCCGACGGCTTGTCGCGGTACATCGCCAGGTCGGCGTCGTGCAGGACCGCCTCGGGGGTGCGGTGTTCGTGCGGTCCCAGCTCGGTGATGCCGATCGAGGCGCTCACCTCCAGCCGGTGTCCGCGGGCGATGATCGGCTCGGCCATCGTGGTCCGCAGCCGCTCGATCAGGCCGGGCAGATCGGCGCGGTCCGGATGCCCGGACAGCAGGACCAGGAACTCGTCGCCGCCGAGCCTGCCGACCAGGTCCTCGGCGCGCAGCGCGCGCTGCAGGCGCTGGGCGACGATCTGCAGCACCGTGTCGCCGATCGCGTGGCCGAGGGTGTCGTTGATCGCCTTGAAACCGTCGAGGTCGATGAACAGCACGGTGGTGACCAGGCTGCCGTCCTCGTCGGCCAGCGCGGCCGCGAGCTGGGACAGGATCAGCGAGCGATTGGCCAGCCCGGTCAGCGCGTCGTGGGTGGCCTGGTACTCGAGCTGGCGCCTGCTGGCGCGGAACTCGGTGATGTCGGCGAAGGAGGACACGCCGGAGGAATGCGGGGTGTCGGGGTTGAGCAGCCGGCAGTTGCACGACAGCCACACCTGCTGCCCGTCGGTGCGCTCCACGCCGAAGATGAACTGGGTGACGGCCTCACCGGTCGCCAGGGTGTGCGCCATCGGATGCCGGGCCGTGGACATCGGCTGCCCGTTGCGGTCGAGCAGGGCGAGCGGCAGTTCGTCGATGACGTGCCCGATCACCGGCGTCGCGTCGTCGATGCCGAGGATCCGCCTGCCCGCCGGATTGATCGACTCGACGCGGCCGCGCGGGTCGACGACGAGGACGCCCTCCTCCAGCTGCGAGACCACCGTCGTGAAATGCGCCTCCGCCCGGCGCGCCGAGGCCTCCGCGGCCCGCTGGGCGGTCAGGTCGTGCACGACCACCTGGTAGGCGAGTGCGTCTTGCCACGCCGTGAGAACCGACACGGTCTGCACCGGCACCGTGCGGCCGTCGAAGCGCACCAGATCCATCTCGGTCGGCGGGGAGGCGGCACCCTCGGCGGTCAGCTGGGCGATCCGGTCCAGCATGGCGGGAATCGACTCGGGGTGGACGAACCGGGTGATGGGCTGTCCGAGCAGGTCATCGGGAGTTTCCGCGCCGAGCAGCCGGACCATGGCCGGGTTGGCGAACACGACGGTGCCCGCCTCGTGCACGCAGATCGCGTCGGGCGTGTGTTCGACGAGCGAGCGGTACCGCTGGGCGAGCTGTTCGGCGCTCGCCGCGTCCGTATTGGTTTCTCCCACTGCGATACCCCCGATCTCGACCTGGTCTGGCGACGGCGAACAGGACTATGGTGGTGACCCTCGATCAGATCCGCGAGGAGCGATGTGAAACCGGACATGCGTCCTGGCGGCATGGTCCACCGTCTCGATTCTATGTCGATCGCGGGGATCGGTGTTGTCTCCGCCTTCGGCTGGGGCCGTGAAGCGCTGTGGCAGGGGGTCCTGGGCGGCAAGCCGTCGGCCCGGCTCTATCCCGGGTACGGCCCCGAACGGGACCAGCACGCCTGGGTCGGCCGGATCCCCGACGGCGGTGATCTCGCCCACGGTGCTGGCCTGTTCGGGCGCGCCGTGCACGCGGCGGCCGCCGAGGCCGTCGCCGACGCGCGGGCGCGCGGCTGGCGCGCGGCCGGGCGGACCGTCGGTCTCGTGCACGGGTTCACCCTGGGTGACGTCGCCGACTGGCGCGAGTTCTACCTGACCGACCACGGGCACCGGCGATCCCGCGACTACCTGCGGATGCTGCCGTCGACCCCGATCTCGGTGATCATGCAGGAATTCGGCTTCCACGGGCCCGCGATGAATGTCTCGGCGGCCTGCAGCACCGGGTCCGCGGCCCTGCTCACCGCGCAAATGTGGCGCGCGGCCGGCCTGGTCGACGACGTGCTGTGCGTCGCCACCGACGTCTCGGCGACCCCGGAGATGCTCGAACACTTCGTCCGGCTCGGTGCCGCGGTCGGTGCCGCCGACCCGTTCACCGCGTGCAGGCCGTTGCAGGAGGGCTCGCTCGGTTTCACGATGGCCGAGGCCTCGGTGGCGATGCTGCTCACCGACGCCGTCGACAGCCCGTACGCCCGGGTCCTCGGCGGCGCGATGACCAACGACGCGTTCCATGTCGTCTCCGTCGACCCCGACCACACCCAGCTGATCGGCTGCACCGAGCGCGCGCTGGCCGTGTCCGGGATCGCGGCGGCCGACGTGGACTACGTCAACGTCCACGGCACCGGTACCGGCCAGTGCGACGCCGCCGAACGCGACGTGCTGACCACCGTGTTCGCCGACCGCCCCGCGATCACCGCGCTCAAGCCGCTCACCGGGCACTGCCAGGGCGCGGCCGCTGCCGTCGAGGTCGCCACCATCGCCCTGTCCTACGACCGCGGCATCGCCGCCTCGGCGCCGATCGTGGCGCCGGCCCACCCTCGGCTGCTGGACGGCCCGGCTCCGATGACCGGCGGGCCGACGGTGAAACTGTCGATGGGAATGGGCGGCAACAACGCCGCCGTCGTCCTCGGGCCCGCCTGAGCGGTCAGTCGCCCTCGCCCGCGTCCGGGCCGCCGGCCAGCGCGTAGCCGCCGGTGGTCGGCGAATCCTGCGGCAGCGGGACCGCCCAGCGCAGCTGGGTGCCCGGCATCTCGGGGTGGTTGCCGTCGTCGTCGGGGCGCTGCGCCGGCCCGATGTCGAAGTGCCCGCTCGCCTCCTGCGCGCGCTGCTCCAGATTGCGCAGCCCGCTGCGGATGACATGGTTGGGGATGCCCCAGCCGTTGTCGGTGACGGTGATCGTCAGGTCGTCGGCCACATCGATGACGATCGCGACGGTGTCGGCGCCGGAGTGGCGCACCGCGTTGCTCACCGCCTCGCGCACCACCGCCTCGGCGTGATCGGCCAGCTGCGGGTCCAGCACCGACAGCGGTCCCGACACCTGGATGGTGGCCCGCAACGCGATGTCGGCGGTCTGGCGCCGGATCGCCACCTCGAGCCGCTGCTGGAGTCCGGCGCTGTGGTCGGGGCCGCTGGCGTGCAGGTCGAAGATGGAGGTCCTGATCTCCTGCACGACCTCCTGCAGGTCCATGATCACCGTCGAGAGTCGTTGCCGCACTTCGGGAACCACGGCTTTGGGTAGGGTGGCCTGCACGGTGAGGCCGATGGCGAACAGCCGCTGGATCACGTGGTCGTGCAGGTCGCGGGCGATGCGGTCGCGGTCGGCGACGATGTCGAGTTCGCGCATCCGCCGTTGCGCGTCGGCCAGCCGGACCGCCAGCGCGGCCTGATCGCAGAAGGCCGCCGTCAGTTCCAGCATCTCGTCCGAATACGGGGCGAAACCGGGCGGCCGGATCGTCACCAATACGCCGAGGGTGGCATCGGGTGTGCACAGCGGCAAGACGAGCGCCGGTCCGGCGCCGGGCAATTCGGCGCCGGGGAACTCGACGCCGAGCGGCACCGTCGAGACGTCGTCGAAGCGCAGCGGGGTGCGCCTGCTGAACGCGTCCCCCAGGGCGGTGCCCGCGATCGGGACGGTCTGCCAGTCCTGGCCCGCGTCGGGACCGGTCCACTGGGTGATCACCAGTTCCGAGATCTCGCCGGGCAATTCGTCCGGCACCGGCACCGAGGCCAGGAACGCCTGATGTGATCCGGTGAGCCCGCGGGCGTGGTCGACGACATGGGCGAGCACCCGGTCCGATTCCGTGCCGGCGAGGAACTCCGTGGCGATGTCGCGGGTCGCCTCGATCCAGGCCTGACGGGTCCGCGCCTGTTCGTAGAGGCGCGCGTTGTCCACCGCGATCCCCGCCGCGGCCGCCAGCGCCAGCACCAGGACCTCGTCCTCCTCGGTGAACGGCTGGCCGTCGGACTTCTCGGTCAGATAGAGACTGCCGAAGACCTCGTCCCGAATGCGTACCGGCACACCGAGAAACGTGTGCATCGGCGGGTGGCCCGCCGGAAACCCGATCGAGGAGGAATGCTCGGTGAGATCGTCCAGGCGCAGCGGCGCCTTCTGCGCGAACACCGCGCCGAGCACGCCGTGGCCCGCGGGCAACCGCCCGATCCGGTTGCGGATCTGGTCCGGCATGCCCTCGTCGATGAACTGCGAGACCTGCTGATCGTGGCCGCGGACCGCGAGCGCGCCGTAGCGGGCGTCGACCAGGTTCATCGCGGTGCGCACGATGGTGCGCAGGGTCTCGTCGAGATCCAGGCCCGCGGTGACGGTCAGCATGGCCTCGACCAGGCCGTCCATCCGGTCGCGCGAACCGATCATCACTTCGACGCGATCGGCCACCTCGCCGAGCAGCGCGCGCAGTCGCTGCTGGGAGACCGTCCGGCCCACCGAATAGCGGCCACCCCGACCGTCATTCGTCATCGCCGTATCCGTTCGCCGCGCCACCCCAACCGTCGAACGCAAAGTCTAGTCCGCAAGGTGGGGACTTTCGGCCCTTCACCGACAAGGGCCCCCATGGTGGCATAGGGCACCGGGAATAGGGATCGAGAAGTGGGGCAAGAGATGAATTCGTTGTCGACTACCCAGCACTGGACGACCGCCGCGGACCCGGAGCTCGCGGTGACCACCTGCGGCGAGGTACCACCCCAGGACGTCACCCGCGCGGTCCGCGCCATCACCCGCGTCATGCGCAGGCATCACCTCGACAGTCCGGCCCGCGTGCGCGTCACCGCGCCGCAGGGCTCCGACGAGCCGACCCTGGTGCAGGCCAACATCCGGACCAACGACACGCTCACCCGCGTGCAGGTCACCGGTCCCGGCGGCTTCGCCGTCACCTTCGCCGCCGAGCGGCTCGATCGTCAGCTGGCCCGGCGCGCCGGCAAGGAAGCACGTGGCGCGTGGCCGGATCCGGCGCGGCGCCCGCTGGCCCAGATCACCGAGACCCGCCCGATCATCCGGCGCAAGGACTGCGCGCTGATGACCGGCACGCCGCTGGAAGCCAGCACCGTGCTGGACGCGATGGACTACGACGCCTACCTGTTCACCGATGCCCAGACGGGCGAGGACGCGATCGTCACCTGGGCCGATCCGCACGGTGTCAGCCTGGCCAGGCAGCGGCACACGGCCGCGGCGGGGGAGTCGGCCGAGCTGCCGCTGACCGCCAGCGCCATGCCGGTCCGCGTCGTCCAGGACGCCGCGCCGGTCTACGCCGAGGACGAGGCCTCCGACGTGCTGTGCACCGCGGGCCTGCCGTACCTGTTCTTCACCGACAGCCACACCGGCCGCGGCAACCTGCTCTACCGCCGCTACGACGGCGACCTGACGATCGTCGTCCCTTCTTGACGCGCACGGCTCGCGCCTGATCGCTACGGCTCGCGCAGCTTGGTCGCCAGCACGGCGGCCTGGGTGCGGCGTTCGACGCCGAGCTTGGCCAGCAGGCGCGAGACGTAGTTCTTCACCGTCTTCTCGGCCAGGAACATCCGCGCGGCGATCTGCCGGTTGGTGAGTCCCTCGCCGAGCAGCTCGAGTAATCGGCGCTCCTGCTCGGTGAGCCCGGCGAGCGCGCCGGAGGGCTCGGTGCTGCGGCGCAGCCGGGCGCGCAGGGCGTCGGCCGCGCGGGTGTCGAGCAGCGAGTGGCCGGCGCCGACCTGCTTGATCGCGTCGGCCAGCTTCATCCCGTCGATGTTCTTCACCACATAACCGCTGGCACCGGCCAGGATCGCGTCGAGCATGGCGTGTTCGTCGGAGAACGAGGTGAGGATCAGGCAGCGCAGGTCCTCGAACTCGGCGAGCAGGTTGCGGCACAGCTCGATGCCGTTGCCGTCGGGCAGCCGGACATCGAGGACCGCCACATCGGGTCTGGCCTCGCGGATGCGCACCATCGCCTCGGCCACGCCACCGGCCTGGCCGATCACCCTGAGTTCTGGATCACCTTCGAGCAGATCGATCAGGCCGCGCCGCACGATCTCGTGGTCGTCGACCAGGAACACCTCGAGCACGCCGGCTCCTTCATCATGTCGATCGCCCCCACCCCTGCCGTCAAACATAATCCGTGGGCTGAAATCGTGGGCGCAGACCGGGAACTCGGGCACCACGCCCCGACCTCGAGGAGGGGCAGGCCGACGCAGTCGGCCGTCGCGGCCGTCCCGTCGGTCAGGTGCCGTTGCGTAGGCGACGAAGGAGCAAGCAACGGTGCCTGACCGACGGGACAGGAGGGGCCGCGACCTCGAGCGCGCCAGCGCTCCAGCATTTCTGTCGGTGGGTCGGCCTAGCATGGCGAGCGGGGGTTCATGTCCGGTCGGCGGATGACGATGGAGAAGGGATTCACCAGGTGGCGGAACGCCTCACTGTGCGCGGAGCTCGGGAACACAACCTGAAAGGTGTCGACCTCGATCTGCCTCGTGACAGCCTGATCGTGTTCACCGGTCTGTCCGGTTCCGGGAAGTCGAGCCTGGCGTTCGACACGATCTTCGCCGAGGGGCAGCGCCGCTACGTCGAGTCGCTGTCGGCCTACGCGCGCCAGTTCCTCGGGCAGATGGACAAGCCCGATGTCGACTTCATCGAGGGCCTCTCGCCCGCGGTGTCGATCGACCAGAAGTCGACCAACCGCAACCCGCGGTCCACGGTCGGCACCATCACCGAGGTCTACGACTACCTGCGCCTGCTCTACGCGCGTGCGGGCACGCCGCACTGCCCGGTGTGTGGCGAGCTGATCGCCAAGCAGACGCCGCAGCAGATCGTCGACCAGGTGCTGGCGATGGAGGAGGGGCTCAAGTTCCAGGTCCTCGCGCCGGTGGTGCGGACCCGCAAGGGCGAGTTCGTCGACCTGTTCGACCAGCTCAAGACCCAGGGCTACTCGCGCGTGCGGGTCGACGGCGTGGTGTATCCGCTCACCGATCCGCCGAAGCTGAAGAAGCAGGAGAAGCACGACGTCGAGGTCGTCATCGACCGGCTCGCGGTGAAGTCCGCGTCCAAGCAGCGGCTCACCGACTCGATCGAGACGGCGCTGCGGCTGGCCGACGGCATCGTGGTGCTCGACTTCGTCGACCGCGACGAACACGCGCACGACCGGGAACGCCGCTTCTCCGAGCGCCTGGCCTGCCCGAACGGCCACGCGCTCGACATCGAGGATCTCGAGCCGCGCTCGTTCTCGTTCAACTCGCCCTACGGCGCCTGCCCCGACTGCACCGGTCTCGGCATCCGCAAGGAGGTCGACCCGGAACTGGTGGTCCCCGATCCGGAACTGAGCCTGGCCGACGGCGCCATCGCGCCGTGGTCGCGCGGGCAGACCGCCGAGTACTTCAACCGGCTGCTGTCGGGCCTGGCCGAGTCGATCGGCTTCTCGATGGACACCCCGTGGCAGAACCTGCCCGCCAAGGCCCGCAAGGCGGTGCTCGAGGGCAGTTCCGACCAGGTGCACGTCTCCTACGTCAACCGGTACGGCCGCAAGCGCTCCTACTACGCCGATTTCGAAGGCGTGATGCCGTTCCTGCACCGGCGCATGGACAACACCGAGTCCGAGCAGATGAAGGAGCACTACGACGGCTACATGCGCGACGTGCCGTGCCCGGTGTGCCACGGCGCCCGCCTGCGCCCGGAGATCCTGGCCGTCACGCTGGCCGCCGACGGCGCCGACAAGTCGATCGCCGACGTCAGCGACCTGTCGATCGGCGAGTGCGCGCACTTCCTGAACTCGCTGACGCTGGGGGAGCGCGAGGCCGCGATCGCCGGTCAGGTGCTCAAGGAGATCCAGGCGCGCCTCGGCTTCCTGCTCGACGTCGGTCTGGAGTACCTCACGCTCTCGCGCGCGGCCGCGACCCTGTCCGGCGGTGAGGCGCAGCGTATCCGGCTGGCCACCCAGATCGGGTCCGGCCTGGTCGGCGTGCTCTACGTGCTCGACGAGCCGTCGATCGGCCTGCACCAGCGCGACAACCGCAGGCTCATCGAGACACTGCTGCGCCTGAAGAACCTGGGCAACACCCTGATCGTGGTCGAGCACGACGAGGACACCATCCGCGCCTCGGACTGGGTCGTCGACATCGGCCCGCTGGCCGGCGAGCACGGTGGCCGGGTGGTGCACAGCGGCCCCTACACCGAACTGCTCGCCGAACCCGAATCACTCACCGGCGCTTACCTTTCCGGCCGGGAGCAGATCGAGGTGCCGATGGTGCGCCGTCCGATCGACAAGAAGCGCAGGCTGACCGTCGTCGGCGCCACCGAACACAATCTGACGGGCATCGACGTCGCGTTCCCGCTCGGCGTGCTCACCTCGGTCACCGGCGTCTCCGGTTCGGGCAAGTCGACCCTGGTCAACGACATCCTGGCGACGGTGCTGGCGAACAAGCTCAACGGCGCGCGCCAGGTGCCAGGCAGGCACACCAGGATCAACGGCCTGGACCACCTGGACAAGCTGGTGCAGGTCGACCAGTCGCCGATCGGGCGCACGCCGCGCTCGAACCCGGCCACCTACACCGGCGTCTTCGACAAGATCCGCACCCTGTTCGCCTCGACCACCGAGGCCAAGGTCCGCGGGTACCAGCCGGGCCGGTTCTCCTTCAACGTCAAGGGCGGCCGCTGCGAGGCGTGCTCGGGTGACGGCACGCTCAAGATCGAGATGAACTTCCTGCCGGACGTCTACGTCCCGTGCGAGGTGTGCCATGGCGCCCGCTACAACCGCGAGACGCTCGAGGTGCACTACAAGGGCAAGACCATCGCCGAGGTCCTGGACATGCCGATCGACGAGGCCGCGGTGTTCTTCGAGCCGGTCACCTCGATCCACCGGTACCTCAAGACGCTGGTCGAGGTCGGGCTCGGGTACGTGCGGCTCGGCCAGAGCGCGCCGACCCTGTCCGGCGGCGAGGCCCAGCGCGTGAAGCTGGCCGCCGAGCTGCAGAAGCGATCGACGGGGCGCACCGTCTACATCCTCGACGAGCCGACCACCGGCCTGCACTTCGAGGACATCCGCAAGCTGCTCAAGGTGATCAACGGGCTGGTCGACAAGGGCAACACGGTGATCGTCATCGAGCACAACCTCGATGTCATCAAGACCTCGGACTGGGTCGTCGACATGGGGCCCGAGGGCGGGTCCGGTGGTGGCACCGTGGTCGCGACGGGCACGCCGGAGGACGTGGCCCAGGTGTCGGGCAGCTACACCGGACAGTTCCTCAAGGAGGTGCTGGCGGCACCGGCACCGGCGAAGAAGGCAGCGAAGAAGGCGGCCGCGAAGGCGGCTCCCGCCGCGAAGAAAGCGCCTGCTGAGACGGCTGCGGCCAAGCGGCTGGCGCGAAAGGCGGCCGCGCTGCGCTGAGTCCGGATAACCTCGCGCGCGGGGACTTTCCGAAAACGCGACAAAGTGAAACACCTGTGGGTAGCATTCGCCTCACCGTTGCCGGAATACCGGACAGTAACGGTCAGTCGAACCGGCATCCAGTGGTGTCTCGTGCCCGTGGGCGGCGCGATCGCGGGTGTCGTGCAGTACGAAAGGAACGTCCCCATGGATGAAGCCACCACGGCGCTCATCGGCCAGATTCTGTCTTTCCTCAGTGGCGGGTCCTCGCTGGCCTACACGCCCACCAAGCCGACTGCCTGAGTCGGGCGGAATCGAAAGGAACCACTGAGCATGGAAACCGGAAGCGCCGGCCTCGCCAGCATCTTCACCGCTCTCGCCAACGCGATCGCCTCGGGTTCGGCCATTGCCGTGACCCCGGGCACGCCGCCCACCACGACCCCCGCGGTCTGAGAGCGGCCCCGTAAGCCTCTGTAGAGAAAGATCCGCCGGCGCTGCTGCGCCGGCGGATCTTTTCGTCTGTGAGACCGGCTCAGTACACCGGCCCGGTGTACTTCTCGCCCGGCCCTGCGCCCGGGGCGTCCGGCACCGAGGAGGCCTCGCGGAACGCGCGCTGCAGCGCCTGCAGGCCGTCGCGGATCGGGCCCGCGTGCGGTCCGAGGTACTCCACCGACGCGGTGACCAGCCCGGCCAGCGCGGTGATCACCCGGCGGGCCTCGTCGAGGTCGACGTGCTCCCCGGAGTGCGGGTCGTCGGCGGCCAGCCCCAGCTTCTCCGCGGCCGAACTCATCAGCATCACGGCGGCGCGGCTGATAACTTCGACGGCGGGGATGTCGGCCAGGTCGCGCACGGGGGGATCGAGCTCGTCAGTCATGCCGACAAGGCTATAGCGGTCCCGATGGGGGCTGTCGATGCCAGGCCGATTCGGCGATAGCCGAATGCGATGCTAGACTTTCCGCTGACGACCGCCCCTGGTTGTGTCATGCAGCTCTGGGGCAGATAAGTGGAGCCCGACTCCCACCGTTGCCGACGAGCAATCGTACTCCGGCAATCGGTCCCGGTCACCCGCCCGATGTGGCGGGTTTCCTGTGTGCTTGCCACGCAGGGGTCGACAGCGAGCTCGTGAGGGCATCGGCTGTGGGCGATCGGTCGACATCGGGCCCCGTCGCGGAGAAATACCGCAGCGGGGCTCTCGTGTTGAAACAGGGGTTGCAGTTATTGCATGCGGTCGTTATGACGACACCGCTTGACCTAGGAGGCCCCATCAGCACTGAGACCCGCATCAACGATCGCATCCGTGTTCCCGAGGTTCGTCTGATCGGACCCGGCGGCGAACAGGTTGGGATCGTGCGTGTTGAAGATGCACTACGCGTCGCGCTCGAAGCCGATCTCGACCTGGTCGAGGTGGCACCCGATGCCCGTCCGCCGGTCTGCAAGATCATGGACTACGGCAAGTTCAAGTACGAGACGGCGCAGAAGGCGCGCGAGTCCCGGAAGAACCAGGTCCAGACCGTGATCAAGGAGCAGAAGCTCCGCCCGAAGATCGACGACCACGACTACGAGACCAAGAAGCGCAACGTCGTTCGCTTCCTCGAGGCCGGGTCCAAGGTCAAGGTCACGATCATGTTCCGTGGTCGTGAGCAGTCGCGACCCGAGCTCGGTTTCCGGTTGCTTCAGCGTCTGGCCTCCGACGTCGCCGAACTCGGTTTCGTCGAGACCTCGGCCAAGCAGGACGGCCGCAACATGACCATGGTCCTCGCTCCCCACAAGGGCGCGAAGACGCGGGTGAAGGCACAGCAGGAATCGGCCCCGGCGCGTCCGTTGCCGACCGGTCCCGCCAGTGCCGAGCCGGCTGCGCTGGTCGAGACCCCGGCGCCCGCCGAGCAGGCCGCGCCGGCCGACCCGCAGTAACACCGATTTCAACGACTAGATAGAGGAATCCATGCCGAAGAACAAGACCCACAGCGGCGCCAAGAAGCGATTCAAGGTGACCGGCAGTGGCAAGCTGCTTCGCGAGCAGGCGAACCGTCGCCACCTCCTGGAGCACAAGGCCACCCGCCGGACTCGTCGTCTGGAAGGCACGGAGTCCGTCGCTGCCGTCGACGCCCCCCGCGTGAAGCGGCTGCTCGGTCTCGCCTGAGACCGTCGCAACCTGACGATTCCGCGGCCGGGACAACCGGACGCCGACAACTACCGAACTCGGGCGCCGTCGCGCCCCCAGATGATCAAGGACTGAAAAGTGGCACGCGTCAAAAGGGCCGTCAACGCTCAGAAGAAGCGCCGTTCCATCCTCGAGGCCTCCAAGGGCTACCGGGGCCAGCGCTCGCGCCTGTACCGCAAGGCCAAGGAACAGCAGCTCCACTCGCTGACCTACGCCTACCGCGACCGCAAGGCGCGCAAGGGTGACTTCCGCAAGCTGTGGATCGCTCGTATCAACGCCGCCGCGCGTCTGAACGACATCACCTACAACCGCTTCATCCAGGGCCTCAAGGCCGCTGGTGTCGAGGTGGACCGCAAGATCCTGGCCGAGCTCGCCGTCTCCGACGCCGAGGCCTTCGCCGGCCTCGTCGCTGTCGCCAAGGCCGCGCTGCCCGCCGACGTCAACGCCCCGGCCACCGCTGCCTGAGCTTGACGACACACAGCGATCTGTCGGAACGACCCGTGGACGCGCTCTCCGAGCGCAATCCGCGGGTCGTTTCCGCTGTCAAGCTCCAGCGCGCCGCGCAGCGCCGCAAGACCGGCCAGTTCCTGGCCGAGGGCGCCAACGCCGTGACCGCCGCGCTGGAGACCGGCCGCGTCCGTGAGCTGTTCTATTCGGTCGCGGCCGCCGGGCGCGAGACCGCGCTGATCGCCGGTGCCGCCGCCGACGGCGTGCGCACCACGCTGGTCAGTGATCGCGCCGCCGAGCATCTCGGCGAGACCGTCACCGCGCCCGGCCTGGTCGCCGTGTGCGACCTCGTCGACGTGCCGCTGACCGACATCCTCGACCGCGGGCCGCGGATGCTGGCCGTGCCGGTCGAGATCGCCGAGCCCGGCAACGCGGGCACCCTGATCCGGGTCGCCGACGCGGTCGGCGCCGACGGTGTGGTCCTGGCGGGCGACACCGTGGACCCGCACAACGGCAAAGGCGTCCGCGCCAGCGCGGGCAGCCTGTTCCACGTGCCGATCGCGCGCAGTCGCGACATCGACGCCACCCTGGACGCGATCTCCGCGGCGGGCGTGACCATCCTGGCCACCGCCGCCAACGGCGAGGTCGATCTGGACTCCGCCGACGAGATCCTCGCGGGCCCGGTCGCCTGGCTCTTCGGCAACGAGGCCCACGGCCTCGACCCCGCCGTCGCGGCGCGGGCCGACCACCGCATTCGCATTCCCATCCACGGCCGGGCCGAGAGCCTGAATCTCGCTGCCGCCGCGGCGATCTGCCTCTACGCGAGCGCGCGCGTCCAGCACGCGCGCTAGTACCGCCTCAGCAGTGCGGGTCGACGCTGTTGCGCAGGTCGTCGAGGATTTCGGTGGCCCAGGGGAGCGGAATCGCCGCCGCGCCCGCCACCTGCATCGCCGTCATGATCGTGAGCAGCATGCCGCTGGCGACGAAGCGGCGTGATTCCGTCGTGTCGGCGCCGGTGAGCTCGCCGACCAGCCGGTAGATCCGGCCGAAGCGTTCCCGCATGTGGTCGCCGATCGCGGGATCGGCGCTCGCGGCGGCCCCGTGCAGCAGGTTGAGCGGGAGGACGCGTTCCTCGAGGAAGACCTCGTAGGCCTTGCCGAGTGCCTGCAGCGCGGTGGCGGTATCGGCGCCCGGCTCGATCTCGGCGCTGCGGAAGACCTGCTCGATGCGGGCGCACACCTCGTGCAGGACGGCGATGAACAGCTGCTGCTTGGTGCCGAACAGCCGGATCACATAGGGTTGGGATACCCCGGCCAATCGGGCGATCTCATCGGTTTTCGTTGCGGCATAACCGGATTCGGCAAATGCCTGGACGGCGGCGGTGAGCACCTGGGCGCTGCGCTGCGACGCGGTCATCCGCGTTCTGGTCGTGCCGTCCATCCCGTTGTCCACCTCCTGGTCAGTCCCCTTTCACTTGACATGTTATCAGCCGATGCATAACCATTGGGCGTAGTTATCAGTGAATAACAACCAAGGGGCTCGGAGAGATGACGCAAACACTCGATCCAGGCGGCACGTCCACCGCCGAGACGCCGCCCGACGCGGGCGCGAAGGCCAAGCCGCTCGGTGCGGTCATCGCCGCGGTCGCCGTGCCGATGTTCATGGTGACGCTGGACAACCTCGTCGTGACGAACGCCCTACCGGTGATCAAAACCGAACTGGGAGCGTCACTTTCGGACCTGCAGTGGTTCGTCAACGCCTACACGCTGTCCTTCGCCTCGCTGCTGCTGACGGCGTCGGCGCTGGGTGACCGGATCGGCCGGCGCCGGGTCTTCCTGGCCGGTATCGCGCTGTTCGTCGTCGCCTCGGCGGCCTGTGCCATATCCACCGAGCCGTGGATGCTCATCGCGGCGCGCGCCGTGCAGGGCGCGGGCGGCGCGGCGGTGATGCCGTTGTCGCTGACCCTGCTCGCGGCGGCGGTCCCCGAGCGGATGCGCAGCGCCGCGATCGGCATCTGGGGCGGGATCGCGGGCCTCGGCATCGCGGTCGGTCCGGTGGTCGGCGGCGCGGTCGTCGACGGGCTGAACTGGCAGTGGATCTTCTGGCTGAACGTTCCGGTCGGCCTGCTGGCGATGCCGTTCGCGGCGCGCATGCTCGGTGAGTCCTTCGGCGCCGCGCGCAAGCTCGATCTCGTCGGCCTGGTGCTCTCGGCGGGCGGCGTGCTGGCCCTGGTGTGGGGCGTCATCCACGGTGCCGACGACGGCTGGACCGCACCGGCCGTGCTCACCGCGCTGATCGGCGGTGGTCTGCTGCTCGCCGCCTTCGTGGTCTGGGAGAACCGGACCACCGATCCGATGCTCCCGCTGCACATGTTCGCCTCCCGTGGCCTGAGCCTGAGCTTCCTGGTCTCCTTCGCGTTCTCCGCCGGGGTGTTCGGCGCGATCTTCCTGCTGGCCCAGTACTTCCAGGTGGTGCAGGGTTACTCGCCGCTGGAGTCGGGCATACGCACGATGCCGTGGACCATGGTTCCGATGGTCGTGGCGCCGCTGGCCGGTCTGGTGATCGATCGGGTCGGACCCCGGCTCCTCATCGCCGCCGGGCAGGTCTGCCTCGCGCTCTCGCTGGCGTGGATGGCGCTGATCATCACCGTCGACCTGCCCTACATCAACTTCGTCGCGCCCTTCGTGCTCGGCGGGATCGGCATGGGCCTGACCTTCGCCCCGTCCTCCACGATCGTGATGGACAGCGCCGCCCCCGACGACCAGGGCATGGCCTCCGGTATCAACAGCACCGTCCGCGAGGTCGGCGTCGCCATGGGCATCGCCATCCTGGCCTCGGTCTTCGCCTCCTACGGCGCCTACACCGACCCGCAGTCCTACGTCGACGGCCTCGTTCCCGCCGTCTGGGTCGGCGCGGGCCTGGTCGCCGTCGCGGCCGTCATCGCGGTCTTCCTGCCCCGGCACGCGGCCCCGGCGGCCTGATCCCGAGGAGCTGGTCCGCGTGCCGTCCGGTGCGCGGACCAGCGCCGTTTCCGCCTGTCATCGCCGATCGGTGGTGGCCGCCCCGTCCGGCACGGCCACCACCTGCCGCGGATCGTCGTAGACGATGACGCCCGGAGCATCGGTGTCCAGCCGGGCCCACGCGACCCCGTGCGCGTCGAGGATGTCGAGATAGCCACCGACCCGGTCGATCGCGTCCTCCGCCGTCGACGCGAACCAGGCCCTCGCCCTCGGGTGCAGCCGTCGACTGTCGGCGTGCCGGTGCAGCGCATAGGGATTCACCAGGTGCGTGGTCAACCATTCGTTGCCGACGCGGCGGAACCGCTCCTGCGCGACCGTCAACCGCCCCGCCGCCGACAAGCCGTCCACCAGCGCGAAGACACCGGGAAACTGGCCCCACCGATCCGGCCGCGCAGCCTGGAACCGCACATACAGCCGGGGCACACAGGGCTCGGCCCGCCGTCCGGGCGAAGCCGGTCGGCCCGCTGCTGATCGTCCGGGCGTACTGACTCCCGGCTCGGCGGAATTGTCCGGGTGGTCGCATGACCTAGTAGCCCGGGAACCAGGGTGTCGGCGGCCGATCAGGGCAAAGCCGCTGCCTGCCGCGGTCAGACGACCACGGTGGCCCCTGGGTGATGCCGAATCCTGGGTCTGTTCCTGCATCGCGTCGTCCTGTCTCGAGTCGAACACGCTGGGATTGCGGAAGGGTTGTGCCTGCCGCCGCGGTGGATGCGGTGACGCGTCCACCGCGGGTGCTGCGCGCTATCGTTGAGCACGGCAGTCCGCACGAATGGAGCGACCGCATGACCCTTCCCGCGATGCATCCACGTCCCGGCAATCTCCGTGGCGTCGCCGAGCAGATCGAACGCGCGACGGGTCTGCGGGTCGAGATTCTGGGAGGGGCGCTCGTGATGTCACCGACCCCGCGTGGAAAGCACGCGGGCACGATCCGCCGACTTCGGCACCAACTCGAGTCGGCCATGCCCAAGGGGCTCGCCGCCTATGAGGTGACATCGATCGCCATGCCCGGTGATATCGATGACTACTGCACGCCGGACCTCGTCGTGCTCCCTGACTCCTGGGATACCGACGATGAGTGGCTCGCCGACCCTGCCGATGTGGAGCTGGCCGTCGAGGTGATATCGAAATCGGAGAAGGCGCACCAGATCACCGGCAAGAACGGCTGGTACGGCGCGGCAGGTGTGCGCGCTCTGCTCGTCATCGACCCTCGGTTCGGCCGCTGGGCGCTGTATCGGGGGCCGAGTACCGGCGCATACCCGGACCCGGTCGAAGGTGATTTCGGTGCCCCGATCACGCTGTCGGCGCCGTTCTCGATGTCGCTCGACACCGCTTGTCTGCCGCTCTACGACAAGCACTGAAGGCGTCGGCGACGATCGCACGGTCACGCTGAACTCCCATCGCGATGTCAATCGACGTCCTCCGGTTCGGGAGCGTCATGGCCGGGCTCGGTTTCCCGCGGCCCGATCGGTCGCTGGGGGCAGGGGCCCGCCGCGCGGGGGAAGGGACGGTGGCGCGGGCCTCGGATGCCCAATCCGCACAGGGCCAGTCCGCTGCCCGGGGCCGTCCGGCGGGTGCGGGGGCCCGGGGGTGGGGTCGAATCGCAAGTCTGTTCCGGCATCGAGTCGTCCTGTTCTCGAGTCGAACACGCTGATGTGTATGAACGGTTGGACGGGACTCGAAGCGATTCGGTTCCCACGATTTCGCGGCGAGTCGCCGATCTTGGTCGGGACCCGGGGAAGGCCATCTGACCTGGACTTGTAGGTCCATATCGGGACCTTCCGGTGGGCACTAGCACGGTCTCGATCGCGCCGCCGGTAATCCGGATGAATCGCGCGAAGCCGATCCCATAGGATTTATGCAGCACCGATACGGGTAGGCAATGACGCACCCGTGAACCGATCCCCAGGGGAGAGTCGAACGATCGTGGCCGACGACAACAGTGGAGTCGAGCAGAACGCCTTGCTGACCGAGGAGGCACTCGCGGCAGCGGCAGCGGAGGCCGAGAAGGCGTTCGCCGCTGCGGCTGATCTGGATGCGCTGGCGGTCGCCAAGACCGAGTACATCGGCGGTAAGTCGCCGATCGCGCTCGCTCAGCGCGGCTTGGGTACGCTGCCCAAGGACGAGAAGGCCGACGCGGGCAAGCGGGTCAACGTCGCCCGCAAGCGCGTGTCCGACGCGTTCGAGGCGCGCCGCGCCGCGCTGCTGGAAGAGCGCGATCAGGCCGTCCTGGTGGCCGAGAAGATCGACGTCACGCTGCCCGCGCGCCGTCAGCCGGTCGGCGCCCGCCACCCCATCACCGTCATCTCCGAGCAGATCGCCGACGTGTTCGTCGGCATGGGCTGGGAGGTCGCGGAGGGTCCCGAGGTCGAGACCGAGCACTTCAACTTCGACGCGCTGAACTTCCTGCCCGATCACCCGGCGCGCACCATGCAGGACACCTTCCACATCGCCCCGGAGGGCTCGCGCCAGGTGCTGCGCACGCACACCTCCCCGGTGCAGGTGCGTTCGATGCTGGAACGCGAGCTGCCGATCTACGTCGTGTGCCCCGGCCGCACCTTCCGCACCGACGAGCTCGACGCCACCCACACCCCGGTGTTCTCCCAGGTGGAGGGTCTGGCCATCGACAAGGGCCTCACCATGGCCCACCTGCGCGGCACCCTGGACGCGTTCGCGCGCGCGCTGTTCGGCCCCGACACCCGAACCCGTATGCGCCCCAACTACTTCCCGTTCACCGAACCCTCGGCCGAGGTCGACGTGTGGTTCCCGGACAAGAAGGGCGGCGCGGGCTGGGTCGAGTGGGGTGGCTGCGGCATGGTCAACCCGAAGGTCCTGATCGCCAGCGGCATCGATCCCGAGGTGTACTCCGGGTTCGCGTTCGGCATGGGCATGGAGCGCACGCTGCAGTTCCGCAACGGCATCCCCGACATGCGCGACATCGTCGAGGGTGACGTGCGGTTCACCCTGCCCTTCGGTATCCGGTCCTGAGAGAGAGCGAAAAGTCACGTGCGAGTAGCGCAGTCCTGGCTGACCGAGATCCTGCAGCGCACCACCCCGGAATGGTCGGTGTCCGCCGAAGAGCTCGACGCCGGTTTCGTCCGGGTCGGCCTGGAGGTCGAGGAGGTCGACAAGCTCGAGCCGATCGGTGGTGACATCGACAAGCCGCTGGTCGTCGGCCGGGTCGCCGAGATCACCGAGCTGACCGAGTTCAAGAAGCCGATCCGCTTCTGCAAGGTCGACGTCGGCAACCCCGAGCTGCAGGAGATCGTCTGTGGCGCCCGCAATTTCGCGGTCGGCGACCTGGTGGTCGTGGTGCTGCCCGGTGGTGAGCTGCCGGGCGGGTTCAAGATCTCCTCCCGCAAGACCTACGGGCACACCTCCAACGGCATGATCTGCTCGGTCGCCGAACTCGGCATCGGCAAGGATCACGACGGCATCCTCGTGCTCGAGCCCGGCTCCGCGCAGCCGGGTGACGACGCGAACGTGCTGCTCGGCACCGACGACACGATCATCGAGCTCAACATCACCCCCGACCGCGGCTACTGCTTCTCGGTGCGCGGCCTGGCCCGCGAGCTGGCCTGCGGCTTCGACCTCGAGTACGCCGACCCCGCCGTGCGGACGCTGCCCGACGGCGACGCGACGGCGTGGCCGGTGCGGCTCGAGGCCGACTCCGAGTGCACGCGGTTCGGCGCGCGGCGGGTCACCGGGATCGACCCGAACGCGGTGAGCCCGCTGTGGCTGCAGCGCAGGCTGATGCTGTCGGGCATGCGCCCGATCTCGCCCGCCGTCGACGTCACCAACTACGTGATGCTCGAACTGGGCCAGCCGCTGCACGCCTTCGACGCGGCGAAGCTCAACGGCGGCTTGGTCGTTCGCTCGGCGCACAAGGGCGAGACCCTGCGCACCCTCGACGACACCGAGCGCACGCTCGACGCCGAGGACGTGGTGATCGCCGACGATTCCGGCGTCGTCTCGCTGGCCGGTGTGATGGGCGGCGCGAGCACCGAGGTCGGCCCGGAGACCACCGACGTGGTGCTCGAGGCCGCGACCTGGAACCCGCTGCGGGTGTACCGCACGGCGCGCAGGCACAAGCTGGTCTCGGAGGCGGGCAAGCGCTACGAGCGCGTCGTCGACCCGGAGATCAACATCGTCGCGCTCGACCGGGCGGCGACGCTGCTGGCCGAGATCACCGGCGGCACCATCGAAGCCACGCTCACCGACATCCGGGTGCCGCTCGCGCCGGTCGCCCCGATCGCGATGGACATCGACCTGCCCGACCGCGTCGCCGGCGTCACCTACCCGGCGGGTACCGCCGTGCGCAGGCTCGCCCAGATCGGCGCCGGGGTCGAGATCGAGGTCAACGACGCGGGCAAGACCCAGCTGCTGGTGACCCCGCCGAGCTGGCGGCCCGACCTGACCCAGCCCGCCGACCTGGTCGAGGAGGTGCTGCGCCTGGAGGGTCTCGAGCAGATCCCGTCGGTGCTGCCGTCCGCGCCCGCCGGTCGCGGCCTGACCGCCGCGCAGAAGCGGCGCAGGGCCGTGAGCCGGGCGCTGGCCTTCGCCGGTGGCGTCGAGGTGCCCGCGCCGGTGTTCCTGCCCGCCGGGGTGTTCGACGTGTGGGGCCTGGACGCGGGCGACCCGCGCCGCAACACCACCCGCGTGCTGAACCCGCTCGACACCGAGCGGCCCGAGCTGGCGACCACCCTGCTGCCCGGTCTGCTGGAAGTGGCCGCCCGCAACATCTCCCGCGGCGCCCGCGACCTCACGATCTACGGCATCGCCCAGGTCGTGCTGCCCGGCGCCGGGACCCACGCGGTCGAGGCGCTGCCGGTGGACCGGCGCCCCACCGACGAGCAGATCGCCGAGCTCACCGCGTCGCTGCCCGCGCAGCCGGTGCACGTGGCCGCGGTGCTCAGCGGCAAGCGTGACCCGCGCGGCCCCTGGGGCCCCGGCCGCCAGGCCGAGGCCGCCGACACCTTCGCGCTGGTCGACGCCGTCGCCGACGCCGCCGGTGTCACCGTGGAGCGCCGGGCCGCGGTGCACCTGCCGTGGCATCCGGGCCGCTGCGCGGAACTGGTCGTCGACGGTGTCGTCGTCGGCCACGCGGGCGAGCTGCACCCGGCCGTGCTCGAGCGTGCCGGTCTGCCGCCGCGCACCTGCGCGCTGGAACTCGACCTCGACGCGCTGCCGCTGACCCAGGCCCGTCCGGCGCCCACGGTGTCGGCGTTCCCCGCCGTCCTGCAGGACGTGTCGGTCAGCGTGGAGAAGGCCGTGCCCGCCGCGAGCGTCGAAGCGGCGCTGCGCACCGGCGGTGGCGACCTGCTCGAGGACATCGCGCTGTTCGACGTCTACGAGGGCGCCCAGGCCGGGGCGGGCCGCAAGTCCCTCACCTACGCCCTGCGTTTCCGCGCCACCGACCGCACCCTCACCGAGGACGAGGCCAGCGCCGCACGCGATGCCGCCGTCGCCGCGGCGGGCACCGCGGTCGGCGCCGAACTGCGCGGCTGATCCACCGCGCGAAGGCCGCCCGGCATCCCGCCGGGCGGCCTTCGTCGTTCCTCCGGTCAGGACACCAGGTTCTTCCGCAGTTTCATCAGGGTCCAGCCGTCGAGCCCGAGTCCGTCGGTGAGGTATTTGCCGAAGTCCCCGAACTTCTCGTCGATCTGCGCGAGCGCGACCTCGAGGTAGTCGTCGCGAACCTCCTGCAGCGGAATCAGCAGATCCGGGTTCTGCATGATGCCCGCCTGCTTCAGCTGGGCCCGCAGCGCGGCGTCCGCCGCCGCCCGGTACTGGTTCGACAGCAGGTAGTCCTGCCGCGCCACCGATTCCGGCACGCCGACGGCGCGCAGCGTCACGTAGGACAGCCAGCCGGTCCGGTCCTTGCCCGCGGTGCAGTGGTACAGCGTCGTGTTCCCGGTGTCCGCGAGATCGCGGACCGACTGCCCGAACTTCCCCAGCGCGTCGGGGGTGAAGAAGTTGAGGTAGACGTTCTGCATGATCTGCTCGGCCTTGCCGTCGCCCAGCATGTTCTGCTGCTGCACCGGGTCCTTGGACGAGATCGCCTGGTACATCTTCACGAACATGCCGCCGTCGTCGATCGGCCGGGCCACCAGCGCGGCGCCGGCGGGCAGCTTGTCGGCCCCCATCGACTGGATCTCGGCCGGGGTCCGGAAGTCGATCACCTTGCCGACCTTCAGCGCCGTCAGCTTCTGCAGATCGGCATCGGTCAGCTTGGCGAGCGCGTCGGCCCGAACGAGCTTGCCGGACTTGACCTTCGCCCCGTCGTAGGTGATGTACCCACCCAGGTCCCGGACATTGGCGGCGCCCTGCAGGTCGATCCGGGTGGGCGCGCCCCCGCCGGGGGCGGCGTCGGCGGTCCCGACCAACCCCACCGCCACCAGCCCGACGGCCATCAGCGGTACGGATACCAACGACAACAACGACTTCCGCTTCCGCGTTACAACTGAATTGCTCATTCGCGAGACGCTAGGGGCGCCCGGCTGCCTCTCCGCTGCTTCCCGGAACGGGGCACCGTCCAACAGGACTCGCGACCCGGTCACCGAGATCGGGTGTTTCACCCCGCCGCCGCGACCACGCGGCTTGGGCGGGGCGAGTGGGCGGGCTAGGTTGGCAGGTGTGTCGATGATGAAAGGCGCCAATGTCGCGGTCCCCGCTGCGGCCGTCCGCGTCGAACTCGGGTGGCGGTCGGGGGCCGGGGTGCCCGACGCCGACGCGTCCGCGCTGCTGCTGGCCGGCGCGAAGGTGCGCTCCGACGACGACTTCGTCTTCTACAACCAGGCCGTGCACCCGTCGGGCGCGGTGCGCCACGAAGGAAAGCAGCAGGGCGACATCGTCGTCGACACGCTGTCGGTGAACCTGGTCCAGGTGGAGCCGCAGATCGAGACGATCGTGCTCGCCGCCTCCGCCGACGGCGGTACCTTCGGCCAGTTCCACGGTCTCTACATCCGGGTGCTCGACGCGGCCACCGGCGCCGAGGTCGCCCGCTTCGACAGCACCGGGGCCACCACCGAGACCGCCTTCGTCCTGGGTGAGCTGTACCGCCGCCAGGGCGCGTGGAAGTTCCGCGCCGTCGGCCAGGGCTACGACTCCGGCCTCGCCGGCCTGGCCACCGACTTCGGCATCACCGTCGACGACGCCCCCACCCCACCCCCGCCCCGACCGCAACCGGCCCCACCGCACTTCGCGCCCGCCCCACCGCCGTACCCGCAGGCCGGGCAGCCCTCCGCGCCGCCGACGCAGCCGTTCGCTCCGGCCGAGCCGAACCAGCCGCAGCCTGCTGCACCGCAGCAGTACCCCGGTCAGCAGCACTTCGCGCCGCAAGGGCAGAATTCGGCCCCGCCCACAGCGCCACCGGTACACCAGGCCAAGGTCTCGCTCACCAAGGAAGCGCCTTCGGTCTCGCTCACCAAGCACGGTGCCACCGGTGGCGTCATGCGGGTCAACCTCAACTGGACCTCGATGGCCGCCTCCGGTCGGCTGTTCGGCAAGCTGCGCGGCAAGAACATCGACCTCGATCTGTGCTGCTTCTTCGAGCTGGTCAACGGTGCGATCGGCTCGGTGCGCGCGCTGGATCGCCGGTTCGGCGCGCTGTACGAGCCGCCGTTCATCCACCTGGACCAGGACGACCGCACCGGCGCCAGCATCACCGGCGAGAACCTCTCGATCAATCTGGACTACACCCGGTTCTTCCGCCGCATCCTGGTGTTCGCCTCGATCTACGACGGTGCGAGCGATTTCCGCGGCGTACACGCCACCGTCACCCTGCATCCGGTGAACTCGGCGCCGATCGAGATGACCCTCGACGGCTGCGCCGACAACTCCCGCGACGCCGTGCTCGCCGTGCTGGAGAACGTGAACGGCGAGCTGGTGGTCCGGCGCGAGGGCGCCTTCGTCCGGCCGCCGGCCGGTCAGCCGGGCGGCGGCGTCGTGGAGATCGCCCGGCTCTACCACTGGGACTTCGGTTTCCAGGCGGGCCGCGGCAAGTGATCCGCCATCCCGCGACCCGGGTGATGAACGCGCTGGTCTACCACCCGGACAAGCATGTCGCCCAGACCCCCGCCGCCTTCGGCCTCGACTACCGCGACCTCACCGTGCGCACCGCCGACGGCGTCGACGTGCACGGCTGGTTCGTGCGCGCCGAGCGCCCGCGCGGGCACATCCTCTACGCGCACGGCAACGCGGGCACCATCGGCGACCGGGTGCCGATTATCGCGCTGCTGGTCCGGGCCGGTTTCGACGTGCTTGCCTTCGACTACCGCGGTTTCGGCCACAGCACGGGCACGCCGGGGGAGCAGGGCACCTATCTCGATGCCAGGGCGGTCCGCGCCGCCCTGCTCGACCAGCCCGGGGTCGACCCGGAGCGGGTGCTGTACCTGGGTAAGTCGCTCGGCGGCGGCGTCCTGCTCGAGCTGGCCACCGAGCACCCGCCCGCGGGCCTGCTGCTCATGTCGACCTTCAGCAGCATGCGCGCGGCGGCCCGGTCGGTCTATCCGTTCCTGCCCGCGCCGCTGATCCCGAACGCGTACCCGAGCCTGCGCCGGATCGCCGAACTCCGCGTTCCGGTGCTGATGTTCCACGGCGACCGGGACGAACTGCTCCCGTTGCGCCACGCCGAGCGGCTGTTCGCCGCGGCCGGGGAGCCGAAGGAACTGGTCGTGGTCCCCGGCGCGGGCCACAACGACGTCATCGACGCGCTGGGCCCGGCGTGGCCCCGGCGCATCGTCGCGTGGACCGACACCTTCCTGGCCTGATCTCCTGGGCCTGTCGCACCGGTCTGCGTAGCCTGGCGGTATGAGCGAAACGAGCGAGATCCTCGGTCACCTGGCCGCGCTGCCGGACGCCGAACTGGTGTCGGTGCTGCGGGCCGCCGTCGCCGGGCGACCCGGCCTCGGCGCCGTCGCCGCCGCGCTCGCCCAGATCGAGACCGGTCATGCCGAGACCGGTGGCCCTGTGACTCTGGACACGGATGTCCTGGACGCCGATGTGGTGTCCGTCGCATCGGAGCAGGTCGGAGGCGCCATGCCGGTACCGCCGGTACCGCATGGCCTGCCCGGAACGGCCGCACCCACTGCGACCGGCGGGTATTCCACTTCCGGAGTGCCGACATTCGACGCGGTTCGCGATAAGGTCGAGCAGCGCTTCGGCACCGCGCAGGGAATGGGTGAGCTCGACCGGCAGACCCCCGCGGGTCGCAGTGCCGACGAACAGTGGGAGGCGCGGGAGAAAGCCGCGCGCGAGCGTCTGGACCAGATCCGGAAATCGATGCAGCGCAACGATTCCGGAGCCGACGACAAGTAGCCGCAAGGTCTCCCGTCCGATGCAACGACCGTGATGGGTGGACCCGATGACACAGGCGCGCCAGATCGCCGAACGACTACTCGACGCGCAGGTCGAGTTCCTGCTCGCCGAGGTGACCGGCGAACGGTTCGCCGAGGTGATCGCGCGCGACGTGGCCACGGTGCTGGCCGTCGGCGACACCATCGTCTTCGGTGACGTGGTCTCGCTCGAGCAAGGCGAGCAGACCGTCGCGACGGTCTTCGACCGGATCGGCGGCAGCCCCGTCATCGCCGACACCGTCGGTATCTTCTCCGACGCGATCTACGATCACATCGCCGCCAATACCGAGTACACCCTCGGCGACGTCGTCGACCGGGAGCCGGTGGAAGCGCTGCTGGAGAAGATCTTCGGCATGCACCAGGCCCAGGAGCGCATCCTGGACCGGCTCACCGAGAGCCCGTTGGTGGCCACCGTCGCGGCCCGCTTCGTCGACAAGCTGATCGGCGATTTCATGCAGGCCAACCGCGAACGCGCCGAGAAGATCCCCGGCGTCTCCTCGCTGATGTCGCTGGGCCAGTCCGCCGCGAACCGCGCCAAGAAGGTCGCCGACAGCACCTTCGTCGGTGACCTCGCGGGCAAGGGTGCCCTGTTCGCGCTCAAGCGCACCAACAACGCCATCCGGGACATGCTGCGCGACGCGCCGGTGCACTCGGCGGCCATGGAGTTCTGGGACCTGCACGCCGACGAGCCGGTGGCCGGCCTGCGGGAGTATCTGACCCAGAAGGACCTCAACGAACTGGTCCAGATCTGCTACGAGATCGCGGTGACGACCAGGGAGAAGGAATACTTCGGCATGCTCGTGCGCGAGTGCGTCGAGGTGTTCTACGACAAGTACAGCAAGCACACGCTCTCGGCGATGCTGCCCGAACTCGGCCTGAACGCCGAGGACGTCGCCACCGAGATCCTGCGCTACGGTCCCGCCGTCATCGAGTCGGCCAAGCGCAACGGTGTGCTGGCCGGGCTGATCCGGGAGCGGCTGGAGCCGTTCTTCTTCTCCGAGCAGGTGCTCGGCATTCTCGCCGGCGAGTAATCACCGTTCGGTCTCGAAATTCCGGAATGACCCGGGGATTCGTATTTCGTCTCGCTATCGTTCATTTCGGAGCGGTTGACGCGCGTGCGTTTTCGGTCGAGCACCGGAAACGCGTCGCCGGAAATGTGGGCGGCGTCACGGCCGCTACCAGTCGCTATGTGTCGCGCATCGAACGGGCCGGTCACGCAATTGCGGTGGGGGCTGTGAGCTTTCGGACACAGAAAGCCCCGTTGATTTCCGGCATGTTGAGATCAGTGCACGAAACACGTTCTTACGCTGTCCCGGATTGACCCTGCCGTCCGGGCAGTGCAAGTTGACACCTGACTTTCAGTGGGCCGCCGGGAAATCCACCCGCCGGTGTTTCGAAGGAGCAGGTGGTGCGTTCACATTCCCGTCGGCAGGCCGCGGGCGGCAGGCTGATCCGGCCGCGCACTATCGCCGGGCAGCTCGCCCGGATCCTGGCGGTCTCGCTGGTGCTGGTCCTAGCCCTGCTCGGCCTGACGATGGCGGGGCAGATCAGCGCCTTCCGACGCAGTGGCGAGACCGTCGACGCGGTCGCGGTGGCGCTGGCCGCCCAGGATCTGGTGCACCAGGTGCAGCGCGAACGCGGCCTGAGCAACGGTCTGCTCGGCGGCGACCAGCGGCTGCTGGCCCCGCTCACCGAGCAGCGGGCGGGCACCGACGTGGCGCTGCGGAATCTGGCGGGCATCATCGCGGCCGATCCGCCCGGCGCGGGCGAGGTCCGCTCGGCGCTGGGGCATCTGGCCGGGCTGCCCGGCGTTCGCTCGCAGATCGATACCCGCACGGTCTCGCGCCCGGCGGCCTTCCAGTTCTATTCCGACAGCATCGACGCGATGAACCGGTTGGCGCTCGGCCTGGACCAGGCTCGCGATCCGGCGGTGCGGCACGGCTTGCAGGCGCTCTACGCCCTCGGTGACGCCAAGGAGTTCACCGCGCGGGAACGCGGCTTCCTCAACGGTGTGTTCGCCGCCGGGGAGTTCGGGCCGGGGGAGTACGTGCAGTTCCTCGACATCCGCGCCGCCCGCAATGCCGCGCTCACCCAGTTCGACCGCGATGCCACGCCCGCCCAGCAGGACCGGCTCGACGCGGTCATGGCGGGGGAGAGTGCCACGCTGGCAGCCGAATCGGAGAACGTCGCGATCGCCTCCACGGCGGGTCCGCTGACCCAGCTGGTCGACCCGGCGGTGTGGTGGTCGCGGATGACCGACGTCATCGACGAACAGCGCGTCGTGCAGCAGGCCGTCGGCGACGACGTGCGCGCCCGCGCCGAAGACCTGCGCCGCGACGCCGCGCTGATCCTGGCCGGCTTCGCGCTGGCTGCCCTGCTGGCGATCGCCGCCGAGGTGGCGCTGGTGTTCGCGAGTATCCGGGCCATCGTCCGCCCGCTGGCCCGGCTCGCCGCCGAAGCCGACGACGTGGCGTCGAGCCGGCTGCCCGAGGTGATCGCCGCGTGGCGCGGGTCCGCCGACAGCCGTCCCGAACCGCCCGCGCCCGTGCGCACGCCGCCGGGCGCCAGCGCCGAGATCGGCGCGGTCGCCGGTGCGCTGGACCGGGTGCAGTCCACCGCGTTCGACCTGGCCTCCGAGCAGGCGCTGGTGCGGCGCAACACCACCGAGTCGATGGCCAACCTGGCCCGCCGCAACCAGAACCTGGTGCGCAGGCAGCTCGGGCTGATCAGCGAGTTCGAGCGCGAGGAACTCGACCCGAAGGCGCTGTCGAACCTGTTCGAACTCGACCATCTGGCTACCCGCATGCGGCGCAACGCGGAGAGCCTGCTGGTGCTCGTCGGTGAGGCGAGCCCGCGCCGATGGGCCGAGCCGATCGCGCTCACCGATGTCATCCGGGCCGGCCTGTCGGAGGTCGACGACTACCGCCGGGTGGTGCTGCGCCGGGTCGACGACATCGCGATCGCGGGCGCGGTCGTCAGCGAACTCGCCCACGTGCTGGCCGAACTCATCGAGAACGGCCTGGCCTTCTCCCCGCCGGACCTCGAGGTCGAGGTCTACGGCCGCAAGGTGGCGGGCGGGTATCTGCTCGCCGTCGTCGACCACGGCGTCGGCATGCCCGCCGACCAGCTCGCCGAGGCCAACGCGCGGCTGCGCGGCGAACAGGACTTCATCGTCGCCTCCACCCGCTACCTCGGGCACTACGTCGTCGGCAGGCTGGCCGGCCGCCTCGGCATCGACGTGGAGCTCAACACCTCCCCGGTCAGCGGCATCGTCGCCCGCCTGCTGCTGCCGCCGAGCATTCTCGTCGACGAGAGCGCCCGCCCGGTCGAACCGGCCGCCGCCCGGGACCGCTCCGGCGCGCCGGAATCCGGCCGCGCGGACGTGCCGTCGGGGCGCAACGGCACGGCCGTCACGCCGGATGTCGCCGGATCCGTTGTCGTGCAGGACGATTCCCGGTCGCCGAACGCGCTGGCGGAGCACTGGCGATTCGACGCACCCGACCGATCGCGGCACAGCCGGAACCCCGACTCCGCTCCGCCCAACGGCACCGCCGCCCCCGGCGATTCGGTCTACGCGCAGTTCCTCAGCAGCACCACCAATGCCATCGGCTACCACGGCACACCGAACGATCCGGCCCCGGCGATCCCCGGCGCGGGCGATCACCCACGCGACGGCGGAGCACCGGCATCCGCCGACCCGAGCGGCGCGCGCAACGGTGTGGGACCGGCGTCGTTCGGCACGAACGGCGCCTCCGGCGCGGATCGGGTGCGCAACGGCGTGCACCCGCCGGGCGCGCACCCGGTGCGCCACAGCACGACACCGGGAACTCCTGCCACCGACCGCGGCCGCAACGGCGTGGCGCACGGTGACTCCGCGGAGGTCGCGCGCGCCGACGTGCCGACGCCGGGTATCCGGCACGATCTGGCGGCCGTCGACCCGACCGGCCCCGCCGCCGTCGAACGCACCCGCAACGGCCTGGTGAAGCGCAGCAAGCGCGCCAAGATCACCGGCTCGCCCGACCGTCCGCGCCGGGAACCGGTGCTCCGCGAGGACCGGCCGCCGGTCGTCGAACGGACCCCCGACCAGACGCGCACCATGCTCTCGTCGTTCCGCACCGGCCACGAACGCGGCGGCGACACCACACCCGGTACCACCCCGCACGATCCGACCCACTGACCGATCGGACCCGACCACAGGAGCTCCCGGTGACCACCCATCTACCGACCGCCGATCCCCACACCTTCAACTGGCTGCTCGGCAACTTCGTCCGCAACACCGACGGCGTGCGCGACACCGTCGCCGTGTCCTCCGACGGGCTGCTCATCGCCATGTCCGACGGCCTGGACCGCACCGGCGCCGACCGGTTGGCCGCCATGGTGTCGGGCCTGTCCAGCCTCGCCCGCAGTGCTTCGCGCAGTTACGATTTCGACGGCCTGAAGCTGATCATGATCGAGATGAAGCGCGGATTCCTGCTGGTCTCGGCGCTCGGTGACGGCAGTTGCCTCGGGGTGATCGCCGACGGTGGCTGCGATGTCGGCCTGGTCGGCTACGAGATGGCGGTGCTGGCCGAACGCGCGGGTTCGCTGCTCGACCCACGGCTGATCGGCGAACTGCGAGAGTCGTTGCGCAGATGAGAGATCCCGATCGTCCCCGGCTGCCCGATCCGCGCATGATCCCGATGAACCGCCCGACCGGCTGGCGCGAGGAGCTACCGCCGGTCCCGGTGGCGCCCACCGACGTCGACGACGTCGACGATCGCTTCGTCCGGCCGTTCGTGGTCACCGCGGGCCGCACCGTCCCGGTGCTGGACGGGCTGCGCATCGAAACCCTCGTGCAGGCGCCGCCGTCCGCGCTGTCGGCGCCGCTGCGGTTCGAGGAACGCACCGTCGTGCAGTTGTGCCTGCGACCGCACTCCATCGCCGAAATCGGTGCCGCCCTGCGGGTTCCGGT
This sequence comes from Nocardia sp. NPDC051833, assembly GCF_040681225.1. NCBI lineage: Bacteria > Bacillati > Actinomycetota > Actinomycetes > Mycobacteriales > Nocardiaceae > Nocardia > Nocardia sp. NPDC051833. The sequence continues at coordinate 159,011 of NZ_JBFAYK010000005.1, forward strand.
CGGCATCGCCAAGGTGATCGTCAGCGACCTGGCCGCGGCGGGCCACGTGTCGGTCCGCGACGCCCCGGAACTGTCGACCGCCGCCATCGAGAGGATCAGGGATCTTGTTCGCGCACTCTGAATTCCGTACCGCCGCACCGGCGATGCCGTCGTCGGTGAAGATCGTGGTCAGCGGCGGCTTCGGCGTCGGCAAGACCACCTTCATCGGCGCCATCTCCGAGATCGAGCCGCTGGTGACGGAGGCGTCGATGACCGAGGTGTCGATCGGCGTCGACGACCCGGGCCGCCGCGCCGAGAAGACCGCCACCACGGTCGCGCTGGACTTCGGCCGCATCACCCTGGACCAGTCGCTGATCCTGTACCTGTTCGGTACCCCGGGCCAGGACCGTTTCGTGTTCCTCTGGGACGACCTCGTCGACGGAGCCCTCGGCGCGGTCATCGTCGTCGACACCGGCCGGGTCGAGGACTGCTACCCGGTGCTGGACTACTTCGAGGAGCACGACACCCCGTTCGTCGTCGTGGTCAACCGCTTCGACGACGCCACCCGCTTCGACCTCACCGAGGTCCGCGAAGCCCTCGGCCTCGACGACTGGATCCCCGTGCTGGACTGCGACGCGCGCGACCGCGACTCGGTCCGCGATGTCCTGGTGGCCCTGCTCGAACAGGTCCTGCTGCATCGCGTCCAGCCCCGGCACCGGGAGGTGAGCTGACCCACCGCCCGGTGCCCGCAATCAGCGTCGGTGCAGGGTGAGATCCCACCGGGCCAGGCGGAACCCGCGGTCGGTGACCTCGACGGACGTGTCCGTGAAGCGGTTGCCGCCCAGGGTGTTCCGGATGAAATCGCGCACCGCGACCGGCTGGGTGTCGAGCGTGGCCAGCAGCTGCTCGGGTACTTCGATCGTGCCGTCGAAGACGCGCGGCTGACCGGTGATGCCGGGCTGCTGCGGGGTCTGGCGCAACCCGTCGACGGTGTGCAGGATGAGGTCGACGCCGGTGCCGTCGGTGAAGTCGACGCGCAGGGGAGTGGGGGACACGGCTTGGTCGAAGGAGCGCACCTGGGCGGTCCAGCCCTGGGACGACGCGCCGAGGTAGTCGTAGGGCGAGGCCGGTCCGAGCGTTTCCGTTGCGCGGCTGTTCGGCGAATTCTCCAGTGCCGCACCGGTGAGCGGCTGATCGGTGGGCACGAACGACCACGCGGGATCGGTGAGCATCTTGCGCCAGAAGCCGGTGCGCCCGCCGTCGCGGCCCTCCACCCGCAGCTCGCGGGCGGTCGAGCCGGGCGCGGTCCGGTGGACGGAGACGCGGTCGGTGATCTCGCCGGGCACCTTCGGCTGGGCGACCCAGTCCGGCGCGGGCAGCTGGATCGCGGCGTAGCGGCTGTCGACGCGCTCGGCGAGCATGTCCGGCGCCTCGGGCAGCCCCCGCTGGTCCTCGTAGGAGTAGCGGAAGAACACCTTGTCCGCGCCGGAGATGTCGAAATCGTAGAGGCGCGTGTAGAAGTCACCGAACCGGTTGACCACCAGCGAAGTCGACGCGCTGGTCGACAGCGCCACCGCCTGGAACCGCCCACCCAGTGGGGTGCCCATCTCGTAGCTGTGATCCACCGGCAGCCACGGATCGACGTACTGGATCCGCCGGCCCCCGTGGGTCAGGGCGAACACGTGCGACACCTTCGCCCCGCCGACCGGATGCTCGTTGCCCGCAGTGTCGGTCCAGACGTGATCGTCGTTGGGCGACAGCACCGACCACGACCAGGTGAGCGTCCCCGGTGGCAGGGTATTGCCCGGCCCGGTCCACAGCGGCGTGCCGTAGCGGCTGCTCCAGTTCCAGTCCCTGGGCGCGCTGAGCGCGTGATCCATGGTGATGAACCGGCCGTCGCGGTCGATCATCATCACTTCGTCGTCGTCGGCCGAGACACCGGCGATCGTGCCCGCCAGACAGCCCGGCAGCGCGACGGTGCGCCAACCACCCACGGCGGCGGCCTCTTTCACGTACACCGCGCCGTCGCGGGTGGCGAAGGTCCAGCGCCGGTTGAACGACTCGGTGCTCGAGCGGAAGTACACCTGGTCGGGCAGGGCGACCGTCGCCGGGGCGAAGTCGGCCAGGCCCGCGGTGGAGTCGTCGACCGTCACCTCGGGCGTGCCGACGGTGCCGATCGGCAGACAGCCCGGGTCGGCGACAGTCGCCGAGGGTGCTGTCACCGCGGCGAACACCAGTCCGGTCGCCGCGAGCAGTGCACCACGCCGGACGGCGTGCCCGGGCCTCACAGCCACCCCGCCGCACCGAAGACGACCAGGGCGATCGCGTCGATACCGAAGATGGTGCCGACCACCAGTGCCTTACTCCGCACACTGGGCAGGTCGTGCACATAGAAGCAGGCCGCGAAGAACGGCACGTAGCCGATGATCCAGATGAGGAACGGGAAGCCCGGCTGCCACCAGGACCAGTCCCAGGTGAGCACGCCCGCCTTGTTCAGCACCACTTCGACCCCGACCGCCGCGGCCGAGTTGACCGCGATGAGTACAGGCCGGTTCGGCAGCCCGAAGATCCGGGTCTGTTTGGGCGGCAGCATCTTCGCCGCCGCGACGCCCATGATCGCGAACATGAAGCAGATCTCGATATTGAGCCCGATCAGGATCTGAAACGCCGTCGGCCCGCTCGCGCCCCACACCGGCGCCCGGTCGGTGACGTGGAAGACCAGTGAATTCCAGATCTCGTTGAACCAGTCCATGCCCCACAGCGCCAGGCCGGCGAACAGCACGTTCCAGTTCCGGCGCTCGACCTCGACCGAGTAGACGTAGATGACCAGCAGTAAGAGCGGAATGACATACCACTTGAACTGCCCCGCATCGCGAAGAATCTCCAGCGCTGCCCGTGCGTTGTCGGTCACCGGGGCACCTCCTGCTCATGATCGACGAACTCGGCGAGTATGATACAAATCAACATCGAACGTCAATGTGTATCACCGAATTCGTCGGTGCGCGGGGGTGGCGATCGCTTCGAGGCGAAGACTCGTTCGCCGCAGCGGATTTCGTGCGGGGTGCGGTCTGTCGTGACCGCACCCCGCAGGCTCAGCGGCTGCCCAGCGGCATGCCGAACAGGGTGGCGAACTTCGCCGCCAGGGTGTCGCCGAGGAAGCCGAGCGCGCCCGGCGTGGCGGCCATGGTGCCCGCGTCGGAGATGGTGCAGCCGGTCGGGGCGGGGACGCCGTCGAGCCGGTCGCTCAGCCACAGCAGCGCGGCGGGACCGCCGACCACCTCGGCGACGACGTGCTCACTGGCGTGGTCGCGGGTGTAGGTGAGCGAGGTCTTCGGGTCCCGGCAGTACGTGTCGACCAGGGTGTTGGTCGCGCCCAGCGGCAGGATCTCGTCCCACGCGGAATGCCACAGGAACATCGGCATGTCGGGGGTGGCCCTGCCCATGCGGGTGTCGTCGAGCATCGCCGCGACCGGCGGGTCGTCCAGGGGGTTGCCGTCCGAGCCGATCATGCCGGTCAGGTTCAGGAACGGCAGCAGGGCCGACTGGTACTGCACGCACAGCGGTGACTTGATCGCGGACAGGCCCTTGCCGAGCGGATCGAGCCGCTGGTCGAGATAGGCGGCGAAGTCCGGGTACTCGCGGGTCAGGCCGAGGACGGCCGCGAAGACCAGGCCTGAGGTGAGCTGGTTGTTCGCCATGCTCAGCGCGGCGCCGAGATCGGCGCCGACCCCGCCCTCGGCCGCGCCGACGATGTTCAGCTCGGGTGCGTAGGTGGCCTTCAGTTCGGCGGCGTGACCGGTCGCGATCGAGCCGCCGGAGTAGCCGTAGAGCCCGACCGGCGCGGTCGGTCCCACCTCGAGCGGCGCGAACGAGGTCGCCGCGCGAATGCCGTCGAGGGTGATCCGCCCGGCCAGCGGTCCGGCCGCGTAGGCCGAATTCGGGCCCTGGTGATCGGGCACGACGACGGCCCAGCCCTGCGCCAGCGCGGCCTGGGCGAACAGGAATTCGGCGGGCACCACGATCTGACCCGCGAGCGGTGCCACCGAAAGATGTTGCAGCGCATAGGACGGCGCGCAGTAACCCGCGGTGGAGTCCTCGGCCAGCTGCACCGAGAGCAGCTTGCGCGGCGCGGGCGCCTGGCCGCGCGGCTTGATCACGGTGGCGACCGCCGGGATCGCCTCGTCGCGGCTGTTGTTGGAGCGGTAGGACACCTGCCAGGCGTCGACGTCGATCGGCAGCAGGCCGAAATCGGCGACGCGCACCTGCCGGACGGCGATGATCGCGCCCGGCGCCGTGGCCGCCACGACCTCGGCGGGCGGCAGGTAGAAGCCCGGATCGAGTTCGGGCGGGAGGGGAATCACCGGCGCGGGCGCCACGGCGGCCGGGTCGGCCGCGACCGGCCCGGCCACCAGCACCGTCGCGGCCGCGAGCGCGCCGGTGACCAGGGCCATCCATCGCAGAGCGAAGGGAGATCTCATCGTGCACAGTCCTCACGTGAATTGAGACGCCTTCGTCTCAATGACGGCTACTATGGCACGGGTGTGGTGTAGATCGCAATCGGCGGTCGGACTACGCGGCGGTCAGCGCGTTGAGCAGGGTGGAGAAGACATCGACGAGCTCGTCCACGGGTGGCCGCGGGTCGTCCATGCTCCACTGGTGCACCGCGCCGTTGACGGCGCCGATGAAGGCGGCCATCGCGACCCGCCAGCCGCCGGGCGGGGTCCGCACGCCCTCGCGCCCCTGCGCGATCGCGGCGACCACCTCGCCCCACTGGTCCCTGACCTGCGCGCGATGCGCCTCGATCGCCGGGCTCACCCCGACGATCTCCACGAAAGCCACGGTGACGCAACGGATATCGTCGGTGATCGCCCTGGTGTAGGCGCGGACCGCGGCGTCGATGAGCGCGCGCAGGTCGTCGGTCTCGGCGGTCGCCAGCGCCGCGGCGACCGCGTCCCGCGCCCTGCCCTGTACCGCGTCGTAGACGGCGACGAGCAGTTCCTCGCGCCCGGCGAACTGCTCGTAGAACTGCCGTCGCGACAGCCCCGCCGCCGCGCACACGTCGGTCAGCGAACTGTTGGCATAGGACTTCTCCGCGAACACGGTCAGCCCGGCCTCGATGAACAGCGCGCGGCGCTCGATCTGCCGTTCGGCGACCGAGGTGCCGGTGTAGTTGTGCCGGGTGCGCGCTGTTGTCACGACATCGACCCTACTTTCGCGGTGCTGCCGCGGCATCGCCGGAGGTCAGTCCTTGCGTCCGGTGAAGGCCAGCGACGTACCGAGCCCGATCATCATCAGGCCGCTGGTGCCGCCGACCGCGGCCATCCGCCGTGGCGTGCGGGCCAGCCAGCCGCGGACGGAGTCCGCCGCCAGCGCCCACAGCGTGTCGAAGATCAGCCCGAACAGCGGGATGCAGATGCCGAGCACCAGCATCTGCTGCGGCACCCCACCGCGGGCGGTGTCGACGAACTGCGGCAACAGCGCGGCCAGGAAGACGATGGTCTTCGGATTGGCGAAGCCGACGACGAACCCGTCGCGCAGCACCGCGAGGGTGGCGTAGCCGGACTCGGGCCGGCCGGGCCGCAGCGCTTCGGCCAGGTCGCCCCGGTGCCGGATCGCCTGGACCCCCAGGTAGACCAGATACAGCGCGCCGATCAGCTTCACGGCGGTGAACAGCGCCACCGAGGTTGCCACGAGCGCGCCGAGCCCGACGGCGACCGCGATGACCTGCACGTACACCCCGGCCGAATTGCCGACTACCGTGAGTATCGCCGCACGCCTGCCGACCGTGAGCGCCCGGCTGATCGTGAACAGCACGCTCGGCCCGGGAACAACGACGAGCAGGAACGCCAGCCCCGCGAAGGACGCGAGATGCGTCATCGACACCATGCTGATCAACGCTAACGATCCGCCCGTCGACGCACAATGGCACGCCGTCGTTCGCCCTTACACTCGGCGTCATGGGCGAGCAGAAACAGCGGATGTTGAGCGGGCAGCTCTACCAGGACAGCGATCCCGAGCTGGTGGCCGAACGGCAACGGGCACAACGCCTCTGCGACGAGTTCAACCGGACCGGACCCGACGAGACCGACCGCCGGACCGAGTTGCTGAGTGACCTGCTCGGCAAGGTGGGGGAGGGCTCCTGGATCATGCCCCGGTTCCAGTGCGACTACGGCTATCTCGTCGAGATCGGGTCCAACAGTTTTCTCAACTACGACGCGATCCTGCTCGACTGCGCGCCGATCGTCATCGGCGACGACTGCTCGATCGGGCCGCGCTGCCAGCTGCTGACCGCCCTGCACCCGATGGACGATCACGAGAAGCGCAGGCAGCGGTGGGAATCCGCGGCGCCGATCCGGATCGGGAACAACGCGTGGTTCGGCGGCGGGGTGATCGTGTGCCCCGGCGTGACCATCGGCGACGATGTGGTGGTCGGCGCGGGCAGCGTGGTCACCCGCGATCTGCCCGACCGGGTGTTCGCGGCGGGCAACCCGGCGCGGGTGATCCGGTCGCTGGAGGTGTGACCTCGGGCATCGTGGCGGGCCGGGGCGCGTCGCCGGGTCGCGGGACGGCCACGGCGGCAATACTGTCTTTCCATGGGCGAATCGCGAACCGTGCAGGAGCAGGAAGCCACCCGGCCGCTGCGCGAGGACATCCGGTTTCTCGGCGGCATCCTCGGTGACACCATCCGCGACCACGAGGGTCCCGAGGTCTTCGACCTGATCGAGCGGGTACGCACCGAGGCGTTCCGGGTGCGCCGCGAGGAGGTCGAACGCAGCGCGGTCGCCGACATGCTCGACGGCACGCCCACCGAGATCGCGATTCCGCTGATCCGGGCGTTCAGCTACTTCGTGCTGCTGGCCAATCTCGCCGAGGACATCCAGCGCGACCGGCGCCGCGCCGCGCACGTCTCGGCGGGGGAGCCGCCGCAGGACTCCTCGCTGGCCGCCACCTACGACAAGCTCGACGCGGCCGCCCTCGACGGCGCGACGGTCGCCGATCTGCTCACCGACGCGCTGGTCTCCCCGGTGATCACCGCGCACCCGACCGAGACCCGCAGGCGCACCGTCTTCGACGTGCAGGCCAAGATCACCGAGCTGATGCGGCTGCGGCGCAGGCTCGAACCCGGTGATCCCGGCTTCGACGAGTCCGAACTGCGGATCCGCCGCGAGGTGCTCACCCTGTGGCGCACCGCGCTGATCCGGTTGGCGCGCTTGCGGATCCAGGACGAGATCTCGGTCGGCCTGCGCTACTACGACCTGACCCTCTACGACGTCATCCCGGCGATCAACGCGCAGGTGCGCGCCGCGCTGCGGTACCGCTGGCCCGAGGTCGAGCTGCTGCCGCGCCCGATCCTGCGCCCCGGCTCGTGGATCGGCGGCGACCGCGACGGAAACCCCTATGTGACAGGCGAAGTCGTGCACACCGCCGCCGAGCAGGCCGCCGCCTACGCCTTCGGCCGGTACCTGGACGAGCTGGTCGAGCTGGAGAAGACGCTGTCGCTGTCGGCCCGGCTGGTCCAGGTGAGCCCCGCGGTCGCCGCGCTCGCCGAAGCCGGCTATCCCGACCCGGCGGTCTTCGCCGACGAGCCGTATCGCCGTGCGCTGCACGCGATCCGGGCCCGGCTCAGCGCCACCGCCGTACGGGCGCTCGGCGTCCTGCCGGAGCACGGTCTCGACGGGCCCGCCGTCCCGTATGCCACGCCGCAGGCGGTCCTCGACGATCTCGACGCGGTCGACCTCTCGCTGCGCGCCGGCGGGGACGCCCTGCTCGCCGACGACCGGCTCGCCGCGCTGCGCCACGCCATCGAGACGTTCGGCTTCCACCTGCAGGCCCTGGACATGCGGCAGAACTCCGAGGTGCACGAGCAGGTCGTCACCGAACTGCTGGCCTGGTCGGGCGTGCACGCCGACTACCCGAGCCTGTCGGAGGCCGAGCGGGTCGAGCTGCTGGCGAACGAATTGCGCACCCGCCGACCGCTGCTCGGTCCGCACGCGCAGCTCAGCGAGCTCGCCGCCAAGGAACTGGGCGTGCTGCGCGCGGGCAAGGAGGTGATCGATACCTTCGGCGCCGCCGCCATCCCGAACTACATCATCAGCATGTGCACCTCGGTCAGCGACATGCTCGAGGCCGCGCTGCTGCTCAAGGAAGCGGGCATTCTCGATCCGGGTACCGCCGAGGGCGCGCCGAGCAGCCCGGTCGGCATCGTGCCGCTGTTCGAGACCATCGAGGACCTGGGCGCGGGCGCGGCGACGCTGGCGGCGGTGCTGGACGTGCCGGTGTATCGCGAGCTGGTCGCCGCGGCGGGGATGCGGCAGGAGGTGATGCTCGGGTACTCCGACTCCAACAAGGACGGCGGGTACCTGGCCGCGAACTGGGCGCTGTACCGGGCGGAGCTGGACCTGGTCGAGGTGGCGCGCAAGTCGGGCATCCGGTTGCGGCTGTTCCACGGCCGCGGCGGCACCGTCGGCCGCGGTGGCGGGCGCAGCTACGACGCCATCCTGGCCCAGCCCGCGGGCGCGGTGCAGGGTTCGCTGCGGCTCACCGAACAGGGCGAGGTGATCGCCGCGAAGTACTCCGAACAGGGCGCGGCGCACCGCAATCTGGAGTCGCTGATCGCGGGCACCCTGGAATCGACGCTGCTGGACGTGGAAGGACTGGGCGAGGACGCCGAACCGGCCTACGAGCTGCTCGACGAGCTCGCCGCCAGGGCCCGCGCGGCCTACGGGCGCCTGGTGCACGACACCCCGGGCTTCGTCGCCTACTTCCGGCAGTCCACCCCAGTGGCCGAGGTCGGCGACCTCAATATCGGCAGCCGCCCGGCCTCGCGCAAACCCACCAACTCGGTGTCGGATCTGCGCGCGATCCCGTGGGTGATGGCCTGGAGCCAGGCGCGCGTCATGCTGCCGGGCTGGTACGGCACCGGCACCGCGCTCGCGGACTGGGTCGGCGACGATCCGCAGCGGCTGGCCCGGCTCACCGACCTCTACCAGCGCTGGCCGTTCTTCCGGACGGTGCTGTCGAACCTGGCTCAGGTGATGGCCAAGAGTGACCTCGACATCGCCGCCCGCTACGCCGACCTGGTCGAGGACCCGGCGCTGCGCGCGCAGATCTTCGGGATGATCCGCGACGAGCACGCCCGCACCATCCGCATGTACCTGGCCGTGACCGGCCACGAGGAACTGCTCAGCGACAACCCGTCCCTGGCGGAGTCGATCCACAACCGCTTCCCCTACCTGGAACCGCTCAATCAGCTACAGGTGGATCTGTTGCGCAGGCTGCGCGGCGGTGACGATTCCGAACTGGTGAAGCGGGGCATCCTGCTCACCATGAACGGCCTGGCCACCGCGTTGCGTAACTCCGGCTAGCCGCTGGCCGCTAGATGCAGAAGGTGACGGTCACCGGGCCGACCGGGATGCCGATGCAGACGGCGACCGAGCCGACGACGGGCTCGGCGGTGGCGGCCGAGGCGGTACCAGCGCCGACGGCGGTGACGGAGAGGGCGACGGCGGCGACGGCGAGCGGGCGGGCGATCTTGGCGAACATGGCAGATCCTCGGGTAGAACGGGCGGAGCAGCCCCCCGGAAGGGGCAGCCCCATCTCAACACGGGGTGGTGCGTGATGTCGGAGACATCACCGGAAACGTTGTGGCTCAGTCCGTTACGACGGCGATGGCGTCGATCTCGACCAGCATCTCCGCGCGCGGCAAGCCGGTGAAGACGGTGGTGCGGGAAGGCAGCACGTCACCGGTCGTGTGCTTGGTGACGAATTCACCATACGCCTCGTTCATCACCGCGAAATCCTCCCTTTTGGTGAGATAGACGCGCAGCATCACCACGTCGTCGAAGGTGGCGCCGGCGGCGTCGACGATCGCCTTGACGTTCATCAACGTGCGGGTGGTCTGCGCGGCGACGTCGCCGGGGTGCAGGTACTCGTTGGTCGCCGGGTCGACCGGTCCCTGGCCCGAGACCTGCACGAACGGGCCCTTGCGCACGCCCTGGGAGAAGGTGTGCGCCGGCGCGGGCGCGTCGGTGGTGCGCACGGCGATCTTGACGGACTTCTCGGCAGCCATGGAGTTCAGCCTTTCCTCGCGGTGACGTCTCGGCGGGGAGCCCAGCCGAGTTCGGTGGAGATGGCGTCGGCGGTCGCCCTGACCTGCGGCAACAGCGCCAGCACCTGATCGTGGTCGAGCAGCACGTCGGGGACCGAGACCGACACCGCGGCCACCACCGCGCCGATCCCGTCGCGCACCGGCACACCGATGCAGTTGACGAAGCTCTCGTGTTCCTCGTGGTCCTCGGCGAAGCCCTGCGCGGCGACCAGTTCGAGCTCGGCCAGATACTGCTCGGGCGTGCGCAGGGTGCGGGTGGTGAAGGGGTGGTAGTCCAGCCGCGCGGCGACCGCGCGCCACTCGGCCCGCGGCAGGGCCGCGACCAGCACCTTGCCGACCGCGGTGCAGTGCAGCGGCGCGGGTCTGCCGATCCGCGAGTACATCCGCACCGCCTGCTCGGCGTCGACCTTGTCGATGTAGACGGCGTCGCCGGACTCGTAGGCGGCCAGGTGGACGGTCTGCCCGGTGGCGGCGCCCAGCGCGCTCAGGTGCGGTCGGGCGACGGTGCGGACATCGCGGTTCTCCAGCGCGTGACTGGCCAGTTCGAACATGCGGGTGCCCAGCGAGTACCGGTGGGCGTTGTCGCGCACGACGAATCGTTCCGCCTGCATGGTCTGCAGCAGGCGCAGCACGGTCGACTTGTGCACGCCGAGCCGCCCGGCCAGCTCGTCGAGGGACTGCGAGTCCTCGCCGAGGGCGATGAGAATGGACAGGGCGCGCGACACGCTTTGACTCATGGCCTGATCGTCCCATCCAGTGCGTCCGGATAGCGCAGCCCGGCCCAGTCCGCGTCCGGCAGCTGCGCGAGACGCCGGATGTCCTGTACCGGAGGGATTTTCGCCGCGTCGCCGGTGGCGGTGAGCGCGGCGGCGGCGCACAGATGGCCGTAGCGCAGCCGGGTGCGCGGGTCGGCGTCGTGCAGCAGGGCGGCGAGGTAGCCGCCGGCGAAGGCGTCGCCGGCGCCGATCCGCTCGGTGATCTCGAGCGCCAGCGCGGGCACCTCGACCACGGTGTCGCCGTCGAATCCGGTGACGGTGTGCTTGTCGTTCTTGACGACCAGCTGGGCGGGCTCGGGGAACAGCGCGCGCAGTGCGGCCGGATCGCCGGTGCCGAAGAGCTCCTCGGCTTCGTCGGCGCCGAGCAGCACCACGTCGGCGCCGCGGACATGGGCGGCGAGTTCGTCGGCCGCCTCGTCGACCCGCGAACCCCACAGTGCCGGACGGTAGTTCAGGTCGAAGCTGACCAGCCGGCCGCGCCGGGGGAGGGCGAGCAGGGTGCGGGTCAGCTGGTTGGCCGACTCCGACAGCGCCGGGGTGATGCCGGTGAAATGCACCAGGTCGGTGTCGTCGAGCAGGGCGGCGGCCGTCCTGGTCGCGAGATCGGCGGGCGACAGCGCGCTGGCGGCGGACCCGGCGCGGTAGTAGTGCATCCGGCTGGCGTGCGCGGGCAGGTCGTGGGCGGCGCCGGACCCGCTGCCGCGTTCCTTGACGTAGAGCCCGGTCGGCCGGTCCGGGTCGACGGCGACCGCGCCGACCTCGACGCCCTGGGCCGCCAGTTGCGCGACCAGATAGCGCCCGAAGCCGTCGTCGCCCACGCGGGACAGCCACGCCGCCGCGACGCCGAGCTGGGTGAGCACGGTGGCCACATTGGCCTCGGCGCCACCCGCGCTCCGGTCGAAGTGCGGGGACTGCTCCAGCGGTCCGGGGCGGGCGACGAGCACGGCCAGTCCCTCGCCGACGGTGACCGCTCTGGGCGGCACCGATGTTGCCTGGGTCACCTTTTTCGCCCTTTCGTGGTTGCGGTCACTGCCTCTGGGATGCACAATAACGAGCAGAAACATTAGATGCAACCAGCGTTGCACATCATGCAATGTTTACCCGATATGACCGAGCGGCCGGGTGACTCCCGGTCGCTCGACGGAAAGGGATGCTGTGACGATCGACAACGCCGTCGTGGACGCGCTCGCCGACGAGGCGATCGGCCCGCGCGACAAGAGCGTGCCGCCCGCGGCCTGGGGCCGGACCGTGCGCGAATATCTCGCGGACGCACCGGAACTGGACCGGTGGGAAACCCCGCTGCTCACCCTCGACCGCGGGCTGCTCGACGCCAATATCGCGCTGATGGCGGGCTGGACCGCGGCCGCAGGCGTCGCGCTGGCACCACACGGCAAGACCACGATGTCCCCGCAGCTCTGGCGGGACCAGCTGACGGCGGGGTCGTGGGCGATCACGCTGGCCACCGGCTGGCAGGCCCAGGTCGCGCGTTCGTTCGGCGTCGGGCGGATCATGCTCGCCAACGCGCTCGTCGATCCGGCCGCCCTGACCTGGGTCGCCGCGGAATCCGCGCGCGATGCCGGATTCGAATTCTTCTGCTGGGCCGACAGCGTCGCCACCGTCGAATTGATGGACAAGATCCTGCGCGACACCCCGCCCGGTCCCCGGGTCCGGGTCCTGGTCGAGCTCGGCGGCCCGCACGGGCGCACCGGCGCGCGGACCCGCGCCGAAGGTCACGCCGTCGCGGCCGCGCTGCGGGCCAGCGACCGGCTCGCCCTCGCCGGTGTCGCCGGGTACGAGGGCGCGCTGGCCCACGATCGCAGCGGCGCCGGCGTCGCGGCCGTGCGCGACTACCTCGGCGAACTGGCCGCCCTGCACACCGAACTCGCCGCGGCCGGGGCCTACGCCGGTCCGGCGATCGTCACCGCGGGCGGCAGTGCCTATCCCGAACTCGTCGTCGCGGAACTGGCCGGGCTGGCCGACGCGAGCACGACGGTCGTGCTGCGCAGCGGCGCCTACCTCGTCCACGACGACGGCTTCTACGCCGGCATCTCGCCGCTGGCCGCGCCCGCCGTCGACCCCGGTCTGCGGGCCGCGATGCACGGCTGGGCCCGCGTGGTCTCCCGGCCGGAACCGGAACTGGCGCTGCTCGACGGCGGGAAACGCGACTTCCCCTTCGACGAGGGGCTGCCGGTGCCGCAGCTGGTGGTCGGCGGCGCGCTGCCCGCGGGCGCGCACGTCAGCGCGCTCAACGATCAGCACACCTTCCTGCGGCTGCCCGGCGCCGACGCCGCCGATCTCCCGGTCGGCAGCATCGTGCGGCTCGGGCTGTCGCACCCGTGCACGGCGTTCGACAAATGGCGCCTCATCCCGGTGATCGACGACGCGGCGGCACGGAGCCCGCGCGTTGTCGACCTGATCCGCACCTACTTCTGACCGATGACCATGACCGACTTACTGTTTCGCGACATCGACATCGTCGACGGCACCGGTGACCCGCGCGTCCGCGGCGACGTCCTGATCCGTGGCGGGCGCATCGCCGAGGTGGCCGCGCCCGCATCGATCGACACCGGCACCGCGAGAGTGGTTCCGGCACAGCCCGGTTCGGTGCTCAGCCCCGGCTTCATCGACATGCACGCGCATTCGGACCTGCACCTGCTGACCCACCCCGACCACTTCCCGAAGATCACCCAGGGCGTCACCACCGAGGTGATCGGCCAGGACGGCCTGTCCTACGCGCCGATCGACGACGCCGCGCTCGCGGTGGTACGCAAGCAGATCGCCGGCTGGAACGGCAATCCGGCCGGCTTCGACTTCTCCTGGCGCACGGTCGGGCAGTACCTGGACCGGCTCGATCAGGGCATCACGCCCAATGCCGCCTACCTGGTGCCGCAGGGCACGCTGCGACTGCTCGTCGTCGGCACCGAGCAGCGCCCGGCCACCACCGCCGAGATCGACCGGATGTGCGCGCTGCTGGCCCAGGGGCTCGACGAGGGCGCGGTCGGCATGTCGAGCGGACTCACCTACACCCCCGGCATGTACGCCGACACCGGTGAGCTGGCCGCGCTGTGCGCGGTCGTGGCCTCCTACGGCGGCTTCTACGCCCCGCACACCCGCTCCTACGGCGCGGGTGCGCTGGAGGCCTACGCGGAGATGATGGGTTTGGCGAAGGTCACCGGCTGCGCGCTGCACCTGACCCACGCCACCATGAACTTCGGCGTGAACCGCGGGCGCGCACCGGAATTCCTCGCGATGGTCGCGCAGGCCAGGGCCGACGGCTGCGACATCACCCTCGACACCTACCCGTACCTGCCCGGCTCCACCACGCTCTCGGCGCTGCTGCCGAGCTGGGCGATGTCGGGCGGACCGGATGCCGCGCTGGCCCGGCTCGACGACGCCGCCGAGCGCGCCAGGATCACCGCGGACGTGAACGTCAACGGCTCCGACGGGTGTCACGGGGTCACGGTCGAATGGGAGACCATCCAGATCAGCGGCGTCGGCGACGACGCGCTGGCGGGCTACGTCGGCCGCACCGTCGCCCAGATCGCCGACGCGGAGCACCGGGCGCCGGTCGAGGTGTTCTTCGAGCTGCTGTGCCGGGATCAGCTGGCCACCACGATCCTGCAGCACGTCGGCCACGAGGAGAACGTGCGCGCGATCATGGTCGACGCGGGCCACATGGGCGGCAGCGACGGTCTGCTCGTCGGCGCCCGGCCGCATCCGCGCGCCTGGGGCACCTTCCCGCGCTACCTGTCCCGCTATGTCCGCGACCTGGGCGTGCTCGGGCTGGAGGAGTGCGTGCACCACCTCACCGGCAGGCCCGCCGCCCGGCTGCGGCTGGCCGAGCGCGGCCTGATCCGCCCCGGTCACGCCGCCGACGTGGTCGTCTTCGATCCGGCGACGATCCACGACACCGCGACCTTCGAAGATCCCCGACAACAGGCACAGGGCATCCAGCACGTGCTGGTCAACGGCGAATTCGCGCTGGAGAACGGCAGCGCGACCGGCGTGCGCGCCGGTCGCGCGCTGCGGCTGGACGCCACCCGAGAGGAGACCCGATGAACCCGCTGCAGAGCTCGTCGTCCGAGGCGATGGCGGTGATCCGCGCCGACCGCGCGCTCACCGTGGTGCGGGCGCCGGACATCCCCGACCCGGTCGGGCTCGCCGAAGCCCTGGCAGGCGCGGGCATCCGCGCGGTCGAGCTCACCTTCACCACCCTCGGCGTGCTCGACGCCGTTCGCAAGGCATCGGCGGTGAGCGCCGCCGTGATCGGCGTCGGTACGGTGACCCGGCGCGATCAGGCCGAGGCCGCGATCGAGGCGGGCGCGAAGTTCCTGGTGACGCCCGCGCTGCGGCCCGAGGTGGCCGACGTCGCTGTCGCGCACGGGATTCCGGTCGTGATGGGCGCGTTCACCCCGTCCGAGGTGCTGGCGGCGGTCGAGCTGGGCGCGGCCGCGGTCAAGATCTTCCCGGCGCGCGCGCTCGGGCCCGCCTATCTGAAGGACCTGCTCGGTCCCTTCCCGCACGTGTTCCTGATCCCCTCCGGCGGCGTCAACTCCCACAATGCCCGCGAGTTCCTGCGGGCGGGAGCGATCGCCGTCACCGCGGGCACCGAGGTGGTCGCGCCCCTGGACGTCGCGAATTCGCGCTGGTCCCATATCGGCTCCCAAGCCGCACGCTTCGTCCATTCGCTTGATTGAGAGGTATCCCATGGGCGCCACTGTCGACTGGTTGCGCACCACCACCCCCGGGTTGCTGGTGCTGTGCGGTCTCGCGATCGCCGTGCTACTCATCGCCATCATCAAGGTCAAACTGGAGCCGTTCGTCGCGCTGCTGCTGACCGGTCTGTTGCTGGCGCTGGCCGCGGGACTCCCGGTCTCCCAGATCGTCGGCACACCACTGAAAGCCGGTGAATCACTGCTGGAAACCGGCTTCGGCGGAATCCTCGGGCACATCGCCGTGATCATCGGTCTCGGCACCGTGCTCGGCGCGATCCTCGAACGATCCGGCGGCGCCGACGTGCTCACCGACAAACTGCTGAAGACTTTCGGCGAGAAGGGCGCTCCCGTCGCGATGGGCCTGCTCGGCCTCATCTTCGGGATCCCGGTGTTCTTCGACATCGGCATCTTCGTCCTCGCACCGCTGGTCTATGTCGCGGCCAAGCGCGGCGGACGCTCGCTGGTGCTCTACGCCATGCCGATGCTGGCCGGTCTGTCGATGACGCACGCGTTCCTGCCGCCGCACCCCGGTCCGGTCGCGCTGGGTGGTCTGCTCGGGGTGAGCCTGGGTTGGCTGATCATCATGGGATTCGTCTGTGGCATCCCGGGATTCATCGCCGCGGGCATCGTGTGGGGTACCTGGATCGGCAAGCGCGTGCAGGTCGACGTGCCCAGCGAGTTCGTGCCGCTCGAGCCCGCCGGGGCGAGCGCCGGTGACAGCGCCGAGGGTTCCGGTGGCACGGCGGTGCTGACGAAATCGCCGCCGTCGGTCGCCCTGATCGGCGCGATCATCGCGATCCCGCTGGTACTGATCCTCGGCGCGACTTTCGGTTATCAACTGCTGGACAAGGATTCGGCCCTGCTGCAGGTGCTCACCTTCCTCGGCACGCCCGCGGTCGCGCTGCTCATCACCGTGCTGGTGGCGTTCTACCTGCTCGGCATCCGGCGCGGATCGTCGGTGCAGGAGCTGAGCACCATCACCGCCGAATCGCTCAAGCCGGTCGGCATGGTGCTGCTGGTGGTCGGCGCGGGCGCCTTCTTCGGCAAGGTCATCTCCGCGACCGGCATCGGCACCGCACTCGCCGACACCATGTCCGCGGCGGGCCTGCCGGTGATCGTGCTGTCGTACCTGATCAGCTGCGGTCTGCGGGTCGCGCAGGGTTCGGCGACGGTCGCCATCGTCACCACCGGCGGCATCGTCGCGCCGCTGGTGACCGATCAGGGCTACTCGCAGATGTCGATCGCGCTGATCGCCATGGCGATCGCGGCGGGCTCGATCATCGCCAGCCACGTCAACGACGGCGGCTTCTGGATCATCGCGAAGTACTTCAACATGACCGTGAAGCAGACCCTGCAGACCTGGACGGTGCTCGAAACCGTGTTGTCCGTGGTGAGTTTCGCGGTGGCGGCGGTGCTGTTCGCGATCGTCAGCTGACGGTCAGCGCGCCGACCAGGCGGCCGATCGCGGCGCGGGGATCGGTGTCGGTTCCCGCGCCGCCGAGCCGGTGCGCGACGACACCGTCGAGGTAGTCGACCAGGATCGTCGTGTCACCGGGGGCGATCCCGACCCGCGCCGCCATCTCGATCGCCCAGTCCCGGATCCGGTGATGCCCGCGCTGCAACGACTCGTGCAGCGCGGGCATCGTCTGTGCCTCGCCGAACAGCGCGAACCTCGCGAGGGTGCGCGCCCGATCGGGGCCGGTGGCGTGCAGGACGAACCGGGCGAGGCCCTCGACGAGATGCTCGATCGTGGCGGGGCCGAGCAGGTGGTTCAGCGTTTCCCAGTCGGCGCGGTCGCGTTCCTCTAGCCGTTCGGCGATGCCGATCAGCAGTGCCTCGCGGGTGCGGAAGTAGTTGGAGGCCGACCCGCTGGGGACACCGGCCGCGTCGTCGGCCGCGCGGTGGGTCAGCGCCCGCGGCCCGCGCGTGCCCAGCACGTCGATGGCGGCGTCGAGGATCTGTTCGCGTTTCGTGGCCACACGGCGATACTACTGCTGTAGTGAAGTGCACTACAGCAGTAGTGTACGACACTACAGAAGTAGTACGGTGGGCTGGTATCTGCAACGAGGGGAGAACGCGATGTCCACAGCAATCGTCGTCGGTGGCGGAATCGGGGGACTGGCCACCGCGCTGGCATTGACGCGCCGGGGCTGGTCGGTGGAGGTGCTGGAGCGGGCGCCGGAACTCGCCGAGGTCGGATCAGGAATCTCGCTGTGGTCCAACGCCTTGCGGGCACTGGACGCCCTCGGTGTCGGGGCCCCGGTGCGGGCGCAGGCGGTCGAGGACGCGTCGGCCGGGGTTCGGGATGCGCGCGGCAGGCGGCTCGCGCGCACCGATGTGGCGACGCTGCGCGAGCGGTTCGGCGCCCCGGTGGTGGTGCACCGGGCCGCGTTGCTCGAGATCCTGCGCGCGGCGCTGCCCGATGATGTGGTGCGGACGGGTATCGCGGTGTCGTCGGCCGACCCCGACGGGTCGGTGACGCACTCCGCGGGGGTGTCGACCGCGGATCTGATCGTCGGTGCGGACGGCCTGCACAGCGTGGTCCGGCGCGCGGTCTGCGGTGAGGTGCGGGCTCGGTACGCCGGGTACACCGCCTGGCGCGCGGTGGTCGAACTCCCGGAGAAGCTGACCGAGTTCGGGGAGACCTGGGGTCGCGGAGCGCGGTTCGGCATGGCGCCGCTCGCCGACGGCCGGGTGTACTGCTTCGCGGTCTACAACGCGCCCGAGCACGCGCCGGGAACCTTCGCCGAGGTCCGCGACCGCTTCGCCGGCTGGCATCACCCGATCCCCGCGCTGCTCGCCGCCGCCGACCCGAACACGGTGCTGCACAACGACATCTACGACATCCCCGCCCTCCCGTCGTTCACCGCGGGCCGGATCGCCCTGCTCGGCGACGCCGCCCACGCGATGACCCCGAATCTCGGCCAGGGCGGGTGTCAGGCGCTCGAGGACGCGGTGGTGCTGGCCCGCCTGGCCGCCGAACCCGACGGCCTGGCCCGGTACGACCGGGAACGCCGTCCCCGGACCCGGATGATCGCCACCCGGTCGGCCCGCATCGGCACCATCGGTCAGCTGTCGGCCGCACCCCTGGTCGCGATGCGGGACACCGCCCTCCGGCTGGTGCCCGCCTCCGCTTCCCTGCGGGCGCTGGGCGAAGTTCTCGACTGGACGTGCTGACCGACGCCGCGCGCGTGAGCCACCGGTCCCGTGTCGTCGTGGGCGGGTCCGGTCATCGTCGGCCGGAGCCCGCCGTCGCCGCTGAGGTTCGTCCACCACGGCCGGACGCGGCGCGCGCTGGGTGAGCGCAGCGACAGCCGTCAGACCGGCGGGTGGTAGCGGGCGTGCATGGCGGCCGCGGTGGTGGCCATGGCCGAGCGGAGTTCGGGTGGGTCGAGCACCTCGAGATGTTCGCCGAGGGGGAGCAGGGCGTGGGCGAGGATCTCGTAGGACTCGCCGGGGATGGTGATGTCGACCCAGCCGGTGTCGTCGGGCGGGCTCGCGGAGGCCAGTGCGTCGCGGACGGCGGCCGGGTCGTTCATCAAGCGCAGCAGTCCGACGTGGTCGGCCGAGACCCGGCACCGCGCCCGGACCCGCAGGATGGCGCGGGCGAAGTCGTCGGCCGCGGCCGACCAGTGCGCGGTGAGCTCGAAATCGGCTGGGCGGGTGAAGGATTCGCCGGTGGGTTCGGCGGCGGTGATACGGCTTGCCCGGTAGGAGCGGATGTCGGTGCCCTCGCGGGCGACCAGGTACCAGGTGCCCGCCTTCATGACCAGGCCGAGTGGATCGACAGTGCGCTCGACGGTCTTGTCGCGGCGCCGGTAGCTGATCGCGAGCCTGCGGTCGTGCCACAGCGCGTCGGCGACCGCCGCCAGGGTGGGGGTGTCGTCCGGGCGGTGGAACCAGCCGGGCATGTCGATGTGCACGCGCTCGGCGATGCGGGTGGCGCGGCCGCGCAGTTCGGGCGGCAGCGCGGCCAGCATCTTGAGCTGGGCGGTGGCGAGCACGGTGCCGAGGCCGAGGTCGGCGGCCGCGCCGGGCAGTCCGGCCAGCAGGACGGCGTCGGCCTCGTCGGAGGTGAGGCCGGTGAGCCGGGTGCGGTACCCGTCGATCAGCCGCACGCCGCCGCCGCGCCCCGGCTCGCTGTACACCGGGACCCCGGCCGCCGACAGCGCCTCGACATCCCGGTACACGGTGCGGACCGACACTTCCAGCTCCCGCGCCAGCTCGGTCGCGGTCGCCCCGCCCTTGGCCTGCAACAGGAGCAGCAGCTGCACCAACCTGCTCGCTCGCATGTTCTCGAGACTAGCCGGAAACCTTGACACTGGATGTCAAGGTTGCGTCGTACTGTTCGACTATGACCACATGGAGCCAGTTCACCGAGGAAGCACCGCGAATCTCCGCCCTGTTCCTGCGCAGGCACCAGGCAACCGGCAATCTGTGCCTGCTCGGCACCGTCCGCGCCGACGGGTCGCCGCGGATCAGCCCGATCGAGCCGACGATCTTCGAGGGCATGCTGATCCTGGCCGGCATGCCGAACACCAGGAAGTTCGATGACCTCGCCCGTGACCCGCGCTTCTGCCTGCACACCGCGACCGTCGACACCAAGGTCACCGACGGTGACGCCAAACTGTTCGGCACCGTCACCGATCTGCCGGACGAGGCCGTGCACGCGCGCTTCGCCCAGAAAGTCTTCGACGACAGCGGTTTCGACATCCGCGGCGAGAAGTTCGACCACTTCTACGTCGCCGATCTGACCGGCGCCTCCACGGTCGAGGTCGACGACGACCACCTCGACATCACCGTGTGGAAGCCCGGTGCGGGCGAGCGGGTGGTCCGCAAGGACTGACGCGCGCTAGGCGGTGTTCGCCGCCGCGAGCAGGGCCTGGATGCGCCGGTAGTCGGGCGGCGCCGACAACTCGCCCGGATCGCCCCGGAGGGTGCGGGCCAGTCCGACCGCCGCGCCGAGAGCGGCCCGGTACAGGGCTGATCCGGTGCTGATCCGGCGCACACCCAGCGCGGCGAGGGCGTCGGTATCGGGGCCCGACGGTGTGTACAGCGTGTTCAGCGGGAGCGGGGTCGCGGCGACGAGGGTGCGCAGCGTGACCGGGTCGGTGACGCCCGGGACGAACAAGCCGTCGGCGCCCGCCGCCGCGTACAGCCGGGCCCGGTGCACGGTCGAGTCCTCGTCGATGCCGAACCAGTGCGTGTCTACCCGGGCATTGACGAATACGTGTGGAACGTGGGCCTTGATGATGTTGATGAGATCGGCCTGCGTTTCCGGTGTGGCCAGGGCCGTGTTGTCGCGGCCGTCCTCGATATTGATTCCGGCGACACCGAGGTCGGCCAGCCGAGCGACATAGTCGGCGACGTCCGTGGGGTCGTCGGCGAACCCGGCCTCGATATCGACGCTGACCGCGACCGGCAGTCGCGTCAATCGAGCGGCGAGAGCGAAGGTTTCGTCCGCCGACGCCGCCTTTCCGTCGGGCAGGCCTGCTGCGGCGGCGACTCCGAGACTGGTGGTGGCGATCGCCGGGAATCCCGCGTCTGCGAGCAGCGCACCGGAGGTGAAATCCCAGGCATTGGGCAGAATCAGTGGCCGCTCGCCATGGTGGAGTGTGTGGAAGTCGGTCGAATCCACAAGGTTTCGGTTGCGCGGGCGATAGTTCGTCGGGCCCTCGATGCCGCCTGAGCCCACGGGGCCGGGGTCCGGGCGCGGGCTACCGGCACGGTGCGACTCTGTGCGGTGTGATTCGGACGGTTGGTGAGTACCGGGCTGACGGCCTGGGTGCGCGGGAGGTGTCGGTTCGGGTGGCATGGTCGGGTCGATCCGCAGGTGCCGATCCGGCAGCGAACCGGTCGCGGGCCGGCCGCTCGGCCCGGACGGGATATGCGGCGTCGGCCGCGGTGCCGATCCGGGCAGCGGCGGTTCCCCGCCCGGCTCGGAAAGCGTGGCTGGGGTGTCGGATTCGAGAACGCCGCCGGCGAGGGCGATCGCGAGTTCGTGCCCGGGGCACCGGTGCGGTCCCGCGCCGAACCCGAGCCCCGGATGCCGCAGATCCAGTTCGGTCACCACACCGTCGACGAGACGCCGGGTGGACCGTAGCGGCGGCGCGGTCGCCATGATCAGCGCGGGCCGGTCGGCGGGGGCGCCGATGTTCGCCGCGCGGGCGGCCGCGATCAATTCGCCGGTCGCCGCGCACGCCTGCACCAGGAGGCAGATCCGTGCGGCGATCCGCTCGTCGTCGGTGGTCTCGTCCTCGGAAGCGGACGTTCCGTCGCCCAGTGTGCGCCGGTCGGTGTCGGCTGTCCGGCCCGGTGTAGCGAGGTCACCGACCTCCGCTTCGCCGGCGGCGGTGCGGGCTGGTCGGCGCGGGGCTCCCGCGAGCGTGCTGTGCATGCCGGTGTCAGATCCGGCCGTCGGCACATCCGCGCTGTCGTGCGTGCACCCCGAAACACGTGCGGGCACTGCGCACAAGGCCACGAGTTCACGCACCGCCGCGTCCGTCTCCGGCGTGGTCGGTTCGTGTGGTTGATAGGCAGCCGCGACGACGGCCACCGCCGTGACCGCACTCTCCGGGAGCTCCATCGCCTTCAGCAGTACCCGGACATGGGCCAGCGGCTGCCCGGCTCGGGCCGTGGCTTCGACACGAAGCGCGGCGGGGTCGAGTCGATCCAACTCGCGCTGTACCGCTGCCCGTCGGCGCCGATGGACGGGACCATCACAGAACCGGGGGACGTGCGCCCGCAGCCACGCGATGCCAGGACCGGGCGCATCGGGCACCGGCGGCATCGGCGCGGAGTGCAGAAGGTCGCGGACGAGCTCGGGATCGCTGATCACGGCATCGACGGTAGGCCCGCGACAGTTCGGTGGCCGCCGAACAATCACCGTCGCATGATGGGGAGATGCCCGCCCGCGCCGCCGCCCTCGCCGACTGGGCCGCCGTCCTCGCCGACCGGACCAGAGCCCACATGTGCCTGGCCCTGCTCGACGGCCGCGCCTGGACCGCCGGCGAACTGGCCCGCCTGACCGGCGTCGCCCCGTCCACCGCGACGGCCCACCTGGACCGCCTGTGCGCCGCGGGCTTGATCACCGAACGCAAACAGGGCAGGCACCGCTACGTCGAACTGGCGAGCCCCGCGATCGCCCAGCTTCTGGAAACCCTCCTGGCGGAACTCGACCCGACCCCCAACCCACCCAAGAACCTGCGCGCCGCCACCGCCGACGCGGCCCTGGCGCGCGGGCGAACCTGCTACAACCACCTGGCCGGCCGCCTCGGCGTCACCATCACCGACGCCATGGCCCACCGCGGCCTCCTCGACCCGGACAACGCCCACACCCTGACCCCCGCGGGCACCACCTGGCTCACCACCACCCTCGGCATCGACGAGCCCACCCTCACCCGCTCCCGCCGCCCCCTGACCCGCCCCTGCCTGGACTGGACCGAACGCCGCACCCACCTCGGCGGCCCCGCCGCGGTCCTCCTGCACCGCCGCCTGCTCGCCCTGAGCTGGATCACCCCGTCCGGAACCGGCCGCGCCGTCCGCGTCACCCCAACGGGAGAAACCGGCCTTGCCGACACCCTCGGCATAGACCCCGCCCACCTACGCTGACGGCCGAACCGACCGCTCAGTCGAACAGAGCCTCGACGGTGGAGACTTCCAGCGCCCGCCGCATCCATACGTCGAAGGTCTGTTGGTCCCGGCATGCGGTGACGCGTGCGGCGGCATCCTCCGGAACATGAACCCCGCGATGTCGAAGGATGAGCAGCACATCCTTGGCCCGCCCCTCGTCCAGCCCTTCCTCACGACCTTCGTCGCGGCCTTCTTCCCGCAACGCCTGAGCAAGGGGTCCGCGGAAGTACGAGAGATCGGCGTCCATGAGTTCCTTCCAGGTCGTGCCCGCTTTGGTCCGGCCGAGGCCGTGATAGACGAGTTCGATGAACAACTGCGTCTCGTCTTGGTCTCCGGCTTGCCGGAAGGCCTCGGCCACGGACTCCAGTATCGCACCGATGTGAGGTTGGCGAGCGTGGGTGACCCGCGATCGACGAGCCGCTCGAAATCCCCGGTGATTCCCCGAATTTCGGCGATTCGGACCGGTCGTGATCATGCTTGCCGGAGGGAGTCTCTTCGGTGGCGGAGGTATTCGCGTTCGATGTCGTTGGGGGTGAGGGGGAGGGCGGTGTCGTAGGCGGTGACGGCTTCAGGGAGGCGGCCTTCGCGGCGGAGGAGGTCGGCGCGGAGGGCGTGGTAGAGGTGGTGGGTGGGGAGGTCGATGGTGGTGAGTTCGGCGAGGGCGGCGGTGGGACCGTGGACTTCGGCGAGGGCGACGGTGCGGTGGAGGGCGACGATGGGGGTGGGCGTGAGGGTGTAGAGGTGGTCGTAGAGGGTGAGGATCTGGGGCCAGTCGGTGGCGGCTGCGGTGGGGGCGTCGGCGTGGACGGCGTTGATGGCGGCCTGGAGCTGATAGGGGCCGGGGGCGTTGCGGCGCAGGCATTCTCGGAGCAGGGATCGGGCCTCGTCGATGAGATCGCGGTCCCAGCGGGTGCGGTCCTGGTCGGGGAGGGGGATGAGGTGCTCGCCGTCGGTGCGGGCGGTTCGGCGGGATTCGGTGAACAGCATGAGGGCGAGCAGGCCCAGGATCTCCGGCTCGCCGGGGAGGAGATCGGTGAGCAGGCGACCCAGCCGGATCGCTTCGGCGCACAGGTCGGCGCGGATCAGGTCGGGGCCCGAGGTGGCCGAATAGCCTTCGGTGAATACGAGATACACGACCGCGAGCACGGCGGGCAGCCGCGCGGGCAGTTCGGCGTCGGCGGGCACCCGATAGGGGATGCGGGCGTCGCGGATCTTGCCCTTGGCGCGCACGAGCCGTTGCGCCATCGCCGATTCGGAGACGAGGAACAGCCGGGCGATCTCGGCGGTGGTGAGTCCGCCGAGCAGTCGTAGCGTCAGGGCGACCCGGGCGGTGGGGGCGAGTGCCGGATGGCAGCAGGTGAAGATCAGGCGCAGTCGGTCGTCGGGGAAGCTGTCGGTGGGCGCCGCCGGATCCACGTGCAGGAGAGCGGCTTCGGCGTGCCGGTCGGCCCGGGTCGCCTCGCGGCGGAGCCGGTCGATCGCGCGGTTGCGCGCCGTGGTGATGATCCAGCCCGCCGGGCTCGGCGGCACCCCGTCGACCGGCCAGCGCACGACCGCGGCGGCGAAGGCCTCCTGCACCGCGTCCTCGGCGACCCCGATGTCACCGAAGACGCGGATCAGGGAAGCGACCGCGCGCCCGTAGTTCTCCGCGAAGACCGCCTCGATGTCCATCTAGCCGCTCGCCACCGGCCGCACCTCGATCGGCAGGGTGAGCACCGCGGCCAGCCTGCCCGCCCAGTCCATCGCCTCGTCCAGATCGGCCGCCTGGATGAGGGTGAAGCCGCCGATGTGCTCGGTGCCCTCGGCGAAGGGCCCGTCGGAGATCAGCACTTCGCCCTCCTTCGCCCGCACGACGGTCGCGGTGCTCGCCGCGTGCAGGCCGACCGCGAACACCCAGGCCCCGGCCGCCCGCATCTCCTCGTTCAGCGCGGCCAGCTCGTCGAGGATCGTGCCGATATCCGACGGCGCGGGGCCGTCGGGCTGATAGATGCACAACAGGTATTGCTTCATGATCGTCCTTTCGTGGGGGTTCATCTCCTATACGAACGGGACGCCGCCGAATCGACACTCGCGGGTGCAACGATTCTCGTCCGGACGCCCAGCGAGGTGGCGGGGTTCGGCTGGGCCGCTGTGCCACGATGAGGCGCATGGAGCTGCTCGCCGCCGCCGAGGCCCCGTCGCCGATCGTCTCGCTGTTCTGGATCGCGCTCGTGGCGGTGGTGGCGCCGCTGCTGTCGCGGGCACTGCGGGGCTTCGTGCCGGACGTGGTGATCCTGCTCGTGGCGGGCACGATCCTCGGGCCGTTCGCGCTCGGCTGGGCCACCGCGGACGGCGGCGTCGACCTCATCAAGGAACTCGGCCTCGGCATGCTGTTCCTGCTCGCGGGCTACGAACTGGACCCGAAACTGCTCGGCGGCAAGTCGGGGCGGGTGGCCTGGCTGGTGTGGCTGGCCGGTCTCGTCTTCGCGTTCGGCCTGGTCAGCGTGCTGGCGAGCAGCGAATCGGCGACCAACCACATCGCCGTCGCGATCGCGATGACCTCGACCGCGCTGGGCACCCTGCTGCCCATCATCAAGCAGGCCGGGCTGCTCGACACCGCGCTGGGCCGGGCGGTGCTCGCGCACGGCGCGGTCGGCGAACTCGGCCCGATCGTGGCCATGTCGGTGCTGCTGAGCAGCCACAATGTCGGCGCCGCGCTGGTGGTGCTCGCGCTGTTCGTGCTGGCGGCGCTGCTGGTCGGGCTGATCCCGGTGCGGCTGTTCGGCCGCGTGCCCGATCTGGGGGCGGCGCTGGCCAGGATGGACGGCGGCACCTCCCAGCTGCCGGTGCGCGGGTCGATCCTGTTGCTGCTGGTGCTCATGGTGGTGGCCGAACGCTTCGACCTGGACGTGGTGCTCGGCGCCTTCGCCGCGGGCATGGTGCTGCGCAGGCTCATCGCCGCGGGCCACCCGCGCGTCGACGAGCAGCTCGAGACCATCGGCTACGGGCTGCTGATCCCGGTGTTCTTCGTGGTCTCGGGCATGGCCATCGATCTGTCGGCCGTGGCGAACAGGCCGCTGCTGTGGGTGTCGTTCGTGCTGGCGATCGCCGTCGCCCGCGGGTTGCCGGTGTGGCTGAGCGAGCGGTTCGTCCCGCACGGGCGCAATCTGGAATCACCGCACGAGCGGGCCCAGCTCGCCCTGTTCGCGGCCACCGGGCTGCCGATCATCGTCGCCGTCACCCAGGTGGCCGTGTCGACGGAGCTGATGACGGCGGATACCGCCTCGGTCCTGGTCGCCGCGGGCGCGACGACGGTTCTGCTGTTCCCGCTGGTAGCACGCCTGATCGGGGGGAAGGCGTCACTCGCGACCACACCTGCCCATGAATGAGCTTGCATAGTCGTGCATAATCATCACATGGTTGATTCGTCGGGAGGACCCGCGCTGCGGGTGGCGGTTGCCGGTGCGAGTGGATACGCCGGTGGCGAAGTGTTGCGTTTGCTGCTGGCCCACCCCGAATACCGAACCGGGCGCCTCGAGATCGGGGCGCTGACCGCCGGATCCAACGCGGGCACCGCGCTGGGCGCGCTCCAGCCGCATCTGCTGCCGCTGGCCGACCGGATCCTGCAGGAAACCACCCCCGAGGTCCTGGCCGGGCACGACATCGTCTTCCTCGGCCTGCCGCACGGCCAGTCCGCCGTCATCGCGCAGGCACTGCCGGAGTCCACGGTGATCATCGACTGCGGTGCCGACTTCCGGCTCACCGACGCCGCCGCCTGGGAGAAGTACTACGGCAGCGCCCACGCGGGCAGCTGGCCCTACGGCCTGCCCGAGCTGCCCGGCGGCCGGGCGCGGCTCACCGGAGCCCGCCGCATCGCCGTGCCCGGCTGCTATCCGACGGTGTCCAGCGTCGCGCTGGCGCCCGCCATCGCGGCGGGCATCATCGAGCCGACCGTGAACGTGGTCGCCGTCAGCGGCACCTCGGGTGCCGGCCGCAAGCTCGATGTCGGCCTGCTCGGTTCCGAGGTGATGGGCAGTGTCCGCGCCTACGGCATCGCCGGCGCGCACCGGCACACCCCCGAGATCGCGCAGAACCTGAAGGCGGCGGGCGGTGTCGACGTCGCGGTGTCGTTCACTCCCGTGCTCGCCCCGATGCCGCGCGGCATCCTCGCGACCTGCACCGCCCCGGTGAAGGTGGACGCGGCCGAGGCGCGTGCCGTCTACGAAAAGGCTTACGCCGACGAGCCGTTCGTGCATCTGCTGCCCGAAGGCGTTCTGCCGCAGACCGGTTCGGTCCTCGGCTCCAACGCCATCACCCTGCAGGTCGCCGTCGACACCGACGCGGGCCTGCTCGTGGTGATCGGCGCGATCGACAACTTGACCAAGGGCACCGCGGGCGCCGCGGTGCAATCGATGAACCTGGCCGTCGGATTCGACGAGACCGCAGGACTTTCCACCGTAGGAGTGGCACCGTGACGACCCCTGATCCGCACTCGACGGACCACGGCAACTTGATCCACACCCAGGGCGTCACCGCCCCGCTCGGCTTCCGCGCCGCCGGTATCGCGGCGGGCATCAAGGCCAGCGGCAAGCCCGACCTCGCCCTGGTCCTCAACGAGGGCCCCGAATACGCGGCCGCCGGTGTGTTCACCAGCAATCAGGTCAAGGCCGCGCCGGTGCTGTGGTCGCAGCAGGTGCTGAAGTCGGGGCGCGTGCGCGCGGTCATCCTCAACTCGGGCGGCGCGAACGCCTGCACCGGGCCCGGCGGCTTCCAGGACACCCACCGGACCGCCGAGGAACTCGCCGCCGCGCTGAGCAACTGGGGCACCGAGACCGGCGCGGGCGAGATCGCGGTCTGCTCCACCGGCCTGATCGGTGACCGGCTGCCGATGGACAAGCTGATCCCCGCCGTCACCGAGATCGTGCACGAGATGGGCGGCGGCATGTCCGGCGGCTCCGACGCCGCGCACGCCATCATGACCACCGACACCGTGCCGAAGGAATCGGCGTTCCACCACGAGGACAAGTGGAACGTCGGCGGCATGGCCAAGGGCGCGGGCATGCTCGCCCCGTCGCTGGCCACCATGCTCGTCGTGCTCACTACCGACGCGGTGGCCACGCCCGAGCAGCTCGACCGGGCGCTGCGCCAGGCCACCAAGTACACCTTCGACCGGCTCGACGTCGACGGTTCCTGCTCCACCAACGACACCGTGCTGCTGCTGGCCAACGGCGCCAGCGGCGTCGCCCCGTCGCAGGAGGACCTCGACGCGGCCGTCTTCACCGTGTGCGACGACCTGGCCGCCCAGCTGATGGCCGACGCCGAGGGCGTCACCAAGCGGGTGCAGATCACCGTCACCGGCGCGGCCTCCGAGGACGAGGCGCTGACCGTGGCCAGGGCGGTCGCCCGCGACAGCCTGGTCAAGACCGCGCTGTTCGGCTCGGACCCGAACTGGGGCCGGGTGCTCGCCGCCGTCGGCATCGCCCCGGTGACGCTGGACCCGGACCGGATCGCGGTGTCGTTCAACGGCAATCCGGTCTGTGTCGACAGCGTCGGCGCGCCCGGCGCGCGCGAGGTCGACCTGTCCGGCGAAGACATCGCGGTGCTGATCGAGCTGAACGTCGGCGCGGGCACCGCGATGGTGCGCACCACCGACCTCTCGCACGCCTACGTCGAAGAGAACTCGGCGTACAGCTCATGAGCAGCGGTGTGGTGCAGTCCCTCTCGGCGCTGGACAAGGCGCACGTGCTCGCCGACGCGCTGCCGTGGCTGCAGAAGTTCCGCGACAAGGTCGTCGTCGTGAAGTACGGCGGCAACGCCATGGTCGACGACGAGCTCAAGGCCGCCTTCGCCGCCGACATGGCGTTCCTGCGCACCGTCGGCGTGCACCCGGTGGTGGTGCACGGCGGTGGCCCGCAGATCAACGCGATGCTGACGAAGCTCGGCATGGCGGGCGAGTTCCGCGGCGGCTTCCGCGTCACCACCCCCGAGGTGATGGACGTGGTGCGGATGGTGCTGTTCGGCCAGGTCGGGCGCGAGCTCGTCGGGCTGATCAACGCGCACGGCCCGTACGCGGTCGGCATCTCCGGTGAGGACGCGCACCTGTTCACCGCGACCCGGCGCACGGTCACGGTGGAGGGTGTCGCCACCGACATCGGCCTGGTCGGCGATGTCACCGAGGTGAATCCCGGTGCCGTGCTCGACCTGATCGACGCCGGGCGCATCCCGGTGGTCTCCACCATCGCGCCCGACGCCGACGGCGTGGTGCACAACATCAACGCCGACACCGCCGCCGCCGCGCTGGCGGAGGGCATCGGCGCGGAGAAGCTCGTCGTCCTCACCGACGTCGAGGGCCTCTACACCGACTGGCCCGACCGTTCCTCGCTGACCAGCGAGATCGACGCGACGGCGCTCGCGGAGTTGCTGCCGCGCCTGGATGCGGGCATGGTGCCGAAGATGGAAGCGTGCCTGCGGGCGGTGCGGGGTGGGGTACCCAGCGCCCATGTGATCGACGGCAGGGTGCCGCATTCGGTACTACTGGAGTTGTTCACCGGAGAAGGAATCGGAACGATGGTGACCGCATGAGTGAAGTAGAGAAGCTGCAGCAGCGGTGGTCGGCCGCGATGATGAACAACTACGGCACCCCGAAGGTCGCGCTGGTGCGCGGCGCCGGCGCGGTGCTCTACGACGCCGACGGCAAGCGCTACGTCGACTTCCTCGGTGGCATCGCGGTGAACAGCCTCGGCCACGCCCACCCCGCCATCCTGGAAGCGGTCACCCAGCAGCTGGGCACCCTCGGCCACGTGTCGAACCTGTATGCCAGCGAGCCGGTGATCGAGCTGGCCGAGAAGCTGCTCGCGCACTTCGGTGACGGCGAGGGCAAGGCGTTCTTCTGCAACTCCGGCACCGAGGCCAACGAGGCCGCGTTCAAGATGGCCCGGCTGACCGGCCGGACCAAGATCGTCGCCGCCGAGGAGGCCTTCCACGGCCGGACCATGGGCGCGCTCGCGCTCACCGGTCAGCCCTCGAAGCGGGAACCGTTCGAGCCGATGCCGCCCGGCGTGGTGCACGTGCCCTACGGTGACGCCGCCGCGCTGGAGGCCGTCGTCGACACCGACACCGCCGCGGTGTTCCTGGAGCCGATGATGGGCGAGAGCGGTGTGGTCGTCCCGCCGTTCGACTACCTGGCCCGGGCGCGCGAGATCACCTCGCGGGCGGGCGCGCTGCTGATCCTCGACGAGGTGCAGACCGGAATCGGCCGCACCGGAACGTTTTTCGCGCACCAGGCGGCGGGCATCGTGCCCGACGCGATCACCCTGGCCAAGGGCCTCGGCGGCGGTCTGCCGATCGGCGCCGTGCTGGCGCAGGGCCGCGCCGCGGAGCTGCTCACCCCTGGCCTGCACGGCACGACCTTCGGTGGCAACCCGGTGTGCGCCGCCGCGGCGTTGGCGGTCCTGCGGACGATCGACTCCGAGGATCTGCTCTCCCATGTGGAATGGGTGGGCAAGAAGCTCAGCGACGGTATCGCGCTGCTCGAGCACCCCGAGATCGATCATGTGCGCGGGGCCGGCCTGCTGATCGGCATCGTCCTGAAGAACGACATCTCCGCCTATGTCGACGAGCGGGCGCGGGAGGCGGGCTACCTGATCAACCCCGCCAAGCCGAACGTGATCCGGTTGGCGCCGCCGCTGGTGCTCACCGAAACCCAGGCCGACAACTTCGTCGCCGACCTGCCCGAGATCCTCGACAAGGCCGCCGCCGATGCGAAGGGAGCCAGCAAGTGACCCTGCGCCACTTCCTGCGCGACGACGATGTGACCCAGGCCGAGCAGGCCGAAATCCTCGCCATCGCCGCGGATCTGAAGCAGAACCCGTTCGCGCACCGGCCGCTCGACGGCCCGCGCGGGGTCGGGGTGATCTTCGAGAAGAACTCCACCCGCACCCGGTTCTCGTTCGAGCTCGGCATCGCCCAGCTCGGCGGGCACGCCGTCGTCGTCGACGGCCGCGACACCCAGCTGGGCCGGGAGGAAACCCTCGGCGACACCGGCAGCGTGCTCTCGCGCTATGTCGAGGCCATCGTCTGGCGGACCTTCGAACAGTCCCGCCTCGACGAGATGTCGGCCACCGCGACGGTGCCCGTGGTGAACGCGCTGTCCAACGAGTTCCATCCGTGCCAGGTGCTCGCCGATCTGCAGACGATCGGTGAGCGCAAGGGCACCCTCGCCGGGCTGAACCTCACCTATTTCGGCGACGGCGCCAACAATATGGCGCACTCCCTGCTGCTGGGCGGGGTGACCGCGGGCATGAACGTGACCGTCGCCGCGCCCGCCGGTTTCGAACCGCTGCCGTGGATCCTCGAGGCCGCCGCCAAGCGGGCCGCGGAGACCGGGGCGACGGTGTCGGTCACCAACGACCCGGTGGCGGGCGCGACCGGCGCGGATGTGCTGGTCACCGACACCTGGACCTCGATGGGGCAGGAGAACGACGGTCTCGACCGGATCGGCCCGTTCCGTCCGTTCCAGCTCAACGCGGCGCTGCTCGCCGCCGCCGACCCGGAAGCCATTGTGATGCACTGCCTTCCGGCGCACCGCGGCGAGGAGATCACCGACGAGGTGCTCGACGGCCCGCACAGCGTGGTCTGGGACGAGGCCGAGAACCGGCTGCACGCCCAGAAGGCGCTGCTGGTCTGGCTGCTCGCGAAAGCCGCCGCGTGAGACCGCGAATCGGGGCCGGCGCGGAGGTCGGTCGATGAGCGCTCCCGAGAAGGGCTCGCCCGCCATCGCCCGCACCCGCGCCGGCCGCCAATCGCGCATCGTCGAGCTGCTGTCCGCGCATTCGGTCCGCAGCCAAACCGAACTCGCGACCCTGCTGGCCGCCGAGGGCATCGAGACCACCCAGGCGACCCTGTCGCGTGATCTCGACGAGCTCGGCGCGGTCAAGCTCCGCGCCGCCGACGGTGGCGCGGGCGTCTACGTCGTCCCCGAGGACGGCAGCCCCGTCCGCGGCGTCACCGGCGGCACCGGCCGCCTGTCCAAACTCCTCGGCGACCTGCTGGTCTCCACCGACGCCAGCGGCAACCTCGCCGTCCTGCGCACCCCACCCGGCGCCGCCCACTTCCTGGCCAGCGCCCTCGACCGCGCCGCCCTCCCCTTCATCGTCGGCACCATCGCCGGCGACGACACCATCGCCGTCATCGCCCGCGAACCCCTCACCGGCGCCGAACTAGCCGCCCGCATCGAGGAATTGGCCTGATCCACGGAGTTTCGTTCTCGGCGCCAACTCCTGACCTCGGTGCCGGAGCGGATTCGCCTTGATGCCGACCCGGACGGTCGATGGCCGCCCCCGGCGGCCGACTGCCCGGGCATCCCGCGCCATGCACTGATCCACCGGCGCAAATAGAGCCGGGTTACACCCTGGTGGCGCCGTCCGGCCAGACGATGTCCACCGGAATGCCCTGGGCGCGGGCGGATTCGACGACGGTGGCGGTGCCGCCGCGTTCGCCCTCGTTGCCGTCCCACACCGCGACGAGGCGGTCGCAGTCGGTGACGAGGACTTCGTTGGCGGCCTCGTAGGCGTCCTTGCCCGCGGTGTCGAAGTCCATCACGCGCACTGTGTTCGCGCGGGCGAGCAGGGCGTCGAACAGGGGTGCGTGGTCGGGCTTCACCTTGGCCGCGCGGTAGTCGCGGGAGGGGAGGACGACCTCCAGGCGTCCGCCTGCCGCCAGTACCGCTTCGGCGAAGATCGAGTCCGCGCCGCGGGCCAGGCAGGTGATGCCGACCAGGTCGGGGACGTCGTCGAGGAGGGTCGAGATCGCCTCGCGCACCAGGGTTTCGGTGGCGGGGGTGAGGTTCATGTGGCCGGTGACGCTGATCCGCATCGGGGTCATCCTGCCGGGGTGGGTGGGGTGCGCAGGCCGGTCAGGGCGATCTCGGTGAGCAGGGGCGCCGAGTCGGGGGCGGCTTGGCAGCCCGCGCCGATGCCGTGGCCGAGTCGCAGGATGTCGCGCGGGGTGACGTCACGGCGCACGAGCCCGGCTTCCTGGACGGGGACCAGGACGGACTCGGCCGCCTCGGCGAGCATCGTCGAGCAGGCGGCGAAGACGTCGGAGGTCCGGTCGATCGCGGCCTTGAGGGTGGCCGCCAGGCCGTGCCGGTACAGGATGTAGGAGACCAGTTCGCCGAACCACTCGGTGAAAGCGTCTGGGGGAGTGCGGGTTTCACGCAGCTCGGCGGCGCGCGCGGCGAGTGTTTCGATATTGGCGCGGTAGACCGCCTCCATCAGCGCCGTGCGATTCGGGAAGTGCCGGTACAGGGTGCCGGGTCCGACGCCCGCGCGCCGGGCGATGTCGTCGAGGGGTGCCTCGATGCCGTGCTCGGCGAAGGCGTCGCGCGCGCATTCGATGATGCGTTCGTAGTTGCGGCGCGCGTCGGCGCGCATCGGCCGCGACGGTGCGTCCACTCGGTCCTCCACTGGAAACGGATGAAGTCTCCGTTTAGGCTTGCGGAACCGGAGACTTTCTCCCTATGCTAGCTCTGTCATAAACGGAGACTCTATCCGTTTAGCTTCCCTCTCGATGGAGCGCAC
Source organism: Nocardia sp. NPDC051833 (assembly GCF_040681225.1). Taxonomy (NCBI): domain Bacteria; kingdom Bacillati; phylum Actinomycetota; class Actinomycetes; order Mycobacteriales; family Nocardiaceae; genus Nocardia; species Nocardia sp. NPDC051833. Next base: position 192,780 of record NZ_JBFAYK010000005.1, read on the forward strand.
TTGACCACCACCACACTTTCGGCGAAAGCCCAGGTAGCGCGCGCCCGTCCGGGCGTCGTCCTGGTCACCTTGCTGACCTGCCAGCTGATGATCATTCTCGACGTCACGGTGATGAACGTGGCCCTGCCGCGGATCCGGACCGACCTGGAGTTCAGCGCCACCGGCCTGTCCTGGGTGATGAACTCCTACACCCTCGTCTTCGGCGGCCTGCTGCTGCTCGGTGGCCGCGCCGGCGACCTGTTCGGCAGGCGCCGGCTGTTCATCGCGGGCACGACACTGTTCACCCTCGCCTCCCTGGCCGGCGGGCTGGCGCCCTCGGCGGGCTGGCTGCTCGCGGCCCGGGTGCTGCAGGGCATCGGTGGCGCGATGGCCGCGCCCAATACCCTCGCGCTGCTGACGACGACGTTCACCGAGCCGAAGGCGCGCATCCGTGTGCTTGCACTGTTCTCCGGCATGTCCAGTGCCGGATTCGCGATCGGGCTCATCGTCGGCGGACTGCTGACCGAATGGGTCGGCTGGCGCTCGGTGCTGTTCATCAACGTGCCGTTCGGGCTGCTGATCCTGGCGCTCGCCCTGCGCTACCTGCCCGACGCGCCGCGTCGCGCCGCCCGCCTCGATCTGCCGGGCGCGGTGACCGCGACCACCGGTGTCGCCGCGCTGGTCTACGGATTCATCAGCGCGGCCGCCGACGGCTGGGGGGCGCCGGGCACCGATATCTCCCTGGCGGTCGGCGCGGCACTGCTCGCGGGGTTCGTGGCGATCGAACTCCGTGCGCCGCAACCACTGCTGCCCCTGCATCTGTTCGCCGACCGCAATCGGGCCGCCGCCTACCTGAACATGTTCCTCGGGCCGATGGCGGGCATGTCGATGTTCTTCTTCCTGACCCAGTATCTGCAGGATGTGCGCGGCATGAGCGCGCTGGCAACGGGATTCGCGTTCCTGCCGACGGCGGCCCTGATGTTCGCGATGATCCGGCTGATTCCCCGGTTGCTGGCCCGCTTCGGCCCGAAACCGGTGACCGTGACCGGCACCGTCGCGATGACCACCGGGCTCGCGCTGCTGACCCGGCTCTCGGCCGACAGCGGCTATTTCCCGCTGCTGTTCGTCGCCATGGTCGCGATGGGCTGCGGGATCGGCCTGGCGTTCTCGCCGCTGAACGTGATCATCATGTCCACGGTGTCGCCGGACGAGGCGGGCGCGGCGGGTGGTGCGTTGCAGACCATGCAGCAGACCGGTGGCGCGCTCGGCCTGGCCGTCCTGGTCACGGTCTTCGGCACCGCGGCCCGCGAGGCGGGCGGTTCACCGACGCACGCCCTCGTCGGCGGGATGACCGCCGCGTTCGGCGCCGCCGCCGTCATCGCGGCGCTGACCTTCGTGGTCGCCCTGACTTTCCGCAGTATCCGGTCGCCGCGATGAGCCGAAACCCCTGATCTGCCAGAGCAATACGTAGAGCGTCCAGGCGCAGCCCAGTCCCTGGGCTGCGCCGACGATCGTGTGCCGGACCAGGTCGTAGGAGCTGGCCCGGGTCACCGGGTCGTCGATGGCGAGCACGGCGCCGAGGACGGGTGCGAGGATCAGCCCGGTGCGGATCGCGCGACCCCACCGGACCGGCGGCGCCGATGACCGTCGGCTGGTGCGGCGAACCAGGTAGTGGGCGAGCGCGGCGGTACCGAGCAGCGACGAGGCGTAGCCGATCACGTTGTACACCGTGTGCGGCCCGACCACCGGGGCGCGCAGCAGCGGCCAGTGCCGCACCACGAAACCTGCTGTCTGCGTGCAGGAGTCCCACGCGAGGTGCGTCAGGGCGCCCAGGGCGATGGCGACGACCGGAACCCACAGGCGCCGGAGACCATCGGCGGGCACACGAGCCGGAAGGGCGATACGGAACGGGAAGAGCGCGGCGGCCGGTCCGGCCGAGAGCCGGAAGCACAGCAGCAGGCCGACCCCGATCACCAGATCCCAGCTCAGCACCCCGACGAGCGAATGAGTCGCGGCGCCACCCAGCGGAATCGGCAGGTAGTAGACGACATCGGGCGCGATCGCCCCGGCCACCAGCGCCGACAGCGGCAGGCGCCGAGCCAGGGGCAGCACCGCGACAGGGTGGGCGAGCGTGATCGGCACCCCGCCACGCTATCCCGCCCGTCGCGGTGTCAGTCCCGGGTCAGCCGGCGCCAGGTCCAGTCCACCCGGATATCCAGCGGCGCGTCCGGCGTGACCATCCGGGGATCGGTGTTCACGCCGTTGGGTGGACCCGACTGGGCCTCCACCGACAGCGACTCCTCCGGCAGGGTCCAGACGACGACATCGGTGACGGGACTGGTGATCGTGAATTCCAGGAAACCTGGCCAGGTGAGGCGCGCGGTGACGCCGTCGGGCATGGCGAAGCAGTCGTCCCACGGCGGGGGCGACGGCGGGATGTGGCGGCCGGTGGGCAGGTAGTCCGGCCCGCGCTCGTACTGCCAGGCCGGCCGGAAATGGAGGGCGAGCGGGCCCGTGGCCGCGGGGACCTCGCGCAGGAACCAGGGATGCCAGCCGCCCTGGGCGGGAAAGGGATCGGCGTCGGTGGCGATGCGCAGGTCGAGGGTGAGGCCGGTGTCGGTGAGGGTGAACCGCTGGGTGACGGTGCCCGCGAACGGCCACGGGTCGGTCAACCGGTGCCGCACCGTTGCCTCGGTCGCCGTGGCGGACACGACCTCCCACGTGCCGTCGCGCGCGGTGCCGTGGATGCTGTGCGGCGGATTGTTGATCGGCATCTCGTAGGTCCGGTCACCGACCGTGAACGTGCCGTAGCCGAGCCTGCCCGCCCAGGGCGCCATGACGAAGCAGCCCGTCCCCGGGTCCTGCCGCAGCAGTTCGGTCCCGTCGACGGTGAGGCTGTGCAGCGCGCCGCCGTCACCGGGCGCGATGGTCAGTCCGGTGGTGCCCGCGTGGAGTCGCACGTCGTCGGCGGCCATGCCGGCGAGACTAGCGGCGCGCCGCGCTCAGCGGCGGGAGCCCACGCCGGATCAGGTGAACGGGTACTGCCCGCCGCCCGCGCCGCCGCCGGGTGAGTTCGGGGTGGCGACGTCGATGATGCTCTGCACCAGGGCGACGACGGCCCGGCCGACATCGAGCACGCCGTTGCCGAGAGTGGAGAATTCCTGCGCGACGTAATGGAGCATCTTGTTCGTCCTCACGTTGGCGAGCCGAATAGTGCTCTCCCAGAGTGCCACACACCGCCGACATGGGCACTACATTGCACAGGTGACCGAGAGTCCAGCGACCGTCCGATTCCAGCCCGTGCCCGATCCCCGGCCCGACGACAAGCCCTGGCCGGACATGGTGTGGCCGGTGCCCGACGGCGCCCGGTTGAGCGGCGAGACGGTGCGGCTGACCACTGTCGATCCGTCAACGGACGCCGGTGAACTCTTCGCCGCCCTCGACGCGGACGCGGTCTGGGCGCACCTGCCCTGGCGCCCGCGCGGGGCGAGCGAATTCGCCGATCATCTCCAGGAATTGAACGCCGATTCCGACTGGCATGTCTGGATCGTCCGCGCGCGCACCGGGATCGGCGATCGAGCGGCGGGAGCGGTGCTCGGCGTCACGTCCTACCTGGACGTCCGCCCGCGGGACGCGGCACTGGAAATCGGGTTCACCGCCTACACGCCGTCGGTCTGGGGCGGTCCGGTCAACCCGGAAGCCAAACTGCTGCTGCTGGAATACGCGTTCGACGAGCTCCATGTAGGCCGGGTGCAGCTGAAGACCGATGTGCGCAACCAGCGTTCGCAGCAGGCGATCGCGCGGCTCGGGGCGCGCTACGAGGGGACGCTGCGGCGTCAGTTCCGGCGCGCGGACGGCACCGTGCGCGACAGTGTGCTGTTCTCGATCACCGCGGAGGACTGGCCGCGGGTGCGCGCGGGGCTCGCCGCGCGGCTCGGTGACCGCTGATCTGGCGGGTCAGGAGTTGAGGAAGTTCAGGATGGCCAGCGCCAGCGGGGCGCTCAGGTCGAACAGCACGCGACCGACGTGCAGGCCCGCGGTGGCGCCGGATTCGTAGTGGTCGGACAGGAACTGCAGGATCGCGTCAACCATGGATGCTCCCGGTGGGGTGGTGCGGGCGGGGGATCAGGCGAAGAAGCCCTGGAGGATCGGTGTGCCGAGGTCGATCACCGTCTTGGCGACCGTCAACCCCAGATTGCCGAGCCCGATGACGACGGCCCCGATCAGGTCGTAGTTCGCCTGGGCGAAATCACGTAGCTGCTGCATGTCCACTCCTCGACCCCGACCGATGGGTAGCTGATGTGACCAGCGTCTCACAGACGATGCTTGCTGCCAAGTTGCTGTCGGGCGTCACCGCAGGTGATAGGCGATTTCGTCCGTGCCGGGCGATGCGGTATGTGGTATCTCTACCCCCGGGTATGAATGAGATTGCATCATCGTGCATAATCATTTGCAGCAGCGGCGCGAGCCGACCGGCGGCCGGAGCATTCATACTGCTCCAGGCAGCCCGTGCAGATCACGTACACACTTCGAGGAGCACAACAGACATGTCCGATCGCGTCGTACTCGCCTACTCCGGTGGGCTTGACACCTCCGTCGCCATCAGCTGGATCGCGAAGGAGACCGGTGCCGAGGTGGTGGCCGTGGCCATCGACCTGGGCCAGGGCGGCGAGGACATGAACGTGGTGCGCCAGCGCGCCCTGGACTGCGGCGCCGTCGAGGCCATCGTGGTCGACGCGCGCGACGAGTTCGCCGACGAGTACTGCCTGCCCACCATCCAGGCCAACGCCATGTACATGGGCCAGTACCCGCTGGTGTCGGCCATCAGCCGCCCGCTGATCGTCAAGCACCTGGTCGAGGCCGCGAAGTTCCACAACGCGACCACCGTCTCGCACGGCTGCACCGGCAAGGGCAACGACCAGGTCCGCTTCGAGGTCGGCATCGGCGCCCTGGCGCCCGACCTGGAGGTCATCGCCCCGGTCCGCGACTACGCCTGGACCCGCGAGAAGGCCATCGCCTTCGCCGAGCAGAACAACCTGCCGATCAACGTCACCAAGAAGTCGCCGTTCTCGATCGACCAGAACGTGTGGGGCCGCGCCGTCGAGACCGGCTTCCTCGAGGATCTGTGGAACGCGCCGACCAAGGACGTCTACGACTACACCGCCGACCCGACGGTGAACTTCGAGGCGCCCGACGAGGTCATCATCACCTTCGACAAGGGTGTGCCGGTCGCCATCGACGGCCGTCCCGTCACCGTGCTGCAGGCCATCGAGGAGATGAACACCCGCGCCGGTCGCCAGGGTGTCGGCCGCCTCGACATGGTCGAGGACCGGCTCGTCGGCATCAAGAGCCGCGAGATCTACGAGGCGCCGGGCGCCATCGCGCTGATCACCGCGCACCAGGCGCTGGAGAACGTCACCATCGAGCGTGAGCTGGGCCGCTACAAGCGGCAGGTCGAGCAGCGCTGGGGCGAGCTGGCCTACGACGGCCTGTGGTTCTCCCCGCTCAAGCGCGCGCTGGACGCCTTCGTGCAGGACACCCAGCAGCACGTCACCGGCGAGATCCGGATGGTGCTGCACGGTGGTTCCGCCGTCGTCAACGGCCGCCGCTCCGAGCAGTCGCTCTACGACTTCAACCTGGCCACCTACGACGAGGGCGACACCTTCGACCAGTCGCTGGCCAAGGGCTTCGTGCAGATCCACGGTCTGTCCTCGAAGGTCGCCGCGCGTCGCGACCTGAACCAGAAGTAGTAGTAAGCACGTCGTAGTCTCGACACCGGCCGGTCCCGTCACGGACCGGCCGGTGCCGTGCCCAGCCATGCCCGCCAGCCCGACCGGAGGAGAATCCGATGACCCACAGCGGAACCAACGAAGGTGCCCTCTGGGGTGGGCGATTCGCGTCCGGCCCGGCCGAGGCGATGGCGGCGCTGAGCAAGTCGACGCACTTCGACTGGGCGCTGGCGCCCTATGACATCCGCGCCTCCAAGGCGCACGCCCGCGTGCTGCACAAGGCCGGGCTGCTGGCCGACGACGACCTGACCGGCATGCTGGCCGGGCTGGACACCCTGGCCGCCGACGTCGCCTCGGGTGCCTTCGGGCCCGCCGAATCCGACGAGGACGTGCACGGCGCGCTCGAGCGCGGCCTGATCGAGCGGGTCGGCACCGAGCTCGGCGGCAGGCTGCGGGCGGGCCGCTCCCGCAACGACCAGGTGGCCACCCTGTTCCGGATGTGGCTGCGCGACGGTGTGCGCCGCGTCGGGGCCGGCGTGCTCGACGTGGTCGACGCCCTGGTCGCCCAGGCCGCCGCGCACCCGGACGCGGTGATGCCGGGCAAGACCCACCTGCAGGCCGCGCAGCCGGTGCTGCTCGCGCACCACCTGCTCGCGCACGCCCACCCGCTGCTGCGCGACCTGGAACGCCTGCGCGATTTCGACAAGCGCGCCGCGATCTCCCCGTACGGCTCGGGCGCGCTGGCCGGGTCGTCGCTGGGCCTGGACCCCGAGCAGATCGCCGCCGAGCTGGATTTCACCGCGTCGGCGGCCAATTCGATCGACGCGACCTCCGCGCGCGACTTCGCCGCCGAGGCCGCGTTCGTGCTGGCCATGATCGGCGTCGACCTGAGCCGGATGGCCGAAGAGGTCATCATCTGGAGCACGCCGGAATTCGGGTACGTCACCCTCGCCGACGCGTGGTCGACCGGTTCGTCGATCATGCCGCAGAAGAAGAACCCCGACGTCTCCGAGCTGACCCGCGGCAAGGCGGGTCGCCTGATCGGCAACCTGACCGGCCTGCTGGCCACCCTGAAGGCCCAGCCGCTGGCCTACAACCGGGACCTGCAGGAGGACAAGGAACCCCTGTTCGACTCGGTCGCCCAGCTCGAACTGCTGCTGCCCGCCATCGCGGGTCTGGTCGGCACCCTCACCTTCCACACCGACCGGATGGCCGAGCTCGCGCCCGCCGGTTTCACCCTCGCCACCGACATCGCGGAATGGATGGTGCGCCAGGGCGTTCCGTTCCGGGTCGCGCACGAGGCGGCGGGCGCCTGCGTGCGGGCCGCCGAAGCGCGCGGCGTCGGCCTCGACGAACTGACCGACGCGGAATTCGCCGCCGTCGACGCCTCGCTGACCGCGGGCGTGCGCGACGTCCTCACCGTGCAGGGCTCGATCGCCTCCCGCAACGCGCGCGGCGGCACCGCCGGTGTCCGCGTCGCCGAGCAGCTCGACGAGGTCCGCAAGACCGCCGCCGACGCCCGCGCCTGGCTGAGCTGACCCGGGAGCGGGCTACCGCGCACGAAGTATCCGGCGGTGCCCGCTCCGTCCCGCGGGGGAGTCCCGGCTCCGTTCCGTGGGCCGATGCTTCGGCCGGCGGCCGCGGGCATCGTTGTCCCCGAAGGCTTTCCGCATCGGAGGACACCATGGGACAACGCTGGGCACTGCCCGTACTCGCTCTGCTGACCGCGACGACCGCCTTCGGCGCCGGTCTGTCCTGGATGACCCACATGCACCACCGCGCGCTCCGCTACCTCGGCCCCGCGCGCATGACCGCCTTCGACGACGGCTACGAGACGCTGTCGGATCTGACCGTGATCCCGGCCGGGGTCCTCGGCGTCGCGCTCTCGGTGCTGGTGCTGTGGATCCGGCCCCGCGGCGTACCGATCTGGCTGCCGATCCTGACCCTGGTGCTGCAACTGTCGGTGTTCGTCACGCGCATCTGGTGGTGGGGCGCGTGGGCCGAGCAGGTGCGTGACGCGGGCTCGGTGTGGATCGCGGGCGGCCTGCATCCCGCGTACGAACGGTATATGGCCACCAATGGGATCCGGATCGCGATCATCGCCGGATACGCGCTGCTCGCCCTGGTCATGACGGTCCTCGCGGCGCGAGCGCGCTCGGGATCACGCGGCGCGATCGAGGCGTGAGCGTCGCGCGACGGTTACCCTGCGGCCATGACCCTGGTCCTGCTGGCATTGGCCATCGCCTCCGAAGTCACCGCGACGGTGTCGCTGAAACTCTCGGAGGGTTTCACCAAGCTCGTTCCCTCGATCGTCGTGGTCATCGGGTACGGCGCCGCGTTCTACTTCCTGTCCCAGGCGTTGAAGCGGGGGATGGCGATCGGGGTGGCGTACGGAATCTGGTCGGCGGTGGGTGTCGCGGCGATCGCGGCGATCGGGGTGCTGTTCCTGGGGGAGCGGCTCACCCTGGTGCAGGTGGCCGGGATCGGGCTGGTGATTCTCGGCGTGCTCGCGCTGGAACTCGGTGGCGCGCACTGACTTCGGTGCGCTACAGCTCGGCGCGGACGCGGAACCCGGCGTCGCGCAACGCCTCCAGGACGTCGTCGCGGTGGGCGGGGCCGCGCGTCTCGACCGTGAGCGACACCTCGACCTCGTCGACCTCGAGCCACATCCCGGTGCGCGAGTGGACGATGTCGACCACGCTCGCCCCGGCCCGCCCGACCACCCCGAGCAGCGCCGACAGCGCGCCGGGACGATCGGCGATGGTCACCCGCATGGCCAGGTAGCGGCCCGCCGCGCTGAGGCCGTGCCCGATCACCCGGGTGAGCAGCAGCGGGTCGATATTGCCGCCGGACAGGATGGTCACCACCGGGCCGGGCAGCGCGCGGTCGCGCAGGGGCGACAGCAACGCGGCCACACCGGCCGCGCCCGCCGGTTCGACGATCAGCTTGGCCCGCTCCAGACACAGCAGCAGCGCCTTGGACAGGGCGTCCTCGTCGACGGTCACGATCTCCCTGACCAGGTCCGCGACATGCGCGAACGGCACCGCGCCGGGCAGGCCGACCGCGATACCGTCGGCCATCGTCGCCATCCGTGGCACCCGCACCGGCTTGCCCGCCGCCAGGGAATCGGGCCAGGCCGCGGCCTCGGCCGCCTGCACCCCGATCACCGTGACCTGCGGCGCGAGCGCGGCCAGCGCGACGGCGACACCGGCGAGCAGGCCGCCACCGCCGGTCGGCACGACGACGGTGCCGACCTCGGGCACCTGCTCGAGGATCTCCAGCGCCACCGTCGCCTGCCCGGCCACGATATCGGGGTGGTCGAACGGGTGGATCAGCGTCGCACCGGTGCGCTGGGCGAATTCCTCTGCGGCGAGCAGGGATTCGTCGATGGTGTCACCCACCTGGTGCACCTCGGCCCCGTAGGCGCGGGTCGCCACGAGCTTGGGCAGTGACGCGCCGATCGGCATGAACACCGTCGAGGTGGTGCCGAGTTCGGCCGCCGACCACGCCACCCCCTGCGCGTGATTACCGGCACTGGCCGCGACCACACCCCGTGCCCGCTCGGCGGCGGGGAGATTCGCGATCCGGTTGTAGGCGCCACGCGGCTTGAACGACCCGGTGCGCTGCAGGTTCTCGCATTTGAGCAGCACCTGCGCGCCGATCCGCTCCGACAGCACCCGCGACCCCACGGTCGGCGTCCGCCGAATCACCGGTGCCAGCAGCCGCGCGGCCGCCTCGATCCGCTCGAGCCCGACGATCTCCATGGGCCGAACGTACCGCCCCGAGCGCCGGCGAGGTCAGAAGGAGTTGATCGCCTCCTGCTCGGTGTCGTAGGCATCGAACACCGTGAGGAGCCCGGTGAGCATGAACAGATCTCGAGCTTGTTCGGTCACGTTGACCAGTTTGAGTTTCCCGCCTTCGCGGGTGACGCTCTTGTAGCTCGATACCAAACCGCCGGCTCCGGCGGAATCGACGCGGCGCACCGCTGCGAGGTTCAGCAGGATCTTTTTCGTCCCGGCGTCGATCAGATTCCGGATCTCCTCGGTGAGCCGAATCTCGCCCATGCCGAGGACGAGGTCCCCGGTCAGGTCCAGGATGGTGACGCCGTTGACGCTACGTTCTTTGATCTCCATCGAACCTCCTCTGTGTGGTGGTACTCCCCGCGCGCCGGAGCGAGGGAGCTTGGTGCGCAGGGTGAGTGTGAACCGCCCGCGCGGACCGTGGGCGGCCGCGAGGGAATCGACGGCTGTGCGCATGAGGTGCACACCGCGTCCCGACGCGCGCAGCACTCCCTCGGGGCGGCGCGGATCGGGCACGGTCTCGGGGTCGAATCCCGGTCCCTGGTCGCTGATCTCGATCAGTAGTTCGTCGTCCTCGATATCGAGGACGATCTCGACCGTGGCGTCCGGAGTGCCGTCGCCACCGTGTTCGATCGCGTTGACCACCGCTTCGTGTAGTGCCAGTTCGATCGGCCAGACCGCGGACTCGTCGCCCCACAGGCCGGACAGGATCGGCGTGAGTCGGGCGCGCGCCCGCTCGATCTGCTCGATTCGACTGCCGATCACGACACACAGCGGCAGCCGGGTTCCGGCATCGGCTCCCGTGGGACGCGTCACCGAAACCGACGCTGAACTCGCTGGTCGTTCGCCATCTGTGCACTCCTCGAATCGAAGGTGTCAGCATCGAGAACAATCAGAAACGCACGCACAAGACTACCGCCCGGGACCTGCTCACAGCCGGTGTTGCCGGTGCGGAGGTGTGGCGTTGTCTCGGGCCTCAGCGGAGCCTGTCGGCTTTCGCGATGTTGTGGGCGGTGGTGCCGAGGCGGGTGAGCCGGGCGTCGCCGAGCGGGGTGAGCTTGCCGCCGAGCCGGTTGGTGACGAAGGCCAGCGACATGCCCGTCTCGGGGTCGGCGAAGGCGCCGGAACCGCCGAGGCCGAAATGGCCGAAGGCCGAGATGGGGTCGGACTTGGACGGTTTCATCGGGACACCGTGGAAACCCAGCGCCCACGGAATGCGGAACGCGAGAACATAGTCGGGTGTGAAGACCTGGCGGGCGGCCAAGCGGCGGATCGACCCGGGCTCGAGGACACGGGTGCCGTCGAGCTCGCCGTCGTTGGCCAGCGCCGCGTAGACGCGGGCCAGCGCACGGGCCGAGAACACGCCGTTGACGCCCGGCATGACCGAGTCGTGCACGCGCGGGTCGACGATGAGGTCGGCGAAACCGCGCGGGGTGGTTTCCGCGGCGGCCGCGTACCGGGTGCGGGTGAGCAGGTCCGAACCGCGGTCCCACTCCATGCCCGCCGCCCGCAGCCGCGGGAAGGTGGTGGCGATGCGGTGCCGCTCCTCCTTCGGCACCCGGAACCAGAGTTCGTCGGCGCCGAGCGGTTCGGCGAGTTCCGTGCGCACGACGTCGACGAAATCGCGCCCCGTCACCCGGCGCACCAGTTCGGCGGCCAGATGTCCGTAGCTGATCCCGTGATAGCCGCTGGTGACACGATGCCGGGGATCGGGGGTGGCCGCGGCCAGCGCGGCGGTGACGGCCTCGTCGTCGAGGAAGCGCTCGGCGGGCCCGGGCAGCAGACCGCGCAGCCGGTGCAGGCCGGCCCGGTGGGTGAGCACATCGCGAACCGTGATGTGCCCCTTGCCCGCCGCCGCGAACTCGGGCCAGTACTCGGCGACCGCGGTGTCGTAGTCGAGCTGTCCGCGCTCGGCGAGCTGGTGGATCACCGTGGAGGCCACGCCTTTTCCGGTGGAGAAGGCCAGCGCCACCGAATCCGAGGCCCAGGGCACGCCGGGGCTCGCGTACCCCGCCCACACATCGACCACCGGTTCGCCGTGCAGGTACACGCACAGCGCGCCACCACCGTGCGACGGCTTGCGGAACAGACGGTCGAACATCGCGACCAGGCTGACGAAACGGCGATCCACCGACTGCGTTGTCGAAACTCCCATCGTTCGAGCATGCCACCCCGCACACAGGACCGGTCGGTACGGTGATCGTTTCCTGACCGTCACATAGATGACCGCGGGCGCAATACATCGTCCATAGCATGTGGATATGCCCCCGAGACGACGATCGGCGCTGCTCGCGAGGCTCGTGGTGGACGAGCCCGGCCGCCCCCAGGTGATCCTCGGCGAACTACGCCGGGTGATCCTCGACGGCGCCGTGCCGCCGTGCACCGTGATTCCCCTGCGTGAAGTGGCCGTGCTGTTCGGGGTGAGCCACATCCCCGTGCGCGAGGCCCTCAAGACGCTGATCGGCGAGGGACTGGTCACCCATCGCCCGCAGCGCGGCTACCAGGTGGCCCAGCTCACAGCCCGCGAATTGCGTGAGATGTACATCGTGCGCGACACCTTGGAAACCGCCTCGCTCGCGGCCGCGGCGACCAATGCCGGCGAGGCCGAGCGCGCGCACCTGCTCGCGGTGAACGAACTGCTCGAGCGGGCGATCCTCGACGACGACCCCGAGACCTATCAGCGGCAGTCGCGCAGCTTCCATGTCGCGCTGACCCGGCCGTCGCGAATGTTCCGGCTGCTGCACATGCTCGAATCCGCGTGGAACGTCACCGAACCCGTGCAATCGATGGTCCACATCGACCGATGCGACCGGGAACGGCTGCACACCGACCACATCGCGATGCTCGACGCGTTCCTGGCCCGCGATGTCGAACGGCTGCTCGCCGCCGCCGAGGAACACCACCGCCGACTGGAATCGGTGATCGCGACCCTGCCCACCGATACCGGATTGCTCGCGCCGGAAGATATATATTCGGTGCAATAGCCGGGAAATTGTCGGGAAACCGAAGGGCAACTGCTGATACTTACCGTCAGCGAAGCAGATTCACCCTTCGGATGGGAACGACCATGACCGATACCATCACCTCCTCGGCGGGGGTACCCGCCGGTGATCCACCCGCCTACGATCCGCGGCTGACGAACGAGGATCTGGCGCCGCTGCGGAAACAGAGCTGGGGCACCTACAACATCTTCGCGTTCTGGATGTCGGATGTGCACAGCGTCGGCGGATATGTCACGGCCGGTAGCCTTTTCGCGCTCGGGCTGGCCAGCTGGCAGGTGCTGGCGGCGTTGCTCATCGGTATCACCATCGTCTATTTCTTCTGCAATCTGGTGGCCAAGCCCAGCCAGGTGACGGGCGTGCCGTATCCGGTGATCTGCCGCAGTGCTTTCGGGGTCCTCGGCGCGAATATCCCGGCGATCATCCGCGGGTTGATCGCGGTCGCCTGGTACGGCATCCAGACCTTCCTCGCCTCGGCGGCGCTGGATGTCGTGCTGGTGAAACTGTTTCCGGGGCTGGCGCCCTACGCCGTCACCGCCGACTACGGTTTCCTGGGGGTGTCGCTGCTCGGCTGGGGGAGCTACCTGCTGCTCTGGGTGGTGCAGGCGTGCGTGTTCTGGCGCGGCATGGACTCGATCCGCAAGTTCATCGATTTCTGTGGTCCCGCCGTGTATGTCGTCATGTTCGTGCTGTGCGGATATCTCATCGCGAAGGCAGGCTGGGGTGCGATCGACCTGAGCCTGGGCGAGGTGAAGTACACCGGCTGGGCGTCGGTGCCGGTGATGCTCGGTGCGATCGCGCTGGTGGTGTCCTACTTCTCCGGACCGATGCTGAATTTCGGTGACTTCTCCCGCTACGGCAAGAGTTTTCAGGCCGTGAAGACCGGCAATCTGCTCGGCCTGCCGGTGAATTTCCTGCTGTTCTCGTTGCTGGTGGTGATCACCGCGTCGCTGACGGTGCCGGTCTACGGTGAATTGATCACCGATCCGGTCGCCACCGTCGCCAAGATCGATTCCACGTTCGCGATCGTGCTCGGCGCGCTCACCTTCACCATCGCCACCATCGGCATCAATATCGTCGCGAATTTCATCTCGCCCGCGTTCGATTTCTCGAATGTGAGCCCGCAGCGGATCAGCTGGCGGGCGGGCGGCATGATCGCCGCGGTCGGTTCGGTGCTCATCACGCCGTGGAATCTGTACAACAATCCCGATGTCATCCACTACACGCTCGAGGTGCTCGGCGCCTTCATCGGTCCGCTGTTCGGGGTGCTGATCTGTGACTACTACCTGGTGCGCAAGCAGAAGGTGATCGTCGACGATCTGTTCACGATGTCCGAGCGAGGGGCGTACTGGTACCGCAAGGGCTATCACCCGGCCGCGGTCGTGGCGACGGCCGTCGGTGCCCTCGTCGCGGTGTTCCCGGTGCTGGCCAACAGCCTGCCGGGGATGCACACCGCCGCCCAGTACAGCTGGTTCATCGGCTGCGGTCTCGGTTTCCTCACCTACTATCTGCTGACCGCGGCCAAGCGCGCGGCGGCTACCCAGGAGGTCGGTGCCTGATGCGGATCCGGGTCGTCAACCCGAACACCACCCGGGCGATGACCGAGACGATCGAGCAGTGCGCCCTGGCCGTTGTCGGCCCGGGCACGCTGCTCGACGCGGTCACCTCCGAGACCGGTCCCGTCTCCATCGAGAGCCACTACGACGAGGCGATGAGTGTGCCCGGTCTGCTCGCGGCGATCCGGCAGGGCGAGGCCGACGGCGTGGACGGCTATGTGATCGCCTGCTTCGGTGATCCGGGGCTGGACGCGGCCAGGGAACTGGCGGCGGGCCCGGTGATCGGTATCGCGGAGGCGGCCATGCACACCGCGAGCCACCTCGGCCGCGGGTTCAGTGTGGTGACGACGCTCGGCCGCACCCTCGGTCGCGCCGCCGATCTGGCCGAACGCTATGGGATGGCCCGCTTCTGCCTCGGCATGCACGCCTGCGACCTGCCGGTGCTCGCCCTCGACACCGACCCGGACGCCCGCAAGATCGTCACCGAGGCGTGCCGGACGGCGGTGGCCGCCGACGGCTCCGACGCGGTGGTGCTGGGCTGCGCGGGCATGGCCGACCTGTGCGCGCATATCAGCGCGGAGATCGGTGTGCCGGTGATCGATGGCGTCGCGGCCGCGACCCTGACCGTGCAGTCGCTGATCACGCTCGGGCTGCGCAAGTCGGGCAGGGGAGAGTTCGCGACGCCGCCACCGAAGCCCTACACCGGGTTGCTGGAATCGTTCGGCTCCTGAGTGCCGGAGCGCCGGGTCAGACGGCGATCGCCTCGGGCGTCAGCGCGCGCAGGACGGCGTCGAGATCGTCGACGTCGACGACCAGCCGGGTGAAATCGGGTCCGTCCAGGTCGATGCGGACAGCGCTGCCGCCGAAGGTGGTGTCCCAGAATTCCTTCCGGCCCTTGCCACGGTAGACGCCGGCGGCGATGACGCCGGGGATGAAGGTGCCGGGGGCGCGGACCCACGGCGGGCGCAGGTCGACCTCGGCGGGGCGGATGCCGGTGATGGCGGCGCGGTCGATCACGACCTGCTGGCGCAGGGCGAGCAGGCGATGCCCGCCGAGCACATTGACCGTCACCGTGTCGTCGTTGATCTCGACCTCGACCATCGCTACCTCACTCGCCGTCGGTGTAACCGTTCCCTGTTCAGGGTCCGCGCCCGGCCTGGTCGGCGACTGTGGCCAGCCTGTGATTTCACCAAGAACTCAGAACATCAGCAGATATAGATATGCGCATCTAACGAATACGTGCCTCCTCGGTGTGAGTGGACAGCGTGCTGTCAGGGAAAACGGCAAGGAGGGGAGGGGCTAGGCCTGGGCGGCGGTGTGTGCCCGGTCGGCGATCTCGAGCACCTCGGCCAGCCACGGCGTGTACCGCCCCGGATTGTCGGCGAGGTCGGCCCGCAGGGCGTCCGGGGCGATCCAGGCCCAGGTGGCGATCTCGGCGGGATCGGGCCGCGGTGGCACATCGCCGGCCACGCCGATCAGGACGTGGTCGTATTCGTGCTCCACCCGGCCGGTCGTCTCGTCGCCCGCGCGGTACCGGAAGGTGCCGACCTCGGTGAGTTCGGCCGCCATGCCGAACTCCTCGCGCAGCCGGATCGCGGCGGCCTCGAGCACCGCCTGACCGGGCGTGGGATGACCGCAGCAGGTGTTGGCCCACTGCAGCGGGAACCGGGTCTTCACCGCGGCGCGCTGCTGGATCAGCACGTGGCCGTGCCGATCGAACAGCAGCACCGAGAAGGCGCGGTGGAGCGTGCCCGGTGGCCGATGAGCATCGGCCACCGAGCACGCTCCGATCGCCAGACCCGCGTCGTCGACCAGTTCCACGGGCAGGGCTTCGCGGTCGGTCGACGGTTCGGCGAGCTGATCGGTCACCTGGCCACCTTATCGGCGACGATCATCAGGTACTGGAAGCTCCCCTCGCGGTAGGCCGTGAGGAAGGGCTGCTCGACGCCGGTGGCGAGCTCGGAATGGGTGCGCAGCTCCCAGTACGGGATGGTGTCGGGGGTGAGGTCGACCACGGTGGTGGGGATGAGGCCGTTGTCGGACAGGGCCCGGAAATACTCGCTGCGCGGATGGATCATGCAGCCGTAGTGCGCGTCGATCCAGCTCACCGAGGCGGACCGGCCGCCGGTCACATCGTTGGAGCAGCCGGTGATGCAGACGTAGCGGCCACCGGGTTCCAGGAGCCGGGCGAACTCGTCGAACAGATCGAACAGGTCGACGTACATGGTGGTCTCGTTGGTCCAGATGCCGCGCACCGACTCGTCGGCGAAGCCGGTGTCGAGCATGTTGCGGAAGTGGAACTTGACCCGGTCGGTGACCCCACGCGTCGCGGCCTGGTCGTTGGCGAAGCCCACCTGGTACTCGGAGATGGAGACCCCGTCGACCTGGCAGCCGAAGCGCTCGGCCGCCATGAAGCTGGTGCCGCCGCGGCCCGAGCCGCCGTCGACGAGGCGGTCCGCGTTCTGGATCGGCCCGAGGTTGTCGAGCAGGAAGTCGGCCTGGGCGGTCTCGAGCCGGTGCAGTTCCCGCACGATCCGGTCCTGCTTGGTCGCCTCCGGCCCTTCGATGACCGACCAGTCGGGGGTGCCGATGCCGTAGTGGTGGTGGTAGAGACCGTCGACCTCGCCGAGCTTGGTGTTCACCCGATCGTCGTTGGGGTTGTTGTTCCAGTAGGCCGCGACGGAGCGCTGGTACGTGGTGCGCAGGACGGTGCGGTCGGTCTGGGGGTTCGCGATGGTCATCGGTCGTCCTCTCCTGGAGCGATGTCGTGGTAGCGGCGGCTGCCGGCGTGCCAGGCGCGGTTGCCACCCATCCAGGCCCACAGGCCGGCCAGGAATCGGCGCAGCTGGGGTGAGCCCGCGGCGGCGAGCGGGGCCGCTTCCCGTTCGAAGCGGTGCATGAGCTCGTCGTGGATCTGTGCGGTTCGCAGGACCGCGTCGGCGCGGCCGCAGCCCTCCTCGGCGGCCAGGACCGTCGGCAGGTTGAACTCCCTGCCGCCGGAAAGGTCCTCGCGCGCCATCGAATACAGGTCGTTCACCATCTGGGCGGCCAGCGCGGCCGTGGTGGTGACCCGTCGGACGGCCGGATCGGTGTACTCGGGGGCCCCGAGCTCGTAGCCCCCGACGACGTCGATCGGCGCCATACACGGCAGGAAACTGTGCGGCTGCCGGTTGGTGAGGTACTCCCAGACCGGTGGCATCCGGTCCGCGGCGCGCCAGCCGGCCTCGGCGCCGAGCGCGATGAACCAGCCCGCGATCTCGGTGCGTAACCTGGCCAGCTGCGCCGGGCTCGCGTACCCCGCCAGGCACGCGAAGGAGGTGCGGAACGCGCGCAGGATCGGGTCGGCCTGCATGGCCTGTTCGAGCCGGGGCGCGTACCGCGCGGGCAGGTGCGCCGGGTCCATCGCGGCCGCGGCGAGCTCGAGCCGGGGTCCGAGTTCGGCGGCGGCGCTGGACGGGGTGCCGTCGGGTGCGGTGTCGCCAGGGGCGTCCTCCTCGCAGTAGTAGTCGTCGACCGACCATTCGGCCACCGCGCAGCGGGCGGCGCCCAGGAGCAGGTCGGGGTCGTCGCAATCGGGGTGGGCGAGCATGATCAGCCGGCCGAAGTCGGCCTTGCCGAGTTCGTCGAGTCGTCCTTCGTAGAGGCCGATCTCGGCGGCCCAGGCGAGCAGGCCGACATTGACGGCCTCGGCCAGCGCGGGATCGTCACGTTCGGGTGGCGGGCAGTAGAGAGGCGGAATCTTCTGCGGTGCACTGCTCTTCGTCTCGGTGACCGGTGGAGCCTGCTCGCTGCGCCACAGGCTGGTGGTGCCGAGGCCGGTCGGACCCGGCAGCCGGCGCGGGCCCATCGATCGCGGCGCGGACGGCGAAACCCGGTGGGGGAGTGTGGATGCCGAGGTGCCGAGCCGGGTGAACAGGACTGCGGGTGCCGTCGCGTCGTGCAGCAAGGCGGCCACCGTGGCGGCGAGCTCGGTGCTCGCGTGCGGCGCCGCCGCCCTGGTGAGGATCGACACGGCGCGCGCCGATCAGTCGGCCCGGCGCGCGACGAGGACGTCGTCGAGAACGCCGAGCGCGTCGGGGACCAGGACGGCGGCCGAGTAGTAGCAGCTCACCAGGTAGGACATGATCGACTGGTCGTCGATCTGCTTGAACCGGACATTGAGGCTCGGCTCGTACTCGTCGGGGATGCCGGTCTGGTGCAGCCCGACCACGCCCTGGTCCTTCTCCCCGATACGCATCGCCATGATCGAGGTGGTCTGGGTGGCGCTGACGGGGATCTTGCCGCACGGCAGGATCGGGATGCCGCGCCAGCCGGGGACGCGGTGGCCCTGGAACTCCACCGGGTCGGGATACAGTCCGCGGCGCGAACATTCGCGACCGAACGCCGCGATCGCCTTCGGATGCGCGAGGAAGAACTTGGTGCCGCGGCGCATGCTCAGCAGTTCGTCCATGTCGTCGGGGGTCGGCGCGCCGGACTCGGTGGTGATGCGCTGCTTGAGGTCGCAGTTGTGCAGCAGGCCGAACTCCGGATTGTTCACCAGGTCGTGCTCGCGGCGTTCGTAGAGCGCCTCGACGGTCAGGCGCAACTGCTGGTCGACCTGGTTCATCGGGTCGTTGAACAGATCCGCGACGCGGGTGTGGATCCGCAGCACGCTCTGCGCCAGGCTGAGCTCGTATTCCCGGGGACTCGCGTCGTAGTCGACGAAGGTGCCCTCGAGCAGGGGCTCCCCGGAGTGACCCGAGGAGATCTCGATATCGGCCTCGCCCTTGGAATTCTGCGTCCGCTGCGGCGCCCGGGCGGCGTCGGAGCGAATGCGGGCGAGGTCGGGATTCATTTCCAGGAATTGCTCGAACGATTGTCTTGGCAGACACAGAATTGTCGTTCTGGTCACCGTTTTCACGGTGTCCGGCCAAATGGCCGACGGGTCGGTGAGCATGTCCTCGCCGTAGTAGTCACCGCCCGACAGCATGCCGAGTTTGGTCGACTCGCCGTATTCACCGGAGCCGATCCTGGCGAGTTTCCCGTGGACGACCAGGATCACCTGATCCATGGGATTGCCGAATTCGGCGACGACGGCGCCGGGATCGAGATCGTACTGGACGAAATTGTCGGCCAGCGGGCGCAAGATCAGCTCGTCGTCGACATCGCGCAGCGCGGGCAGTTCGCGCAATTCCTGGGGGATCACCCTGGCGCGCGCACCGTCGACGACGAACTCGACCTCGCCGTTGCCGACGGTGTGGGTGAGTCGCCGGTTGACGCGGTAGATACCGCCCGCGACCTGCACCCACGGCAGCGCGCGGGACAGCCACCGGGAGCTGATGCCCTGCATCTGCGGCTCGGATTTGGTGGTGTGCGCCAGCTGATGCGCCGCGGTGGTACTGAGGCTCTTGCGGACGGAATTGTCTGTGGGCAGCGGCATTTCGATGGTCATGGAGATCCTCACCTCGGGACGGAAATCGGCACGGCCGATCGGCCTGTGTGGCGCGACGATGCGCGACAGGCTGGGGGTGGGTAACGATGCGAATCGAATGGTCCTGCGCGGGGTGAAACCGGGCGTGTGAAACGGTGTTACACGAAAGTGGATGCGTGTCAGTGCGTTCCGGACGAGTTCGATGGTAGGTGGTCGATGGTGCCGTGCGCGAGCTATTCGTGAAAACATGGCTGTGACCGGGAGATCCCTTGCGCGGTAGGCGATTGCGGGCCGTGAGATGTCCTGGGATGAATCACGGATCGATGCCTGAATCGGATCCGGGGTCGTTATCGTCGGATCATGTTCACCTGGATATACGAGCTACCGATCTGGCTGGACTTCCTTCTCATCACCGGCACGGCCGTCGGGCTCACCGTGACCGGGATCCTGCTCAGCAGAGCGGCGGTGCAGCGCGCGTTCGGGCCCGAACCCGGTTGGAACGAGACCGTCACGATGGTGCTCACCGTCGGCGGGGTCTTCTACGGATTGCTGCTCGGGCTCATCGCGGCCGCCACCTACGAGTCCTACGACGTGGCGCAGAGCCGGGTCGCCGACGAGGCCGCGGCGATCGGCACGCTCTACCGGGAGGTGAGCGCCTATCCGGAGCCGTATCGGGAGTTGCTGCGCGAGGATCTCGCCGACTACACCCGCGATGTGCTCGACGTGGTCTGGCCCGCGTTGCGGGAGGGCGAGGAGCCGATGGGCGGCACCGCGCTGGTGACCAGGTTCCAGGGGCACCTGCTCGAATTCCGGCCGTCCAACAGCGCGGAGGAGATCGTGCACGCCGCCACCATCGACCAGTTCGCCCGCTTCGATTCCGACCGCAGGCACCGGATCAATGCCACCAAAGGCGGCATTCCGGACGTGCTGTGGTGGACGATCCTGGTCGGCGGCGCGGTGAACCTGGTGCTGCTGTGCCTGTTCAGCCTCGGCAAACACGCGCATCTGGTGCTCGGCGGCTTGTTCGCGTTCTTCCTCGGCGCGATGATCTTCCTGATCGCCGCGCTGGACTATCCGTTCCGCGGCGATCTCAGTGTGAGCAGCGAGCCGTTCGACAGCGTCTACGTGAACGTGATGGGCCGCTGAACTGCCACGGTGTGACCCGAATCGCCGCAACATGCGGCCTGTCACAGCCGACACATAATGGAGGTCCGGTGTGGTTAGCTCATATGAGCACATCGGGGTGTGTGAGGTGTGTCACTTTCAGCAGGGTAGGCCAGGTGGGAATGGTGGATATCAGTCCAAAAGGTGTGGTCGGTTCGATGCAGCGGTTGCTGGCTACCGCGCAGAACGGACTGGAGGTGATCCGCTTCGGCGGATTGGCCCACGATGTCGAGTCCTCGCCCTTCGAGGTCGTCGAACGCAGACGCATGTACCGGCTGCGTCACTACTTCCCCGACGATACGACGCCGGGCCGCCCGGTGGCGCTGCTGGTTCCGCCGCTGATGGTGAACGCCGACATCTGGGACGTGAACGCCGCGGGCGGTGCCGTCGGCATCCTGCACGCGAGCGGAATCGACTGCTGGGTCATCGATTTCGGCTCGCCGGCCACCGAGGAGGGCGGCTGGGAACGTGACCTGGCCGACCACGTGCTCGCGGTGGACTCGGCCATCGACACCGTGTGCGAGGCCACCGGTGCGCAGCTGCACCTGATGGGGTACTCGCAGGGCGGCATGTTCGCCTATCAGACCGCCGCCTACCGGTACGGCAAGGGCGTGGCCTCCATCGTCACCTTCGGCAGTCCCGTCGACATCGTCGCGGGCATGCCGTTCGGGCTGCCCTACGGCGTGGTCTCCGAGGTCGCCGACTTCCTGGCCGACCACGTGATGCACCGCCTGCCGATCACCGAGTCGATGGTGCGCATCGGCTTCCAGATGCTGGACCCGGTCAAGACCGCCAAGTCGCGGATCGACTTCCTGTTGCAGCTGCACGACCGGGAAGCGTTGCTGCCCAAGGAACGTCAGCGCCGCTTCCTCAACAGCGACGGTTGGGTGGGATATTCGGGTCCAGCGGTCGCGGATCTGCTCAAGCAGTTCGTCGCGCACAACCGGATGATGCTGGGCGGCTTCGTGATCCGCGATCACCCGATCTCGCTGGCCGAGCTGCGGTGCCCGATCCTGGCCTTCGTCGGCGAGGTCGACGACATCGGCCAGCCCGGTGCCGTGCGCGGCATCGTGCGGGCCGCGCCCAACGCCGAGGTCTACGAAGCCAGTTTGGTGGCAGGGCATTTCGGTCTCGTCGCCGGTTCGACCGCGACCAATCACACCTGGCCGATGGTGCGCGACTGGATCGCCTGGATGGACGGCAACGGCGCGCTGCCCGAGCAGATCGTGCCTATGAAAGAACATGTCGCGAGCAACGCCCCGCGCACCGCGGCGACCCGGGTGGTGCACACCGCGGCATCGCTGGCGGAGGCGGGCGCCGGCGTCGGCAAGGCGCTGGAAGGCATCGCCAGCAACACGATTCGAGGTTCGGTCGAGATGGCGGGGGAGGCCGCGCGGGCGCTGCCGCGCCTGACCCGGCTCGGCATGATCCAGCCGCACACCCGCATCTCGCTGGGCAAACTGCTGCACGAGCACGCCAAGCGGGCGCCGCAGAAGGACCTGTTCCTCTTCGATGACCGGGTGCACACCAACGCCGCGGTGGAGGTGCGCATCGACAATGTGGTGCGCGGCCTGATCTCGGTCGGCATCCGGCCCGCCACCAGGGTGGGCGTCGTCATGGAGACCAGGCCGAGCGCGCTGGCCGCCGTGGCCGCGCTCTCGCGCCTCGGCGCCGTCGCGGTGCTGCTGGCCCCCGGCGCCGAGCTGGACCGGGCGATGGAGCTGACCGGCGTGCAGACGCTGATCACCGACCCGGAGAACCTGCGCACCGCCGCCGCGACCGGCGCCAGGGTGCTGGTGCTCGGCGGTGGTGACGCCCGGCGGCTCGCGCTGCCGACCGGGGACCGGGTGATCGATCTCGAGCAGATCGACCCGTCGAAGGTGCGGGTGCCCGCGTGGTACCGGCCCAATCCCGGCCTGGCGCGCGAACTCGCGTTCATCCTCGTCATCGGCACCGGCGACCGGCTCGAGGCCAAATACATCACCAACCACCGCTGGGCGCTGTCGGCGTTCGGCACCGCCAGCGCGGCCGACCTCGATCGCCGCGACACCGTGTACTGCCTCGCGCCGCTGCATCATTCGTCGGGGCTGCTGGTGAGTCTCGGTGGCGCGATCGCGGGTGGCAGCCGGATCGCGCTGGCCAGGCCGATGGACATGGAGCCGGGCCGGTTCGCCGAGGAGGTGCACCGCTACGGCGTCACCGTGGTCACCTACACGTGGACGATGCTGCGCGACCTGCTCGACGCGCAGGTCTTCCCGGCCGGGCACAACCACCCGATCCGGCTGTTCATCGGCTCCGGCATGCCCGCCGGGCTGTGGCGGCGCACCCTGGAGCAGTTCACCCCGGCCCGGGTGCTGGAGTTCTACGCCTCGATCGACGGCGATGTGGTGCTGGCCAATGTGCCCGGCGCCAAGATCGGGTCCAAGGGCAGGCCGGTGCCGGGCACCGCGCACGTCGAACTGGTCGCCTACGACCCGGTCACCGAGCAGATCCTCGTCGGCGACGACGGTTTCGCGCGGCGCTGCGCCGACAACGAGCCGGGTCTGCTGCTCGGCAAGTCGGTCGACGGTGGTGACCTGTCCGACGGCGGGCTACGCGGCGTGTTCCGGGCCGGCGACGCCTGGTGGCCGACGGAGAATCTGTTCCGCCGTGACAGCGACGGCGACTACTGGCTGGTCGACCGCCGCGACACGGTGATCCGCACGGCGCGCGGGCCGGTGTTCACCCAGCCGATCATCGACGTGCTCAACGACATCACCCCGGTCGACATGGAGGTCGCCTACGGGTTGACGACGCCGTCGGGCGTCCTGGCAGCGGCCGCGCTGAGCGTGCGCACGGGGTTCCGCATCGAACCGGGTGACATCACCGAGGCGATGCGGGCACTGGCCCCCGATCAGCGACCCGATCTGGTCTACGTCGTCGACGAGATCCCGCGCAGCACCAGCTTCCGGCCGTCGGCCACGGCGGTGCAGGCCGCCGGCCTGCCGAAGGCGGGGCCGAACACCTGGATCTACCACCGGGAGGCTGACATTTACGAGGTGCTCACCGACGCCGCGGCTGCGGCGTTGTTCGGCGGCCACTGAGTCGAGTCCGGGCCGATCGGTGCGCGTCGGGTAGATTGCCCGCGGCACTGATCGGCGTCCCGCGCTCCGGCGCGGGTGGACTCGGAGGTTCGGTAGTGATCGGCACTCGGACGGGGACTGTCGCGGCTCGACTGGCGGCGCCGGTGGCCGTGCTCGCCGCGCTGCTCGCGGTCGCCCCGCCCGTCGCGACCGCCGAGACCGGATCGGCCGGGCTCGAATTCTACTCGCCCGCAGCGGATCTGGTGCCGGGCGAGCACGGCTCGGTGATCCGGTCGCGACCGCTCACCGGCGATCCCGCGCTGCCGGGTGCGCGCAACTACCTGGTGCTGTACCGGTCGGTGGACACGCAGGGGGCTCCGGTCGCGGTCTCCGGCACGCTCGCGGTGCCCGAGGGCGAGCCGCCCGCCGGGGGCTGGCCGCTGATCTCGTGGGCGCACGGCACCACCGGCACCGCCGACATATGCGCGCCGTCGCGGGACACCGACCCGTCCTTCCCCGCGCACGACTACACCGCACTCGCCCGTGACATCCAGGCGCGCTGGATCGCCGCCGGATACGCGGTGGCCCAGACCGACTACCAGGGACTCGGTACGCCCGGCGCGCACGGCTACCTGATCGGGGAGGCCGAGCAGCGCGCCGTGGCCGATATCGCGACCGCCGCCCGGGTGGTCGCGCCGGAGGTCGGCACCCGGTGGGTGGCGATGGGGCATTCGCAGGGCGGGCAGGCCGCGATCTTCGCCAACGCGCGCTCGCAGCAGTGGGCGCCCGGGATGCGGCTGCTCGGCTCGGTGGCGATGGCCCCGGCATCGCACCTCGGGCCCGTCGTGCGGGGGCTGGGCGTGATCGGGCACGCCGGGATCGCGGCGGACCGCGTCCCGGCCGGTTCGGTGGCGTTCCTGCCACTGTTCCTCCGCGGCGCGGAAACAGTCGCCCCGATCGACCCGTCGACTTTCCTTGCGCCACAGGCATTGTCGATGCTCGGTCAGGCCGACAACCGCTGCGTCGCGCAGCTGCGAGCCGCCGACTCCTGGGGTGGACTCGATCCGGGCACGGTGTTCACCGATGACCCACACCTCGACGCGCTCACCGGGGTCCTCGACGCCAACGACCCGAGCTCGCTGCCGCTGACCACACCGCTGCTGGTGCAGCAGGGGTCCGGCGACACCGTGGTGCTGCCGCTCGCCACCGACGCCATGGTGGCTCGGCAGCGGATCGCGGGTCAGGCGGTGGACTACCGCACCTACTCCGGCATCGACCACCGCGGCCTGCTCGACGCGGGCTACGACGATGCCCTGGCCTGGGTGAACACGCGCTTCGGCCGCTGAACGTGGCGCGGAACGCGCCCGGACTACACCCGGAACTCGGTGACCGCGTCGATGACGCGGGTCTGCTGCGCCTGCGAGAGCAGCGGCCACAGCGGCAGCCGCACGATCGTCGCCGAGAAGTTCGCCGATCGGGTGCAGGGCACCGGCGTGCGGCCGTACTTGAGCCCGGCTGGGCTGGAGTCCAGCGGAATGTAGTGGAACGGTGCGACGATCCCGAGCTCGGCGAGATGGCCGATGATGCCGTCGCGGCTCTCCTCGGTCGGCATCCGCAGGTAGAACAGGTGCGCGGTGTGGCCGCGGTCGGCGGGCACCGTCATCGGGCGGACGTCGTTGCGGGCCGCCCACTCGGGCAGCGCGGCCGCGTAGGTGTCCCACACCCGGTGGCGCTGCTGCTGGATGGTGTCGAACTCGGCCAGCTGCGCGTCCAGGACCGCCGCGTTGAGCTCGCTGGGCAGGTAGCTCGAGCCGATGTCCTGCCAGGAGTACTTGTCGACCTGGCCGCGCAGGAAACGCGCCCGGTCGGTGCCCTTCTCGCGCATGATCTCGGCGCGACCCATCAGGATCTCGTCCGAGAGCAGCAGCGCGCCACCCTCACCGCAGTGCACGTTCTTGGTGTCGTGGAAGCTCTGGGTGCCCAGCGTGCCGATGGTGCCGAGCTGCCTGCCGCGCCAGGTGCCGCCGAGGCCGTGCGCGTTGTCCTCGATGATCGCCACCCCGTGCTGCGCGGCCAGCGCGAGCAGCGGCTCCATGTCGGCGGCCACGCCGCCGTAGTGCATGACGACGATCGCCTTGGTGCGGTCGGTGATCGCGGCCGCCGCGGCCGCCGGGTCGATGTTGCCGGTCGCGTCGTCGATATCGACGAACACGCACGTGGACCCGCGCAGCGCCATCGCCGTCGCTGCCGAGGTGAACGCGAAACTCGGGACGATCACCTCGTCCTCGGGCCCCAGCTCCAGCAGCAGCGCGCCGAGTTCGAGGGCGTGCGTGCACGAGGTGGTCAGCAGGGCGTGGTCGGCGCCGGTGATGGCCTTGATCTTCGCCGTCGCCGACTTGGTGAACCGGCCGTCACCGTGACTGTGATCGGAATCGAGCACGGCCAGCAGATTGGCGCGCTCGGCGGCGGCGCGGAACGGCCTGCTGAAGATGATGCGCTCGTTCACTCGTGGTGACCCTTCTCCGCCGCGGCTGCCGGCGCCACGGCGTCGACTCGATGAGACACGGCCGGCGCATGCATCGTATCCGGGCGCGGCGTGGGGCTCTCGACCGTCAGGTACAGCGGCTTGCCGACCAGGATGTGCAGCGCCACACCGAGATACTCCGCGATCAGGCCCAGCGAGAACAAGGTGGCACCCGAGCACAGCAGCAGCACGACGATGATCGACGCCCAGCCCTCGGGATTGTGGTTGTCCTGGGTCAGCGCCTGCGCGATGATCACCGCCGCCATCACGACACCGCCGAGCGCGAGGGTCAACCCGAGCATGCTCACCAGACGCAGGCCACGGGTGCCGCTGCACAGCACCATCTTCCAGAACAGGGAGAACAGGCGGCGGTAGTTGTAGCCGGACTCGTCGCGGCCCTCGGCGCGCAGTTCCACCGGCACCTGGACGGCGTTGCCGACCACCCAGGTCAGCGCCACGTCCAGGTACACGCCGTTGGCGGCGACCTCGGCCAGCTGACGGCCGATGTCACCGCGGATCAGCCGGAAGCTCTCGAACCGCGTCGAATCCGGGAACGCGAACACCGTCGCCAGCACGATCTTGGCGCCGCGCGAGGTGAGATTGCGCAGGAAACCGTGCGGGCGGGTATTGATCGGCTTCGAGTAGACCAGGTCTGCGCGCGAGGCCAGCGCGGCGTCGAGGAAATCGGCGATGAAGGCCGGATCGTGCTGACCGTCCTCGTCCATGGTGACGATCCAGTCGCCGCGTGCCGCGGCCATGCCCGCGATCGTCGCGGCGTCCTGGCCGAAGTTGCGGCTCAACCACACCGGGCGCACCTGCGGGTAGGTGCGGGCCAGGTCCTGCAGCACCACGTCCGAGCGGTCGGGGCCGTTGTCGTGGACGAGGATGATCTCCTCGACCGCGAAGCGCGCGCCGTTCGTCGATGTCGACGGACCGGTCAGCCGGTCCAGCTCGGCCACCAGCGCCGCGATCGTCTCCTCGCCGCGATACACCGGGACGACCACCGACACCGAGTGCACCGGGCGCGACCCGTTGCGGTCGGGCGCACCGGCACGCAGAACGGCGCCGGAGCGGGACGAGGGTGCGGGAGGAAGCGGCATCGTCGACTTTCGTGTCTATTGGCGGCTGGCGCCGAGGACAGCAGAGACTCCTGCGGTGGTGCGCACTTTAACACCGGAATGCGACGCTTCGTGGTGTGGCATCGTGGGGCCATCGGAGGGTATTCCTGCAATGCCCGTGCGGCGGTGGCGCTGTGATCCTATACCTGTAGGGTCTGGTCCTCGTGGTGGAAAGTAGAACCCCTCCCCGTCGTGCCGTGTACCTGTGGGGCTTGATCACCTCCCTCGGAGTGATCGCGGGCTACGGCGCGGTTCTGCTGGCCAACGCCAGGCACTTCTACACCGACGACACCGAATCCCAGTACGTGCCGCTGTGGGTGATGCTCGGCAGGCGGCTGCGCGACGGTGATCTGCCGGTGATGGTGCCCGAGCACTGGATGGCCGGAAACTACTCGATCGAAGAAGCGGGACTGCTGAATCCGCCGCAGCTGCTGATCGATCTGATCGCGCCCTCGGTGGACAATCTCGTGCTGTACGCGACCGTGGTGAAACTGATCTTCGCGATCATCCTCGGCCTGGGCGTGTACCGGATCTGCCTGGCCTACGGCTCGAAGGTGCAGTGGGCCGCGCTGGCCGGCGTCTCGATTCCGTTCACCGGGTGGCTGTTGTTCTTCGACGAGGCCAGCTGGATGACCGCGTTCACCGGCACCGCGTGGATGGTGCACGCGTGGGCCTCGGGAGTCCGCTACGCGCGCGGCCGGGGCGGGCCGATCCCGGTGTTCGTCTACCTCTACCTCGCGATCTCGGTGCAGTACATCTTCCCGGCGGTGGAGGCCGGTCTGATGATCGGTGCCGTCGCGGTCGGCGAGCTGATCTACCAGAAGGCGTGGAAGCCGCCGCTGCGGCTGCTGGCGGTCGCCGGGCTGGCGGCGCTGGCCGGCGTGGCGACCTACCTGCCGTCGATGCTGTCGGCCAAGGTGACCTGGCGCGGCACCGCCCAGATCAACAACGACCAGTTCCTCACCGTGCCGTGGTCGGAATCGCTGAACGCCAGCCTGCCCTCGACGCTGCCCGCCTTCACCTCGTGGTGGGGCTATGTGCAGCCGCTGCCGGTGGTTTACATCGCCTGGTTCCTGATCCCGGCGCTGGCGTTCATCGATTGGGGTAAGGCGCGGGCCGCGTGGCGCGAGCTCAGCGGCATCGCGCTGTTCGCGATCGCGGCGCTGATGTGGACCGCGGGCCCCGGCACGATCGGCCCGCTGCGCTGGCCCGCCCGCGTGCTGCCGATGGTGGCGCTGGGTCTGCTGTTGCTGGTCTGCGTGCTGCTCGGCCGGTTCGCCACCTTCAAGGACTGGCGTTCGCGCGGCATCGCCGCCGCGGTGCTGATCGGCCTGCTCTGGGTGCGCTCGTTCTCGGCCGACCCGCACAACTGGGCGGTCCACGTCGCCGCGGCGCTGGTCCTGGCCGCGCTCGGCGCCGGGGTGGTGTGGCTGGCGGTCCACAAGGGCACCTCGGCGGCGGTCGCGCTGGCGATCGTCGCGGTGTTCCCGATTGCCTGGTTCCAGGTCGACCGGGCGCAACCGACCCCGATGAGCTGGAACCTGCCCAGCGACCGCGCGGCCGCCATGGCCGCGTTCCCCGACTTCGCGGGCACCACCCTGCAACTGGGTGATCGTGCGCTGATCCAGCCGGGGGAGCGCACCCTCGACGGCGCCTACGGTTCGCTGGTGTTCGGCAACTACGCCAAGGACCTCGAACTCACCTACGTCAGCGGGTACACCCCGAACGGGCACTACTGGTTCGGCGACATGCTCTGCATGCGTTGGGACACCAGCGTCTGCCCCGACGCGTACCGGCGCGCGTTCGCGGTCGAGCCGTCGACCGGCAAGGCCATCGTCGACCTGATGAACGTCGACCGGGTCGTGCTGCAGCGCGCGCTCTACCCGGACGCGCGTGCCCAGGAAGCGCCCGCGGGCTGGAAGTGGGTCGACTACCCGGGCCACGAGAAGTACATCGCGGTGCTCGAACGCGAGAACGGCCTGATCTCCACCCGTAACGGCCGCGTCTCCGCGGTCGAGGGCGGCACCGCGGTCTCGGTGTCGGAGTCCGACACCACCAGCGAGGTCAGGGTCAGTTCCGAGAACGGCGGCCGGGTGGTGTTCGCACGGCTCGGCTGGCCGGGCTACCGGGCGAGCATCGACGGCAAGGACGTGCCGTTCACGGTGGTCGCGAAGAGCTTCGTCGCGGTCGACATCCCGGCCGGCACCCGCAACGGCGACCTCGAGCTGACCTGGCGTCCGCCGGGCTGGAAGATCGGCGGCGCCGCCATCGTGCTCGGCCTGCTCGGCCTCGGGCTGTTCCAGTGGCTCTACGTGCGCGGCCGCAAGCCCGAGGACGAACAGGACGCGCCCGCGGCCGAGTCGATCCCCGCCGACGACACCGAGCTCGCGGACGCGGTGCGATGACCGCCGAGGCGGCGTCGGCGGGCGGCGTCCTCGAGACGCCGGGCCCGCTGCTGCGCATCGTCAAGCGCCAGGAGCTGGCGTTCGCGATCGTCGGCGGCTTCAACACCCTGCTCGGCATGGCGCTGACGGTGTTCTGGCTGAGCGTCTTCGGCGACGGCAGGCCCGGGCTCGCGGTGGTCGCGGCGTACGCGGTCAGCATGGTGCTCGCGTTCGTGCTGCACCGCACCCTGGTGTTCCGGGTGCGGGGGCGGGTGCTGCGCGACTTCGTCGCCTTCTGCGGGGTCAACGCGGGCGGGCTGGTGCTCAACGTGATCCTGGTCGAGGTGGCCGTGACGGCGCTGGGGTTCCCGGCCGCGCCGGCGTCGGTGATCGTGATGGGTCTGGTCGCGGTGCTCAGCTTCTTCGGGCACCGCTACATCTCGTTCCGGCGGGCGCGGTAGGTTAGGGACATGGCGCACGAATCCACCATCGACGCAACCCTGCTCGGCCTGCTGGCCTGCCCCCAGGACAAGGGCCCGTTGCAGCTGGTGCGCACCGAATCGGACGCGAGTGTGCTCTACAACCCGCGCCTGCGCCGGGCCTACCCGATCGACAACGGCATCCCGGTGCTGCTGGTCGACGAGGCCCGCGACGTCGACGACGCCGAGCACGAGTTCTTCACCGCCCAGTCCTGACCGGAACGGCGAACAGCGCCGCGGCACTGACGAGCAGTGCGATCCCGGCCACCAGCAGCGCCTGCCTGCCACCGCACACCTGCGCGAGCACCCCGACCGTCACCGTGGTCGCGGCGACGACCGCGCTGTTGGTGACGGTCCAGGCGGTCAGCACACGGGTGGTGACGCCGGGCGCGATGCGTTCGAGCCGGTAGGTCGCGAACACGGGGGTGAACACCGCCATCGCCGCGACGATCCAGGTCTGGATCACCAGCACGACGACCATCCCCGGCACGCCCGCGGGCGTCCACGCCAACCCGATCGACACCCCGGCCCGCGCGACTCCCGCGCCCCGCAGGACCACGCCCGCGCCGAAACGGCGCACGAGCGGCCCGGTCAGCCGGGTCGCCGCGAGCCCGCCCAGGCACGGCACCCCGAGGACGACACCGTACTGCCAGGTCGCGAAGCCGAGATCGTGGATGAGCAGCACCGTCAGCACCGGCGCGCTGCCCATGATCAAGCCGCTGACCAGGCAGGTGTTCACACACAGCAGGCGCAGCGCCGGGTCCGCGACGATGATCCGCAGACCCGCCCCGGTACCGCCCACCACCGCTGACCGCGTCGCGACCGACTCGCGCGCCCGGATCCCGGCCAGCGCGCAGGCCGACCCGAGATAGCTGACCGCATCGATCGCCACGGTGATCACCGGCCCGAACACCCCGAGCAGCACCCCGCCGACGGGCGGTCCGGTCGCGGTGACCGCCCACTGCGTCGCCTCGAGCCTGCTGTTGGCCGCGAGCAGCAGTTCCGGCGGTGCCACCACGCGCAGCAGCGAACCCCGCGCGGCGGTGAACACGATCGTCGCCGCGGCGGTGACGGCCGCGACCGTCACCAGCAGTCCGTACCCGAGCATCCCCAGCCACCACGCCGTGGCCACGCTCGCCAGCACCGCGCAGCGCACCAGGTCGGCGCCGATCAGCACCGCGCGCTTGGGCGCGCGCTCCGCCCAGCCACCCAGCGGCGCCGCCAGCACCGCACCGGCCGCCGGTCCGATCGCGGCCAGCGCCGCCACCGCGAACGCCCCTGCCCGCAACTGCGTCACCGCGAGCAGGGCGAACGAATCCAGCGCGATCCGGCTGCCGAGGGCACTGACCCCGAACGAGGTCCAGAGCCTGCGGAAGTCGCGGCCGAGCCGGGGCGCCGAGACGGCGGTGCTGCGCATGCCCGACACCGAAACACCGCGCACCCCACCGGATCAAACAACGGATCGCGCGATTCGCACAACCCACGGTTGTCCGCCGATGTCCGCGTGCCTGTCTAGGGTGGGTCCCGTGGATTTCCGAGCCGTCGCCACCTTCGTCGCCGTCGTCGACACCGGGCAGTTCCAGGAGGCCGCGATCGACCTCGGCATCAGCCAGCAGGCGGTGTCCAAGCGCATCGCGGGCCTGGAGGCCGCGTACGGCACGCAGCTGTTCCGCCGCACGCCGCACGGCGCCGAGCTGACCGCCACCGGCCGGGAGCTGCTGCCGCACGCCCGCGAGATCCTGCTGGCCTGCCACCGCGCGGAAGCGGCGCTGCGGCCACCGACGCGGCCCCTGCGCGTCGACGTGATCGCCACCAGGGTCGGTTCGGCCGCCCTGCTGCAGCGCTTCCACCGTGCCCATCCGACCGTGGAGCTCGACGTCGTGACCCTGCGCGGCGACGCGGCCGTGCAGGCGGTCGCGGACGGCGAGATCGACGCGGCGCTGCTGGCGGTCGCGACGCCGACGCTGCCGGACGCGGTCGTCGCGCACCGGGTCTACGACGAACCGTTGCAACTGCTCGTCGGCGCGGAACACCCACTGGCCGAACGGCCTTCGATCCGGATGGCCGAGCTGCGTGCGGTGCGGCTGTGGATGCCGGGCCTGGCGCCCGGCACCGAATGGGACGCCTACTACCGCGATCTCACCGCCGACTTCGACCTCGACATCGATCGCGCCGGACCCAACTTCGGGATGGAGCACCTCCTCGACACGATCGGCGGCGACCCGCGGACGGCGACCCTGATCAGCCTCGACACCCGCATCGAGGCCGCCTCCCGCCGGAATCTGCGCCGCATCGAGCTGATCGACCCGACACCCTGTTACCCCTGGTCGGTCTGCGTGCGCACCGACGACACCCACCCGGCGGTGCCCACCCTGCTGGCGCATTTCGCGACCGGCCGTCCGGCCGAACCCGCCGACCGCTGGCTGCCGCCGTGGGCACGCGCCGACGCGAGTCTCCCCACCGGCCCGCTTTAGGAGTTAGGGTTACCTCAGTCGTCACCCGGCGGGTGGCGATATCCGTCCGGCGACCGGAAGAGGTGCCTTCGATGTCCGACGACGTAGCTCTGAGCGGGGTCCCGCTGACCATGCTCTGGACCCTGCACAACCGCGGGTCGGAGGTGAAGCGACCCGACGCGGTCCTCACCGACCCCGACTGCGAACGCCTGTACGACACCATCGATTTCGACTACGTCCGCACCTTCGGCGCACCCGACGGCACGCACGCGGTGCGCTCGGCGCGCTTCGACGAGGCGCTGCGGCCGTGGCTGGCCGCCCACCCCGGCGGGACCGTGGTCGAACTCGCCGCCGGGCTGGAGACCCAGTTCCAGCGTTGCGACGACGGCACGGTGCGCTGGTTGTGTGTCGACGTGCCCGAATCGATCGAGATCCGCCGTCGATTCCTGCCGCCCACCGAGCGCTGCGAGTACCTGCCGATCAGCGCGCTCGATCTGAGCTGGCTCAACCACGTCGACCCGGCGCGCGGCGTGTTCGTCACGGCCCAGGGGCTTTTCATGTATTTCGCGCCCGAGGACGTGTGCCATCTGGTCACCGCGGTCCTCGAACGCTTCCCCGGCGTCGAGCTGATGTTCGACACCATTCCACCGTGGTTCTCGCGCAAGACGATGCGCGGCTTCCGCAAGACGCCGGACTACCTCGCGCCGCCGATGCCGTGGGGTGTCGAACGGAGCCGGATCGCCGCGCTGCTGCGGTCGTGGACACCCGCCGTCGACGAGGTGACGGTGAGCTCCTACGGACCCTCGCACGGTCCGCTCGCCGCCACCCTGCCGCTGTTCGCCGCGCTACCGGTGCTGCGCGACATCCCACCGGCCATCGTGCGGGTGCGCTCGCGCTGAATCACACACCGCCGGTACCGATATCGCCGGTCAGGTAGTGCTGCACCGTGGGGCCCACCGCGGCGACGACCTCGTCGATCGGCATCGACGCCAACGGCTCGATGTCGACGATCTTGCGCGCGGTGAGCAGGCCGATCATCTGCGAAGCCGCCAGCGCCATCCGTGCCCGGCCGTCGTCGGTGGGGGTGGCGATCCGCGCGCGTATCCGTTCGAACACCACCTGGAGCAGGAACGAGCGAGCCGGACTCGCCTCGCCGCCGCCGAAGATGCTGCGCGCCATGGCGACGACGCCCGGCCCGGCGGGCGAGTCCCACACCCCGACCACCGAGCGCACGATCGTGGCCCCGAGTTCGTCGAGCGGTGCGTGGTCGATCGCGGTCAAGGTCGCCTCCGGATCGGCGGGGAACTCCACGGCCGCGGCGAACAACTGCTGCTTGGTGCCGAAATAGTGGTGCACCAGCGCGGGGTCGACGTCGGCGTCGCCGGCGATCGCCCGGATGGAGGTCTTGTCGAAACCGGTGTCGGCGAACCGGATCCGGGCCGCGGCGAGAATCGCCGCGCGCGTATCGGTGTTGCCGGGCCTGCGCCCGGTCCGACCGGATCGCGTGGTGTCCGAACCGGATTCGCCGTCGGTCATGTGTCCGTCTCTCCTCGTCCGCTAGGGGGTCCGTCGTCGCAGGGTAGCCGCGCCGAGGCACAGCGCGATCACCGCGAACCCGGTGACCACCGCGATATCGCGCCACATGGTCGCGGTCGGCTCCGGATACAGCGACACCTGCTGCAGCGCGTCCACCGCGTAGCTCAACGGCATCACATTGCTGATC
The DNA here is from genome assembly GCF_040681225.1 of Nocardia sp. NPDC051833. Classification (NCBI taxonomy): domain Bacteria; kingdom Bacillati; phylum Actinomycetota; class Actinomycetes; order Mycobacteriales; family Nocardiaceae; genus Nocardia; species Nocardia sp. NPDC051833. Next base: position 227,160 of record NZ_JBFAYK010000005.1, read on the forward strand.
GCCTCCAGCCAGTCGGGCAGCTGGTCGCGCGGAACGAGCAGGCCGCACAGGAAGATCTGCGGCGCCACCACCACCGGCATGAACTGCACGGCCTGGAATTCGGTGCGCGCGAACGCGCTGGCCAGCAGTCCGAGCGCCACTCCACACACCGCGTCGACCATGGCGATGAGCATCACCCAGCCGGGATTGCCCGCCGCGTTCATCCCGAGCAGCCAGAAGGCCACCAGGCAGGCGACGGCCGCCTGCGCGGCGGCGGCCAGCGAGAACGCGCTGCCGTAGCCGGCCAGCAGGTCCAGCTTGCGCAGCGGGGTCGTGAGCAGGCGCTCGAGCGTGCCCGAGGTGCGTTCGCGCTGCATCGCGATGGCGGTGATCAGGAACATCACGATGAACGGCAGGATCCCGAGCATGGTGATGCCGACCCGGTCGAAGATCGTCAGCGGGGCGTGCGGCGGGCGGGGCGCGTCCTGGTAGATGAAGTACAGCAGTGTCATGAGCAGGGCCGGGACCACCAGGATCATGGCCACGGTGCGGTGATCGTTGCGCAGCTGTCGCAGGATCCGGCCGGTGGTGGCGGTGTACGGGCGCAGGGTGGTGCTCATGCGCGCTCTCCCATCGTGATCAGGGTGAGGAAGGCGGTCTCGAGGTTCTGTTCGTCGGTGCGTTCGCGCAGTTCGTCGGGGCTGAGCTGGGCGAGCAGGTGGCCGTCGCGCATCAGCAGCAGTCGATCGCAGTGCTCGGCCTCGTCCATCACGTGACTCGAGACGAGCAGGGTCGTGCCTTGCGCCGCCAGTTCGTGGAACTGCTTCCACAGCTCGACCCGCAACACCGGGTCGAGACCGACGGTCGGTTCGTCGAGCACCAGCAGTTCCGGCTTGCCGACCAGCGCGCAGGCCAGCGACGCCCTGGTCTTCTGCCCGCCCGAGAGCTGGTCGCCGAGCTGGTCGGCGTAGTCGCGCAACCCGACCGAGGTGAGCGCGGAGTCGATGTCGTCGCGATCGCGGCCGTAGAGCGCGGCGTAGTAGGCGACGTTCTCGCGGACGCTGATGTCGGCGTAGATGCTCGGCGCCTGGGTGACGTAGCCGACCCGGCGCCGCAGTCCGGCGCTGCCCGCCGGCTCGCCGAGCACGGTGACGCTGCCCGACTCGACGATCTGGGTACCGACGACGCTGCGCATCAGGGTGGTCTTGCCGCAGCCCGACGGCCCGAGCAGGCCGGTGATCGAACCGCGCGGGATGTCGAGGGTGAGCCCGTGCAGGACGGTGCGTTTGCCGCGCGTGACGGTCAGTCCGTCGACCCGGACGGCGGACGGTGGCGGCGTGGGGTGCGACATGGTCGCCTCAATTCATCGAGTGTTGAATTCACTACGTGATGAATTTAGCGCGACCACGTCGGCGGGACAAGAGTCAGTGCGCGTGTCGAGGGGGTGTCGCGGCCTGTTGACCAGGCTCGACGACCACGAACTGGCCCATCATCCCCAGATCCTCGTGCCAGAGCAGGTGGCAGTGATACATGTACGGGGTGTCCGGATCGGCGGGTCCGTCGAAGCGCAGGGCCAGCGTCGCGGCGGTGTTCGGCGGCAGGAAGATGGTGTCCTTGGCGCCGGTCAGCGCGGGCGGCGGCGGGGCGCCGCCGTAGTCGAGCACCCGGAACTGCACGTCGTGGACGTGGAAGTTGTGCGGCATCCCGTCGGCATTGCGGACCACCCATTTCTCGGTCGTGCCCCGGGTGACGGTCGCGTCGACGCGGTCCATCGCCATGGGGGAGCCGTTGATTCCGGCGAAGGTGAGATCGAAGCGGCGCTCCACGACGGCGTCGGCGCCGTCCGGCGTCGACGGGGGGACGAGCGCGTCGGGCAGTTCGGGGGAGGGGCGCAGGGTGTTCGCGGCGCGGAGTTCGAGGACATCGAAGCGGTCGTCGCCCCCGGAGAACCGGTTGGTCCAGAAGTCCAGGCCTACGTCGAGCTGTTCGCTGCGCAGCACCGCGCGCTCACCCGGCCGCATCCGCACCACGATCTCGGCCCGCTCGCCGGGCGAAAGATGCAGGGCCGTCATGGTTTCCGGGCGTTCGAGCAGACCGCCGTCGGAGGCGATCAGCGAGAACCGCTTGCTGTCGCGGAAGGCGAAATTGTAGATCCGCGCGGTCGAGGCGTTGAGCAGGCGCAGTCGGACCAGTTCGTCGCCGACCTCCTGGTACGGCGCGAGGGTGCCGTTGACCAGCAGCCGGTCACCGAGGAACCCGACATCGCGGAAGGCGCCGTGGCTGCCGTCGAAGCGGTCCCCGCGCAGGCGCATGTCCTGCACGATCACCGGAATGTCGTCGACGCCGTAGGTGTCGGGCAGCGGCAGTGCGCCCGCGGCGTCGTCGTCGACGAGGAACATGCCCGCCAGGCCGCGGCGCACATGGTCCTCGGTGGCCCCGTGTGGGTGGGGGTGGTACCAGAGCGTCGAAGCGGGTTGCGCGACAGTCCATTCCGGCGTCCATGTCTGGCCGGCGTCGACCATCTGATGTGGGCCGCCGTCCATCTTCGCGGGCAGGTGCATGCCGTGCCAGTGCACCGTCGATGCCTCGGGCAGCTGGTTGCGCACCTGCACCCGCACCCGCTCGCCGCGGGCGGCCCGCAGGGTCGGGCCCAGGTAGCTGCCGTTGAACCCCCAGGTCTCGGTCGCCCGGCCCGGCTCGAATTCCGTGGTGCCGGAACGCATGTCGAGGGCGAACACCCGGGTGCCGTCCGGGTCGACGGTCGAGGGCGCCAGGGGCGGAATGGCCAGTGGCCGGGCGAAATCCGTGCTGCCTACGGTGGACACGTCGGCGCCGGCCCAGGTCCAGGTCACCAGGCCGGCGATCGCCAGCACCAGGGTGAGGGCGAGCGCGGCGGCGCCGAGCAGTATCCGGCGCACGCGGCCGGGTCGAGAGGGGGAAGCCATGTCCCGACGGTAGGGACGGCGAGCGTGCTCGCGCATCGGGAAGATTCCCCCACCCGACCCTGGCCCACACCCTGACCGCACCGGTATTCCGGCAGGTCACCACCAGTTTCCGAACCTCGATCGGGTGATGTGATGCGGGTCACATACGCTGCCTGTCACGTTCCTGCTGGGTCGTTTGTCCTATCGACATCCCACCGACAAGGAGCACCGCAATGCACACCACCACGCACCGCATCGTCGTCCTCGGCGCCGGCTACACCGGCATGCTGGCCGCGATCCGCCTGGCCCGGCGGACGCGCAAGCTCGACGTCGCGATCACCCTGGTCAACCCGTCGGCGCGGTTCACCGAGCGGCTGCGGATGCACCAGATCGCCGCCGGTCAGGAACTCGCCAACCACCACATCCCGGATCTGCTCGCCGGTACCGGGATCGACTTCGTGTGGGGCTGGGCCACCGCCGTCGATCCGGACGCGCGCCGCGTGCATGTCGACGGCGTCGGCGACCTCGCCTACGACCAACTGGTCTACGCCCTGGGCAGCACCACCGACACCACCGCGGTCCCGGGCGTCGCCGACCACGCCTGGACCCTGAACGACCCCCGCCGCGCCCACGAATTCGCGGGCGAGCTCACCGAACTCGCCGCCATCGGAGGCACGGTGGCGGTATGCGGCGGCGGCCTCACCGGCATCGAAGCGGCCGCCGAGATCGCCGAGAGCCACCCGGGCCTGCGGGTCACCCTGGTCGGCTCGGCCGAACCGGGCGCGATGATGGGGGAGAAGGCGCGCGCCTACCTGAACACGGTGCTGGACCGGCTCGGGATCGTCCGCGCGACCGGCCTGCGCGTCACCAAAGTGCTGCCCGACGCGGTCGAACTCGCCGACGGCACCAGGATCGACGCCGACCTCACCCTGTGGACCAGCGGCGTGCGCGTGTCTCCGCTGGCCGCCGAGGCAGGCATCGCGACCGACGAGCGCGGTCTGATCATCGTCGACCCCACCCTGAAGTCGGTGTCGCACCCCACGATTCACGCGATCGGTGACGCCGCCGCCGTCCGTCAGGCCTGGGGGCAGATCCACGGCACCTGCCAGAGCGGGCTGCCCACCGCCGCCTACGCGGCCGACGCGATCGCGGCCGAACTGCGCGGCAAGACGGTGCGGCCGTTCCGCTTCGGCTACGTCCACCAGCCGGTGAGCCTGGGCCGCCGCGCCGCGGTCATCCAGTTCACGAACGCCGACGACACCCCGCGCCGGTTCTACCTGACGGGCTGGGCCGCCCGGACCTACAAGGAGATGGTCAGCAGCAGCCCGGTGCCCTCGTTCAAGATGAGCAAGCGGATGACCGCGAGCGTCCAGTTGTCGAAGGGCGGCAAGGCGACTCGCGCCACCGCATGAGCACGCCGACCGCCGCCACCGTGCCGGCGCCGGTTCCCGAGTCCACGCCGACGACGGAACCGGCCCGGCGGATGATTCGCCGCACCGAGGGAGCATGCGCCATGGTTGACCCCATGCCGGACCAGGACCCTTTCCTCGAACACCGCCGCCTGCTGTTCTCGACCGCCTACCGCATGCTCGGCACCGTCACCGACGCCGAGGACATCCTGCAGGACGCCTGGATCAAGTGGAACGGCACCGATCGGGCCGCTGTCGACCATCCCAAGGCCTACCTGGTCCGCACCGTCACCAACCTGTCGCTGAACCGGCTCACCTCCGCCCGGGTGACCCGCGAGTCCTACGTCGGCCCCTGGTTGCCCGAACCGGTGCTGACCTCACCCGACATCGCCGAGGACACCGCATTGGCCGACACCGTCTCCACCGCGATGCTGGTGGTCCTGGAAACCCTGACCCCGGTCGAACGCGCGGTGTTCCTGCTGCGCGAGGTGTTCGGCTACTCGCACGCCGAGATCGCCGACACCCTGGACCGTTCGGAGGCGAGCGTGCGCCAGATCGCGCACCGCGCCAAGAACCACGTGCAGTCGCGTCGGCCGCGTTTCGACACCGACAAGGCCGCGCGCGCCCACATCACCGAACGGTTCATGGCGGCCTGCGCGGGCGGCGACCTGAACGCGCTGATGGACCTGCTCGCCCCCGACGTGACCTGCTGGTCCGACGGCGGCGGGGTGGTCACCGCGGCCCGCAGGCCGCTGTACGGTCCCGACCACGTCGCCCGCTGGATTCTCGGTGTGCTGGCCAAACCGTCCTCGGCGGGCGCCGAACTCAGCGCCGCCGAGATCAACGGCGAACTCGGCACGCTCGCCTCCTTCGGCGGCAACCCCGGCGCCGCGTTCACCTTCGACCTCGTCGACGGGCGCATCCAGAACCTGCGCTTCCAGGTCAACCCGGGCAAGCTGGCCGGGCTCTACCACGGCACCGAGCTGCTCGGCTGAATCCCGCTGCGGGCGAGCCGACTTCGGAATATCATCGAGGTCGACGCCTCGCCCCGCGCGGAAGGTGGCTGCGATGCCAGGTCCCGGCGTGTGGAACCCCGACCGAACGCCCGCGGAGTTTGCCGACCGCTATCACGATCTCGTCCTCGAGCAGTACAAGCTCTACGTCGAGATGGCCGACCGGATCAGCGCGCGTCGCGCCGTCACCAACGGCTTCTTCCTCACCCTCAACACCAGCGCCTTCACCGTCATCGGGCTCGTGCTGCAGCTGCGGCCGGGCCGGGGCGTGTGGACGCTGATCTTCCCGACGGTGGCGCTGGTCGTGCAGTGCGGCGCTTGGTATTACACGCTGCGGTCCTATCGTCAGCTCAATGCCGCCAAGTACCGGGTGGTGGGCGAACTGGAGGAACGGCTCCCCGCCTCGCCGTACTGGCGGGCGGAGTGGGCGGCGCTCGGGCAGGGCCGCGACCGCAAGCTCTACACCCCGATCACCCACCTCGAACAGTGGGTGCCGGTGGTCTTCGCGAGCACCTATGTGGTCATCTACCTCGTCGCCGTGCTGACGTGACGGTGGGGGAACGACATGACCGCCGAGGATCTCCGGGAACGCGTCCGCGCGAAGGAAACGGAGTCGCTGCGCTCGGCGCTGGGTAACACCGTGCTGGCGGTGCCGTGGGCGGCCGCGATCGTCGGACTCGTCGTCTTCGCCCCCGAACCGCTCGCCGACGCCGTGCCCGAGGTACCCCTGTCGACCTGGCGGACGCTGGTGTTGTTCCCGGTGGTGCTGTGCTGCTTCGGCCTGTTCGAGCGCGGATGGAACGGCACTCGCGACTGGTACGACTGGCAGCGCGCGCACAGCGTGCGGCTCGCGGTCGACCGGCGGCCCGAGCACGCCGCGCTGCTGATACCGCCGCTCGAGGATCACCTCAGCGCGCTGCGCGCGGTCCGCGGACATCGGCAGGTGATGTGGCGACGAGCCAGGTGGGTGGTGATCCCGGTCGGCCTGGTCGTCGCCATCGCGATCTGGGGCGTCCAGGTGGAGGAGCCCGACGGCACCATGCGGGACGTGCCCGCGGCGCCGTACGTGGTGGTGCTCGTGCTGATCGCGCTCGCCGTCGTCGGCGCGGCGCTGCCCCGCTGGCGGCGCTGGCAGGCGGGCGCTACCGCGGAGAAGTGGTCGCGCGACCCCGCCTACGCGGCCGCGCTGGATCGCCTGGCCGCCGACCCCGTCGATGTCCGCGCGGCCGACATCCCCACGCTGCGTGTGCAGTTCGTGCGGCCGAGCCCGGCCGCCTACAAGGTGAGAACCGTATCGGCCACCCGCAATGTGTTCGGCTGGCCGCCCGAGGAGATCGCCTACCTGCGCCTGTTCGACAACCACGCCAGGATCCGCAGCTTCCTGCGCGGGGCGTGGCGGGAATTCGGCTACGTCCACATCCTGCGCGGTTCGGGATCGGTCAGTCCGGCGGAGGTGGCGCAAGCCAGGTCCGGCAACGCGATCCGCACCCTGTTCGCCACCTCGCCGCGCACCTTCCGCGCCGCGCTGGCGGCGTGTCCCACCGAACCGTTGCCGCCCGGCAGACGCAGGCTCACCGGCATCACCAACACCGCCGAACGCGTGCACGACCCGGCGGGCAGCTACCCGGTCCGGGCCCTGCTGTGTCACGGCAGTTTCTGGCAGAGCGCCGTCGACATGCTGCTCGCCCGCGTCGGATTCGTCGTCGTCGACCTGTCCGGCTACCTCCCCGCCAACACCGGAACCCAGTTCGAGCTGCAACGGGTGATCGACCGGTTCCCGCTCACCGGTGTCGTCCTGCTGTGTGACGAGTCCGCCGACCGCACCTTCCTGCGCGCCCAGATCCACTACCACTGGACCCGCATGGCGGCCGGTTCCCCCAACGCGGGCGTCGGCGAGCGCACGGTCCTGGTCGCCATCACCGGCGCCGGTCGCGATGCCGATCGCGCGCTCATGGCCCAGCTTCTCGAACGCCGCAGGGGCCGGGCATAACCGACCGGTCATCATGCCGCGCGCCGAGCCCGCCGCCGACCTACTATTCGCCGGTGACAGATACATCTCCGGCGCCCGGCCCCGACGGCGGGCAGGTGCGGGTCTCCACCCTCGAACTGTTCTTCGATCTCGTCTTCGTCTTCACCATCACCCAGCTCACCCACGTGTTCGTGCACCACCCGGACTGGGAGGCGCTGTTGCAGGTGGCGTTGATGTTCGGCGTGATCTGGTGGATGTACGGCGGGTACGTGTGGCTGACCAACGAGGTCGCGCCGAGCAGTTCGTCGCGGCGCACCTGGTTGCTCGTCGGGATGTCGGCGTTCTTCGTGCTCGCGCTCGCCGTGCCGGATGCCTTCCACGGCACCGGGATCGCGTTCGGCGTGGGGTACGCGCTGGTGACCGCGATCCACACGGCGATGTTCGCCTCGGCGGGCGGTGCCTCGGCGAGCCTGGCGATCCGGCGGATCGGGCCGCTCAACGCGCTGTCGGCCGCGCTGGTCCTCGGTGGTGGGTTCACCCACCCGCCGGTGCAATACCTGCTGTGGGCGGCCGCGTTCGCGGTGCAGATCCTCAGCCCGTACCTCGTCGACGCGGGCGGTTTCGTGGTGCGCGCGTCGCACTTCTGCGAGCGGCACGGCCTGGTCATCATCGTGGCGCTCGGTGAGTCCATCGTCGCGCTCGGTGTCGGCCTCGCGGACGAGCCCATCACGGTCGGGCTGATGGCGATGGTCGCCCTCGGTCTCGCGCTGGCGTACGTGCTGTGGTGGGCCTACTTCGGCTTCGACGACGAACGCGGCGAGCACGCGCTGGCCGCGCGCCCGGCCACCGACCGCGTCCGGCCCGCCCTGGTCGCCTACGACTACGCCTATTACCCGCTGCTGATCGGCGTCATCCTGACCTCGGCGGGCATTGCGCTGAGCATCGCGCACGGTGACGAGCCGGTGGGCTGGGGTGCCGCCGGCGCGCTCTCGGGCGGTGTCGCGCTGTACTTCGCCGGGCAGGCGTGGTTCCGCGCGACCCTGGGCCTGGCCGGTGCCCGCGCCCGGCTGATCGGTGCCGTCGTGGTCGCCGCGACCGCCCCGATCGGGGTGTACACCGTCGCGTGGGCGCAGCTCGCCGCGCTGGTCGCCCTCGCGTACGCGGTCGTCATCCTCGACGACCGGCGCATCCTGCGCGCGGGCCAGCACAGCGCCTACGCCTGACCCGGCCGCGCGGCGGGATGGGCGACAATGACGATCGTGTCCGCACAGGAACTGGCCGTCGATCCGCCCACCGCCGCGCGCAGGCTGCTCGGCGCGACCCTGTCGTCCGGTCGGGTGGCGCTGCGCGTCGTCGAGGTCGAGGCTTACGGCAGCGATCCGGCCGGGCCATGGCCCGACCCGGCCGCCCATTCCTGGCCGGGACCGACCGCCCGCAACGCGGTGATGTTCGGCCCCGCCGGGCGGCTCTACGTCTACCGGTCCTACGGAATCCACCTGTGCGTCAACGTGACCACCGGTTTCGACGGAATCGCGGGCGCGGTGCTGATCCGCGCGGGGGAAGTGGTCGACGGTCTCGACGTCGCCCGCGCGCGCAGGCCCGCCGCCCGCACCGACGCCGATCTGGCGCGTGGACCCGGCAATGTCGGCAGCGCGCTCGGAATCAGCCTGTCCGACTACGGCACCGAGCTGTTCGATCCCTTCGCCGACATCCGGCTGCACCTGGCCGAACCGGTGCCCGCGGCCCAGATCACCGAGGGTCCGCGCGTAGGTGTCAGCGTGGCCGCCGAGGTGCCGTGGCGGTTCCGGTTGCCGTCGCCCGCGGTGTCGGTCTATCGCCGCAGTCCGCGCGCTCCGGAACTTCCGCCGAAGAATTCTTCCGCGCAGCGATGAATTCCGCGGACGGGGTCCGTCCTATCTGGTGAACGCGCTACCCACCGCGCGCGACCGACCCGAAGGACACGAAATGACCACCACCGCCACCGCTTCCGCGAACTTCTCCGGCACCGCCTACCGCCCCGGCACGATCCGCAACCGCGTCCTGTGGACCCTGCAGGTGGTGCTCGGCCTGTTCTTCATCATCGCCTCGGGTGGCCCGAAGCTCGTCATCCCGAACATGCTGATGGACAACGCTCCCGAGAACCTGACCATCCCGCTCGGGCTGCTCGTCTTCATCGGCGTCGCCGAGGTGGCCGGTGGTATCGGCCTGATGGTGCCGCGGCTCACCGCCCTCGCCGCCGCGGGCCTGTCGGTGCTCACCGTGCTCGCCGCCGCGACCCAGGCCTTCATCGCCGACAAGCCGTCGATGGCGATCTTCCCGCTGGTGCTGGCCGCGATCTTCGCCTGGATCGCCTACGAGCGCCGCGGCAGCCTGCCCTTCTCGGCCCGGTGAGCCACCGACCGCGCTGAGCATCGCCGGACCCCTCGGGTCCGGCGATTTTCGGCGTCCACGGACACCGGTGGGGTTGTCCGTGGGCACAAGGTCCCGGCGCGGAACTCGTTGGCGAATCCTATGGGACGCAGGGTACTTCCGATGCGACGATCGATGCCTACATGCCCCGACGGCCTTCCGCAGGAGAAATTCGTGCTCACGTTCACCAGCAGCGACGGCATCACCATCCACGTCCGGAGCTGGTCGCCCACCGCCGCGGAACCGGTGGGCGTCGTGCAGATCGCGCACGGGATGGGGGAGCACTCCGACCGGTACAGCCACCTGGCCGCCACGCTGGCCGGCGCCGGCTACGTGGTCTACGCCGCCGACCACCGCGGCCACGGCTACAGCATGTTCTCCGAGCCGGGGCAGCTCGGCGCGGACGGCTGGAACCTGCTGGTCGCCGACCAGGTGACGCTGACCGGACTGCTGCGCGAGCGTCATCCCGGTCTGCCGGTCACCCTGTTCGGGCACAGCCTGGGGTCCTTCGCGGTGCAGCAGTACCTGCTCGACCACTCCGCGCTCGTCGACGAGGCCGTGCTCTGCGGGTCGACGGCGGTCGACGGCCTGTTCGACGCGATCGCGGCCGCCGGCGGCGACCTCACCGCGTTCTTCAACGCGCGCTTCCAGCCGACGCGCACGGACGCCGACTGGATCAGCACCGACGAGGCTCAGGTCGACGCCTATCTCGCCGACCCGTGGTGCGGCTTCCCGGTCGACGACGCCAATATGGCGCTGCTCGCCACCACCGCCTACCAGCGCCTGTCGGATCCGAGCACCGTGCGCCCCGATCTGCCGGTCTACGTGATGGTCGGCGATCAGGACCCGCTCAACGACGGCACCCGGCTGTCGGATCGGCTCGTCGAGCGCTATCGCGAGGCGGGGCTGACCGACATCACCTACCGGATCTACCAGGGTGCCAGGCACGAGGTGCTCAACGAGGTCAACCGGGACGAGGTCGAGGCCGATCTCGCCGCCTGGGTCACCCGCGCCCGGGTCTGAGCACGCCGTCCGCCGAACACGGCCCGACCTGCGCGCGGGCGGCGGAACGAGTACGGAAAGATAGAACACCGTGACCGGCGACATCTTCGACGAACTGACCTGGCGCGGCCTGATCGCGCAGTCCACCGACCTGGACGAACTGCGCGCGGCGGCCGCCGCGGCGCCGCTGACCCTGTATGCCGGCTTCGATCCCACCGCGGCGAGCCTGCACGCGGGTCACCTCGTCCCACTGCTCGCCCTGAAGCGGTTCCAGCGCGCCGGTCACCGGCCGATCGTGCTCGCCGGTGGCGCCACCGGCCTGATCGGCGACCCGCGCGATGTCGGCGAGCGCACCATGAACTCCACCGACACCGTCGCCGAGTGGGCGGGCCGCATCCGCTCCCAGCTCGAGCGGTTCGTCGACCTCGACGATTCGCCGACCGGCGCGATCATCGCCAACAACATGGACTGGACCGGACCGCTGTCCACCGTCGACTTCCTGCGCGATGTCGGCAAGCACTTCTCGGTGAACGTCATGCTGGCCCGCGACACCGTCAAGCGGCGGCTCGAAGGGGAGGGCATCTCCTACACCGAGTTCAGCTACATGTTGCTGCAGGCCAACGACTACCTGCAGCTGCGCCGCGAGTACGGCTGCACGCTGCAGGTCGGCGGCTCCGACCAGTGGGGCAACATCATCGCCGGCGTCGAGCTGAACCGCCGGGTCGACGGCGCGCACGTGCACGCCCTCACCGTCCCGCTGGTGACCTCGGCCGACGGCAAGAAGTTCGGCAAGTCCACCGGCGGCGGCAGCCTCTGGCTCGACCCCGAGCTGACCAGCCCCTACGCCTGGTACCAGTACTTCGTGAACACGGCCGACGCCGACGTCGTGCGGTACCTGCGCTGGTTCACCTTCCTGAGCCGGGAGGAGCTCGACGCGCTCGAGCAGGCCACCACCGAGCGTCCGTTCGCTCGCGAGGCCCAGAAGCGCCTGGCCGCGGAGATGACCACGTTGGTGCACGGCGAGGCCGAGACCACCGCGGTGGAACTGGCCAGCCAGGCCCTGTTCGGTCGCGGCGAACTGCGCGACCTGCCCGCGTCCACCCTGGGTGCCGCCCTGCGCGAGACCGCGATCGACGGCAAGGTCGCCGAGGTAGTGCCCGGTGAACCGAACACGATCGTCGATCTGCTCGTCGCGTCCGGCCTGGCCGAGAGCAGGGGAGCGGCCCGGCGCGTGGTGACCGAGGGCGGTGCGTCGGTGAACAACGAGCGCATCGGCGACATCGAGTGGACCCCGTCCGACGCCGACTACCTGCACGGCGAGTGGCTGGTGCTGCGTCGCGGCAAGAAGAACATGGCCGGCGTGCGCCGCATAGCCTGACCGCGCGGCGGAGGCCTGAGTCACATCGGTGTGATTCAGGCCGGTACGCGGTCCGATGGCATCGCGCTGACCTGCGCAGATGCCCTGCTGTCCAGGCGATTTGACGCAGCGTTTTCCGGCGCGTAACTTATTGGAAGTCAGAGCGACACGGACACCAACCCGGAGCCGAGACGCTGATCCAGAGGATCGGCGGGCCAGGGAAAACGCGGTAGGACGGGGAGCGCCTGGCGTTGCCTCGACTGTGTGACCAGCGTTACGATTGACATCGCCTGGAAGCACCGTTAGGCTTGAACAGTTGCCCTGCAGAAGATCCGGACGAGAGCCGGTGGTTCTGCTTGTGCGTGTGTTCTTTGAGAACTCAATAGTGTGTCGATGAATGTCAGTGCCAATATTATTATTGGTTCCGGCCTCTCATACCCCCCGGTTG
>NZ_JBFAYK010000006.1:0-152686 GCF_040681225.1 Nocardia sp. NPDC051833
CGTCAACCGGGGGGTATGAGAGGCCGGAACCAATAATAATATTGGCACTGACATTCATCGACACACTATTGAGTTCTCAAAGAACACACGCACAAACATCCACCCGCAACATTTCGTAGGGGCTTCAGCAGGGCAAGGGTTCAAACTTTAGCGCGGGCGATCCACCGAAGCAAGTCCGGAAGACAGTGAGCCCGCACACATGATCAGTCAGGCGCTCATCGTCCTACCTCGTTTCCCTGTGCGATCCGCTAGCCTCGAGGGGCTCGGCGGTTCGGCACCGGGTCGGTGTCCGTGTCGCTCTGACTCGAATTAAGTTACGCATCGCCGATCATGAAGTCAAATCGGCTGGTCAGCGGGCGTTTCGTCGACGATCGGTGATCATCGGGGCGCCACTCAGGGCCGCCAGCCGGCGGGGAACCAGCTCGGGGCGGTCGCGGTGAACCGCTCGCGGTCCCATCCCCCGGCGCCCGCGGGGATCGCGCCGAGCAACGGGGTCTCGGTGACGCGCGGCAGATCGTCGCGATTGCACTGCGAGGCGAGGTCGGGCTCGGCCGGCCAGGAACCGATGACCAGTCCGGCGCACGGCACACCGGCGGCGGACAGGGCGCGGGTCGTGAGTTCGCTGTGGTTGAGGGTGCCGAGTCCGGCGGCCGCTACGACGAGGACGGGGGCGCCGAGTTTCTGCGCCAGGTCGAGGAGGGTGAACTCCCCCATCCGTACGAGCAGGCCGCCCGCGCCTTCGACCAGGACCAGGTCGGCATCGCGCTGCGCGTCGATCGCGGCGACGGTCTCGTCCAGGGACAGCAGCGGCATACCGGCGCGGCGGGCGGCGGTGTCGGGGGCGAGCGGTTCCGGGTAGCGGGCCAGCTCGACGGTGCGGGTCAGCCCGGTGAGGCGGGTGACCTCGGCGAGGTCACCCGGGGCGCCGGGGGCGACGCCGGTCTGCGCGGGTTTGCAGACCGCGACCGAGCGGCCCGCGGCGTGCGCGGCGGCGGCCACGGCCGCGGTGACGACGGTCTTGCCGACGTCGGTCGAGGTGCCACTGATCAGCAGGAGGCTCATGCCGTCACCGGTTCCTTGCCACGGGCCGCGGCGAGCACGTCGCCGAGGACCTCGGCGATGGTGTCGAGTTCGGCGGGGGTGAGGTTGGCACGCGCGGTCAGCCGCAGGCGCGAGGTGCCCTCGGGGACCGACGGCGGGCGGAAGCAGCCGACGTCGAGGCCGCGGGCGCGGCAGGCCTGCGCGGCGTCGAAGGCGAGCTGCGCTTCGCCGAGGACCACCGAGACGACGGCGGAGTCCGGTTCGGATACCCCGGCGATGCGGGCGATATCGGCCGCGCGGTCGAGCACCCGCGACGCCATCGCGGGATCGCTGCGCAGCAGACCGAGCGCCGCGCGGGCCGCGCCGACCGCGGCGGGCGCAAGGCCGGTGTCGAAGATGAAGGTGCGGGCGGCGTCGATGAGGTGGGCGCGGATGCGCGCGTCGGCCAGGACGACACCACCCTGCGCGGCGAAGGCCTTGGACAGGGTGGCGGTGATGACCAGGTCGGGCTCACCGGCCAGGCCCATCTCGTGCACCAGTCCGCGACCACCGGCGCCGCGGACGCCGAGCCCGTGCGCCTCGTCGACGATCAGCACCGCGCCGTGCGCCCGGCACACCCGGTGCAGGTCGGCGAGCGGGGCGAGGTCACCGTCGGCGCTGAAGACGGAGTCGGTGAGGACCAGCGCGCGCTCCTCGGCGCGTTCGGCGAGCAGGCGTTCGACGGCGGCGACATCCCGGTGCGGGGCGATCTCCACCCTGGCTCGGGACAGCCGGCACGCGTCGACCAGGGACGCGTGACTGCCCGCGTCGGAGACGACGAGGGTGCCGCGACCGGCCAGCGCGGTCACCGCGCCGAGATTGGCGGCGTAGCCGGAGGCGAACACCAATCCGCTTTCGGCGCCGACGAATTCGGCCAGTTCGGCCTCGAGCTGGGCGTGCTCGGCGGTGGTCCCGGTGACGAGGCGCGAACCGGTGGACCCGGCGCCCCAGCGGCGCAGGGCCGCGATGGCGCCCTCGACGACCTCGGGATGGCGGACCAGGCCCAGGTAGTCGTTGGACGCGAGGTCGATCGCGGACGACTCGGCGGCGCGCGGGCGCAGGTGTCGGCGCAGCCCGGCGTCGACCCGCTCGGCCGCGCGCTCGTCCAACCAGCTCAACGGATCCGTACTCACAGCTGGGGAGCTTACTTGAACGCCGTTCAGGGGATGCGGTCGCGGCGTCATCCGAGGCTCGCCTTCACCGCGGCGCGCACGGCGCCGGTGATGGTGGCGATGTCCTCGGTGGTGCTGATGAACGGCGGCATCGTGTAGACGAGGGTGCGGAACGGGCGCAGCCACGCGCCCGCGTCGACGGCCGCGTCGGTGGCGGCCCGCATGTCGACGGGGTCGTCGAGCTCGACGACCCCGATCGCGCCAAGCACCCGCACGTCGGCGACACCGGGCAGCGCGGCCAGCGGCTCCAGACCCACCCGCAACTCGGACTCGATCCGGGCGACCTCGCCCCGCCAGTCCCGCGAGCGCAGCAGCTCGATCGAGGCGATCGCCACGGCGCAGGCCAGCGGATTGCCCATGAAGGTCGGCCCGTGCATGAGCCCGCCGTGCGCGGCGCTGATCGTCTCGGCGATCCGCGCGGTGCACAGGGTGGCGGCCAGGGTGAGATAACCGCCGGTCAGTGCCTTGCCGACGCACATCACGTCGGGGGCGACGCCGACGTGGTCGGCGGCGAACAGCTCGCCGGTGCGCCCGAAGCCGGTGGCGATCTCGTCGAAGACGAGCAGCACGTCGTTCTCGTCGCAGATCCGGCGCAGTTCGGTGAGATAGCGCGGGTCGTGCCAGCGCATCCCGCCCGCGCCCTGGACCACCGGTTCGACGATCACCGCGGCCAGCTCGTCCCGATGACTCGCGACCGCCCGTTCGAGCTCGGCGACATAGTCGGCGTCGAAGCCGACGGGCGGCGCGGGGACGAAGACCTGCTCGGTGAGGACGTCGGTCCACAGCGCGTGCATGCCGCCGTCGGGGTCGCACACGCTCATCGGGGTGAAGGTGTCGCCGTGGTAGCCGCCGCGCCAGGTGAGCAGCCGGTGCTTGCCCGGCTTGCCGACCCCCCGCCAGTACTGCAGGCACATCTTCGCGGCGACCTCGACCGAGACCGAGCCGGAATCGCAGAGGAAGACCTTGTCCAGACCGGCCGGGGTCAGCTCGACGAGCAGCTGGGTGAGCCGGGTGGCCGGGGCGTGGGTGAGGCCACCGAACATGACGTGGCTCATCCGCTGCGACTGCGCGAGCAGCGCCGCGTCGAGGACCGGGTGCCGGTAGCCGTGCACCGCCGCCCACCACGAACTCATCCCGTCGACCAGCTCGCGGCCGTCGGCCAGCGTCAGCCTGGTGCCCGCCGCGCTCGCGACGACCAGCGGTTCGGTGGTCGCCGGGAAGCCGCCGTAGGGATGCCAGACGTGCTCGGCATCGAGGGCACTGATCTGCTCGGGGGTCAGGTCCACAGGGTTTCCTCGTCGTCGCCCGGTTGCCGTCGCCGACGGCCTTGAACACCGTTCAAGTTAGCACTCTCGCTCAGGGGTCGAGAGGCCGATCGGCGATCGCCGCGGGAATGCGCGCCAGCGCCGCCCGCACCGCGGCGAGCTCGGGACCGCCGAGCGCCGCCGCGACGGCCGCCTCGATCCGGCGGATGTGCTTGCCCGCCAGCGCGAGCGCCGCACCGCCCGCCGCAGTGGTCACGATCAGGCGCGCCCTGCGGTCGGCGGGATCGGGGCGGCGTTCCACGTAACCGCACCGCTCGAGGTGGGTGACCAGCTCGCCCATCGACTGCTGGGTCATCCCCGCCGCCTCGGCGAGGGCGGTCACCCGGGAGCCGGCCGGTTCCAGGTACCGGAAGACCGCGTAGTGCGCGGGCCGCAGCTCGGGACCGAGTACAGCGCACAGTTCCCGGTCCAGCTCGCGTTCATAGGCGTCGGCCGCATGGACCAGCAGTTTCAGCAGCGTGGGCGCACTGTCCGTTGACATAATAGGAAGGTTACCTTTATACCTGGACTATGGCTGACATCGGCACCGTCCTCACCTTCCGCAACGGGCACCGCGTGACGCTCGTCGACCGCGGCGCCGACGCCGAAGGCGCCTATCTCCGGCTCGAGCACGTGCTCCCCCACCCCGGCAGGCAGGCGGGCCCGCACTGGCATCCCGAGATCGCCGAGACCTGGACCGTGCGGGCAGGCCGCATCCGGTTCCGCGTCGACGGCACCGAGATCGTCGCCGGACCGGGCGACACAGTGACGGCGCCGCCGCGCGCCGTGCACGAGTTCTGGAACGAGGCCGAGAACACCGTCATGGACCACGTCATCCGCCCGCCGCTGCGGCACTGGGCGATGTTCGAGTTCTGGAGCGGCCTGGACAACAGCGGCCGGACCACCGCGAGCAGACTGCCGCGCAATCCGCTCGCCCTCGGCCTGCTCTGGGAGTACCAGGACGGCTACCTGGCCGGGCCGCCCGTTCCGCTGCAACGGCTGATCTTCGGCGGCCTGGCCGCGCTGGCCCGGCGCACCGGCTATGCCCGGCGCCTGCTCGCGGCCGCTGACCAGGGGTGACGAAGCACCCACGCGCACCGCGCGCGGGCGGGGACCGGATTCCTCTACTGTCGTAGCATGTCGAGCCCGTACGACCGATCCGGTGAGGTGACCCCACTGGGCGTGTGGCCGGGCACCGCGTATCCGCTGGGCGCCACCTACGATGGCGCGGGCACGAATTTCTCGGTGTTCTCCGAGGTCGCCACGAGGGTGGAACTGAGCCTGATCGCCAAGGACGGCGCCGAGACCCGGGTCGAGCTCGACGAGGTCGACGGGTACGTCTGGCACGCCTACCTCCCCGCGATCACGCCGGGTCAGCGCTACGGTTTCCGCGTCCACGGACCGTACGAGCCCGAGCTCGGACTGCGCTGCGATCCCAGCAAGCTGCTGCTCGATCCGTACGGGAAGGCCTTCGACGGGCAGTTCGTGAACGATCCGTCGCTGTACACCTACGGCCTGGATTCGCTGGGCCACACCATGACCGGCGTGGTGATCAACCCGTTCTTCGACTGGGGCGCCGACCGGCCGCCGAACCGGCCCTACCACGAGACGGTGATCTACGAGGCGCACGTCAAGGGCATGACGATGACCCATCCCGACGTGCCGGAGGAACTGCGCGGCACGTACGCGGGTCTCGCGCATCCGGCGATCATCGGGCATCTGAAGAGCCTGGGCGTCACCGCGATCGAGCTCATGCCGGTGCACCAGTTCTTCCACGACCACGTGCTGACCGATCAGGGACTGCGCAACTACTGGGGCTACAACAGCATCGGCTACCTGGCCCCGCACAACCAGTACTCGGCCCGCCCGCGCGGCGACGCCGCGGTCGCCGAGTTCAAGGCGCTGGTGCGCGCGATGCACGCCGAGGGCATCGAGGTGATCCTCGACGTGGTCTACAACCACACCGGCGAGGGCAACCACCTCGGGCCGACGCTGAGCCTGCGCGGCATCGACAACGCCGCCTACTACCGCCTCGACGAGACCGAGCCCGCGCACTACAAGGACTACACCGGCACCGGCAACAGCCTCAATGTGCGGCATCCGCACACCCTGCAGCTGATCATGGACTCCCTGCGCTACTGGATCCTGGACATGCACGTCGACGGCTTCCGGTTCGACCTCGCCGCCACGCTGGCCCGCGAATTGCACGATGTGGACCGGCTTTCCGCGTTCTTCGACCTGGTGCACCAGGACCCGGTGGTGAGCCAGGTCAAGCTCATCGCCGAACCGTGGGACGTCGGCGAGGGCGGCTACCAGGTCGGCAACTTCCCGAGTCTGTGGACGGAGTGGAACGGCAAATACCGCGACACCGTGCGCGACTACTGGCGTGGTGAGCCCGCGACGCTGGGCGAGTTCGCGTATCGGCTCACCGGATCCTCGGACCTGTACGAGTCGACCGGACGCCGCCCGAGCGCCAGCATCAACTTCGTCACCGCGCACGACGGCTTCACCCTGCGGGACCTGGTGTCCTACAACGAGAAACACAACGACGCCAACGGCGAGGGCAACCGCGACGGCGAGAGCCACAACCGGTCGTGGAACTGCGGCGTCGAAGGGCCGACCGACGATCCGGCGATCCTGGAACTGCGGGCGCGCCAGCAGCGCAATCTGCTGGCCACGCTGATCCTGAGCCAGGGCACGCCGATGCTGGCGCACGGCGACGAGATCGGGCGCACCCAGCTCGGCAACAACAATGTGTACTGCCAGGATTCGCCGCTGTCGTGGATGGACTGGTCGCTGGCGGACACCAACGCCGATCTGCTCGAGTTCACCCGCTCGGCGATCGCGCTGCGCACCGCGCATCCGATCTTCCGGCGCCGCCGCTTCCTCGCCGCCGGGCCGGGTGACGGCGAGGGCCGCAATCGCGAGATCGCCTGGTTCACCCCGGCCGGGGCCGAGATGACCACCGACGACTGGCACAGCGGCTTCGGAAAGTCCCTGGCCGTGCTGCTCGACGGCGACGGCATTCCCGAGCCGGGACCGCGCGGCGAACGGATCAGCGACGACTCGTTCCTGCTGTGCTTCAATGCGCACGACGAAGCACTCGATTTCGTGCTGCCAGGACCGGAGTTCGGTGCCGAATGGACACCGGCCCTGGATTGCTCGACCCCCACCGGAACGGCCGACGGGGTCTTTCCCGCGGCCGCGACCCTCCCCGTCCCCAGCCGCTGCCTGCTCGTCCTGCGCCGAACCGCCTAGCCGAAACGATGACCGAGACCTACGTGACCGATCCGCTGACCCTGCTGCACCGCGCGCCCATCCGGCCGAGCACGGTGCGCAGCACCTACCGGCTGCAACTGCGCCCGGACGCGCTCACCTTCGCCGATGCCCGCGCCATCGCCGAATACCTGCAGCAGCTGGGGATCTCGCATCTGTATCTGTCGCCGATCCTGACCGCGGCGCACGGCTCGACGCACGGCTACGACGTCACCGATCCCACCACGGTCTCGGCCGCGCTGGGCGGGCCGACGGGGCTCAAGGCACTCTCGGACGAGGTGCGCAGTCGCGGGATGGGCTTGATCGTCGATCTGGTGCCCAATCACGTCGGCGTGGCCGATCCGCGGCAGAACCCGTGGTGGTGGGATGTGCTGCGCAACGGTCAGCAGTCCAAGTACGCCAAGTACTTCGACATCGACTGGAGTCCGGGCAACGGCGCGGGTGGACGGCTCGCGCTGCCGGTGTTGCAGAGCGAGAACGATCCGGCCGCGCTGTCGGTCGACCGGTCCGGTCACGAACCGATGCTGGCGCTGCACGATCTGCGCTTCCCGATCGCACCGGGCACCGACGGCGACAACGCGTTGCGCATCCACGATCGCCAGCACTACCGGCTGGTGAGCTGGAAGGCCGGCGTGTGCACCTACCGGCGATTCTTCGCGGTGAGCAGCCTGGCCGCGGTCCGGCAGGAGGATCCCGAGGTCTTCGAGGCGACCCACCGCGAGCTGGCCGCCTGGTGCGAACACGATCTCATCGACGGTGTGCGGGTGGATCACCCCGACGGGTTGTCGCACCCGAGCGCCTACCTGACCCGGCTGCGCAGGCTGATCGGCCCGCAGCGGCTGCTGCTGGTGGAGAAGATCCTCGCCAACCGGGAGCCGCTCGACGCGACGCTGCCGGTCGACGGCACCACCGGCTACGACGCGCTCGCCGATCTCGGCGGTGTCCTGATCGATCCGGCCGGCGAGGCCGCGATGACCGAGCTGTCCCAGCACGTCGCCGGGCACGGCAGCGACCGCGCCTGGTTCGGTGAGACCGAGCACCGGATCAAGCGCGCCGTCGCGGAAACCATTCTGGCGCCGGAGATCCGGCGGCTGGTCGCGGCGATCAAACGCGACGGCAACGCGGGCAGCTTCGACACCCTCGCGGTGAGCAACGCGACCATCGAGGTGCTGGCGTTCATGCCGGTGTACCGGGTGGACTACGCGCCGCTGGCCGGGATCACCGCGGCCGTCGTCGCGGAGGTGGAGAAGCGCAACGCCGAGCTGACGGCGCCGCTGTCGGTGCTGGTGACCGCGCTGTCGGTGGGTGGGGAGGCGGCGATCCGGTTCTCCCAGGTGTGCGGCGCGATCACCGCGAAGTCGGTCGAGGACACCATGTTCTATCAGGGCGCGCGGCTGGTGTCGCTGCAGGAGGTGGGCGGCAATCCGGCGCGCTTCGGCCACACCGTCAACGACTTCCACCTGTCCAACAGCGAGCGCTCGCAGCGCTGGCCCGCCACCATGACGACGCTGTCGACCCACGACACCAAGCGCGGCGAGGATGTGCGCGCCCGGATCGGGGTGCTGTCGCAGGTCGCCGAGATCTGGTCGCAGCGGGTGCGCGGCTGGCTGGAGACGACGCCCGCGCCCGACGGCGCGACGGCGCTGTTCCTGTTGCAGAACATGTTCGGGGTCTGGCCCGCCGACGGGCGGCCCGCGTCCTCGGTGCCGGGCTTGCGGGATCGGCTGCATCTGTTCGCGGAGAAGTCGATTCGCGAGGCCGGGACCAAGACGTCCTGGGAGGAACCGGACGCGGAGTTCGAATCGTCGGTGCACGGCTGGCTGGACGCGGTGATCGACGGCCCGGTCGGCACCGGCATCGGCGACCTGGCGCACGAGCTGGCCCCGCACGCCTGGTCGGACGCGGTGTCGCAGAAGCTGTTGCAGCTGTGCGGGCCCGGTATCCCGGACATCTATCAGGGCACCGAACTGTGGGAGGACTCCCTCGTCGACCCGGACAACCGCCGCCCGGTGAACTTCGCCGTGCGCGCCGGTCTGCTCCAATCCCTCACCGAGCCACCGACATTGGACACCACCGGGGCGGCGAAGATGTGGGTCGTCGCCTACGCGCTGTGGTTGCGCCGGGAACGGCCGGAGTGCTTCGTCGGCGGGATGTACCGGCCGCTCTACGGCGCCGGGGAGCACGCGCAGCGGCTGGTCGCCTTCGGGCGCGGACCGGCGGGTGAGACGCCCGAGGTGATCGTCGCGGCGACCAGGCACTCGGTCGGGCTGGCCGCGACCGGCTGGCTCGACACCACCCTGCATCTGCCGGAAGGCACGTGGGTCGACCGGCTCACCGGCTCCACGTTCGCGGGCAGTGTCCGGCTGGACAAGCTGTTCACCCGGCTGCCGGTGGCCCTGCTGGTGCGCTGAGCGGCGTCACGGCCGGTGCGCGAGCACCGCGAACATGGTGACCGACATGTGGTAGTCGCCGGTGGCGACGCCGTGCGCGATCGCGGCGGTCAGCTCGTCGGCCTGCGCGGCGGTGATCACGCCCGTGGCGCGGCCGGTTGCGACCATCTGCCCGACCAGCGGTATCGCGGTGTCCGCGTCCCAGATCACCGCCTGGGAGGCCTGGTCGTCGATGACGAATCCGGCCCGGACCAGCAGCCCGCGCAGGCGGCGGCCGGAGCCCGGGTTGGCGGTGTCGGCCCGCATCCGTTCCGACAGCGCGGCGACCACGGCCGGGTCACCGGGGTGCAGGATCGCGGTGTACCAGTCGCTGTCGACGAGGCAGACCCGGCCGCCAGGACGCAGGACGCGGGCGATCTCGGCGGTGGCGGCGGCGGGGTCGTCGAGGTGCTGGAAGACCCGCTCGCAGCGGACCAGATCGACGGAATCGTCCGGCAGCGGGAGCGCGGCGGCGGTGCCCTCGGCGAATTCGGCGGCGGTGCCGCGCGCCCGCTCGCGGGCGATCGTGAGCATGGCCGGGTTCGCGTCGACGCCGACGGCCCGGCCGTGCGGGCCCACCCGGGCGGCGAAGGCGAGGACCTCCGAGCCGGTCCCGGAGCCGATGTCGAGGGCGGTGTCGCCGGGTCGCGGTGCCAGGACGTCGAGCACCCAGCGCCGCATCCGGACGACGCCGGACAGCTCGGCCTGCCGGTCCAGCAGGGTGATCAGCAGGTCGTCGGCCGCACCGGCGGCGTCGACGTGGAAGGACGGTAGCTGATCGTCGGGAACGGCCATACCTCCGACGCTACGCCGCGCGAAACGCGAGGCCACGATGGTCGTGGCCCCGCGTTTCGAGATTCGCTGCTCAGTGGCCGGTGCCGCGCAGACCGCGGTACTGCAGGGCGGCGAAGGCGCCGACGGTGACGGCTTGCAGCACTCCCCACACCGACCCGGCCACGGTCAGTCCGAGGACTCCGGTGACCACGGCGACCAGGCTCGCGACCACCCAGGTCGCGTTGCCGATCGCGACCGCCGCCGCCTGGTACCGGACCACCGGCGACTTCCGGCCGACCACCGCGACCGCGAGGCCGTAGGCGGTGAGGAAGGCGCCGATCGCGAGGCCGGCCCGGGTGTCGAGACCGAGCAGCCGCTCCAGCAGCGGTGCCAGGGCGAGGTAGGCGACGCCGTTGACGGTGGTGACGACGGCGTCGAGGCGCAGCGAGAGCAGCAGCAGCGGCTCGCCCGGGGTGAGCAGGGTGGACAGGCGGGACGGGGCGGTGGCGGTGGTCATGGCGGATCTCCTTGGCGGTGTCGGAAGTATCAGGCGGACGCGGGGACCTGGTCGAGGAAGCCGTAGACGCTGTCGATGCGACCGTCGGCGAGGACGGCGACGTCGAAGCCGATCACCACGGCGTCACCGTCGGCGGGGCCGAGTCCCCAGGTGAAGCGCACCTGGTCGTGGTGGGCGTCGACCGGGCCTGCCAGGCGGAAGGTCCAGTCGGGGAACTGGGTCTGCACGCCGGCGATGGCGGCCTCGAGTTCGGCGTGGCCGGTGACGGCGACCAGCGGGTCGACGTAGCGCGCCTCGGGGGTGAACAGGCGGGTGACCGCGGCGCGGCGGGCACCGGGCTCGCGGGTGTTCCATGCCTCCAGGTACTGCGCGACGACGGTGTTCATCTCGACCTCCGAAAATGTGCTGTGAGCTGGTGTTTCGCGGGTTGTTCCTGCGATGACACCTACGTTATGGCGCGACGGGGGTAGGTCGAATCAGTCGTCTATAGGTACTTCTCGCGACACGCGAACCGCCGGTACCGGTACGGCGCTACCGTGGTGCGCATGCTGCACGGACGCGAACCCGAACAGGCCACGATCGATGACCTGCTCACGGGCGCGCGCGCCGGGCGCAGCGGGGCGCTGGTGCTGCGCGGCGAGGCCGGGATCGGCAAGTCCGCCCTGCTGGAGTACGCGGCGGCGCAGGGCATTCCGGCGATTCGCAGTGCCGGGATCGAGTCCGAGGCCGAATTGCCTTTCGCGGCACTGCATCTGCTGGTGCGCCCGGCGATGGAGCTGGTCCGGCGGCTGCCGCCACGGCAGCGCGACGCGATGGACGCCGCGTTCGGCCTGGGCGACAGCACGCCAGCGGACCTGATGCTGATCGGCCTGGCCGTGCTGACGCTGCTGGCCGAGGAAGCGGCCGACGGCCCGCTGCTGGTCCTGATCGACGACGCGCACTGGCTGGACCGGGCAACGGCGCAGACCCTGCTGTTCGCCGCGCGCCGGCTCGACGCCGAGGGGGTGGTGATCCTGTTCGCCACCCGGTCCGGCCCCGATGACTTCCCGGCGCCGGGACTGCCCGAACTGGCCCTGTCGGGGCTGCGCGCCGAGGCCGCCGCCGCGCTGCTCGACGCGGGCCCGACCCGGCTCTCGCCCACGACGCGCTATCGCCTGCTCGCCGAATCGGGGGGCAATCCCCTTGCCCTGCTGGAACTTCCGGCCGCGGCGGGCAACGCGGAGGATCCGAATCCGCTGCCGCTGACCCAGCGGCTCCAGCTGGCCTTCCACGGCCGGGTCGCCCGGCTGCCCGCGCCGACCCGGACGATCCTGCTGATCGCCGCGGCCGCGGGCGCCGAGGATCTGGCGCCGGTCCTGCGCGCCGCCGCGACCCTCGGCGCGGGACTCGACGACCTGCAGCGGGCCCAGGACGCCGATCTGGTGCGCACCGACGGGCAGGTGCTGACCTGGCGTCATCCGCTCTCCCGGGCCGCCGTCTACCAGGGTTCGGCGCTCACCGAGCGGCTGGCCGCGCACCGCGCCCTCGCCGCCGCGCTCGACGACGCCGACTCCGCCGACCTACGGGCCTGGCATCTCGCCTGCGCCGCGACCGGACCCGACGAAGCCGCGGCGACCGCGCTGGAGCGCACCGCCGATCGGGCCAGGCGGCGCACCGGATTCCACGGCGCGGTCGCCGCCTACGACCGGGCCGCGGCACTCAGTGCCGACGCCGACGCCCGGTTGCGCAGGCTCGTCCTGGCCGCCGAGACCGCCACCGAGGCCGGGCTCACCGACCAGGCCGCGCGGCTGGCCGAGCGCGCCGCGTCGATGTCGACCGACGCGGCGCTCGAGTCGCGCCTCGAACTGGTGCGCGCGCAGGCCGAATTCGCCGCGGGCAAGCCGGGTTCCGCGCATCGGCGGCTGATGGCGGTGGCGGCGCGGGAGACCGATCCGCGGGCCGCGGCGCGCATCGTCACCCGGGCGGTGCACACCGCCTGGTACCTCGGTCCCGCCGAGCTCGACGAGGTGGCGGCCTTGCTCGCCACGCTGCGGCTCGACGCGGGCGATCCGGTCACCCCGATCGTGCGCTACCTGACCGGCTCGGTGGCCGGGCTGCGCACGGTCGACCTGCGGACGGCGGCGGACGCGGCCCGCGCGAACGGCGCCGACAGTCCCGCCGACCTGGTCCAGCTGTGCGGCAGCGGACTCGTCGTCGGTCAGGACGACCAGGTCGGCGAGCTGGCCGACGTGCTCATCGGCGAAGCCAGGGAGCAGGGCCGGATCGCGCTGCTCGCACCGCTGCTGTTCTTCCGCGCCGAAGCCGAACTGTTCGGTGGCCGCCCCGGCGAGAGCCGGATCGCCGCAGAGGAGGGGCTGCGGATCGCCGAGGACATCGGCCAGCCGCAGTGGATCAGTCAGCTCACCGCGTTCTTGGCATACGCGGCCGCGCTGCGTGGCGACGAACAGTCCTGCCGTGACTACGCCGATCGCGCGGTCGCCGAGGCCTTCGGCGGGGCCCAGGCGGTGGGCGCGCCGTGGGCGCACGCGGCGCTGGCGCTGCTCGCGCTCGGGCAGGGCAGGCTGGATCAGGCGCAGGCCGAGCTGGACCACATGACCGTCGAACCGGCCCGGCATCACGTCAGCGGGCTGCGCACCCTGGCCGACCAGGTGGAGGTGGCCGCGCGGCTCGGCGACACCGGCCGGGCCGTCGCGGCGCGGGAACAGCTCGACGCGTGGTCGGCGCGCGCCGGTCAGGAGTGGATCGCGGCCCTGGCCGCCAGGGCCGCGGCGATCCTCGCCGAGGGCGCCGACGCCGAGCGGCACTACCTCGCCGCGCTCCCGGCCCAGCGCCCGTTCGACGAGGCCCGCACCCGGCTGCTCTACGGCGAGTGGCTGCGCCGGGACAAACGCAAGGTCGACGCGCGGACCCAGCTCGAACAGGCACTGGAGCTGTTCGACCGGCTCGACGCCGCGCCGTGGCGGGAACGCACCCGCACCGAACTCGCCGCGCTCGGCGTCGGCGCCGCCGCCCGCCCGGCGGGCGGCCCGCTCAGCGTGCTCACGCCGCAGGAATCACAGATCGTGCGGCTGGCGGCGCAGGGCCTGTCGAACCGGGAGATCGCGGCGCGGTTGTTCCTGAGTCACCGCACGGTCGGGCACCACCTGTACAAGGCGTATCCGAAATTGGGGGTGCTCTCCCGCGGGGAGCTGCGCGAGCTCGACCTAGCGGAGTGAGTGTGCCCTGGCGGCACCGACCGACCAGCGCAGCGCGGCCACGGCGGCCGCGGCGAGCACGGCCGACTGGGCCGAGCCGAGGATCAACAGCAGCAGGGCGCCCACGACGAGCCCGGCGACCAGCGCCTCGAGCTTGTAGACCGGCCAGGCACTGCCCGCGATGTCGACCGTCGCGGTTGCTGCCGATGGGGTGACCACTGCCATGCACACAGGATAGACGGACATCGAAGTTCGGGCTACCGAACTTTCCCGTCCGGGCCTATCGGGAACATCACACCGCGACGGATCGTTGTGCAGGTCATGCCACTGACAGGAGAGTACGCACCGAGCACTTCGGACTGGGCTCGCACCCAGGCCGAGACCTACGAGAACTCCGGCGGAGCCGAGGGCACCTCACTACAGGGCAAGCCGGTCATCCTGCTGACCACCAAGGGCGCCAAGACCGGCAAGCTCCGCAAGACCCCGCTGATGCGCGTCGAGCACGACGGCGAGTACGCCGTCGTCGCCTCGCTGGGCGGCGCGCCCAAGCACCCGGTCTGGTACTTCAACATCAAGGCCGAGCCGCACGTCGAACTGCGCGACGGCACCGTCAGCAAGGACTACACCGCCCGCGAGGTCACCGGCGACGAGAAGGCGCTGTGGTGGGACCGGGCGGTCGCGGTGTGGCCCGACTACGCCGAGTACCAGAAGAAGACCGATCGCCAGATCCCCGTCTTCGTCCTCACCCCGCGCTGACGCCCCGGTCGCCGGGCCCGTCGTCGCGGCGGATCCGGCGACGGGAGGCGCGCTCTCGGCGCGCCCGACCCCCTCGGTAGCATTTAGCGGGTGTCCCCCATCGCTGACGTCGCCGAAGTGTCCGTAACCCGTCCGCCGCTGACCGCGGACGAGATCGACGCTGCCGCCAAGCGAATTTCCGACATCATCGAGCCGACACCGCTGCAGTACTCCGCGCGGCTGTCGGCGAGCACCGGTGCGCAGGTCTACCTCAAGCGCGAAGACCTCACCGCGGTGCGCTCGTACAAGCTGCGCGGCGCCTACAACCTGATGGTCCAGCTCACCGCCGCCGAACGCGCGGCCGGTGTGGTCGCGGCCAGCGCGGGCAACCACGCCCAGGGCGTGGCCTTCGCCTGCCGGGCCATGGGCGTGCGCGGGCGCATCTACGTGCCGACCACCACCCCGAAGCAGAAGCGCGATCGCATCCGCGTGCACGGCGGCGAGTTCGTCGAGCTGATCGCCGTCGGCGAGACCTACGACGCGGCCGCCGCGGCCGCCGCCGACGACGTCGCCCGCACCGGCGCGACCATGGTGCCGCCGTTCGACGATCCGCGCACCGCCGCGGGCCAGGGCACCATCGCCGCCGAGTTCCTCGAGCAGCTGGGCGCCGCGCCCGATCTGGTCATCGTCCCGGTCGGTGGCGGCGGGTGCCTGGCCGGCATCGGCACCTACCTGCGCGAACGTGCGCCGCAGGCCGGCCTGCTCGGCGTCGAGCCCGCTGGCGCGGCCTCGATGACCGCCGCGCTGGTGGCGGGTGGCCCGGTAACGCTGCCCGAGATCGACCCGTTCGTCGACGGCGCCGCGGTGCGCCGCATCGGCGACCTGCCGTACCAGGCGGCGTCCTCGTTCGGCGGCCGGGTGGTCTCGCACGCCTCGCTGCCGCTGCTCACCACCACCGAATCCCCCACCGGCACAGCCTCTTTCCGGATGATGCAGGTCGACGAGGGTGCGATCTGCACCGCGATGCTCGACCTGTACCAGAGCGAGGGCATCATCGCCGAACCCGCGGGCGCGCTGGCCACCGCGGCACTGGCCGAGATCGAGATCGAGCCCGGCTCGACCGTGGTCGTGCTGGTCTCCGGCGGCAACAACGATGTCTCCCGCTACGGCGAGATCATCGAGCGCTCGCTGGTGCACCGGGGCCTCAAGCACTACTTCCTCGTCGACTTCCCGCAGGAACCCGGCGCGCTGCGCCGCTTCCTCGACGACGTGCTCGGCCCCGACGACGACATCACCATGTTCGAGTACGTCAAGCGCAACAACCGGGAGACCGGGGCGGCACTGGTCGGCATCGAACTCGGCGCCACCGACGATCTGGCGTCGCTGCTGCATCGCATCGAGGAGTCCCCGATCCAGGCCGAACGCCTGGAACCGGGTTCTCCGGCGTATCGCTACCTCACCTAGGCGGGGCTCGCCCAGGCCCGGACTACGCCGCGACGCGGTCCGGGCGCTGCGTGCCGGAGCGGGACGCGCGGGCGCCCGCCACGGCCAGCGGCAGCAGCCAGCTCATCGCCAGCTGGTCGTAGGGCAGCAGGCCCTGGTCGAGCCGGTTGTGCACGAAGGCGATCGAGAGTCCCGACTGCGGGTCGACCCAACCGAAGGACCCGCCGAGCCCGATATGGCCGAAGGCGTTGCGCGCGCCGGGCACCGGCATCGAGTGGTAGCCGAGGTGCCACATCATCGGGATGTAGAACAGGGCGTGGTCGAGGCGGTAGGTCTGCACGCGCCGGATCGACCGGTGGGTCCCCGGCGTCAGGAACGGCCTGCCGTCGACGGTGAGCCCGTCGGCCAGTGCCGCGTACATCCTGGCCAGCCCCGGCGCGGTGCACACGCCGTTGCCCGCGGGCATCTCGGAGTCGAGGATCGCCGGGTCGTCGCCGTCGAGGATGCTGTCCAGGCCGGGCACGAACAGGCAGCGGGCCGCCGCGCCGAGCGGGCCGGGGATCCGCTGGCCGATCCGGTCCAGGAATCCGGCGGCGATCGGGTTGCCCAACACGCTCAGGTGCGTGCCCGCCAGCCGCGCGTACTCCGTCGGCGAACCGGCGGCCGGACGACCCAGGTGGATGCCGTCGATGCC
The DNA here is from genome assembly GCF_040681225.1 of Nocardia sp. NPDC051833. Taxonomy (NCBI): domain Bacteria; kingdom Bacillati; phylum Actinomycetota; class Actinomycetes; order Mycobacteriales; family Nocardiaceae; genus Nocardia; species Nocardia sp. NPDC051833. The sequence continues at coordinate 16,619 of NZ_JBFAYK010000006.1, forward strand.
GAGCGGATCGGTGACCTCGCTGCGGATGAGCTCGCTCATGCTCTGCCCGGTGACGGCCCTGGCCAGCCCGGCCAGCAGCCAGCCGTAGGTCAGCGCGTGGTAGGTCGGGGTGCCGAGCAGCCGGTCGGGCGTGGCCAGCGCGAGCCGGTCCTCCATGAGTTCGTGATCGAGGGATTCGGCGGCGGTGGTGGCGACCGAGGGCAGCGAGGACAGGCCGGCGCGGTGGGTGAGCACGTCGGCGACGGTGATCGCGCCCTTGCCGTGCGCCGCGAATCGGGGCCAGTACTCGGCGACCGGAGCCTGGTAGTCGATCAGGCCGCGATCGGCGAGCCGGTGGATGACGGTGGCGGTGACGCCTTTGGTCGCGGAGAACACGATGGGCGCGGTGTCCGCGGTCCACGGCCGTTCGCCCGCGCTGCCGGTCCACAGATGGGCCAGGGGTTCGCCGTGCCGATAGATCGCGATGGCGCCACCCGCGGCGCGGCGATGGCCGATCAAGGTGACGAAGGCGCGCACCAGCGGACCGAATCCGGCCGCGGCGAAACCGCCGACACCCGCCGGAAGGGCAGCACTGTCCTGCCCGTAAGCGTCGTTGCTCATCGTTCAACCGTACGGACGTCTGTTCGCTTGGGCAACGGTCGGCCGCCGACCGTGGCCGAGCCGTGCCCTGGCCGGATCACTCGGTGACCACGGCCCCCGCGCCGTCACCCTCCTCCAGCACGGCGAAGCTGTGGCCCGAGATGAGTATTCCCGCACCGGATTCGGTGGCGGGCGCCCAGGCCAGCAATACCCTTCCGTGCACCGGGATCACGGCCTCGTCCTCGGACAGGTTGCAGACCACCGAGATCCGGCCGCGCCGCAGCACGAACCAGCGGTTCGCCTCGTCGTAGTCGGCCCAGACCCGTTCCAGCCAGGGGTCGGTGAACTCGGACCTGGCCGCGCGCAGCGCGAGCAGGGCGCGATAGCAGGCGAGCAGCCGGGCGTGCGGTTCGCGGGTCGGTTCGGTCCAGTCCAGCTTGGAGCGGGTGAAGGTGTCCGGGTCCTGCGGGTCGGGGACGTCGTCGGCGGCCCAGCCGTGGTCGGCGAACTCGGCCCGGCGTCCGGCCGCGGTGGCCGCGCCGACGGCTGGGTCGGTGTGCGAGGTGAAGAACTGGAACGGGGTGCGCGCGCCCCATTCCTCGCCCATGAACAGCATCGGCGTGCTCGCCGAGAGCAGCACCAGCGCCGCCTTCACCGCGAGCTGCCCCGGCGTGAGGTAGGCGCTGGGGCGGTCGCCGACAGCCCGGTTGCCGATCTGGTCGTGGGTGCAGGTGTAGCCGAGCAGGGCGCTGCCGGGGATCAGGTCGCGCGGGATCGGCGTGCCGTGGGTGCGGCCCCGGAAGCTGGAATAGGTTCCGGCGTGGAAGAAGCCGTGGGTGAGGGTCTGGGCCAGGCAGGCCAGGGAGCCGAAATCGGCGTAGTAGCCCTGCCGTTCGCCGGAGACGGCGGTGTGCACGGCATGGTGCAGGTCGTCGTTCCACTGGCCGGTCAGGCCGAAGCCGCCCGCCGCGCGCGGCGTGATCAGGCGGGGATCGTTGAGGTCGCTCTCGGCGATCAGGCTCAGCGGACGGCCCAGATGCGCTGCCAGCGCGGTGGTCTCGACGACGAGTTCCTCGAGCAGATGGGTCGCGGTGCGGTCGACCAGCGCGTGCACGGCGTCGATGCGCAGCGCGTCGATGTGGAAGTCGCGCAGCCAGCGCAGGGCGTTGTCGATGATGTGGCGGCGGACGGCGTCGGAGCCGGGACCGTCGAGATTCAGGCTCTGCCCCCACGTGTTCCGGCCCGCGGCGAGGTAGGGACCGAAGCGGGGCAGGTAGTTGCCGGACGGGCCGAGGTGGTTGTAGACCACGTCCAGGCAGACCGCCAGACCACGCGCGTGGCAGGCGTCGACGAAGCGCTGCAGGCCGTCGGGACCGCCGTAGCTCTCCTGCACCGCGTACCAGAGCACGCCGTCGTAACCCCAGTTGTGGGTGCCGTCGAAGGCGTTGACCGGCATCAGCTCGACCGTGGTGACGCCGAGGCCGACCAAGTGGTCGAGCCGTTCGATCGCCGCGTCGAAGGTGCCGTCCGGCGTGAAGGTGCCGATGTGCAGTTCGTAGAACACCGAACCGGCCAGCTGCCTGCCGGTCCACCGCCGGTCGGTCCAGACCGCCGGATCGAGGTCGTGCACGGCGGAGAGTGCGTGGACGCCATCGGGCTGGCGCGGGGAGCACGGGTCGGGCAGCACGGTCGGGTCGTCGTCGATCAGGAACCCGTAGCGGGCGCCCTGACCTGCGTCGATGGTGACCGACCAGCGCCCGCCCCCATTGCGCCGCATCGCATGGGTCACCCCGTCCAGTTGCAGCCGCACCGCCCCCGCCGCCGGCGCCCACACCCGAAACTGCCTCATCGCCCCAGCATCGCACGCGCGCGGTCATCGGGCAGGGCGACCGGTGTCTCCGCGCTGCCCGGCTCCCGCCATGCCCGGCACGGGTCTGCTCGGGCGCTCGGTACGAACCGGCCGCCGGTGCGTCTTCGGTGTCACCCCGCACGAGCAGTCGGCGGTCAGTCGTGGGCGACGACTCCGACCGGCCCCGCGCCGAAGCACAATTCGAGGCCGGGAGTCAGCGCGCGGACGCGCAAGGCCGTGCCACCGCCGAGCATGCGGACGTAGACCGGGTGCAGCCCGGACCTGACCTCGGCGACGGTCTCGGCGGCGCCCTCGAACGAGACGGCGATGGCGCCGTCGCGGTCGGCCAGGTAGTTCAGCTGAGCGGTCCACTCGCGGATCTGCATCGGCCCGTCCAAGGGCAACCGGACCGCCTCGCCGGGCGTCATCCGGTAGCCGCAGCCGGGTTCCGGGGCGGGCACGATCGAGCGGTTCCACCACACCTGCGCGTCGACGAGTTCCCCCTCGTCGGTGAACATCCGCAGGTGCGGTGTCGACCGGGCGAAGGTGTCCGGCCCGGCGAGCGCGGCGAATACCTGGTCGGTCATGTTCTGCGGAAAGGCCAAGGGGTTCAGCACATTCCACGGAACCTCCTGCGGCAGCAGCGGCGCGTCGGCACCCGGCAGTGCGGTGCGTACCCCGGTGACGTAGGCGCGCGCCGGACTCGGCTCCCACGAGCGGGTGAAGGTGACGGTCGAATACACGCTGCTCACGAGGAAGATCACGGTCGCCACCACCGCCACGACAGCTCGCACCGGAAGACCCCGCGCCAGGAGCAGGCCACGTGCAGTGGCACCGCTTCGCATGTCGCGGGGCGCGCGGTGTGGGGCGGTCATGATCAGGGCGAGGCCGAGGCAGGCGATGACGGCGACGTCCGCGAAGTAGCGGATGGATTGGAGCAGCAGCGCGGCGGTGCCCGGGCCGTCGCGGAGGACCACGACGGGCGCGACGGTCACGACGACGTAGGCGGCCGCGCACACCCAGATCACGCCGACCCGGGCGCGGGTGCGGATCGTCCACGCCGCGAACAGGATCAGCGCCGTCCAGCACAGGGCGACGGCCACGCCGGGCGGGTCGGCCCACGGGGTGGCGGGCTGCCAGCGTTCCCATCGCCAGGGTCCGCCGGACAGGGCGGGGACCAGTCCGTCCGAGAGTGCTCGGCTCAGCAGGGCGGTGGGTTGTTCGGGGCGCGACAGTCCGCGCGGACGCTGGATGACCAGCAGGAAGAACGCCGACCAGGCCAGCAGCACCGCACCCGCCGCGGTCCACAGCGCGGCGCCGCGGCGGACGGCAGCGCGCACCGATTCTCCGGCGACGTAGGCCGACAGCGCCACCACCGCGACCGCGACCGGCAGCACCACCACCGCCTTCTCGAAGCACAGCAGCGCCACCGCGGAGACCGCGGCGCCCGAGACCGCGTACCGCCCGCGCCCGGTCCGCACGAGCTGGACCGCGTCCGCGCTCACCCAGGCGAGCGCGATCTGCAATGGCAGCGCGTTCACCGCGGCCGACCACCAGGCGAAGGCGGGCACCGTCAGCGGAACGAACAGGTAGCAGGTCAACGGGACCAGCAGCCGCGGCCCGGTCCCGAGCAGCACGACCGACAGCCGCAGCACCGCGAGTGAGGCGAGCAGCTGCAACAGCACCAGGACGGCCGCCGCCACACCCCACTCGAACGGCGCGATCGCGGTCACCGCCCAGGTCAGCGCGAACGCCAACGGCATCACGTGGCCGTCGTGGCTGGTGAACAGCAATTCGGTCGACCACAGCGGATGCCGGCCCACCTCACCGATCAGGATGAAGTCGTCCCAGTAGAAGAATCCCGACGCCGCGACCCAGCCGCGCAGGACCAGCTGGGCCACGATCAGCGCGGCCGCGACGAGCAGCACGGCCCGCGGCGGTACGCGCGGGCGCGGGCGTCGCACGGGGTGTGGGGGCGAATCGAGCCGAGTCGCTGACGTCACGCCTCTCGACGCTAGCCCGTCGCCCGCCGGGTTTCGATCAGCACCCGCCGAGACACCGCGAGCGCACCCGGCCCGACCGCGCTCCCAGCGCTACCCGACCACCGGGAACGCGACCGCACTGCGAGATCCTCGACCGCGATCGCCTCCGGCTCAGCCCAGGCAGCCGGGACCGAGCAGTGCCTTCAGGTCACCCATCAGCGCCGAGGACGGGCTCACCCGCCAGCTGTCGTCGAGCTTGAGCAGGGTGGTCTTCTCCCGTGCGCCGACATGGCGGACATGCACGTCGGAGGTGCCGGGATGGCGGGAGAGCACCTTCTTGAGCTCACCGATCTTGTCCGGCGTGCACATCCGGGTCGTCATGACCACCGCCACCGGCTTCGCCACCCCGATCGCCGAGAGATCCGGCACCACGAGGTCGTTGGCGATCAGCGAGATGCGGTCGTCGCGCACCGACACGCGCGCCTTGACCAGCACCACCGCGTCTTCGACCACGTCCATGCCGTAGACCGAGTACGACTGCGGGAAGAACAGCACCTCGACGCCACCGGTGAGGTCCTCGAGCTGGGCCGAGGCCCAGGCCAGGCCGTTCTTGTTGATCCGCCGGTTGACCGAGGCGAGGATGCCGCCGATGGTCACCTGCGCGCCGTCCTTGACGTCGCCTTCCAGGATCGCCGGAATCGGGGTGTCGACCTGGGCGGCCAGCACGTGCTCGACGCCGTTGAGCGGATGCCCGGAGACGTAGAGGCCCAGCATCTCTCGTTCGAGGGCGAGCTTGTGCTTGGTCTCCCATTCGTCCTCGGGGACCTTCACGTTGAACACCGAGGCGACCGAGTCGTCGCCGTCGTCCAGGCCGCCGAACAGGTCGAACTGGCCGATCGCCTCGGCCTTCTTCGTCGACATCACCGCGTCGATCGCGTCGGAGTGGATCAGCAGCAGGCCCTTGCGGGGATGCCCGAGCGAGTCGAAACCACCTGCCTTGATGAGCGATTCGGTGACCTTCTTGGAGCAGGCGATCGCGTCGATCTTGTTCAGGTAGTCGGAGAAGTCGGTGAACTTCGACTTCTCCTTGCGCGCGGCGATGATCGAGGACACCACGTTGGCGCCGACATTGCGGACCGCGCCCAGACCGAAGCGGATGTCCTTGCCGACCGAGGCGAAGTTCTGCTCGGACTCGTTGACATCCGGCGGCAGCACCGTGATGCCCATCTTGCGGCAGTCCGACAGGTAGATCGCGGCCTTGTCCTTGTCGTCACCGACGGAGGTGAGCAGACCGGCCATGTACTCGGCCGGGTAGTTGGCCTTGAGGTAGGCGGTCCAGAAGGAGACCAGGCCGTAGCCCGCGGCGTGCGATTTGTTGAACGCGTAGCCGGCGAACGGGAGGATGGTGTCCCACAGCGCCTTGATCGCGGGCTCGGAGAAGTCGTTCTTGAGCATGCCCTCGCGGAAACCCGCGTAGGCCTCCTCCAGCACCGAGAGCTTCTTCTTACCCATGGCGCGGCGCAGGATGTCGGCCTGGCCGAGCGAGTACCCGGCGACCTTCTGCGCGATCTGCATGATCTGTTCCTGATAGACGATCAGGCCGAAGGTGTCGGCCAGGATCTCTTTCAGCGGCTCTTCGAGCTCGGGGTGGATCGGTTTGACCTCTTGGCGGCCGTTCTTACGGTCGGCGTAGTCGTTGTGGGCGTTCATGCCCATCGGGCCGGGGCGGTACAGCGCGAGGACGGCGACGATGTCCTCGAAGCCGGTGGGCTGCATGCGGCGCAGCAGATCGCGCATGGCACTGCCGTCGAGCTGGAACACGCCGAGGGTGTCGCCGCGGGCGAGCAGTTCGTAGGTGGCCGGGTCGTTGAGCGGCAGGTGATCCATGTCGAGATCGACGCCGCGGTTGGCCTGGATGTTCTCCAGGGCGTCACCGATGACGGTGAGGTTGCGCAGACCGAGGAAGTCCATCTTCAGCAGGCCGATGGCCTCGCACGACGGGTAGTCCCAGCCGGTGATGATCGCGCCGTCCTGCGCGCGCTTCCACACCGGGATCGCGTCGGTGAGCGGCTCGGAGGACATGATGACCGCGCAGGCGTGCACGCCCGCGTTGCGGATCAGGCCCTCCAGGCCACGCGCGGTCTCGTAGATCTTGGCGACATCGGGGTTGGAGCCGATGAGCTCGCGGACCTCGGCGGCTTCCTTGTACCGCTCGTGGTCGGGGTCGGTGATGCCCGAGACCGAGATGTCCTTGGCCATGATCGGCGGCGGCAGCGCCTTGGTGATCTGGTCGGCGATGGCGAAACCGGGCTGGCCGAACAGGACTCGCGCGGAGTCCTTGATCGCGGCCTTGGTCTTGATGGTGCCGAAGGTGATCACCTGGGCGACGCGGTCGCTGCCCCACTTCTCGGTGGCGTAGCGGACCATCTCACCGCGGCGGCGATCGTCGAAGTCGATATCGATATCGGGCATCGACACGCGCTCGGGGTTGAGGAACCGCTCGAACAGCAGGCCGTGCGGGATCGGGTCGATATTGGTGATGCCCATCGCGTAGGCGACCAGCGAGCCGGCGGCCGAACCACGGCCGGGGCCGACGCGGATGCCGACGTCGAGGGCGTGCCGGATCAGGTCACCGACGACGAGGAAGTAGGCGGGGAAACCCATCTCGCAGATGACGCCGAGTTCGTAGTCGGCGCGGGCGAGGTAGTCCTGCGGGGGGCCGTCGGGGAACCGGCGGTCGAGGCCGTCGAGGACTTCCTTGCGCAGCCAGGTGGCCTGGGTGTGGCCTTCGGGCACCGGGAAGATCGGCATCCGGTCGCGATGGGCCCACACGTCGTCGTAGGACTGCACCCGCTCACCGATGAGCTCGGTGTTGTCGCAGGCGCCGGGGACCTCCGCGTCCCAGATGGCGCGCATCTCCGCGGCCGACTTCAGGTAGTAGCCGTCACCGTCGAACTTGAAGCGGGTCGGGTCCGAGAGCGTCTTGCCGGTCTGGATGCACAGCAGCGCTTCGTGATTGGTCGACTGGTCCTTGGTGACGTAGTGGCAGTCGTTGGTGGCGATCGGCGGGATGTCGAGCTGCTTGCTGACATTGATCAGGCCCTCGCGGACCCGGCGCTCGATCGATAGACCGTGGTCCATCACCTCGAGGAAGAAGTTGTCCTTGCCGAAGATCTCCTGCCACTTCGCGGCGGCCTCGAGCGCCTCGCGTTCGTGACCGAGGCGCAGCCGGGTCTGCACCTCACCCGACGGGCAGCCCGTCGTGGCGATGATGCCCTCTGCGTACTGCGCGATGATCTCCTCGTCCATGCGCGCCCACTTGCCCAGCTGGCCCTCGATGGAGGCCAGGCTCGACAGCTTGAACAGGTTGCGCAGACCGGTCGCGTTCTCGGCGACCATCGTCATATGGGTGTAGGCACCCGAACCCGAGACGTCGTCGCTCTTCTGGCCGGGATCACCCCACTGCACCCGCTTGGTGTCGAACCGCGAGCCCGGTGCGATGTAGGCCTCGATGCCGATGATCGGCTTGATGCCCGCCTTCTTGGCGCTGTTGTAGAACTCCGAGGCGCCGTACATGTTGCCGTGGTCGGTCATGCCGACGGCGGTCATGCCCAGCCGTTCCGCCTCCGCGAACAGCGGCGAAATCTTCGCCGCACCATCGAGCATGGAGTACTCGGTGTGGTTGTGCAGGTGAACGAACGATCCGGACGGAGCCAAGACGGTCCTTCCTCCCATGGTGTCGACGGGGGTTGGCCTAGGCATTCTAGGCACGTGGGTCCGACAACTTTTCGCGTGCCACACGGGCATCGCGCCCCCGCCCTGGCCTGGTTCGGCGTGTCGTGGCGAACGTCACCGGCGAGTCCTCAGCAACCGTCTGTTTTCCGCTAGTTCATGATCGGAAACCCGGCGCGCGCGCCCGTCGGCGATCATCGGACCACCGAGACCGCGGGCGGCGATAATCGGCGGATGTCCGCGCGAGGGGTGCGGCCGTCGTCGAACCGGGCCGGTTCGCGGCGCGAGTAGACGGGAGTGACCGGTGACGACCACGGCGGTGGTGCTGGCGGGTGTCGCGATCGTGCTGGTCGTCGCGTGGCTGGTGTGGCGGCGGACGCAGCGGGTGGTGACCACGCCCGCGCAACGGGCGGTGCATCAGGCCCTGCACACCGCGTCGCTGGCGGCGGTGCCGTTGCGGCGGGGGTTGACCGAGGAGGCGGCCCGGGAGGCGGCGCCGCATCTGCGGGCGCTGGCCGGGGCCGAGGCGCTGGGGGTGATGGACGCCGACGCGACGCTGCTGGCGTGGGACGGGCCGCACGCGGGGATGGCCGCAGTGTTCGACGAAGCGGCGCGGCGGGCGATCGCCGAGGAGCGGGCGGTGCTGGTCAGCGGGGACGAGCATTCGCTCATCGCGCAGCCGCTGCTGATCGACACGGGGGCGGCGGTGGGGGCGCTCGGGATGGTGACCACCGGGAAGCCGGGGCCCGGGATGCTCGGGGCGGCGGGCGAGGTGGCCCGGTACGCGTGCGGGCAGCTCGAGCTGGCCGAGCTGGACGCCTCGCGGGCCCGGGTCGATCGGGCCGAATTGCGGGCGCTGCGGGCGCAGATCAGTCCGCATTTCATCTACAACGCGCTCAATACGATCGCGTCGTTCGTGCGGACCGATCCGGATCGGGCCCGGGAGCTCATTCTCGAATTCGCCGACTTCACCCGCTACTCCTTCCGTGCCGCGGGCGAATTCACCGTCCTCGCCGACGAACTGCGCAATATCGAGCGCTATCTGGCCCTCGAACAGGCCCGCTTCGGCGACGCCCTGGAGGTCCGCCTGCGGATCGCGCCGGAGGTGCTCGGCGTGGTGCTGCCGTTCCTGGCGCTGCAACCCCTGGTGGAGAACGCGGTGCGGCACGGGCTCGGCGGCGGCGGGCGCGGCGGCCAACTCAGCATCGTCGCCACCGACGCCGGGACCGACTGCCTGATCAGCGTCGAGGACGACGGCATCGGCATGGACCCCGACCTCCTGCGCTCCGGCGCCTTGGACGCCGTCGACACCGACACCGGCCCCGCCCGCACCGGCGAAGCCGCCCACGTCGGCCTCGCCAACGTCGACGACCGCCTCCGCGCCGCCTTCGGCAACGACTACGGCCTGGTCGTGGAAACCGCCCCCGGCGCGGGCACCAAAGTCAGCATGCGCGTCCCGAAATTCCGCCCGGGCATCCACGCCTGACCGCCCCCGAACGACATCGCTCACGGGCGCACGCTCCCCTACCCGGCGCCGCCGAGGGTTCCGGCGGAGTTCGGCGACTCGCCCGGTTACCATGGACAGGTTGTGACCTGGAACACCGATGAGAACTCGACCGCACTGCGGGTGCTCGCTGTCGATGACGAGAAGCCGGCGCTCGACGAGTTGGTGTATCTGCTGAGTACGCAGGTGGGGGTCGGGGAGATTCATCGGGCGGGGGAGGCTACCGGGGCGCTGCGGTTGTTGCGGGCGCATCCGATCGACGCGGTGTTCCTGGATATCGATATGCCGGGGCTCACGGGGATGGAGCTGGCGGGGATTCTGTCGGAGTTCGCCGAGCCGCCCGCGGTGGTGTTCGTGACGGCGCACGACGATCACGCGGTGGCGGCGTTCGATCTGGGGGCGGTGGATTATCTGCTCAAGCCGTTGCGGGGGGCGCGGCTGGCCGAGGCGGTGCGGCGGATCGTGGCGGCCCGGGTGCCGGTGCCCACGGCGGCGCCGCCGGAACCCGCGCATCCGAGCGAGGTGATCCCGGTCGAGCTGGGCGGGGTGACCACGCTGGTGAACCGGGCCGATGTCGCGTGGGTCGAGGCCGACGGTGACTACGCGCGGCTGCACACCGGCACGGGCTCGCATCTGGTGCGGATTCCGCTCTCGGCGCTCGAAGCCCGGTGGGAGGACGCGGGATTCCTGCGCGTGCACCGGTCGTACCTGGTGGCCTTGCGGCTGGTCACCGGGATGCGCAGCACCGGAACGGGGACCGTGGTCTGTCTGCGGGCCGAGGGCGCGGGCGGCGCAGTGGAACTGCCGGTGAGCAGGCGCCAGGTGCGCGAACTCAAGCAGCGGCTGGTGCACGGGCCGCGGCAGAACTGGTCCCAGCGGTGACGGGTCCGCAGCGGCCGCCCAGGGAACGGGTGGTGCTGGCGCAGCGGCGAGGTGCCCGCCAGATCCGCACCCGGACCGAGGTGGTGGAGCAGACCGATCTCGGTGCGGCGCTCATCGGGGGCCTGATCCGGGCGCAACTGGGGTTGGCCCTGCGCCTGAGCCTGGTCGTGGTCGCGGTGTTCGGCTCGCTGCCCGTGCTGTTCGGGATCGACGCGATCGCCGCGACGACCGTCCTCGGTATCCGGCTGCCCTGGATCGTGCTCGGCGCGCTGGCGTTCCCCGCGCTGTATGCGGTGGGCCGCCTCTACGTGCGGCTGGCGCAGCGCAACGAGGACGACTTCCTCGAACTGGCCGGGGACTGACGCGTGCGGACCACGAGGCGACACCGATGACACCGGACAGTCCGGCGCTCACCATCGCGGCCCTCCTGCTGGCCGCGCTCGCCACCATCGGGATCGGCTTCTACGGAGTCCGGCTCTCGCGCACCACCTCCGACTTCCTGGTCGCCTCGCGCACGGTGGGTTCGCGGTGGAATGCCGCCGCGATCTCGGGCGAATACCTGTCGGCCGCTTCGTTTCTCGGCGTCGCGGGCCTGATCGCCAAGTACGGCGCCGACGCGCTCTGGTATCCGGTGGGTTTCACCGCGGGATATCTCGGCCTGCTGATGTTCGTCGCCGCTCCCCTGCGCCGCTCCGGCGCCTACACCGTCCCGGACTTCGCGGAGTTCCGGCTCGGGTCGATCCGGTTGCGGCGCATGGCCGCCGGGCTGGTCGTCGTGGTCTGCGCGGTGTATCTGATTCCCCAGTTCCAGGGTGCGGGGCTGACCCTGCACCTGCTGCTCGGGGCCCCGCCGTGGGTGGGGGCCGTCGCGGTCGGAGCGATCGTGCTGGCGAATGTGATCGGCGGCGGTATGCGGTCGGTGACCCTGGTGCAGGCGTTCCAGTACTGGCTGAAGCTGACGGCGGTGGCGGTGCCCGCCCTGGTGCTCGGTCTGCACTTCCTGGCCGACGAACGGCCGGTCGGCACCCCCGCGCCACCGACGGTAGACCAGCGCACCACCGTCGACATCTCGACCGATGTGGTGGTGCACCTGGATGTGTCGCAGCAGGTGCGCGTCACCGGCACCCTCGACGGCCGGGCCGAGGACGGGCCGGTCCTGCTCACCCCCGGCGACCACACCCTGACCGAGGGCTCCGAGCTGATCCTGGAGCCGGGCTCGGCGGTGCCGGTGGTCGCCGGCGCGCCCGCCGACGGCGCGAGCTGGGTGGCGCCGGGCGGTGGGTTCGGTGGCGAACATCCGCAGTACCAGGTGTTCTCGCTGATCGTGGCGACCTTCCTCGGCACCATGGGCCTGCCGCATGTGCTGGTCCGCTTCTACACCAATCGGGACGGTCCGTCGGCCCGCCGGACGGCGCTGACGGTGATCGGGCTGGTCGGGGTCTTCTACCTGTTCCCGATCCTGCTCGGCGTCTTCGCCCGCCTGTACGTGCCGCAATTGCTGATCACCGGCGCCTCCGACGCCGCGGTGGTCCTGTTGCCGGGCGCGGTGCTCGGCGGACTCGGCGGGCAGCTGCTGGCGGCGCTCGCGGCGGCGGGGGCGATCGCGGCGTTCCTGTCGACCTCGTCGGGGCTGCTGGTCAGCCTCGCCGGCGTGCTCAGCACCGATGTGCTGCGCGGGCGGATCCGGGATTTCCGGGCCGCCGCGCTGGTCGCCGGGCTCGTCCCGCTGACGCTGGCGCTCACCGTCGCCTCGCTCGACCTGTCCCGCACGGTCGCGCTCGCCTTCTCGGTGGCCGCCTCGACCCTGTGTCCGCTGCTGGTACTCGGCATCTGGTGGCGCGGGCTGACCGCGGCGGGCGCGGCGAGCGGGCTGCTCACCGGCGGCATCACCGCGGGTGGCGCGACGGTGCTCGCGGTTCTCGGCGGCGTCTCGCCCGAGCTGGCCGGTGGCTGGCCGTCGGCGATCGTGGACTATCCGGGCGCGGTCAGTGTGCCGCTGGCGTTCGCGGTGACGATCGTGGTCAGCCTGGTGACCCAGGGGCAGGATCAGCGCACGGTCGCGGGGATCTTCCTGCGCCTGCACGCACCGGAACGCCTCGGCATGAGCGCCGACCGCGAGCCGGAAACCGCCGTCGACCGCTGATCTCACCCCGACCGTTCGTCGCGCCACAGCGACCGTTCACCGCACCGGCGGCCACCTTCACCGAGTGACCCACGCCACATCATTACACGCTCATACTCCGCGTTCTACGGTCATCGCACGCACGACACTCCGCACGCTAGGACATCACCGCATGACCGAAACCGACACCGAAGAAGCGCCCGACCGGCGCACGCCGAGTGCCGACGAATGGCTCGCCGTGCAGGCGAGCCCGCAGTTCCAGGATCTGCGCAATCGCCTGCGCCGCTTCGTCTTCCCGATGACCGCGCTGTTCCTGCTGTGGTACCTGAGCTATGTGGTGCTCGGCGCGTATGCGCACGACTTCATGGCCACGAAGGTCTTCGGCAACATCAATGTGGGTCTGCTGCTCGGCCTCGGGCAGTTCGTCTCCACATTCCTCATCACCGGGCTCTACGTCCGTTTCGCCAATCGTGAGCTGGATCCGCGCGCCGCGGCCATTCGCGAATCTCTCGAGGAAGGCCGCGCGTGAACCTCCTTGCCGCGGACACGACGGTGGGTAACCCCGTCGCCAATATCGCCATCTTCGCGCTGTTCGTCGCGGTCACCATGGTCGTGGTGATCCGGGCCAGCCGCAACAACGCCAGTGCCGCCGACTATTTCACCGGCGGCCGTGGCTTCTCCGGTCCGCAGAACGGCATCGCCATCGCCGGTGACTACCTGTCGGCGGCCAGCTTCCTCGGCATCGCGGGCGCGATCGCCGTCTACGGCTACGACGGGTTCCTGTATTCGATCGGCTTCCTCGTCGCCTGGCTGGTCGCGCTGCTGCTGGTGGCCGAGATGCTGCGCAACACCGGCAAATTCACCATGGCCGACGTGCTCAGCTTCCGGTTGAAGGAGGGCCCGGTGCGCACCGCGGCCGCGCTGACCACGCTGACCGTGTCGCTGTTCTATCTGCTGGCGCAGATGGCGGGCGCGGGTGGCCTGGTCGCGCTGCTGCTCGACATCTCCAGCCGCGCCGGTCAATCGGTCGTGATCGCGATCGTCGGCGTGCTGATGATCGTCTACGTGCTGGTCGGTGGCATGAAGGGCACCACCTGGGTGCAGATCATCAAGGCAGTGCTGCTGATCGCGGGCGCCGCGCTGATGACGGTGCTGGTGCTGGCCAAGTTCGGCTTCAACTTCTCCGACATCCTCGGCGCCGCCCAGGAATCGGTGAGCGAGTCGACCAACAAGGCCGTCGCCGCGCGCGATGTGCTCGCGCCCGGCGCCCAGTACGGCGGCAGCGACACCTCGAAGCTGAACTTCCTGTCACTGGGTCTGGCGCTGGTGCTGGGCACCGCGGGTCTGCCGCACGTGCTGATGCGCTTCTACACGGTCCCGACCGCGAAAGAGGCGCGGCGCTCGGTGGTCTGGGCGATCAGCCTGATCGGCGCGTTCTACCTGTTCACCCTGGTGCTCGGGTACGGCGCGGCGGCCATCGTCGGCCCGGACAAGATCCTCGCCGCGGCGGGTGGCCAGAACTCGGCGGCGCCGCTGCTGGCGTTCGAGCTCGGCGGTGTCATCCTGCTCGGCGTGATCTCGGCGGTCGCGTTCGCGACGATCCTGGCCGTGGTCGCCGGTCTGACGATCACCGCGTCGGCCTCGTTCGCCCACGACATCTACGCCAGCGTGATCAAGAAGGGCAATGTCGACGAGCGCAAGCAGGTGCGGGTCTCGCGGATCACCGCCGTGGTGATCGGCGTGCTCGCGATCGGGCTCGGCATCCTCGCCAACGGCCAGAACATCGCGTTCCTGGTGGCGCTGGCGTTCGCGGTGGCGGCGGCGGCGAACCTACCGACGATCCTGTACTCGCTGTTCTGGAAGCGCTTCAACACCACCGGCGCGCTGTGGTCGATGTACGGCGGCCTGATCTCGACCATCGTGCTCATCGTGTTCTCCCCGGCGGTGTCGGGCACCAAGACCTCGATGATCACCGGGACCGATTTCCACTGGTTCCCGTTGTCCAACCCCGGCATCGTGTCCATTCCGCTGGCCTTCGTACTCGGCATCGTCGGCACCTACGCCGGTGGCCGCGGCGAGCAGGTCGACACCGCCAAGGCCGCGGAGATGGAAGTCCGGGCACTGACCGGCGTCGGTGCGGAGAAGGCGATCTCGCACTGACGTTGCCCCAGCCCGTGCCGGTGCCCTCCCACCACCGGCACGGGCTTCACCCCTGTTCGTTCGAAGGAGATTTCTTGTGACCGGTGCAGTCACCGACCCCACCCGGCCCGACCACGCGACCAGCTACCCGCCCGCCGCGGAGTTCGTCGCGCAGGCGAATGCCGATGCCTCGCTCGCCGAGCGGGCCACCATCGATCGTGCCGGTTTCTGGGCCGAGCAGGCGAACCGGCTGCACTGGCACACGCCCTTCACCCAGGTACTGGACTGGAGCGACGCCCCGGTCGCGCGCTGGTTCGCCGACGGCGAGCTCAATGTCGCCTACAACTGCGTCGACCGCCACGTCATCGACGGACACGGCGACCAGGTCGCCATCCACTGGGAAGGCGAACCCGGCGACTCACGCGACATCACCTATCGCGAACTGCTCGAGGAAGTCTCGCGCGCCGCCAACGCGTTCACCGCGCTCGGGCTGGTGGCGGGCGATCGCGTCGCGATCTACATGCCGATGGTGCCCGAGGCGATCGTCTCGATGCTGGCCTGCGCGCGCCTGGGGCTCACCCATTCGGTGGTGTTCGCCGGGTTCTCGCCGACGGCCCTGCGGCAGCGCGTCGACGACGCGCAGGCGCGCCTGATCGTGACGACTGACGGGCAGTGGCGGCGCGGCAAGCCCGCCCCGCTGAAGTCGGCGGTGGACGAGGCCCTCGGCGACGAGCCGACCTCGGTCGAGCACGTGCTGGTGGTGCGGCGCACCGGGCTGGACGTGCCGTGGACGCCGGTGCGCGACCTGTGGTGGGACGAAACCGTCTCGCTCGCTTCGCCCTCCCACGAAGCCCAGCCCTTCCCCGCCGAACACCCCCTGTTCATCCTCTACACCTCCGGCACCACCGGAAAACCCAAAGGCATCCTGCACACCACCGGCGGCTACCTCACCCAAGCCGCCTACACCCACCACAACGTCTTCGACCACAAAGCAGGCCAGGACGTCTACTGGTGCACCGCCGACATCGGCTGGGTCACCGGACACAGCTACATCGTCTACGGACCCCTCGCCAACCGCGCCACCCAGGTCGTCTACGAAGGCACCCCCAACTCCCCCAACGAACACCGCCACTTCGACATCATCGAGAAGTACGGCGTCACCATCTACTACACCGCCCCCACCCTCATCCGCACCTTCATGAAATGGGGACGCGAGATCCCCGACGCCCACAATCTGTCCACCCTGCGCCTGCTCGGCTCGGTCGGTGAACCGATCAACCCCGAAGCCTGGCGCTGGTACCGCGACGTCATCGGCGCGAACAAGACCCCCATCGTCGACACCTGGTGGCAGACCGAAACCGGCGCCATCATGATCTCCCCCCTGCCCGGCGTCACCGACACCAAGCCCGGCGCGGCCACCGCACCGCTGCCCGGTATCTCGGCGAAGGTCGTCGACGACGACGGCACCCCGCTGGGCAACGACGCCTCGGGCTTGCTCGTGCTGGATCAGCCGTGGCCGTCGATGCTGCGCGGCATCTGGAACGACATGGATCGGTTCCGTGAAACCTATTGGCAGCGTTTCGCTTCCGAGGGCTGGTACTTCGCCGGTGACGGCGCCAAGCTCGATGCCGACGGCGACCTGTGGATCCTCGGCCGGGTCGACGACGTGATGAACGTGTCCGGCCACCGGATCTCCACCGCCGAGGTCGAGTCCGCGCTCGTCGGGCACCCGGCCGTGGCCGAGGCCGCCGTCGTCGGCGCCAGCGACGCGACCACGGGCCAGGGCATCGTCGCCTTCGTCATCCTCACCGGGTCGGCCGAGCGCACCGACGCGCTGGTCACCGAGCTCAAGGCCGCCGTCTCGCTGGAGATCAGCCCGATCGCCCGGCCGCGCGAGATCCACCTCGTCCCCGAACTGCCCAAGACCCGCAGCGGCAAGATCATGCGACGGCTGCTGCGTGACGTGGCCGAGGGCCGCGAACTCGGTGACACGTCCACGCTGGTCGACCCGACCGTGTTCGAAGCGATCGCGAAGGGATGACCCGGCGATCCGTCGCGCACGCATGTCGGAGGGGCACGGTGTCCGTGACAGCGGGCATGCTGTGAGGGTGGAGATCCCTATGTTCCCGCTGGGCGCGGTCCTGCTGCCCGGCGAGCCGCTGTCGTTGCAGATCTTCGAGCCGCGCTATGTCGCGCTGGTCGAGGACTGCCTCGACGGCAGGCGGGAGCCGGAGTTCGGTGTGGTCCTGATCGCGCGGGGGCACGAGGTCGGTGGCGGTGAGGTTCGTACCGATCTCGGCGTCTTGGCCCGGATCACCGATGTCGTCGAGCTGTCGGGCTCACGGTTCCGGTTGCGCTGCGCGGGCACCGAACGGATCCGGGTCGACGAGTGGCTCCCCGACGCGCCCTACCCGCGCGCCGAGGTGACGGCGTGGCCCGACGAGATCGGCGCCGACGACAGCGAACTGCTGGCCGACCTGCGCAAACGCGCCGATCGGCTGCACACGCTCACCGCGCAGCTCGCGCGCCGCTCCGGGATCCGGCGGCCACCGCCGTCGGCGTCGCTGGAGGACCTCTCCGACGACCCGACGGTGCGCTCCTACGAGCTGGCCGCGCGCCTGCCGATCGGGCCGACCGACCGGCAGGCGGCGCTGTCGGCGCCCGACCCGTACACCCGGCTGGAGAATCTCATCGTCGCGGTCGACGACGCGATCGCGATGATGGAGTTCCGCCTGCAGTGACGGCGCTCAGCCGACGGTGATCGCGACCTTCGCCCTGGCGTGCTCGGTCTCCAGGTAGTGGATGGCGGCGGGGACCTCGTCGAGGGGGTACGCCCGGTCGATGATCGGCCGTACCCGGCCCGCGTCGATCAGGGCACGGAGTTCGTCGAGCGCCGCGCTGCTCTGCTTCGCCGTCGGCACCCGGACGGTGGGGCGCACGAACGGGCGGCTGAGCTGGGCGCGGGCCATGAGCCCGAGCGGACCGAAAAGGCTGCCGCCGGTGTAGTTTCCGCCACCGGACAGCACCAGGGTGCCGGTCGGCTCGACCAGGCGCAGCAGCTCGCGCAGACCCCGGCTGCCCGCCAGATCGAGGACGGTGTCGTAGCGGCCGGTCACCGTGTCGCGGGTGTAGTCGACGACCCGGGCGGCGCCGAGCCCGCGGATCAGCTCGACATTGCGGGTGCTGCACACCCCGGTGACCTCGGCGCCCGCGGCGAGCGCGAGCTGCACGGCGAAGGTGCCGACCCCACCGGACGCCCCGATGATCAGCACCCGCTCCCCCGCTGTCACATGCCGCAGGCAGGTCAGCGCGGTGTTGGCGGCCAGCGGCACGGCCGCCGCCTCCGCGAAGCTCAGCCCCGCGGGTTTGCGACCCACCACCGACCGGTCCACCGCCAGGTACTCGGCGAACGCGCCGCTGGTCGACTCGCCGTACACCTCGTCACCCGGCCGTAGATCCGTCACCCCGGCGCCGACTGCCTCGACGGTCCCCGCGAAGTCGCCGCCGTGGATCGGCCGCGCGGGACCGCGCCGCCCGAACACCGACCGGTCCACCCACCGCACGATCTTCGGATCGCCCCGCATGATGTGCCAGTCCCGCGCGTTCACCGACGCCCCGCGTACCCGCACCAGCACCTGCCCGTCCCCCGCCACGGGCCGCTCGACCTCCGCGACCTCCAGCATCGCCGAAGATCCGTATACCTGCTGCACGATCGCCTTCACGTGCGTGACAGTAGGCCCGTGCCGGTCCCACCCACATCGGGGAAGTCCCCGAGAAATGGTCCCGGATCATCCGCCGGGAGTTCGAACCGGGGACCCGCCGATCCCGTTGAACCGATAAGGAGCGGTCGGACCGCCCGGCCACCGCCTACGTCGCTAGTTCCGATCGGAGTTCCACGATGACCAGTAACGAGATACAGCTCGACCGCAGGACCGTAGTCGTCGGCGCGGGGGTGCTCGCCGCGGCCGCGACCGTGGCCGCCTGCGCGGGCAAGGACGAGAGTGCGCCCGCGGCGGCGCAGGCCCCCGTCGGCGGGCCGACGGGGGCGTTGGCGAAGACCGCCGATGTGCCGGTGGGGGGTGGGGTGATCGTCGGGGACACGGTGATCACCCAGCCGTCGGCGGGGACCTTCGTCGGATTGTCCTCGACGTGCACGCACGCGGGCTGCCGGGTCGGCTCGGTCGCCGACGGCTCGATCAACTGCCCGTGCCACGGGAGCCGGTTCGGCCTCGACGGCAGCGTCACCGCGGGTCCTGCCACGGCGCCGCTGCCGGCGAAACCGGTACGGGTGGAGGGTGATTCGATCGTGCCCGCCTGAGGCCGCGATCAGCCCGCCGCGTTCATCATCTCGTCCATGCGGCGCTGCATCTCTTCCGGCGTGACGTCTTCGATGTGGGTCGCCACCGTCCAGCGGTGGCCCCACGGGTCCTCGAAGGAGCCGCTGCGGTCGCCGTAGAACTGGTCGGTCATGGGGTTGATCTCGGTGGCGCCCGCGCCGAGGGCGGCGGCGAACGCGGCGTCGGCATCGGGGACGTAGACCATCAGGTTGACCGGCGAACCACCGACCTCTTTCGGATCGGGGAACCCGATCTCCGGCGCCGGGTCGCCGACCATGAGAACAGAGTCGCCGACGAGGAGTTCACAGTGCGCGACGGTGCCGTCCGGACCTGGCATGCGCATGCGCTCGGTGGCGCCGAACACGGCGATGTAGAAATCGATCGCGGCACCGGCGCCCGCACACGAGATGCCAGGACAGATACGCGGATAACCAGCGGGAAACGGGGAAACATCAGACATCGGATACCTCCGGGTCGAGGTTGATGCTCGGACCGTTCAGAGCCTATTCCCCTCCACTCGCCGGGGAAAGGTCATCCGGTGAACGGTCTTCCGGCAGGCCCGAAAGACTGGTAGAACTTGTTTCAGTTTTGTTGTCTGATCCGGAGGGCCGGAACATGCGCTACGGGCTCGTGTTGTTCACCAGTGACCGGGGCATCACGCCCGCCGACGCCGCGCTGGCGGCCGAGAACGCGGGCTTCGACGCGTTCTACGTCCCCGAGCACACCCATATCCCGGTGGTGCGGGCCGCGGCACATCCGCAGACCGGAGACTCCTCACTGCCCGACGACCGCTACCTGCGCACCCTCGATCCGTGGGTCGCGCTGGCGACGGCGGCCGCGGTGACCGAGCGGATCACCCTGTCGACGGCGGTCGCGCTGCCCGCCGAGCACCATCCGATCACCCTCGCCAAGACCATCGCCTCGCTCGATCATCTGGCCGGCGGCCGGGTCGAGCTCGGCGTCGGATTCGGCTGGAACACCGACGAACTCGCCCACCACGGCGTCCCGCCCAAGAAGCGGCGCACCGTGCTGCGCGAGCACCTCGACGCGATGCGCACGATCTGGTCGCAGGAGGAAGCCGAGTTCGAGGGCGAATTCGTGCGGTTCGGGCCGAGCTGGTCGTGGCCGAAGCCGACCAGCCCGACGATCCCGGTCCTGCTCGGCGCCGGCGGCACCGAGAAGTCCTTCGGCTGGCTGGCCCAGCACGCCGACGGCTGGATCACCACCCCGACCGAGGGCGACCTCGGTGAGAAGATCGCGCTGCTGCACCGGGTCTGGCGGGAGGCGGGCCGCGAGGGCACGCCACGCGTGATCGCGCTGGCCGGCCGCTACGACGCCGCTCAGCTCGCGCAGTGGGAAGAACTCGGCGTCACCGAGGTGGTCTTCGGGATGCCGGACCGCTCCGCCGACGAGGTGCGCGGCTACATCGCCCATCTCGGCGGCAAGATCGCGCCGCCGGTGCCCGCCGCCAGCTGAGGCGCCTCAGCCGCGCAGCTTGCGCACCTGCGCGGCGGTGAGGTCGGCGAGCACCCCCGGGTCCACGGTCTCCGGCGCGGTGACCACGACCTGGACCAGGGTGTTGCCGACCTGCACCAGGGCCGTCGCGGAGGTGAGCGTCAAGCCTTCGCTGGTGGCGGTCAGGGTGAAGGCCGAGCTCGCGTCACCCGCGGGCGGCTGGCTGAGGGCGGTGGTGCGGTAGTCGATGTGCACGCCCGCGTCGTCGCCGGTGTAGGCGGCGCAGCGCCGCGGCTGCGCCTGTACCGCGTCGAAGGCGGCCGCCAGCGCGGCATCGGGGTAGCTCGCGGCATCGATATCGATCGTGGCGTAGCTCGGCCCGGCGAACTGGACCGACGCGGCCGCCGACGAGCCGGGCCGCTGCTCGGCGATCGAGCTGAGCAGCCGGCCGCAGTCCGGCGGATCGGTGGGCGCCGCGGGCGGCACGGCCGGGCCGTCGTCGCCGGTGCGCGGCGGGACCACACTGAAGTCGCCGGGCAGATCCGGTGCCGCCAGCAGCCCGGCCGCGAGCTGGGCGGGATCGCGCATCACCGTGCCGCTGCCCGGCGCCGCCGTGGCGGCCGCGGGGAAGGAACCGGCGGGCTCGTCGTCGGAACCACAACCGACGACACCGGCGAGCGCGGCGCAGGCCGACGCGGCCGCGCTCGCGCGCAGCAGGGTCGACCGCATCATTCGGTCCAGGAGACGCGCGTCGACTGGGTCTGCACGAGGGTGCTCACGCTGCGCGCGTCGCGGTAGATCTGCTGACCGCCGACATCGATGGCCCCCGAGACCGGCAGCGGGAGGCCGAGATCGACGGTGATCGTGCCGGTGCCCTCCATGACGTAGCCCTCGATCTCGAGCGAGCCCGCGTTGTTGGGCAGCATCCACACCTTCTCGGTCGGGGTCTGGGTCACCTGCAGGTCGATGGTGAGCCGGTCGCCGTCGCGGCTGGTCAGGGTGGCGGTGGTGATCTGGTCGAGGGTGACGCCGCCGGTGATCTCCTGGTGCACCGTCCATACCGCACCCACGCCGACCGGCGCGTCGGGGAACGCGATCGAGCGGTACACGGCCTGGTAGAAGGCCTGTTCCAGGGCGGCGCGCGCCGTGTTGGGGGTATCCGGCGACGGCGCGAGGCGCAGTTCGGTGATCGCGCCGAGGTCGCTCATCTCCAGGCCCGCGTGCGAACCGTCGGCGGTGGTGAACGCCTTGTTCAGGACCGGGTCCGGCGTGGTGACGGTGCCGACGGTGACGTCGACCCCGTCGGTGCCGGCGCGGGCGGTCATCGGGATGGTCAGCGCGGCCGGCGAGAAGTCGCGGGCGGGCTGATCGTTGACCTGCTGCTGGATCCGGTAGTCGGTGCACAGCGTCACCTCCTGCGTGGTGCCCGCCGGGTAGCGGGGACGCAGCAGATCGCGCGGCTCGTCGCCGGCCGAGACCAGGGTGGTGACGGCGGCCGTGATCGGCACCGTCACTTCCTTACCGATGCCGAGCGGCTCGGTGCCCTCGACATCGGCGGGCGATGCCGACCGGTCGGCGCACCCCGCGCCGAAGGTCGCGAACCCGAGCACGAGCGCCACGAGTAACACCCCGGGACGCGCGATGCGGGGTAAGCGAGAACTAGACAACACCGTCACAGCCATCAGGGTACGACCGCTTCCTGAGTAACAGCTGGGACTCCCGGGCACCGCGGCGCAGCGCGGATCGCCACTAGGGAATGATGGTCGCGTGAGTGAAGACCGGCCATCCGACAACGCTGCCGTTCCCGAGACGGGCGACGACTCGGCGGCACCGGCCCCCGACGCCGCGCCCGAGCCCACCGGAACGGACAAACCCGCTGGTCGCCGCCGGTTGACGACGCTGCTGATCATCGCCGTCGTGCTGTTCGGCCTCGACCTGCTGACCAAGTGCCTCGCCGTGGCCTTCATCGATCCCGGCGAATCGGTGCCGATCATCGGCGATTTCGCGCGGTTCACCCTGGTGCGCAACCCGGGCGCGGCGTTCTCGATGGCGACCGGCATGACCTGGCTCCTGACCCTGATCGCCGCGGCCGTGGTGATCGGCGTCATCCGGATCGGGCGCACGCTGCGCTCGCTGTGGTGGGCGATCGGCCTGGGCATGGTGCTCGGCGGCGCGCTGGGCAATCTGGTCGACCGGATCTTCCGCTACCCCGGCCCGCTGCAGGGCCATGTCGTCGACTTCGTCGCCGTCGGCTGGTGGCCGGTGTTCAACGTCGCCGACTCGGCCATCGTCTGCGGCGCGATCCTGCTCGTCGCACTCACCGTGTTCGGGTTCGAGCCGGACGGCACCCGCAGCGGTCGCAAGCACCCAGAGGAGACCGCGTGAGGGAAACCAGGACGATGCCCGTTCCCGACGGGCTGGACGGGATGCGGGTCGACGCGGGCCTGTCCCGGCTGCTCGGGTTGTCGCGGACCGCGGTCGCCGCGCTGGCCGAGGAGGGCTCGGTGCAGCTCGACGGCGTCGCCGCGGGCAAGTCGGACCGGCTGACCGCGGGCGCGTGGCTGGAAGTGGTGTTCCCCGAACCGAAGCGCGAGCTGACGGTGGAGGCCACCCCGGTGGAGGGGATGAAGATCCTCTACGCCGACGACGACATCGTCGCGGTGGACAAGCCGATCGGCGTCGCCGCGCACACCGGTGTCGGCTGGACCGGCCCGACCGTGGTCGGCGGCCTGGCCGCGATGGGCTACCGGATCTCCACCTCGGGCGCGCACGAGCGGCAGGGCATCGTGCATCGCCTGGATGTCGGCACCTCGGGCGTGATGGTGGTCGCCCAGTCCGAACACGCCTACACGATGCTCAAGCGCGCCTTCAAGCAGCGCACGGTGGACAAGCAATACCATGCGCTGGTGCAGGGACATCCCGATCCGAGCAGCGGCACCATCGACGCGCCGATCGGGCGGGCGCGCGGCAACGACTGGAAGTTCGCGGTCACCGGCGACGGCAGGCCCAGTGTCACCCACTACGACACGATCGAAGCCTTCCAGTCGGCCAGCCTGCTCGATGTCCACCTGGAGACCGGCCGCACCCACCAGATCCGGGTGCACTTCTCGGCCGTCCGCCACCCCTGCGCCGGTGACCTGACCTACGGCGCCGACCCGACCCTGGCCAAGCGCCTCGGGCTGGAACGGCAGTGGCTGCACGCGCGTCAGCTCGGTTTCCACCATCCCGCCGACGGTCGCTGGCTGGAGATCACCAGCGAGTACCCCGACGACCTGGCGGGCGCACTGGACGTACTGCGCAATGCCTGACGACCCGCGGTCGTCCGAACCGGTGCCGGACCCGGCACCGGACGACCGCGGGAGCGCCGGGGATCGCCGCGTAGCGGGGCGGACGGCGCTGTTCGTCGCCGCGGCCGTGGTGCTGGCTGTGGTCGTCGTCGTGCTCGGCATCCTCAATCCCCGCCCGCCGATGGGCGTGACGACCGATCGGCTCGGTCCCGCCCAGGGCGAGCAGGTCGAGGACTATCTGCGCGAGGCGCGCGCCTCGCTCGACGGCGCCGACACCGATCCGCACTGGGCGCTGGTGTCGTTCACCGACTACCTGACCGCGCAACAGATCCCGGCCGCCGCCGACGGCCTGCGGGTCGCGGGTGTGATCCAGCACGTCCCGATCGACCGGGTCCAGACTCCGGTGATCACCGTCGCGACCCCGGCCGGTGACGAACCGGCCGTGCGCTCCGCCGACGCGGCGGCGGGACTGGTGGCCGCCCAGCGGTTCCGGGATCAGCGCAGTGCCGATATCGCCCGGGTCACCGAGGCCAGGTTGCGCGCGGGCTGCGCGTGCACGGCCGGGCTGGTCGTGCGCGGTACCCTCCCCCAATTGCGGGAGCTGGCAACGCGACCCGGTGTCCGCGCGGTGCAGGCGCTGCCCGCCGACGCGATCGCGGGCCGCTTCGCGGTGGCTCCGCTGCTGCCGGAGTCGACCGGGGTGATCGCGCCGACGCCCGACGACGGCCCGGTCCCCGCCGAGTAGCCCGAACCGGTCGGCGACAGGCGCCACCGGCCAGCGGGGTCACGCCGCGACGGCGGCGTGACCGATGGTGATGTTGCCGTACATGTTCCGGGCGAAGACGCGCACCGCGTGCTCGCTCTGCGTGGGGACCGCGGCGATGTCGTTGGCGACCGAGCCGCAGGCCGCGAAGGTCTCCAGGTGCGCGGCGGTACCGGCCCGGACACCCACCACCAGCTCGCCCATCGACGTCTCCAGCTGGAACACCCCGCGGGCGGCTTCGCCGATCCGGATGTCGCCCTTGGCCGTCTTCGCGGTCACCGACCCGCGCGGGCGCTCGACCGTGATGTCACCGGCGGCCACTTCCAGGTCGCACTCGCCGAGATCGCCCGCGCCGACCAGGCGACCGAGCGCGGTCGAGGCCTTCACTTCGGAACCGGCCGGAACCTCGATGCGCACCTCGACCGAGGACTTGCCGCTGAACGCACCGGAGTACCACTTGCTCTTCGGCGAGCGCACGGTCAGCGCACCCGCGGCGAACTCGACCCGCACCTGCTCGGCGGCGCGGACGTCGCTCTTGCTGGACGGGTCGGCGGGACGGACCTCGACGACGGTGTCGGTGCGGTCGGAGGCGGTGACGACCACGTCACCACACGGCACGTCGACGGTGACGGTGATCGGGTCCGGGGTCTGAAAAGTAGACATGGCGATACTCCTGGGAAGGGGTGGAAGGAACGTGCCGGGCTGACTCCGATGCGGTTCCGCTCCGGCTACGTCCAACTATATGTAGAAGTATACGTATACACAAGGCTGAATCGGAATCGTTCCTGTTTTCGCAGATGAGGCAGGCTTTTCGTGACCGGCCTAGCCCGGACCCGGGATGACCAATCCGGCTTCGTAGGCGGCGATGACGAGCTGTACCCGGTCGCGGGCCAGCAGTTTGGCGAGGATCCGGCTCACGTGGGTCTTCACCGTCAGCGGGCTCACCACCAGGGTCTCGGCGACCTCGGCGTTCGACATCCCCTTGGCGACGAGGATCAGCACATCGAGTTCGCGGTCGGTGAGAGTGCCCAGCGACGGTCGCGGCGCGGGATCGGGCACGGCCCGGACCCGGGCGATGACGGCGGCGGTGGCGCTCGGCGAGAGCAGCGACTCCCCCGCGGCGACCGTGCGGATCGCGGCGAGCAAGGCGGCGGGCCTGGTGTCCTTGATGAGGAATCCGCTGGCGCCCGCGCGCAACGCGGCCAGGACGTTGTCGTCGGTGTCGTAGGTGGTGAGCACCAGCACGCGCACCCCGGCCAGGTCCTCGTCGGCGGCGATCCGGGCGGTGGCGGCGATGCCGTCGAGTTCGGGCATCCGGATGTCCATCACGACCACATCGGCGCGTTCGGACCGGGCCAGCGCGATCGCCTCGGCGCCGGTGGCGGCCTGCCCGACGACGGTCAGGTCCGGTGCCGAGTCGACCAGCAGCGCGAAAGCTTCGCGGACCAGTGCCTGATCGTCGGCGAGCACGACACGGATCATGGTGCGCCCCTGCCGGATTCGACAGCCGCCGAGGACAGCGGCAGGTCCGCGGTCACCGTGCAGCCGGTGGCCGTGCCGTCTACCCGCAAGGTGCCACCGATCGCCTCGGCGCGCTCGGCCATCCCCCTGATCCCGAATCCGGTGGTCGTCGACCGTGTTCCGCGGCCGTTGTCGGCGATGGTGACGATCAGCCGGGTGTCGCGATAGTCCAGGCCGACCCGGACAGCCTGCGCGCCCGAATG
Source organism: Nocardia sp. NPDC051833 (assembly GCF_040681225.1). Classification (NCBI taxonomy): domain Bacteria; kingdom Bacillati; phylum Actinomycetota; class Actinomycetes; order Mycobacteriales; family Nocardiaceae; genus Nocardia; species Nocardia sp. NPDC051833. The sequence continues at coordinate 42,974 of NZ_JBFAYK010000006.1, forward strand.
TTTTACGACATTCGTCAGCGCCTCACCGATGATCCGGTAGGCGACCAGTTCCACGGTGCGCGACAGAGCCCGGACCCGGCCGGTGCCGGTCGTGGTCACCACGACACCCGCAGCCGCGACCGTGTCGGTGAGCACCGGGAGGTGCTCGAGCGTCGGCAGCGGCGAGCGCGAATCGCCGCCGGGCGCGCGCAAGACACCCACGGTGGCCCGGAGTTCGGCCCTGGCGTCGACGCACGCGTCGGTGATCGTGTCGAGCGCGGCGCCGAGCACGGCCGGGTCGTCGTGCCCCTCGGCGAGCAGGTGCCCGGCGACCCCGGCCTGCACCTGGATGACGGTGATCGTGTGGGCGAGCAGGTCGTGCAGATCGCGGGCGATGCGCAGCCGTTCCTCGGCGACCCGGCGCTCGGCCTCCTCGTCGCGCGACCGCTCGGCGCGTTCGGCGCGGGCCAGTACCTCACCGAGGTAGGCGCGATGCAGCCGGACGGCCTCGCCCGCCACGCACGACACCACGATCCAGCCGGTCGTGCCGAAGGCCTGCAGCGGCAGGTTCTCACCCAGTTCGGGCGAGGCGAGCATGCCGCCGACCCCGAGCAGGACCACCGCCGTGATCACCACGAACGTGCGGCGGCGATTCCCGTCGGCCGCCACGGTGTAGAGCGCGACCATCGTCGACGGGAACGCGGCCTCGTGCGGGTACTCGAGCGTGTGATAGCCGAGCGCGAACAGCACGTGCACGGCCAGCACGATCATCGGCGCCCGGCGCCGGGCGACCAGCGGCACCGTCGTGCCGGCCAGCAGCGCCACCCCGACCACGTCGAGCGGGCGCTGTTCGGCGAACGCCCGCGCGAGGACCAGCTCCCCGACGAACACCGCCGCGGCGAGCGCGCCGTCGGTCCACCATCGCCTGTGCATCGCCGTTCATTGTCCGGCAGCCGCGAGCACCGTGCGTACTCCGCGCGGAGTATCCGCGAGACCGGCCCGTGGGCGGACGATTCGGCGCGGATCCGGCGCGACGCTGCTCGCATGAGATTCCTGTTCCCCTCGAAAGCACGCGCGTGGCTGCTGATCGGGCTGTGGGTCGCGGCGGTACTCGCCCTGTTCCCGCTGGCCGGTTCGCTCGACGCGGCGAAGTCCGACAAAGAAACCGACTATCTCCCGGCGGCGGCGCAATCCACCCTGGCCGAAGAACTCTCGGCGACGCTGCCCGGCGGCACCGAGAACACCTTCCTGGTGGTGTATCACCGGCCAGGCGGGCTCACCGAGGCCGATCGGCAGGCGGCGACCGGCCATTACGCCTCGCTCCGTGCGGAATACGGCAGCACCGCCGGTCCCGAGCAGCCCGTGACCGCCGAGGACGGCGCGGCGGTGATGTATCCGCTCCTGGTGGCGGCGACCCATGGCGAACCAGCCGAGTACCTCGCCGATCTGCGGTCCGTGGTCGCCGAACATCCTGCGGGACTGTCAGTTTCGGTGACCGGTCCCGGCGCTCTCGACGGCGACTTCGAGGGCGCGTTCGACGGGATCGACGAGCGGTTGCTGATCGTCACCGTGCTCGTCGTCACGGTGATCCTGCTGCTGACCTACCGCAGTCCGCTGCTGTGGCTGCTCCCGCTGATCTCGGTGGTGGTGGCGAATGTGGCCGCGATGGCGGCGGTGTACGGGCTGACGCGCGCGTTCGGCATCACCGTCAACGACCAGAGCGCGGCGGTGCTGACCATCCTGGTGTTCGGCGTCGGCACCGATTACGCGCTGCTGATCGTCGCCCGGTATCGCGAAGAGCTGCGCACCACGGCCGAGGTCGGGGCGGCCATGGTCGCGGCGTTGCGGCGCACCGTCCCCGCGATCGCGGCCTCGGCGGCCACGGTGAGCCTGGGCCTGCTGTGCCTGCTGGCGGCGGACATGAACAGCGCGGCGGGCATGGGGCCGGTCGGGGCGGCGGGCATCGTCTGCACGGTCGTGGTGATGGTGACGCTGTTCCCGGCGATCCTGGTGGTGTGCGGGCGGTGGATCTTCTGGCCGCGCATTCCGCGACCGGGCACCGCCGCGCCGACCACCTCGGGGCTGTGGGTCCGGATCGGGACCGCCATCGCCGACAGGCCCGCGATCAGCGCGGTCGCCGCCCTGGCGGTGCTGGGCGGGCTGAGTCTGGGCCTGCTCGGCAACACCGACTCGCTCTCTCGCGCCGACCAATTCGTGAACGCGCCCGAGTCGGTCACCGGCCTGCGGGTGATCGCCGAGCACTTCCCGGCCCGCGCGGGCACCCCGCTGACCATCGTGAGCCCCACCGGATCACGGGACGCGGTCGTGGCGGCGGTCCGCGCCGATCCCGGCATCGCCGAGGTCGAGGACGGGCGCAACGGCGCCGGGATCAGCGAAATCACCGCGCTCCCGCGCGATCTCGCCGGCACCCCGGCCGAGACCGCGACCATCGACCGGCTGCGCGGTGCCCTCGCCACGACCGCGCCCGGCACCGTCGTCGGCGGGCCGAGCGCGGCGAACCTGGACACCGCCGAGGCCTCGGCGCACGACCGCAGGGTCGTCATCCCGCTCGTGCTGCTGGTGGTCACGGTGGTGCTCGCGGTGCTGCTGCGCGCGCTGGTCGCGCCGATCGGGTTGGTGCTCACCGTGGTGGCGTCCTTCGCGGCGGCGCTGGGGGCGAGCGTGTTGGTGTTCGAGCACGTCTTCGGATTCCACGGCCTGGATTCCGGATTGGTGCTGATGGCGTTCCTGTTCCTGGTCGCGCTCGGCGTCGACTACAACATCTTCCTGGTCAGCCGGGCGCGCGAGGAAGCGGCGGACGTGGGAACCAAGGCGGGCATGCTGCGCAGTCTCAGCGTCACCGGCGGGGTCATCACCTCGGCGGGCATCGTGCTGGCCGCCACCTTCGCCGTACTCACCACGCTGCCGGTGGTCTCGCTGGCGCAGCTGGGCTTCACGGTCGCGTTCGGGGTCCTGCTCGACACGCTGCTCGTGCGCACGGTGCTGGTCCCGGCGCTGACCTTCCTCGCGGGTGATCGGGTGTGGTGGCCGCTGGGCAGGCCGACCCGATCGGAGCTACGGGAGGATCGCCGGGAGCCGGTGGCGGACAGCCTGTCCCGGGTCACCTAGCGGCACCAGCGCGGTACGACGGCGCCCGTCCCGGCCGGAGGGGCGCCGCTCGTGTGCGTGAGATGCGGCGCGCGACCAGGCTCAGTCGGGCAGGGTGACCACACCGTCGAGGTAGCGGCGGCAGCGTCCGAGCAGCAGCACCCGGTCGTCGGCGAGCTCGGCGCGCAGCGTGCCGCCCCGCCGGGACAGCTGACGGGCGGTCAGCGTCGTGCGGCCGAGCTCGCGGCTCCACAGCGGGACCAGCTGGGCGTGCGCCGAACCGGTGACGGGGTCCTCCGGGATGCCGACACCGGGGGCGAACAGGCGCGAGACGACATCGGTGGCGGTGCCGGGCGCGGTGATGATCGCGCCACGGGCCAGGGCCGGAAAGGCACCGAGATTCGGTGCGGCGGAGCGGACTTCGTCCTCGGAGGCCAGGACGATCACCTCGTCCTGGCCGGTGAAGGCGCGGACCGGGGTGACGCCGAGCGCGGCGACCAGGGCCGGATCGGGGTCGACCCGCACCGAGGCGAGCGCGGGCAGATCCAGGACGTACTCGTCGTCATCGGTGCGGTCGACGTGCAGCCAGCCCGAGCGGGTGTAGAAGCTGACCCGATCGTGCTCGGGGTGCAGGTCCTCGATGATCTGGGTGGCCGAGGCCAGCGTGGCGTGCCCGCACATGTCCACCTCGACCGCCGGGGTGAACCAGCGCAGGTGGAACGCGGGCCATTCGCCGGGCGGGCCGCCGGCGTCCGGGGGTAACTCGGAGGTGTAGAACGCCGTCTCGGCGAGGTTGTTCTCCTCGGCCAGCTGTTGCAGCAGCGCGTCCGGCAGCCAGCGGGGCAGCGGCATGACCGCGGCCGGGTTGCCCGAGAACGGTGCGTCGGCGAACGCGTCGATCTGGTGCAGCAATACCTCCATAGTGCGCAAAGGTACTCCAACACCGAATGTGCGTCCGGCGCAAGGGTTCTCGAGGCAAACCCGGCCTGGTCAGCGCGGTCTCAGGCGCCCTGGGCACCCACCGCGGGCGCGAACTTGCCCGCGTTGCCGGACAGTCGCGCCTGCACCCACCACGCCAGCTCCACCAGCACGATGCCCACCGCGCCGCAGACGAACGCGGCCAGCGTCAGCCGGGGGTTCGACGGGTCGAGCTTGAAGAACTCCCGGGTGAACGGAATCGTGAACAGCGCGATGTAGGCGAGCACCGACACCGCGATCAGCACCACCTTCCACCAGGTGTACGGCCGGGCGACCAGCGCCAGCACCCACACCGCGATCATGATCAGGGTGATCAGCGCGGTGGTGCCCGCCTGGATCTTCTGCGTCTCCGTGGCTTCCGGCCCGGCGTAGGCGATGAGGTAGGCCACGAACGTCGCCACGCCGATCACCACGCCCGAGGGCACCGCCAGGCGCATGACCCGGCCGACGAACCCGGTGCGGGCGCGCTCGTTGTTCGGCGCCAGCGACAGGATGAACGCCGGGATGCCGATGGTGAACCAGGCCGCGATGGTGACGTGGCGCGGCAGGAACGGATAACCGATCGGGTCGTAGCCGAAGATCTGCGAACCGACCCCGGCCAGGCCGACCAGGAACGCCAGCAGCACCGAGTACACGGTCTTGGTGAGGAACAGATTCGAGACCCGCTCGATATTGCCGATCACCCGGCGGCCCTCGCCCACCACATACGGCAGCGTGGCGAACTTGTTGTCCAGCAACACGATCTGGGCCACCGCGCGCGTCGCCGGGCTGCCCGCGCCCATCGCGACGCCGATATCGGCGTCCTTGAGCGCGAGCACGTCGTTGACGCCGTCGCCGGTCATGGCGACGGTGTGCCCGCGCGACTGCAGCGCGCCGACCATGGCGCGCTTCTGATCCGGGCGCACGCGGCCGAAGGTGGTGTCGCGCTCGAGGACGTCGGCGAGTGCGTCGCGGTCCTCGGGCAGCGAGCGCGCGTCGACGGCGTGATCGCCGCCGGGCAGGTCCAGCGAGGAGGCCACCGCGCCGACCGAGACGGCGTTGTCGCCGGAGATCACCTTGATCGAGACGTGCTGGCTCGCGAAGTATTCCAGCGTCCCCTTGGCGTCGGGGCGGACCCGCTGTTCGAGCACGACGAGGGCGGCGGGCTCTACCCGGCCGGGCGCGTCGTCGGCGTCGACCGGGCGATCGGAGCGGGCCAGCAGCAGCACACGCAGGCCCGAGGAGCCGAGGTGTTCGGCCCGCTCGGCGTCGGCGGAGCTGGGATCGAGCAGCACGTCGGGCGCGCCGAGCAGCCAATCACCGTGGGCGCCATAGGAGATGCCGCTCCACTTCTTGGCCGAGGAGAACGGGGCGATGGCGGTCTGCGACCAGTCCGGCGACTCCGGGAAGGCTTCGGCGATGGCCTGCACGCTCGCGTTCGGGCGCGGGTCGTCGCCGGCGAGGGCGGCCAGCACCTGCCGCACCTGGTCCTCATCGAAGGCGCCGAGCGGTTCGATCTGCGACAGCCGCATGCCGTTCTCGGTGAGGGTGCCGGTCTTGTCGGCGCACACCACGTCGACGCGGGCCAGGCCCTCGATCGCGGGCAGTTCCTGCACCAGGCAGTTGCGCTTGCCCAGGCGCACCACGCCCACCGCGAACGCGATGGAGGTCATCAGGACCAGACCCTCGGGCACCATCGGCACCAGCGCCGCGACCATGCCGGTGACGGCGGGCCGCCAGGACTCCTCGCTCGAGACCAGCTGGTTGTAGATGCTCAGCGCCCCGGCCGGGATCAGCAGGTAGGTGATGAACTTGAGGATCTTGTCGATGCCGGAGCGCAGCTCCGAGTGCACCAGGGTGAACTTGCTGGCCTCCTCGGCCAGCTTGGCCGCGTAGGCGTCCTTGCCGACCTTGGTCGCGCGGTAGGCACCCGACCCCGACACCACGAAGCTGCCCGACATCACCGGGGCGCCGACGCCCTTGTCGATCGGGTCGGCCTCGCCGGTGAGCAGCGATTCGTCGACCTCGAGCGCGGCGGCCTCCTCGACCTCGCCGTCGACGACGATCTGGTCGCCCGGGCCCAGCTCGATCAGGTCGTCGAGCACCACCTCGCCCGGCGCGACCTGTTGGGCGACGCCGTCGCGGCGCACCGTCGGCTTGGCCTGGCTGACGATCGCCAGCTGATCCAGCGTCCGTTTTGCCCGGATCTCCTGGATGATGCCGACCGCGCTGTTGGCCACGATGAGCAGGCCGAACATACCGTCGATGATCGAGCCGGTGGACAGCACCAGCAGGAACAGCACACCGAGAATGGCATTGATCCGGGTGAAGACGTTCGCGCGCACGATCTCGCGCACGGACCGGCTCGCTCTGGCCGGGACATCGTTGGTTCGCCCGTCGCGGCGTCGTTCCTCGACCTGTGCTGCGGTGAGCCCGGTCGCCGCGGGCTCCTGCACGGAAATGGACATGCTCGTCAGGCTACGTCAGTCGTAACATGGGATGAATGCAGCGCAGCCCCTCCCCGCCCGGTGTCGTCTTCGGTACCGGCGCCTATCTGATCTGGGGTCTGTTCCCCGCGTTCTTCGGGTTGCTGGCGTTCGCGTCGGCGGCCGAGGTGGTGGCCCAGCGCATCATCTGGACGCTGGTCGTCGTGCTGATCGTGCTGGCGCTGACCGGGCGGCTGCGGGCGATGCGCGGGATCGACGCGCGGACCTGGCGGCTGGCGGCCGCGGCCTCGGCGGCCATCGCGATCAACTGGGGCACCTATGTGTACGGCGTGAATTCCGGGCATGTCGTGGAGTGCGCGCTGGGGTACTTCATCAATCCGCTTGTCACGGTGGCGTTCGGTGTCGTGCTGTTCCGGGAGCGGCTGGCCCGCGCGCAATGGGTGGCGCTGGGACTCGGCGCGCTGGCCGTGGTGGTGCTCACCGTCGACTACGGCAGGCCGCCGGTGATCGCGCTGGTGCTGGCCTGTTCGTTCGCCACCTACGGTCTGGTCAAGAAGGTGATCCCGCTCGACGCGCTGCGCGGCATCGCCGCCGAGGGCATCGTCGCGGTGCCGTTCGCGGTGGCTTTCCTGATCGCGCTGATGGCCACCGGCCGCACCGAATTCACCTCCACCCCCGCCCATTTCGGTCTGATGCTGGCCACCGGACCGGTCACCCTGATCCCGCTGCTGCTGTTCGCGGTCGCCGCCCAGCGGGTCCCGCTGTCGACCATGGGCATCCTCCAGTACCTCACTCCCGCGCTCCAGATGGCCTGGGGCGTGGCCGTCATGCACGAGCCCATGCCCGCCTCCCGGTGGGCCGGCTTCGCCCTCATCTGGGCCGCGCTGGCCGTCTTCACCACCGACGCCCTGCGCCGCGCGCGACGGACGCGCCGCGAGAGCGCGGTCCCCGCGCCCGCCGACGAGGTCACCACGCCCTGACCGGGCCGAATCCGCCGCGCGACACGGGCGCGCCGGGGGCGAAAGCTTGGTGTGTCTCACAATCCGACCGGTAGGGTCGACAGCTGGACAAACGGCGAGCGGGCGCCCGAGAGGGGTGGGTTCGGTGCATGATGCGGGGTTCTCTGATCGGGTCGCGGGGGTGCTCGTCGGCGGGGCCGCGGGGGACGCGCTGGGCGCGGGCTACGAGTTCACCGTGCCGGGTCCGGGGGCGGTGATCGACATGGTCGGCGGCGGGCCGTTCCACTGGGCACCGGGCGAGTGGACCGACGACACCTCGATGGCGCTGGCGATCGTGCTGGCGGCGGTGAACGGGCCCGGGATCGACCTGGACGCGGTCGCGGCGGGGTTCGTCGCCTGGTACGACAGCGTGCCGCCCGACATCGGGAACCAGACCCGGAATGTGTTGTCGGCCCGGCCTTCGTCGGCGCTGAGCATGCAGGCGGTGGCGATGTCGCTGTCGGGCCGCACCGGGGGCAACGGCTCGCTCATGCGGACCGCGCCGGTCGCGCTGGCCTATCTGGACGATCCCACGGCCTGTGTCGCGGCGGCGGGCCGGATCGGGATGCTGACGCACTTCGACGAGCACGCCGTCGAGGCGTGCAAGATCTGGACCTACGCCGTGCGGCATGCGGTGCTGCACGCCGACTTCGACGGTGTGCGTGAATATGTCTGTGGCTCAACACAAGCCGCGTACTGGAACGAACGCCTCGACGAAGCCGAGAAGGGCACCCCCGCCGACTTCCCGAACAACGGCTGGGTGGTGCACGCCCTGCAGACGGCCTGGTGGGCGATCACCAGCACCGACCAGTCGACGCCCGAGCACCTGCCCCGCGCGCTGGAAGCCTGTGTGCGCGCGGGCAACGACACCGACACCACCGCCGCCATCGCGGGCGGTCTGCTCGGTGCGCGCTGGGGCGCGTCCGCGGTCCCGGCGCGCTGGCGGTCGCTGCTGCACGGCTATCCCGGCCTGACCGGCGCCGATCTACCGGATCTGGCACAGCGTATCGCCGCCCACTCCCGCTGACGGTCCCGCCCGGCGCCATCTCCCACGGGTCGGCCATGCCGACATCGACGCACGAACGCTGCCGCCGCGGACGACATATCGCCCGCCCCGACGCCGCCGATCTCCCGGCGCGGGTACATCTCCGCGCCGGGTTACCCGATCACCAGGCGGTGATGATCGGGCCGGGAGTCCAGGTACCCCAGCGGTTCTCGGAGTCCACCTGCGGGCGCGCGGGCACCGCGGTGGTGTCCAGGGGCAGGTACTGCTCGATCGAACCCCAGTCCCGATCCCAGTCGTTGTTCAGGTAGGTCGGCAGGGTGCGGGCGGTGAACAGCAGCTGGGTCCAGCCGAGCGGGCCACCACCGTCGTGGCCCTGCCACAGATTGGTGATGGTGGCGCCGTTGCGGTCGGGCAGGATGCGGTAGGTGGGCAGGTCCGCGATGCCGTTGTAGGTCGGCAGGTGGTTCTGGCACGGGAAGTGCAGGCCCACCGCCCAATCCAGCAGCACCGGCGTCTCGCTGCCGACGAGGGCGTTGAGCGTGGTGGTCTGCGGCATGCGCGGCGGGGTCACCGCCAGCCACTGGTCCGGGCCCAGGTCCTTGTCCTGCGCGACCAATCGCACCACGCTGGTGTCGGCGGGCAGCTGGTCGAGCGGGACACGCAGGTTGCGCCACATGGGCGCGGGACCGATGTCGATCGGCGCCACCTGCCCGGTCACCGTGACGGTGCCGTCGGCGGCCGCGGTGCCGTATTCGACAGCCAGTTCCTGGCCGGGGTGCACGATCCCGTCCGCGTCCACCGAGCGGATCCGGCCCGCCACCGACACCGCGAGGATCGGGCCACGCGGACCCTCGGGCAGGCGGAACCAGCCGGTGGTCAGCGCGGCGGGCTCCTGCGCGCCCGCGCGGTAGCTGCCGAGCACGGGCGTGGTCGCGGGGTCGAGGCCGAACGGCAGGGCCAGCGAACCCTGCCGGGACTCCGAGCCGGCCGAGGTCGACGCGTCCCGCAGCTTGTCGGGATCGTCGGAGACCGAATTCGCCTGACCCATGGTCGATTCCACCTCGTCGGAGGTCAGGACCGGCGCCACGCCGTCGGGACGGAAACCGGTCGAGTCACCGGCCATGGCGCTCGCCACGTCGCCGGTCAGCGGCGCCAGCATCGACGCGTTCGGGTCGGTCTCGACGAGCACCTCGTCGGCCATGCCGCAGCCACCGCCGAAGGCGGCCTCGAGGTTCGAGCCCGCCAGCGAGTACGCCGGGTACTGCGCGACGGTCGCCTTCGCGAACGAGGCCACCTCGAACAGCACCATCATCGCGGCGACCACCGCCAGCACCGGCACCCGCGCCAGCCGCCCCGAGCGGGTGGCCGGGCTCGGATGGATGTGGAACCACGCCGCGATCGCCAGGCACAGCACGGTCAGGCCGACGAAGGCGGTCGAGACGCCGTAGCCCGCGATACTCGGCGGCTTGTCCCACCAGGGGATGCCCCACGACGAGACGTACCAGTAGCCGTTGGCGCCGACGAAGGTCATCGAGAGCGCGAAGAACACCGCGGCGGCGAACAACGCGCGGTTGCGCAGCGGCCGCAGCACGGCCGGGCTCACCGCCACCGCGGTCACCGCGGCGACGCAGGTGGCCAGGCCGGCGAACACGCCGAACTGGTGGGTCCACTTGGTCGGCGAGAACATCATCAGCACCATGGCGGCGAGGGTGATGCCCAGCAGCCTGCGGGTCGGGCCGACCGCCGTGCCGGGGATGTGCCCGCCGCGGCGCAGCATGGTGGCCGCGCAGACGATCAGCCCGAGCAGCATGGCGAAGACACCGAAGCGGCGGGTCAGCCAGCCGTCGGCATTGAGCTGGAGCAGGTACTGGTAGCGCAGGAACTCGAAGAACCAGGACTCCCCCGGCCCGATCTTGCCGTGCACCTCGAACATCTCGCGCACACCGGCCAGGGTCCGGTCGGCGAACACGACGGTCAGCACCAGCGTGCCCGCGGCCAGGATCGGCAGCAGCTGCGCCAGGTAGCCCACCGTTTTGGCCCGCCGCACGATCACCGCGGTGACGACGCGGGCACCGGCCACCAGCGCACCCAGGCAGATCAGGCCCGACGGCGCGCCGGTCAGGGTGAACGCCGCGACGATCACCGCGACCGCGAACGGCAGCAGCCGCCGGGTCGCGATGGCCCGCTCGACCGAGACCCAGGTGACCAGCACACCCAGCGCGACGACGAACTCCGCGCGCAGGCCGTTGTTGTAGGGCAGCCAGAAGGCCAGGAACACCAGCGCCGCGGTCCAGGTCGCGACCCGCTGACGCCGCACCGCCGTCCCGAGCCGGGGCAGCACCTCGCGGCTGATCAACCACCAGGTCAGCAGGCCCGCGCCGAGCGCGGGCAGCCGCACCAGCGGGCTGACGGCCGAAATATGGGTGATCCAGCCGATGATGTCGGTGTAGGGCGTGTAGAACGGCCCCTCGTCGACGCTGAACCAGCGGTAGTAGTTCGACATGGTGCCCGAGGAGCGAGCGCCCCTGGCCATGCCGAGGATGTAGCCGTCGTCGGAGGTGTTGGCGCCGATGAAGTGCCAGACGACCAGCACCGCGAACACCAGCCAGTCCACCGGCCGCAGCCGCCACCAGCGCTGCGGCAGGAATCGGCGGGCCGAGCGGCCGTCGAGCGCGTCCAGGCGGTGCAGCGCGAACAGCGAGAGCGCGGTCGCGAGCAGGCACAGCGCGATCACGCCGAGCTTGAGCCAGGTCGGCGAGGTGGTGTAGCGCGAGTCGGCCACCACCCGCACGTCCAGGCCGGCGGGCGGCGCGCCGGTCAGCTCGCTGAAGACGCCGACCACCTGGGGACGCAGATCGTTGGGCACCACCGCGCCGGACGCCCCGAGACCCGTCGTGGTGACGGCGGCTTCCTGTGGCGTGAGGGCGACCGAGAGCGCGCAGCCGCTCCCGAGGACCTCGGCGAGCGGCACCGTCCACAGCAGGGTCGAGCGGGACACCACGTCGACGCGCCCCGCGCGCTCGGGCGTGTCGGCGACGACCTTGACGACGAAGCCGTACTTCTCCATGTCGGCCGACTGGTGCGGGATCGTCGACACCGCGACGCCGCCGGTCTCGGCGAGCGAGCTCAGCGCCGCGCACGGCACGGTCGCCGTCAGCTCGGCGGGCGCGTAGGCGACCAGCGGGGATTCGATCGAGGTGGTCGCGCCGCGCTGCGGCCAGGACACCGTCGCGGTGTCGACGCGGACCGGCAGGAACGGGATGGCGATCGCGCTGAGGACGCCGACCAGCGCGGCCACGATCGCGACGACGCGGACCCAGCGGTCGGGCCCGGCCCGTCGCGCGGAGTCCGAAACATCCTTGGGCGGATGCCCCTGCCGCACGATCGTCTCTACCACGGGGCCCGATAGTAGCTGCGCCGCCGACGGCCCGCGAAACACGTGCTGGTCACTCGCGATCGCGCGAGCTCGCCGAACGCGCGAACCCCGGCCGCGACGAGGTCGGGCCGGGGTTCGCGGCGGGCGGTCAGACGCAGGCGACCGACTGCTGACCCAGGTTGGTCAGCATGGTGCACGCCCAGGCCTTCTGGACCTTCCACTTGCCGTCCTCGGCCACGAACGGCACATCGACCACATTGGTCTGACCGTTCACCGTGAAGTTCGCCTTCGCGTTCACACTGTCACCGAACGAGGTCACCTCGGTGACCTGCACCTGCACATTGGCGTCCTTGGCCGCCTGGGCCAAGCGGTTCGGCAGCTCCGGGTCGGCCGAGCCGCCCTGCACGAAGTCCAGCTTCTCCTCGTTGGGCACCGAGGGGTCGAGCGCGGTGTTCAGCTGCGCGTTCAGCTGCTCCACGGTCGGCACCGCGGGCAGGTTCGCGGCGGCCGAGGCCGAGGTCTTGACGCTGGTGGTGGTCTTGGCGGCGGGCTTGTCACCCTTGTCGTCGCTGCACGCGCTCAGGCCAAGTGCGGCGACAACGGCCAGTCCGGCGATCGCGACACGTCCGGTCGTACGAAGCTTCAACTGCTCGTCCTTTGCGTTCGGTGGGAGGGTTCCATCGCGGTTGCCGAGGCTACCGGAGATCGCTCGGCGTGCGGACCGACGGGCAACTTGCGCAGGCGCAGACCGGAGTTCGGCCCCGCCCGCGCGCTCACGCGAGGCTGTCGAGCGGGTCGGCCCTGACGAGGTTCTCGTCGTCGGCGGCGAAGGTCCGCGCCGGGCCGGGGCCGGTCGAACTGGTCTCGAACCGCACCGTCACCACGCCGTAGCCCGCGCCCTGCACCCAGCCGTGCCCGAAGTCGGGATGGCGCACATCCATCCCCGGAAACCACTGTCCCGCAGGCGGATTCCGCGCCTCCTCGGGCTCCGGCACCGGTGCGGGCTCGGTGACCGGATCGGCGCCCAGATCCTCCGGCACCGCCTGATCCAGTTCCGGGAACAGCGATTCCTGACGCACCAGCGACAATCCGCCGTAGCCGACCCCGACGAGCCGGATCGGGCCGAGTTCGGCCGGATCGATCGCCGAGCGCTGCGCGGCCGCGGCCAGGGTGGTCAGGTCGGCGGTGGCGTAGGGCAGGGTGAACGACCTGGTCACAATGCTCATATCGGACTTCTTGAGCTTCAGCACCACGGTCCGGGCGGCGCGGCCGTCGCGCTCGAGCCTGCGGTGCGCGGCCGCCGCCATGGCGGTGACGGCGGCGCGCAGATCGGGCAGGGTGACGATATCGCGCTCGTAGGTGTTCTCGGCGCTGATCTGCTTGGCCTCGGCGCGCTCGGCGACCGGGCGGTCGTCGACGCCGCGGGCGAGCCGGTGCAGGGCCGCGCCGACACTGCCGCCCAGGATCGAGGCGGCCTCCGATTCCGGCAGCGCCGCGAAGGCGCCGACCGTCTCGATGCCGAGACTGCGCAACCTGCCCTCGGCGACCGGGCCGATCCCCCACAGCTTGCGCACCGGCAGCCCGGCCAGCAGCTCGCCCTGTTCGGCGGGCGAGATCACCCGCATGCCGTCGGGTTTGGCCAGGCCGGAACCGATCTTGGCCAGCTGCTTGCCGGTGCCCGCGCCGATCGAGGCGGTGAGTCCGGTCCGCGCGGTGACCAGGGCGCGCAGCAGCGCGCAGTACCGCTCGACCTCGGCGACGCTCGCGCCGGCCAGTTCGGCGGGCTCGGCGAACGCCTCGTCGAACGACAGCGTCTCCAGCACCGGAATCCGGCCGCGCAGTGTGTCGAACACCGCGGCACTGAGCACCGAGTACACCGCGCCGCGCGGCGGCACCACCACCGCCGACGCCCCGATCAACCGCCGGGCCTGATGCATCGGCATCGCCGAGCGCGCGCCGAAGACCCGCGCCTCGTAGCTGGCCCCGGCGACCACCCCGCGCTGCCCCGCGCCGCCGACGAGCACCGGCCTGCCGCGCAGCGTCGGGCGGGTGAGCTGTTCGACCGAGGCGAAGAACGCGTCCATATCGATGTGCAGCACCCAGCGGCGGGCGGTGACCGCCGCATCTGCCCTGGCCGGGACGCCGGCGGTGTCGGCATCGGTGCGCACGCCCGCAATCTACGCGGCGCCGCCGACATATTTCCGACAGCAGGTCGACAGCCGTGGCACAGCGATCACCCAGTCGGATATGTGATGATCGGTGGATGAAGATCCGCAAGGCTGTCATTCCGGCTGCGGGAATCGGCTCCCGGCTCCTTCCGCTGACCAAGGCGACGCCGAAGGAGATGCTGCCGGTCGGCGACAAGCCGGTCATCGAGCACACCGTCCGTGAACTGGTCTCCTCCGGGATCACCGATATCACCATCGTCGTGAGCAGCGGCAAGTCGCTGATCCAGGACCACTTCCGCCCCAACCCGGCGCTGGTCGCGCAGCTGCGCGCCGACGGCAAGTCCGCCTACGCCGACGCGGTCGAGGAAGTCGGTGAGCTCTCGCGCGCCGGTCACATCACCTACCTCGACCAGCACGGCCCGTACGGCAACGGCACCCCGGTGCTCAACGCCGCCCGGCACCTCGGCGACGAGCCGATGCTGGTGCTGTGGCCCGACGACGTCTTCGTCGCCGAGGTCCCGCGCGCCCAGCAGCTCATCACCGCCTACGAGTCCACCGGCTGCCCCGTGCTGGCCCTGCTGCCGATGGCACCGGGCGAGTCGCAGCGCTACGGCGTTCCGGTGGTCCGCGAGGACCTCGACAACGGGCTGCTGCGCATCTCCGGCCTGATGGAGAAGCCCAAGCCCGAGGACGCCCCGTCGGCGTTCGCGGCGATCGGCGGCTACGTGGTCACGCCCGGCATCATCGACGAGCTGAGGACGCAGACCGACAACTGGTACACCCACCGGACCGGCGAGGTGTACCTGACCGACGCGATCAACACCTACGCCGCCAACCACGCGGTGTACGGCCAGGTCATCCAGGGTCGCTGGTACGACACCGGCAACCCGGCCGACTATCTGGTCGCCCAGTTCGCCTCCGCGCTGGCCCACCCCGAGTACGGGCCGCTGCTGCGGCAGCTGGTCGACTGACGCTCAGAAGCGCCGGATCGTGAAGATGTCGAATTCCCGCAGGGGATGCAGCCCGACCGGAACGCCCCAGTCGTGGGCGTCGAGGATCTGGCCGAGCCCCGCGTAGATGCCGACGTGCGAGCCGTCGCCGTTGAGGATGACCACATCGCCGGGCGCGAGCCCGCGGAAGGTCACCGGCATGCCGACCTTCGCCTGCTCCCAGGTGGTGCGCGGCAGGTCCACCCCGACCTGCCGGAACGCCCACTGCACCAGCGCGGAGCAGTCCCACGAGTGGGGCCCCATGGCGCCCCACTCGTAGGGTTTGCCGATCTGGGTGGCGGCGGCGGTGAGCGCGCCGATCCCGGTCGCGCTGGGTAACGGGAGCGCGCCGGAGCCGCTGGAGCTACCGGACGAGGAACCACCCGAGCCGGACGCGCTCCCGGTTTGCGACCAGGCCGGCCCGGCGAGGACCAGCGTGGTGATGGTGGTGGCGACGAACCCGAAGGCCAACCGTCGCAAGACTTTTCGCCGCATATGCTGTTCCGCCTCCCCGCGTTTCCTACCGGACGTAAGAGCGTGGCGAGCAGCTCGCCGAGCCGACGACCCGGTACCGGGGTGACCCGGCGAACTACCCGTGTTCGGACGAGATCAGACGTAACACACAGCTACTGCCGCCTCAGCGGGTTCCATGCGCATCAGCAGTAACACTGTCGATTGTGCGCGAAGATCACCGAGCTGTCACACACATTCAGCAACTTGTCAGCATCGTTATCATCGGCCGGGCGGGCGCACACGAACGGGGCGGGACCGAAAGTCGGTCCCGCCCCGTCGTTGTCGTCGATCAAGCCTTGCGCACGACCGCCTTCACGCCGCCGGTGAGCTCGGCCGCGTCCGCTTCCGCCGCACCGAAATCGAGCGTGGTGGCGAGGACTTCACCGGCGATCAGCTCGCGGTGGGTCTGCGCCCAGGCCAGCCGCTCGGCCGGGACCTCCAGGGTGACGGCGATCCGGTCCGACACCTCGAGACCCTGCGCCTTGCGGGTCTCCTGGAGATCACGGATGAGATCGCGAGCCCAGCCCTCGGCCTCCAGCTCCTCGGTGACCACCGAGTTCAGCACCACCAGACCGGCATTGGCGGGCAGCGCGGCGGTGGACTCGGGTTCCGCGGCCACCAGGCGCTGGGTGTACTCCTCGGGCAGCAGGGTGATCCCGGCGGCGGTGACGACTCCCTCGGCGGATTCGCTCCACTCCCCGGCCTTGACCGCCTTGATCACCGTCTGGACCTGCTTGCCCAGCCGCGGACCGGCGGCACGCGCGTTGACGACCAGCTCGAAACGGCCGTGCGCGTCGACATCGGTGGTCAGGTCGACCTTCTTGACGTTGACCTCGTCGGCGATCAGCTCGGCGAACGGCGTGAGCCGCTCGGCGTCGGCCGCGGCGATGGTGACCTCGGCCAGCGGCAGCCGCACCCGCAGGTTCTGCGCCTTGCGCAGGCTCAGCACGGTCGAGCAGACCACCCGCACCTCGTCCATCGCCGCGACCAGCTCCGGATCGTGCGGCAGCTCGGTCTCGGCGGGCCAGTCGGTCAGGTGCACCGAGCGCTCCCCGGTGAGCCCACGCCAGATCACCTCGCTGATCAGCGGCAGCAGCGGCGCGGCGAGGCGGGTGACCACCTCGAGCACCGTGTGCAGCGTGTCCACCGCGTCCCGGTCCTCGGACCAGAACCGCGACCGCGACCGGCGCACATACCAATTGGTGAGCGCGTCGGCGAACGAGCGCAACTCGTCGGTGGCACCGGCGATGTCGTAGCTCTCGAGCGCCTCGGTGATCACGTCCCGGGTGACCGCGAGCTTGGCCAGGATGTACCGGTCGAGCACGTGCGGCGAATCCGTGCGCCACACACCGGGCTTCGAGGCGTAGAGCTGCAGGAAGGTCCACGCGTTCCACAGCGGGCGCAGCGCGTGGCTGACGCCTTCGCGGATGCCGCGCTCGGTGACGATGAGATTGCCGCCGCGCAGGATCGGCGAGCTCATCAGGAACCAGCGCATCGCGTCGGAGCCGTCGCGGTCGAAGACCTCGTTGACGTCGGGGTAGTTGCCCTTCGACTTCGACATCTTCAGGCCGTCGTCACCCAGCACGATGCCGTGCGCGGCAACGGTTTTGAACGATGGCGAGTCGAACAGCGCGGTCGAGAGCACGTGCAGCGTGTAGAACCAGCCGCGGGTCTGCCCGTTGTACTCGACGATGAAATCGCCGGGGAAGTGACTGTCGAACCACTCCTTGTTCTCGAACGGGTAGTGCACCTGGGCGAACGGCATCGAGCCCGACTCGAACCAGCAGTCGAGCACCTCCGAGACCCGGCGCATGGTCGACTTGCCGGTCGGATCATCGGGATTCGGCCGGGTCAGCTCGTCGATGTAGGGGCGGTGCAGGTCGGTCGGGCGCACGCCGAAATCGGCCGCCAGCTCGTCGAGCGAGCCGTAGACGTCCAGGCGCGGGTAGGCCGGGTCGTCGGAGACCCACACCGGGATCGGGCTGCCCCAGTAGCGGTTACGGCTGATGTTCCAGTCGCGCGCGCCCTCGAGCCACTTGCCGAACTGGCCGTCGCGGATGTGCTCGGGCACCCAGCTGATCTGCTGGTTCAGCTCGACCATCCGGTCGCGGAACTTGGTGACCGCGACGAACCAGGACGGCACGGCCATGTAGATCAGCGGCTGGCCGGAACGCCAGCTGTGCGGGTAGGAGTGCTCGATCGTCTCGTGCCGCAACAGCTTTCCGGCGGCCTTGAGGTCCTTGATGATCACCGGGTTGGCGTCGAAGACCATCAGGCCCTCGTAGGGCGGCACCATCGAGGTGAACTTGCCCGCCGGGTCCAGCGGCTGGACGATCTCGATCCCGTTCGCCGAGGCGACGTCCATGTCCTCCTCACCGAACGCCGGTGCGAGGTGGACGATGCCGGTGCCGGAATCGGTGGTGACGTAGTCGGCGGTGAGCACGCGGTGCGCGTTCGGGTGACCGACGAAGAAGTCGAACGGCGGCGCGTAGGACAGGTCGGCCAGCGCCGCGCCGTCGTACTCGCCGAGCACCTCGGGCTCCTCGCCGAATTCCCGCGCGTAGTGCGAGACCCGTTCGGCGGCCAGCACATAGCGCTTGCCGTCGGCGGCGCGCAGGTGCACGTAGCGCACGTCGGGGTGCACCGCGATCGCCAGGTTGGACGGCAGAGTCCACGGCGTGGTGGTCCAGATCAGCGCGTTCGCGCCGTCGAGCGCGGCGAAGGGGTGCTCGGCGGGCACGCTCAGCACCATGTCGACGGTGACCGCCGGGTCCTGGCGCATCTTGTACGCGTCGTCGAGGCGGGTCTCCTGGTTCGACAGCGGCGTCTGCTCGTACCAGCTGTAGGGCAGCACGCGGAAGCCCTGGTAGATCAGGCCCTTGTCGTAGAGCGACTTGAACGCCCACATCACCGACTCCATGAAGTCGAGATCGAGGGTCTTGTAGTCGTTGTCGAAGTCGACCCAGCGGGCCTGGCGGGTCACGTAGTCGCGCCACTCGCCGGTGTAGCGCAGCACCGAGGACTTACAGGCGGCGTTGAACTCGGCCAGCCCCATCTCGTCGATCTGCGACTTGTCGGTGATGCCGAGCTGCTTCTCGGCTTCGATCTCGGCGGGCAGACCGTGGGTGTCCCAGCCGAAGCGGCGGTCGACCTTGTGGCCGCGCATGGTCTGGAAGCGCGGGATCAGGTCCTTGACGTAGCCGGTGAGCAGGTGGCCGTAGTGCGGCAGGCCGTTGGCGAAGGGCGGGCCGTCGTAGAAGACGAACTCGGTGTCGCCCTCGCGGTTGGCCAGGCTGGCGCGGAAGGTGTCGTCGCGCGCCCAGTAGTCGAGTACCCGCTGTTCCAGTTCCGGGAACGACGCGCCGGAACCGGCGCCGAAGTCGACCCGGGGGTACGCACCGGTGGTTGTCTCGTCCGCCATCGCGGATCTGCTCCTCGTGCCGCCGCGCCGTCGGCGCGAATCCTGGGCACGGGGACGATGCCGGCGCCGGTGCGCCGTACCGCGGTACCACCCCGTTTGCCCGTTCCGTCCCCGAGGGAGCGGCGCGGGCCTCTCGTTGTGTGAGCTGTGACGGGCTCACCCGTTCGGTTCTACTGAGCGCGAACGCCGTTCTTCCGAAGGCTCCCCGGTGATGGCCGGATCGGTGCCGTGTGTAGTTCGATTCTAACCGGGACCGTCCAGCCGATATTTCGCGCCGTCAGTCCCGCCGGGCGTGTCGGCCGGGTGGGACCGGGTCGTTCTCGGGTTTTCGGGTGGCCAGCGCGCTCACCAGCAGCGTGGCGGCACCGACGACACAGATCAGAATGCACCCCCACGCCCACAGCACCGAACCGGTGGCGAGCGCCGCGACGAGCAGACCGAAACCGATAGCCGCGAGGACGAGCGTCAAGACGAGCATGCTGACTCCCAAGAACCCGAGCAGCCCGACGAAAGCTGGGCGTTTCCCTGGTCACACAGCGTGCCGTGTGACCAGGGTCCAGTTTACTTGGCGCCCTTGGCGAAGGAGGCAGGAGCCAGACTGTTGGCCGAACCGTTGGTTTCGCCGGCGAACTCGCCACCGTCGACCGGGACGGCCGAGCCGCGGTTCTCCAGCTCCTCCAGCTGCGACTCCAGGTACGACTTCAGCCGCACGCGGTACTCGCGCTCGAAGGTCTTCAGCTGCTCGATGCGGCTTTCCAGCACCGTGCGCTGCTGGGTGATGGTGGCCATGATCTCGGCATGCTGGCGCTCGGCGTCGGCGGTCAGCGCCTCGGCCTTGTCCTTGGCCTGCCGGATCTGGGTGTCGGAGCGGTTCTGCGCGTCGGTCAGCATCGCGTCGGACTTCTGGCGCGCGTCGGCGATCATCGCTTCCGAGCGGGTGCGGGCGTCGCCGACCAGTCGCTCGGAGTTTGCCCGCGCGTTCGAGAGCAGGCCCTCGGCCTCGGTCTTGGCGTCGGTGGTGAGCCGGTCGGCCATTTCCTGCGCCAGGGTGAGCACCTTCGCGGCCTGCATGTTCGCGTCCGGGCCCGAGTTGTCGCGCACCGGAGCGGCGACCGGCATCGGCGCGGGCGGTGCGGGTGGCACCGGCGGCGCGATCGGTTCCGGAGCCGGTGGCGGGGCCTGTTGGACAGGCGCCTTGACGGCGTTGACCGGCGCGGACGCGCGGTTCTTCTTGGCGTCGGCCAGCTCGGTGTCGAGTTCGGCGACCCGCTGACGCAGGTCGGCGTTCTCTTCGATCAGGCGCGAGAGCTCCTGCTCGACGAGATCCAGGAAGGCATCTACCTCGTCCTCGTTGTAGCCGCGCTTACCGATCGGCGGTTTGCTGAACGCGACGTTATGCACATCGGCGGGAGTCAGCGGCATCGAAGGATCCCTTCACGCGTCTTTTGGAGATCTAGCAAGCGGTCTTCTCGATTCAGTATGTCACACGGAGGTCACGGGCTGCCCGAGCCTACCCACGATGGACATCAGGATGAACACCACGAAGAGCAGGACCATTATCGACAGATCGAGCCGAATGCCCCCGAGATTCACAGGAGGTATCAACCGCCTCAGGAGTTTCACCGGCGGGTCGGTCACCGTGAAGATCACCTCGAGGATGATCACCACCACACCGGTCGGGCGCCAATCGCGCGCGAAACTGCGAATGAACTCGACGATCACCCGGCTGATCAGCAACAGCCAGAAGATGAAAAGCACCAGGTACAGAACCGCGAACAGGGCCACGTCTTCACTCTGCCGCAAAATCGGCGGCGTGCAAAATGGCCGCGCCGCGCAGTGCGCGGGCGGCCATCACGGCGTTGCGGAGGTGGTCGCTATTTCTGGTTGTAGAAGCCGTTTTCGGCGATCCGGCGGCGCTCTTCCGCTGATACGTCGACATCGGCCGGTGAGAGCAGGAACACCTTCGTCGCCACCTTGTCGAACGAACCACGCAGCGCGAACGCGAGCCCGGCCGCGAAATCGACCAGCCGTTTCGCATCGGCATTGCTCAGGTCGACCAGATCCATGATCACCGGGTTGCCCTCACGGAAACGCTCACCGATGATCCTGGCCTCGCTGTAGTCCCGCGGACGCAGCGTGGTGATCTTGGACAAGGGACCTCCGTCCTCGAAGATCCCAGGCCGCCGCGCGGCAGCAGGCTCGGGGCGCATGCGCTCCTCCAGCCTGCGCTCCTCGGCGTCGGGATCGACCGCGAGCGCGCCACGGGTGGAACCGCGCATGCCGGGTGCGACACCGCCCGCCCGGAACGAGCGCCCCGATGACGGCGCGGTCTCGATCCTGGTGGGGCGACGTGGCGTCTCATAACGATCGTCGGCGTAGGTGTCGGCGACGTAATCGTCACGACGCGCCTGGTAGGCCGACTTGTAGGCCGGCTGCGGGTAGTCGTCGGCCTCGTCCTCGAAACGGTCGGCGCCGTATCGGTCTTCGGCGTAGCGGTCGTAGCTGCGCGGGCGAGTGCGGCCCGCGCGCTCGTCGGCGCCGCGAGGGGCGTGATCGTCGACGTAATCGTCTTCGTACTCGTCGAGCGGAACCATGCCGAAGTACGCCTTGAACTTGTGCAGCGTGCTCATCTGGTCGACCTTCCTTCGGCCCCGGTGGCGGCCGGGTGTTGAAGTTCTTGCTCAGCGCCTCGTCGGCCCAATCGTATGTGTCGAATGTGACTGATGAGGTTTCTTTGCTACGCCGAGGTTATCGGTCGCGCGCCCATCAAGGCGGTACCGACACGCACACACGTCGAACCGTGTTCGACCGCAACTTCCAAATCACCCGACATACCTGCAGAAAGTTCGGTGGCGTCGGCGTGTCGAGCCAGCAGCGAAGTGTGCAAAGTCGCAAGATTCGCAAAGGACGCATCACTGGCGGCGTCAAGGGGCGGAATCGCCATCAGACCGGCCAGATGCAGGCCGGGGGCCTTCGCCACGAGGTCGGCCAGGGCGGGCAGATCGGCCGGAGCGACACCCCCGCGACCGGGGTCGTCGTCCAGGCTCACCTGGAGCAGGACGCGCAGGGGCGCGGTACGCTCGCCGGCTGCCATGGCGTCCTGCGCGGCCCGGTCCAGGGCGGTTGCCAGGCGTTCGCTGTCGACCGAGTGCACGGTGTGCGCCCAGCGCGCCACCGCGCGCGCCTTGTTCCGCTGTAGACGGCCGATCATGTGCCATTCGACGTCGTCGTAGCCCAGCTCGGTGACCTTGGCCGAGGCCTCCTGCTCCCGCGACTCGCCGAACTCGCGCCTGCCGAGGCCGTAGAGGATGTCGACGTCGGCGGCGGGGAAGAACTTCGTCACCGGCAGCAGCCGGACCGCACCGGCCGGTCGGCCCGCGGCCGCCACGGCGGCATCGATGCGGGCCAGCAGGCCGTCGAGGCGGGCCGAGAGTTCCTGGGCGCGGGTGGTCTCGCGCGCCGCGCTCACGCGGTGGGGTCCATCCAGATCACGCCGGCGATGCGGCCGGTCGGGGCGCCGCGGCGGTGGCTGAACAGGGTCTTGTCCTCGATCGTGCAGCGCGGGTCCAGCGCGATGCCGCCGACGCCCGCCTCGGTGAGCTGCCTGCTGATGCCGGCGCGCAGGTCCAGACCGGGGGTCTTGCGGACCGTGGTGGTGGCGCTGCCGGGCAGGTGGGCCTCGACGTCGGCGCGCATCGCGGCGGGGACCTCGTATTGGCGGCCGGAGGCGGCGGGGCCGAGGAAGGCGCCGATCCGCTCGACCCGCGCGCCCACCGACACCATCGCCTCGAGCACCCGCGGCACGATCCCGATCCGGGCGCCGATGCGGCCCGCGTGCACCGCGGCGATGACGCCGGCCTCGTCGTCGGAGAGCAGGATCGGCACGCAGTCGGCGGTGAGCACCACCAGGGCGAGGTTCGGCACGGTGGTGACCAGCGCGTCGGTGACCGGGACCGGTTCGGCGCGCGGCCCGTCGACGATCTCCACGGCGCGCCCGTGCACCTGCTCCATCCACACCAGCCGGTCCGGGGTGAGCCCGATCCCCTCGGCCAGCCGAACCCGGTTGCGGCGCACGGCTTCCGGATCGTCGCCGACGTGATCGCCCAGGTTGAACGAGTCGTACGGGGCGGCGGAGAAGCCACCGGCGCGGGTGGTGGTCACCCGGCGAACGGTCACGGTGGGAGGTGCGGAAGTCATGACTTCGAGCGTAGTGCCGTCCGGGCGGGGTGCGGCGCCCGTGGGTGGTGACGTCGGTCAACCCAGGGCGCCGTGCCAACCCGGGCACCGGACAGCAGGCGAGCCCGGTCCGCGCGCTGTGGGTTCGGCACCGCTCGGCACCGCTCGGCACCGCTCGGCACCGAGCACAACTCAGTGGCGCGAGGCCGAGGGGACGGACGGGGTGCTCGGGCCGCTCAGCTCGTCGAGCTTGCGGGCGATGCCCGCGCGACTGGTGAGGCCGAGCTTGCGCAGGACGCGGCCGAGGTGGTCCTCGACGGTGCGGGGGCTCAGGTACAGGTGCGCGGCGATGTCCTTGTTCGCGTAGCCCAGCGCCGCCAGGTCGGCGACTTCGCGTTCGCGCCTGGTCAGGATGGAGACAGTGGGTGAGCAACTACCGGCCAGGCGGCGCTGGGCGGTGGTGGTCTCGGCCAGCAGCCGCTGCGCGCCCGCGTCGGCGAAAGTCGCCCGCGCCGAGGCGAATCGGCTGGTCGCCTCGCCGAAATCGCCGCGACGGCCCGCGACAGTGCCGGCCAGCAGTTCGGCCTGCGCGCGGTTGACCGCCATTCCGGCGCGCGTGAACGCGGCGATCGCCCGCTCGGCCGCCGCCGCGGCGGCACCGAGATCACCGATGGCGGCGGCATAGTCGGCCATGGCCAGCGCGGCCGACCCGACCTGACTGCCCAGACCCCCGTGCGACACGAAGGCGCCGCCCGGGTCCTCGTGCGCGGTGCTCCGACTGCCATCAGCCGGATGCGGCGCGTGCGCACCGGCAGCCGAGCCCCCGTCTGCGGTGCTCCGACTGCCGTCGGCCCGATGCGGCGCGTGCGCACCGGCAGCCGAGCCCCCGTCTGCGGTGCTCCGACTGCCGTCGGCCCGATGCGGCGCGTGCGCACCGACGGCCGAGCCATCCGGTGCGGTGTGCGGCACGCCGGGAGCACCGCCCGCGAGGCGCGCGGCACCGACTACGGTCGGCTGCGCGGCGCGACCCGGACTGCTCGGCCGCCGGTCCGCCGGGGTGGAGCCGTCATCACCCGCGACGGTTTCACCGACACCGATGGCCGACATCTGGGCGGTCGCCGCGGCGGCCGCCCGGGCGACGAGGTCAGCGGCTCTCATGAGGTCACCGTCGGCGATGGCGGCGTGGGCTGCCCTGGCGAGATGCGTGGGATGCAGCGGGCCGGGGCGGGTGTCGAGGGCGGGCAGGGGCGGTGCCGAATCCCTGGGAAGCGCGGGGACGCCGGACGCCGGAACACCTGGGACCGGCGGAACGGTGGGCGGGCGCCCCAGGTCGGAGACCTGGTCACCGGGCGGTCGAAGGTCCGAGGACGGGAGGACCAGGAGGCGGGCGGTTTCGGCGAGGGTGGTCTCGACGACCTGGCGCCACCAGCGCATGGCGGGGCGCGGCAGGGCGGCGACGGCGTGCCACTGGGTGGTGACGGTGTCGGTGGGGGCGGTCAGGAGCAGGGTGCGGAGTTTGACCGCGCCGGCGAAGGAGAGCAGGTCGGGGTGGTGGAAGGTGGTGGCGGCCTCGGTCGCGTCGTCGGCGGCGGCGATCGCGGCGTGCAGGCGACCGAGTTTGGCCAGCGAGTACGCGCGGACGGTCTGGAGTTCGGCGAGGGCGTAGCTGCGGCCGAAGCGGTGGCTGACCCGCAGCGCGCGGTCGAGGTGGACGAGACCGTCGCGGTCGTGGTCGAGGAAGTAGGCGCACCAGCCCAGGGCGGGGATCGCGTGGACGACCTCGCGGAAGCCGGCGTCGGTGAGGTCCTCGAAGGCCCGGTGGCACCCGGGATAGAGGTCGGCCGCGGTCCGGATCTGGCCGTCGGCGACGAAACCGAGGCAGCGCAACGCCAGCGCGGCGGCGCGGACCGCCGGGTCCTCGATCTCGGCGGACCCGAACAGGGCGTTGAGGCGGGCGTGGCCCTCGGCGTCGCGGTGGTCCTGCAATTCCAGGATGGCCAGTTCCAGCTGGACCGGGCCGTCACCGGCGCGGCGGGGCAGGGTCGCGGCCGTCGCGAGCAGCGTCCTGGCCTGCTCGACCCGGCCGCGCATGCGGGCACACCGGGCCGAGAGCAGCAGCGCTTCCAGCTGGTGTGGGCCCGGCTCGGCGGCGGCCGGGTCGAGCGCCGCCGCCGCGCGCTCGCCCGCGCCCGCCAGCAGCAGCGCCCGGCCGAGCGCCACCGCGTCGGCGAGCGGATCGGCGACCGAGGGCGCGATCCGGTGCGCGAGCGCGAGCCAGCGCGCGGCCGAGGCCGGGGCGTCGGCGAGGACCTGGTCGGCGGCCAGCCGCAATTCGGCTCCCGCGATCTCGTCCCGGCCGAGCAGCGCGTGTTCGAGTTGCGTGGCCCGCGCGGTCATCGGCGCGGCGCGGGCACGCAGGGCCGATGCGGTGCGGCGGTGGGCCAGGGTCAGCCAGCCCTGCCCCGCCAGGCGGTAGGCGGCGGTGCGGATCAGCGGGTGGACGAAGGTCACCGTGCCGTCGACCGCGCGGACGACGCCGCGGGCGGCCAGACCGTCGAGCGCGCCCGCCACCGACGCGGCGGGAAGATCCGCTGTCGCGGACAGCAGTTCGAGGTCGGGCGGCGCACCGCACACGGCGACGGCCTGCGCGACCGACCGTTCGAGCTCGGGCAGCTGGGCCAGTTCGGCGCGGATCGTCCGGTCGACGGCCGCGTAGTCGGTCGATGCGGGATCCGGGTTCTCCCCGCGCAACGCCCGGTCCAGCTCCCGGTCGGGCAGGTCGGCCAGCAGGGACAGGTACAGCGGATTGCCCTGGGACGCGTCGAGCAACCGCGCGCGCCGCCGCGGGTCCTCCCCCGGCAGCAGTCCGTCGACCTCGACCCGGGTGAACGGCGGAACCAGGATCTGCGCCGAGCGGACCCGCGGCGCCCGCAGCAACCGGGCGATCGACGGCGGACAACCGCCGTCGCGGAACGCCAGGAGCAACCGGAACCCGCCCACCGGCCGATTGCGGATCAGGAAGGCCAGCAGCCGCACCGATTCCGCGTCGGCCCACTGCGCGTCGTCGACGACCAGCAACGTCTCCGCCGCGCCGAGCGCGCGCCGCAGCCACCGGGCGAGCGCGAGGTCGGCGAGCAGTTCCGCCGCGGGCACACCGGCTTCGGGGTCGTCGAGCGGCGGCATAGCGCGACCCGCGTCGGCGAGATCGGCCTCCGGGCGGTGGCCGACCGCCGCGCCGCGCGCCCGGGCCGAGTCGACGTCACCGAGTTGTTCGACGAGATCGTCGGCGAGATAGCGCGGTTGGGTGCGGGCGTCCTCGGCACCGGTGATCGAGAACACCCGACACGGTGCGGCCTGGGCGAAATGGGTGATCAAGCGGGACTTGCCGATTCCGGCGGGCCCCTCCACCAGCAGCAGCCAGGGGGCGTCGGGACCGGTGAACGTCGAGGTCAGGGTGGCGAGTTCGGGAGCCCGGCCGACGAAGGCGCGTTCGATCACCGTCACCACCCCCTCTCCTGCCCGGATTGTCCGGGGTGAGCCTAACCCGGGCCGCCGACGCGCGAATGCCGTGGTTTCCCGGATGCTCCGGAGACGGCCGTGGGGTTGGGTGGGCGAGGCCGATCACCGCCGAAGGGTCCGCGGTGAGGTTCTTCAGAAAGAAGGTTCGCATGACATTCACCGGCAAGGGCAAGGTTTCGCGGTTCGCGCTCGCACTGCTGGCGGTCTCGGCACTCGGCGCCGCTGGCTGCTCGGCCGTGGACAAGGTCACCGAGGTGGCCAAGGACGCGGGCAAGTCCGACACCGCCCGCTCGAAGGTCGGTGACTGCATCAACGTGATCTCGGCGTCGATGATCGACTCCAAGACCGAGCCGGTCGATTGCTCGGCCGAGACCGCCGTCTACAAGGTCGTCCAGGTGCACGATCAGAAGGTCGAGTGCCACGAGGACTACACCTCCTACGAGGAGACCTTCGGCAGCGGCGGCACCCTCGCGTTCCTCTGTCTGGCCCCCAACTTCAAGGAGGGCAGCTGCTACAACGAGGGCATGATGACCGGCTACAAGTTCGTGCCGTGCACCGCCACCGAGGCCGACTTCAAGGTCGTCTCGCGGATCGACGGTCAGGTCGACGAGCAGCTGTGCGGCGCGGACGCCGACTCGGTGCTGGTCGTCAACGACCCGAAGACCACGTTCTGCCTGGGCAGCGCCAAGGGCTGAGCCCCGGAGAAACGAGAAGCGCCCGGACTCCGTGGAGTCCGGGCGCTTCTCGTTTGTCTCTGCCTATCGGCGCATGAAGATCGGCACTTCGATGTCGTCGTCATCGTCGCCGTCGTCGCCCTGGTCGGGGTTGTTGACGCGGTTCATGGCCTGCTCGGTGACCCGCTGCCGCTCCGATTCCCGGTAGCGCTCGGTGTCGCGGTAGCTCGGCGCACTGGTGCGCCCGCTCGACACCCCGCTGGTGGCGGGCTCGGTCGCCCGGACCGGCGCCTCGCTCGTGCGCGCCTGGCCGACCTCGCCCGCCCGCCCGGCACCGATCGGGCCGGACCCGACCCGGGTGTGCGATTCGGGCGCGGCCCGCCGGGACGGACCGCCACCGTCGAAACCGGCCGCGATGACGGTGACGCGCACCTCGTCGCCCAGCGAATCGTCGATGACCGTACCGAAGATGATGTTGGCCTCGATGTGGGCCGCCTCCTGCACCAGCGAGGCCGCCTCGTTGATCTCGAACAGACCGAGGTCGGAGCCGCCGGCGATCGAGAGCAGCACGCCGTGCGCGCCGTCCATCGACGCCTCGAGCAGCGGCGAGTTGATCGCCGTCTCCGCGGCCTTCACCGACCGGCCCTCACCGCGCGCCGAGCCGATGCCCATGAGCGCCGAACCGGCGCCGGACATGACGGACTTGACGTCGGCGAAGTCGACGTTGATCAGACCCGGGGTGGTGATCAGGTCGGTGATGCCCTGGACACCGTTGAGCAGCACCTCGTCGGCGGAGCGGAACGCGTCCATCAGGCTCACCGCCGCGTCGCCCAGCTGCAGCAGCCGGTCGTTCGGGATGACGATGAGCGTGTCGCAGGACTCGCGCAGCAGGTTGATGCCGACCTCGGCCTGGTTGCCACGGCGCTTGCCCTCGAACGAGAACGGCCGGGTGACGACACCGATGGTCAGCGCGCCCAGCTTCCGGGCGATGCTGGCGACGACGGGCGCGCCACCGGTACCGGTGCCACCGCCCTCGCCCGCGGTGACGAAGACCATGTCGGCGCCCTTGAGCACCTCTTCGATCTCGTCCTTGTGGTCTTCGGCGGCCTTGCGGCCGACTTCCGGATCGGCACCGGCACCGAGGCCGCGGGTCAGCTCGCGGCCGACATCCAGCTTGACGTCGGCATCGCTCATCAGCAGGGCTTGGGCGTCGGTATTGACCGCGATGAACTCGACTCCCTTGAGTCCCTGTTCGATCATTCGGTTGACGGCGTTCACGCCGCCGCCGCCGATACCGACGACCTTGATCACCGCAAGGTAGTTGTGCGGGGGCGTCATGGGCTCTCGCCTTCCTTCGATCTTAAACCCTCAACCTCAACCATAGGGTTGGCGTTATGTCAAGTATCCGACTGCTGCGGAACGCTATTCGCAGCCACTGCGATCCCGGCGCAGGCGCGCCGAGACGAGAGCCAGAATCTTGTGCCACAAAGAGTGTCGCTCACTTTACCGTGACCAGATTCGGACTCGACACGTCGAACACGGTCCCCTCACGGGTCAGCAGCGGCAACACGACGGCAGCTTTGCGCTCGCCGTCGCCCGTGCCGCCCCACACTACCTTCCTACCGTCACGTAGGTTCAACGAGACGTCCGAAATCGACCGCGCGACAACCTCGCCCACCTGCACCGACAGCGCGGGCGGCAGCGTGACCAGCACATCCACCGCGGCCCTGGCCGCCGCGGGCCCGGTGAAGGACCCCTCGGTGAGCAGCCTCGGCACCCCGATCGGCGATGCGGGCTCGATCGCGAATTCGACGCTCTCGGCGTCGATCAGGTGCGCGCCGTCCGGTGATTCGATGTACAGCACCGGTGTTCGTTCCACCACGCTCACGAGCACGGTGGAGGGGAACGTGCGCTGGACCCGGACCGAACGCACCTTCGGGATCGCGGCCACGCGCTGGGCGATCGAGGTGGTGTCGATGCGCAACATCGAACGGCCGTCCGGGATTTCGAGCCGTGCGCGGACCTCTTCCTCGGAGACCGCGACCAAGCCGTCGACGCGCACGGTACGCACCGACAACACCGGGGTGAACCAGGCGAGAACAACGAGCACCGTCACCACGAGGAGGCCGACCACCGTCCAGAGGCGGTAGCCGCGCCACCCGCGCGCGGCGGGCATCGGCAATCTCACCGGCCGCCCTGTTGCGGCCGGGCGCGCAAGCCGTCGAGGATCTGGCTGCCGAGCATGGTGACATCGCCGGCGCCCATGGTGATCACGACGTCGCCGGGCTGCGCGAGCGCGGCGACCTGCTTGCCCACCTTCGACATGTCCGGCTGGTAGTGCACCGGGCTCGTCACGGCCTGGGCCACCAGCGCACCGTTGACGCCGGGCAGCGGCTCCTCGCGCGCGCCGTAGACGTCGAGCACGACCACCTCGTCGGCCAGGCTCAGCGCGGCGCCGAACTCGGTGGCGAAGGTGGCGGTGCGGCTGTACAGATGCGGCTGGAACACCACGATCACCCGGCCGCGCGTGGTCCGCGCGCCGTCGCGTGCCTCCTGGGCGACCAGCTGGGCGGCGGCCTCGAGCACGGCGCGTACCTCGGTGGGATGGTGGGCGTAGTCGTCGAAGACGCGCACGCCGTTCTCCCGGCCGGTGAACTGGAACCGGCGGTGCACGCCACCGAAACCCTCCAGGCCCTGCACGATCTCGTCGATATCGGCGCCGGTGGCCCTGGCGGCCAGCAGCGCGGCCAGCGCGTTGAGCGCCATGTGCCTGCCCGGCACCGACAGCCGCACCGTGCGCGGGGTGCTCTCCCCCGCCAGCTCGAACTCGACGATGCCGCCGACATCGCGCGGCTGCCAATCGATCAGGCGCGCGCCCACCGGCACCGGAGCCGCCGACAGGTCGCCGGAGCCGTAGCCGAGGACCTCCACACCGCGCTCACGCAGTCGCGGAGCGACCCGATGCGCCAGCGCCAGCGAGCCCGGATCGTCCAGGCACACCACCAGCAGACCGCCCGGCGCGAGCCGGTCGGCGAAGTCGTCGAAGACCTGGATGTAGGCCTCGTCGGTGCCGAAGAAGTCCAGGTGATCGGATTCGATGTTGGTGACCACGGCGACGTCCGGGTCGTATTGCAGCAGTGAGCCGTCGGACTCGTCGGCCTCGGCGACGAAGATGTCACCGCTGCCGTGGTGGGCGTTGGTGCCCGCCTCGTTGAGCTCGCCGCCGACCGCGAACGACGGATCGGCGCCGCAGTGCTGCAGCGACACGATCAGCATCGAGGTGGTCGAGGTCTTGCCGTGCGTGCCCGAGACCAACAGGGTCTTGTGCCCGCGCATCAGCGCGGCGAGCACGGTCGGGCGCAGCAGCACCGGGATGTGGCGCCGATTCGCCTCGACCAGTTCCGGATTGGTCTTCGGGATCGCGGCGTAGGTGGTGACGACGACCGTCGGGCCGCCGGGCAGCAGGTCGAGCGCGTCGGCGTCGTGGCCGATGCGGACCTGCGCGCCGCGCGCCCGCAGCGACAGCACGCCGCGGCTCTCCCGCGCGTCCGAGCCGGATACCGCGCCGCCGCGGGCGAGCAGGATCCGGGCGATGCCGGACATGCCGGCGCCGCCGATGCCGACCATGTGCACCCGTTCGAGTTCGGGTGGCAGCGCCGTAGCGAGTTCCTCGCCGCTCGAGCTGCGTCCACTGCCGATGATCGGGCGGCCTGCGTGGTCACGCTCCGCTGCCGCCTCCGGCCGCTGACCGCTCATCGGGCGACCTCGGTGACGATCCGGGCCACCGTGTCGGCAGCGTCGCGATGGCCCGCGCCTGCGGCGGCGCGGCTCATCTCGGCGAGTCGAGCGGGGTCGAGCAGCAGCGGAATCACCTCATCGATCACGTATTTCGGGGTCAGGTCGGCGTCGGCGACAATTCTGCCACCTCCCTGCGCGACCACGGGCCTGGCGTTGAACTCCTGCTCGCCGTTGCCGTGCGGCAGCGGCACGTAGAAGGCGGGCAAGCCGACCGCCGACACCTCGGCCACGGTCATCGCGCCGGAGCGGCAGACCACCGCGTCGGCGGCGGCGTAGGCCAGATCCATCCGGGACAGGTACGGCACGGCGACATACGGCGCGTCCGCGTCGGCGGTGCTCACCTCGACGCTGTTCTTCGGGCCGTGCGCGTGCAGCACCGCGATCCCCGCGGCCGCCAGCTGCGGCGCGGCGCCGGAGACGGCCTCGTTGAGGCTGCGCGCGCCCTGCGATCCGCCGAACACCAGCAGCACCGGGCCCTCGGCGGGCAGGCCGAAGTGGGCGCGGGCCTCGGCGCGCAGAGCCGCGCGGTCCAGACCGGTGATGGAGGCGCGCACCGGGATGCCGACGACCTGGGCGTCGGCCAGGCCCGAATCGGGCACCGCGGCAAGCACCTTCGCGGCGAGTTTGGCGCCGACCTTGTTCGCGATGCCCGCCTTGGCGTTGGCCTCGTGCACCACCACCGGCACGGCGCGCTTGCGGCCGAACAGGCCACCGCGCGCGGCGAGGTAGGCGGGCAGGGCGACGTAGCCGCCGAAGCCGATGATCACGTCGGCCTGCACCTCGTCGATGACGGCCCTGGTCGCCTTCACCGAGGCGCGCACCCGGCCGGGCAGGCGCAGCAGGTCGGCGGAGGGCTTGCGCGGCAACGGCACCGGCGGGATCAGCTCGAGCGGGTATCCGCGTTCGGGAACCAGCTCGGTCTCCAGACCGCGTTCGGTGCCCAGCGCGGTCACCCGGATCGAAGCGTCGAGCGCGCGCAGGGCGTCGGCGACGGCGAGCGCGGGTTCGATATGGCCTGCGGTGCCTCCGCCTGCGACGATCACCGACAACCCGGGACGCGGGTGACTCACTTGGATCTACCTCGTTCTTTCGCGTGTGGCATCGGATAGGTCGGTTCCCATGCTCGGGTCGACCGTAGCGAACTGGTGCCGCGGCTCTGGGGGGCGCGTCGGCGGCGCGGGGCCGGGCTCTCGCGGCGCGCGGCCGGACGCGGCCGCTCGGCCTTGGCTTTCGGGGCGGGCCTGCGCGGTGCGTCGGCCTTGAAGGGCGTGTACACCTCGGGCACCGGCAGCCGCAGCATCCGGCTCACCCGCCCGTCCTGCCCGGCCTGCAGGGCCGAGACCGCCTCCGGTTCGTGCCGGGCGGCGCTGGCGATGATGCCGAACATGAACAGCGTGATGGCCAGCGAGGATCCACCGGCCGAGACCAGCGGCAGCTGCAGACCGGTCACCGGCAGCAGCCCCACGACGTAGCCGATGTTGATCAGCGCCTGCGCGGTGATCCAGGTGGTGGCGGTCGCGGTGAGCAGCCGCAGGAACGGGTCGACCGAGCGCAGCGCGATCCGGATGCCCGCGTAGACGAACAGCGCGAACAGGGCCAGCACCAGCATGCAGCCGAGGAAGCCGAGTTCCTCGCCGATGATGGCGAAGATGAAGTCGTTGTGCGAGTTGGGCAGGTAGCTCCACTTCGCGCGGCTCTGGCCGAGGCCGCGGCCCCAGATGCCGCCGTCGGCGAGGGAGTACTTGGCCTGGCGCGCCTGATAGTTCACGCCCTGCGGGTCGTCACCGGGGTTGAAGAACGCGCGCACCCGATCGGAGCGATACCCGGCCGACAGCGCCAGCACCGACGCCGCGACCACCCCGGTGACCATGATCCCGACGAACAGCCGCACCGGCAGCCCGCCGAACCACAGCAGCGCCATCAGCACGATGCCGAGCGCGATGGTGGTCGACAGGTTCGGTTCCAGCACCACCAGCAGGCACACCAGCAGACCGGCGGGCACCAGCGGCACCAGGATGTCCTTGAGCTGGGCGCCGCGCCGCGAAGCCAGCAGATGCGCGCCCCACACCACCAGCGTCACCTTGACGACCTCGGACGGCTGGATCGACAGCGGGCCGATGTCGAACCAGCGCCGCGCGCCACCGTGGATGGCGCCGATGCCGGGGATGAGCACCAGCACCAGCGCCAGCACCGAGATGCTGAAGATCGGGAACGACCACTGCCGCAGCAGCCGCAGCGGCAGCCGCAGCGCGATATAGAAGGCGACGGCGCCGAGCGCGGCGAACATGGCCTGCTGGATGAACAGCGCGTACGCCGACCCGCCACCGGCGTACGCCTCGACACTCGACGCCGAGAGCACCATGACCAGGCCGAGCACGGTCAGCAGGGTCGCGATGGTGACGATCAGGTGAAAGGACGCGAGCGGACGGGCCAGCCAAGCGCCGAAGCGCTCCCCCGCCCAGCCGGTCCGCCGCGTCTCTGTCATAGGGCCCGCCCGATGTCACCGTCTTCCAGTGCCGTCACCGCGTCCACGAAGCAGCGTCCGCGGTGGGTGTAGTCGTCGTACATGTCCAGGGAGGCGGCCGCGGGGGCGAGCAACACGGTGTCTCCGGCGCGGGCCAGACCCGCCGCGGCGCGGACCGCGCGGCCCATGACCGCTTCGGCACGCTGGGATCTCGACGACTCCATGCCTGCATCGTCTCGCGCATCCAGCTCGATGACCGGGACCTCGGGTGCGTGTCGCGCCAACGCGGCGGCGATCACCGGCGCGTCGGCACCGAACAGGACCGCGCCGACCAGCCGGTCGCCCACCTCTTCGATCAGGTCGTCGACGCTCGCGCCCTTGAGCAGGCCGCCCGCCACCCAGACCACGTGCGGGTGCGCCAGGATCGCGGCGCGCGCGGCGTGCGGGTTGGTGGCCTTGGAGTCGTCGATGAAGTCGACCCCGCCCAGTTCGCGGACGAACGCGGTGCGGTGCGGGCCCACCTTGTGCTCGGCCAGGCCCTCCTTCACGAACTGCGGCGCCACATCGATCGCCCTGGTCAGCGCGGAGGCGGCGAGGGCATCCGCGATGCCGGCCGGGCCCTGCGGGCTGATGTCGGAGGTCTCGGCGAGGATCGCGGCCTTGGTGAACGCGCGGTCGAGCAGCTTGCCGTCGACCACGCCGAGTTCGCCGTCGGCGGGCACCCCGATCCGGAAGCCGACGGTGCGCCGGGCCTTGGCCTTGCGCGCCAGCGAGCCCGCCACCGGATCGTCGAGGCCGACGACGCCGACCCGCCCGGTCAGCGCGCGCGCCTTGGCGGCGGCGTAGGCGTCCAGGCCGCCGTGCCAATCCAGGTGGTCCTCGGCGACATTGAGCACGACCCCGGCCTCCGGGCGCACCGACGGCGCCCAGTGCAGCTGGAACGAGGACAGCTCGACGGCGAGCACCTGCGGGCCGGGATTGCGGCGCAGCGCGTCCAGGATCGGCAGGCCGATATTGCCGCAGGCCACGCTGGCGATGCCGGCGGCACGCAGGATCGAGTGCGTCATGTTGGTGGTGGTGGTCTTGCCGTTGGTGCCGGTGATCACCAGCCACTTGCGGACCGGACCGTAGATCCTGGCCTGGTCGACCCACCAGGCGAACTCGACGTCACCCCAGACCGGGATGCCCTCGGTGACGGCGGAGACCAGCACCGGCGAGTCCGGCCGCCAGCCCGGGCTGGTGATGA
The DNA here is from genome assembly GCF_040681225.1 of Nocardia sp. NPDC051833. Lineage (NCBI taxonomy): Bacteria > Bacillati > Actinomycetota > Actinomycetes > Mycobacteriales > Nocardiaceae > Nocardia > Nocardia sp. NPDC051833. The sequence goes on from NZ_JBFAYK010000006.1 coordinate 77,813, forward strand.
CCAGCGCGAACCGGCTCAGATCGGCGTTCTCCAGCTCGACGCTGGTGGCGACCTCGAGACCCAGTTCGGCGGCCTCGGCCAGCGCCTTGGCGCCGCTGTCGGTGACCACCGGATGCGCGCCGATATCGCGCAGCGGTTCGATCAGTGAGCGCCCGGAGACGCCCCAGCCCGCGACGAGAACGTCACGGCCACGCAGGAATTCGAGCATGGGGCCCGGGGAGCGGAGGGCGCGGGGAGAGTGTTCGACCATGTTCGTCCTCACCCGACCTGCGAAAGGTATTCGCTGTAGAACAGTCCGAGACCCACGGCGGCGGCGATGCCGGCCAGGATCCAGAACCTGATGATCACCGTGGTTTCCGCCCACTTGCTCAATTCGAAGTGGTGATGGAACGGCGCCATCTTGAACAAGCGGTTGCGGGTGGTGCGATACACCGCCACCTGCAACACTACCGACGCCGCCTCGGCGACGAACAGCGCGCCGATGACGACCATCAGCAGCTCGGTGCGGGTGGTGACCGACAGCCCGGCCAGCATGCCGCCCAGGGCCAGCGACCCGGTGTCGCCCATGAAGATCTTGGCGGGCGCGGCGTTCCACCACAGGAAGCCGATGCACGCGGCGGCCGCGGCGGCGCACACCAGCGCCAGGTCCAGCGGGTCGCGCACGTCATAGCAGCCGGCCTCGGGGCTGGTGGAGCACGCGTTGCGGTACTGCCAGAAGGTGATGATCACGTACGCGCCGAGCACCAGGCTCATCGAACCGGCGGCCAGACCGTCCAGGCCGTCGGTCAGGTTGACCGCGTTGGACCAGGCCACCACCAGCAGGCAGACGAAGACGACGAACACGATCGCGCCCATCGACACCGTCGAGATGTCGCGCACATAGGAGATGTGCTTGCTGCCCGGGGTGAGCCCGTTCTGGCCACGGAACTGCAGCACCAGCACCGCGAACAGGACCGCGGCGCCGATCTGGCCGATGTACTTGCCCGCGGCCGACAGGCCCAGGTTGCGCTGCTTGCGCAGCTTGATGAAGTCGTCGAGGAAGCCGACCACGCCGAGCGCGGTGGTCAGCCCGAGCACCAGCAGACCCGAGGCCGTCGGGCCCTCGGCGTCGTAGCCGATGCCGATCAGGTGCGAGCCGAGGTAACCGGCCCACATGCCGATCAGGATGGCGACGCCACCCATGGTGGGGGTGCCGCGCTTGGCCTGGTGGCTGGCCGGGCCGTCGACCCGGATCTCCTGGCCGAAGCCCTGTCTGGCGAAGACCCGGATCAGCAACGGCGTCAACAGGATCGACACCGCCAGTGCGATCCCCGCCGCGAAAAGAATCTGCCTCATCGAGCCGCCTCCGTGCTACCTTCCCCTGCCCTGGTCAGGTGCTCGGCGACGGCCCACAGGCCCACCGCCTTCGACGCCTTGACCAGTACCACATCGCCCGCGGCGATCTCGTCGTCGAGCAGCGCGATCGCCGCCTCGATATCGGGCACGAGGATCGACTCCTCGCCCCATGAGCCTTCCATCACCGCGCCCTGGTGCATTCCCCGGGATGGCCGTCCGGTGCCCACCACGATCAACCGGTCGACGTCGAGGCGGACCGCGAGGCGGCCGATCGCGTCGTGCTCGATCACCGAGGTGTCGCCGAGCTCGCCCATCTCGCCGAGCACGGCCCAGCTGCGGCGCGGCTCCTCACCCGCCTTGGCCAGCGTGACCAGCGCCTTGAGCGCGGCCTTCACCGAGTCCGGGTTGGCGTTGTAGGAGTCGTTGATGACAGTGACGCCCTCGGCCGTGGTGCGCACGTCCATCCGGCGCGCCGAGGCCGCGGTGGCGCCCGACAGCGCCTGCGCGACGGTGGCCAGGTCGGCACCGCACTCCAGCGCGACGGCGGCCGCGGCCAGCGCGTTGCCGACCTGGTGCTCGCCGTGCACGGCCAGCCGCACCGGCACGGACTCGCCGCGCGCGTGCAGGGTGAACCGGGCGCGGGCCTGCTCGTCGGTGACCACGTCGGTGGCGCGGATGTCGGCGTCACCGGCCAGACCGACCTTCACCACGCGCGCCTTCGTCCGCGAGGCCATGGCGGCGACGTTCGGGTCGTCGGCGTTGAGCACGGCCAGTCCCTCGGCGGGCAGCGCCTCGACCAGCTCACCCTTGGTCTGGGCGATGGCCTCGCGGCTGCCGAACTCACCGAGGTGCGCGGTGCCGACATTGAGCACGACGCCGATGCGCGGCGGGGCGATACGCGCCAGCGCGGCGATGTGACCGGGTCCGCGGGCGGACAGCTCGAGCGCGAGGAACTTGGTGTCGAGGCCGGCGCGCAGCGCGGTCCAGGGGTGCCCGAGCTCGTTGTTGAACGACCCGGGCGGGGCGACGACCGGACCCAGCGGCGCCAGCACGGCGGCCAGCAGGTCCTTGGTCGAGGTCTTGCCGGAGGACCCGGTGACGCCGACGACGGTCAGCCCGGTGCGCGCGGCCAGCCGCTCGGTGCTGGCGCGCGCCAGCTCGGCCAGCGCCGCGAGGACGGCGGCGCCGGAGCCGTCGGCGTCGGCGCTGAGCGCGACCGAGGTCGCCGGGACCGAACCGCGGTCCGGCGCCACGACGATCGCGGGCACACCGACCGGCCGGGCCGCCAGCACGGCGACCGCGCCCGCGGCCACCGCGGCGGCGGCGTAATCGTGTCCGTCGGAGGTGGCGCCCGGCAGCGCGAGGAACAGATCGCCGGAACCGATTCGGCGCGAATCGAATTCGACCGAACCGGTCACCAGTGCCTGAGGGTCGGGTACGTCGTGCAGCTCGCCGCCGACGACGTCCGCGATCTCCCGCAGTGTCATCTCGATCATGAAACCGTCAAGTCCTCCGAGTCCGTCTGCGGACTGTGTCGTGTCTGCAGGGTTTCCAGCGCCGCCGCGACCACCTCGCGGTCGTCGAAGGGATGCTTGACGCCCTGGATCTCCTGACCCGCCTCGTGGCCCTTGCCCGCGATGAGCACCACGTCGCCGGACCGCGCCCAGGCGAGGGCGGCGGCGATGGCCGCCGCGCGGTCACCGATCTCGCGGATCTCGCCGCGGTCGGTGGCCGGGAGTTCGTGCGCACCGGCCACCACGGCGGCCCTGATGGCCGCCGGGTCCTCGGTGCGGGGATTGTCGTCGGTGACGATCAGCAGGTCGGCGCCGCGCGCGGCGGCCGCGCCCATCAGCGGGCGCTTGGCCGCGTCGCGGTCGCCACCGGCGCCGACGACGACGGCCAGCCTGCCGTGCCCGGCCTCGGTGAGGTGACCGCGCAAGGTGGCCACCACCGATTCGACCGCGGCGGGCTTGTGCGCGTAGTCGACGACGGCGAGGAAGTCCTGGCCGCGCTCGACCCGCTGCATGCGGCCGGGGACGTCGACGGTGGCCAGCGCGGGCGCGGCCACGGCCGGATCGACCCCGGCGGCGGCGCAGGTCGCGACGGCCAGCAGGGCGTTGGCGACGTTGTAGCGGCCGGGCAGCCGCAGCCGCACGGTCAGTTCGCCGTCCGGGCCCGCCGCGGTGAACTCCTGCTCGCCGCCGGTGGCGTCGACGTCACCGGTGACCTGCCAGGTGGCCGGGCCGGTGGTCGAGACGGTGACCGGCGCGGTGAGATCGCCGGCGAGCCGGGTGCCCCACTCGTCGTCGACGCAGATCACCGCGGTGCGCGCGGCGACCGGCGAATCCGCGTCGAAGAGCTTGCGTTTGGCGGCGAAGTAGTCCTCGAAGTCGGCGTGGAAGTCGAGGTGGTCCTGGGACAGGTTCGTGAAGGCGCCGACGGCGAAGCGCACGCCGTCGACCCGGCCCAGGGCCAGGGCGTGGCTGGAGACCTCCATCACGACCGCCTGCACGCCCTGCTCGACCATCGCGGCGAACATCGCGTGCAGCTGCGGCGCCTCGGGTGTGGTGAGCGCGCTGGGCACCCGCCTGCCGCCGATGCGGGTCTCGATGGTGCCGATCAGCCCGGTCGACAGGCCCGCCGCGGCGAGCCCGGCCTCCACCAGGTACGAGGTGGTGGTCTTGCCGGAGGTGCCGGTGATGCCGATGATGCGCAGGCGGTCGCTCGGGTGGCCGTAGATCTCGGCCGAGAGCTCGCCGAGCACGGCGCGCGGCCGCTCGCGCACCAGGACCGGCACGGCGACCTCGCCGATCAGGGCGGCGCCTGCGGCGTCGGTGTACACGGCCACCGCGCCGCGGTCGATGGCGTCGGCGGCGAAGCGCGCGCCGTGCGCGTTCGCGCCGGGCAGCGCGGCGAACAGGTCACCGGGGCGCACCGCGTTGGAACGCTGCTCGATGCCGGTGACGGTCGGTTCGGTGGTCACCGGGGTCGCCACCGTGGCGCCGGTGAGGTCCAGCAGGGCCCGCAGCGACGTCGACGGCGGCGTGGTGGGCCGGAGCGCGTGCGGGCTGGACTGCGCGGGCACAAGGCTCCTCTCTGAGAGTGATCGAGCGCGTGGGCGAGACGAGCAGTCAGGTTACCGACGCGCGGTGTCGGATGGACAACGCGGGTTGTGCCTAGGCGGAGGAGTTAGAGCCCGGCCTCCAGCACCAGCCGTTTGGGCTCCGGCGACGGCGGCACGCGGTCACGCTGCAACGCCCAGGAGGCGATGCTGTGGAACAGCGGCGCGGCCGACCCGCCACCGCTGCCGTCGGAGCTGCGGATCGGCGCGTCGAGCATCATGCCGATCACATAGCGGGGGTTGTCGGCGGGCGCCATCCCGGCGAAGGTGATGTAGAACGACGAGGACGAATAGCACCGGCAGCCCGGGTCGACCTTCTGCGCGGTGCCGGTCTTGCCCGCCACCTGATAGCCCTCGATGGCGGCCGGGGCGCCGGTGCCCATCTGGTAGCCCATCGGGTCCTTCTGCACGGTCGCCTGGAAGACGGTGCGCAGCGTGTTCGCGGTCTGCGGGCTCACCACCCGCACGCCGTCGGGCTGCAGTTCCTCGGTGCGGGTGCCGTCGGGGGCGATCCTGGCCTTGACGATGCGCGGCGGGATGCGCAGTCCGTCGTTGGCGATGGCCTGGTACATGCCGGTCATCTGCAGGGTCGTCATCGACAGGCCCTGGCCGATGGGCAGATTCGCGAAGGTGCCGCCGGACCACTGATCACGCGCGGGCACCTGGCCGGGGCTCTCGCCGGGCAGGCCGATCCCGGTGCGCTTGCCGAGCCCGAAGCGGTCGACCATGTCGGCGAAGCGATCCTCGCCCACCCGCTGCGCGAGCATGAGCGTGCCCACGTTGGAGGACTTTCCGAAGATGCCGGTGGTGGTGTACGGCGCGGTGCCGTGCTGCCACGCGTCGTTGACGGTGACCCCCGCCATCCGGATCGAGCCGGGCACCTGCAGCACCTCGTCGGGCGTGGTGAGCCCGTACTCGATGGCGGCGGCCGCGGTGACGATCTTGTTCACCGAGCCGGGCTCGAACGGTTCGGCGACCGAGGGGTTGCTCATGTCGGCCGAGGCCCAATGCTGCGGTCCCAGTGCGGGATTGAAGGTGTTGTCGTTGGCCATCGCCAGCACCTGGCCGGTCTTGGCGTCGAGCACCACCGCCGAGGCCGAGGACGCGCCGGAGAGCTGCTTGGCCTGCTGCACCTGCTGCTGGACGTAGTACTGCATGTCCTCGTCGAGGGTCAGCTCGACGCCGTAGCCGTTCACCGCGGGCTGCTGGTCACGGTAGCTGCCGGGGATCACCGCGCCGTCGGACCCGCGATCGTAGGTGCGCGAACCGTCGGTGCCGGCGAGCACCGAGTCCAGCGCGGATTCCAGGCCGATCTGGCCGTGCCCGTCCCAGCCGGTCGCGCCCACCACATTGGCCGCCAGGGCGCCGCCGGGGTATTCGCGCAGGTCCTGACGTTCGGCGCCGACCTCGGGGAACTTGGCCTGGATCTCCGAGGCCACCCGCGGATCGACATTGCGGGCCAGGTAGGTGAAGGTCTTGTCGCTGCGCAGCTTGTCCAGCAGCTCTTCTTCCTTGGGCGCCGCGGCGCCGAGCTTCTCGTGGACGAACTTCGCGATGTCCTTCAGGCGCTGCTCGGGGTCGGGCGCGCTCGGCTTGGTCTTCTTGGCGTCGGCCAGCTGCTGGCGCACCCGGACCGGCTGGAAGGTCAGCGCTTTCGCGGTGATGGTGAAGGCGAGCTGGTTGCCGTGCCGGTCGGTGATCGGGCCGCGCACGGCGGCCTCGGTCTCCTTGGTGGTGCGCTGGGACGCGGCCTGCGCGGAGAGCGCGGGCGCCGCCAGACTCTGGATGTAGAGCAGCTGCAGTGCCACCACCGCCAGCGTCGCCAGCAGGGTGACCCGGCCGACGCCGAGGCGCAACCGGATCGGCCGGTCCGGCGAGAGCGACCCCGATCGGCGGGCCCTCGACGAGACCGGCCCGCGTCGCTGTCGCGACGCGGGCCCGCTCTGCCTCATCGACCGCCCTCCGGAGCGACGATCCGCGGTGACTCGCTCGGCGGCCCCGCGACCCGGCCGGGTAGGCCGGCCGCGACGCCCGGGGCGGGCGGCGGCGAGTCGGCCGGTGCGACCGGTTCGCCCTGGTCGGTGGGGGCGGCGACGTCGACCCGGTCGGGCACGGTGACCGGAGCGATCGGTGCGGGCGCCGTGCCCTCGGCGGGTGCGGGTGCTGGTCCCTCGGCGGGTGCGGGCGCCTGGCCTTCGGCGGGTGCGGGTACGTCGGCGGGTGGGGCGGCGTCGACCGGGGCCAGCGGCGCAGGCGCCGGAGCGACGGCGGGCTGCGGCGCGACCACCGGGGCCTGCGGCGCGGCGGGCGCCGGTGCGGGCGCCGCGCCCTGAGCCGCAGGCGCGGCGAGCACGTTCGCCGGGGTACCGCTCGGCGTGGCCGGACCCGTGGTCGAGGCGCCCGGCTGCACCGGAACCACCCGCTCACCCTGCGCCTGGGCATGGCCCGGCGCGGGGTTGGGAGTGATGGTCGGCGGACCGTTCAGCGGCGGCACCGGCGCGCCCTGCGCGGGCGTCGGCGTCCCGATGACGGTCACCTCACCGCCGGGGCCGAGCACCAGCCGGGCCGGGTCCTTGGCCGGGATCATGCCCAGTTCCCTGGCGCGCGCGGCCAATTCGGGCGCGGAGTCGGCGGCCGCGACCTCACGCTGGAGCGCGGCCCGCTCGTCGGCGAGCTTGCGGTTGACCGTCCTGGCGTCGCCGAGCTGGTAGCTGTCCTCGGCGGCGCGCGTGGTCAGCAGGAGGGTCAGCGCCAGGCCGCAGCCGAGCAATCCGATGATGGCGGTGACGAACGGGATCCGCCCGGCCATCGTCGAGGCCCGCTCGGGCAGCTCGATCCCGTCGAGCAGCTGCTCCCTGGTGCGCTTGCGCGCGTAGGCCCGCTGCGCGGCACCGGATTTCACCCGTTCGGCCGCCTCGACGCGACGGGCCGCACGCCCCGGCACGGCGACGGTGCTCGTCCGCACGCTCATCGTGTCCCCTCCTGTGTCCTCCCTGACCTCTCCGCGATCCGTTCGGCCGCGCGCATCCGCACCGGCGCGGATCGCGGGTTGACCTCGATCTCGGACTCGGTCGCCTTCTCCGCACCTCGGGTCAGCATCCGGAATTCCGGTCCCATGCCGGGCAATTCGACCGGCAGGTCCATCGGCGATCTGGACACGATCCGTGGCGCGAACTCCTGCTTGACCAGCCGGTCCTCCAGCGACTGGTACGACATGACGCAGATCCGCCCGCCCACGCGCAGCGAGTCGAGCGCCGCGGGCAGCGCCGCGCGCAGCGAGTCGAGCTCGCCGTTGACCTCCACCCGCAGGGCCTGGAACGTGCGCTTGGCCGGATGACCGCCGGTGCGCCGCGCCGCGGCCGGGATGGTGTCGTAGAGCAGCTCGACCAGCTCGGCGCTGGTGGTGAACGGCTTGACCGCCCGCCTGCGCAGCACCTCGGAGGCGATCTTGCCCGCGAACCGTTCGTCGCCATAGGTTTTCAGCACCCGGGCGAGGTCGCCGTGACTGTAGGTGTTGAGCACGTCGGCGGCGGTCGGGCCGGTGGTCGGGTCCATCCGCATGTCCAGCGGTGCGTCGACGGAGTAGGCGAAACCGCGATCGGCCTCGTCGAGCTGCATCGACGACACCCCGAGGTCCATCAGAATCGCTGACACCGCGCCGATCTCGGGCAGGCCCGCCTGACTCAGCGCGTCGGCGATGCCGTCGTAGCGGGTGTGCACCAGCGTGATCCGGTCGGCGTAGGGCGCGAGCCGCTCGCCCGCCAGTTTCAGCGCGGTGGTGTCGCGGTCGAGCCCGACCAGGTGCGCGTTCGGATAGGTGCGCAGGAAGTGTTCGGCATGGCCGCCGAGGCCGAGCGTCGCGTCGATGTAGACGGCGCCCGGTTCGCTCAGCGCGGGGCCGAGCAGGTCGTCGGCGCGTTCGAGCAGGACCGGCACATGACGGGGGTTCTCGGTGTCATGGTTCACCTCGACCTCCCGGGATACTGCCTCGCGTCGCAGACGGGTCGCCTTGCCACACAGTGCTTTTCGAATGAGATTGCGGTCTGAATGAAGCCGTTCCACCGCCCTTGCGATGGAACCGGCGAATGCGTCGAGGTCTCTGACCGAGGCGCGGCACCTGGCGTCGGGGAAGTACGTCAGGGTCCGCGCCCGGGCAGAGGCCTCGCAGCACTCGCGTGCTCCGAGCTAGAAGATCCCGCCCAGCGACTCGTCTCTGGCTTGCGCGTAGTCCTCCTCGTGCTCGGCGAGGTAGGACTCCCACGCCTGCTTGTCCCATATCTCGAGGAAGTCGACCGAACCGATCACCACGCAATCTCGCGTGAGATCGGCATAGCGTCGATGGTCCGGCGACAGCGTGATCCGGCCCTGTGCATCCGGACGTTGCTCGTCGGTGCCCGCCGCCAGCGCTCGGACGAAAGCCCTTGCCTGCGGGTTGCTTCGAGACGCCGCGGCGGCCCGCCGCGCGAGCGCGGTGAACTCGTCCCTCGGGTACACGGCCAGGCTGTGGTCTTGACCTTTGGTGACCATCAACCCTCCCGCCAGTTCGTCTCGAAACTTCGCAGGCAACGTCAGTCGCCCTTTGTCGTCCAGGCGGGGGGTGTAGGTACCGAGGAACATCTCGGCCACCTCCCTACTGGATCACCTCGCCGTACGGCCTCTCCTGTAGTGCGCGACCCACATTACCCCACTTTCCCCCACTTTCAATCGAAACCCCGGGTGATCTCGCTCCCCGCCAACACAATTCCGCAGGTCATGCCAGCTATCACCGAGATTCGGTGTTATCGCGTGTTCGGGCAACCCGCGCGGGTCGGCAACCCGTGGTTCCGACAACGTTCAGCAAACATCGCAGGTGCCACCGGCGGCGGCGCGGGCCGTGGGGGCGCGGTGGGGAACGGTGGGGAAAGTGGGGGAACCGCCCTGACCATCGATCGGGCGGCCCCACCACCGTGAAAACAGGCGAAGGCGGCGCCGCACCCGATCGGGTGCGGCGCCGCCTTCGATGCCGTGATGTCTCGGCTACAGCCGAGTTACTCCTGCTCGAACCTTCGACGGAAGCGGTCTTCCATCCGCTCGGAGAAGCCGCCGGACTTGCGCGGACGACCGCCGCGTCCGGTCGAGCCGCCCGTGGGGCCGGAGCCCGCGCCGGGGGTCTCGGTCGAGTCCGGCCGAGCGGACCTGCGCGAGTTGCCGATCATGAGCAGCACGCCGGCACCGAACATGGCGATGAATCCGACGAGGCTGATGATCGGGAAACCGCCCGGCTTGAACGGGGCGGCGATGCCGGCGACGAGCAGGAACAGGCCGATGGCGAACAATGCCGCCGCCTGCAGTCTGCGTCGACTCGACGTGGAGCGAAGACGTCCGCCGCGGACGGACGAGGCGAACTTCGGATCCTCAGCATAGAGAGCGCTCTCGATTTGTTCGAGCATGCGCTGCTCGTGCTCGGAGAGTGGCACGGTACCTCCCCCGGCACTAGGCGTGGCTGGTCGCCTCCGGGTAGGCGACGGGTAGCCGACCTTGGCGGCTATCTGCTCCCCATGATACGAGTTCGATCGAAGCCGTACCACCTACTCGGTGATAACTAAGCGGTCATGTCCCGGTCGCGACTCGGCTGCGGGCGTGTCTTGGCGGCGGCGACCAGCGCATCGTCGATGTCGTAGAGGAATGCGCCCACCCGTGAGCAGAACTCGTCGGCGCGGGTGTCGGTCACCGCGCGGTCCAGCCCGGCCTCCAGATCGGCCCGCAATTGCGAGTGCGCCTCGAAGTAGTCCGCCCACATCGCGAACTCGGGACTCGCGCGCCGCAGCAGCACCCAGGCGCTGCGCGAGCGCGCCCGGGGCGCCCGATCGGCGCCGGTGAGCGCGATCATCGCGCCCGCGCCGCGCAGGGCAGCCAGGTAGGCGGTGCGGAACCGCTCACCCGGGTCGTGTTCCCAGGCCGAATCGGTGAGCAGGGCGTCGGCCTGACGTAGCAGCCCGCCCGCGCGACCGTCGTGCCCCGCGTGCTCCCGACCATCGTTGCGACCAGCCATCTGCTGCCCCTTTCGCCCCTCGCACAGATCGAACAAGCATTCGAACGTTTGAATTGAGATTGAATATAGGGACACCCACCGACAACTTCCGCGCCAGCGCGCCATCGACGAGAGCCATGACAGCCGTCAAGCCGAATCACACCCCCGCACCCGTCGTCGTCGACCTCAGCGTCGCCGCCCTGCGCGCGCGCCTGCACGACGCCCTGTCGGTGTATGTCGCCGCCATGGACTATCCACGCGGCACCGAGCATCACCGCGCCCCGATGTGGACCGAGCACACCACCCGGGCGGGCTGGCGTGCCGTGGCCGCCGTGCTGCCGGACGACTCCGGCGCCGTCGACCTGCGCACCGCCCCGATCCTCGCGATCGCCTACGGCTACAGCGGCGCGCCGCGGCAGTGGTGGCATCAGCAGGTGCACACCGGGATGCGCCGCTGCGGCTGGCCAGAGGCCGCGGCCCGCGAACTGCTCGCCGACTACTTCGAACTCACCGAGTTGCACGTGCATCCGGCCGCGCAGGGCCGCGGCATCGGCTCGACGCTGCTCGAGCGGCTGCTGGCCGACCGCACCGAGGCCGCGGTGCTGCTGTCGACGCCCGAGGTGCCCGAGGAGGACAACCGGGCCTGGCGGCTGTACCGGCGGGCCGGATTCACCGATGTGATCCGCAATTTCGTGTTCGCGGGCGACACCAGGCCGTTCGCCATCCTGGGACGGCGGCTGCCGCTGCCCGCGTCCGGCGCGTGAGGACGGCAGGCACGACGGTCGTCGTCGGTTCCGGGCACAACGCGCTGGTCGCGGCCTGCTACCTGGCCAAGGCCGGACAGTGGGTGCAGGTGCTCGAACGCGACGAGGTGCCCGGCGGCGCGGTCTCGACGGTCGAGCGGTTCCCCGGCCACCTGGTGGATCGGGGGTCCTCGGCGCACATCATGATCCGGCACACCGGGATCATCGAGGAGCTCGAACTCGACCGGTTCGGGCTGCGCTACATCGACTGCGATCCCTGGGGTTTCACGCCGTCGGACGGCGTGCGCCCGCCGATCGTCTTCCATCGCGATCTCGACCAGACCTGCGCCTCGATCGCCGCGGCCTGCGGCGCGCGCGACGCCGACGCCTACCGCCGCTTCGTCGGGGTGTGGGGCGAGCGCAGCGCGCGGGTGATGCGCGCGTTCGGCGGTCCGCCGACGCCGGGCAGGCTCGTTCGCTCGTTCTGGGGGCTGGACGCGCGCGCGGGCGGCAGCGCACTGTCCCGGGAGTTCCTGCAGACCGGGGACGCGCTGCTGGACTACTGGTTCGACGACGAACGCCTCAAGGCGTCGCTGGCCTGGTTCGGCGCGCAGTCGGGCCCGCCGATGTCGGAACCCGGCTCGGCGCCGATGGCCGGTTTCGCCGCGCTCATGCACACGCTGCCGCCCGGCCGGGCCGTGGGGGGAAGTGGGGCGCTCAGCGCGGCCCTGATCGCCCGGCTGCGCGCCGACGGCGGCGAACTGCACACCGGCGACGCCGTCACCGCCCTGCGCCGCACCGGCGACGGCTGGCGGGTCACCACCGCCGCGGGCCGGAATCTGCGCGCCGACACCGTGATCGCGGGTTCGCACATCCTGGCGACCCTGGAGCTGCTGCGCGCGGGCGACTTCGACGCGGCCACCCTGGACGACTGGCAGCGCCGCATCCGGGTGGGCCCCGGCATCGGCATGGTGGTGCGCCTGGCCACCGACCGGCTCCCCGAGTACCCCGGCGCCTCCGCCGCCGAATCCGCCCGTGGTCTGCAATTCCTCGTTTCGGACCGGAATCAACTGCGGCGCGCGCATGGTGCAGCGCTCGGTGGTGACCTGCCGCCACGACCGGTGGTGCTGGCGATGAGCTTCAGCGCGCTCGACCCCACCATCGCGCCGCCCGGCGAGCACCAGCTGTCGCTGTGGGCACAGTGGCATCCGTACGCGCTCGCCGACGGCAGCGACTGGGCCGACCACGCCGAACACGAGGCCGACCGGATCGTCGCGGAGGTCGAGCGGTACGCGCCCGGCTTCGCGTCGTCGGTGCGGCAGCGGTTCGTGCAGACACCCGTCGATCTGGAGCGCGAGATGGGTTTGCGCGGCGGCAATGTCATGCACGTGGAGATGTCGCTGGATCAGATGATGCTGTGGCGGCCGCTGCCGGAGTTGTCGGGGCAGCGGGTGCCGGGGGCGCCCGGGCTGTATCTGACGGGCGCGTCGACCCATCCCGGCGGCGGCGTGTCCGGTGCCAGTGGGCGCAGCGCGGCGCGGCTCGTGCTCGGCGATCGCCGGATCCGCCGGTTCTCGCTGTCGCGCGGGCGATGAGGGCCGGACTCGCGGCGCGCGGCTCGGCACCGTCGCGCGCGTCCCTCGTGACCGACAGGCGACACCGATGATCGGCACTCGGGGCCACCAGCTCGTCGACCGGCTCGGACAGGGCGCGGCGGTGTTCGGTCGATGGTTGCGGGCCGAGCCGTCGCGGGCGCTGCCGACCGCCACGGCGATCCTGCTGGTCCTGGTCCAGATCGCGTATCCGTTGAGCGCGGGCGTGATCCGGGACCGGATCACGATCGTCGTCGTCGCGCTGTCGGCGGCGACCGCCCTCGCGCACGCGGCGACGACGCGGGGCGGGCGCTGGGCCGCCGGGTTCTTCGTCATCGTCTCCGGGCTCGGGCTCACCGCCGAGATCGTCGGGACGGCCACCGGGTTCCCGTTCGGCGCCTACGCCTATGCCGTCGACCGGATCGGGCCCGCGCTCGCCGAGGTGCCGCTGGTGGTCCCGCTGGCCTGGACCGGCGGGCTCTATCCGATCTGGATCGTCGCGGGGATGCTCGTGCGCGGCGCTGCGGGCCGAGCCGGGCTCTTCGTGGTCGGCGCGGTCGGCTGGGATCTGTTCCTCGATCCGCAGATGGTGGCCGACGGTCAGTGGACCTGGGCGGTCACCGATGCCGGGCTGCCCGGTCTCCCCCAGATCCCGTACACCAACTACCTCGGCTGGGCGCTGGTCGCCACGCTGATGGCGGTGCTGCTGACCGTGCTCGACCGCCGGGTGCCGCCCGCGCACGACCCGTCGGTGGCGGTGCCGGTGGCGGTGTTCGTCTGGACCTGGCTCGGCTCGGCCCTCGCCCACGCGGTGTTCCTCGGCCTACCCGCCTCCGCCTGCTGGGGTCTCGCGGGGCTCGCGCCGCTCGGCGTCCCGCTGCTGCTGCGTGCGCGGGACCTGGCCCGCGACCGCGCGCGCTGAGTCGGCGGAGTACCCGAATCCGACGGGAAATGCCTGTTCGGCGCGGATGCGCGCGACCCGGTGGGCCCGTCGTGTGGGTTCTCGGGCCCGGGCCTGGCACGATGTCACCCGTGCAGCCGAGTCTCGTCGCCGACATGCCCACTCCGTCGCCACGTCGTCGCGTGCCCGCGCGGCGCGTCGCCGCGGTCGCCGTCCTGCTGGCGCTGCTGGTGCCCGCGCTGGCCGGGTGCCTGCGCGTGCAGGTGTCGATGGGCGTGTCGTCCAACGACCGGGTGTCGGGGCGCATCGTCGCCGCGGTGGTGCCGACCGGCCCCACCGACAAGGGCCCGCAGCTGAAGGCGCCGGACCAGCTGGCCGCCAAGGTGCGCATCGAGAACTACAACCAGGACGGCTTCGTCGGCACCCAGGTGTTCTTCGACGATCTGACCTTCGGCGAGGTCGGCCAGCTCGGCGGCCTGTCGGATCAGACCCAGGGCATGTTCACCCTCGAGTTCCAGCGCACCGGCGATCTGGTGAGCCTCAAGGGCCGCGTCGACCTGGAGTCGGTGCCGCCACAGGGCTCGGACGTGCAGTTCTCCATCGCCTTCCCGGCCCGCGTCGCCAAGACCAACGGCACCCGCGAGGGCGACAACACCGTGTCCTGGAAGCTGCCCGCCGGCGAGACCTCGACCCTGCGCGCCGAGGTGAAGTACGCCGACCCGAACACCCGCTCGTTCGCGGGCTGGGCGGGCATCGTCGGCGGCATCACCCTCGCCGTCGCCGCGCTGATCGCCGGGCTGGCCTTCCGCGACCGCAACCCCGGCCCGCCGAACGCGCCGCGCGGCGGTTTCTCTCCGCAGGAGATCTGGCGCGACATCGCCGGCCGCAGGCTGGGCCGCTGACATGGGCGCGGCGGGCCGCTACCTGACCTGGGCGGGCACCGGTCTCGCCGCGCTGGGCGCGACCACCGCCGCCTACAACCTGGTCACGTTGCGCAGCCTGCCGCGCCGGGTGGCGGGCGTGATCGAACCGGTGACGGTCTGTGTGCCCGCCCGCGACGAAGCCGAGCGGCTGCCCGAACTCATCGGTGACCTGCGCGCCCAGACCGGCGTCCCCCGGCTGCGCGTGCTGATCCTCGACGACGCCTCCACCGACCGCACCTACGAGGCCGCCCTGGCCGCGGTCGGCGGTGACGACCGGTTCACCGTGCTGCGCTCGGCCGCCCACCCGGCGCCCGGCTGGACCGGCAAGGCCGCCGCCTGCGCCCGGCTCGCCGCCCGCACCGACGCGGCGGCCCTGGTCTTCGTCGACGCCGACGTCCGGCTCGCCCCGTCCGCCGTCGCCGCGTCGGTCACCGAATTGCGCAGGCGCGGAGCCGGTCTGGTGTCGGCCTGGCCGGTGCAGGAGTCGGCCTCGACCACCGAGCGCCTGGTCCAGCCGCTGCTGGCGTGGGCGTGGGCCTCGACGCTGCCGGTCGGTCCGGCCAATCACAGTCTGCGCCCGTCGACCGCGGTCGCGTGCGGGCAGTTCCTCGCCGTGGACGCCGCGGCCTATCGTGCCGGTGGCGGGCACGCGGCCGTCGCCGCCAGCGCCACCGAGGATCTCGACCTGGCCAGGGCGCTGCGCCGGGCCGGGCATCGCACCGCCCTGGTCGCGGCGGGACCCAGCGCGCGCACCCGGATGTACACCGGCGCGGCCGAACTCACCGACGGCTATACCCGCTGGCTGTGGTCGGCCTACGGCGGCCGGGTCGACGCGGGCGCCGCGGTGGGCGCCCTGGCGGCCCTGGCCTACTGGATTCCCCCGCTGGCGGCACTGTGTGCCTGCGGCCGGGTCCGCCGCGCCGGGCTGCTCGGCTACCTCGCCGCCGTGGCGGGCCGCCTCGCCGCCCGTGCCACCGAGACCCGCCGTGCCCCCACCCGCACCGACCTCACCTCCGCGATCGCCCACCCGCTTGGCGTCGCGCACTACCTCGCGCTGTGGACCCGCTCGCACTACCGCCACCGCACCGGCACCCTGCGCTGGAAGCAGCGCCCCCTCGTCGCCCCGGAGACCGTCAGCGCACAGCAGGCCTGAGCTCAGCGGTCGACGATCCGGAACGCGAACTCGCGGCCCCTCCCCTGCCCCATCGCCAGGGTCAGCTACAGCCGCATCACGCCGTCGACGACCTCGTGATTGCCTTCGCCGACGAAGACCGGCCGCAGCCCGACCGCGGCGACGAGATCCTCGACCGCCGCGCGGTCCGCAGCGGTACAGGAATAGAACAGGTCCGCGGGCGCACCGTCGAACGTCGGGTCGGCGAAGGCCTCCGCGCCGAGGTTGTTGAACGCCCGCGCGTATCGGGCCGTCGGCACGTGCTCGGCGAAGGTGGCTGCCGCGTTGGCCGGTCCGGCGCCGAAGCTGTTGGTGGCGTCGAGCACCAGCTTGCCGTCGAGCGCGGCCGCGTGTTCGCGGGCGAGACCGTCGACGGCCTCGGCCGGAATCGCGACCAGCACGACCGTGCTCTCGGCGAGTGCCTCGGCGACCCCGACCCGCCCGTCACCCGGCGTGCGCGACCCGTAGACGACCCGCCGTCCCGCCGCGGCGAGCGCCGTCCCCACCGCCGTACCGACCCGACCCGTTCCGATGACTGCGATCGTCGCAGTGCTGCTGTCCATGCCGAGAACGGTAGGCGCACACCACCGATCGGCGCTTCTTCGTTCCTGACCGGTGACGCGGCTCAGGGGACCTCGGTGATGCCGACGGTCGGGAAGAAGAAGCAGGAGCGGCCCGCGTTGTCGGTGGTGCCGAAGACGGCGGCCAGCACGGTGCCCCGGCCGGTCTCGACCGGGACCGCGCGGACGCCGCCGACCGGGATGGCGGCGAAGAGGAAGTCGCGGATGGCGGTTTCGGCGATCGGGCGCAGTTCGACCGGGACCTCGGGCGGGACCAGGGCGCGCACCACATCGGCGATCGAGCCCATCGAGGCCATCCCGCCGCGGCCGGTGCTGATGTTGAGCCAGGCCACCTGCATGCCGGAGGTCGTGGTGGCGGCGGTGTCCGGCGACAGGCCGTAGGGCAGGAAAGTGAACATCGTCTGCCCCGACTTCACGGCGGTGAGGTCGAGGCCGGGGATCTGCACGCTGTTGGCGGGCCACGGTCCGGGCACCGCGCCCGCCACGGCGGGCACGAGGCCGAGGCCGTCGCCGCCGCAGTTCGCGGCGACCGTCGGGTAGAGGAACGGCTGGATGCCCAGCGCTTCGAGTGTGTCGACGACGGTCCGGTACGCGCCGAGCAGGTCGCCGGGGCCCGCGGTCCGCACGGCGGGCGCATCCCTGGTTACCGTCGCGGGCGCGGCCGCCGCGGTGGGCGCGGCCAGCAGCAGCGCGGCGGCGCAGGCCGCCAGCGTGGTCAGGGTGGTGCAACGACGCGGCTCGGTCACGACGCACTCCTCATCGACGCGGAGACATCCGACGCTACGCCGGTATCCGGCGGAATCCCCGCAGGTGAGGCGCACCGATTCGTCGGCGCGTCGCGGACAGTGTGCACCAGCGCCGTCCCGGTTCCAAGCTCTGCGCTCACGCTGATCCTTACCGTTGTGAAGTATCGCGGCAGTGCCACATGCTGATTCGGTACCGGCCCCTGTGGCCGGTCACAACCATCCAGAGCGACCGAGAGACCTGGCTCCACGACGTCGCAGCAACCCGCCCGTTCCCGGGTGTGGGTGCTTCCGCCGGGTTCGATGGAGGAGCACGAGTGGCGAGGTCTGCTGTCGCATGAAGTTTCTGTTGTTCACGCTGGTGACGCGGGTCCCCGACCCGATCACCGGCATCGTCCCCGAGACGCGGGACCGCTTGCGCGAGGTGGTCGACCAGGCCCGGCTGGCCGAGGAACTCGGCTACGACGGTTTCGCCGTCGGCGAGCGCCACGAGGACCCGTTCCTCTCCGCCGCTCCCCCGGTGCTGTTGAGCCACCTGGCCGCCGTCACCTCCCGGATCACGCTGTTCACCGCCGTGACCACGCTGAGCCTGCTCGACCCGGTCCGCGCGTTCGAGGACTACTCGACGCTGGACAACCTGGCGGGCGGCCGCCTGGAACTGATCATCGGCAAGGGCAACGGCGCCGCGCAGGCGCAGCTGTTCCAGGTCACCACCGCCGACCAGTGGGACCGCAATCGCGAAGGCTACGAACTGTTCCGGGCGCTGTGGGCCAGCGACGAGGTGACCTGGTCGGGCCGGTTCCGCCCGTCGCTGACCGCGGCGAAGGCGCTGCCGCGCCCGTGGCAGCCGCGCCTGCGGATCTGGCACGGCAGCGCGACCAGCCGCGAATCGGTGGAACTGGCCGCGCGCCACGGTGATCCGCTGTTCTCGGCGAATGTCACCAATCCGATCGAGCCGTACGCCGAACTGGTGCGCCACTATCGGGAGCAGTGGGCCGAGCACGGCCACGACCCCGCCGACGCGCTCGTCGGCGCCGGCACCGCGGGCTTCCACGTCGCCCCCACCTCGCAGCAGGCCAGAGCGGTCTACACGCCGCTGTTCGAGGCCCGCCGCGCACTGGCCCGCAAGCTGGGCCTGCCCGTCGTTTTCGACACGATCGAGGACTTCCTCGCCCGCAGCTCCGCGCTCGTCGGGAGCCCGCAGGAAGTGATCGACAAGGTCGGCCGCTATCACGAGCAGTTCGGTCACGAGGTGATCCACCTCTCCGCCGAACGCGACGGCCGCACCGACCCCGACTACCTGGGCAGCCTCGAGCTGTTCCAGGCCGAGGTGGCGCCCGAACTGCGCCGCCGTATTCCCAGCCGTCCCCTGGCCGCAGGCCGCGAATTCTCTGGAGTCACCCCGTGATCGGTCCCCGTCATCGTCTCGCCGCCGTCGCCGGCGTCCTGGCTGTCGCCACCTCCGTGGTCGCGTGCGGCAGCGACACCGGCGGCTCGGGTGGGCAGGCCGGTCCGCCCCAGCCCGGCGGCACCCTGCGCTACGGGCTGTCCCAGGCGCCGTCGTGCTCGGATCCGGCCCAGGCCGGGTCGAACCAGACCATCTATGTCGCCCGCCAGATCGTCGACTCGCTCACCGATCAGGACCCCGAGACCGGCGCGATCACGCCGTGGCTGGCCCAGAGCTGGGAGGTCAGCCCCGACGCGAAGGTGTTCACCTTCAAGCTCGCCGACGGCGTCACCTTCAGTGACGGCACCCCGCTGACCGCGGATTCGGTGCGCGAAACCTTCGACGCGATCATCAAGCTGGGTGGCGCGAAGGCGCCGCTCGGCGCGAGCTACCTGACCAACTACGTCGGCACGACCGCGGTCGACAAGCTCACCGCCCGGGTCGAGTTCAGCCGGCCCAACGCCCAGTTCCTGCAGGCGTCCTCGACGCCGCAGCTCGGCATCCTCGGCCAGGCGACCAATGCCAAACCGGCCGAGGCCCGGTGCGCCGGCGACAACATCGGCAGCGGCCCCTTCACCTACGCGGCCTACAAGCAGGACGTCTCGGTCACCCTGGCCAAGCGGGCCGGATACCGCTGGGGCTCGGCGGTGTTCGGGCATCAGGGCGAGGCCTACCTGGACCGGATCGAATTCACCGTCGTCCCCGAGTCCGGCGTGCGCACCGGCAGTCTGGTCTCCGGCCAGCTCGACGCGATCAGCGACGCGCTGCCCCAGGACGCGCCGCAGATCGAGGCCGTCGACGGCCGGATCCTGTCCACCTCGAACCCCGGCACGCCGTTCGGCTTGCAGCTCAACGTGAATCGCGGACCGCTGCGCGACCCGGCGGTGCGCCAGGCGCTGCTGCCCGCGCTGGATCGCCAGCAGCTCGTCGACACCGTGCTCGGCCCGCAGTTCAAGTTCGCGACCTCGTCGCTGGCCTCGGCGACCCCCGCCTACGCGGACCTGTCGGCGACGCTGCCCAACGACCCGGCCAAGGCGAAGTCGATCCTGGACCAGGCGGGCTGGACGCCCGGCGCGGACGGCATCCGCGCGAAGAACGGTGAGCGCCTGAGCTTCTCGGTGACCTTCAGCCAGGTCTTCGCGGGCAACCAGGCGATTCTCGAGCTGGTACAGCAGCAGCTGCGCCAGGTGGGCGTGGAGCTGAAGCTCGATCTGGTCTCCGGCCCGGAGAGCACCGCCAAGATGAACTCCAAGGACTACGACTCCTTCTACAGCAATTCCACCCGCGCCGACGGCGACATCCTGCGCACCTCGTTCTCGCTCACCGGCCGTAACCTCAACGCGCGCGGTCCGATCCCGGCACTGGACGAGACCCTGGACAAGCAGCTCGCCACCAACGATCCCGCGGCCCGCGCCGCGCTGATCAAGACGGCGCAGCAGCAGATCCTCGACAACGGCCTCTACGTCCCCACCGTCGAACTGTCGCAGGCGATCGGCGCGGCCGCGAACACCCAGGACCTGAAGTTCGAGGCCTCGGCCCGGCTGCAGTTCTTCGACACCTGGCTGAGCGGGCGCTAGTCATGGGCCGCTATGTGGGTTCGCGCGTGCTGCAGGCGATCTGGGTGATGTGGGCGGCGTTCACCATCTCCTTCGTCGTGCTGTATCTGCTGCCCGCCGACCCGGTGTCGATGGCCGCCGACGGCGGCGGCCCCGGCAGCGCCGTCGACAAGGCGGCGATCGCGGAACTGCAGGCCCGCTACGGGCTGGACAAGCCCCTGTGGGAGCAGTATGTGACCGCGCTGGGCAACGCGGTGACCGGTGATCTCGGCCGGTCCATCAGCACCGGGCAGCCGGTCACCGACGCCCTGCTCGACGTGCTGCCCGCCACCCTCGGCCTGGCGGCGCTGGCCCTGCTGTTCGCCACCCTCGGCGGCGTGGTGCTGGCCTTCGCCGCCACCTACACCCGTCGTCCGTGGCTGCGCAACACGCTGAGCGCGCTGCCGCCACTGGGTGTTTCGGTGCCGACGTTCTGGACCGGCCTGATCCTGTTGCAGCTGTTCTCCTTCCGGCTGCACTGGTTCCCGGCGTTCGGTGGGACCGGGCTGCGCGGCACCCTGCTGCCCGCGCTGACCCTGGCGCTGCCGATCGGCGCGGTGATCGCCCAGGTCCTCGCGGCCGGCTTGCAGCAGACCTGGCGTCAGCCGTTCACCGAGGTGGCGCTGGCCAAGGGCGCGTCGCGCTGGTGGGTGCAGCGGCG
This sequence comes from Nocardia sp. NPDC051833, assembly GCF_040681225.1. Lineage (NCBI taxonomy): Bacteria > Bacillati > Actinomycetota > Actinomycetes > Mycobacteriales > Nocardiaceae > Nocardia > Nocardia sp. NPDC051833. Next base: position 98,636 of record NZ_JBFAYK010000006.1, read on the forward strand.
CCACGTCGCCCGGCTCGCCGCCGTCCCCGCGTTCACCATCGCCGGTGTGCTGGTCGGCACCATGCTGGCCGGCTCGGTGGTGGTGGAGTCAGTGTTCGCCCGCGCCGGGGTGGGCAGGCTGACCCAGACCGCCGTGCTCAACCAGGACATCCCGGTGGTGCAGGGCGTGGTGCTGCTCTCGGCGCTGATCTTCGTCGTGGTGAATCTGACGGTCGATCTGCTCTATCCCCTGCTCGATCCGCGCATCACCGGCGCCGGGAGCAAGCGCGCCAAGGCGCGTTCCGGCGCGCTCCCCGACACCAAGGCCGACGTCGCCGCGAAGGCGGCGCACAGTGCCTGACCCCACCGAGACCGAAGGGAACACCCATGGTTGACATCCTCGTGCGCCGTGGCTCGGTCGCCGAGCGGCCCGGCACGGCCGACGACAGCACCGCGTGGACGCGACGGGCCGCCGAGATCGCGCGCTGGGTCCGTGGACATCCGGGCCTGGTGCTCGCCGGCCTGGTGCTCGCCGTCGCGATCGGCTGGGCGGCGGCGCCGTCGGTGTTCGCGCCCGGCGACCCGCTGACCGGCGTGCCCGCCGAGAAGTTCCAGGCGCCCAGCGCGGCGCACTGGTTCGGCACCGACAATCTCGGCCGCGACCTCTACACCAGGATGGTGCACGGCGCCGGGCTCTCGCTCACCGCGACCCTGACCGCCGTCGGCATCGCCCTGGTGGTCGGCGCGCTGCTGGGGCTGTTCTCCGGCGCGGCGGGCGGGATCGTCGACACCGCGATCATGCGGGTCGTCGACGTGCTGCTCTCGATCCCCGCGCTGCTGCTGTCCCTGGCGCTGGTGACCGCGCTGGGCTTCGGCACCCGCAATGTCGCGCTGGCCGTGGGCATCTCGCTCATCGCGAACTTCGCCAGGGTGATGCGCTCGGAGGTGCTGCGGGTGCGGCACGCGCCGTACGTGGAGGCCGCGCACGCGTCCGGGGTGCGCTGGTACGCGGTGCTCGCCAAGCACGTGCTGCCCAATGCGTTCCAGCCGGTGCTGGCGCTGGCGGCGGTGGAGTTCGGCATGGCCGTGCTGGCGGTGTCCTCGCTGAGCTTCCTCGGCTACGGCACCAAACCACCCACCCCCGAATGGGGTTCGCTGATCTCGGAGGGTCGCAACTTCCTCGCCTCGGCGTGGTGGCTGACGACGCTGCCGGGTCTGGTCATCGTCGCGGTCGTGCTCTCGGCACAGCGCCTCGGCCGATACGTCGGAAAGGCGGAGACCCGATGAGCGAGTCGGCGGCCACGCACACGACGCCGGCCGAGGGCACGTCCGCCGCACACACGGAAGCCGTACCGACGCAGGCCGGTCCCCTCCTGCGGGTCGACGAGTTGCGCATCAAGTACCGCGCGAGTTCCGGCCCGGTCGACGCCCTGCGCGGCGCCTCGATCGAGGTCGGCCGCGGCGAGGTGGTGGCGCTGGTCGGGGAATCCGGCTCGGGCAAGTCCACCCTGGCGCACGCGGTGATCGGCCTGCTCGGCGAGTCCGCGCGCTACGTCTCCGGCGGGATCGAATTCGCCGGGGAACAGGTCGACCCGACCGACGAGAAAGCCCTGCGGCGCCTGCGCGGCGCCCGGGTGGGACTGGTGCCCCAGGACCCGGGTCTGTCGCTGAATCCGGTCCTGCGCGTGGGTGATCAGGTGGCCGAGGCACTGCTGGTGCATCGGCTGGCCGATCGGCGCGGCGCCCGGTTGCGGGCCTTGGACCTGCTCACGGAAGTCGGCCTCGACCGCCCCGAGCTGCGCGCCCGGCAGTATCCGCACGAGCTGTCCGGCGGCCAGCGGCAGCGGGTGCTGATCGCCATCGCGCTGGCCTGCGGTCCGGAGCTGATCATCGCCGACGAACCCACCAGCGCGCTGGACGCGACGGTGGCCCGGCAGGTACTGGACCGGCTGGCCGAACGGATCGCCGCCCGCGGCACGGCCGTGCTGCTGATCACCCACGATCTGGCCGTCGCCGCCGAGCGGGCCGACCGGCTGGTGGTGCTCGAGCGCGGCGAGGTGGTCGAATCCGGCCCGGCGGCACAGGTTCTCACCCATCCGCAGCACCCGTACACGCGCCGGTTGCTGGCCGCCTCCCCCGCGCTCGCGCCCGCCGGATTCCGGCCGCCGCGCACCAGGGCCGAGTCGCCGCTGCTGTCGGTGCGGGCCCTGCACAAGCGGTTCCACGCGGCCGATGTCACCGCGGTCGACGATGTCGAGTTCACCCTCGACCGGGGCGAGACACTCGCGCTGGTCGGCGAATCCGGTTCGGGCAAGTCCACCACCGCGCGGATCGCGCTGCGGCTGACCGACCCCGACAGCGGCACGGTGACCTTCGACGGGCACGACCTCACCAGCGCGCGCAGGCGCAGGCTGCGCGCGCTGCGCAGGCGCTTCCAGGTGGTGTACCAGAACCCGTACTCGTCGCTGGATCCACGCTGGCAGGTCGGCGACATCATCGCCGAACCGCTGCACGCCTACGGCGTCGGCGACCGTGCCGCGCGGGCCCGACGGGTGGGCGAACTGCTCGACCAGGTCGCGCTGTCGGGCGAGTTCACCGCGCGCAGGCCCGCCGAACTGTCCGGTGGCCAGCGCCAGCGCGTCGCCATCGCCCGCGCGCTGGCCCTGCGGCCGGACCTGCTGGTGCTCGACGAGCCGGTCTCGGCGCTGGACGCCTCGGTGCAGGCGCAGATCCTCGACCTGCTCGACGGGCTGCAGCGAGAGCTCGCGCTCGGCTATCTGTTCATCTCCCACGATCTGGCCGTTGTCCGGCAGATCAGCGATCGGGTGGCGGTGATGCGGCACGGTCGCATCGTCGAGACGGGCCCGACCGCCACCTTGTTCACCGATCCGCGGCACGACTACACGCGCGAACTGCTCGCCGCGATCCCCACGCCGGGCGTCCGGATCGACCCTCTCGACGGAAAGGACCTCACCCGATGAGCGAGAACGCCCTGTTCCTCGGCATCGAGACCGCGGGCACCGGAACGCATCCCGCGTCCTGGCGACGCGCGGACTCGCGTGCCGAGGACCTGTTCACGGCGGGCTACTGGATCGACGTGGTGACACGCGCCGAACAGCTCGGCGCCGACGCCGTGTTCCTGCCCGACGCGTTCGGCGTGCAGGACGGCGGCACCGCGGTGACCCGCGGCAGGCTCGACGCCGTCGCGATCGCCGCCCGCGTCGCGCCGCGCACCCACCGGATCGGGCTGATCCCGCAGGCGCCGGTCACCCACACCGAACCGTTCCACGTGTCCAAGGCGATCGCCGCGCTCGACTTCGCGAGCCTGGGCCGGGCCGGCTGGGAAGTCGGCGTCTCGACCACCGCCACCGAGGCGAAGGCGTTCGGCCGCAAGCTGGTCCAGGACGCGGCCGACCTGTGGCACGAGGCCGACGACGCGGTCGAGGTGGTGACCCGGCTGTGGGACAGCTGGGAGGACGACGCCGAGATCCGCGACGTCCCCACCGGCCGGTTCATAGACCGGGATCGCCTGCACTACATCGACTTCGCCGGTGACCACTTCTCGGTCAAGGGCCCGTCGATCACCCCGCGCTCGCCCCAGGGTCAGCCCCTGGTCACCGTGCGCGCCGACGAGACCGCGGCCACCGACGTCGCGGTCCGGCGCGCCGACCTGCTCCGGATCAGCGCGCCCGATACGGCGACGGCCGCCGCCCGCCGCGCCGCCCTGCGCGCCGCCGTCGCCAGGGCCGGCCGTGATCCCGACACGGTGCGCGTGCTGCTGGATCTGCCGGTGCACCTGGCCGATTCGGCCGAGCGCGCCCGTGCCGAGGTCGACGAGCTGGACCGATGGTCCGGCACGACCGGCGACCCGTCCGGCCTGCGGCAGGTGGGCACCGCGGCCGAGCTGCGCGACCTGCTCGCCGCGATCGCCGCCGACGACATCGCCGACGGCGTCGTCCTGCGCCCACTGGCGCTGCACGCCGCCCTGACCGCACTCACCCCGATCGGATCCGGCGCCGGTGCGGTCGATCCCGAGGCCACCGCGACAGCTCAGCGCCGCACGCTGCGCGAGCGCCTCGGACTCCCCCGCCCGACCAGCCGCTACGCCGAGAGCACGCAGGGAGCCGCGCTGTGAGCACGAAGCCACGCAAGCAAGTCCACCTCGCCGCGCACTTCCCCGGCGTCAACAACACCACCGTCTGGGCCGATCCGGCGTCGAAGTCGCAGGTCGATTTCGCGTCCTTCGAGCACCTGGCCCGCACCGCCGAACGCGGTCTGTTCGACTTCTTCTTCCTCGCCGAGGGCCTGCGGCTGCGCGAACACCGCGGCCGCATCCACGATCTCGACGTGGTGGGCAGGCCGGACACGCTGACCGTGCTCAACGCGGTCGCCGCGGTCACCGAGAAGCTCGGGCTGGCCGGCACCATCAACAGCACCTACAACGAGCCGTTCGAGCTGGCCAAGCAGTTCGCCTCGCTCGATCACCTCTCCGGCGGACGCGCCGCCTGGAACGTCGTCACCTCCTCCGACGCGTTCACCGGCGAGAACTTCCGGCGCGGCGGCTATCTGGAGCACAGCGACCGCTACCGCCGCGCCGCCGAGGTGGTCGAGGCGACCAAGACGCTGTGGGACAGCTGGCCCGCCGACGCGCTCGTGATCGACCGGGAGCGTGGCGTCTTCGCCGACGACGTGCCCGCCACGGCCGTGCGCAGCAGCCAGTTCGACCTCGAGGCGCCGTTCGTGCTGCCGCGCAGCCCGCAGGGGCATCCGGTGCTGTTGCAGGCGGGCGACTCCGAGGAGGGCCGCGAGTTCGGCGCGAAGGCCGCCGACGCCATCTTCACCGTGCACGGCACCCTCGAGGCCGGGCAGGCGTTCTACGCCGATATCAAGGGCAGACTGGCGAAATACGGCCGCTCCCACGACGAACTGCTGGTCTTCCCGGCGGCGACGTTCGTGCTCGGCGACAGCGAGGCCGAGGCGCACGAGCGGGCCAGGCACATCCGCTACCAGCAGGTGAGCCCGCAGACCGCCCTCGCCTTCCTCGAACAGGTCTGGGGCCGCGACCTTTCCGGCTACGACCCCGACGGCCCGCTGCCCGACCTCGAGCCCGACACGACGACCGAGATCACCCGCGGCCGGGTGCGGCACGCGAAAGATCCACTGGCCGTGGCGAAGGCGTGGCGCGAACGGGCCGAGGCCGGGAACCTGAGCATCCGCGAACTGATCATCGAGGTCACCACGCGGCAGCAGTTCATCGGCACCCCGGTCCAGGTCGCCGAGCAGATCGACCACTACGTGCAGTCCGACGCGGCCGACGGCTTCATCCTCGTCCCGCACCTCACGCCCGCGGGGCTCGACGAATTCGTCGACCGGGTGGTGCCGGAACTGCAGGAACGCGGCAGTTTCCGCACCGAGTACCAGGGCACCACGCTGCGCGACCACCTCGGTCTGCGTCATCCCCATCACCCCACCGTCGCCGAAGGAGCACGCGCGTCATGACGATCACCGTCGATACCACCAGCACCGCAACCACGTTCACCGACGACTGGCACCGCTGGCACGATGCCCGCGAGGACGGCCTGCGCGACCCGCTGGGCTGGCTCAGCCTGGCCGGCCTGCACTGGCTCACCGACAGCCCCGAGCGCATCGACGGCCTGCCCGGCACCTGGTGGGTGACCGACGAGAAGGTGTTCATCACCGCCCAGCCCGCCGACCGGCTCGATGTCGACGGTGAGCGGATCGGCGGCGTGCAGATCCTGGTCCCCGCAGAGGGCGCGCCCGGACTGAGCGTGTTCAACGAGGAGCGGGTCTTCGAAGTGATCCGCCGCTCCGGGCAGTTCGCGGTGCGGGTGCACGACCCGGCCGCGCCGACGCTGGCCGCGTTCACCGGGGTTCCCGCCTACGCCGCCGATCCGCGCTGGGTCGTCACCGGGCGGTTCACCGCGTTCGACACCGCGCGCACCGTCACCACCGGCGCGGTCGTCGACGGGCTCGAGCACCACCACCGTGCCGCGGGCATCGTCGAATTCCGGATCGGCGACACCACCGAGACGCTCGTCGCCTTCGGCACGCCCGGGGATCTGAAGGTGCTGTTCACCGACGCCACCAGCGGCGTCACCACCTACCCGGCGGCGCGGTCGCTGGCGATCGGGGCGGTCGAGGCCGACGGCACCGTGACGCTGGACTTCAACCGGGCGGTCAACCTGCCGTGCGCCTTCACCGACTACGCGACCTGCCCGGTCGCGCCGGCCGAGAACCGGCTGCGGGTGGCGATCGAAGCGGGAGAACAGGATCCGACGCTGTGACCGTTCCGCTATCGATCCTCGACCTCTCGCCGATCAGCGCCGGGTCCTCCGCCGCGCAGGCCGTGCGCAACACCCTCGATCTGGCCCGGCGGGCCGAACAGTGGGGCTACCACCGGTATTGGCTGGCCGAGCACCACTTCGTGTCGGTGGCCAGTTCGTCGTCGCTGACCCTGCTCGGCCTCGTCGCGTCGGCCACCTCGCGCATCCGGGTCGGCACCGGCGCGGTGCAGGTGGGCCACCACACCTCCGCCTCGATCGTCGAGGCGTTCGGCACCGTCGACGCGGTGGCCCCGGGCCGGCTGGACCTGGGGCTGGGCCGGTCCGGGCATCGGCGCAGCCAGTTCGGTGCCGAGGTCTCGACCACCAAGGGCAGCCGGCCGGTGCTCGACGCGCTCGTCGGGCGCACCGAGATCCGCGACGGGGTGGTGGTGCCGCCGCCGTTCGATCCGCGCGGGATCACCGACCGGTCCAAGTTCATCGCCTCGCTCGCGGCGCTGCAGCAGCCGGGTGCGGAGGCGCAGGCCTTTCCCGAGCAGGTCGGCGAGGTGCGCGCGCTGTTGGCAGGCAGCTACGTCGGCGCCAACGATGTTGCGCTGCACGCCGTTCCGGGTGAGGGTGCCGAGGTGGAGCTGTGGTTGTTCGGCAGCACGGCCGGGGAGAGCGCCGAACTGGCGGGTCGCCTCGGGCTGCCGTTCGCCGCGGCCTACCACGTCGCTCCCGGTACCGCGCTGGACGCGGTCGAGGCGTACCGGGCGGCCTTCCGGCCCTCGGCCACCCTCACCGAACCGCACGTGATCGTCTCGGCCGACGTGGTCGTCGCCGCCGACGCGGCCACCGCCCGCCACCACGCGAGCACCTACGGCCACTGGGTGCACAGCATCCGCAGCGGTTCCGGCGCGAGCGAATACCTCGACCCCGACACCGCCGCCCCCCTCACCCCCGACCAGCTCCGCCTCGTCGAGGACCGCCTGGCCGCCCAGATCGTCGGTACCCCCGACACCGTCACCGAACGCCTCCAGGCCCTCGCCACCCTCACCGACGCCACCGAACTCCTGGTCACCACCATCACCCACCACCACCACGACCGCCTGGAGTCCCACCGCCTCCTGGCCGACGCCTGGGGCCTTCGCCCCGCCCGCGCGGCCTGAGTATCGAGGGACGGGACCGCGACCTACCGCGGCCCGTCCCTCGGTGTCTCACGAAATGAGTCGAATCAGTCGAAGATGTCGGCGGTCATGGCGGCGTCGATCGCGCGCTTCAGCCAGGTCTCGAGTTGGTTCATGTCTCGGCAACTCTCGATACGAGCCCGCTGCTCGTCGGAGACAACGAGTCGACGCGCACCGAGAACGGTGAGGATGCTGGCCGCGGTAGCTTCTTCGCGGCCCTGCTCGACGTACTTGCGGGCGATTCGGCCCTGGTATTCGTAGGTCATCGTCATCAATTCCTCCAACCGTCGGCTGGCCGCCTCGGACAACACCTCATCGACCAGGTCATGGTACATCCGCGCGCGTTCGTCGTCGGTCTTCGTCAGGCCGACGAGGAGGGCGGTGAAGACCTCGTCGGAGTGGGGTCCGTTGCCGTGCGCCATGGCCGAGAGGACAGCGCGTTCCGGGGAGGACGCGGCTTCCATGGGGTCGGTCACCAGCGGCACGCGGTCAGGGCCGACGACTAGGGGGCGCAGGGCGAAACCCGGGTGGCCGATATCGATCGGTTCGGCCGCCCAGGCGGCCACGCGGGCCGTGGGGACCACGACCAGAAGCACTACGGGACAGCGCAATCGGGCGCGCAGAGTGGTCAGGTAGACCGGCCAGCTCCATTGCTTGTGTGGCTTCTCCGAGAGCTGGACCTCGACACAGATGCCGAGCACGGCCACACCGTCGGCGTCGTGGAGACTCAGCGCCAGATCGCCGCGGAATTCCTTGGGGCCGATATCGGAGAAGTCGCACTGCTCGGTGGTCGCTCCGGTGTAGCCGGGAACGGGGACATCGCAGACTTCGGCGATGAGGGTGGCGGCCAGGGTGAGATCCGCGCGGACCAACTCCAGGACACCTTCGTGCAGGTAACTGGGCATGCTGGGCACCCTAGGTCGCGAATTCCGTGATGCGCCAACAGCGTTCGGCGAGTCCGGTGTGCCACGCCGTTGCTGTCCGAATTATCCGGAGTCTTATCGGCTCAGGCACAAACGTGTCCGCCGCCCGCACGCGCCGACACGATCGCCGGATTCCACCGCCGCCCCGAATCAGATCTATACGTAGGCGTACAACAGGGGTACGCTCTCTCCATACGCATCCGTACGGAGAGAGGGTTCTCATGCGAGTTCCGGCTGTGGCGCACACGGGGCGGGGGTGGCGCATTCACGAGATCGCCCCGGATTTCGAGGTCGAGGATGTGTGGCGGTTTCGGACGCCGGGTGGGCGGGCCGGGGATTTTCCGGCGTTGCTCGCGGCGTTGCAGGCGGCGCGGGCATCCGAGTCGTCCGGCGTCACCGGGGTGTTGTTCGCGATCCGCTGGAAGCTGGGCGAGGTGTTCGGGTGGGATCGGGAGTCGGCCGGAACGGGCAGGCGGGTGGCGTCGCTGCGGGATCGACTACCCGCCGACCTGCGGGACACGCCGGTGCCCGAGGACACGGACAGCCCGCTCACCAGCGTGTATGTCCTCGACGACGAATACGCCGCCGAGATCGCCAACGGCACCATGCACGGGGTGATGCACCTGGGGTGGGTGCCCGACGACGACGGGCCCGGCTACCACCTGCAGATGGCGGTGCTGGTGAAACCGAACGGATGGTTCGGACGCGCCTACATGGCCTTCATCAAGCCGTTCCGGTACCTGATCGTCTATCCGGCGATGACCAGGAACTGGGAGCGGGTGTGGACCGAGCTGACGCTCACGCGCTGAGCGGGGCCGCCGTCACGCCGTAGCCGAGGTTGGTGAGGACCTCGCTGGTCGCCTTCGCGAAGTTCAGGGTGATGAAGTGCAGGCAGGGGGCGCCCTCGTCGATCAGGCGCTGGGCCATCTCGGTGGCGATCTGGATGCCCTCGGCGCGCACGGCCGCCTTGTCCTCCTCCGGGCCGGTGCCCGCGGCGCGGGTCAGCCGGGCCAGCACCGACGGCTCGAGCGGACGGCCGCACAGCTCCTCGGCACGCTGCACGGTGCGCAGCGAGGTGATCGGCATCAGCTCGGGGATGATCGGCTTGGCGCCCTCGACCGGGTCCATCGCCACCACCCGGTCGCGCAGCCGCAGGTAGTGCTCGACGTCGAAGAACATCTGGGTGATCGAATACTCCGCGCCCGCACGCAGTTTCGCGGTCAGCTGCCGGGTGTCGTGGTCGAGGTCGGGCGAGCGGTGGTGCCCCTGCGGGAACGAGGCGACACCGACGTGGAAATCGCCCAGGTCGCGCACGATGCGCACCAGTTCCTCGGCGTACTCGACGCCCTCGGGATGCTTGCGCCACTCGCCGAGCGGATCGCCCGGCGGGTCGCCGCGCAGGACGAGCAGGTTACGGATGCCGGAGTCGGCGTAGGAGCCGACCAGCGCGCGCAGCTCGTCGATGCTGTGCCCGACGGCGGTGAGGTGGGCGACGGGGAGCAGCGTGGTCTCGGTGGCCAGCTCACCGGTGATCCGCACGGTGCGGTCCTTGGTGGAGCCGCCGGCGCCGTAGGTCATCGACACATAGGCCGGGTGCATGCACTCGAACTCGCGGACCGCGCGCCACAGCCGGGCCTCGCCCGCCGCGTCGCGGGGCGGGTTGAACTCCACCGAGAAGGGCACGCCGCTGCCCGAGTGGGCACGCAGGCTCTGCACCACCGAGGGGGTGTTCGAGACGATCGACTGCTTCCGGGCGGGTCGATCAGGGGTCGAACGTCCCCGTCCATCGTCGAATGTCACCGGTTCAGTGTAGTGGTGCGCCCCGACGCCGCGGCGCCGACCGGGAATCGACGGCCACGGCCACCCGAAATCGGGCACGGACCAGCCGCTCGACCGTCAAGTCCGCTGAACGCGGCCTACGGACCGCGCAGACGCCGCCGAAACGCCGGGTGTGGGGTCGGTCGCAGCGGCCCTGTGCGCCGACGACACCCCCGCGCCACCCGCGTATTCTGCGACAGAACCCCGGTGATCGCGCCGCCGCGTGCGATCGGCGTCCATCCGCTCGCCCACTCCCGCACCTGGAGGCCACCCTGTCCGCCGGAATCGGTACCCCGCTGTCCCGGTCCGTCGCCGACACCTCGGAGACGGTCGATCTCGCCACGCTCACGCCGGGCACGCCCGCGTTCGTCGCCGCGGTCGAGCAGGTGCTTGCCGATTTCTTCGCCTCGCGGCGCGAGATCGTCGAGCCGCTCGGGCCGGTCTTCGTCGACGCCGCCCTGGCGCTGGAACAGTTCGTCATCCGGGGCGGTAAGCGCACCCGGCCCGGCTTCGCCTGGACCGGGTGGCTCGGGGCCGGCGGCGATCCGGCCGGACCGGACGCGGCCGCGGTGCTCACCGCCTGCGCGGCGCTGGAACTGGTGCAGGCGTGCGCACTGGTGCACGACGACATCATCGATTCCTCGCAGACCCGGCGCGGCTACCCGACCGTGCACATCGAGTTCGAGGACCGGCATCGCGCGGCGGGCTGGCCCGGCGACGGCGCCGAGTACGGCCGGGCCGTCGCCATCCTGATCGGCGATCTCGCCCTGGCCTGGGCCGACGACCTGGTGCACGAGGCCGGGCTCGCCCCCGCGGCGCTGGCCAGGTTCGCCCCGGTCTGGGCGCGGATGCGCACCGAGGTGCTGGGCGGGCAGCTGCTCGACATCAACGGCGAGGCGGGCGGCGACGAATCGGTGGAGGCCGCGCTGCGGATCAACCGGTACAAGACCGCCGCGTACACCATCGAGCGCCCGCTGCACCTGGGCGCCGCGCTGGCCGGGGCCGACGACGCCCTGGTGGCGGCGCTGCGCACCTACGGCACCGACGTCGGCATCGCCTTCCAGCTGCGCGACGACCTGCTCGGCGTGTTCGGCGACCCCGCCGTCACCGGCAAGCCGTCCGGCGACGACCTGCGCGAGGGCAAGCGCACCGTGCTCATCGCGGAGGCGCTGCGGCGCGCGGAGCCGGAGCCCGCGGCCCTGATCCGCACCGGACTCGGCACCGATCTCGACGACGCGGCGGTCGACCGGCTGCGCGCGCTGCTCACCGAGCTCGGCGCGGTCGACGAGGTCGAGCGCCGGATCACCGAGCTCACCGACACCGGCCTGCGCGCGGTGGCCACGAGCAGCGCCACCGCGCAGGCCAAGCGGTTACTGCACGACATGGCGCTGGCCGCCACCCGCCGCACCGCCTGAGCCCGCGATGAGAAGCGTTGTGGGACAGACGAATCATGTCGTCGTGGTCGGCGCGGGGCTGGCCGGGCTGGCCGCCGCGCTGCATCTGCGCGGCGCGGGCCGCGAGGTGACCGTGCTCGAACGGGCCGATCATCCGGGCGGCCGGGTCGGGCGCTACCGGTTCGGCGACTACGAGATCGACAACGGGGCCACCGTGCTCACGCTGCCGGAGCTGATCGACGAGGCGCTGGCCGCGGTCGGGCAGACGCGGGAAGACGTGGGCCTGCGCATCCACCGCCTCGCGCCCGCCTATCACGCGCGCTACGCCGACGGCACCGACATCCGCGTCTTCGACGACGCCGAGGAGATGGCCGCCGAGGTAGCCCGCGCCTGCGGACCGGCCGAGGCCCGCAATTACCGGCGGCTGCGCGCCTGGCTGGGGCGGATCTACGACGCCGAATACGACGAGTTCATGGACGCGAACTTCGATTCGCCGCTGGACCTGGTCCGCAGCGCGTCCGCGCGGGCCGGGCTGACCAGGCTCGCCCGCCTCGGCGGCTTCGGCAAGCTGGGGCCGCGGGTGCGGTCCTATCTGCGGGACGAGCGGCTGGCCCGGCTGTTCACCTTCCAGGCGCTCTACGCGGGCACGGTGCCGGACAAGGCGCTGGCGCTCTACGGCGCGATCCCCAACATGGATACCTGCCTCGGCGTCTACTTCCCCGAGGGCGGCATGCGCGCGATCACCAGCGCGCTCGCCGACGCGTTCACCGCGGCGGGCGGCAACCTCGTGCTCGGGGCCGAGGTCGTCGGCGTCGACTACACGACCGGCGCCGGGTCGTCACCCGAACGGTCTCCAGACTCGAGCACCGGGCGTACCCGGTCGCCCGCAGGCCGCCGCGCATCGGCGGTGCGCACCGCCGATGGGCGCGGATTCGCCTGTGACGCCGTCGTCCTGACCGCCGATCTCGGGTCGCTGCCCCGATTCGGTCTGCGGTACCGGCGCGGGTTGCGGGCGTCGCCGTCGGCCGTGGTCGCGCACGGCACCGTGCCCGCCGAGGTCGCCGCGCGGTGGCCGGTGCAGGCGCACCACACGATCGATTTCGGCGCCGCCTGGGCGACGACCTTCACCGAGATCTCCGCGCGCCGCGGCCGCGGCCGGGTGATGAGCGACCCGTCGCTGCTGCTGACCAGGCCCGCGCTCACCGATCCCGGGCTCTACGTCGACCGGGCCGACGGCAGGCACGAACCGTTCTCGCTGCTCGCGCCGTGCCCCAATCTGGACGCCGCGCCGCTGGACTGGGATCGCCTCGCCCCCGCCTACCTGCGCGAGCTGCTGGCGGAGCTGGAGCGGCGCGGCTACACCGGCGTCGCCGAGCATTTCCGGATCGACCACGTCGACACCCCGGTCACCTGGGCGGCGCAGGGCATGATCGCGGGCACACCGTTCTCGGTGGCCCACCTGTTCCGCCAGACCGGTCCGTTCCGGCCGCGCAACCTGCCAAGGGGCGTGGACAACGTCGTTCTCGCAGGTTGCGGCACCACTCCGGGGGTGGGTGTACCCACCACGTTGCTGTCGGGCAAGCTGGCCGCGGTACGAATCACCGGCAGCCGGACGCGCAACGCCACCGACCACCGGGCTAGTGTTCCAAGGTGAAGCCGTAAACTGACGGCCGACTTATCAGCTCGCGGTTGCGACCGCCGACCATCCGGGGGGACCGACCGAACATGCCGCCCCCTGAGACGACCGTAGGCCCCATGGACACCACGCGCACCCTCGAGCCGCAGCGCCACCTGCCCACCGGGACCGATCCCGGCGTCCGGTCCCGGCTACGGACCGCGGGCGACTTCGTCCGCAGTCCCGAAGGTCACGCGGCCGTCATGGGCTTCTTCGGCGCGGTGATGATCACCTTCGGCGGGTTCGGCGCGGGCGCGGTGCGCAAGCGCGACCCGCTGCTCGAGGCGCTGCACCTGTCCTGGCTGCGGTTCGGCCACGGCTACGCGCTCTCGACGATCGTCATCTGGCTCGGTGTGCTGATGATGATCACGGCGTGGGTTCGGCTGGGCCGCAACACCCTCGGCAAGGACGGCGCGCAGGTCACGCTGAACGAGCTGCGGGCCATCGTCGGCATCTGGATCACGCCGCTGCTGTTCGCGGCGCCGATGTTCAGCCGCGACGCCTACTCCTATCTCGCCCAGGGCGCGCTGTTGCGCGACGGTTTCGACCCCTACCAGGTGGGTCCCGTCGCCAATCCCGGTGTGCTGCTGGACAACGTGAGCCCGGTCTGGACCACCACGACCGCGCCGTACGGCCCGATGTTCCTGCTCATCGGCCGCGTGCTCACCATGATCACCGGCGACAACGTCATCGCGGGCACCATCGCGCTGCGGATCGTCATGCTGCCCGGCCTGGCGCTGATGATGTGGGCGGTGCCGTACCTGACCAAGCACCTGGGCGGCAAGCCCACCGTGGCGCTGTGGCTGGCGGTGCTCAACCCGCTCGTACTGGTGCACCTGATCGGTGGCGTGCACAACGAGATGCTGATGGTCGGGCTGATGTGCGCGGGCATCGCGCTGGTGCTCGAGCGCCACCATGTGGCCGGCATCGTCGTGGTCGCCATCGGCGTCGCGATCAAGGCCACCGCGGGCGTCGCGCTGCCGTTCCTGGTGTGGATCTGGATCCTGCACGAGAAGGAACGCCGCGCCGCCGAACGGGGCGCCACCGATCCGGAAGTGTCCGAGGACCAGAAGCATCCCGACGCGGCCCGTCCGTCGGCGGACATGCCGCATCCGCTGTTCGTCTTCGCCAAGATCGCCGGTATCGGCGTCGGCGTGTTCGCGCTGGTGTTCGGCGCCGCCTCGGCGATCGCGGGGGTCGGGTTCGGCTGGGTCACCGCGCTGCAGGGCTCGAACAAGATCATCAACTGGCTGTCGCTGCCGACGATCCTGGCGCACATGGTCACCTGGGTGACCCCGCTGCGGCTGGACTCGGTGCTCAGCGTGACCAGGGAACTGTGCAAGTTCGCCCTGGTGGCCCTGCTGGTCGCCATCTGGTGGCGGTTCCGGCACTCCGAGCGCGAGGCCGTGCTCGGCATCGTCATCGCGTTCGTCGCGATCGTGCTGCTCTCCCCCGCCGCGCTGCCCTGGTACTACTCGTGGCCGCTGGCGCTGGCCGCCGGTTTCGCGCTGTCGACGGTGACGCTGCAGTGGCTGGTCGGGTTGTGCACCTGGCTGATGCTGGTGTTCCAGCCGGACGGGTCGATCGGGCTGTACAACTTCTGGCACGTCGCGCTGGCCACCTTCGCCGCCGTCGTCGCCGCGCTGTCGCTGCGCCACGTCGACCCGTTGCACCTGCGCTCGGCCAGTTCCCGCCGGGCCATCAGGGAACCGGCGCCCACCGTCCGGGCATGAGTCGTCAGCGTCCGGGTGCGCCCGCCGACCCGGCGGCGCGTCCCATCCGCTCGGCCGGCGAGAACGCGCCGACCACCGGACCCGACGCCACCGTGGACTCGCTCGACGCGGCGTACGCGAGCTGCCGCCGCGTCGCCGCCGAGCACGGTCGCACGTACTACCTGGCGACCACCCTGCTCACCCCACCGCGACGACGAGCGGTGCACGCGCTCTACGCCTTCGCCCGCATGGTGGACGACATCGTCGACCACGCCGACGACCCGGCCCGCGTGCTCGACCCGCGCGACGGCGCGTTCGTCGCGGCGGCGGACGGCCCCGCCGCGATCAGCCCGGCCCAGCACCTCGACCTGGTGGAGAAGCAGCTCCGCCTCGCCCTCGAACACGGCGACATCGACAGCGGCGACCCGCGCCGCCGCCAGATCCTCACCGCCGCCGCCGACACCATCGCCCGCTACGACATCGCGCACACCCACTTCTGGACGTTCCTCGACGCCATGCGCATGGACGTGCCCGGCACCGCGGGCCACCGCACCCGCTACGCCACCATGACCGAGTTGCGCGAGTACATGCGCGGTTCCGCGGCCGCCATCGGTCTGCAACTGCTGCCGGTGCTCGGCACGGTCGTCCCGGTCGCCGACGCGGAACCGGCCGCCGCCGCGCTGGGCGAGGCGTTCCAGCTCACCAACTTCCTGCGCGATGTCGCCGAGGACCTCGACCGCGACCGGATCTATCTGCCGACCGAGGAATTGGCCGCGTTCGGTGTCGACGAAGCCCATCTGCGCGCGTGCCGCGCCCGAGGGCGCGTCGATCAGCCGCTGCGCCGGGCGCTGGCGCATCTGATCGCCGTCAATCGCGATATCTACCGCCGTGCCGAACCCGGTATCGAGCTGCTCAAGCCTCGGGTCCGGCCGGCGATCCACACCGCCGCCGCGCTCTACGCCGAGATCCTCGACCGCATCGAAGCAGCGGAGTACCAGGTCTTCGAGCGGCGGGCGACGGTACCCAATCACCGTCGAATCCTGGTCGCCGCCAAGGGATTCGCCACCGCCGTACCCCTACCTGACCGGGGCGCACGGTAGCGCGCACGCGACCGCACGACCCGGCATCGCGTCGTCAGCGAGCAGCTGGGTGCGCCGGATCGTGTCGGCCCCTGGGCCGTTCGCCGAGGCGACCGCCAGGAGACCGCGATAGCGGCGGCTCAGCCCGCGATCTCGGGACGCTCGGCGAGGCCGAGCCGCAGGTGCTCACTGTGATAGACGGCCTCGTCGAGCAACTGGGCGACGTGCTGGTCGTAGAGGCTGTACACGATGCTTCGCCCGGCGCGGGTACCGGTGACCAGGCCCAGGTTGCGCAGCAGCCGCAGCTGATGCGAGACGGCGGACTGCTCCATCCCCACCGCCTCGGCGAGCTCGGTGACCGGGCGCGGGCCCTGGCGTAGCTCGGACAGAATCAACAGTCTGCTCGGGGTGGCCAGCGCCTGCAGGGTGGTCGCGACGTGCGCGGCGGCCGCGGCGTCCAGCCTGGTCACCGGCCGATCGCTTTCCACACCGTGTCCCATGGCGTGGAGTTTAGCGGACCCTATCACATGAATATCTCTTCATATGATCTGTTATTCTCGGGTCCCCTGTTGCCCCGCCTCGGAGGTGCCCCCGTGGTCTCGTCCACCGCCTCACCGCCCCGTCCCGCCATCACCGCCGCGCGCGGATCGACCGCGCGGACCGGGCTGTTCGCGATTCCCGAGATGCGCTGGGCGGCCGCGGCGATCGCGCTGTTCGCGCTCGGCCTGACCGCGAAGCTGACCGGCGGACCGGACTGGCTGTGGTGGGCGCTGCTGCTGGCCTGCTACCTCGTCGGCGGCTGGGAACCGGGACTCGAGGGCCTGAAAGCGTTGCGGGACAAGACCCTCGACGTCGACCTGCTCATGGTGGCGGCCGCGCTCGGGGCGGCGGCGATCGGCCAGGTCGTGGACGGCGCGCTGCTCATCGTCATCTTCGCCACCTCGGGCGCGCTCGAAGCGCTGGCGACGACCCGCACCGAGGACTCGGTCCGCGGGTTGCTGACCCTCGCCCCCGAGACCGCGACCCAGCTCACCGACGACGGCGAACAGACCGTCGCCGCCGCCGATCTCGCGGTCGGTGACGTGATCCTGGTCCGCCCGGGCGACCGGATCGCCGCCGACGGACGGGTCGTCGACGGGGCGAGCGAGGTCGACCAGGCCACCATCACCGGCGAACCGTTGCCGATCGACAAGGCCACCGGCGACGAGGTGTTCGCCGGGACGCTCAACGGCACCGGCGCGCTGCGGGTCCGGGTCGAGCGCCGGGCCGCGGACTCGGTAGTCGCCCGGATCGCGGCACTGGTCGAGGAGGCGGGCCGCACCAAGGCCAGGACCCAGCTGTTCATCGAGAAGATCGAGCAGCGCTATTCGATCGGCATGGTCGTCGCCACCCTCGCCGTGTTCACCGTTCCGCTGATCCTCGGTGCGGCGCTGCGGGATTCGCTGCTGCGCGCCATGACCTTCATGATCGTGGCCTCGCCGTGCGCGGTGGTCCTGGCCACCATGCCGCCGCTGCTGGCCGCCATCGCCACCGCGGGCCGCCACGGTGTGCTGGTGAAGTCGGCGGTGGTGATGGAGCAGCTCGGCGCGACGACCGTCGTCGCCTTCGACAAGACCGGCACCCTCACCCGCGGCACCCCGGAGCTGGTGGCGATCCAGCCGCTGCCGGGCAGCGCGGTCACCGAGGAGCAGGTCCTGCGCCTGGCCGCCGCGGTCGAGCACCCGAGCGAACATCCGCTGGCCGCGGCGATCGTGCGCGCCGCCAGGCAGCGCGGGCTGGTCTTCCCGGCCGTCCGCGACTTCACCGCCTACCCCGGCCGCGGCGTGTCCGGGCTGGTCGACGGCAGCCTCGTGCGCGTGAGCTCACCGACCGTGCTCGCCGACGGCGATCCCCGCGCCGCGGCGACACCCGCCGGCCACGATGCGGTCCACGAGACGGCAGATTCCGACAACGGGGTTGCCCACGGGGACAACGACACCGAGGCGTGGGGATCCCCTGCCATCGCCGCGCAGGGGTCAGGAGACACCGGATCCGCAGGGGACCCGACCGGAGCGCAGCACGCGTCCACCGTCGGGCCGCCACCGGCGACCGTCGCGGACATCGTCGCGATGATGCGGGCCCGTGGCCACACGGCGGTGCTCGTGCTGCGCGACGACGAACCGGTCGCGGTGCTCGCCTTCACCGATCAGATCCGCCCCGAGGCGGCGGACGCGGTCGCCGCGCTCGCCGCGTCCACCGGCAGCGCGCCGGTACTGTTGACCGGCGATCATCACGCCACCGCGGATCGGCTCGCACGCAGACTCGGCATCGACGAGGTGCGAGCCGGGTTGCTGCCGCACGACAAGGTGGCTGCGGTGCGCGAGCTGGCCGCCGACGGGTCCCGGGTGACGATGGTGGGTGACGGGATCAACGACGCGCCCGCCCTGGCCGCCGCGCACGTGGGGATCGCGATGGGCGGTGTCGGCTCGGACCTGACGGTGCAGACCGCCGACGCCATCGTCGTCCGCGACGAACTGACCACCATCCCCACCGTGATCGCGCTGTCGCGGCGCGCACGCCGGGTGGTGCTGGCCAACCTGGCCATCGCGGCAGGCTTCCTCGGCGTCCTGGTCCTGTGGGACCTGATCTGGCACCTGCCGCTGCCGCTCGGCGTCCTCGGACACGAGGGTTCGACCGTCATCGTCGGCCTCAACGGCCTGCGGCTGCTGCGCTCGTCCGCCTGGCGCCGGGCACACGAGCACGCGACCGGGCGCCGCTAGGACCGCGGGCTCAGAAGGGCTCGGCGGCGGCGCGGCGGACGACCTCGCGAGCCAGCGGACCGTGCAGGGCGTCGACGGGGCGGCCGGGCAGGGAGTCGTCCTCGGTGTAGATCCAGCGCAGGATGTCCTCGTCGGTGTACTTGCCGTCGCGCATCACGGTGATGAGGCCGGGCAGCATCCGGACGATCTCGTCGTTGTCGTCGAAGAAGCGGGAGGGAATGCCTGCGACACCGTTGCGGCGGATCGCGAGGAGCTGGTGGTCACGCAGCAGCTGGTGCACGGCGGTGACCGGAACACCGAGTATGTCGGCGGCCTCGGGGAGCGAGACGACGGTTTCGGTGTCGGGCAGCACATCGTCGCTGCAAGGGAAGGCACTCACCCGCACAACCGTAGTACGTGCGACCTCGCGCGCATCGGCTGGCATGCCATCATGACCCGGTTACGATCGTGGGGGCCGCACACGGTGGCCTGGTCGCTTGTCGCAGTGTCGCGAGGGGTGCGAAGTTTGTGAAAGCCGGAGGACATCACTTGATCGGCCAGATGCTGGAAGGGCGCTATCGGATCGATGCGCCGATCGCTCGCGGCGGAATGTCGATGGTGTTCCGGGGCACCGACACCCGGCTGGATCGTCCGGTGGCGATCAAGGTGATGGATCCGAAGTTCGCCGGCGACCCCCAGTTCCTCACCCGCTTCGAGTTCGAGGCGCGGGCGGTGGCCAAGCTCAAGCATCCCGCGCTGGTGGCCGTGTACGACCAGGGTGTCGACGGTGAGTACCCGTTCCTGATCATGGAATTGGTCGAGGGCGGCACCCTGCGCGAGCTGCTGCGCGAGCGCGGCCCGATGCCGCCGCACGCGGTGCGCGCCGTCGCCGAGCCGGTGCTGCGCGCCATCGGCACCGCTCACGACGCCGGGCTCGTGCACCGCGACATCAAGCCGGAGAACGTGCTGATCTCCGATGCCGGCGAGGTGAAGATCGCCGACTTCGGCCTGGTCCGCGCCGTCGCCGCCGCCAACACCACCTCGGCCAGCGTCATCCTCGGCACCGCCGCCTACCTGGCGCCCGAGCAGGTCACCACCGGCACCGCCGACGCCCGCAGCGATGTGTACTCCTTCGGCATCCTGATCTTCGAGCTGCTCACCGGCCGGGTGCCGTTCACCGGCGACAACTCGCTCTCGGTCGCCTATCAGCGGGTCGAGAACGACGTGCCGCCGCCGAGCCAGTTCATCGGTGGCGTGCCGCCGGAACTCGACGCGTTGGTCGCCAAGGCCACCTCCCGCGATCCCGAACGCCGCTACGCCGACGCCAACGAGATGGCCGCGCAGCTGCAGATGATCGCCATGGAGCTGAACCTGCCGCCGTACCGGGTGCCCGCGCCCCGCGATTCGGCCGAGCACCTCAGCGAGAGCTACCGCACCGGCGACGCGCACCATCCCGGCGAGCGTCCGCTCACCCCGAATCCCGTTGCCGCGCATCCGATGCCGCACGCCCAGCCACAGCACACCCGGGTGGTCACCGCGCCCCGGCCGCGCCCTGACGACTACCAGTCCGCGCACTCCCCCGCCCCGCAGCAGCACAACCCGTTCGCGTCGAACGAGAACACCTCGCGCCGGACCGGCGTGGTCTGGGCGGCGATCGTCACCGCGCTGACCCTGCTGGTCGGCATCGGCGGCTGGTGGCTCGGGGTGGGCCGCTACACCGCCGTGCCGCCGATCGCGGGCATGGACTCCGAGCGCGCCGTCGCGGTGCTACAGGAGGCGGGCTTCGAGACGGTGCTGCGCAACAAGTCCTCCGACACCATCCCGGTAGGCGGGGTGGTCGGCACCGATCCGTCGGCGGGTTCGCGGGTCACCAAGAACTCCACCGTCGCGGTGCTGATCTCCAACGGCAAGCCGCGCGTGCCCGACATCAAGCCCGGCGACCAGATCAGCGCCACCAACCAGGCGATCCGCGACGCCGGTTTGCAGCCGATCGACAGCGGCGAGGCCCCGAGCACCGCACCGAAGGGTTCGCTGGCCAAGGTCGAGCCCGCCCCGGGCACCATCCTGCCGATGGGCGCCCAGGTGAAGGTGTACCGCAGCAAGGGCTCGCAACCGGTCAACGTGCCGGACGTGCGCGGCAAGACCGCCGAGGAGGCGGCCAGGGCCCTGACCAGCGCCGGGCTGACCGTGCGCGAGACCCGCGTGCAGTACGACAAGAGCGTCGAGGGCGACAAGGCGATCGGCACCGACCCCGCCGTCGGCACCACCCTGCAGTCCGGCGACAGCGTGACGCTGATCGTGTCGAACGCGGTGAAGGTGCCCAATGTGATGGGTCAGACCGTCGGCAACGCCCGCAGCAAGCTCCAGCAGCTGGGCCTGCGGGTGGAGGTCAAGTCCATCACCGACTCCGACAGCTCACTGGTGATCGGCCAGGTGCCGGGCTTCAACTCGAATGTGGAGGCGGGCAGCGTCGTGACGCTCACCGCCCTGCCTTGAAGGGATCCGGCCCCGGACAAGGACAAAGAGAAGCCCGGGCGCGGTCATCGCTGACCGCCCCGGGCTCGTCCTGACACTCAGCGCAGCATCTCGGCGACCAGGAACGACAGCTCCAGCGACTGCTGGGTGTTCAGGCGCGGGTCGCAGGCGGTCTCGTAGCGGTCCTCGAGGTCGAGGTCGGAGATGTCCTGCGCGCCGCCCAGGCACTCGGTGACGTTCTCGCCGGTCAGCTCGATGTGCAGGCCGCCGGGGTGGGTGCCCAGCGCGTGATGCACCTCGAAGAAGCCCTGCACCTCGTCGACGATGCGGTCGAAGTGGCGGGTCTTGAAGCCGGTGGACGACTCGTGGGTGTTGCCGTGCATCGGGTCGCACTGCCAGATCACCTGGTGACCGGTGGCCTGCACCTTCTCGATGATGGGCGGTAGCACGTCGCGCACCTTGCCGTTGCCCATCCGGGCGACCAGGGTGAGCCGGCCGGGCTCGTTGTGCGGGTCGAGCCGCTCGACGTACTCCACCGCCTGATCGGGCGTGGTGGTCGGGCCGATCTTCAGGCCGATCGGGTTGGCCAGCAGCTCGGCCAACGCGATGTGCGCGCCGTCGAGCTGGCGGGTGCGCTCGCCGATCCACAGGAAGTGCGCCGAGAGGTCGTAGAGCAGCGGTTCACCGGTCTCGGACTCGCTCAGCCGCAGCATCGCGCGCTCGTAGTCGAGCACCAGCGCCTCGTGCGAGGCGTAGATGCGGGCCGACTTCAGGCTCGGGTCGTTCACCTGACAGGCGGTCATGAAGCGCAGGCCGCGGTCGATCTCCTCGGCCAGTGCCTCGTAGCGGGCGCCCGCGGGCGACTGGGCGACGAAGTCGCGGTTCCAGTCGTGCACCTGGTGCAGGTCGGCCATGCCCGCGGTGGTCAGCGCGCGGACCAGGTTCATCGCGGCGCTGGCGTTGGCGTAGGCGCGGACCAAGCGCGAGGGATCGTGGCGGCGCAGCGCCTCGTCGGCGACCAGGGAGTTGACCATGTCGCCGCGGTAGGACTTCAGCCCGAGGGAGTCGACGTCGGAGGAGCGCGGCTTGGCGTACTGCCCGGCGATGCGGGCCACTTTCACCACCGGCAGGCTCGCGCCGTAGGTGAGCACGACGGCCATCTGCAGCAGGGTGCGGATGTTGCCGCGGATGTGCGGCTCGGTGTTGTCGGCGAAGGTCTCCGCGCAGTCACCGCCCTGCATGAGGAAGGCCTCGCCGCGCGCGACGGCGGCGAGCTGGGTCTTGAGCTCCTCCACCTCGGCGGGCAGGCAGATCGGCGGCACGCTCTCCAGCACGGTGCGCATCGTCGCGGCCTCGTCGGCGTCCCAGGACGGCTGCTGCAGCGCGGGCCGAGCCAGGGCGGCGTCGAGTCGGCTACGCAGCTCCGAGGGCAGCGGCGGCAGTTCCGGCAGGCGGTCAATGGGTACGTCGACGGTCCAGGTCACCAGATCAGAATACGGCTTTCGCCGCCCGGCGAATATCCGGCGTACCGGCTACCCGTTCGTCGCGCCCCCGAACCATCGTCATAGGGTTTCTCCCGACCCATCGTGGGTCACGGACCGCGTCGTCCTCCCCGGACGGGCACGGCCGCCCACCGGCACGAAGAGGCGATCTCCCTGCGATATTTCTACGACTCGGAATTCATCGAGGACGGCACCACGATCGATCTGATCTCGATCGGCGTCGTCTGCGAGGACGGTCGCGAGTACTACGCGGTCTCCACCGAATTCGACGCGGGCCGGGCCGGGCCATGGGTGCGCAAACATGTGCTGCCGAAGTTGCCGCCCGCGGGATCGCCGCTGTATCGCACCAGGGAACAGATCCGCGACGACCTGTTCAAGTTCTTCCTGCCCCGCGCCGGCGTGCAGCCGGAGCTGTGGGCCTGGGTCTCGGCCTACGACCACGTCGCGCTGTGCCAGCTCTGGGGTGACATGACCGCGCTGCCCAAGGGCATGCCGCGCTTCACCAACGAACTGCGCCAGCACTGGGCCGCGCACGGCAGCCCCGAACTGCCGCCGATCCCCGACGACGCGCACGACGCGCTGGCCGACGCCAGGCACAACCTGGCCAAGTTCGAGGCGATCGAGACCTACCGGCGCACCCCGCGGCTCTGAGCCCCCGGACAACGGGAAAGGCCCCGAGTCGTGTCGACTCGGGGCCTTTCTCGTGTGCGTGGTGCGCGGTCAGTGACCGTGCGGCTCGTCACCGTTGGCGCGGGCCTGCTCCTCGGCGAGGGCCGTGAGCATCTTGTGCTCCTCGGCGTGCTCGTTCGCGAAGTAGGCGTCCGACTCGGCCTTCGGGTCGGGGCGCAGGAAGCTACCCGTGCCCGGCTTGCCCGCCGAACCCAGCTTGTTCATCTTCTTGGGCACCGGGGCGCCCTGGTACTCCAGCGGGACCGCGTGGCCGTGGTCGTCGACCGGGCCCAGCGGCTGGTGCACCTCGATGTACTCACCGTGCGGCAGGCGCTTGATGACACCGGTCTCGATGCCGTGCTCGAGCACCGCGCGGTCACTGCGCTGCAGGCCGATGCAGAACCGGTAGGCCACGAAGTAGGCCAGCGGCGGCAGCAGCAGCACGCCGATACGACCGATCCAAGTGGTCGCGTTCAGCGAGATGTCGAACTTCAGCGCGATGATGTCGTTGACACACGACAGCGTGAGCACCACGTAGAACGCGATGGCCATGGCACCGATGGCGGTACGCACCGGCACGTCGCGCGGACGCTGCAGCAGGTTGTGATGCGCCGTGCGGTCGCCCGTGAGGCGCTTCTCGATCCACGGGTAGGCGATCAGCAGGGTGAACACCAGACCCATGATGAGGGCGACCCAGACCACGGCCGGAACCGTGTAGCGACCCAGGTAGAGCTCCCACGGCGGCATCAGACGCGCCAGACCGTCGGTCCACATCATGTAGAAGTCGGGCTGCGAACCCGCCGAGACCTGGGACGGGTTGTACGGGCCCAGGTTCCAGATCGGGTTGATCTGCAGGATGCCGCCCATGATGCCGACGATGCCGAGGGTGAACGCGAAGAACGCGCCCTGGTCCGCGGCGAACACCGGCACGATGCGCGCGCCGACCACGTTGTTCTCGGTCCGGCCGGGGCCGGGGAACTGGGTGTGCTTCTGGTACCAGACCAGCGCGACGTGCGCGCCGATCAGCGCCAGGATGATGCCGGGCAGCAGCAGCACGTGCGCGATGTAGAGACGCGGGATGATGATGTCGCCGGGGAAGTCGCCACCGAACATCAGCCAGTGCATCCAGGTACCGATGACCGGCAGGCTCATGGTGATACCACCGAACGCGGCCCGGAGACCGGTGCCCGACAGCAGGTCGTCGGGCAGCGAGTAACCGAAGAAGCCCTCGAACATCGCCAGGATCAGCAGCAGCGAGCCGATCACCCAGTTCGCCTCACGCGGCTTGCGGAACGCGCCGGTGAAGAAGATGCGGAACAGGTGGATGATGATCGACGCCGCGAACAGCAGGGCCGCCCAGTGGTGGATCTGCCGGACGAACAGACCGCCGCGCACCTCGAAGGAGATGTTCAGCGCGGTCTCGTAGGCCCGCGACATACCGACACCGCGCAGCGGCTGGTAGGACCCGTCGTAGGTGACGTGCGCCATCGACGGGTCGAAGTACAGCGTCAGGTAGATACCCGACAGCAACAGGATGATGAACGCGTACAGCGCGATCTCACCGAGCAGGAACGACCAGTGGGTCGGGAAGACCTTGTTGATCGACCGCTTCATGAACGCGGCGGCGCGATACCGCTCGTCCATCTCGTTGGCTTGGTTCGCCACCAGAGTGCTCATGAACGACGCTCCCAGAAGGCCGGGCCGAGCGGCTCGATGAAGTCGCCGTTGGCGACCAGGAAGCCCTCGGAGTTGACGGTGATCGGCAGCTGCGGGAGCGCGCGGGCGGCCGGACCGAAGACCGGCTTACCCCACTCGGTCGCCGAGAACTGCGACTGGTGGCAGGGGCACAGGATGCGGTTGGTCTGCTGCTCGAACAGCGAGGTGGGGCAGCCGAGGTGGGTGCAGATCTTCGAGTAGGCGAAGTAGTCGCCGTAGTTGAAGCTCTCCTGGCCCTTGCGCTTGATCGCCTTCTCCGCGTCCGCGGTGCGCAGACGGATCAGCATGACCGCGTTACGGATGCCGCGCAGCGACTGCAGCGTGTCGTGCTCGTTGCCGCGCCACTTCTCCTTCCACGGGAAGACGGTCTCCATGGCGCCCGCGTCCAGATCCTCCGGACGCACCAGCACGACATCCTGCGGACGACCGGTGTCGCGGCGGATGTAGATGGTCTCGCCCGGGAAGTCCGGGGTCCAGCCCGAGACCCACAGCGGCGACTTGTCGCGCTTGGCCCACGGGTTCTTCACCATGCCGCCGACGAACACCAGCAGCGCGCCGATACCCAGCACGCCGACGCCGGCGCCCGCGGTACCGAGCATCATCTTGCGGCGACCCAGGGTGGAGGTGTCGAGCGCGTCCTGCAGCTCGGCCGCCAGGGTGCGGCGCTCGACCTCGTCGGACGGGCCGTCGTGGCGCTGCTGGATCGAGATCTCGGCGGGGATGAACCGCTTGCGGATCAGCACGACCGCGATACCGATGACCAGCACCGAGATGCCGAAGGTCAGGCCGACCAGCGGGGTGAACAGCGAGTAGGCGGCATGGCCCTCGTCGCCGTAGCCCTTCCACTCCCACGGCCAGAACAGGAAGACGCCGATCAGCGCGGCGGCGGCCAGACCCGAGATGGCGAACCAGAAGGTGACCGCGCGCTCGGCGCGCTTCTCCGCGCGGGTGCCGGGCACCGGCCAGCGCTCGCCGCGGTACGCGACATCGACGCCGTCGCGCGCGGTACCGAGCTCGACCAGCTCGTCACGCGTCATCGCGTCCAGTTCGGCTTCGGTCGGTTCCCGACCCATGTCGTTGTGCTCCTGTCCACTCATGTGCGAGATCCGATCCACATCGCGGCACCCACCACAGCGGTGATGCCGATAACCCAGATCGCCAGACCTTCGGTCGCCGGGCCGAAACCGCCGAGGTCCCAGCCGCCGGGCGACTTCTCTTCCGCGGCGTTCTTGACGTAGGCGACGATGTCGCGCTTCTCCTCCGGCGTCAGCTGCCGGTCGGAGAACTTCGGCATGTTCTGCGGGCCGGTGAGCATGGCGTCGTAGATCTGCTGCTCGTTGGCCTCGGCCAGCGGCGGGGCGAACTTGCCGCCGGACAGCGCGCCACCGCGGGCGGTGAAGTTGTGGCAGGAGGCGCAGTTCATGCGGAACAGCTCCGAACCACGGGCGATGTCGTCGCCACGCAGCGATTCCTGCGCGATCTCACCGTTGGCGTCGCGGATCACCGAGGGGCCACCGCCGTTGGCGGCGACGAACGCGCCGAGCGCGTCGGTCTGATGCGCGTCGAACTTCTCGGGCTTGCGCATGGCCTGGGCCTCGTTGCGCGCCATCGGCATGCGGCCGGAGGACACCTGGAAGTAGACGGCGGCCTCGCCGACGCCGATCAGGCTGGGGCCGCGGTCCTCGACACCCTGCAGGTTCGCGCCGTGGCAGGTGATGCACGAGGTCTCGTAGAGCTGCTTGCCCTCGCGGATCAGCGCGGACTGGTCCTCGTGCGCGGTGGCGACCTGGGGCGCGGGGGTGAGCGCCGCGGCGAGGAAGCCGGCTCCGACCAGACCAACCAGCAACGCGAGGCCACCCGCGATACGACGGCGAACGCGACGCTGCTTACGCGCCTTGGTGGCCTGACCGTTGTCAGGGCCGGCGGGCTCGGGGGCCGACGGGGGAGATGAACTCATCTGTGTCCCTTTGGAGTAGACGGAACCGACTTGTGCAAATGCTGTGCGCCCGCGCCTAGCGGACGAAGTAGATCGTGGCGAACAGCCCGATCCAGACGATGTCGACGAAGTGCCAGTAGTAGGACACCACGATCGCGGCGGTGGCCTGCGCGGGCGTGAACTTGCTCATCTTGGTGCGGATCAGCAGGAACACGAAGGCGATCAGACCGCCGATCACGTGCAGACCGTGGAAGCCGGTGGTGATGTAGAAGACCGAGCCGTACGAGCTGCCGGAGATGGTGGTGCCCTCGTGCACGAGGTGGTAGTACTCGTAGCCCTGGCCGAAGACGAAGAACGCGCCCATCAGCAGGGTGATCACGTACCAGCGGCGCAGGCCGAACACGTCGCCCTTCTCCGCGGCGAACACACCCATCTGGCAGGTGAACGACGAAGCGACCAGCACGGCCGTCACCGGGACGGCGAGCGTCATATTGAGCTCGGTCGGCTCCGGGGGCCAGTTGCCGTGCGCCTGCGCGCGCGCAACGAAGTACATGGCGAAGAGGCCGGCGAAGAACATCAGCTCGCTCGACAGCCAGATGATGGTTCCGACGCTGACCATGTTGGGCCGGTTCAGCGAATGCACACGCTGAGTAATGGCCGATCCTGGGGTGCCTACTGCGGTCGTCACGGGGTAAGTATGACTCTTCGTAGTACGACAGCTGTACCCGGGTACGAAAGTTTGTCGCGGGAGTCGGAAAACCCACGCACAGAGGGGGTCTACGACCTCTGTCGGCGTGTTGGCGACGATCACGTGACAACCGATTGTGACAGCGTTGGATGTGGATAACCTGAGACGAGGAGGCGGCGATGGTCGTGGTGCGGATGTGGCGGCGGTTGTTCGGCGGACAGAGCGAGTCGCTCGACCCGGCGCGGACCGATCTGGTCGTGGTCGCGTCGAGCTTCGACGACGCCGAGGCCTGCTCGGCGGCGCTGGACCGCGCCGGTGACCTCGACCGCGACGCCGACGCCGTGCTGCGCCACCATCTGCGCCTGCCCGCGGACCGGATCGACGCGGCCGCCGAGATCGCCGGATACGACGGCTACACGCGGGCCGAGGCCGTGGACACCGCCGCGGGCGAGCTGGTGCCGGTGGTCCTGCAGCGGGTGCAGCGCCTCGATCCGCTGACCTGTTCGCAGGAGCGATCCCGGATGGCCGGGCTCGCGCAGCGCCACGACGGCGTCGCCGACGGCTGGGACGCGCTGCAACCACCCCGTCCCGCGCCGTAAACTCTGCCAACGGCGCAATAGGCTTGCGCTACCCCGCCGCGCCCGATCAGAGTTGCGCGATGGCGATGTCGAACGGAGATGCGGAGCAGATGAGCGTGCGCAGCTGGCCCCAGGTGCTCGGAACCCTCGCCGACGGCGGCGACCTGGCCGCGGACGACACCACCTGGGTGATCGACGAGATCTTCACCGACAACGCCACCGCCGCCCAGATCGCGGCCTTCGGTGTCGCCATGAAGATCAAGGGCCCTACTCCCACCGAGCTGGCGGGCA
Organism: Nocardia sp. NPDC051833; assembly: GCF_040681225.1. Classification (NCBI taxonomy): domain Bacteria; kingdom Bacillati; phylum Actinomycetota; class Actinomycetes; order Mycobacteriales; family Nocardiaceae; genus Nocardia; species Nocardia sp. NPDC051833. The sequence goes on from NZ_JBFAYK010000006.1 coordinate 127,280, forward strand.
TGGTCGCGGGCATGCTCGGGCACGCCCGCCTGGTGCATGTCGACGGCGACGCGGTCGACATCGTCGGCACCGGCGGCGACCGCTCCGGCTCGGTCAACATCTCCACCATGTCCTCGGTGGTCGTCGCGGCCGCCGGAGTGCCGGTGGTCAAGCACGGCAACCGGGCCGCGTCGTCCAAGGCCGGGGGCGCCGACGTGCTCGAGGCGCTGGGCGTGAAGCTGGCGCTGGGCCCGGAGTCGGTGGCGCGGTCGGTGCGCGAGGCCGGGATCGGCTTCTGTTTCGCGCCGCTGTTCCACTCGGGGCTGCGCTTCGCCGGTCCGGCGCGCAAGGAGATCGGCATCCCGACCGTGTTCAACGTGCTCGGCCCGCTCACCAACCCCGCCCAGCCGCGCGCGGGGCTGATCGGCTGCGCGTTCGTCGACCTGGCCCCGGTCATCGCGGGAGTGTTCGCCGAGCGTGGCGCCAGTGCCCTGGTGGTGCGCGGGCGCGACGGGCTCGACGAGATCACGACGTCCGACGTCACCGATGTGTGGGTGGTCAGCGGCGGGCGGATCCGGCAGACCGTGCTCGATCCGACCCGGCTCGGGATTCCCCGGGTCGAGCTGGACGCGCTGCGCGGCGGTGACGCCGTGGTCAACGCGGGCATCGCGCGCGAGATGTTCGCGGGCACGCCGGGCGCGGTGCGCGACGCGGTACTGCTCAACTCGGCCGCGGCGATCGTGGCCTACGACCTCTCGCGCGGCGAGGGCGACGTCGACCTGGATCTGGACGCCGCCCTGACCGCCGGGCTCGAGCGCGCCGCGGCCGCGGTGGACAGCGGCGCGGCGGCGAAGCTGCTGCAGAGCTGGGCCGAGCTCACCCAGGTCCTCGACGAGGCCTGAGCGAGCGAAAGCCTCACTCCCCCAGCGAGAATCCGGCTTCCACGTCGGCGCTGGAGTACGACTTGAAGGCGATGTGCGTGGTGGTGCGCACCACGCCGGGCACCTTGTCGATGCCGCTGGTGACGACCTCGGCGATGCGCTCGTGATCGCGCACCCGCACGATCGCGATCAGATCGACGTCACCGGCGCAGGAGTACACCTCGGCGACGCCTGCGGTGTCGGCGAGGGCCTGCGCGGTCTCGGGGATACGAGAGTTCTCGGCCTGGATCAGCACGATCGCGGTAATCATGGGATCAGCCTAGAACTTCAGGGGTCTCGGTGGCCGCTTTGAACCTGCGCATCAGGTCCAGGCTCTTCACGCCGGGCGCCGATTCCACCGAACTGGACACGTCGACGCCGTAGGGGCGGTGCCGGGCGATGGTGTCGGCGACATTGTCGGCGTCGAGCCCGCCCGCCAGCACGACCTTGCCGGGCAGCGCGCGCACCCAGTCGGGGAACTCCTCGAAGATCCCGGAGCCTGCGCTGGCGTCGTAGAAGAAGTATTCGCTGGTCTGCTCGGGTGCGGGCGGGGTGGACGAGCAGAACGCCAGGTTCGGCAGGTCGGCCCACTGGTAGAGCTGCACGACGTCGAAGGCGTCGGCCACCTCGGCGACCTCGGCCGCCGCCAGGGCCACCGCGAAGGTGGTGATCCGGCCGCGCGCGTAGTCGGCCAGGGCGCGGGCCTGCGCGGGCGTGCGGTAGCGCTTGCTCTTGGGCGTGACCATGACGCCGATCGCGGAGTACCCCAGTTCGACGGCCCAGTCGATCTGCTCCTCGGTGGTCAGGCCGCACACCTTCACGAACATTCGCACCTTCGCCCTTTCTCCCGCCGTCACCGGATGTGACAGGCGGTTCCATGATCCTCCGGGCGCGCGGTCACCGTTCGGCCAGGTAGCGCTCCTCCGGGCTGAGGGTGGTGGCGGCGGTGCGGGCCAGCTCGGCCCAGCCCTTCCAGCGGGCCGCACCGTGCAGTGGTTCGTGGTAGCCGTCGCTGGTGCGGACGATGCGGGCGCCGGGCTTGCCCAGCCAGCGGGCGATGACGCCGACCTCCTCGGGCGGGGCGCCGCGCAAGGGGGGAAGGTCGTCGACCGCATCGCCCAGATCGGGGACGACCGTCTCGGCGGCGGCAACGATCTGGTCGACGATCGCCATGGGCGGGGTGCCGCGCCGCGCGGTGCCCGCGGCGGCGAGGCGGCCGTAGCGGATCACCGAGAACTCCCAGCCGCCGGCGCCGTCGGGCAGGGCGACGATCAGTTCCGCGAGCCGGGCCAGGGCGGCGAGGCGCTGGGTGCGGTGCAGCATCGTGACGACGGCGGCGGTGCGATCCCGTAATCGGGCGGCTGCCTCGAAATGCTCGGCGGTGGAATGGGTTTCGATGCGATCGAGCATGGCCCGCAGCACCGCGTCGGAGCGGCCGGTGAGCAGCTCGCGAACCGCGTCGACGGCCGGGGCGTAGCCAGTGACGTCCAGGTCGTCGGGGCGCGCGGCCGGGCAGCCGCCGACCACCGCGGGCGGGCAGGTGTGCCGGGCCGTGCGGGTGAGGCGGGTCGCGCAGGTCCGCAGCCCGGCGAACTCGGCGATCGTCAGGGCCACGTCGACGGCGTCGGTACGGGAACCGAACGGCCCCACCGCCGTTCGCGTCGGCGTCCGCACCGCGGTGAGCCGGGGGAAGGCCTCGTCGCTGAGGGTGAGCCACCAGCCGCGCCGGGGGAACTTCGAGCGGCGGTTGTAGGGCGGCGCGTGCGCGGCCAGCAGCCGCAGCTCGCGCACCCCCGCTTCCAGCCCGTGCGCGCACACCACGTGGTCGACCCGGATCGCCAGGGCCACCATCTCTTTCATCCGGCCGCGGGTCTCCGAACCGGTGAAGTAGGTACGGACGCGACGGCGCAGGTTGACCGCGGTCCCTATATAGAGGACTTCGTCGGACGGTCCACGGAACAGATAGACACCCGGCGCGGACGGCAGATCGCCCGCGAAGGTGCGCTTGGCGCGCTGGGTCCCGGTCACGCCGGGCAGATAGTCGAGCAGCTCGGTCAGGCTGTGCACGCCCTGGTTGCCGACCCGGCCGATCAGCGCGTGCAGCACGTCGACCGTGGCGCGGGCGTCGTCGAGGGCGCGGTGCGTCGGCGTGGTCGACGCGCCCAGGATCTGCGCGAGCACGCCGAGCCGCGCCGAGGGCGCCTCGTCGCGGGTCAGCACCCGCCGGGCGAGCTTGACCGTGCACAGCACCTGCGGATTCGGCCAGGCGATGTCCTGCCGGGCGGCGGCGGCTTTGAGGAACGCGGTGTCGAAGCGGGCGTTGTGCGCCACCAGGACCGCGCCCGCCGCGAATTCGAGGAAACCCGGCAGCACCGCCTCGATCCGCGGCGCCTCGTACACCATGGCGGTGGTGATCCCGGTGATCTGCACGATCGCGGGCGGGATCGCGAACCCCGGATTCACCAGGGTCGCGAACTCCCCCAGCACTTCTCCCCCGCGCACCTTCACCGCCCCGATCTCGGTGATCGAGTCCCCGTCCGGGCTGGTCCCGGTCGTTTCCAGGTCGACGACGACGAAGGTGGTGTCGTACAGCGGTGTGTCGAGTTCGTCGAAGGCCAGCTGACGCGCGGCAGCCGGGAGCGGAACGGGATCGGGCACGGCGAGAGCGTAGGACGGGGGTCCGACATGCTCGCCGTGCCGAACTCAGTTGCCCGTCGGCGGCACCCAGTTCGGCGGCAGGGTGACGCGGGGGCGCGTGGTCGGCCAGGGGTATCCGGTCGGCAGGCGATCCGCCGGGAACTGCGGAAAGGTGCGCGGCAGCGGGATATACGACGGCGGCCGGTAGTACGAGGGCAGCGTGCGCGAGGCCGGACCGGTCGACGGGGAATCGGGGTTCTCGGTCGTGGCACCCAGCGCGGCCAGGATCACGAGCAGGACCACGACGCCGATCACCGCCCACCCACCGGCGCCGCCGCCGGAACCGCGCGCACCCAGGTATTCCTGGCGCCACGCGGGATCAGGCGGCATCGGTGGGTATGCCGCCGCCGCGAGCGCCGGAGCGGGCGGCGAGGTCGACGATTCCCGCTCCGGCGAGGACGCGCGGTCCGCCGCCGGATCGGGAATCCGCGCCAGCAGCTCACGCACCTCCGGCGCGTAGGACGGATCGAGCTCGGCCGCCCGGCGCAACCACGTCTCGGCCTCGGCCCAGCGCCGCCGCTGCACGGCGTGACTGCCGAGCAGAAACAACGCCTCCACATTGTCCGGGTCCAGCCGCAGCGCCTCCGCGAGCGCGGCTCGGCCCGCCGCGGCCCGTTGGGAGGCCACCTTGGCGCCCTGCCAGAGCACCCGGCCGCGCACCACGTGCAGGACCGCGTTCGCCGGCTCGAGCTCGACCGCGGTGTCGATGGCGGCCATGGCGGCCTTGCGGTCGCGATGGACCACGACGGTCGCCAGGATCCGATGACATTCGGCCGACCAGGGATCCAGTTCGACGCACCGCGACGCCGCCCGCGTCGCCGCGTCCTCGTGCGCGAGAGCGGCGGGCCGGTCGGATTCGTAGAGCTCGCCGAGGAGCCCGTGCTCGCTCAGGGCCAGCAGTTTCCACGCGAAGACGTTCTCCGGGTCCAGGCGCAGCGCCGTGCGCGCGGACTCGGCGGCGGTGGCGGTGTCACCGGAGCGCAGCCAGGAATAGGCCAGCTGGGCGTGGGCGTCGCCGTTGTCGGGCTCGGCGGCCAGCAGGGGCGCCAGCTCCGCCCTGGCGGCCTCGAAGCGGCCGAGGTCGATCAGGGCGGCGGCGCGGTCGAGATGGTGGTCGCTCATCGGCGCGGGCGTCAGCGCTGCTTCATCCGCTTCAGATACAGCGCCAGGTCGTCATAGCTGCCGTCGCCGTTGGCGAATTCGACCACATTGCGGGCGGATTCGAACCAGGCGCCGGTGCTCGGCCGGATCTGCGCCAGCGCCTCCTGGATATCGGCCATGCCGATCGGGCGCACCTCACCGGAGCGCATCGAGTCGGCCATCGCCAGTTGGGTCGCCGAGGTGCAGACGTGGGCGAGGTCGGCGCCGGACAGTCCGTCGGTCCGCGCGGCCAGCGCGGTCAGGTCGATGCCCGCCACCGGGCGATCGCGCAGGTTGTAGTGCAGGATCGCGCGCCGCGCCGCCGCGTCGGGCAGGCCGACGAAGATCATCCGGTCGAACCGGCCCGGCCTGCGCAGGGCGACGTCGACGTCCCACGGATGGTTGGTCGCGCCGAGCACGAAGACGCCCTCGTTGCTGTGGGTGGCCGAGTCCAGCTCGGTGAGCAGCTGGTTGACCACGGTGCGCATGGTCGAGGAACCGTGCATCTGGCTGCGCTTGTGCCCGAGCGCGTCGACCTCGTCCAGGAACAGCACGCAGGGCGCGTTGCGCCGGGCCATCTCGAAGATGCTGTGCACATTGCGCTCGCTGGCGCCGGTGTAGATGTCGAGGATGTCGGTGATCTCGATCGGATAGAAATTGGCGCCGAGCTCGCCGGCGACGGCGGAGGCGAGAAAGGTCTTGCCGCAGCCGGGCGGGCCGTAGAGCAGCAGGCCGCCGCGCGCCGAGGTGCCGAAGGCCTTGGCCAGTTCCGGGTTGCGCAGCGGGGCGAGCAGGGTCAGGTCCAGCTGCCGCTTCACCTCGTCCATGCCGCCGACATCGGCCAGTCGCCGGGTCGGGCGCTCGACGGTGGCGGCGTCGTCGTCGGTGACGTACTCGGTGGGAGTGTCGACGAAGGCCGGTTCGATGATGTCGCCGACCTGGTTCTCCGCGGCGGCCCAGTCGTAGTCGGCCGCGGCACCGGCGACCGGAGCGGCGGCGGGTGCCGGTGCCGTCGTCGGCGCGGGCGAGCCGCCGGACAGCGCCGTCGTGCAGCGCGTCATCAGGGCCAGGACCTGCGCGTTTCCCGGATGGTGGCCGAGGGCCACGCCACAGTGGGCCAGCGCGTCGGCGTAGCGGCCGCGGTCGAGATACAGCTCGATGACGCACACGCGCAGCGCGAGCACCTCCGGGCTGCGCTCCACCATCGTGAGCAAATCGGTCAATACCTGGTCGTCGGCCACCCGCGCCCCCTTCGAACTGCGAACATTCGGCCGTACCCTAACCGCCGCACCAGGTTTCGCGGAACCGGAAACCTCGAGTCCCACCTACCGGGACCCCCGCCACCCGGGCCCACCGTCCCACCCGCCCCCGGCAATTCGCCGCGAGACTTTCGTTCCGATGCGAACAAAATGACCCCGAGCAGACCCGAATGAGACCGGGCTCACAGTTTGCCGAAGATCACATGACTCGACCGAATTCCATCGGGTAAGACCGATTACCGCTCGACGGCCGCCGGAGCGCCCGGCACGCCGCCCGCGGGCACGACTGGGCGACCGACCGGTTCATGAGCCGACGCGCGGAGACGACCTGGGGATTCACCCCTAGGGGTAGACCAATAGGCCGCGAAGAAGCCGTCCGCGACGCGCCGGGTAGCGACCGGGAAGCTCCTCGGAGCCGACCTGGCGTTATCGTTTCGTGATTGGTGTGACGCAGCTCGCACGGAATGTTCGGGTGAATCTCTCGAATTGCCTTTCGGACCGATGTCCGACTTTACAAACCACCGTGATGCCTTCGTAACCTTTTCGAGACCTCACGGAGTCCCCTCGGCCACGAACGGTTCAACGGGATGAAGCCCGCCGCGTCATACGGACCCGGCGTCGTGGGGCAGATTGGAAGTACCCGCATCATGGCGACCAACACCGTCAAGCGTCAGGCGCAGCGAGCCGTTGCCGCCGGAGCCGTCGGCGCTGCCACCATCGGCGCGTTCCTCCTGCCGGCCGCTCCCGCGTCGGCGACGCCGGTCACTGTCCCCGGTATCGGCACCTTCGAGGTGCCCAACGAGATCCCGCTGCCGCAGGGTATCCCCGGCATCGAGACCCCGTCGGTCCCGCAGACCTTCACCGCGCCGCGCGCCACCGCCGCCGACATCGCCCTCGATGCCGCGCTGAGCAAGGTCGGGTCCCCCTACGTCTACGGTGCCGCGGGCCCGGACGCCTTCGACTGCTCGGGCCTGGTCCAGTGGGCCTACCGCCAGGCGGGCATGGAGCTGCCGCGCACCAGCGGCGCCCAGCTCGGCGCTGGCACCCCGGTGGCCTTCGAGGACCTGCGTCCCGGCGACCTGGTGTCGTTCTACGGCGGCGGCCACTCCGGCCTGTACGCGGGCGACGGCAATGTCGTGCACGCGGCCACCTCGGGCAGCCCGGTGCACGTCGCCTCGGTCTCCTCGATGCCGTTCGCGGGCGCTCGCCGCTTCTGATCGACGGGTGCGGTGCGTCGTTCGCGGGGAAGGGCGCACCGTGACCCCTCCGTGGCCTACTGGACACGGGCACACGCGGTTCCGTAACCTGATCGAGACCTTCTCAGCGGACGAGAGGGTCCGGTTCGGGTAAAGGCGCTGCATCGGCGGACATCGAGAGAACGGGGCACGGCGCACTGTGACTGACCACCACCGGAACCCACGCGTCGCGCGTGGCATCGCCGGAGCCATGTCCGCCGCGATCCTGGTGTGCGCCACCTATGCCGCAGGCCCCGCCCTCGCCGATCCGATCGCCCTGCCGACGACCGCGGGCGACGCGATCGCCCGGATGATCGACCTCTCCCGGCAGGCCGAGGCCCTCAACCAGGCCTCGCTCGACGCGCAGTCCGATCTCGACGCCAAGTGGGCCGTCCAGCGCGAGGCCGACGACAAGCTGGCCGCCAGCACCGCCGTCGCCGACGCCGCCCGCGCCGAGGTCCGCAAGTTCCAGCCGATGATCGATCGCACCGCGATCGCCATGTACACCGGCGCGCGCACCGATCGCATGTTCGCGGTGCTGTCGAGCAATTCACCGCAGCAGCTGCTGGACAAGATGTCCACGCTGGATGTGCTCGCGCAGCAGACCGCCGACAGCGTGCGCCAGTTCAAGAAGGCCGCCGACGCGGCCACCGCCGCCGAATCGGTCACCCGCGCGGCCGCCGACACCGCCCGCGCCGCGACCGCGGCCGCCGAGGCCGTGCGCGCCGACGTCGACCGCAAGCGCACCGATCTCACCGTGGCCACCACCCAGGTCGTCGAGGCCTGGGGCGCGCTCTCGGCCAAGGACAAGTCGACCCTGGCCGGTTCGCCCTTCCCGCCCGGCTTCGATCGCGACTCCCTGCTGCAGGGCCTGGTCCCCGGCAGCGGCACCAGCGCGCTGGCCGCCGCCCTGACCCGCATCGGCGACCCGTACGTCTGGGGCGCCACCGGCCCCGACCAGTTCGACTGCTCCGGCCTGGTGCAGTGGGCGTTCAAGCAGGTCGGCAAGAACGTTCCGCGCACCAGCTCCCAGCAGGCGAACTTCGGCACCCCGGTGGCCAAGGACGATCTGCAGCCCGGCGACGTCGTGCTGTTCTACCCCGAGATCTCGCACGTCGGGATCTACGCGGGCAACGGCATGATGGTGCACGCCTCCACCTTCGGTGTCCCGGTCGCCGTCGCGCCGATCAACACCACCCCGTTCCACTCGGCCCGGCGATACTGAGCCGGCGGTGACCGATCCGTCCCGCCGCGCGTCCGGCCTACGCTCCTGGTTCTCGGCCAACGGCCGCCTCGAATTCGCGCTCACGCTCGCCTCGGTCACCCTGTTGACCGGGGCGTGCGTCGCACTGATCCTGGTACCGCGCAACGCCGGTCCGCTGCAACTGGCCACCGACGAGGCCGAAGTGCTCGACACCACTGCGGGCATCGACGACCCCCGGCTGACCCCCGTGCGCCGCGAACTCCAGCCGTACGGGCCGATCCTGGTGCGCCGGGTCGCCGCGGGCGGCGAGGCCGACGCGCTCGTGGTCGCCCACTCCGGCCACCGCGCCGATATCGACGTCCTGGAGAAACAGCTCGCCCCGGCGATCGCCGACGTGAGCGCCGCCTGGGGCACCGACTGGAATCGCGCGCCGGTGCTCGTCGTCGCCGGCACGCCCACCGAGTTCACCGCGCTCACCAGGGCGGCGGGCGCCGCCACCGGCGCCGACGTGGCCGCGGTCTCGCTCACCGGCTCCTACGTGCCCGGCACCCGGCCGACCGACCAGCGGATCGTGTTCAACCCCGACGCCCGCCGCCGGGTCGGCGACGAGGGCATGGCGACCCTGCTGCGCCACGAACTCACCCACGTCGCGACCAGGGCGGCCACCGCCGACGGCGCGCCGCTGTGGCTGGTCGAGGGCTACGCCGAATACGTCGCCCAGCGCGCGGGGGCCAGCACGTTCTCCCAGATCGCGCCGACGCTCACCACCCGCCTGCGCGCGGGCACCCTGCCCACCGAGCTGATCGGCGACGCCGACTTCACCGGCACCGACGCCCCCTACGCCTACGAATCGGCCTGGAGCGCGTGTGCCTTCCTCGCCGACCGCTACGGCCCGGCCGCCCTCACCACGCTGTACAAGAAGCTCGCCACCGGCCCGCAGTCCGCCGCGGCCCAGGACGCGGCCTTCGCCGCCGTGCTCGGCGCCTCTCGCGCCGACCTGCTCGACGGCTGGCGCGCCTGGTTACGTGGCCGCGCCGTCTGACCACCGACCGCCTCCCGACCGCCCCCTCGCCGAGTCACATCGTGACGCTGACCTATTAGGTTGTTCACTTATGGCCCGAACTCTGCTGGTTACCAATGATTTCCCGCCTCGGCCGGGCGGCATCCAGTCCTATCTCAACGCGCTGGCCGATCAGCTGCCGCCGGACGACCTGGTCGTCTACGCGCCGCGCTGGCGCGGTGACAGCCACGAGAAGTTCGACGCCGCGCAGAAGTTCCGCGTGGTTCGGCATCCGACGACGCTCATGCTGCCGACGCCCGGCGTGATCAAGCGCGCGGGCAACCTGCTGCGCGAACACGGCTGCGACACCGTGTGGTTCGGCGCGGCCGCGCCGCTGGCCGCGATGGCGCCGATGCTGCGCCGCGCGGGCGCCGAGCGCATCCTGGCCAGCACCCACGGCCACGAGGTCGGCTGGTCGATGCTGCCGGGCGCGCGACAGGTGCTGCGCTCGATCGGCGAGAACACCGACGTCGTCACCTACGTCAGCAAGTACACCCGGGGCCGGTTCGCCTCGGCCTTCGGGCCGCGCGCCGCGCTGGAGTACCTGCCGCCGGGTGTCGACCCGGCCGAGTTCCGGCCCGACCCGGGCGCGCGCGCCGAACTGCGCGCCCGCTACGGCCTCGGTGACCGCCCGACCGTGCTGTGCCTGTCGCGGCTGGTCCCGCGCAAGGGCCAGGACATGCTGATCGTGGCGATGAGCGAGATCCGCGAACGCGTCGACGGCGCGGTCCTGGTGATCGCGGGCGGCGGCCCGTACGAGATCCGGCTGCGCGGGCTGGCCGAGGCGCTCGGGGTCTCCGATTCCGTGGTGTTCACCGGCCGGGTGCCCTCGGGCGAGCTGGCCGCCCACCACACCATCGCCGACGTCTTCGCGATGCCGTGCCGCACTCGCGGTGCCGGGCTGGACGTCGAAGGCCTCGGGATCGTCTACCTGGAGGCCTCGGCCACCGGCGTGCCGGTGGTGGCCGGCAGCTCCGGCGGCGCGCCCGAGACCGTCCGCGAGGGCGAGACCGGGCTGGTGGTGCACGGACGCTCCGCCGAGCAGATCAGCGACGCCCTCGTCGAGCTGCTCACCGACCGCGACAAGGCGGCCGCCATGGGCGCCGCGGGCCGCGTGTGGGTGGAGGAGAACTGGCACTGGGACCGCCAGGGCGCCCGGCTGCGGCAGCTGCTGCGGTGACACCCCGGCCGCGTCCGGTGTGGCGTCCACTACGCTCAGCGAGGTGAGCAGTATCCAGGTCGCAGATCAGACCTTTCTCGCGGCGCCGCCCGCCGCGATCGCCGACGTGCTGAGCGCCACGAACAACTGGCGCCGCTGGTGGCCCGATCTCCGTCTCGACGTCCGGGAGGATCGCGGCGACAAGGGCATCCGCTGGACGGTGGCGGGCCCGCTGGACGGGACCATGGAGGTATGGCTGGAAGCCGTCCCCGAGGGCGCCATCCTGCACTACTTCCTGCACGCCGAGCCCACCGCGGCCAAGCCGATGACGCCGCGCGCGGTTGCCGCGGCGAACCGGGCCCGCCGGGTGGCGGGCAAGCACATGTCGTTCGAATTGAAGGCACGGCTCGAGGCCGGTCGACCCGCGGGCGTCGCGCCGGCGGCCGCCGCGGCGTCCTGACGCCGTAGGCCCCGACTGCTCGTCCCGCACGAAAGGAACCGTTGTCCGCCATGGCCGACCGGACCCAGAGATCGATCGTCATCGAGGCGCCGTCGCAGCAGGTGATGGCCGTCATCGCGGACCTGGCGTCCTATCCGGAATGGGTGGCGGCCGCGCAATCGGTCGAGGTGCTCGACACCGACGCCGCCGGGCGGGCGGCGACCGCCCGGTTCGTGCTGGACGCCGGCGTCGTCAAGGACACCTACGTGCTGGCCTACACCTGGCGCGCCGACGGCCACGCGGTGAGCTGGCGGCTGCTCAGCGGTGACCTGCAGAAGGCCCAGGACGGCAGCTACGAACTGCGCGACCGGCCCGACGGCAGCACCGAGGTCGTCTACGAGCTGACCGTCGACTTGAACATCCCGATGATCGGCATGTTCAAGCGGAAGGCCGAGAAGGTGATCACCGATACGGCCTTGAAGGAACTGAAGAAGCGGGTCGAGGGCTGAGCGCCCCGGGCGGTACCCGCGTCGAACTGTTCGTCGGTAAGGGCGGGGTCGGCAAGACGACGCTGGCCTGCGCGACGGCCATGGCCTACGCCCGCGCCGGGCAGCGGGTGCTGATCGCCTCGCTGGACCAGGCGCATTCGCTCGGTGACGCGCTCGGCTTCCGCTTCCCACACGATCCGGGCACCGTCGCCGGGGTGGCCAGAGTGGCGCCCGGGCTCGAGGTGATCGAGATCGATTCCCTCGCGCTGCTCGAGGACCGGTTCCGCGATGTCGTGCGGATGCTGGCCAAGGGCGGCGGCCACGATCACGGCGTCGACCTGACCGCGATCGACCCGGCCGAGCTGACCGGGCTGCCGGGCGTGCAGGAACTGCTGATGCTGGTGGAGATCGCCCAGTACACCGAGGAGGACGACTGGGACGTCATCGTCGTCGACTGCCCGCCCTCGGCCGACATGCTGCGCCTGGTCACCGCGCCGGACACGCTGCTCACCTATCTCGAACGGCTCTGGCCGCGGCACGCCCGCTCGATGAGCGCGATCGGCCCCGACCTGCGCAAGGCGGTGCTGGCGGCCACGGTCGAGCGGATCGTCACCGCGGTGGGCGGGGTCCGCGACCTGCTCGCCGACCGCACCCGCACCAGCGCCCGGCTGATCACCGGTCCCGAGCAGGTGGCCGTCGCCGAGTCCCGGCGCGTGCGGTCGGCGGCCGCGCTGCTCGGCCTGCGGCTGGACGCGGTGGTGGTGAACAAGGTGCTGCCGCAGGTGCCCTCGCCCGGCGAGAGCGCCCATCCGGCCGTGCACTGGTACCTGAACCGCCGCGCCGAGCAGCTCGAGGTGGTGGCGCGGCTGCACGAGCAGCTCACCGACGTCCCGATCCTGATCGCCCAGCACGCGGGCGCCGAGCCGGTGGGGCTGAGCGCGCTGTCGGCGTTCTCCTACGCGGTCGACACGCTGCCCAGCCCACACGCTCAGAGCGCGCATTCGGGCGAACCGATGGTTCGATGGGAGTCCGGCTCCGGTGTCGACTCCGTGTACGCGATGCGGATGCGGCTGCCGGTGGTCGATCCCGGCACCTTGCGGCTGGGCCGAGTGGAGGACGATCTGATCGTGGGAGCCGACGGGGTACGCACACGCGTCCGGCTCGCGCCGGTGCTGCAACGCTGCACGGTGGCGGGCGCCGAGCTCGACGACGGTCATCTGGTGGTCCGCTTCCGGCCCGATCCGCAGGTCTGGCCCGCCGATCCGAACTACACGAAGGCCACCGCAGATGAGCAGTGACTCCCAGTCCGACCGCCGCGGCCACCACCCCGACGGCTTCGCCGAGTTCACCGAGGAGCTGCGGCTGCTGGCCGAAGTACTGCTGGCCAGAGTCGAACCCGTACTGCGCCGCACCGCCGCCGACGGCCAGGCCGATCTCGGCGGCTGCGCCTGGTGCCCGGTCTGCGCGGCGGCGGCCCTGATGCGCGGCGAACACCACGACGTGGTCGCCGCCCTCGCCGAGCACGGCACCTCGATGGTGACGGTGCTGCGCGAGGCGCTCGCCGGTGTCCCCGTGGAGCCGGTGCTGCCGCCCGAGTGGGCCGAATACGCCGCCGGACACCATGATTCGCACGAGTCCGGGTGGGCGCACCACGACGGCGCCACCGGGGACCGGCCGGACGCGGACAGCCACGACGGAGCGTCCGGTCACAGCACCACGCCCGGCCCGGGTGCGCAGCAGGAAGACACGGCGGCACCGGATTCCGGCGCAGCGCCGAACAGCACCGCGGCGCACGCCCGCGACACGTTCCCGGCCGCGGACGAATCCCCCGCCGACACGGCGACCCGCTCCCGCCTGCGCTGGGGTTCGGCCCGTCCCGACGGCACCCCGCGCCCCCGCCGGGTCGACGAATTCGCCGCGCCCCGGCCACAGGGCGCACCGGCACGCCCCGGCGCCGCCGCGCAGGTCCCGGCCGACACCGGGTCCGGCACCGGCCGTTTCGCCACGCAGGCGTCGACCGAGACCGAGCACCCCGAGCGTCCCCACGGCGACCGATCCCGTCCCACCCGCGCGCCACGCTCGCGTTATGTCGACATTCCGGTGACGATCCGGGGATGACCCAGGGGATCGACCGTCAACACCTGCTCACCGTCGGCATCGATGTCGGTGGCACGAACATCCGCGCCTCGGTCGTCGACGCCGAGGGCGAGGTGCTCGATTCCGTGCAGGCCCCGACGCCGCACGCGGCGCGCGCGCTCGAGGACGCCATCGACCGCGCGGTCCGCGACCTCGCGCGCAGGCATCCGATCGCCGCGGTCGGGCTGGCCGTCGCCGGTTTCATCTCCGAGGACCGCTCGACGGTCCGGTTCGCGCCGCACCTGCCCTGGCAGGACGCCCCGGTCGCGCAGCGGCTGACCGCCCGCCTCGGCCTGCCGGTGATCCTGGAGCACGACGCGAACGCCGCGGGCTGGGCCGAGTACCGCTTCGGCGCGGCCGCGGGCGGGCACACCGTGGTCCTGGTCGCGATCGGCACCGGCATCGGCGCCGCCCTGCTCATCGACGGCAAGCTCTATCGCGGCAGCCACGGCGTCGCGCCCGAACTCGGGCATCTGCAGGTGGTGCCAGAAGGCAGGGCCTGCGCGTGCGGCAAGCGCGGCTGCTGGGAGCGCTACTGCAGTGGCACCGCGCTGGCCGACACCGCGATCGAACTGCTGGCCACCGATCCGGTGCGCTCGGTGCTCGCCGGGGACGTCATCCGCGATCCCGGCTCGCTGACCGGCCGCCGGGTGGCGGGCGCCGCCCAGGACGGCGATCCGCTCGCGGTCCGGGTGATGGCCGACTTCGCGCGCTGGCTCGGGCTCGGCCTGGCCTTCGTCAGCGACATCTTCGATCCCGATCTGGTGGTGATCGCCGGCGGCGTGAGCAGTTCGGCGCCGCTGTTCCTCGACGAGGCCCGCGAGCACTACGCGCGCGCGGTCACCGGCGCCGGGCACCGGCCCCTGGCCCGCCTGCGCACCACCCAGCTCGGCGAGGCCGCGGGCATGATCGGCGCGGCCGAATTGGCCAGGGCCGCGGTCGACACGCCGGTGGCGGGCCGGAGCGGGAGATGAGCGTCACAACCCTGTGATGCGGCTACCGTCTCGGGTTGGTTGTGACCTGCGACCAGCGGTAAAGTCGGTTTCCGACGAGGCTGCACCCCACGATCCCGGTTCCGAGGAAAGGACGCCATGTTCTACTGGCTGCTCAAGTTCGTCTTCCCGGGACCGTTCATGCACCTATACAACCGACCCGTGGTCGAGGGCGTCGAGAACGTCCCCACCGACGGGCCGGCGATCATGGCCGGCAACCACCTCTCGTTCTCCGACTGGCTGTTCGCGCCGCTGCTGAGCCCGCGCCGGATCAGCTACCTCGCCAAGGCCGAGTACTTCACCACCCCCGGCCTCAAGGGCCGCCTGCAGAAGTTCTTCTTCAGCGGCACCGGCCAGTACCCGATCGACCGCAGCGGCGCCTCGGCCGCCGAGGACGCGCTCAACGCGGCCCGCAAGCTGCTCGACAAGGGCATGCTGGTCGGCCTGTACCCGGAGGGCACCCGCTCCCCCGACGGTCGCCTGTACAAGGGCAAGACCGGCATGGCGCGGCTGGCGCTGGAGACCGGCGTCCCGGTCATCCCGGTCGCCGTCATCGGCACCGACAAGGTGAGCCCGCCCGGACCGTTCAAGTGGCGTCGGCAGCGGGTCACCCTCAAGTTCGGTGCGCCGCTGGATTTCTCCCGCTACGAGGGGATGAGCGGTAACCGCTTCGTCGAGCGCGCCGTCACCGACGAGGTGATGTACGAGCTGATGCGTCTCACCGGCCAGGAATACGTCGACGTCTACGCGCACAGCCTCAAGAAGGGCGTCGCCCCCACCGACCGCCAGCTCGAGGCGACCCGCATCCCCGACACCGCCGCCAGCTGACTAGTCCCGCGGCGCCCGGCGCCGCGATGAGCTGACCCACAGCACCGGCCGACGGCAAGCGGATCGTAAGCGCCGTCGGCCAGACTGCTCGCATGTTCAAGCAATTGCTGGCCGCGGCCGGTGTCGGCGGCGCCGAAGTGGAAACCGAATTGTTCACCCCCGGTGCGCAACCGGGTGGCGTGGTCGAGGGAGTGGTCCGGCTGCGCGGCGGCCGCGTCGACCAGTCGATCGGGCACGTGGCCGTCGAGTTCGTCACCCGCGTCGAGCGTGAGTACGCCGACGGCGAGGAACACGTCACCGACCACGGCTTCGGCCGGGCCGGGGTGGCCGGTCCGTTCCCCCTCCTCGCCGGCACGGTGGCCGAATTGCGCTTCGCCGCACCGGTTCCCCTCGAGACACCGATCACCTTCTTCGACGGTCAGCACCTGCCGGGCGCCGGTGTCGCGCTGCGCACCGTGGTCGACATCCACGGCGCCGTCGACGCCACCGACACCGATCCGCTCGGCATCGGGGCACTGCCCGCCCAGCACGTCGTGCTCGATGCCGTGCGGCGCATGGGTTTCGGGCTGCACTGCACCGATGTGGAGGCGGGCACCATCGCGGGCACGCCGCAGCGGCTGCCGTTCTATCAGGAGATCGAGTTCGGTCGCTCGCACCACTTTCCCCGGGTGAATCAGCTCGAGCTCACCTTCGTCGCCGCCGAGCACGGCATGAGCGTCGTCCTGGAAGCCGATATCGAGGGCGGCTGGTTCCGCGAGGATCGCGACGGCATCGGCACCTTCTGGGTCGACTACGCGCACCTGGCGCAGCACGACTGGACCGCCGAGATCCATCGCACGTTGCACGGGCTCGGCGCGCTCGGCTGAGCTACCCGCGCCGACCCGCGACGCGCCCCGCACCCGGTTGATAGCCTCACAGGAACACGGCGCCGGGTAGGCGTCGACTCATTCCGGCGGGGCAGTGAGGTGGACATGGTCGGTCGCGACCCCGAGGGCCGGGTGCTGCCGTTCGCCCGCTCCGCTCCGGACACCCGCGTCGGCCATCCCCCCACCGGCAAGGTCGTGCGCAGCGCCCGGCTGGCCGCGGTGCCGGTCGCCTATGCCGGGCGGCGCATCGCCGGGTTCGGCAAGAAGGCGATCGGGCGCGCGCCCGAGGACGTCGACCGCGATATCCGGGCCAGGACCGCCGAGCATCTGTTCCAGGTGCTCGGCGAACTCAAGGGCTGCGTCGCGAAACTGGGTCAGCTGCTCGGCCTGCTGGAACTGGGCCTGGCCCCCGATCTGGCCGAACCGTTCCGCCAGGCGATGGCACGGCTGCACGATTCCGCGCCCGCCATGCTGCCCGCCGCCGTGCACACCGAACTGGCCGCCCAGCTCGGCCCCGACTGGCGTTCGCTGTTCCTGGAATTCGACGATCGCGCCTCCGCGGCCGCCTCGGTCGGCCAGGTGCACCGCGCCCGCTGGCACGACGGCACCCCGGTCGCGGTCAAGGTGATGTATCCCGGTGCGCGCCGGGCCGTCCTGGCCGACCTGCAGGCCCTGCGCCGCGCCACCCCGCTGTTCACCGCGCTGCTGCCCGGCGCGGATACCCGGCCGGTGATCGAGGCGCTGTGCGAGGAGATCAACGCCGAACTCGACTACGCCCGCGAGGCGGCCAATCAGCGGGTGTTCGCGGCCGCCTTCGCCGACGATCCCGACGTGGTGCTGAGCCGGGTGATCGCCCAGCGCGGTGACGTGCTGGTCACCGAATGGCTCGACGGTGTCCCATTGTCGCGGTTGATCGTGCGCGGCGAGGCGGCCGAGCTCGACCGCCTCGGCGTACTGATCCTGCGCTTCCTGTTCTCCGCGCCCGCCCGCGCCGGCCTCGTCTACGGCGACCCGCACCCGGGCAACTTCCTGCGCATGCCCGACGGCCGCCTCGGCGTCGTCGACTTCGGCGCGTGCACGCCGTGGCCCGCCGCCTTCCTCGACGTCGCGGGTGATGTCGGCGCCGCGGTGATCGCCGACTCCCCCGCCGATCTCGAGGTCGCCATCCGCCGCCACGGTTTCGTTGCCCCGGGCCGCGAGCTCGACATCGCCACCGTCGCGGCCCGCCTGCAACCGGTGCGCGACGCCCTGCTGTCGCCCACCTACCCGCTCTCCGCCGACTGGCTGCGCAAACAGGTCCGCCTCGCGACCGACCTGCGCCTGTCGAACGTGCTGCGCCAGTTGACGATGCCGCCCGGCCACACCCCCATCCTGCGTTCCTTCCTCGGCGGCGTCGCCGTCCTGTGCCAGCTCCAGACCGAGGTCCCCCTCCGCGCCGAGTGCACCCGCTGGTACCCCGACACGGCCGCCGCGGCCGGCCTGTGAGCGCGGCGCGCGTCCGGACGGCCGGTCAGATCGCGCGGTCGCGGTTGTCCCAGTAGGGCTGCCGGAGTTCGCGTTTGAGGATCTTGCCGCTGGCGTTGCGTGGGAGTTCGGCCGTGAGATCGACGGTGCGCGGGCACTTGTAGCCGGCCAGGTGCTCCCGGCAGAAGGCGATGAGGGTGGCGCCGTCGATCGAACCGTCCGCGACCACCACGGCTTTCACCGATTCGCCCCAGTGCTCGTCGGGGACCCCGATGATCGCGGCGTCGGTGACGGCGGGGTGGTCGAGCAGGACGCGTTCGACTTCGGGGCCGTAGACGTTCTCGCCGCCGGTGATGATCATGTCCTTGAGCCGGTCCTCGATGTAGACGTAGCCGTCCGCGTCGACGCGGCCGATGTCGCCGGTGCGCAGCCAGCCGTCGGTGGTGACGGTCGCGGCGGTGTCCTCCGGGCGGTGCAGGTACCCGGTCATCCGCTGCGCGCCACGGAACCACAGTTCGCCCTGCTCGCCGACGGGTGCCTCGGCGCCGGTGACCAGGTCGACCACGCGGACATCGACGTTCGGGTAGGCCCGGCCCGCGGACAGCAGCAGCTGGGGCCGGTCGGGATCGCGGTGCTCGGCCGCCCGCAACGCGCAGACCACCCCGGACAGCTCGGTCTGCCCGTAGACCTGCACGAAGCCCAGGTCCGGCCAGGCCGTCAGCGCCGCGCGCAGCAGCGGCAGCGGCATGGGAGCGGCGCCGTAGCCCAGGTACTTCAATCGCGCGACCGCCCCGATCGCGGGCTCGCCCGCGGCGAGCAGCCTGGCGATGACCGGCGGGACGAAGAAGGCGTGGGTCGCCCCGGCGGCCAGCCCCGCCAGCACCGAGGGACCGTCCGGTTCCCGCAGCACGATGCTGGCGATGCCCGCCCGAATCCCCAGGAACGCGTAGCAGATTCCGCCGACGTGGAACATCGGCATCGCGACCAGGTTCACGTCGCCGGAGTCGACCGGGAAGATCGACTGGATGTTCTCGGTGTGCACCACCAGGGCCCGCTGGCCGAGCACCACGCCCTTGGGGCGTCCGGTGGTGCCCGAGCTGTAGATCAGCAACGCGTCGGCGGTGTCGGACAGGTCCGGGTCGGGGGTCACCGGGGAGGCGGCGGCCAGGAAGGATTCGTACTCGTCGTGCTCGCCGCCGAGGACGAGCACCGTCAGCCCGGGTGTCAGCCGGTCCCGGATGGCGGTCAGCGCGGGCAGCAGTTCGTCGTCGACGACCAGCACCCGCGGCGCGCAGTCGTCGAGGACGTAGGCCAGTTCGTCGCCGGCCTGGCGCCAGTTCACCATCGCGGTGGCGGCGCCGAGCGCGGCCGCGGCGAAGGTCAGCTCGAGGCACGCCGGATGGTTCTTGCCGAGGTAGGCGATGCGGTCGGCGGGCCGCACCCCGGCCGCGCGCAGGCCCCCCGCGGCGCGCCGGATGCGGTCCCACCACTGCGCCCAGGTCCAGCTCCGCTCGCCGTAGGACACGGCGGTGGCGTCGGGGGTGCGCACTGCCCACCGTTCGACGAAGTCGTAGAGCAGTTCGGGTCGCGGGGTGGGGGCGTCGGTTTCGGACAGCAACATCTGACTCCTCGTCGAGACCAATGTAGTCCATGTGGACTAGTGACACATTTCACCATCGGTCACACTTATAGTCCAGATGTCCTAGTAAATTCGTTCTCGACCGGGACCCGCGCGGCCGACCGCTAGGGTGGACCGAGCACGACCCGACCGGAACCGAGGGAGGCAGCACCGTGACGAGCCCGACGCGCGGGGAGCGAGCTCGCGCGACCGTCATCGATGCCGCCATCGCCATCCTCACCGCGGGCGGCTACACGGCCCTGACCACGCGCGCCGTCCAGGCCGAATCCGGCATCTCGCGCGGCTCGCTGCTGTTCCAGTTCCCCACCCGCGAGGACATGCTCACCGCGACCATCGAGGAGCTCGTCGCACGCCGCGCCGTCCGCGCCCAGCGGATCATCGACGGCTTCGACGCCGACCCGCCCGCCGACCGGCTCGCCGCCGCCATCGCGGCCGTGCGCGAATTGTTCTCGGGCCCGGACTTTCTCGCCGAGATGGAGCTCTGGTCCGCCGCGCGCACCAACCCCGCGCTGCACGCCACCCTCGTCCCGCTGGTCGAACGGATCAGCGCCAAGCTGCGCACCCAGCTCGCCCAGCTGTTCGGTCCCGAGATCGCCGCCCATCCCGACTTCCCGCGCATCGCCCTGCTCACCGTCGAGATCGCGCGCGGCCTGGCCTTCAGCGCCCCGATCCGCCGCGGCACCGGTGACCGCACGCTGCTCGACTACTGGCAGGCCGCCGCCGCCCGGATGCTGACCGACGACAACACCACCGCCGACGCCTACCCGCTGCCGCTCGACCTGCTCGTCTGACCGCCCCGGCACGGAAGACCGTTAGCCGACCGTACGACACCGTTCATGTGGCGTTGCCGCGCCCGCGTCCCGGCGTTCCGACCGGCGCTGCACCGTGGCATCCATGGCAGGTTCGGATTTCGCGATGTCCCGGCGCACGCTGCTGCGCGCCACCGCCCTCGGTCTGGCGACCACGCCCGCGCTGGCGGCGTGCGGCGACGGTCCCGGCCTGGTCACGGCCAGGCCCGCGCTGACCCACGGCGTCGCCGTCGGTGACCCGCGCAGCGACGGCGCGCTGATCTGGGCGCGCTCGGACCGCCCCGCGACCCTGATCGTGGAGACCGCGGCGACCGAGAAGTTCAGCGACGTCAAGCGATTCACCGGCCCCCTGCTCACCCCGGCCACCGACGGCACCGGCCGGGTGCGCGTCAACGGCCTGCCCGCGGGCCAGGTCGTGCACTACCGGGTGCGCCTGGAGGGCGAGGACGGCGCGAGCTCGGACACCCTGACCGGCGTCTTCCGCACCGCGCCCACCGCGCCCGCCGACATCAGCCTGCTGTGGTCCGGCGATGTCGCCGGCCAGGGCTTCGGCATCAACCCCGAACTGGGCGGCATGAAGGTCTTCGCCACGATGGCCGCGCGCGACCCGCACCTGTTCCTGCACTCCGGCGACTGCGTCTACGCCGACAACGCACTGAAGGAATCGGTCACCCTGCCCGACGGCCGGGTCTGGAAGAACATCACCGCCGAGGCCAAGAACGCCCCCGCCGAGACCCTCGACCAGTTCCGCGGCAACTACGCCTACAACCTCACCGACGACAACTACCGCCGCTTCAACGCCGCCGTCGCCCAGGTGGTCCAGTGGGACGACCACGAGACCACCAACAACTGGTACCCCGGCGGCACCGTGGCCGCCGACAAGGGCTACACCGAGCGCAGCATGGACACCCTGGCCACGCGCGCCTGGCAGGCCTTCCACGAGTGGATGCCGTTGGAGCCGAGGGAAGCCGTCGACGGCCGCCTGTACCGCAAGATCTCCTACGGCCCGCTGCTGGACGTCTTCGTCCTGGACATGCGCGCCTACAAGGACGCCAACGGCGCCAACACCGCGGCGCAGGGCGCCATCTTCGGCACGGCGCAGACGAAGTGGCTCAGCGACGGCCTGCGGGATTCGAAGGCCACCTGGAAGATCGTCGCCGCCGACCTGCCGCTGGGCCTGATCGTCCCCGACGGCAAGACCGCCTTCGAGGGCCCGGCCAACGCCACCCCCGGCGCGCCCAGCGGCCGCGAGACCGAGATCGCGCAGGTGCTCTCGGCGATCAAGGCGAACAAGGTCACCGACGTCGTCTGGCTCACCGCCGACGTGCACTACACGGCGGCACACCACTATTCGCCCGCGCGCGCCGCCTACACCGATTTCGACGAGTTCTGGGAGTTCGTCTCGGGTCCGCTCAACGCCGGGGCGTTCGGCCCGAACGAGCTCGATCCGACCTTCGGGCCGGAGGCGGTCTTCGTGCACGCGCCGCCAGCGCCGAACACCTCGCCGCTGGACGCGCAGTACCAGCATTTCGGCGAGGTCCGCATCGACGGGCGCTCCGGCGAACTGACCGTCGACCTGTGCGACGCGACCGGGAAAGTCCTGTTCACGAAGCGACTCGCGCCTACGCGGAAGTAGCTCCGAGGTACCGTGCGCAAGAATCGCCGAGCTGTGGTTAGCTATGCGGTCATGGGCACGCCGCACTCCGTCATCTCCGAAGAATATCTCCCCCGGGACACCGCGGATGTCGTTCGCACTGTACGTGATTCGCGCGATCGTTCGGAACGGTTGACGGTTCGCGGCGGCGAGCAGACCGAAGAGTCCTATGGCCTGACCGATCAGCGCGCGGTGCTCTCGCTGCGCAAGATGAATTCGGTGCTCGACATCAACCTGGGCAGGCGGACGGTCCGGGTGCAGGCGGGTGCCAAGCTCTCCGAGATCGACCGCCGCCTCGGCGCGCACGGCCTCGGCCTGCCGGTGGTCGGCGACCATCGCGACATCACCGCGGGTGGCTTCGCCTCCGTGGGTGGCGTCAGCACCGCCTCGCACCGCTACGGCATGTTCATCGATCAGATCGTCGACCTCGAGTACGTCGACCCCGACGGCCGGATCGGCACCTGCGGGCGCGGCCACCACACCGAGCGGTTCCACCGCATCCTCGGCGCGGGCGGGCGCGCGGGCATCATCACCGCGCTGACCCTCGATGTCGTCGAGGTCGACAAGGACCACACCTGGCTGACCACCGACGCCGACCGGTTCCTCGATTTCGATTCCTTCGTCGAGCACGCCACCACCGAGATCACCAACCCGGGCAGCGCGGCGCTGCAGGTCGGCCGCTGGGTCGACACCGCGCCACTGAAGGTGGCCCGCCCGGTCGGCACCGGCCAGGTGACTCTCGGCGCCGTGCGCTTCGGCCAGTGGTCGAGCCTGTACCCCACCGCTCCCACCCGTGGCCTGCGGGCGCGGCGCGAGGTCGGCACCCGCACCCGCAAGTCGCTGGGCGCCATCGCCTCGGCGGCGGGCGGGCGCGCGGGCATGCCGGTGCGCAACGCCGCGGCAGGCGCGCTGATGTTCGCGCCCAAGGTGCTCACCATGCGCGACGCGGAGTACCTGGCCGACACCGTCATCAGTTCGTCGGAGCGCGGCCCGGCCTACCGGGTCGGCGTGTTCGCCCCGCTGGCCAACTACGGCTCGGTCTTCTACGGCCTGCACGACCTGTTCGCCGCCCACCGCGAACGCACCGGCTGCTTCACCGTCATCTCCGCGATGACCTACGGCGTGCGCTCCCCGTACCTGCGGGCCGAGGCCGCCGCGCGCGGCCTGTCGCCTGCCGACTACGGCCTGATCACCTTCACCTGCCGCCTGCGTCCCTCCGCGCTGCCGTCGGAGCAGCTGCGCGAGATCGTCTCCGGCATCGACGACATCTGCCGCTCGGAGCAGGCGCTGCGCTACAGCGTCTAACCCACAGCCCAACAGGAAAGGCCCCACCGGATTCCGGTGGGGCCTTTCCTGTGTATGTGTGGAGCTGTGTCTGTGTAGTTGTCGCTCAGTGCTTCTCGGCGCCGATGTAGTACTCGAAGACCAGGCCGGCGGCCGCACCCAGGACGCACACCACGCCCAGGGCGATCAGCCACGGCTGGAAGAACGCCAGGCCCAGCGCGGTGACCGAACCAGCGGCGGCCAGGGTGATCGGCCAGAAGCTGCCGGGCGAGAAGAAGCCCAGGTCACCGGCGCCGTCGACGATCTCGGCCTCCTCGTAGTCCTCGGGCCGCAGGTCGATGCGGCGCGCGACGAACCGGAAGTAGGTGCCGATGATCAGCGACAGGCCCGCGGTCAGCACGATCGCGGTGGTACCGGCCCACTCGATGCCGGTGCGCGACTGAGCGGTGAAGAAGCCGTAGACGATGCCCACCAGGATGAAGAACGCCGTGAGCAGTTCGAAGATCCGCGCTTCGATCCTCATATCAGAATCCTCACTTGCTCTCGTTCACCGAAGCGCTCTTGATGTCACGCTTGGTGTTGAAGGGGTACGTGGAGGTGGCCACCGGCGACTCGCCGATCGACTCGAGCGCCTCGCCGTTGGTCTTGCCGTCGATGCGCGCCTGCATGTACTTGGCGTACTTCTCCGGCGAGACCGCGCGGACCTCGAAGTTCATCATCGAGTGGTAGGTACCGCACATCTCGGCGCAGCGGCCGACGAACGCGCCTTCCTTCTCGATCTCGGAGATCTGGAAGACGTTGTCGGACTGGTTTTCCTTCGGGTTCGGCATCACGTCGCGCTTGAACATGAACTCCGGCACCCAGAAGGCGTGGATCACGTCGGCGGCGGCGAGCTGGAACTCGATGCGCTTGCCGGTCGGCAGCACCAGGACCGGGATCTCGGTGCTGGAACCGACGGTCTCGACCTTGTCGTAGTGCAGGTACGAGAGGATGTCGTTGGCCGGCTTGCCGTGCACCGGGCCCGGCTGCGGGTGACCCTCTTCGTTCTTGCGCTCCTCGTACTGCGCGAGCTGCTCTTCGTTCGCCAGCTCACGCTCGGAGTCGATGCCGTTCCAGGTCAGCCCGCCGACATTGTTGATGTTGCGGTAGCCGAACTTCCAGTTCCACTGGAACGCGGTCACGTCGACGGTGACATCCGGGTTGTCCGTCTTCTCGTGCACGTAGTTCTGCACGACCACGGTGAAGTAGAACAGCACCGCGATGATCACGAACGGGATCGCCGTGTAGGTCAGCTCCAGCGACACGTTGTAGCCCGTCTGGCGCGGGAACTCCGGAGAGTCCTTGCGCTTGCGGTGCATGATGACGGTCCAGAAGGTCAGACCCCAGACCAGCACGCCCATCGCGAGCGCGGCCAGCACGGACCAGGTCCACAGCTCCCGCATCCGGGTGGCCTGCGGCGTGATGCCCGAGGGCCAGCCGAACCGCAGCCATACATTGTCGATCGAGCAGCCCGAGACGAGGACGGCAGTGATCCCCAAGGACACCGCCAGCCCGGCCCGTCGAAGGATGCGGCCCTGCCGACCCCGAACGGGTCGTGCCCCGATCTCTTCGCTCGCCTTGTGCGCCACGCTCACGCCTTCCTGGTCGCTACACATTCCGACACATTGCGTCGTCCGGGCCGCGATCCGCCCGTTCCGACACCGCTTTCAAGCACGTTTCAGGCCGCCCTCGAGTATTGCCGCTGTGACGCCTGCACACCTGAGAAGGACCTGAGTACTACGCAGCGTAGACCAAAGCGGGCACCGAGTTGTCGCGGGGTCGTATTCGACACTCCGCCGATACCGAGACCGGGTAGCCGACCTGCGAATACGTTGCCATGGACCGCATCACGCCCTCGCCGGTCGTCACACATGCCCCGCGGGAGGTGCCATCGACTGCGGGCGCCAGTAAGGTGACTGCATTGCATTGCTACGACATCGTTCTACCGCAATGCGCCGCCCAGACCCCCGGGCCCCAGTAGGCCAGACGTTAGAGCGTCTATGCGCTCGCTTCCAGAGACGAGGTTGCCGACACCGTGTGCGGACTGCTCGGATTCCTGACAGCTGATACGGCGACGACCGAGGTGGTCGATCAGGTGTACGACGCGCTGCACTGC
>NZ_JBFAYK010000007.1:0-151704 GCF_040681225.1 Nocardia sp. NPDC051833
GCCGCCTGTGGACCCTGCTGGTCTTCATGGTCTGGCACGGCATCTTCGTCGAGGACCGGATCAAGCCGGAGATCCAGGAGCCGGTCTACCCGGTCTCGCTGTAGTCCCCCTGAGACAGACGAACGCCCCCTCGGTCGAAAGATCGAGGGGGCGTTCGGTTCTGCGTGCCTAGAGCAGCACCGACAGCTCGTCGGCGGCGTCGGCGCCGTAGGCCTTGGTGAGGCGCTCAACGGCCTCGTCCTTGCTGAGCGTCCATTCCTGGGTGCCGGTGGTCTCCAGGACCAGCACGGCGATCAGGGAGCCGAGCTGGGCGGAGCGTTCCAGGCTCAGGCCGGCGCGGTGGGCGGTGAGGAAACCGGCGCGGAAGCCGTCGCCGACACCGGTCGGGTCGACCTTGGACACCTCGGGCACAACGCCGACGCGCACCTCGGTGCCGTCGGCGTCGACGACCAGGACGCCCTCGGAGCCCAGGGTGGTCACCCGAATGCCGACCTTGGCGGTGATCTCCGCTTCGCTCAGCCCGGTCTTCTGCTGTAGGAGCGCCCACTCGTACTTGTTGGTGAACAGGTAGGCGGCGCCGTCGACCAGCTCGGCCGCCTGCTCGCCGTCGAGGCGGGCCAGCTGCTGGGACGGGTCGGCGGCGTAGGCGATGCCCTCGGCCTTGGCCTGGCGGGTGTGCGCCACCATCGCCTCGGGGTCGTTGGCGCCGACCAGCACCAGGTCGACATCGTGCGCGCCGGCGATCGCGGCGATATCGATGTCGCGCGCCTCGCTCATCGCGCCGGGGTAGAAGGAGGCGATCTGCGCCATCGCCTCGTCGGTGGTGCAGACGAACCGCGCGGTGTGCGCCTTGTCCGAGATGTGCACCGCCGAGCAGTCGACGCCGTTGGACTCCAGCCACTGCCGGTACTCGGCGAAGTCGGCGCCCACCGCGCCGACCAGCACGGGCCGCTGCTTGAGCAGGCCCATCGCGTAGGCGATGTTGCCCGCCACGCCGCCCCGGCGGATCTGCAGGTCGTCGACGAGGAAACTCAGGGACACATGATCGAGCTGATCGGCGAGCAGCACATCGGCGAACTTACCGGGAAAACGCATGAGGTGGTCGGTGGCGATGGACGCGGACACAGCAACAGACACGAGGCGAGGCCCCTTCGACACTAGGCGCGGAAAGCAAGAAGTCCGGGATCGTCAGATCCCGGACTTCAACGGTAGCAAGCCGCTACCCCCGGTGGTTCACCTCAGCGCAACCAGACCGTGTCGTGGCGTGGCCGCGAAAGATCAGTTGAACGAGTCGCCGCAGGCGCAGGAGCCGGTGGCGTTCGGGTTGTCGATCGTGAAGCCCTGCTTCTCGATGGTGTCGACGAAGTCGATCGAGGCGCCCTGGATGTAGGGGGCGCTCATGCGGTCGACGGCGAGCTTCACGCCGGAGAACTCGACGACGATGTCACCGTCGAGGACGCGGTCGTCGAAGAAGAGCTGGTAGCGCAGGCCGGCACAGCCACCCGGCTGGACGGCGATGCGCAGGGCGAGGTCGTCGCGACCTTCCTGGTCGAGCAGCGCCTTCGCCTTGGCGGCGGCAGCGTCGGTCAGCGTCGCACCGTGGGTCTCGGTGGCGGTCTCGTTCTGCACAGTCATGGACACTCCTAAGTCGGCCGGCCCGCGGAACGGACCTCAGGTGCACAGCGCACGACTGATTTCAACACCATCGCGGCGGCTGCTATTCCTATTTTGCCACCCCCGCCACGCAGCGTGGATTCGACCTGGGTGGTTCACCCCACAGTACGCGCCGCAGGGGCGTGATCCAGGTCGCACTCCGGGCGCCGATGAGACCGCGCGCACCCCACAGCGGACCGCATTTCCCGATGCTCGGGCCCATCGAATAGCCTGGTGAACGTGAAATTGTTCCGTCGCGACGAGTCCAGCACCATCGACGAGTCCGTCGACCCCTCGGTGCCGGACGTCGAACAGACCGCCACCGCACCCGCTTCCACCACCCCGGGCAAGGGTCGCCCGACCCCGAAAAGGCGTGAGGCCGAAGGCAAACGGCGCGGCCCGGTCGCGCCCGCCCCGATGACCGCCAAGGAGGCCCGCGCCCGCCGCAAGGCCACCAAGGGCTCCAAGGAAGACCGCAAGGCCGCCGCGGCCGACCGCCGCGCCGCCGTGCAGGATCGCCGCGCCCGGATGCTGGCCGGCGAGGACAAGTACCTGCTGCCCCGCGATCAGGGCCCGGTCCGCGCCTACGTGCGCGATCTGGTCGACGCCCGCCGCAACCTGGTCGGCCTGTTCATGCCGATGGCGCTGGTGCTGATCATGTCGATGTTCGTGGCCCCCGGGCTGCAGACCATCGTGACGCTGGCGATGCTGGTGATGATGGTGTTCATGATCATCGAGGGCTTCGTGCTCGGCAAGATCGTGAACAACCGGGTGATCGAGCGGTTCCCCGACACCACCGATACCGGCTTCAAGCTGGGCTGGTACGCCTTCGTGCGCGCCTCGCAGATCCGCAAGATGCGCGCCCCCAAGCCGCGGGTCGGCCCCGGCGACGCCGTCTGAGTTCTCCCCCTGTCACGAATGCCGTTCCACCCGCGGGTGGGGCGGCATTCGCGCGTTCAGTGCAGGCCGGGCCGGATGTTGGTGGCGTAGCCGGCGATGGCGGCGAGTTCGGCTTCGATGCGCTGGGCGTCGCGGTCGACGACGCCGGTCGAGCCCGCGGTGCCGCGACCGATGAGAACGGCGAGTCCGATGATGGCGGCGAGGACGATCAAGAAAGTAACCATGGCAGAAATTTTGCGCTCGTCTGTTTTCGGCCGAAAGTGGCTGTTCTGTCATTGTGCGTAAAGATTCGGCCAGATAGCATGGGGTGATGCTGTCCTCGGTGTCCGTCGTCCTCAACGACAAGCTCGCCATGTTCGAATTCGGCGTCGTCTGTGAGGTTTTCGGCCTCGACCGCACCGCCGACGGCCTGCCCGGCTTCGACTTCAAGGTCTGCGGGGCCACGCCGGGCAAGCCGCTGCGCTCCACCACCCCCGGCGTCTCGGTGACGCCCGAGTACGGCCTCGACGAGCTGGTGCACGCCGATCTCGTCGCCATCCCCGCCTTCCCCTTCACCCTCGGCCACAGCTACGACGAGCGGGTCGTCGAGGCGGTCCGCGCGGCCTCGGACGCGGGTGCGATCGTGCTGACCGTCTGCTCCGGCGCCTTCCTGGCCGGGGAGGCCGGGTTGCTGGACGGGCGCAAGTGCACCACCCACTGGCGCTATGTCGACATCCTGGCCGCGCAGTTCCCCGCCGCGACCGTCGACCCGGACGTGCTCTTCGTCGACGAGGGCAACCTGATCACCAGCGCGGGCACCGCGGCGGGTATCGACGCCTGCCTGCACCTGGTGCGCCGTGAGATCGGCACCGCGGCGGCCAACGGCATCGCCCGCCGGATGGTCGTGCCGCCGCAGCGCGACGGCGGCCAGCGCCAGTTCATCGAGCAGCCGGTGCCCGAATGCCGCTCCGAGGGCCTGTCGGCCACGCTGAGCTGGCTCGCCGAGAACCTCGCGCATCCGCATACCGTCGACGAGCTGGCCGCCAGGTCGAGCATGTCCACCCGGACCTTCGCCCGCCGCTTCGCCGCCGAGACCGGCACCACCCCGGTCAAGTGGCTCACCACCCAGCGCGTCCTGTTCGCCAAGCACCTGCTCGAGGCCACCGACATGCCGCTCGAACGCATCGCCGACCAGTCCGGCTTCGGCTCCGGCGCCCTGCTGCGGCACCACTTCCAGCGCCAGGTCGGTATCGCCCCGACCGAATATCGCCGCCGCTTCGGCGCCACGACTTGAACGACCGTCCGTTATCGGATTTGTGGAATACCGATCCGGACACTTTTTCGAAAGAATGGCGCCGAACGCCACAGTGCGCGAACACATAGAGTCGGCTACCCTGACAAGGACAGGTGAAATACCGGCCGCCCGTAGCAGTGTGGTCGTCGGTGCGGCATTTCGATGCCCAGGACGGTGGGGGTATTCGAGCCATGCGTAGCAGTGACCTTCGGGAAACCGATATCGACCTCGCGCCCAGTTTTCCCGAACCCCGTCACCTGATGGTGGAACGGTCCTGGCGAATTCTCATCGCGGCGAGTTCGGATGCCGTCGGCACACTCGACAGCGAACTCCCCCGCTACGGCCATCAAGTCGCCACCGTCGATACCGGAAGAATGGCGCTGAAACTGTTCGACCGCGCCGATCTGGTCCTGCTCGACCCCGATCTCCCCGATTACGACGGGTTCGAGGTCTGCCGTTCGATCCGGGCCCGCCACCCGGTCCCGATCATCGTGGTCACCGACCGCGATTCCGAGCTGGACTGCGTGCTCGGCCTGCGCTCGGGCGCCGACGACTACCTGGCCAGGCCGTTCGGGATCAGGGAACTCGTCGCCCGCATCGATTCGCTCATGCGGCGAGCCTGCCCCGAGGCCGAGAGCACCCCGCCCGCCACCCGCTGCGGCGCCTTGCGCATCGACGCGGCGGCCAGGGAGGCCACGCTGCACGGCCGCCAGCTGACGCTCACCAGGAAAGAGTTCGACCTGCTGCTGATGCTGTCGCGGCGGCCCGGAATCGTGGTGGCGCGCAAGCAGATCCTGGGCGAGGTCTGGGACGGGTCCTGGTCGCAGCACACCGTGGACACGCACGTCAGCAGCCTGCGGGCCAAGCTGGGCGCCAGCGATTGGATCGTGGCGGTGCGTGGCGTCGGCTTCAAGCTGATGCCGCTGGACTGAGCCGGGCACGGCGAAAACCGCCGGCTCGGATCGAGCCGGCGGCCGTCGCGTCGTCAGCTCACCGCGACCACGTTGAGGTTCTCGTCGAAGGCGAATCCGGGCGGGGCCTCGCCGGTGCGCAGCACCTTGATGAACTTCATCCTCGCGATCCGCCAGCCCACGGCGGTCCGCCGGACGTCGGCGTCGAGATAGCCCCAGACCAGCAGCGGCGGCTCCCCCGCGACGACGTGCTTGTGCGTCGCGGTCAGGTTCAGCCGGACCACGGCGGTGTCGCCGTCGATATCGGCATGACAATCGGTGGTGGTGTGATGGGTCGGACCGAAGAGATTCACGACATAGGTCATGTGCGCGGCGATGCCCGCGATGCCGCGATAATCCTCCGGCGGCAATTCGAGCAATACGTCGTCGGTGAAAATGGATTCCGCCCAGGCGTCATCCATGGATTTACGATCTTCGAAGAAGAAAAAGGTGTCGAACAGCGCGGCGATTTCTCGATGGTCGCGCAATTCCCGGACTTCCGCGCGCAATGCTTCGAGTTCGGCACGGAGACTGGTGTCGTTCATTTTCTATCCCTGAGATTCGTCGCTACCAACGGTAGCGTTCGAGGTCACCTGATCCGGTGACCGGAAACGGCCGGTGATGCGCAGGCCGTCGCGGATATTGAGTGACATGAGGACGATATTGACCGCGCCCGCGACGAGTTCGAGCGCCTGCACGCCGTAGAAAAGCGGCCCGAACTCGTCGCGGCCCGCCAGCACGGCCAGGGTGATCGCCGACGGGATCAGCACGAGCAACCCGTTGCCCGCGATGAACGGCATCCGCCGCTTCTTCGCGACGATGGCAGGCATCGTCGACGTCCCACCGAGCCGGAACCCGGTGCCGCCGGTGGCGGCGAGCGCGAGGACCAGGATGGGCAGGGCCCACGGGATGGCCTGCTTCACCGCGATGATCGCGTCCTTCGACCCGCTGAGCTCGGTCACCACTGTCGAGGTCCAGAAGGTGAGGATGGTGAGCAATCCGATCGTGCCCGCGATGGGATGGATGCGGGAGAGCATGGTTTACCTCTCTTCGATGGTCATGTGGTCCGATCGGCCTCGAGGTTGCCGATCGCCTGTCGAACCATGCGGATGAAGTCGTCCCCGCGAACATCCGGAAATCCCGCGGTCGCGATGTCGTTCACCTCCCGAGCGGCCGCGATCAGCGCGGTGCGGAGCCGGCGGGACCGGTCGGTGAGGTAGATCAGCGCCCGCCGGCCGTCCTCGGGGTCGGCGGTGCGTTCGATGAGGCCGTCACGTTCCATCCGCTTGAGCGTGTGGGCCATCGTCGACTGGTCGATACGAACCTTCTCGCAGAGCTGGAGCTGCGAGATCCCCTCCTCCTCGTACAGAGCGAGCAGTTGTGCGAATTGCCCCGGCACCACACCGTGCCCGGCGATGCGGTCGCGCAGCGCCTGTTCCATGAGCCGCGCGAGATGGTTGATCACGTACCCCAGGGAGGTGCTCCGATCCATCGGTAGCGTCTCGAGCGGTTCCATTCCCACCTTCCATCGTCATTGATCTGCGGCTACCGCAAGAATACATGGCAAGCCATGTATTGGCGACCGCTGGCGAACGCCCGACCGGCCGCACGACGGCGCGCGATGGTACGGCCGACGGCACGCGCGGGCAACCGGGCGGAGCCGAATCTGAACGAGCCGGGAGGAATTGGACGAGATCCGCCGGAATCGGGCGGGTCCGGGCACAGCTCCTGAAGATTCCCGGAATCGCCGTTCATCGCGTGGTGATCTGCGCTGTCCACGATTACCGAAGAGCGCCAACAACTTTCAGGAGACACGATGCGAAAAGTGTTGATCGCCAATCGGGGTGAGATCGCCGTCCGGATCGCGCGGGCGTGCCGGGACGCCGGCCTCGTCGCCGTCGCGGTGTACGCCGATCCCGATCGCGACGCCGTCCATGTCCGCGCCGCGGACGAAGCCTACGCACTCGGTGGCGACACCGCGCAGACGAGCTACCTGAACATCGACGCCGTGCTCACCGCGGCGCGGGCCGCGGGTGCCGACGCGGTGCATCCCGGCTACGGATTCCTCTCCGAGAACGCCGATTTCGCCGCCGCCGTACTCGCGGCCGGGCTGATCTGGATCGGGCCGCCGCCGGCGGTGATCCGCGATCTCGGCGACAAGGTGACCGCCCGCCGGATCGCCGTCGCCGCGGGCGCGCCGATCGTGCCGGGCAGCCCCGGCCCGGTCACCGACCCCGCTGAAGTCGTGCGCTTCGCCGAGGAACACGGGCTGCCGGTCGCGATCAAGGCCGCGCACGGCGGTGGCGGTCGCGGCTTGAAGGTCGCCCGGACCCTCGCCGAGATCCCCGAGTGCTTCGCCTCGGCGGTGCGCGAGGCGCAGGCGGCGTTCGGGCGCGGCGAGTGCTTCGTCGAGCGCTATCTGGACGCACCGCGACATGTGGAGACCCAGTGCCTGGCCGATGCCGAAGGCACCGTGGTCGTGGTGTCGACCAGGGACTGTTCCCTGCAGCGGCGGCACCAGAAGCTCGTCGAGGAGGCGCCGGCGCCCTTCCTGTCCCCCGACCAGCGCGACGCGCTCGCCACGGCGTCCAAGGCCATCCTGCGCGCGGCCGGTTACCGAGGCGCCGGGACGTGTGAGTTCCTGGTCGGCGCGGACGGCACCCTGTCGTTTCTCGAGGTCAACACCCGCCTGCAGGTCGAGCACCCGGTCTCGGAGGAGGTCACCGGCATCGACCTGGTGCGTGAACAACTGCGCCTGGCCGCGGGCGGCCTGCTCGACTACCCCGACCCGCCGAGCCGTGGTCACTCGATCGAGTTCCGGATCAACTGCGAGGACCCCGGGCGCGGCTTCCTGCCGATGCCGGGCACGATCACCGGCTACCGGACCCCGAGCGGGCCGGGGGTCCGGGTCGATTCCGGGGTCGAGGCGGGCAGCGTGGTCGGCGCGAACTGGGATTCGCTGCTGGCCAAGCTCATCGTCACCGGCGAGGACCGGACCCAGGCCCTGCAGCGCGCCGCTCGCGCGCTCGACGAGTTCGGCATCGACGGCATCGCGACCGTGCTGCCGCTGCATCGCGCCCTGGTCACCGACCCGGCGTTCACCGACGCGCCGTTCCGGGTGCACACCCGCTGGATCGAGACCGATTTCGACAACACCCTCGCGCCGTTCGACGGTGTCGGTGTGGCGCCCCAGGACCCGGCGCCGCGCGAGACGGTGGTGCTCGAGGTCAGGGGCAGGCGCGTGGAAGTCACCCTGCCCGTGCGCGGCCGCAGGGCCGTCACCCGCCCCGCCGCCCGCGTCGCCCGGGCGGCGGCGACGGCGCCGTCGGGCGATTCCCTGACCGCTCCGATGGCCGGAACGCTGGTGAAAGTAGCTGCCGCGGAAGGTGATTCTGTCACCTCCGGCCAGCTCATCGCGGTGATCGAGGCCATGAAGATGGAGCAGCCGGTGACCGCGCACAAGGCGGGCACCGTGGTCGGCCTGATCACCGACATCGGCCGCAGCATCGGCACCGGCGCCGTGCTGTGCCGCATCCAGAAC
This sequence comes from Nocardia sp. NPDC051833, assembly GCF_040681225.1. NCBI lineage: Bacteria > Bacillati > Actinomycetota > Actinomycetes > Mycobacteriales > Nocardiaceae > Nocardia > Nocardia sp. NPDC051833. Next base: position 8,318 of record NZ_JBFAYK010000007.1, read on the forward strand.
AGCTGACGCAGAGGAGCCGACACCGGATGCATACGACAGTCACGGTCGCCCGAACGACCACCACCGCGGCGCGGGACCGGCTGGCCGCCGCCTACGCCGACTACGACGCGGCGGCGCCCGCCTCGGACGCGAAAACCGTGCGGCGCCAGCTGTTCCACTATCACACCGACCTGCTCGTGCACGTCGTCGACAGCGACGCGCCGCTGTCCGGTGTGCCCGACGGCCCCGACCTCGGCGCCGAGGTCACCGTCTTCGACGCCGCGGTGCCGACGGCCGAGCGGTACTACCACTGGCTGCCCGGCCCGGTGCACCCGGCGATGTACAGCACGCTCGTGGTGAACCGGCTCGTCCCGTCGCGCCGTCCGCAAGTCGCCCAGCTGTTCGCCGACTTCGACACCACCGAGGCGCCGCATCGGATGGGCACCCGGCGCCGGCAGCTGTTCGCCTGCGGCGGCGTCTATTTCCACCTGCAGGACTTCGAGACACCCGACGGCGGCGAGGTGATCGCGCAGGCCTGGAAGCAGGCCGACCCGCGCTTCATCCAGATCTGCGACGACCTCGACCCCCTGATCGACAAGTACGACCCGACGACCTGGCGCAAGCCGGCCGACGCGGTCGCGCACCGCTTCTATCACTGGGAGGCACGATGAACACCCGGCGCGTCGTCATCACCGGCATGGAGGTGATCGCCCCCGGCGGAGTCGGCACCAAGCAGTTCTGGGAATTGCTCACCGCGGGCCGCACCGCCACCCGGCGGATCAGCTTCTTCGATCCCGACCAGTTCCGCTCCCGGGTCGCCGCCGAGGTCGACTTCGATCCCGAGCAGCACGGCCTGACCCCGCACGAGGTGCACCGCCTCGATCGGGCGGCGCAGTTCGCCGTGGTCGGCGCGCGCGGCGCCGTCGCCGACAGCGGGCTCGAGCTCGACGCGATCGACCCGTACACGATCGGGGTGGCGCTGGGCAGCGCGGTCGGCGCGACCATGCGCCTGGAGCAGGACTACCGGGTGATCAGCAACGGCGGACGGCTGCACCTGGTCGACCAGAAGTACGCCGACCAGCACCTCTACCACCATCTGTCACCCGGTTCGTTCGCCGCCGAGGTGGCGCACGCGGTCGGCGCGCAGGGCCCGGCCACCGTGGTGTCCTCCGGCTGCACCTCCGGGCTCGACTCGGTCGGCTACGCCGCCCAGCTCATCGCCGAGGGGTCGGTGGACGTCATGATCACCGGCGCCTCGGACGCGCCGATCTCGCCGATCACCATGGCCTGTTTCGACGCCATCAAGGCGACCACCCCGCGCCACGACGAGCCCGAGTCCGCCTCGCGCCCGTTCGACGGCTCGCGCAACGGCTTCGTGCTCGGCGAGGGCGCCGCCCTGTTCGTGCTCGAGGAACTCTCGGCCGCCCGGCGGCGCGGCGCGCACATCTACGCCGAGATCGCCGGCTACGCCACCCGCGCCAACGCCTATCACATGACCGGGCTGCGGCCGGACGGCGTGGAGATGGCCGAGGCCATCCGCGTGGCCCTGCGCCAGGCGGAGCTGCCCGGCGACGCGATCGACTACATCAACGCGCACGGCTCGGGCACGAAGCAGAACGACCGGCACGAGACCGCGGCGTTCAAGCGCAGCCTGGGCGCGCACGCCTACGCGACCCCGGTGAGCTCGATCAAATCCATGGTCGGGCATTCGCTCGGCGCGATCGGCTCCATCGAGATCGCCGCCTCGGTGCTGGCGATCGGCGCCGACGTGGTGCCGCCGACGGCGAATCTGCGCACCCCCGATCCCGAATGCGATCTGGACTACGTGCCGCTCACCGCCCGTGAGCACCGCACCGACACGGTGCTCACCGTCGGCAGCGGTTTCGGCGGCTTCCAGAGCGCCATGGTGCTCACCACCCCGACAGGAGCCCCGGCATGAGCGGCGCGGTACGCGAGGACACCAGGACCGTCGTCACCGGGCTCGGCATCACCGCGCCGAACGGCCTCGGTACGCGACCGTATTGGGACGCGGTGCGGTCGGGCCGCAGCGGCATCGGCCCGCTCACCCGGTTCGACCCGGCGGGCTATCCGGCCACCCTCGCGGGCGAGATCGACGACTTCGATCCCAAGGCGCACCTGCCGAATCGGCTGCTGCCGCAGACCGATCAGGTGACCAGGCTGGCCCTGGTCGCCGCGGAGTGGGCACTGGCCGACGCCGGGGTCGACACCGCCGCGCTGGCCGACTTCGACATGGGTGTGCTGACCGCCGCGTCCTCGGGCGGTTTCGAGTTCGCCCAGAAGGAGCTCGGCAATCTGTGGAGCAAGGGCAGCGGCTTTGTCAGCGCCTACCAGTCCTTCGCCTGGTTCTACGCGGTCAACAGCGGACAGATCTCCATTCGGCACGGGATGAAAGGGCCCAGCGGCGTGGTGGTCAGCGACCAGGCGGGCGGGCTCGACGCGATCGCGCACGCCCGCAGGCAGATTCGGCGCGGGACCGCGCTGATGGTGTCGGGCGCGATGGACGCCACGCTGTGCCCGTGGGGCTGGGCGGCGCTGTGGACCAGCGGGCAGCTGCACACCGGCACCGACCCCGCCACCGCCTACCTCCCGTTCGACGAGCGGGCCGCCGGGCACGTCCCCGGTGAGGGCGGAGCGATCCTGATCCTCGAATCCGCCGACGCGGCCACGGCGCGCGGGGCTCGCAGCTACGGCGAGATCGCCGGGTACGCGGCCACCTTCGACCCGGCCCCGCACACCGGTCGCGAGCCCGGCCTGCGCGCCGCGATCGAGCGCGCGCTCGCCGACGCCGGGCTCGGCCCGGACGACATCGACGTGGTGTTCGCCGACGCCGCGGGCCTGCCCGAGCCCGACCGGATCGAGGCCGAGGCGATCACCGCCGTCTTCGGCCACCGCGGCGTCCCGGTCACCGCGCCGAAAACCATGACCGGACGGCTGTATTCCGGCGCGGGACCGCTCGACGTCGCCACCGCGCTGCTCGCCATCGAGGCGGGCGCGATCCCGCCGACCATCAACGTCGCACCGAACTCCGGCACACCGCTGGACCTGGTGGTCGGAGGGGAGCGGCACGCGACGATGCGTGCCGCCCTCGTCCTGGCCCGCGGCTACGGCGGCTTCAACTCCGCCATGGTTCTCACCGCTCCCGAAGGAAGGGCACTCCCATGACATTCACCCTCGACGACCTGACCCGGATCCTGCTCGAAGGCTCCGGCGAGCCCGAGAACGTCGACCTGGACACGGGCATCCTCGACCTGACCTTCGACGACCTCGGCTACGACTCGCTCGCGATGCTCGAGACCGCCAGCCGCGTCGAACGCGAATTCGGGGTGACGCTCGACGATTCGACCGTCATCGAAGCCACCACGCCGCGTGCCTTCCTGGCCGCGGTGAACGCCCTCGTCCCCGTCCGCACCCCCTGAGCAGGAGTCGTCATGTCGCAATCGCACGCAGTGGTCACCGGCGCGACCAGCGGGATCGGGCTGGCCGTCGCCCGGCTGCTCGCCGCGAACGGGCACCGGGTCTACCTCGGTGCCCGGACCGCGGAGAACGTCACCACCACCGTCAAGCAGCTGCACGAAGCCGGTCTCGAGGTGGCGGGCAGCGCCGTCGACGTGCGCTCCGGGGACTCGGTGCGCGAGTTCGTGGAGGCCGCCACCACCCGGTTCGGCCCGGTCGACGTGCTGGTCAACAACGCGGGCATCAGCGGTGGCGGGGTCACCGCCGATCTGCTCGACGAGATCTGGGACAACGTCATCGACACCAACCTGAACAGCGTCTTCCGGATGACGCGCGAGGTGCTGAACACCGGCGGGATGCGGCACCGCAGCCGCGGCCGGATCATCAACATCGCCTCCACCGCGGGCAAGCAGGGGGTGGTCCTCGGCGCGCCGTACTCGGCGTCCAAACACGGCGTCGTCGGCTTCACCAAGGCCCTGGGCAACGAGCTCGCGCCGACCGGGATCACCGTCAACGCGGTGTGCCCCGGCTATGTGGAAACGCCGATGGCCCAGCAGGTCCGGCGCAACTACGCCGCGCTGCAGCAGACCTCGGAGGACGCGGTGATGACGAAGTTCACCGCCAAGATCCCGCTCGGCCGCTACTGCACCCCGGAGGAGGTGGCCGGCCTCGTCGGCTACCTGGCCTCCGACACCGCCGCGTCCATCACCGCCCAGGCGATGAACGTCTGCGGCGGACTCGGGAACTACTGAGAGGCAACGATCATGACCACCTCCGGCACCGGCCGCGCCGAGCACTCGATCGAGATCGCGGCGCCCGCCGACACCGTCTACCGCCTGCTGGCCGACGTGCGGAACTGGCCGCAGTTGTTCCCGCCCACCATCTTCGCCGACTACCTGGACAACGACGAGCGCGACCAGCGCATCCGGATCTGGGCCACCGCGGCCGACAGCGTCAAGCACTGGGTGTCGCGGCGGGTGCTCGATCCCGAGCACCGGCGCATCGACTTCCGGCAGGAGGTCAGCAGCCCGCCGATCGCGGCGATGGGCGGCACCTGGATCGTCGACACCCTCACCGAGAACTACAGCCACGTGCGGCTGCTGCACGACTACGAGGCGGTCTCGGCCGATCAGCTCGGCTGGATCGATCAGGTGGTCGACCGCAATTCGCGCACCGAGCTGGCCGCGCTCAAACGCAGCATCGAGCTCGGCGACGCGGGCGCCGACGCCGCGTTCTCGTTCGAGGACACGGTGGCGGTCGCCGGCACCGCCGAGGACGTGTTCGGGTTCATCAGCGACGCGCATCTGTGGCCGGAGCGGCTGCCGCACGTGGCCGGGGTCGAGCTGATCGAGCCGGGGCCCGGCATGCAGTCGCTGGCGATGGACACCGTGGCGGTGGACGGTTCCCAGCACCGCACCATGTCGTACCGGATCGTCCTGCCGCACCACACGATCGCCTACAAGCAGATCACCATGCCCGCGCTGATGACGCTGCACACCGGCTACTGGACCGTGCGGCCGCACGCCGACGGCGTGGCGGTGTCGTCCCAGCACAGCGTGGTGCTCAACACCGACAACATCGCCGCCGTGCTCGGTCCCGACGCCGATGTCGCCGCCGCGCGGGCGTACGTGCAGCGGGCGCTGAGCACCAACAGCCTGGCGACGCTGCGGCACGCGAAGACCTTCGCCGAGGACCGGTCATGAGCTCCGCCGAGGCGCGCTCGGCGGTCCTGACCCCCGGCGTGCACCGGATCACCGTGGACGCGGCCGGGATTTCGCTGTCCGGGCTGCTCAGCACGCCCGCCCTGGCCCTGCCGAGGGCGACCGTCCTCGCCCTGCACGGGGCGGGGATGTCGGCGGGCTACTTCCACGGGCGCGCCCATCCGGACGTCTCGCTGCTCAGCACCGCCACCCGGCTCGGCTACGCGGTGCTGGCGCTGGACCGGCCCGGCTACGGCGACTCCGCCGACGCCCTGCCGGATGGGCAGTCGCTGGCCGAGCAGGCCGAGACGATCCGAGCGGGGCTGGCCGACTTCACCGCGGGCAACGAGATCGGGGCGGGCGTCTTCCTGCTCGGGCACTCCTTCGGCGGGAAGCTGGCCCTCACCCTGGCCACCGACGACACCACCTTCCTCGGTGTCGACGTCTCCGGCTGCGGTCACCTCTACGCCGAGGACTCGCTGGAATCGAAAGCCTGGCAACGCAATTGGGGCGACCTACAGCTCTACCCGCCCGGCACCTTCGCCCGGGCGGGCGCGACGGTCGACTCGCCGCCGATCCAGGAGCTGGTCGACGCGGCGGCCTGGCCGCAGACCTTCGCCGAGCTGGCCGATCGCATCCGGATCCCGGTGCGGTTCAGCTTCGCCGAGCAGGAACGGTGGTGGCGCACCGACGACGCCGCGCTCGCCGACCTGGTCGCGATGCTGCGCGGGGCGCCCCGGCGTGGCCTGACCAGGGTGCCGCGCGCCGGCCACAACATCAGCCTGGGCTGGGCGGCCCGCGCGTATCACACCAGCGCGCTGGCCTTCTTCGAAACCTGCCTGCTCGACCGGGCCGCGGCCTGACGGAGAGAGGACACCGCTGTGACCGAGGAATACACGCTCCCGTTCGTGCCCGCCGGCGACGGCGACATCCCCCGGCTCGACGAACTGCGCCTGCGCAAGGAGCTGGCCGCGACCGGCCCGGATCCCACCGCCACCGAGCGACAGCACGCCAGGGGGAAACTCACCGCGCGCGAACGCCTCGCGCTGTTGCTCGATCCGGATTCGTTCACCGAACTCGAGCCGCTGCGCAGGCATCGGGCCACCGGCTTCGGTCTCGAGCACAGCAGGCCCTACACCGACGGGGTGGTCGCGGGCTGGGGCACCGTGGACGGGCGGATCGTGTTCGTCTACGCCCACGACTTCCGGATCTTCGGCGGTGCCCTCGGCGAAGCGCACGCCGAGAAGATCCACAAGGTCATGGATCTGGCGATCAGCGCGGGCGCGCCGCTGGTCTCGCTGAACGACGGGGCGGGCGCGCGGATCCAGGAGGGGGTCGCCGCGCTGGCGGGTTACGGTGGCATCTTCCGGCGCAATACCGCGGCCTCGGGGGTCATTCCGCAGATCAGCGTCATGCTCGGGCCGTGTGCGGGCGGGGCCGCCTACTCGCCCGCGCTGACCGATTTCGTGCTGATGGTGCGCGGCACCGCGCAGATGTTCATCACCGGTCCCGATGTCGTCACCGCCGTCACCGGGGAGACGGTGACCCGCGACGGCCTCGGCGGTGCCGACGTGCACGCCGAACGCTCGGGAGTCGCGCACTTCGTGCACGACGACGAGGCGGGCTGCCTGGCCGATGTCCGCTACCTGCTGTCGTTCCTGCCGCAGAACAACCGGGAGCTGCCCCCGGTGGTGCCGACCGACGACCCGGTCGAGCGGCGCTGCCCGGCGCTGGCCGAGCTCGTGCCCGAGACCGGGACCACGCCCTACGACGTACGCGCGGTGATCGCCGAGATCGCCGACGACGGCGCGTATCTGGAGATCCAGGAGCGCTGGGCCGCCAATGTCGTCATCGCGCTGGCGCGGATGGACGGCCACACCGTCGGTTTCGTGGCCAACCAGCCGCAGTGCCTGGCGGGCACGCTCGACATCGCCGCCAGCGAGAAGGCCGCGCGGTTCGTCCAGATGTGCGACGCGATGAACATCCCGCTGATCACTCTGCTCGATGTCCCCGGTTTCCTGCCCGGGGTCGGGCAGGAGCACGGCGGCATCATCCGGCACGGCGCCAAGCTGCTCTACGCCTACTGCAACGCGACCGTGCCGCGGATCTCGATCGTGCTGCGCAAGGCCTACGGCGGCGCCTACATCGTGCTGGATTCGCGCAGTGTCGGCGCCGATCTGGCCCTGGCCTGGCCGACCAACGAGATCGCGGTGATGGGCGCCCAGGGCGCGGCGAACGTGGTCTTCCGCAAGCAGATCGCCGCCGCCGCCGATCCCGCCGCGGCCAGGGCCGAGCTCGTCGCCCGCTACGCGCGCGAGCTCATGCACCCCTACTACGCGGCCGAGCGCGGTCTGGTCGACGACGTGATCGACCCGGCCGACACCAGGGCGGTCCTCATCCGATCGCTGATCATGTTGCGCGCCAAGCACGCCGAACCCCCCGTCCGCAAACACGGCAACCCACCCCAGTAGTTCAGGAGCACACCGATGTCCGAGTACGCAGCGCCGGCCGAGGCCGGGTTCGAGTTGAGCGAAGACGTGATCGCGGCCGTCGCCGTCGCCTTCCTGGCCGGTGACGAGCCGGACGACCCGCTCCCGGCGCGGCCCGCCGAGCTGCCCTACAGCAGATTTCGCGACCCCCGCGGCTGGCGGTAGACCGTGCCCAGCTCCGCCGACCTGATCGGCACCTGGCGGCTGGCGTCCTTCCACGACACCGACGCGGGCGGCGCGCCGATCGCGGGCCCGCTCGGCCCCGAACCCGCCGGCTTCCTGACCTACACCGCGTGCGGCCATCTCTCGGTCGCCATGATGCGCACCGGTCCGGGCGAGCCGGGCTACATGGGCTACGCGGGCCGGTGGCGCATCGACGACGGCGTGCTGCGCCACCACATCCTGGTCAGCTCGCGCGCCGACTGGGTCGGCGCGGAACAAGTCCGCCTCGCCGAGCTGGCCGACGGCCTGCTCACCCTCCGAACCTCCCCCGACAACGGCCGCGTCGTGCAGTGGCGCCGGACCGGCTCAGCACAGGAGAACCATGCGATTCGACAGTAGGACCGCTCTGATCACCGGATCGAGCGAAGGCATCGGCTACGCGATCGCGGCGGCACTGGTCGCCGAGGGCGCGCAGGTGGTGCTCACCGGGCGCCGGGAGAAGGCGCTGGCCGAGGCCGCGGGCGCCCTCGGCCCCGCCGCGGCGTGGATCAGCGGCGACATCGCCGACCCCGAGACCGCGCACCGGGCCGTCGACCACGCCGAGCGGCAATTCGGCGGGCTGGACCTGCTGGTGTGCAATGCCGGGATCCTGATTCCGGGCGTGGTGTTCGCCCAGCCCATGGACGAGGTGAACCGCGTGATCGATGTCAACCTGCGGGGCACCATCGCCACGGTCGCGGCGGCGGCACCGGCGCTGGCCAAGCAGTCCGGGGCCGCGATCGCGGTGATCTCGTCGTCCATCGGCCGCAAGCCGGGGCCGGGCACCGGCGTCTACGGCGCCACCAAGGCGGCCTTGCAGTATCTGGTGCCGACGTGGGCCAGTGAGCTGGGCCCGATGGGTATCCGGGTCAACGGCGTGTGCGCCGGGATCACCGAGACGCCCGGCTTCCGGGCGGGCGCCGCGGCGATCCCCGGGCTCGAGGAAGGTGTCGTCGCCACGAACGTGATCAAGCGCATCGCGACCGCCGACGAGGTGGCCGCGCCGGTGCTCACCCTGCTCGACTCCGCCGGGGCCGGTTTCGTCACCGGCTCGATCTGGGATATCGACGGCGGCTTCGGACTGGGGGCCCAGCATGCCTGAACACGATGTGATCGTGGTCGGGGCAGGCCACAACGGCCTGACCGCGGCCGCCTACCTCGCCAAGGCCGGTCTGGATGTCGTTGTGCTGGAAGCGAAGCCGGAGATCGGTGGCGGCGTCGTCAGCGAGGCGGTGACCCTGCCGGGACACCGGCACGATCTGCACGCCGCCGCGCACATCTTCATCCACGGCAACCCGATGATCCGCGACGACGAGCTGGGCCTGCTGGCCCGGCACGGCCTGAGCTACGTCTACCCCGACCCCAGCATGTCGGTGGTGTTCCCCGACGGCGACTACATCGCCTTCCACCACGACGTGCACAAGACCGCCGAGACGATCGCGCGGATCTCCCCCGCCGATGCCGAGAACTACGTGCGGTTCTACGAATTCGCCAGCCCGCTGCTCGACCAGCTGCTGCCCGCGATGTTCGTCCCGCCCGCACCGCTGGGCGCGCTGTTCGCGCAGCTGGAGCAGTCCGAGATCGGGCAGGAGACGATGCGGGTGCTGATGATGAGCTACCTCGACGTCTGCCACGAATGGTTCGAGCACCCGAAAGTCAAAGCGGCGCTGTGCCGATGGGTCTCGGAGCTGCTGATCGCGCCGGACGAGGGCGGCACCGGCGCGTTCCTGCTGCTGATGGTGCCGTTCATCCACCGCTACGGGATGGGCTTCGCGGTCGGCGGCTCGCAGTCGCTGTCCGACGCGCTGGCCGCGGCGCTGCGCGAGTACGGCGGCAGTATCAGGACCGGTGCGAAGGTCGAGCGGTTCCACTTCGACGGTGACCGCGTCACCGGGGTGCGCTGCGCCGACGGCAGCGAGTACACCGCGCGCCGCGCCGTGCTGGCCGACCTCAACATCAAGCAGCTGCCCGCGCTGGTCGAGCACCGCTTCGGCGCCGAGTGGGAACGCAAGGTCGACCGGATCAAGCCGGCGAGCTTCCGCCTCGTCGCCGGTCACCTCGTGCTGAGCGAGGCGCCCGAGTTCCGCGCCGGGCCCGAGGTCACCGACGCCGGCTTCCAGGAGGTCGCGCTGGACCTGCCCGACCTGCTGCGCACCTTCGACCAGCTCAAATACGGCGAGCCGGTGCACACCATCCCGACGATCTCGGCCGCCACCCGCTGGGACCCGACCAGGGCGCCCGCTCCCCATCACACGCTCTACCTGCTCGGCTACGCCCCGATGGAGCTGGCCGAGGGCGAGTGGGACAGCCGCAAGGAGGAGATCTTCGACGAGGTCTTCGCCACCTTCGCGGCCATGACCACCAATATCGGCCCCGACCAGGTCCTGGCCCGGGTGGTGCACAGCCCGCTCGACATGGCCCGCTACAACGAGGCGTGGGTGGACGGCGATCCCGGCCACTTCGGCTGCCAGCTGTTCCAGTTCATGGGCTTCCGGCCGCTGCCGAACATGGGCTACCGGCTGCCCGCCGAGGGGTTCTACCTCGTCGGGCCGTCCACCCATCCCGGCCAGGGCGTCACCGGCGGGGCCAGGGCCGCCGCCCTGGCCGTGCTGGCCGATCTCGGGATCGGTGCGCCGTGAGCCGCGACGAACCCGATATCGCCGCCGTGCAGGACGCGATCACCGACCTGCTCCGCACGGAGGAACTCGCCGCGCTGGCCACCGTCGACGCCGACGGCGCGCCGTCGACGTCCGCCATGCACATCGCCGCCGACGGCCTCATCGCCTACATGCACACCTTCCAGTTCAATCGCAAACACGCGCAGATGCAGCACAATCCGAATGTCGGCTACGTGGTGAGCCATCTGCCGCCCGGCGGGTTCGCCGGGCGCAACGAGATCCGCTCGGTGCAGATCCAGGGCCGGGCGACCCTGGTCACCGATCCCGCCGAGATCCAGCGGGCGGTCACCCTGAGCTTCGAGCAGTTCCCGTGGCTGGCCGACCTGTCCCTCTACGACAACGTCAAACTCCCCGACGAAGGCCAGCAGGTGTTCTACCGCATCACCCCGACCCGGGGGCTGTGGGCCGATCATCGGGTTCGCCAACTCTGGCGGGTATTCCTCGAATTCAGCGACGACGGCCGGACCATCACCGGCTGCCGCCCGTATCACTCGGCCCGCCGGACCGGCTGATCCGGCGGCTGTGAGGCCGCACAGTCCCGGGCACCGCGCAGTCGTCGACCTGCGGAATCGGCTTGACCCCGGGATCGTGCGGCTGGTCAGCTTGGTCGGTGTTGAGAAGAGCGCTGGCGGTCGTCACCGCGGCCGTGGTCCTGTCGTCGATCGGCACGGCCACGGCCGCCGCCGGACCGCGCACCGCACCCGTGCTGCGCGCTCCCGCAGGGGGTTTCGAAGAGCTGGCGGTGCCGTCGAGCATGGGACCGGTCCGGGTGCAGGTGCAGTGGGCCGCGCGGGGCGGCAGTTCGGCGCTGTATCTGCTCGACGGACTGCGCGCGCCCGCCGATCACAGCCAGTGGACCACCGACACCGATGTGCTACGCCGATTCGCCGGTGACGACGTGACATTGGTGTTCCCGGTCGGCGGGCACTCCAGCTTCTACACCGATTGGTACCGCCCGAGCAGCACCAATCGGCAAGCCACGACCTACAAGTGGGAAACCTTCCTCACCCGCGAGCTCCCCGATTTCCTGGCCGGCTACGGCGTCTCGCGCACGAACAACGGGATCGTCGGGGTCTCCATGGGCGGCAATGCCGCGCTGACCCTGGCCGCGCATCATCGCGACCAGTTCCGCTTCGCCGGAGCGTTCTCCGGCTTCCTCAACCCGACCTATCCGATGTGGAACCAGGCCATGCGCGCCGCCATGCTCGACGAGGGCGGGTTCAACATCGACGACATGTGGGGCGCCGCGGGCGATCCCGCGTGGAGCCGCAACGACGCCACCGTCCAGGTCGAGCGGCTGCGCGGGCTGCCGATCTACGTGACCGCGGGCAACGGCGTCCCGGGCCCGCTGGACGTGTCCAACGGCGTCGGCAACACGATCAACGCGGCGGGTATCGAGGCATTCGCGCTGATCGCGGCCAGCGTCTTCCGCGAACGCGCTACCGCGCTCGGCGTCCCCGCGCGGGTCGACTTCGGCGCCGGCACTCACACCTGGCCGTACTGGCAGCAGTCGATCACCACCGCCCGCCCGCTGATCCTCGACGCGCTCGGCGCCCACTGATTGCTACCGTGCTGGCATGTCAGCCAGCGCCGCGCCCGTCCGCACCCTCGTCCTCGGCGGCGCCCGCTCCGGGAAGTCCGCCTTCGCCGAGAACCTGCTGGCCGACGCGGACACGGTGCGCTACCTGGCCACGGCCGTGCTCGATCCGGCCGACTCGGACTTCGCCGCCCGGATCGCCGGGCACCGCGACCGGCGGCCCGCGCACTGGACGACCGTCGAGAACACCGAGCCCGCAACGGTTCTCGCCACCACCGCGCCCGCGACGCTGCTCGACGACATCGGCACCTGGCTCACCGCCCGCCTCGACGCCCGCGCCGCCTGGGACGCCCCGCGCGGCACCGTCGCCCCCGATTGCGACGCGCTCGTCGCGGCCGTGGCGTCCTACCGGCAGCGGCTGGTGATCGTGTCGCCCGAGGTCGGGATGGGTGTCATCCCGGCGACCCGCTCCGGCCGGCTGTTCCGCGACGAGATCGGCACGCTCAACCAGCACCTGGCGCGGGTGTGTGACGAGGCGTTCCTGATCGTGGCCGGGCTGCCGGTCCGGCTGAAATGAGCCGGGTCGGTCGGCGCGACACACCGTGATCCGGGCAAGATGAGCGTCGAACACCCGGCACCCCTGTCGAAAGGCTTGCAAGTGACACACGGATTCGGACCGGTCGCGGCCCCGGACGCGCAGGTCCGCGCGGCGGCCGAGCAGCGTCAGACGCAGCTCACGAAACCGGCCGGATCGCTGGGACGGCTCGAGACCCTCGGCAACTGGATCGCGGCCTGCCAGGGCGTGTGCCCGCCCCGGCAGTTCGAGCGGGCCAGGGTCGTGGTGTTCGCCGGGGATCACGGCGTCGCCCAGCACGGCGTCTCGGCGTATCCGAGCGAGGTCACCGGGCAGATGGTGGCGAACTTCCTGGCGGGCGGGGCGGCCGTCAACGCGCTCGCCGCCGTCGCGGGGGCCACGGTCCGGGTGGCCGACATCGCCGTCGCCGGTGACACCGATCCGTCGGTGTCAAAGCACAAGGTGCGCCGCGGCAGCGGCGCGATCGACCGCGAAGACGCGCTCACCGACGACGAGGTCGCCGCCGCGCTGGCCGCGGGCCGCGCGATCGCCGACGAGGAGATCGACGCGGGCGCCGACCTGCTGATCGCCGGCGACATGGGCATCGGCAACACCACCCCGGCCACCGTCCTGATCGCCACCCTGACCGGTACCGAGCCGGTCGCCGCCGTCGGCCGTGGCACCGGCGTCGACGACGCGGGCTGGATCCGCAAGGTCGCCGCCATCCGCGACGGCATGCGCCGGGCCCGGCCCGTCGCCACCGATCCGGTCGATCTGCTGCGGGTCGCCGCGGGCGCCGACTTCGCCGCCATGGCCGGGTTCCTGGCCCAGGCCGCGAACCGCCGGACGCCGGTCGTGCTCGACGGTGTCGTCGTCACCGCCGCCGCCCTGGTCGCCGAGGACCTCGCCGCGGGCGCCAAGGAATGGTGGCTGCCCGGGCACCGCTCCACCGAACCCGCCCACGATCTGGCGCTGAAGCACCTGCGCCTGGAACCGCTGGTGGATCTGGACATGCGCCTTGGCGAGGGTTCGGGGGCGCTCACCGCGCTGCCGATCCTGCGCGCCGCCGTCGCCACCCTCGCGGAGATGTCGACCTTCGCCGACGCGGGCGTCAGCACCGCCGACGAGCCGGACTCCGTCGACCTGAGCAAGTGAACCCGGCGTCGACGGCGTCCCTGCCGAGCCGGTCGTTCCCCGAGCGCGCCAGGTCGAGCCATCGCGCCGGGGATCGGCCCGCGACGCGCACCGGCGCGCCGGGCGATGGCCGATCCGGACTCCCGGCGGCCACCCGTTCGCTTCGGCCGCTCGGCACATCGTGAACAGCGTGCGCCTGGCCGTCTCCTGGCTCACTGTCCTTCCGGTCACCGGGCCGGACACCGTCGACCGTCGCGCGGCGGGGCACGCCATCGCGCTCGCCCCGCTGGTCGGCCTGCTGCTCGGCGGGCTGGCCGCCGCGGCGACGCGCCTGTCGGTGGCGGCCGGACTGACCACTCTGCTGGCCGGTCTGCTCACGGTCGGGCTGCTGGCCCTGCTGACGCGGGGCATGCATCTGGACGGTTTGGCCGACACCGTCGACGGTCTGGGCAGCTATGGCCCACCCGAGCGCGCCCGGCAGATCATGAAGTCCGGCGGCGCGGGACCGTTCGGGGTGGCGGCGCTGATCTTCGCCATCGCGATCCAGGCCGTCGCCTTCGCCGCCCTGGCCGACGAGCACCGGTGGTTCGCGATCGTCCTCGCCGTCGCCCTCGGCCGGGTCGCGGTCGTGCTCGCCTGCCGTCGCGGCATCGGGGCGGCACCCGACTCCGGCTTCGGGACGCTGGTGGCGGGCACCCAGCCGCTCGCGCCGGTGCTGAGCTGGCCGATCCTGGCCGTCGCGGCGTCGGTGTTCGCGGTCCCAGCCAATCTCTGGCTCGGCCCGCTGGTGGCCGTCGCGGTGCTCGCGCTGACGGTCCCGCTCACCCGGCATTGCGTCCGCCGCTTCGGCGGGCTGTCCGGCGATGTGCTCGGCGCTGTCGTCGAGATCACTGTTTCACTTGCGGCCGTTGGGTTCTCGCTCGTGGGTTAGTCCAGTGCCCGAGGATGTGAAACCTACATTGGTCACAACCTCGGGGCGGCGGCCGTTGTGTGGTCGCACAGACCGTCCGCTCATCGGTACTCGGGTGCTCCCCCAGCACACCGGTGGCAATACAGTGTTGACATGTCTTCCGAGCGCCTCTACTTCCGCCAGCTGCTGTCCGGCCGGGATTACGCCGTCGGCGATCCGATCGCCACGCAGATGCGCAATTTCGCGTATCTGATCGGCGACCGGGAGACCGGCGAGACCGTCGTGATCGACCCCGCCTACCAGGCGTCGGACCTGGTCGACGTCGCGACCGCCGACGGCATGACCGTCACCGGCGTCCTCGCCACCCACCATCACCCCGACCATGTCGGCGGCACCATGCTCGGCTTCACCCTCGGCGGCGTGCGTGAGCTGCTGGAGAAGACCAGCGTCGCGGTGCATGTGAACAAGCACGAACTGGACTGGGTCGCCCAGACCACCGGGATCGCCCCGAGCGAGCTGACCGGCCACGACAACGGCGACAAGGTGAAGGTCGGCGCGCTCGAGATCGAATTACTGCACACCCCCGGCCACACCCCGGGCAGCCAGTGCTTCCTGTTCGACGGCCGCCTGATCTCCGGCGACACCCTGTTCGTCGACGGCTGCGGCCGCACCGACTTCCCCGGCGGCGACTCCGACGAGATGTTCCGCAGCCTGCGCCACCTGGCCGCCCTCGACGGCAACCCGGTCGTCTACCCCGGCCACTGGTACTCCGAGGAGCCCAGCGCCGAGCTGTCCTCGATCCGCGACAACAACTACGTGCTGCGCCCGCAGACCCTCCAGCAGTGGCAGGCCCTGATGCCGGGCTGACCGGTAGAAGAAAAGGAGCGGGTCCCCTGGGGGGGACCCGCTCTTTTTGTCGAGTGTGCCTAGACCGTGCGCATCCACCCGTGGGTGTCGGCGAAGGTGCCGCGCTGGATGCCGGTCAGCGTGTCGCGCAGCGCCATGGTCACCTCGCCGGGCTCACCGCCACCGATGCTGAACTCGCCGTCGGCCGAGCGCACCCAGCCGACCGGGGTGATCACCGCGGCGGTTCCGCACGCGAAGACCTCGCTGATCTCGCCGGATTCGGCGCCCTTGCGCCATTCCTCGACCGAGACCTTGCGCTCCTCGACCGGGTAGCCGGAGTCGGCGGCCAGGGTGAGCAGCGAGTCGCGGGTGATGCCGGGCAGCAGCGAGCCGGACAGTTCCGGGGTCACCAGCCGGGCCTCGGAGCCGGTGCCGTAGACGAAGAACAGGTTGTTGGTGCCCATCTCCTCGACGTAGCGGCGCTCGCAGGCGTCGAGCCACACGACCTGGTCGCAGCCCTTCTCGGTGGCCTGCGCCTGGGCCAGCAGCGAGGCGGCGTAGTTGCCCGCCACCTTCGCCTCGCCGGTGCCGCCGGGAGCCGCGCGCACGTACTCGGTGGACAGCCACACCCGCACCGGCTTCACCCCGCGCGGGAAGTACGCGCCCGCCGGCGAGGCCAGCAGCAGGTATTTGTAGGCCGCCGCGGGCTTGACGCCCAGCCCCGCCTCGGTGGAGAACATGAACGGACGCAGGTACAGCGAGTCCTCGCCGCCGGCGGCGGGCACCCAGTCGGCGTCCACGTCGAGCAGCTGACGCACGGACTCGACGAACAGCTCCTCCGGCAGTTCGGCCATCGCCATCCGGGCGGCCGAGCGGCGGAAGCGCGCCGCGTTGGCGTCGATCCGGAAGGTGGCGATGCTGCCGTCGGGCTGCCGGTAGGCCTTGAGTCCTTCGAAGATCGCCTGCCCGTAGTGGAACACCATGGTCGCCGGGTCCATCGAGAGCGGGCCGTAGGGCTCGACGCGCGCGTTGCCCCACGCGCCGTCGGCGTAGTCGATCGACACCATGTGATCGGTGAAGAACCGCCCGAAACCGGGGGCCGCCAGTACCTCTTCCCGCTGCCGCGCCGAAACGGGCGCCGGATGCGGAATACGAGTGAACTGTGCAGCGACTGTCATGATGCGATCCTATCCATTGCGCGGAATTACTTGGTTTTGGTGTCGACGAACGGCGGCTTGACCACCTCGCAGCGCAGCCTGCGCCCGCGCACGTCGACCTCCACCTCGTCGCCGGGCTCCAGCTTCGCGGTGGTGTCGAGCAAGGCCAGCGCGATGCCGACCTTCAGCGACGGCGAGAACGTCCCCGAGGTGGTCTCCCCGACCGGCTCGCCGTCGCGCAGCACGGTCTGGCCCTGCCGCAGCACGCCGCGATCGAGCGCCTTCAGACCCATCAGCGTGCGGCGCGGGCCGTCGGCTTTCTCCTGCTCCAGCGCCGCCTTGCCCCAGAACTCCGGCTTCTTCCAGCCGACCGCCCAGCCGGTGCGGGCCTGGTTCGGGGTGATGTCGAGGGACAGTTCGTGGCCGTGCAGCGGGTAGCCCATCTCGGTGCGCAGGGTGTCGCGCGCGCCCAGTCCGGCCGGCTGTCCGCCCGCCGCGACGACCTGCGCGGTGAGGGCACGGAACACGGCCTCGGCGTCGGCCCAGCGGGGCAGCAGTTCGTAGCCGTGCTCGCCCGTGTAGCCGGTCCGGCAGACCCGCACCGGGCGGCCGTCCCAGTCGGCGTCGGCGTAGGCCATGTACTCCATGTCGGTGGGCAGGCCGAGCGCGGCGAGCACCTCCGTCGACTTGGGGCCCTGCACGGCGAAGACCGCGTAGTCGCGGTGTTCGTCGGTCACGGTGACGCCCTCGGGCGCCACCTTCCGCAGTTCGGCGACGACGGCGGCGGTGTTCGCGGCGTTGGGCACGAGGAACACCTCGTCGTCGCTGACGTAGTAGGCGATCAGATCGTCGATCACGCCGCCGTCGGCCGCGCAGCACAGCGTGTACTGGGCCTTGCCGGGGCGGATCCGGGCCAGGTCGTTGGTCAGCGCCGAGTTCACGAACGCCGCCGCGCCCGGGCCGGCGACCGTCGCCTTGCCGAGGTGGCTGACATCGAACAGCCCGACCGTGGTGCGCACGGCGGTGTGCTCGCCGACGGTGCCGCCGTACTGCACGGGCATCTCCCACCCGCCGAACGGCGCGAAGGTCGCTCCGAGCTCGACGTGAACAGCGTGGATGGGGCCCTCGAGCAGCGCGTTGTCGGTCATGGGCGAGAGCTTATCGGTCCCGGCCTGGACCGCGCGAACCTCCGCGCGCGGGCGCGAGCACCGGCATCCGCGCCGGTCCCGGCGTCGCGATCGCGGCGGTCGGCTCCGGCTTCGGCGAAAGCCGATGCCGGGCAACGGCGGTAAGGTCGTGGCCGTGAGTGAGATGCCCGGCCGCAGGTTCCGCAGAGTCTCCCGGATGGACCGGACGCTGAGCCAGACGGTGTCCAGGATCCCGGAGTCCCCGGTGGACCGCGGCATGCTGCGGCTGACCAAGTCGGCCGATACCGGCGGCCTGTGGCTGGCCACGGCGGCCGTGCTGGCGCTGAAGCCCGGCCAGCCCCGGCGGGCCGCCATGCGCGGGGTGATCGCGCTGGCCGGGTCGAGCTTCGTGGTGAATCTGGTGCTGAAGTCGCTGATCCCGCGCCGCAGGCCACCGGCCGAGCTCATGCCGCACGGCAGGCGCCTGATCGACGCGCCGGTGTCGTCGTCGTTCCCGTCGGGGCACAGCGCCAACGCGGCGGCCTTCGCCACCGCGGTCGCCCTGGAGAGCCCGCGGACCGCGCTGGCCGTCGCGCCCGTGGCCGCGGCCGTCGCCTACTCGCGTGTCCACACCGGCGCGCACTGGCCGTCCGACGTGCTCGTCGGGGCCGCCGTCGGCACCGGCGTCGCGCTGGCCACCCGCCGCTGGTGGCCGATCCGCGAATCCGACGAAGCCGAGGCGCACGTGGTGCGCGACGTGCCCGTGCTGGTCGACGGCAAAGGTCTGCTGCTGCTGATCAATCCGCGCTCCGGCGACTCCACCTACGACCCCACCGCCGATATCGCCGAGGCACTGCCCGCGGCCACCCTGCTGCACACCGAGCCCGGCCGCGACGCCGTCGAGCTGCTCCAGGAAGCCATCGACTCGTCGATCGTCGCCGTGGGCGCGGCGGGCGGTGACGGCACCATCGCCGCCGCGGCGGCCGTCGCCCTGCGCAACAAGCTGCCGCTCGTCGTCGTCCCGGCGGGCACGCTCAATCACTTCGCCCGCGACCTCGGCGTCTACGACCTCCGCGAGGTCGTAGACGCGACCGGCGCGGGTGAAGCGGTCGAAGTCGATATCGCCGCAGTGGAATTCGAGACCGCCGACGGTCCGCGCACCCACTACCTGATCAACACGGCCAGCGTCGGCGCCTACCCCGACCTGGTCCGCCTGCGCGAGAAGTGGGAGGACCGCTGGGGCAAGTGGCCCGCGTTCGCGGCGGCGCTGATCGTCATGCTGCGCCGGGCCGAGCCGACCCGCATCCGGATCGACGACCGCTGGCACGATCTGTGGTTCCTGTTCGTCGGCAACGGTCCGTATCACCCGCACGGCGCCGTCCCCGCCTTCCGCTCCCGGCTCGACGAGGGCCTGCTCGACGTCCGCTGGCTGCGTGCCGACGTCCGCTTCTCCCGCACCAGGGCCGTCATCGCGCTGATGCTGGCCGCGATCGGACACAGCCGGGTCTACGGCGAACGGCAGATGCACGAGCTGTCGATCGCCCTGCACTTCCCCGTCCCGGTAGCCGCCGACGGTGAAGTCGTCGGCACCGCACGCGATCTGCGCTTCACCGTGGCGGGCCGCATCCCGGTCTACCGGCGCGACGAGGACAACCCGCGCTGGGAGAACCGGGCGCGGCCGCACCATCGGCGCCCGCTGGCCTGGCTCACCGACCGCCGCCGCTGATTTCCTCACGAACCCGTCTCACCTCGATCACCATCGGCCACAACAGCCTTGCGCGGGTACCCGCACCTGTGGACATGATGGGTCGATGAGCTCACCGGACGGCGCCCGTCCGATCACCGACACCGAAGCCACCCGCCGCTGGGACCCGTGGACCCCGAGCGTCGTCGCCGCCCGTCTCGCGTCCTGCCCCGTGCCCTGGGCCGTCGCCGGCGGCTGGGCCGTCGACCTGTTCGCGGGCGGGATCTCCCGCGCCCACGAGGACATCGAGATCACCGTCCCCCGAGCGGATTTCCCCGAGATCGCCGCCGCCTTCCCCGAATACGAGTGGGACATCGTCGGCGACGGCCACCTCTGGCCCTACGCCCGCGCCGCCCACCGCGAGGACCTGCACCAGACCTGGCTCCGCGACCCCTACACCGGCGCGTTCCACCTCGACGTCTTCCGCGAACCCCACGACGGCGACACCTGGATCTGCCGCCGCGACCCGACGATCACCCTCCCCTACCCCGACCTGATCCACACCACCCCCACCGGCATCCCCTACCTCATCCCCGAAGTAGTCCTGCTGTTCAAGGCAAAAGCCAACCGCCCCAAGGACGACGCCGACTTCCGCCGCGCCCTCCCCCTGCTCTCCGAGGAACGCCGCGCCCGCCTGTCCGCGTGGCTGACGCGTGTACACCCCGATCATCCGTGGCTGGCCACCACGTCGGCTTGATCAAATCGCTACTCACACAATGGCATTACCGTTGCCGGTCAACGCCGCCTCCGCTATACATGGTTATCGGACCACGTTGCTCTTGGACGGGATCACACCATGCTGACCGAGCTTCTCCTCGGAATCGCCGCCGGCTTGATCACCTCGGTACTGGTGACACAGTTCATCCGGTTTCGACAGATGGGCGGGCTCCGCAAGATCCGCGTCTTCGAACCGAAAGACGGGCAGTTCAATACAGCGTTCTACGACTACTTCATCGAACAGATCAACCGGGCCGCCGAGGAAATCGTGGTCACCGGCGAAGGGTTCACCTACCGGGGATCGGAAGGCCAACGACTTGCCGACAGTTATCACTCGGCGACCAGAGACGCACTCGCGCGCGGCATTCACGTGATCCGATTCCAGACCTTCAACCACGTTCACCCACGCTGGTGTGATCGCCTGCGTGAGCTACTGACTCAGTATCCGGCCCACTTTCACCTCTACCTCGTGAACCATGTCGAGGACATGCGTGATTTGGCCAGCGTCTGCGTCATCGACGCCGCGCGGCGAAACAACGTGGTGGAGATGTCACTCTCGACCGACCGCGATCTGGAAGACTCCAGTGTGCGCATCGCGGATACGGCAATCTTCATCCATGGACGCAAGGACCTCGCCCAAGCGCTCAGGTCGAATGTGATGTCCATGAAGCGATTCGGAACCGTCAAGCTGGTCACCTCCGCTGACCAGCTCAACGCATCGATCGGGGAGGTCTAGATGGTGCTCTATTTCGCATACGGCTCCAACATGTCGGCGGCGCAGATGCAGCGTCGATGCCCCGGCGCGGGGCTCCGAGGTACCGGCACCCTCCAGCGATTCTGTCTGTCGTTCAATCGAAAGGGCTCTTATCGGCCGGGCGCGGTCGCCAGCATCGAGCCGTCGCCGAATCCCGGCAGTCGAGTACTCGGACTGGTCTGGGAGATGTCGGATCAAGACCTCCGCGCCATGGACGCCATCGAGGACCCGGACGCCTATGTCCGCATCGCCGTTCCCGTGCATACCGCCGAACACGGAACCGAGTACTGCTGGGCGTACATCTCGTATCCGGACGGCAGACAGTCCGCGCCCGACCATGACTACGTCAAGGTGCTGATCGAAGGCGCGGTCGAAGCACAGCTGCCCGCCGACTACATCGACGAGCTGCGGGAGTGGCTGTCCCCGGCAGGCGACGGCGAATTGGCCGCGACCTCCGGATAGTCGCGGGCCAGCTACTTTCCGTGACACCGGCAGGACATGAGCCGGGAGCGCCGGACCGGCCAGCGTCACGGTCACTCGGGCGAACGGCACCAGCCCTGGCGGTAGTCGATCCAATCCTGGGGTCTGGCGGCGAAATCCACGTACAGGGCCACGCCGAAGTTGGGGCGGCCGACGTCGGTTCGGGTGAGGCCCAGGCGGATGCCGCGGATCGCGGCGGCGACCGTCTCCGAGGATCCGTCGTGGCCGGGATCGTCGGCCCAGAACGCGGGCGCGCCCATGAGCAGGTCGACCTCGGACGGAGTGACCTCCGCGGCCAGTTCGGTCTGCTGGGCGAGGTATCCGCTGTAGAGCGCCTGCGTGGGCATCGCGGTGTCGTAGGACATCACCGCCACCTGATCGACGCGGCGCGCGACCTCGGCGAAATAGGCTTGGCTCCACCACTTCCCGTGGTCGACGAGCGCGATACCCACCGCGTGCAGGCCCGGCAGCGGATCGATGACGGGGGCCGACACCGACAGCGGCACCCGCGCGGCGGCGGTCACCGCCCTGGTCGCGTCGAGTAGCGCGAGGAAACCTGGTGAGCCGGACCGGATCGGCTCCAGGTCGTAGTGGATGCCGTCGAAGCCGTAGTCCAGCACCTGTCGCGCCGAGGCGACCACGCGCTCGCGCGACGGCGCCGATTCCACGTCCAGCCCGTCGAATTCGGGCCGCACGATGTCACCGAGCCAGGACTGCACCCGGATCCCCGGTAGCTTCGCGTGCACGGCGTCGACGAACCAGCGCGCCCTGGGCGCCAGCTCGTCGCGCAGGCTCCCGTCGTGCTCGAGCGGGCCGGTGTGCACGTACAGGTCCCGGATCCCGGTACCCGCCAGCAACTTCACCAGCTGATCGACGTCGGCGTCGGTCCTGCGCCCGTCCACCCACGCGTGGCCGAGCCAGAACGCGTCCTTGCCCCTGGTCCGTGCCTGCTCGGACTGCTCGCCGATGTTGTGCGCCAGCAACGCCGTCACCACGCCCGCGACCGGCAACGACACCACGAGCAGTAGCACCAGCGCGAGCACCGCGCCGCGCCGCCACCACGACCACGCCCGCCACTTCCCCCACATACAGCCTCCCGCACGCCTGAGACCCCGAGATTACCCGCAGGTACCGATCCGCAGATTTCCGGCAAATCGCCCGCAGGTGGAAAACTGTGCGGCGCTGGACAACTGAACGGAGCACCATGAAATTCGCCGTCACCCTGGGATCGGCCGCCGTCGCGGCCTTCGCGTTCGCGATCGTCACGCCGGCCGTGGCCACCGCCCAGCCGTCGGGCAACTGCCACAAGTCCTACTCCCCGTGCCTACCGATCGTCAGCGATGTCGACTGCGAAGGCGGCAGCGGGAACGGGCCGGTCTACACCGGGCGCGTGCAGGTGATCGGACCCGATGAGTACGGCCTCGACCGTGACGGCGACGGCATCGGCTGCGAGTAGATACGAAAAAAGGGGGCGCGCGATGCGGTCGCATCGCACGCCCCCTTCGTGTTCGGGGTCAGCGGTCGATATCGGGACTGCTGGGGCCCTCGCCCGGCTTGCCCAGGTCGGGACCGCCTTCGGGGCCACCCGGAGTGCCGTAGCCCGGGCCGGTGCCGTAGCCCGGCTGACCACCTTCGGCCGGACCGCCATAGCCGGGCTGACCACCCTGCGCAGGGCCACCGTAGCCAGGCTGACCACCCTGGGCCGGACCGCCATAGCCGGGCTGACCACCTTGGGCCGGGCCACCGTAACCGGGCTGACCACCCTGCGCAGGGCCACCGTAACCGGGCTGACCCGGGTAACCGGGCTGACCGGGGTAGCCGGGCTGTTCGGGGTAGCCGGGCTGACCCGGCTGACCGAATCCCCCTGCGGGCCCACCGTACTGCTGCGGGTAACCGGGATCGGCGACGGCCGCAGCCCCGCCGACGACCGGACCGCCGGTCACCACCCGGTACGCGTAGGTCGACGCGATGATCGTCAGCGGGATCGTCACCAGCAGACCGAGGCCGCACAGCAGCGCGCCGACGATATTGATACCGAACAGCGCCAGCGTCAGCAGCAGCAGCGGTCCGGCATTACTGGATATCGCCGAGAAACTCGATTTGATCGCCGTCACCGCGTCCTGGTTCCGATCGATCACGAACTGCATCGTCCACCAGGTGAAGAACGCGACCACCAGACCCGGCAGAATGCACAGTACGAAACCGATACCGGTCGCCAGACCGACCAGAATGCCGGCCAGGATGACCGCGCCGACATTGGTGAACTGGAAGAAATCACCGAATCCCGGTTTCCGCCCGTCGGTTTCGTGCAGCGCGCCGCGGACGAACGCGGCCGAGATCAAATAGCCGATGATGGCGCTGACGATGGTCCCGATGAACTGCCAGATTCCGAAACCGATGCTGATGCCACCGTCGGCGTCGGTATCGGTCGTGTTCCCCAGGCCGAACAGGAAGTTGATCGCCACCTGGATGACGAACGCGATCAGCACGATCGCGATCCACACGACCGCGTTGTTCTTGAATTTGTCCCACCCGTAACCGATGGCGTCGCCGACACCGAGTTTCGGCCCCGCCGGTGGATACCCGGGTTGCTGCTGTCCATACGTCATCCGAATCGCATCCCCTCACCTTGTGCGACGGCCGAAACCGCCGATATGAGTCTTCCGATCCGGCGCCACGGTCACGCCGACATGGCCGATCATTTCACACGACCCGCTCTACATGCGGTTTTCCTCCACCGAAACCGGCAGAGCGGGTGATTCGGTCAGACTGTCGGTGGCGCGGCGCAGCGCCGCCAGCGCGGTGTTGATATAGGCGGGCTGCTCGAGCGGAAGCGAATGACCACCGGCGAGTTCGACCAGGTCGACCAGGTGCGGCAGCGCGCCTGCCATGTCGACGGATCGGCCCGGCGGAGTGATCCGATCGTGGGTCGAGGCGATCACCAGAGCCGGGACGGACAGCCCGGCGACGTCGATCGTCTCGGTCAGTTCGACCAGCATCACCCCGTACCCACGGCGACCACGCGCGCTGGTCGTCATCGCCAGATCGGCGACCGTGTGGGCGATTGCCGCCGGTGCGCCAGGCCCGACCGCGAGCCGGGCCACCAGCCGGTGCCGGAACGGGATCCGCCGCGGTGTCGGCATCCGGGTCATCCGCGCTCCGAGGCGAGCCAGCCACCACCGGATCGGCTCGTAGCGCGCCGGGAACGGCAGGAAGTCGACGTGCCGCAGGACATCGCCCGGGGTGGTGTTGATCAGCGCCACGGCACCCGCGCGTGCGGCGACGTGCGCGGGGAATCGTCGCGCCCAGGCCAGAATCGCGATCCCGCCCAGGGAATGACCGGCCAGCACCGCGGTTTCCCCGTCGTTCAGCGTGGCGTCCAGGACGGCATCGAGATCACCGGCCAGATCGTCGAGGCGATAGTGCCGCACGCGGGGGGCCGCGCTGGCACCGTGCCCGCGCAGATCGAAGGCGATCACCCGGAAGTGCTCGGCCAGTTCCTCGATCTGATGCTGCCAGAATTCGATTCGGCACAGCACGCCGTGCACGAGCACGATCGGTGGCGCGTCGGAGGCACCGAAGACGCGAGTGTGCAGCCGAGTGCCGTCGGGTGCGTGGACGTCGACGGGTCGTCCGGTGAGATTCACCCGCGCGCCCGCCGGATCGCGGTATAGGCAGGCGGCACCATCCGGGCCCGCCGCGGCAGCCGAGGCAGGACCGCCCGCGAGAGAGCGGCCAGGCGGTCGAAGGCGCGCTGCCGCGCCGGTGTCCACTCGATGCCGAGCATTCCGCGGATCTTCGGGTCCAGCAGCCCGGCGGTGACCAGCGCGTTGACCTTCCCGATCAGTGGGCGCCCGGTGCGGTTCCACACCGGCGCCGTGGACAGCACCGGGATCGGCGGCGGGGTGGGCGCCGCGATCAGCGCCAGCACCCGGTCGGTGATGTCGTTGCGTTCGGCGCGCTGCTCGATCATCGCGTCGAACCAGTCGACGAACGCGGCCCAGTCGGCGGGCATGTCCTTGTCGCGGACCCCGTAGAGGCTGCCGACCTGGCACATCTCCCGGTAGAACTGCTCGATCTCGCCCGGGCGCCAGCCCCGGCCGAGCAGCCGCTGCTGCACCCAGACACCGTGGACGATGCTGGCGTGCACCCAGTGGAAAGCCTCCGGCTGCAAGGCGCTCCAGCGCGTGCCGTCGGCCTCGCGGCCGGTGAATCCGCGATGCAGTTCCCGCAGCCGGGCCGCCGTGGCGAGCGCCTGCTCCCCGCCGTACACCACGCCCATGATCAGCTCCAGCGTGCGCTGGGCCCGGCCGTACGGATCGGACTCGAACACCGAGTATTGCCGCACCCCCGCGGCGACGATCGGATGCATGACGTCGATGAGCAACCGATGCCCGGCGCCCAGCGGGAAGGTCATGTCGCCGAACACCTGCCAGGCGACCGAATCCGGACCGAGCGGTGCCGGGTGATGGGTGATCTCCGCGCTCATCGCGTCCCCTTTCCTCCCCTGAGACTATTACAGCACTTAATAGTCTCACTGCAAGGATAGGGGCGTGACCCGGCCCGCAGCCCCGCTGTCCGCACTGTTCGAGCGCGCGCTCGATGGTCTCGGGACCGAACCCGACGCCGCCGAGCTACCGATCCTCAGCGCGGCGATCGGCGTGCTCGCCCGGCGCGGCACCCGGGCCGCGACCATGGACGACATCGCGGCCGCGGCGGGCGTGAGCCGCGCGACCCTGTTCCGTCGCTACGGCAACAAGGACGACCTCTTCGCTCGCGCCATTCGCGCCGCCGTCCACGCGCTGCTCGCCGAGGTCGGGCGCATCTTCCTCGCCGTCGCCGAGCCCACCGACCGCATCGTGGAAACCTTCACCGCCTGCATGCGGTTCGGCACGACCGTGATCGCGGCCGACGCCGAACCGCACCACGCCGCCGATATGGCGGCAGTTCTCGCACAGGGCGAGCCGTCGGTGCTAGAGATCGCCCATCGGTTCGTCACCGCGCAGATCATCGAGGCGCAGGAGGCCGGGCGCGTGCCGGGCGGCGACCCCGAGATGAAGGCCGACGCCCTGCTGCGCCTCACGCTGAGCTATCTCACCCCACCGCGCCGCTTCGATCTCACCGACCCGGACGTCGTCCGCAGGATCGGCAGTACGGTCGTGGCGCCGATCATCGTCCACGCCTGAATCACCCGCGGCCGATCCGGCACCGGGCCCCTACTTCTCGGCGTTCGCCCGCTTGGGCAGCTTCCAGCCGGGGCGGGGGAAGTGACAGGTGTAGCCGTCGGGGTAGCGGATCAGGTAGTCCTGATGTTCGGGCTCGGCGTCCCAGAAGGTGCTCGCGGGGGTCACCTCGGTGACGACCTTGCCCGGCCACAGGCCCGAGGCGTCGACGTCGGCGATGGTGTCGATCGCCGTGCGGCGCTGGTCCTCGTCGAGGTAGAAGATCGCCGAGCGGTAGCTCGAGCCGATGTCGTTGCCCTGCCGGTCCTTGGTGGTGGGGTCGTGGATCTGGAACAGGAACTCGAGCAGGGCCCGGTAGTCGGTCCGCGCCGGGTCGTATTCGATCTCGACGGCCTCGGCATGGCCGGGGTGGTTGCGGTAGGTGGGGTGATCGTTGCTGCCACCGGTGTAGCCGACCCTGGTCGACAGCACGCCCGGTTGACGGCGGATCAGATCCTGCATGCCCCAGAAGCATCCACCGGCCAGAATCGCCTTACGGGTTTCGGTCACGCGTCCTCCTTCGTAGAGCTCCACGGTCGCACAGAACGGCCACAACCGCCTCTATGGAACTCCCCCGACGGGCCCGGAATTCCCGCCAGTAAGCTCGCCGCGCGAGCGATACCTCAGGAACATCCGTGTGTGCCCCAGCGTCACCCAGGAAACAGGAGGAAGTCGGCGAAATGCCACGTAGCGTCGTTGCCCGGTATTCGATGATCGGATTGGCCGCAGCTGCTCTCACAGCGGGCGCGGTGACCAGCGCGGGAGCCCATCCCGGCAGCACCGACACCGTCGAGCAGGCCACGACCTGCGAAGCCGGGCAATCGCGACAAAACGACCTAGCGCTACGCTCGCCCGACCCGGCGGCCACCGGCCAGATCGACGCCGTCCTGCTCGACGAATCCACCCGCACCCCGGTCGCGGGCGGCAAGGTGGTCCTGACCGGCTTCGACGCCTGCGGCGACACCATCCACCGGCACCTGTCCACCGGCCCCGACGGCCAGGTCAGCTTCCGCGGCCTGCAGCCAGGCCGCTACCAGCTGACGGCCTCCCCCGGCACGGCGAAGGCGGTCGCCACCGCCGATGTCGAACTGTCGACACCGACGCTGAAAACGGTGCAGTTCACCGTCGCCACCGGCCGCCGGTAGCCGCCGATCGGGCCGGGTGCGCGGCGCCCGGCCCGAAACCCGTTGACACCGAGCACGCCCGCAACACCCGTGATACAAATCACCCCAGAGTGAGAAGGGGTGGTTTCCGTATGGAACCAACAGCCGAACAGCGCGCGGCGCTCGGCCTGATCTGTGACACATTCCTCCCGGGCGACGAGCTCGGACTACCACCGGCGACCGCGCTCGGCACGGTCGACACGATCTTCCGGATCCTGGGCCGCAACCCGCGGGAAGCGGATCAGAAGCAGCTGGGAATGCTGTTGGGGCTGTGGGATTCCCGCGCCTTCGGCCTGCTGACCGGGAGTGGCTTCCGCCGGTTCTCGTCGCTGTCGCAGGAGCGCAGGGAGGCCGCGCTGCTGCGGCTGGCCGATTCCGGGCTGGCCCCGGCGCGCGCGGTGTTCCAGGCGCTCAAGCAGGCGTCGCTGCTGGCCTACAACGTGACTCCCGGCCCGACCGGGGTCAACCCGCTGTGGGAGCGGATCGGCTATCCGGCACCGACCGGACCGCTGGCGGACGCTCCGGCCCCCGCGCTCACGCCCCAGCGATTCACCGAAGCGACCACCCTCGACTGCGATGTCGTGGTGGTCGGTTCCGGCGCGGGCGGCGGCGCGGCGGCCGCGGTGCTGGCCGAGGCCGGCCTCGACGTGGTGGTCCTGGAACGCGGGAACTACTACGACGACAAGGATTTCGGCGACGGCGAGCTCGACGCGCTGACCAGCCTGTACGCCTCGGGCCCGCCCGCCTCGGCGGAGGGGCAGATCACGCTGGTGGCGGGGTCCTGTCTCGGCGGCGGCACCGTCGTCAACTGGAGCACCTCGCTACCCACCCCCGACAACGTCCGCAAGGAATGGGCCGAATCGGGTGTTCCGCAGTTCGCCGACGACGAGTTCGGCGACGCGCTCGACACGGTGCAGCGCCGGATCGGGGTGACCAGCGGCCGGTCGCCGCTCTCGGCCCGTGACGGCATCCTCGAACGCGGCGCCAAGGCGCTCGGCTGGGACGTCGACACCCTGCCGCGCAATGTCGGCGACGCCTGCGACGCCGCGGTCGAATGCGGGCGGTGCGGCTACGGGTGCAGGCTCGGCGCCAAGCAGTCGGTCACCAAGACCTGGCTCCACGACGCCGCCGGGCACGGCGCGCGCCTGGTGGTCGACGCGGACGTCCGCACGATCACGGTGAAAGCCGGTCGGGCAGAATCGGTCTCGGCCCGCACCTCCGACGGCGTCGAGATCACCGTGCGGGCCCGCGCGGTGGTCGTCGCGGCGGGCGCCATCCAGACCCCGGCGCTGTTGCAGCGGTCGGGCCTGCGCAACAAGAACATCGGCAAGCACCTGCGCCTGCATCCGGCCGCCGCGGTGTTCGGGGTGTTCGAGGAGGAGATCCGGCCCTGGGAGGGCGCTCTCCAGGCCCGGATCAGCAGGCACCACGCCGATCTCGACGGCAACGGCTACGGCGTCATCTACGAGACCGGACCGATCCATCCCGGCCTGGCGACCGGGTTCATGAGCTGGCGCGGGGCGGCCGCGCACCGCGCCACCATGCTCGACTTCGCGCGCACCAACTCGATCGGCGTGATCACCCGCGACCGCGATCCCGGCACCGTCTCGATCGACGGCAGCGGCGAGGCCGTGGTGAAGTACCGGCTCTCCGACTACGACGCGAACCACCTGCACACCGGCATCGTCGGCGCGGCCTCGGTGCTGGAAGCCGCAGGGGCGCAACGCATCTACTCCGGTCATCAGGCGGGCATCTCGTTCGAGCCCGGCGTGCGCGGTTCGCTCGCGGAGTTCGACGCCGCCTGCAAGAAGGCGGGCTACGGGCCCGGCCGGTGTTCGCTCGGCGCCCTGCACATCATGGGCTCGGCCCGGATGGGCGGCAGCGCGGAGCTGTCGGCGACCAACCCGGACGGCGTCACCTGGGACGTGGACAATATCGTCGTGGCCGACGGGTCCAGCTTCCCCACCGCACCGGGGGTGAACCCGATGGTGACCATCGAGGCGATCGGCTACATGAACGCCAAGCGGCTGGCGGCCAGGCTCACCTAGCCGTCGACCCGGCGGATTCCCGCGAGGACGGCCCGCAGCACCCCGAGGTCGGCATTGCCGACCGCGCGGTGCTGCGGGGCGCGCGCGATCAGCCTGCCCTCCTCGATCAGATCGGTGATCAGCACCTTGGCCAGGTTCAGCGGCAGCCCCAGGTGCGCCGACACCTCGGCCACCGCCATCGGGGTCCGGCACAGCTCGACGATCGCGGCGTACTCGGGTTCGGTGCGCCGCAGTCGCGTGCCGGCGCCCGCGTCGACCAGCAGGGTCGTCAGGTCGAGTTCGTCGCGCTCGGTTCGCCCACGTCCGCGGGTCACCGCGTAGAGGCGCACGATCGGACCGGCGTCCTCCTCGTACCAGTGCTCGCGCTCGTCGCTCATGCGCGCGGGGTGACGACGGGGAACTGGCCGGAGATCGGCGCGGACTGGTCGATGGCCTCGGCCAGCGCCGAGGGGATCAGCACGATCGCGCGCACCCCGCCGTAGATCGATTCCGAGAGCCGCACCGAGATGTTGTGCCTGCTTGCCAGTTTCGCGACGACGAACAGGCCGAGCCGGGAGCTGCCAGACAGTGTCGTCACGCTGAATTCGGGTGGGTCGGCCAGCATCGCGTTGCGCTCGGCGAGATCGGCTTCCGGCATGCCGAGACCCTGGTCGATGATCTCCACCGCGATGCCGCGCCCGACCACGACCCCGGACACCACCACGTGCGCTTCCGGCGGCGAGAACGCCGTCGCGTTGTCCATCAGCTCGGCGAGCAGGTGGATGACGTCGGCGACCGCGTGGCTTGCGATGCGCACCTCGGGCAGCTGCTTGGTCTGGATCCGGGTGTAGTCCATGCTCTCCGCGATGGCGCCGCGGACCAGCTCCAGCAGCGCGACCGGATTGCGCCAGCGCCTGCCCGGCTGCTCGCCGCCGAGGATGATGAGGTTCTCGGCGTTGCGGCGGGTGCGGGTGGCGAGATGGTCGAGCTGGAACAGCAATTCGAGCTGATCGGCGTTGCTCTCGTCGCGTTCGGCGCGGTCGAGCAGGGCGAGCTGGCGGTGCACGACCACCTGGCTGCGGTGGGCGATATTGAGGAACACGGTATTGATGCCCGCCCTGGTCTGGGCTTCGGCGATCGCCGCCGACACCGCGGCCAGGTGCGCCCGGTTGAACGCGGCCGCGACCTGGCCGAGTTCGTCGGAGCCGAAGTCGAGCCGGGAGGTCTCCGCGCGCGCCTCGACCTGCTCGCCCGCCGCGAGCCTGCGCATGAGGTCGGGCATCCGCTCGTCGGCCAGTTCCAGGGTGTCGTGGCGCAGCCGCCGCATGCGGCCGATGAACCGATTGGCCAGGACGAGCGCCACCAGGAAGGCGCCCACCGCGAGCAGCGCGACCAGCGCCCCGCCGACCAGCGCGTTGCGGGTGTCGGTCTCGCCCTGCTGGCGGGCGATGACGTGGGCGTCGCCGCTCTGGTCCTCCCACAGCTGCTGCAGGGCGAGGTTCACGTGCCGGGTGGCGTCCTGCCAGCCCGCCAGGCTCAGCGGCAGTGCCGCGTCGCCGCGATCGTTACTCACGGGACCGCGCGTCACCAGCGCGTCCTGCATCGCGGTGACCTGCTGCCAGTCCGTGCTCGCGGTGATCGCGCCGAGCTGCGCGAGCCGGGTGCCTTTCAGCACCGTGGCCGAATAGGCCACCTCGCCGCGGAACTCGCCGACCCGGCGACCGAAGTCGGTCAGCTCGGCGGCCGACATCCGGCCGTTGGTCAACGCCACCGAGCCGAGGGTGTCGGCCTGCGAGAGCGCCTCGGCGGCCCGCAACTGCTCGACGCCGTAGCCCAGTTCGATGCCGATCTTCGCGTCCGGCGCCACCCGGGCCGCCAGCACGGACGCGGCGACGATGGTGCCGATCACCTGGGAGAAGAAGGTGAACACCTGATCCGGCGGGATCTGGAGCGCGTCGACGCCGGAGCGCACCGTCGGCACCATGGCGAAGAGCTTGTTGTAGCCCTCGATGTCCTCCGCCGATCCGTCCGGATTGAGCTCGCGCGCGGCGTCACCCTTGGCCATCACCGCGGCGAGCGCCTCGTCGGACCGCTGGCGGGCGGTGACCAGGGCGGGCGTGGACGGCGGGTCACCGGCCAGCCGCAGCAGCGACAGCCTGCGTTCCTCCTGGAACGCCGACACCATCAGGATCGCGGGCCCGGTGGTGCTGCCGGCCAGCTCGGCCCATTCGGTGGATTCGCGCGCCGAGTCCACCAGGTAGACCGCCGCGCCACCACCGGTAACCAGCAGGATCACGCTGGAGATCAGCACGATGGACAGGAGCCGGATCCGTACGCTCACCCGGCCGCGAACGCCGCGCCCGCCCGACCACGACTTCCCGAACAACGAGCTACGCCAGTTCTTCACACCGAAACTTTCCGCTCCCGGAGCCGCCCCCGGCGCTCCGCTGCGTGCCCGCACCCGCGAAACAGACGACCCGGCACGCTTGTCTTCGCGCAGAGACTAACCGACCGTCCCCACCCGCGCGCGGTTTGCGCGGACCCCGAAAATCCCTCCCCGTCAAGCAAACTCGCAGCTTACCCAGGGTGAACTGTCACGTGATCCCAGCGCGCGGCGCGAGGACGCCTATGCTGCGTGGTCACGACACGGTGCGAACAAGGGGGATCGGTGACAGCCGTCGACGAGACATTCGCCGGATACCGCATCGAGAGCGTGCTCGGGCGCGGTGGCATGGGAACGGTCTATCGCGCCCGGCATCCCCGGCTGCCACGCAGCGTGGCGTTGAAGGTCCTCGATCCGGCGGTATCGGCCGATCCCGAAGTGCGCGGTCGCTTCGACCAGGAAGCCGCCATCGTCGCCGGGCTCGAACACCCCGGGATCGTCGGCATCTTCGACCGGGGCACCGACCACGGGCGGCTGTGGATCTCGATGCCGTTGATCGAGGGCGTCGACGCCACCCGGCTCGACCCGAACACCCCGCCGGACCTGGTCCTGCGATACATCGCCGAGACGGCCACGGCGCTGGACTACGCGCACGGCCAGGGGGTGCTGCATCGCGACGTGAAGCCGGCCAACATCCTGGTGGCGGCGCCCGGCACCGCTGATTCCCGCGCCGTGCTCACCGATTTCGGCATCGCCCGGCTCGTCGACTCCGGCACCAAGCTGACCGTCACGGGCACGTTCACCGCCACCCTGGCCTACGCCTCCCCCGAACAGCTGGCGGGTGAAGTGGTCGATCACCGGTCCGATCAGTACTCGCTCGCCTGCACGCTGTACGCGCTGCTGGCGGGGCAGCCACCGTTTCCGGCCACCAATCCGGCCCAGGTGATCGCCGGTCACCTGTCCGCGCCGGTGCCGCGGTTGAGCACCGCGCGGGCCGGGCTGGCGCCGGCGCTCGACGCCGTGCTCGCGCGGGCGATGGCCAAGCGGCGAGCGGAGCGCTTCGGCGGTTGTGGGGAGTTCGCCGCCGCTGCACGGGATGCGCTGCTGTACAACATCTTCCCTGCGCCGTCGGACCGGTCGGCGGCGGCAGGCGGTTCGCGCACACCGCGATCGGCGCCCGCGGCCGAGGTATCCGGGGGCAGCGCGAAAGCCGTGGCCGTGATCAGCCTCGTGATGGGACTGATCTTCGGATTCATCGGCCTGTCGATGTTCGGGCACCTGATGAGGATGCAGCCGACCGACACCTCCTACGTCGGGTCGGCGATGACCTACGCCGAGGACTTCCGGCTGTCGCTGACGGCGGTGGTAGCGACCGTTCCCCCTGCCGCACTGTCGATCGTCGGCGGCGTCGCGCTGATGTTGCGCAGACGAGCGGGCCGGGTCCTGGTCTGCGCGGGATCGTTGTGGCTGTTGCTGGCCGCGGTGGGTGTCGCGGGGTTCGCGCTGGTGACCGGGGAGACGGATTGGCTCGCCGCCGCGGGATTCATCGTGGTCCTTCCGCTCATCGTGATCTCCGGCGCCCGGTCGGCGGAGACCACGCGGTGGCTGGCGCGACGGCGCTAGTTCAGTGTTCCCGCCCGCACCCGATGCCGGGTCAGGTGGCTCAGCACGGACTGGTTCGCCTCCCAGCCGTCGGGGAACTTCACTGGCACGCCGAGGTGGACCGGTTCGGCCGAGGGGTGGGCGTCGAGGAGTTCGGGGATGCCGGCGCGGCCGACCAGGATGCAGGCGTGGCGGTGCCGCGAGGCGAGCACGCACAGACGACCCGCCTCGAGGTGGAAGGCGCTCGCGTCGCGGCGGCCCGAGAGCGGGTGCAGCACCAGGGTGACGTCGTATTCGCGGCCCTGGAGCCGGTTGGCGGTGTCGACGGTGACCGGCTCGGCGGCGGTGCCGCGCAGGGCGGTGCGCACGGCGTCGGCCTGATCGCGGTGGGCGGTGCCGATGGCGACACGATCGGTGGTGACCGGGTGGCTGCCGGATTCCGAATGCGCGGTGGCGCCGCGCTCGATCAGCCGGGCGGCGATCGCGGCCAGGGCGTGCACGGCCTCGCGATCGGTGCGCAGGGTGTGCCGGGCGGGCAGTTCGTACCAGCCCCAGCCCGTCGCGGCCGCTTCCTCGAGCACCGCGTCGATCGGTCCGCCGAGGCCGCGCGTCGTGAAATCCATGCTGCGGTCGCCGAATCCGGTGCCGGACTCGAAGCCGGTGAACGGGTAGAAGGCCCGCGAGACGACCGGCGCCGCGGTGGCGGGCAGCCGCCACGACACCGGCAGCCGGTGGATCGGGATGTTGTCGTTGTTGGCCAGCATCACGCTCACCGCGCTCATCGTCGGGTCCCAGGTGAGCCCCGCCCAGCGCGCGGTCTCGACGGTGGCGAACGGATCGAGCTGCCCGGGATCGCCGACGAACAGCCCGCGATCGAACCGGTTCGCGATGCGCAACAACATGTCCGAGCGCATCTGGTACGCCTCGTCGATGATCGCGTGCGACCAGCTGCCGTCGGTGATGGTGGCCCACTTGGCGGCGGTCCCGATGACGATCGTGCGATCGGCCAGGTCGGCGGGTTTGGTCGCGACGCGGACGTTCGCGTGCTGGTCGACCCGCTCGCTGGTCACGTACGCGGTGCTGGAGAGGCGGCCGATGCGCATCGCCGGATCGGCCCCGGCGAGGCGGTCGATGAGGTCGTCGACCTGCTCGTTGGTCTGGGCCACGATCATCCGCTGATCGTCGTCCTCGGCGAGCTGGCGGGCGGCGCGCACGACCAGCGTGGATTTGCCCGCGCCGGGCGGCGAGTCGACGACGATGGCGCGATGGCTCGCGTCGCGCAGGTCGGTGAGAATGTTCGCGACGGCCTCGTCCGGTGTGGTCATTGCAGCTCCTCCCCTTCGTCGTCGGTGGGCGGCGCCCATTCCGGCGGCGGACCGCCGTGCGTCCACGGGGTGTCCTCGCGGGCGGGCAGATTCAGCTGACCGTTGAACGGCGTCGGCGAGAACCGTGCGAACCCGAGGGCCTCACCGTCGGTGGGCACCGAGCCTGGTTCGGCGACGAGCTTGCGGCCCATCCCGCCCGAGAGTTCGAGCACCATGCCGTCATCGTCGATCTCGACGACGACCCCGCTCTGCTTCGGCCGCTCCACGCACGTGAGTTCCTCGCCGACGACCGCGAGGAACGGATCGGTGGTGCGGATGTGGATGTGCGGGCGCAGTTTCGGGCGCGCGCCCGAGCGGTCGACGCGATCGGGTTCACTGTGCACGACGGTGCCGCGGAACGCCGCCCCGGTGACCCGGTGCTCGAGCATGCGCAGCGGATCGTCGAAGGCGCACTGGGCCTGCAACGCCTCCAGCGCCCGCTCGCGTTCGAGCAGCCTGCGCACCGCGCGCACGGCCGGATCGCGCCGGGCCTGCGGGGTGCCCTCGGCCACCTCCGCCGCGAAATACGAGAAGGCGCCGCGATCGTCGGTCCACCGGTTCGCCACGCTGGCGCCCGGCGGCAGCGCGCGCAGCAGGTCGAGTGCCCGCCACATCAACTGCCAGGTGGGTTCGAGCTGACCGCGCAGCGAGCGCTCGAGCCGTTCGGCGGCGACGGCGCGCGCGTTCTCGTCCGTGGCGGCGTTGTAGGCGGCGATCAGCGGCGCGAGTTCCTCGTTGTCGAAGCCGGGATCGGTGGCCGGGCCCGCGGGTGGGGACTGCAACGGGTCCTCGGCGATGGCCGCGGCCTCAGCGCCGGTACGGCCCGGCGGCGGATCGATCCAGCCGAGCAGGGCAGCGAGATTGCCGTCCTCCAGGGCGGATTGGCCGGTGGCCCAGTGCGCCGAGAGCGACGAGGTCATCGCGGGTAGCACCGCCGACCCGGGGTGTTCGGCGCGGTCGCCGAACCAGGTCAGCCAGCGGCCCAGCAGCGGAATCGACACCGGCACCGGGTTGTCGCCGTCGGTGCGGTGGAAACGGACCGAGCGGCCCAGCAGCTTCAGGAAGTTCACCCCGCCCTCGTTCGGCGTCCAGATCTGGGGCGCGTCGAGGCAGCGGGTGTAGGTCTCGCCCGCCTTGCTGGTGAGCTCCTCACTCTCGGCCAGGAACGACGACAAGTAGGGCAGCACCACATCGGCCAGCTGCTCGATGAACCGCAGCCGCAGCACCCGGTCACGCGGCTGCGGCACGATCAGCACGTTCTGGTCGCCGCGCGCGGTGCCGATCATGATCGCCAGCGGCGCCGCCGCCTCACCGGCCAGCCGCAGCGGCACCGCCACCAGTGGCCGCTCGGCCAGATGCAGGTGCCGCACCGCCGCGGTGGGCTGCGCCCGGCCCGCGCGGACCGCCTCGGCCTTGGCGAGGGCCGACAGCACACTCATCCCGCGATCTCCAGCCGCAACCGGTGCGCGGTGCGCAGCATGGCGGTGATGTCGGCGTGCTCGGGTCCCGGTTGCAGCGTCCCGTCGGCCAGGCCGAGGACGGTGTGCAGGTTCTCGATGCCGCCGACCTCGTCGCACACGCCGCGGCCGAGAGCGTCGACCGAACCGCAGGTCCTGGCCTCGTCGCGGCAGGCGAAGGCGAGCTCGCAGCTCGACATGCACTCGGGCGCGTAGCGGGCGGGGATGGCCGCGATCGTCTTCTCCAGGTCCTCCCCCGGCGCGAAGGTGGCCTCGGGCGGCAGCAGCTCGAGCAGGTCGGGGATGGCGGTGAGCCGGGTCAGCTGCCGGGAGACGACCGCGAGCTGCTTGCGCAGGTCGACCAGGGCGGCGGTGGGCCGGTTGGTGAAGTCCTTCGCGCACACCAGGATCGTGTTGTGCGAGACCAGCTCCGGTGACTCGCCGATCTCGGTCATCAACTCGCGCAACGCGATCACGTACACCGCGGACTGGCGCGCGGCCGCCGCGACCTGGGCCGGGTCGGCCTGCCCGTCGATCACCGGGAACGCCTTGATCTCCACGACGTGGAACTTGCCGTCGAGCTGCACGGCGACCACGTCGGGCTCCAGATAGGCGGTGGCGCCCGCGATGTCGAGGCGCAGCATCGGGTGGTCGAACAGGGTGCCGTCGCCGGCGGCGATCGTCGACTTCAGCAGCTGCCTGGTGCGCTGATACCGCACGGCGTTGCCGGTGTTCTCGCCGACGGAGTTCAGATCGTGGTAGGCGACCTCGGGGATGGTGAGGCCGAGCTTGTCGCGCAGCAGGGCCAGCAGTTCGGCGCAGCCGTTGGCCTTCACCATCGATTCGAAGGCATTGCCGCGGGTGATGGCGAACTGGGACTGACCGAACTGCGGTGGGAAACCGAGCGATTGGGCGATCACGGTCTTGTCGACGGCGGCCGCGTCGAGCAGGGCGCGCCGGGCGCACCCGGGATTGGCCGTGAGCGCGGCGATAGTGCGGGCGTTGTGCCTGGTCGCGGGCGCCGCGCCGCGCAATTGGTCCAGCTGTGCTGCGAGAGTGCTCATTTCACCTCGATTCGTCGCCGGTCGGCCACCCCGAGCCGAACACCGAATAGTTGTGCGGCCGGATCGGCGAGCTGGTCGGCCGCCCGGCGCGCGGCCGAGAGTCGTTGCCGCGCGTCCTCGTCCGCGTGCACCGCCAGCTCGCGCCGCGCGGCCTCGATCACCTCCGCCGGGTCCAGTGTGTCCGGTGCTCCCGACACACCCGGTATCGACACGGCGAGCCGCCACAGTACGCGCTGACCCGCCGTGGTCGCGGCAGGCTGCGCCGACAGATGGTCGGCCAGGCGGATCGCCGAGGTCAACAGGTCGACGCGGGGGCTCAGCGGCCCCACCATCCGGCCTTCCAGCGGCCACGAACTGACGGCCATCAGCCCGCGCGCCGGCGCCAGCAGATCCGTCGTGAGCGCCGCGCAGACGTAGTACGGACGCGCGTACGGCGCCGAGCGGAACGAGCGTTCCTCGTCGCGGCGCAGGCTGGTCAGCCGGGCGGGCAGCAGTTCGCCGGAAAAGAACGCCTCGTGCACGGCGAGGACGAGTTTGGGCGAGGACGGCACCGAGAGCAGCGTCAGCGCGCGGTGCACGTGCTCGCGCACCGGCACGGCGGGCGCGTCGGCCCGCTCCGGCGCGGCGGCGGGTTCCGGGATGGAGCCCAGGACGACCGCGTCCCAGGCGGATTCGGCCTTGCGCAGTTCCGCGCGCAGCTGACGGGCGGTGGCGCGATCACCGGACGCGGCGGCGCGGCGCACCTCGCCACGGAGGTCGGCGATGCGCGCCTCCAGCTCCTCGGCCGTGTCCGTCACGAGCGTGAGCGTAGGCAGTGGTTCCAGTGTTGTCCAGTGTTTGCCAGTATTCACCACCTGATTGCCGCATGCGTCACACCGCGAATCCGCCCGCGTGATCCGGGGTAACCGGTGTTTGCCCTCCGCAGCTGGACGACCGCGTTGCCTCGTGCCCTCCCTCCCGGCGGCGATCCGCCACGGAGATCGGCGCAAACGCGGGACGGGGCAGCCGCCGTGCGGCACGGCGCGGGTCAGCCTCCGCGCGAGCTGGCGCGAGTCGGCCACGGCGCGAGACAGCGCGGGTCAGCCACGGCGCGCGACCACGCGAGTCAGCCACGGTGCCACATCGGCAGCAGGGTCGGGCCGCCGTCGGGCAGCTGGATCGGGTCGCCCTCGTGCGCGAAGCCGTGGCGGGCGTAGAGACGCGACGACCGGATCGTGCTGGCCTCCAGGAACGCCGTTTCGCCCGCCTCGGCGAACGCGGCGAGGCGGTCGGCCAGGATCGCGCCGCCCGCGCCTTTGCCCCGGTGCTCCGGCACGGTGACGATGACGTGCAGGTAGCGGTGCGGGAATTCCCGGGGATGCGCGGCGGCGACCAGGCTCGAGACCGCCGCCATCCGCTGGAACGACACGACCCCGGGCGCCGCCTCCAGCAAGGCCTGCGCCTCGTCGGCTTCGGCGGCGAGCCGCTCGGCGGAGGTGACGGTCTGCCACAGCGACACCGCCCAGATGTCCTCGCCGGCGCCCGCGACCCACACCTCGTCCTCGGCCATGGCCTTGGCGACGAACTGCGGTCCGAACGTACTGCGGTAGGCCTGCTCGATCTCCGGGTCGCCCGCCCGGATCCACGCCGAGACCACCTCGTCCAGACTCGCCGCGACGAAGGCGTCGGCGACGGTGGCGAGTTCGCCGGGCTCGGCCTGTCTGACGTGGATGTTCATCAGTCTCTCCTTCGTCGTGAACAGCGTGCTCAGCCGCCAATCTAGGAGCGCGACAGCAGGGTTACGAAGATTTCGTCACACTGGTTGGTGTGCGGAAATCAACGCTGTGCGCGCAGTGTGGACGCGAGGTGGAACAGGCCGACCGCGGCCGCGTGCGCCGCTATTGCTCGCGGTCGTGCCAGGGCCGGGCCTATCGGGCGCGCCGGGACCGGCGCCCGCCGGTGCGCCGCGCCCAGCCGACCCGGCTGTCCCCGGTGCACATCGCCACCACCGCGATCGCGCTCGCCGACCGGGACGGGCTCGACGGACTCACCATGCGCCGCCTCGCCGGTGAGCTCGGCGTCGCGACCGCCGCGCTGTACCGGCATTTCCCCGACCGCGAGGCCCTGCTGGCGGCGATGACGGAACTGGCCCTCGCCCGTGCACCCGAACCCGCGCCCGCCCCGGACTGGCGCGCGGCCGTGGCGGCCGAGGCCGACGCGGAGTGGCGGCTCTACCGACGGCACCCGTGGGTGCTCACCGTGCTCGCCCGCACCCGCCCGCCGCTGGGCCCGGCACTGCTCGACTCCCTGGAACGCGGCTTCACCGCACTCGACGACCTCGATCTGACCAGCGCCGAGATGCTCACGATCTACCTCGCCTACTCCGGCCTGGTCCAGGGTCTGGCCCTGATGTGGAGCACCGATCGCGGCGACCGGATCGGCGCCGGGGCGACCGCGTTCGCCGACCCGGTGCGCGCCGAACTCGCCGAACTCCTCGACCCGCGCGTCCGCCCGGTGCTACACCGGATGTTCGCCGCCGAGCCGCACGGACCCGACCTCTCCTTCGACGAACTGCTCACCGCCGGTGTCGGACTGCTGCTCGACGGCGTCGCGATGCGGCACTCGGCACCGACCGCATAATCTGGGGCGATGACCGCTGTTGCAGATCGTTCACTCGGACCGGAATTGGCACGCACCGAAACCATCAGCCCGGACACCGATGTACTGGTGATCGGCCTGACGTCCTCGGAGAACGGACCGGCCATCGTCCCCGCCGACCTGTTCGGCGACGTGCTCACCGCCGAGGTTCGCGCGGAGCTGCTCGATGCCCTGGGCGCGGTCGGTGCGAAGGGCAAGCCCGAGGAACTCACCCGGGTGCCAGCCCCCGCGGCGCTGGCCGAGGTGACCAGCGTGCTCGCGGTCGGCCTCGGCGCGACCGACAAGGTCGACGCCGAGCAGGTGCGCCGCAGCGCCGGGGTGGCCGGGCGCGCGCTCAGCGGCACCGAGCTCGTCGCGACCACCCTCTCGGGCGTCGACCTGGCCGCTGCGGCGGAGGGCTTCTACCTCGGCGCGTACACCTTCACCACCTTCAAGTCGGCCAAGAGCGCGCCGAAGCCGGACGAGCAGCCGGTGCTGCGCGTCGAACTGCTGGTTCCCGAGCCCGAATTCGGCGTCCTGGAACTGCTGCGCGCCCAGCTCGTCGCCGAGGCCGTCGCGACCGCGCGCGATTTCGTCAACACCCCGCCGAGCGCGCTGTACCCGGCCGAGTTCGCCGACCGGGCGCGCGTGCTCGCCGAGGCGGCCGGGCTCGAGGTCGAGGTGCTCGACGAGGACGCGCTCGCCGCGGGCGGCTACGGCGGCATCGTCGGCGTCGGCCAGGGCTCCGCGCGCCCGCCGCGTCTGGTGCGCATCACCTACGCGGGCGGCCCGAAGAAGATCGCGCTGGTCGGCAAGGGCATCACCTTCGACACCGGCGGCATCTCGATCAAGCCCGCGGCCAACATGGAGAACATGACCTCCGATATGGCGGGCGCCGCGGCGGTCATCGCGACCACCCTGCTGGCCGCCCGGCTCGGACTGCCGGTCACCGTCACCGCGACCGTCCCGATGGCCGAGAACATGCCCTCGGCTACCGCGCAGCGCCCCGGCGATGTACTCACCCAGTACGGCGGCACCACCGTCGAGGTGCTCAACACCGATGCCGAGGGCAGGCTCATCCTGGCCGACGCGATCGTGCGCGCCGCCGAGGACGAGCCCGACTACCTGATCGACGTCGCCACCCTGACCGGCGCGCAGATGGTCGCGCTCGGCACCCGCACGCCCGGCGTGATGGGCACCGAGGAGTTCCGCGACCGCGTCGCCGCCGCTTCGCGGTCGGTCGGCGAGCACGGCTGGGCGATGCCGCTGCCCGCCGAGCTGCGCGCCGATCTCAACTCCAAGGTCGCCGACCTGGCCAATGTCGCCCCGCACCGGTGGGGCGGAATGCTCTCGGCCGCACTGTTCCTCAAGGAGTTCGTGCCCGAGGGCGTGCAGTGGGCGCACCTGGATGTCGCGGGTCCGGCGTACAACACCGGCGGGCCGTTCGGCTACATCGGCAAGGGCGGCACCGGTGTCCCGGTGCGCACCCTGATCACGGTGATCGAGGAGATCGGCGCGGAGTAGTCGACTACTCCTGCTCGCGGGCCCGCCGCCGCTCGATGCGGCGGCGGGCGTCGTAGTCGCGCATGCGCTGCGGATAGCCGGTGCGGTTGACGTCGTAGACCGGGATCTTCAGCGCGCCCGCCAGTCGCCGCGCGCCGCGTTCGCCGACGATGCGGCGGGTCCATTCGCCGTCCGCGGCCACCAGCACCGCTGTGACATCGGTCACAGCGGTTTTCGGTTCGATGAACGCCTCGACGCCACGGCGGGCCCGCGCCCAGTCGGCGAGCGCGGCGATCTCCGACGCGCTGTCACGAGCGACTGTCCTGCTCCGGCCGCGCGCACCGCGGAAACGATCCAGCAAACCCACCGGTAACAACCTCCTGCGCTCCGACGGAAATCTGCTCACCGCCGTACATTCCATGGTGCCAGCTCTGCCCGGAATGCCGCCCTGCGCTACGTCGTCGGCGGGCGAGTGCAAGGATGGTTGCCGGAACAAGAAACCGACGATTCCCGGACGCCTCGCTCTCGCGGCGGGGTGGACGTACGCCGCGACCCGCGACGGGTGTCTGCCGGGGTCGAAGCACTGTTGTATTACCCGTCTAACAGTCAGAGGAGACAGAGGACATGGCCTTCTCCGTCCAGATGCCGGCTCTTGGTGAGAGCGT
Source organism: Nocardia sp. NPDC051833 (assembly GCF_040681225.1). Classification (NCBI taxonomy): domain Bacteria; kingdom Bacillati; phylum Actinomycetota; class Actinomycetes; order Mycobacteriales; family Nocardiaceae; genus Nocardia; species Nocardia sp. NPDC051833. The sequence goes on from NZ_JBFAYK010000007.1 coordinate 50,885, forward strand.
CACCGAGGGAACGGTGACCAGGTGGCTGAAGCAGGAAGGAGACACGGTCGAGGTCGACGAACCGCTGCTCGAAGTCTCCACCGACAAAGTCGACACCGAGATCCCGTCGCCCACCGCCGGTGTGCTGTCGAAGATCGTCGCCCAGGAAGACGACATCGTCGAGGTCGGCGGTGAGCTCGGCGTGATCAGCGACGCCGGCGAAGCCGCTGCCGCCGCGCCCGCGCCTGCTGCCGCGCCTGCCGAACCCGCTCCGGCTCCGGCCCCCGCGCCTGCCCCCGCCGCCGCGGCTCCCGCCCCGGCCCCGGCTCCCGCGCCCGCCGCCGCCCCCGCCGCCGCTTCCGGTACGCCCGTGAAGATGCCCGAGCTGGGCGAGTCGGTCACCGAGGGCACCGTGACCCGCTGGCTCAAGGCCGTCGGTGACACCGTCGCCGTCGACGAGCCGCTGCTCGAGGTGTCCACCGACAAGGTCGACACCGAGATCCCGTCCCCGGTCGCCGGCACGCTGCTGGAGATCTCGGCGCAGGAAGACGACATCATCGCCGTCGGTGGTCAGCTGGGTGTGATCGGTAGCGGTGCGCCCGCGGCCGCCCCGGCGCCCGCCCCGGCACCGGCTCCCGCTCCGGCCCCCGCGCCCGCTGCGGCGGCTCCCGCCCCGGCTCCGGCTCCGGCACCTGCCCCCGCTCCGGCACCTGCCCCCGCTCCGGCACCTGCCCCGACCCCCGCGCCCGCCCCGGCTCCGGCCGCGTCGGCTCCTGCCCCGGCGGTCGCCGCCAACGGCAGCTCGCCGTACGTGACCCCGCTGGTGCGCAAGCTGGCCGAGGAGAACAACGTCGACCTGGCGTCGCTCACCGGTTCCGGTGTCGGCGGCCGCATCCGCAAGCAGGATGTGCTCGCCGCGGCCGAGGCCAAGAAGGCGCCGGCGCCCGCCGCGGCTCCGGCCGTCGCCGCCGCGCCGGCCGCCCCGGCCAAGCAGGCCGCCGCGCCGAAGCTGGCCGGTCTGGTCGGCACCACGCAGAAGGCGAGCCGGATCCGGCAGATCACCGCCACCAAGACGCGTGAATCGCTGCAGACCACCGCGCAGCTGACCCAGGTCCACGAGGCCGACGTCACCAAGATCGCGCATCTGCGTCAGCTCGCCAAGGCCTCGTTCAAGGCGCGCGAGGGCGTCAACCTGACGTACCTGCCGTTCTTCGCCAAGGCCGTGGTCGAGGCCCTCGGTGTGCACCCGAACGTGAACGCCTCCTACAACGAGGACACCAAGGAGATCACCTACCACGCGTCGGTGCACCTGGGTATCGCGGTCGACACCGAGCAGGGTCTGCTCTCGCCGGTCATCCACAACGCCAGCGACCTGTCGCTGGCCGGGCTGGCCCGCGCGATCGCCGACATCGCCAACCGCGCCCGCACCGGTGGCCTGAAGCCGGACGAGCTGTCCGGCGGCACCTTCACCATCACCAACATCGGCTCCGAGGGCGCGCTGTTCGACACCCCGATCCTGGTCCCGCCGCAGGCGGCCATGCTCGGCACCGGCGCGATCGTCAAGCGCCCGGTGGTGGTGACCGACGAGACCGGCAGCGAGTCGATCGGCGTGCGTTCGATGGTGTACCTGCCGCTGACCTACGATCACCGGCTCATCGACGGCGCCGACGCGGGCCGCTTCCTCACCACCATCCGGCACCGGTTGGAAGAGGCGGCGTTCGAGGCCGATCTGGGTCTGTAGTCGAGGAATTCGGCCGAAGATGAAGGTGGTGATCGCCGGTTCGTCCGGGCTGATCGGGACAGCGCTCGTCGCGGCTCTGCGCCGCGACGGGCACGAGGTGTCGCGATTGGTGCGCCGCGCTCCCGCGGCACCGGACGAATTCGCGTGGGATCCCGCGCGCGCCCAGCTCGACGAGCGGGCGTTGCGCGGGGCCGACGCGGTGGTGAACCTGTGCGGCGCGAGCATCGGCGCGCGCCGCTGGAACGGCGGTTACAAGCAGGAGCTGCGCGACAGCCGGATCACCCCCACCGACGTCCTGGCCACCGCGGTCGCCGCCGCCGGAGTACCGACGCTGGTCAACGCCAGCGGCGCGCACTACTACGGCGGCGACACCGGCGACGCGGTGGTCGACGAGACCTCCCCCGCCGGAACCGGTTTCCTCGCGACCCTGTGCCGCGACTGGGAAGCCGCGACCGAGCCCGCGAGCTCGGCGGGCGTGCGCACCGTCCTGGTCCGCAGCGCCGTGGTCCTGGCCCGCAACGGCGGCATGCTCAGCATGCTGCAACCGCTGTACTGGCTGGGCCTGGGCGGTCGCCTCGGCAGCGGCCGCCAGTACACCCCGTGGGTCTCCCTCGACGACGAGGTCGGCGCGATCGTCTTCGCGCTCACCCACCCCGAGGTGTCCGGCCCGATCAATTCCGCCGGCCCCGCGCCGGTCACCAACGCGGAGTTCAACCGCGCGCTCGGCCGGGCCCTGCACCGGCCCACCCCGCTCATCGTCCCCGGTGTCGCCCTGCGCGCCCTGGTCGGCGAACTCGCCGACGAGGCCATCCTGCGCGGCCCGCGCGCGATTCCCGCCGCGCTGGAGCAGGCGGGCTACACCTTCCAGCACCCCACGATCGGCGCCGCGCTCGCCGCCGCCGTCGGTCGCCCCGGAGGTCAGTGATGTTCATCCGCGACGCCGACAAGGCCGACCTCCCCGCCGTCCTCACGATCCACAACACCAATATCGCGTCCTCGACCGCGATCTGGGACACCGACGAGGTCGACCTCGACGACCGGCTCACCTGGTTCGCCGACCGCACCGCCGCCGGCATGCCGATCCTGGTCGCCGAGATCGACGGCGAGGTCGCCGGGTACGCCTCCTACGGCCAGTGGCGGCCCAAGACCGGCTACCGCTTCTCGGTCGAGAACTCCGTCTACGTCGACGAGCGCTTCCAGCGCCGCGGCGTCGCCAGCGCGCTGCTCACCGAACTCGTCGCCCGCGCCACCGATTCCGGCCGCGTGCACGCCATGATCGCCGCCATCGAATCGAGCAATACCGGGTCCATAGCCCTGCACGAGCGCTTCGGTTTCCGCACCGTCGGTGAGCTGCCCGAAGTCGGTCACAAGTTCGGCCGCTGGATGGACCTGACGCTGATGCAGCGCACTTTCGCGCTGGACGTCTGACCGGCAGTCCGTCCGTCCCGACCGGTCTTCACCGTGGGCGCCCGGTGGGCGTAACGTCAGGGCCGTGAACGACACGCGCCCCACCGCGTCCGCTCGATTCGATTCGACCCCGATCGTGGTCGAGGATCTCGGACTCATCGAATACACCGCCGCCTGGGAGCTGCAACGGCAGATCGCCGACGAGCGCGCCGCAGGCGAAGGCGCCGATCGGCTGCTGCTGCTCGAGCATCCGTCGGTCTACACCGCGGGCCGCCGCACCGAGACCGAGGACCTGCCGATCGACGGCAGCCCGGTGGTGCAGGTCGACCGCGGCGGCAAGATCACCTGGCACGGTCCCGGCCAGCTGGTCGGCTACCCGATCGTCCGCCTGGCCGAGCCGGTCGACGTCGTGCAGTACGTGCGTCGGCTGGAGGAGGCCCTGATCCAGGTCGTGTCCGGCCTCGGGATCGAGTGCGGCCGGGTCGAGGGCCGCTCGGGCGTGTGGCTGCCCGCCACCGAGTGGCTGGCCGAGCGCAAGATCGCCGCCATCGGCGTGCGCGTGCAGCGCGGCGTCGCCCTGCACGGCATCTCGCTGAACTGCAACTCCGCGCTCGACGGCTTCCAGGCGATCGTGCCGTGCGGCATCAAGGACGCCGGGGTCACCTCGCTGACCCGCGAGCTGGGCCGCGAGGTCACCGTCACCGAAATCAAGCCGCTCGTGGCGGCCGCGATCGTTGCCGCCCTCGACGGCGAAATTCCCGTTCAGCAGCATGACATTGATCGCACCACCGGCGCCGCGACTGTCGTCGCCCCGAGCGTAGAGTCGGTGCGGTGACCTCCGTCGACGCCTCTGCCCCCGCCGGACGCAAACTGCTGCGCATCGAAGCGCGCAACGCGGAGACCCCGATCGAGCGCAAACCCAAGTGGATTCGCACCCGCGCCACCATGGGCCCGGAGTACACCGAGCTCAAGGGCCTGGTCAAGCGCGAGGGCCTGCACACGGTCTGTGAGGAAGCGGGCTGCCCCAACATCTTCGAATGCTGGGAGGACCGCGAGGCCACCTTCCTCATCGGCGGTGAGCAGTGCACCCGCCGCTGCGACTTCTGCCAGATCGACACCGGCAAGCCCGCCGCCCTCGACCGCGACGAGCCCCGCCGCGTCGCCGAGAGCGTGCAGGCCATGGGCCTGCGCTACTCCACCATCACCGGCGTCGCCCGCGACGACCTCGACGACGGCGGCGCCTGGCTCTACGCCGAGACCGTGCGCGCCATCAAGGCGCTCAACCCGGGCACCGGCGTCGAGCTGCTCATCCCCGACTTCAACGCCGACCCCGATCAGCTCGCCGAGGTCTTCTCGACCCGCCCCGAGGTGCTGGCGCACAACCTGGAGACGGTGCCGCGCATCTTCAAGCGCATCCGCCCCGCCTTCCGCTACGAGCGCTCGCTGGCGGTGATCACCGCGGCCCGCGAGGCCGGTCTGGTCACCAAGTCCAACCTCATCCTCGGCATGGGCGAGACCCCGGAGGAGGTCACCGCCGCGATGCGTGACCTGCACGAGGCGGGCTGCGACATCCTGACCATCACCCAGTACCTGCGCCCGTCGCCGCGGCACCACCCGGTCGACCGCTGGGTGAAGCCGGAGGAGTTCGTCGAGCACTCCAAGGTCGCCGAGGAACTCGGTTTCGCCGGCGTGATGGCGGGCCCGCTGGTCCGGTCCTCCTACCGCGCGGGTCGCCTCTACGCGCAGGCCATGGCCCATCACGGCCGCGAGATCCCCGAGGCGATGGCCCATCTGGCCCAGGAAGGTACCGCCACCCAGGAAGCCAGCTCGGTGCTGGCCCGCTACGGCAGCTGACCTCTCGGGGCAGGGCTCGGTGAGCCCCGCCCCGCCAGTAGACTAAGGGTCCCCTCACCCCCGGAAGGACCCATGTCGAAGTTCGAGAACGTCTCCGTCGTCAAGAAGGCCAATGTCTATTTCGACGGCAAGTGCGTCAGCCACAACATCGAGCTGCCCGACGGCACCTCGAAGTCCGTCGGCGTGATCCTGCCCGCCACCCTGACCTTCACCACCGGCGCCCCGGAGATCATGGAGCTCATCGAGGGTGAGGCGAAGGTGACCCTGCCCGGCGAGACCGAGCCGAAGGTCTTCCGTGGTGGCGAGTCGTTCTCGGTTCCCGGCAACAGCGCCTTCGACATCGAGGTCGTCGAGACCCTGCACTACGTCTGCCACTTCGGCTGATCGATCTGCGGTGAAGGGCGGCGGTTCCGCGGAACCGCCGCCCTTCGCCGTGTCGGTCAGGTGGACTCCGGCACGCCGATCATGACCCGGCAGTCCCGCCACAGCGCGGCGGCCTCGGCCTCGGTGTAGCGGGTGCCGCGCCGCAGGTGCAGCGGGCGGACCCGGCGGTCGTGCCAGAACCGGCCCGAGGGCACCGGCCGCGCGGTGGCGGCCAGCCAGATCGCGGTGTCGGCGCCCCCGGCCGGGGTGCGCAGCAGCGGCCGGGTGACGCGGCGGAATCGGGGCAGCGCGTCGGCGATGCCGGGCGTGTCGACCCAGCCGGGGTGCACGGCGTGCACCCACGTCCGCTCGTCGGCGAGCTCGGCGGCCAGCAGGGGCGTGAGCGCGACCTGCATCCTTTTGGTGCGCGCGTAGGCCCGCGCGCCCCGGTATTCGCCGCGCCGGTAGTCGGGGTCGTCGGTCAGCAGCGGCTGGGCGTACATCCCGCCGGAGGACATCAGCACCACCCGAGCCCCGTGCGCGGCCGCCAGCAGGGGACGGACCAGCTCGGTCAGCAGCAGCGGCCCGAGCACGTGGGTGGCGAGGGTGAGTTCGTGTCCGGTGCTGTTCTCCTGGCGGCGCGCCGGGAGCACGCCCGCGTTGTGCACCAGGACGTCGATCGGGGTCTCGCCGAGTGCGGCGGCGCAGCGCCGCACCGAATCGGGTTCGGCGACATCGCATTCCACCACCGTCACGGTGCCGCCGGGATGCCGTCGCCGCAGTCCGGCCGCCGCGTCCTCGCCGCGCCGCGTGCTCCGGACGGCCAGGACGACCGAGGCGCCCAGCGCCGCCAGTCCGTCTGCCATGGCCAGCCCGATACCGCTGTTGGCCCCGGTGATCACCGCGCGCTGCCCGCGCAGGGCATCGGGCGCCGGGTCGGCGGACGACCAGCCGCGCCGTCGCAGCGCGATCCCGACTCTGCTGTAGCCCGGCAAGATGGCCCGGTCCAGCAGTGCGTCGACGAACGACGGCTCGAAACTCGCATCGTTTTTCCCACCAATCGCGATCACCTCTCCAGAATACCGCGTGAAACGATGCACAAACGTTTCAGCGATGACCGATCGGGGCTAGAGTCGAGTGATGGGCATCGACTGTTCGATGGTTGTCTCCGCACCCCGCGACGAGGTCTTCGCCTGGTTCGCCCGGCCCGGCGCGTTCACCCGCCTGGCGCCGCCCTGGCAGCCGGTCCGGCTGCTCAGCGAGTCCGACGACCTGGCCCGTGGCGCCGCCGTACTCGGCCTGCCGGGCGGCCTTCGCTGGGTCGCGCGACATGATCCGGCCGCCTACGACCCGCCCCACCGTTTCGCCGACGCGACCGCGGTCGAGGGCCTGGCCTCCGCGCCGGTCGGCCGCCTGCTGCCGTGGCGGCACACCCACGACTTCACCGCCGTCGACGACACCCACACCCGCGTGGCCGACCACGTCGACACCCCACTCCCCGCCCGCCTGCTGCGCCCGATGTTCGACTACCGCTACCGCCAGCTCGCCGACGACCTCGCCGCCCACCGGCGCGCCGCCGAGGCGGGTTTCACCGCACGCACCATCGCGGTCAGCGGCGCGACCGGCATGGTCGGCACCGCGCTGTGCGCGTTCCTGTCGACCGGCGGTCACCAGGTGGTCCGGCTCGTGCGCCACACCCCGTCCGGTCCCGCCGAACGCCGCTGGGACCCGGCCGATCCCGCGCCGGACCTGCTCGACGGCGTGGACGCGGTGGTGCACCTGGCGGGCGCGCCGATCGCGGGCCGGTTCACCGAGGCGCACCGCCGCGCCATCGCCGACAGCCGGATCGGCCCGACCCAGGCGCTTGCCGAGACCGCGGCCCGCTGCGGCGTCGGCACCTTCGTCTCCGCTTCCGCCATCGGCTATTACGGCTACGACCGGGGCGACGAGATCCTCACCGAGACAGCCGATCCCGGTGACGGTTTCCTCGCCGAGGTGGTGACCGGCTGGGAGGCGGCGAGCGCGGCCGCCGGTGGCCGGGTGGTGCAGGTCCGCACCGGCATCGTCCAATCACCCACCGGCGGAACACTGCGGCTGCTGCGCCCCCTGTTCACGGCGGGTCTGGGCGGCCGGATCGGCGACGGCACCCAGTGGCTGTCCTGGATCGGTCTCGACGATCTGCTCGACATCTATCACCGTGCGCTCTGGGATGATTCGCTCGTCGGCCCGGTCAACGCGGTCGCCCCCGATCCGGTCCGCAACAGCGACTACACCGAGGTCCTGGCCCGGGTCCTGCACCGGCCCGCCCTGCTCCCGGTCCCGTCGTTCGGCCCGGCACTGCTGCTGGGCGAGCAGGGTGCGCGGGAGCTGGCCGCGGCGAGTCAGCGGGTGTCCCCGGCCCGATTGGCCGCGGCGGGCCACATCTTCCGCGGCCCCGACCTCGAACAGACGCTGCGTCACCTACTCGGTCGCTGACTCACCCCCGCGCGAGGACGAACTGCCCGACGTCGAGATACCCCGACCGGAACCCCGCCTCCGAGTACGCCAGATACAGCCGCCACATCCGCACGAACGTCTCGTCGAACCCGAGTGCGCCGACCTCCGTCCGCGCGTTCTCGAACCGTTCCCGCCACATCCGCAGGGTCCGCGCGTACTGCGGGCCCATCGAGAACTCCTCGCGCACACCCAGATCCGTCGCCCGCGCGACGGAGTCCTCGATCGCCCGCACCGACGGCAGGAATCCACCGGGGAAGATGTACTTCTGGATCCAGGTGTAGGTGTGCCGGGTGGCGAGCATGCGCTCGTGCGGCATGGTGATGGCCTGGATCGCGGCCCGGCCGCCCGGCGCGAGCACCCGGCCGATGGTCGCGAAATAGGTGTCGAGGTATTCGTAGCCGACCGCCTCGATCATCTCCACCGAGACCACGGCGTCGTAGGTGCCGCGCACGCTGCGGTAGTCGAGCAGGTCGACCCGCACGTGCTCCGCCAGTCCGGCCGCCGCCACCCGTTCCAGCGCCGCCGTCCGCTGTTCGGTCGACAGCGTCACGGTGTGCACGCGTGCGCCGCGCGCGGCCGCCCGGACCGCGAGTTCACCCCAGCCGGTGCCGATTTCGAGCAGCCGGGTGCCGGAGCGCACGTGCGCGCGGTCGAGCAGGCGGTCGATCTTGGCGCGCTGAGCGGTGGCGAGATCGGCGGCTGGATCGGCGAACAGCGCGGCCGAATAGGTCATGGTCTCGTCGAGGAACAGCCCGAAGAAGTCGTTGGACAGGTCGTAGTGCCGGGCGATGTTGCCGCGTGTGTTGGCCTCGGAATTGCGTTCGGCGGCGGGATGTCCGGCGACGTAGAGGCGGCGCAGCCGGGCCAGCGACCGCGGCACCAGCTCGTCGATGTGGGCGGCGAGCACGGTCAGCACGCCGACGAGATCGGGCGCGTCCCAGTCGCCTGCCATGTACGACTCACCGAAACCGATGAGCCCGGCCGCGCCGACCCGGGCGGCGAAGTCGCGGGGCCGGTGCAACACCAGGCACGGCACCCCGGTGGGCGCGCCGACGACGGTGCCGTCGGGATAGCGCACCGCCAGCGGCAGCCGCCGGGTCAGGCGGCGCACCAGCGGGTCGACCGCCATCGCCGACACGCCCGCCCGCAGCCCGCGCGGCGCGGCCAGATCCCACTGATCACGCTCCGGCACAGCGGGATTCGCGGTGGTGTCCACGGTCGTCATCGGAGCGCCTCCTCGGGCACGGCCACCGGACGCGGCACGACCGGCAGTCCCCGCGCCCAGAGCCGCACGCCCTGCCAGCGGATACGCGCGGCCACGAGCAGCGGCGGGATCGGATCGGTCAGCACGGCGCGCAGGATCGCGCCGGTGGTGGCGGGCACGCAGCGGCCCGCGACGGTGGCGACGAAGATCGGCTGGTCGGTCACCAGCGTGATCGACACCCGCAGCACCGAATCCGGCTCGGGCACGCGCAGCCGGTACTCCCCCGCCACCGGGTTGAACGGCGAGACGTAGAACTCCTTGCCGACCCGGGCGCGACCGTCGTCGTCGGGCCGCAGCAGGTAGCGGTGCGCGCCGCCGTAGGTGTTGCGCACTTCGGCGATGACGCACACCGGCGCGCCGGTGTGATCGCGGCACCAGTACAGCGTCAACGGATCGAAGACATACCCGAAGGAGCGCGCGCCTGCCAGCATGAGCACCCGCCCACCCCGCAGGTCGATGCCCTCGGCGGCCAGGTACCCGTCGACGGCGGCGCGCAGTGAGCCACCGCGTTCGCCCAGGTGGTCGCTCGCGTCGAAACCCGCGAACGGCCGCAGCCACCACGGCAATCGGGGCATGTGGTCCAGATCGACCAGCCAGCTGTGCCCGCGATAGCGGAAGGCGTGCCGGATCGGCGCCAGCCGGGTGTGCCGGATGTCGGTGCGGATCAGGCGGGCGCTCATGTGGCCGCCACCAGCTCGGGTACCGGTCCCGTCCAGCGTCCGCCGAGCCGCTCGGCGGCGCGCAGGCCCGACAGCGCGCCGTCCTCGTGGAATCCCCACCCGTGGTAGGCGCCGGCGAAGGCCGTTCGCGGACAGCCGAGTTCGCCGGCGCGAGCGCGGGCGGCCACCGATTCCGGGGTGTAGAGCGGGTGTTCGTAGGTCATGGTCTCGAGCACCGCGCCGGGATCGATGCGGTCGCCGTCGCCCAGGGTCACCAGGAAGCGCCGGTTCCCCGTGTCGTCGAGGCGCTGGAGTCTGGTGAGGTCGTAGGTGACCAGGACACGATCGGGCTCGGCGGCGCAGGCGGGCAGGCGGTAGTTCCAGGACGCTCGTGCGCTCGTGGCGCGCGGCAGCAGCCGGGAATCGGTGTGCAGGACGGTGTGATTGACCGAGTACGGCATGGCCGCGAGGATGTCGCGTTCGGCGGCGGTCGGTCTGGCCAGCAGGGCCAGCGCCTCGTGCGGGTGGGTCGCGACCACCGCGGCGTCGAAATCGTCGACACCGTCGTCGGCGGTGCGGACGGTGACACCGTCCGGATGCCGATGCAGCGCCCGGACCGGGGTGGCGACCTGGACCCGGTGCAGTCGCTCGGCGACCGCGGCGACATAGGTCGCCGATCCGCCGGTGACCGTGCGCCAGGTGGGTGAGCCGAACACCGTCAGCATGCCGTGATGGTCGAGGAAGGTGAACAGGTAGCGGGCCGGATAGCGCAGCGCGGTGCGCGGATCGCAGGACCAGACCGCCGCGATGAGCGGTGCCAGGAAGTGGGTGCGGAAGTAGGTCGAGAATCCGGCGTCGGCCAGGAATTCGGCCACCGTGCGTTCGGTCGCCGCGCTCGTGGCGAGTTCGGCGCGGGCCAGGCGGTGGAATCGCGGCACCTCGGCGAGCAGCCGCAGATACCGGCCACGGACCAGCTGCCCGGGGCGCGGGAACAGTCCCGGCAGCCCACGCGCGCCGGCGTATTCGAGACCGCAGCCGTCACAGCGCACCGACATGCTCATGTCGGACTCCCCCGTGGCGATGCCGAGTTCGCCGAACAGCCGCCGCAACGTCGGGTAGGTGCGGTCGTTGTGCACGATGAATCCGGTGTCCACGCCCAGGGTTTCGCCGTTGCCCGCGACCACGCGGTGCGTGTCGGCGTGCCCGCCGAGACGGCCCTGCGCCTCGTAGAGCGTGACCTCGGCCGAGCGGGCGAGCACCCAGGCGGCCGTGAGCCCCGCGACTCCGCTACCGATCACCGCTACCCGGCGTGGCCCATTCGATGCGTGCATGCGATTCCTCCGGTCGTCCCCGGACTACGGATGGCCGATCCACCCGATTTGAATCAATTATGCATCGTTTGGTGCGCGGCGGCCAGCCGTCAGCGCAACGCCTCGACCGCGCCCGCGAGCGAGGCGATCCGCGCGACCGACGGCGGCAGCAGCGCCGCGTCCCAGCCGGGGCCGCCGACGCAGACCCGCGCGCCCGCGTCAAGACCGGCCAGCACGGCCGAGGTCAGCGCGGTCGATTCCCGCTGCGACCACAGCAGCAGCGAGGTGGGCCCGGCAGGCCGGGCCAGCGCGCCGACCAGCGCGATCGTCGGCACATCGGCGCCCAGCATCCGGGCGCCGACGCCCTGCTCGGCCAGTGCCGCGCGCAGCACTTCCAGCGGCAGCGAATGGGTCTCCCCGCCGGTGCAGGCGAGGACGACGGTCCGGTCGGCGACCACCGGCGCGGTCTGCACCCGCTGCATCACCGCCGCGATCGACCACGACAGCAGATGCTCGACATCGATGCAGTTCTCGCCGATGCCCTGACGCGCCACGATGTCGGCGAAGGCGGGGCGGCACAGCTCGTCCCAGGTGCGGATCACCCCGAAGGCGCGCACGTGCGCCTCGACCAGGTCGACCGAGGTCGAGGAATCCAGCGCGAACGCGGCACCGATCAGCTCGGCACGGTTGCCCGCGAGTACCGCGGGCCCCCGCGCGGCCGCCGCGGCGCCCGCCGGGCTCGCGCCGTCGCGGATCAGCGTCACCATGCGCTCGAGCAGGGCGATATCGGCTTCGGTGTAGAGCCGATGCCGGCCGGGACGGTCTTGCGCGGGCCCGATGGCGTAGCGGCGATTCCAGCTGCGCAGGGTGGCGGTCGGGATGCCGAGACGATCCGCGACCGCGCGCACTGTGTACCCGGCCGCGTCGGAGACAGGGGCGGAACCGGCGGGCATCGTCCTATTCTGACCGATGCCACCGCGCCCGCGTGTCACGGCCGTGTGGCGGCGGGTCGCGGCGGCCAGGCCAGCGCCGTGCTCACCGCCCCGAACAGGCCCCAGACCAGCGGCACCGAGATCGCGGTCCGGCGCAGGCGTGGTTCGACCGCCGCGCCCAGGACCAGCGCGTCGGCGAGGTCGGCCGCGATGCGCACCCCCGCGGCGGCGCGCGCGACGCGGGCGTCCGGCGCCAGCACCATGGCCGCGCCGGAGATCGCGTCCCGGCACCCGACCATCCGGGCCAGCGCCCGACTGCCCGCCCGATCCGACTCCCATCCACACGGCCGCAACAGCACCTCCGGGCGTGCGGCCACACTCACGCCATAGGCGGCGGTCGCCAGACCGAGCAGACGGAACGGCCACTCCCGTTTCATCGGGAACTCCTCTCGCCGGATGAATCAATTATGCATCGTTCATTGATAGTCTGTCAGTACCAACGATCCGAGGAGTTCCCGTGCGCATCGCCCGTTCCTCCGTTCCGCTACTCGCCTGCGCGGCGGCGGCCGCCGTGGCGCTGGTCCCGGCCGCCGCCTCCGCCGCGCCCCCGGCGCCCGTGCCGTCACTCGACGTCGAGCGATATCTGGGCGTCTGGCATCAGCTGGCCGCGATCCCGGCCCCGTTCAGCCTCGACTGCGCCGGTGACACCACCGCCACCTACACCCTCGACGACGCCGGTGACGTCGGCGTCTACAACCACTGCCGCACCTGGTCGGGCGGCACCGCCGAGATCCGGGGCACCGCGACGGTGACCGATCCCGTCACCAGCGCCCAGCTGCACGTCTCCTTCCCCGGCGTGCCCGGCCAGGATCAGCGCACCGGCGCCCCCAACTACATCGTCACCGCGCTCGGCCCGGACTACTCCTGGGCGGTCGTCACCGACCCCAGCCGTCTGTCCGGCTTCGTGCTGTCCCGCACCCCCGCGGTCGACGCCCCCACCTGGAACGACATCGACGCCGCGATCGTGGCCGCGGGCCAGAACACCTGCGTCTACCTGACCACCCCGACCACCGGCGGCCGCTCCGACATCACCCCGCTGTGCGCCCGATGAGCGTCGCGATCGCGCTGTTCACCCGCGACCTGCGCACCGCCGACAACCCGGTCCTCACCGCCGCGCACCGCGAGAGCGACGCCGTGATCCCGGTCTTCGTCGTCGACGACCGCATCGTCCCGGACCGCTGCCCACCCAATCGCGCCGTCTTCCTCGCCTCCGCCCTGGCCGAACTCGACGAACGCCTGCGCGGCATCGGCGGCAGGCTCGTGGTGCGTCGCGGCGAGGTGACCGAGGAACTCGCCCGGCTCGTCGCCGAGACCGGTGCGGGCGCGGTGCATCTCGCCGAGGACGTCAGCGCCTTCGCCACCCGTCGCGAACGGGCCCTGCGCGAGCGCCTCGCCGGGACCGACTGCGTGGTGCGCACCCACAGCGCAGTCGTCACCGCCGCCGACCCCGCCGTCCTCACCCCCGCCACCGGCCGCGACCACTACGCCGTGTTCACACCGTATTTCCGCCGCTGGGTCGACGCCCACCAGCGCCACCCGCTCGGCACTCCGCGCAGCCTGTCGGTCCCCGACGTGGCAAGTGATCCCCTGCCGACACCCGGAGACCTGTCGACTGGCGAGCCGTCCCCGAACTGCCCGCGCGGCGGCGAGATCAGCGGCCGGGTCCTGCTGCGCAAGTGGCTCGCGGGCCCGATCGAGGACTACGCCGACCGCAACGACGACCTCGCCGCCGACGCCACCTCCCACCTCTCCCCGCACCTGCACTTCGGCTGCCTGTCCCCCGTCGAGATCGTGCACCGCACCGACCTGTCCGACCCGGGCGGCCACGCCTTCGCCCGCCAGCTCGCCTGGCGCGACTTCCACCACCAGCTCCTCGCGGCCCGCCCCGACACCGCCTGGACCAGCTACCGCCCCGGCCCGTTCGCCGTGCGCACCGACCCCGACGCCGTCACCGCCTGGAAGCAAGGCCGCACCGGCTACCCGATCATCGACGCCGCCATGCGCCAGCTCGTCACCGACGGCTGGCTCCCCGGCCGCGCCCGCCTGATCACCGCCTCCTTCTTCGCCAAATCCCTGCGCCTGGACTGGCGCATCGGCGCCGCCCACTTCCTGCACTGGCTCGTCGACGCCGACCTCGCCAACAACCAGCTCAACTGGCAGTGGGCCGCGGGCACCGGCACCGACACCCGCCCCAACCGCACCCTCAACCCCCTCCGCCAAGCCGACCGCTACGACCCCGACGGCACCTACACCCGCACCTGGCTCCCCGAACTAGCCCACCTCCCCGGCCCCACCATCCACCGCCCCTGGCGCACCGCCATCCCCCACACCGTCTATCCCCCACCACTCCTCGACGTCGCGGGCATGTGACGCACCTGTTCCACCGCCCGACGATGATCGCGACCACTAGCATCTATTCGTATGCCCGCGTTCGTTTTCAGCCTGCGCTACGAAGATGCGGCCAACTGGGCCATCTGCAAGCAGTCCGGTCTGATCGGCGTGCGCTCCAGCCCGTCGGCCGTCCGCAGTGCCGCGCAAGTCCGCGTCGGCGACACCATCTTCGTCTGGCGGGGCGGCGGCCAGCGTCCAGGCTCGGGTCTACTCGCCATGATCACAGCGACGGACCGGGCCCGACCGGCAGTCAACGCTCCCTGGCCTGATCCCGAGATCTACACCTACGTAGTGCCGTTCACGCTGCGACGAGAACTCCGCAACGCGATCCCGGACCGGTTCCCCGACAATCGACGAGGAATCCGATTCGGCATACAGAACACCGACCTCCAGAAGGGTCTGCGTCCGCTGTCGCCGGACTCGGTGGCCAAACTCACCGCCTGCTTCAGTGGATAGCGCCCCTCACATGCGTTGACCTGCAGCGATCTCGTCCGTCGGGCCGATGTCGGTGTGCCTTGCTACTTTTCGCTCGTTCGAAAGACGCACGAGCTCAGCGAGGATCCATGACGACCGCCGAAACCACCTACCTGGAACTGTCCGACGACACCGGTTCCTCGCACAAGTTCTACGAGGTGATCGTCACCGGCACCCAGGTCAACATCCGCTTCGGCCGGATCGGGGAACAGGGTCAGTCCAAGGCGAGTTCGTTCGCCACGGCGGAGAAGGCGAAGTCGGCCGCGCAGAAGAAGATCGGTGAGAAGGTCCGCAAGGGCTACGCGCCCGCGGTGATGGGCGGGCGGCAGCGCCGCGCGGTGACGCGCCGCGTGATCACCAGCCAGCGTTCGACCGCCAAGAGCGCTCCGGTCCTGTGGCGCTTCGACTCCGGCGCGGCCGCGTTCGGCATCTTCGTCGACGAGCAGCGCTGCTGGGTCGGCAACGAGAACGGCGAGGTCTACACCCTCACCCCCGACGGCGTGGTGACCAACCGCTACCAGCTGCCCGACGGCGTGAAATGCCTGGTGGCCGACGACTTCTGGATCTACGCGGGCTGCGACGACGGCCGCGTCTACGACCTGTCGGGCAAGGTCCCGCGCGCCGCCTACGACGTCTCGGCCACCGACGTCTATTGGCTCGACATCCACGACGGCATCCTCGCCGCCTCCGACGCCGCGGGCGGCCTGACCGTCATCGACCACGAGGAGGAGTCGCTCTGGTCGGCCCGCAGCACGGGTTCCTCCGGCTGGATGGTGCGCCTGGACCCGACCGGCGTCTACCACGGCCACAGCGCCGGTGTCACCAAGTACCACCTGGAAACCGGTGCCACCCAATGGCATTCGCCGACCAACGGCTCGGTCCTGTTCGGCTGGCAGGAGACCTCCGACGTCTACGCGGGCACCTCCGCCAACCGCGTCGAGGAGATCACCAAGCAGGGCGTCACCACCCGCGCCTACCAGTGCGACGCCGCCGTCTTCTCCTGCGCCGCCTCCCCCGACGGCCGCTACGTCTTCGCCGGCGACTCGCACTCCTCGGTCTACTGCTTCGACGCCACCGGCACCCGCCTGTGGAAGCTGGCCACCGGCTGCGGTTCGGCGTACTCCATGCAGTACCACGACGAGAAGCTGTACTTGGTCACCACGTCCGGCGCCCTGGCCTGCCTCGACGTGAGCGAATCCGCCGTCCGCGACGCCGACCAGGGCGTGCTCCCCAGCACGATCTCGGTCAAGGCCCCCGAGATCTCGGCGGTCACCGCGTCGAGCACTCTCGAGGTCACCGCCGACGCGGGCACCGGCATCGTCGTCGAATGCGTCGAACACGGCGGCTCCCTGCGCGTGCACGTCGTCAGCCCCGGCTACGAACGCGGCTGGAACGTCCAGTTCCCCCGCGACATCCGCCAGGCCGGCACCCGCTACGTCGTCGACGCCGTCACCGAATCCGCCCGCGGCGGCTTCTACCGCGTCCGCGGCGACATCCGCCGCCTGAGCTGATCGCGGTGTCGGTCGGCGGAACCGCGGGGTTCCGCCGACACGATGCCACTCAGAAACTCTTGTGCGGCACCCCGACCGTGAGCCCGCCGTCGACGACGAACTCCGCACCGGTGGAATACGACGACTCCTCCGACGCCAGGTACGCGACCAAGGCCGACACCTCGTCCGGCTCGGCCGCCCGCTTCACCGGAATCTGCAGGAAGTCCGCCGGAATCCCCTCGGTCATCGGCGTGCTGATCAGTCCGGGATGCACCGAATTCACTCGGATCCCCTGCGCCGCCAGCTCCAGGGCCGCCGACTTGGTGAGCCCGCGCACCGCGAACTTCGTCGCCGTGTACCCGTGCAGGCCCGGGCTACCGCGCATCCCCTCGACCGAGGAGATGTTCACGATCGATCCGCCGCTGGTCATCGCGGGCACCGCCGCCTGCATGCCGAGGAAGGTCCCGGTCAGGTTGATGTCGATGATCCGCTGCCACTCCTCCAGCGCGAAGTCGACGAGCAGGTTCCCGTTGACGATCCCCGCGTTGTTCACCAGCACGTGCAGCCCGCCGAAGGTCTCGACCGCCGCCGCGACGACCGCGGCCCACTGCTCGGGTTCGCGCACGTCCAGGTGCCGGTAGATCGCGGCGTCGCCGAGCTCCTTGGCGACGAGAGCGCCCTCGTCGTCGAGCACGTCACCGAGTACCACCGACGCGCCCTCGGCGACGAACCGGCGCGCGTGCGCCGCGCCCATTCCCCGCGCTCCGCCGCTGATCACCGCGACCTTGCCCGCCAACCGTCCCATGTCCACATTCCTCTCGACAGAACTGAGCCACTCTCCACCGTAGGAGCGCGGCCCCGATCGCGTGGAGATATGCCTAAATGAACGGTCTACTCTCAGGAACGCCACCCCGCTGATCACCTGCCCAGGAGACGTCGCACTATCCTGACGGCGGTGACGGTCCCCAGTTCTTCCCGCGCGAGCAGCCGCGTCGACGACCGGCGAGCCCAGCGGCGCGACCGGTTCCTGCGCGCCGGACTAGCCGTCTTCGGCGGCACCGGTTACCGAAACAGCTCGATCACCAGCATCTGCAAGGCCGCCGGACTCGCCCGCGCCCAGTTCTACGAGCACTTCGCCAATAGAGAAGAACTACTGCTCGCGGTGTACGACGCGGTGCAGGTCGACGCGCGCCAGGCCGTCGCGGCCGCGGTCGCCGACACCTCGGCCGACGATTTCGTCACCCGCGCGCGGGCCGCGATGCGCGCCTACGCGGAGTCGGTCGGCTCCGATGTGCATCGCGCGCGCGTCTCGTTCGTCGAATGTGTCGGCGTGAGCGACGAGTTCGAACGGCACCGGATCGAACAGCGCGAGGTCTGGGCCGACTTCTTCGCCACCGAACTGCGCCTCGCGCTCGGCAACGACTTCACCCCCGTCGGCGGATACCGCACGGCGGCAACCGGATTCATCGGCGCGCTGATGGCGCTGGTGCACCAGTGGAGCAGCACCGAGCCGCGCACCGGATTCGACGATCTGGTCGAAGTCCTCACCCGCTTCCTGGTCGCCCTCACCCCGCCCTGACCCACTTGCCGAACGGCTCCGGCACGCTGTAACGTGCGGCACAATTTAGACGATGGCGTCTAAAACTGAACGAAGGGGTGCCGCGTGCCCGGAACGCGAAGAAGATCCGACGACAGAACGCGGCCCGGCCTGCTCCGCCGCCTCACCACGGCGGGTGGCGCCGCGCTCGGCATGCTGCTGATCCTCAGCGGCACACCGGCATTCGCCGTTCCCTACGACGGCCCGGTGCAGCCGGCCCCGCCGTTTCTCAGCGCACCGGCGATCCCCGAATTCGACGGGTTCTACCGCCCACCGGCCGAGGTCGTCGCCACCAAGCAGCCGGGCGAGATCATCGCCGCGCGCGAGGTCCGCGTCGCCAACTTCTCCCTGCTCCCGGTCAATGTCGACGCCTGGCAGGTCTCCTACCGCTCCAACAACAGCTACGACCAGCCGATCGCGTCGGTGGCCACCGTGCTGAAACCGCGCGGCGAGGTCGCGCCCGGCACCCGCAACCTGCTCTCCTACCACATGGCCGAGGACTCGACCGGCCAGTACTGCGCCTCCTCCTACGCCGTGCAGCAGTGGTCGATTCCCGGCCAGCTCACCGGCCAGTCGGTGGCCTCGATCTCCTTCCTCGAGGTGCAGGTCGCCCTCCAGCAGGGCTGGGCCGTCGTCGTTCCCGACCACCAGGGCCCCAACTCCGCCTTCGCCCACGGCCCGCTCGCCGGGCGCATCGCCCTCGACGGCATCCGCGCCGCGGAGAACTTCGCCCCGCTCGGCCTCGACGGCGCGGCGACCAAGGTGGGCATGATGGGCTACTCGGGCGGCTCGGTCCCGACCATGCACGCCGCCGAACTGGCCGCCACCTACGCCCCGGAACTGAACATCGTCGGCGCGGCCTCCGGCGGCACCGACGCCGACCTCGGCGCGCTGGTGAACCTCGCCAACAACAACGCGGCCTCGGGCGTCGTGTTCGCCGGCATCATCGGACTGGCCCACGAGGAACCGGAATTCGCCGCCTTCCTTCGCCGCACCGGCACCCCGCTCGCGCAAGTGCTACTCGACGCGAAGGACCGCATGTGCGTCACGTACCAGGCGCTGTCGCTGCCGTTCATGAACATCAAGGGCCTGCTGAATACCCCCGGCGACCCGCTCGAATCCCCGGAGGCGAAGAAGGTCCTCGACCGCACCCGCATGGGCAAATCCACGCCGGCCATGCCCGTGTTCCTCTACCAGGCGAACATGGACTGGCTGGTCCCGGTCGGCCCGGTCAACACTCTCTTCGGCACCTACTGCCAGGACCCTGCCGCCCGGATCACCTACACCCGTGACCATCTCAGCGAACATCTCTCACTGGAACCGATCGCGGTCCCCAGCGTGATGATGTGGATGCGCGACCGCTTCGCCGGCGTACCCGTCGAGTCCGGGTGCACGCTCACCGATGTCGGCACCATGACTCTCGACCAGCGCACGTGGCCGGAATGGGTGGCGATCGTCGGCGAGACCCTCGCCGGGCTGTTCGGGGCGCCGATCGGGAAGTGACCGGCGCTGATCTCCGGTGCTCGGAGTACCGGAGATCAGCAGGTGAGGTTGGCGGCGCCGTACGAGGAGAACGATACGTGCACGTGGTCGTAGTGGTTCTGGGTCGGGCTGCCCCGGTCCTCCATGTACGACCAGCCGCCGCCGTCGTTGAACTGCTGCTGCCAGATCACGTAGGTGACGCCGAAGCGTGCCTTGTTGGCCAGCACGAACGCGGCGATCGCGTCACCCTGCGCGGGGTTCGAGGTCATGATGTCGAGCGCGAGGCCGGCGCCGTGGTCACCGTCGAAACGTCCGTTGGCGCCGCCGATGTCGGAGAGCCCGAACATCTTCTGCACCATGTGGCTGACCTGCGCGACGTGGGGCTGGGTGCCCTTCCACTCCGTCGAGCACAGGTACTTCAGCTTCGAGGCGGACAGCGTCGCCGATTCGTCGTCGGCCGCGACCGGAGCCGGCGCGATGGTCGGCTCGTCGTGGGTCAGCGCGGGCAGGACGTCGACCTCGACGGCGGACGGGGTGTGCGGCACGACGGCCGCGACCTGCTGCACCTCGGTCCCGCCCGGGCGGAACGCCATCCAGAGCATGCCGGGAACCGTTGCTGCGAGGCTGCACACAGCCAACGACATGCGCCCCGTCGGAGGAGCGGGGGTGCGATGTTGACCAGGCACTTTATCAATCACCAGCTACTGTCGAGAACAAGGTCACTGCCAGATTACGAAATGGTCGCGAAAAAGTCACGCTCGTGCGGCGGGTTGCGCACGATCGGACCAGTATCCCTCACGAAACGTGATCATGCGGCCCTTACGTCACCGCGGAGTACGCTCATTTTCATCCGCGTCGGTGCTGACGACCTGGAGGTCGGCGATGGACGTACTTCTCGGAATCGGAACGCGCAAGGGATTGTTCCTGGCCCGCAGCTCGGACGGCCGGGTGAGCTGGACGGTGAGCCCGCCCCAGTTCCCGGTCGCCGATGTGAAAGCCCTGGCCATCGACACCCGCCGGGAAACCCCGCGCCTGCTGGCCGGTGTCCTCAACAGCCACTTCGGCCCGACGCTGGTCGCCAGCGACGATCTCGGCGAGACCTGGACCGAACCCGACGACGCCCCACTGGCCTTCCCCGACAGCACCGACGCCGCGCTCCAGGGCGTCTGGCAGATCGCACCGGCCACCGAGGCCGAGCCGGAGGTGGTCTACGCGGGCGTCGAACCGTCGGCGCTGTTCCGTTCCACCGACGGCGGAAGGACTTTCACGCTGGTCAGAGGCCTGTGGGACCACCCGCACCGGCCGCAGTGGGAGCCGGGTGGCGGCGGGCTCGCGCTGCACACCGTCCTCCCGCATCCCACCGACACCCAGCGCCTGGCCGTGGCCATGTCGACCGGCGGCGTCTACCAGACCGCCGACGGCGGCGCCTCCTGGACGCCGACCAACAAGGGCGTCACCGCCGACTTCATGCCCGGCGAGCTGCCCGAATGGGGCCAGTGCGTGCACAAGGTCGTCCGCGACGCCGAAACCCCCAGCACCCTCTACCTGCAGAATCACGGCGGCGTGTTCCGCAGCACCGACGACGGCACCACCTGGCAGTCCATCGACGCCGACCTGCCACCGTCGAATTTCGGCTTCCCGATCGTCGCCCACCCCCGCCGCCCCGGCGTCATCTACACCTTCCCGCTCGTCGCCGACATGGACCGCTTCCGCTTCCCACCCGACGCCACCTGCGCCGTCTACCGCAGCGACGACGGCGGCCGGACCTGGTCGGCGCGCACGGACGGCCTTCCGACGGTGCCGTTCTGGGCGGCCGTCATGCGCGACGCGATGACCGCCGACGACGCCGACCCCACCGGCATCTACTTCGGCACCCGCAACGGCGAGGTCTACTGCAGCCCCGACGAAGGCGACCACTGGCACCTGGTCGCCGACAAACTCCCCGACGTCCTGTGCGTCCGCGCCGCCGTCATCGGCTGACCCATGGCCCGCGTCCTGCTCCCCTCCGCCCTGCGCCCCTACGCGAACGGCGCGCACGAACTCGACATCGACGCCCCCACCCTGCGCGAAGTCCTCGACACTCTCCGCGACCGGTCCCCCGCCCTGGAACGCCGCCTGCGCGACGAGCGCGGCACCCTGCGTCGCTACGTCAATTTCTATGTGGACGGCGACGAGTGCCGCACCTTGAACGGCGTCGACACCCCGCTGACCACGCACACCGAACTGATGATCATCCCGGCCGTCGCCGGCGGGTAGATCCCCGCGCGGCGACCCACCGACACGGCTCACACCGGAACCATCGCCGCCGCCTCGCCGTCGGCCGTCCGCGCCCGGCGCCCCGGTAGCGCGAGCGCCACGACGGCACCGAGCAACGACAACGCCGCGCCCACCGCGATCGCCGGACCGAACCCGTCGACGAACTCCCCCGCCGACCCGTACCCACCGAATCCGGCGAAAACCGCCACCACCACGGCGATCCCGAACACCCCGCCGAGTTCCCGCATCATGCTGTTGGCGCCCGCCGCCTTCCCGATCGCGCCGTGCTCGACCGCCCCGACCACCGCGCTCTGCGCCGTCGGAATCGCCATCGACACCCCGATTCCCGCCACCACCAGCGGCGCGATCATCGCGGTGTAGGCCATCGCGGGGTCGGCGACGATCGCGATCCAGCCCAGACCGATCGCCTGGAGGGTCAGTCCCACGGTCATCAGCGGACGCTCCCCGATCCGATCGGCCAGGACCCCGGCCAGCGGCGCGCAGAAGAACAGGGTCAAGGTCCACGGCAGCAACCGCAGCCCGGCGCCCAGCGGCCCGTAGTGGAACACCATCTGCAGGAACTGCGCGAAGAAGAACACCGCGCCGAACAGCGCCGCGAAGGTCAGGAAGATCGCCGCGTTCCCGGCCGCGAAGCCGCGGGAGGTGAACATCCGGACCGGGAACATCGGTGTGCGCGTACGGGATTCCCACACCGCGAAACCGAGCAGCGCGACGATGCCACCACCCAGCGTCAGCAGGATCTCCGGATCCGTCCAGCCCACGATATTGCCGCGCACCAGCCCCCACACCACGCCCAGCGCACCACCGGTCACCAGCCCCAACCCGACACCGTCGACAGCGGTGTCCGGCCCGAAGCTCTCCGGAATCCGCACCAGCACCAGCGGAATCGCCAGCAGCCCGATCGGCACGTTCACCCAGAAGATCCACTGCCACGACAACCCCTCCGCGACCGCCCCGCCGACCAGCGGCCCGCACGCGACCGCCAACCCCGTCACCCCTTCCAGCACCCCGATCGCCCCGCCCCGGCGCTCGGGCGCGAACGCCGCGGTGACCAACGCCAACGCCAAACTCATGATCAGCGCCGCCCCCGCGCCCTGCACCACCCGCGCCGCGATCAACATCCCGGCCGACCCCGCGACCGCGCACGCCGCCGACCCGGCGACGAAGATCGCGAGCCCGACCGCGAACATCCGGCGCCGCCCGAACCGGTCCCCGAGCACCGCCGCGGTGATCAGCAGCACCGCGAAACTCAGGTTGTAGCCGTTGACGGTCCATTCCAACGTCGCCAGCGAGGCGCCGAAATCCTCGCGCAGTGTGCCCAGCGCGGTCGCCACCACCAGGGTGTCCAGCGCCGCCATCATCGAAGCGACGGCGCCCAGCGCGAGCACCCAGCGCTGCGTAGCCTTCGACACTGTCGGTATCTCCATGGGGCGTCCTTCCGGTCGATCGAACCCACACACATACCGACCGGACACAGGAACAAACTCATCGCGCCCACACCGATGACTTCTCGCCGGGCAAGCGGTCAGTACTAGCAGGGGACCCCTGTGCCCGGAAGGACGGCGAATGACCCAGACCGACGAGTTCGCGACCCGCACCCTGCCGTACCGCCGCGAACTCCTGGCCCACTGCTACCGCATGCTCGGCTCCCTCGACGACGCCGAGGACCTGGTCCAGGAGACCCTGCTGCGCGCCTGGCGCGGCTACGCCGACTTCGAGGGCCGCGCGTCCCTGCGCACCTGGCTCTACCGCATCGCCACCAACGCCTGCCTCAACGCACTCGAGCACAGCAGCCGCCGCGTCCTCCCCTCCGGCCTCACCGGCCCCGCCGACCACCCCGACCAGCTGCGCGGCGACGCCGACACCGTCCCCTGGCTACAGCCCATCCCGGACATCCTCATCGAACCCGAGTCCACCGACCCCGCCGCGATCGTCGCCACCCGCCACACCACCCGCCTGGCCCTGATCGCGATCTGGCAGACCCTGCCGCCCCGCCAGCGCGCTGTCCTGATCCTGCGCGATGTCCTGCACTGGAAGGCGACCGAGGTCGCCGACCTCCTCGACACCACCCCGACCGCGATCAACAGCACCTTGCAACGCGCCCACGCCACCCTCGCCGCCCACACCACCGACGCCGACCACATCACCGAACCCGACGACCCCGCCACCCGCGCGATCCTCGACCGCTGGGCCACCGCCTTCGCCTCCGCCGACATGGCCACCCTCGCCACCCTGCTGAGGTCCGAGGCCGTCTGGGAAATGCCCCCGATCCCCGACTGGTTCCGCGGCCGCGCCCGCATCCTCCACCTGATCGCCACCCAGTGCCCGTCCCGCTCGAGCACCGTCCGCATGATCCCCACCGCCGCCAACGGCCAACCCGCCTTCGCCGTCTACATGAACAGCGAAGCGCACTCCATCCAAGTCCTCACCGCGACCGGATCCGGCATCGACCGCATAGTCGCCTTCCACGGCCCGAACCGATTCCCGCCCTTCGGTTTACCGCTCACCCTGGGCCTTCCGCTTCCACCCGATCCGACCCACCAGCCGCGTGAACCGCTGCGCCAGTACCGATGACGCCCGAGGCGCGACGGGAGCCCCGGCGATCATCCCGGGCCCGGGGTGGTGCGGCGACCGATGACGCACCGCCGCCTCGATGAGCCGATCGAGTTCCGTCCCGTAGTCGGTGATGAGCGATTTGAGCAGCTCGTTGCGGACCCGGGGGTCGTACCCGGAGTACTCGGCGAGCATCGCCGCCTTGTAGCGATCGGCGGACGCCCGGAACATCGCCGCGTCCTGCATGGTCAGCTGACCCGACGCCATCAGCGACCGGATCCGGGCGAAAGCGGGTTCCTCGATCTGCACCCGGATCAGTTCGAGCAGTTCACGATCCGACACCGCTACCGCCCCCGGTCGATTCGATCCTGCGCGATCTCCGCCTCGGCGAGGCGTTCCTTGATCTGCATGTCGGTCCGCACCGCCTGCTTGGCCGTCGCGAGCTTCCGCTCGAGCTCGGCGCCCGCCTCCGCGATGGCACGGACCGGGTTGGTACTCAGCTCGGCGGACGGTTTCCGCCGCGGCCGCTCGGGCCTGCGTTCGATATTGCTCATGGCGGTTTCCTCTCCTCGCGCCTACGTCACCCGGATCCGGCGCAGTTCCTTCGCGAGGTCCTCGACGAGGCTGTCCTCCAGCATCTGTCGCACCTCGGGATGCCACCCGTTGTCGGCGTGCAACTGCATCAGGCAGTCGTTGAATCGCTTGGCCGTCACCGATTGCAGGGCCACCCGCTTGGCCACCCGCGCGTCCTGCATCGCGACCTGGATCTCGATGCTCGCTCGGTGCACCGAGAGCACGACCTCCTTGATCGCGGTGACGACGGGGTATTGCAGCGCCATCACCACCGCTTTGATGACCAGCTCGCTGACGTCGCTTCCATTACGCGCCAGCTCGTTTCGCGGATCGACGACCCGAAACGGAATGTCGGGCACAAAGTCGCTCAAGAATTCCTCCGTACTTTCATTCGAGCAGAGCCACACCGATAACAGTCAGCACACCCACCCCGCCGATGGTGAACAGCGTGAGCAGGAATCCCTGCACGCACGTGCTCAACACCACCCCGACCGCGACATCGATGAGAAAGAGTTCGAGATCGGCATCCTCGTCGCCACGTCGCGCTTTGCGCTGTCTGCCGAGCAGGCCGGTCACCGGATAAGCGAGCAGTTGCCGCGCGGTGCGCAGCGCCCCCTCCTCCCCCTCCAGCTCCTCGAAAACAGTGACCATCAGCCATTTCACCGCGGGCACGACGATGAACTTGGCGACGCTCACGCTGATGACGAGAATCAGCACTGCCTTGACTATCGACCACAGCACGCGCGAAGACCGAGCCCTCTCGAACGACCACAGGGATGCCGAAAAAGAAGCGAAAAGCCGATACCTCGGGTAGCGAACAAACGCACCGAGCTGCGGAAATTCTACCGCCGGAAATCGGCATGGCAAGCTTGATTCGTTTGCGGCACTAGGCATTTAGCAAACGTTGTGCGAATCGCCGGTGTCGGCGATCTCCGTGGTTAGGCCCGGGCGCCTTACGCGACCAGTCACCTGAAACCGTCACGTGGAGCCAGTTCTCACCCACACTCGCATCATCGACGCGGCGCCAATAGCGTGGGCGGTACACCGATTCGAGCATGCCGACCGCATGATCGGCCGCCGACTACCGCGCGGCGCCGGAGTCTCGTCGGATCGACCGGATCGTGCTCTACATCGACGATCTGCACCGAGATCGAGCGCAGGAGCGGCGGTCGCGCGCCCTGCGGCGTCAGAGCCCGTACTTGCGCACGAACTCCTCGGTGAGATCGACGGCGGGAACCCCCAGATCAGCGGCCCTGGTCTCGACCGTCGTCTCCTCGATGAGCTCGGTAGGCTCCGGCGGCAACTCCCGCCAGCGCGCTCGCGGATCACCTTCGTGCTGCTCGGACATGGCCGCTCCCCTCGTTCCCTCTCCAGCGTAGCCCAGTTCGGCGGCTGGACATCGGGCGATCAGCGCCGGTCATCCAGACCGCATACGCTGTTCCCGGCCGCGCAGCTCGCGGCCGAACGAACAGACGAGGGGACAGTTCCGTGGGGGAAAGCACCAGCGCCGAACAAGCACGCACCACCGTCGACGATCCACTCACCTCGCTACCCACCCTGGAACGCCCTCTCGGCCGCTTTCCCCGAGCCCGTGCAGTAGCCGCCGGGATCGGTACCGGCCTACTCACCGGCGGTGTCCTGCTCGCCCTCTACAGCTGGTTCGGTGCCACCACCCGCTCGGTCAGCGTGACGCTGGCACAGTCCGGCCGGTTCGCTTCCGTCACCGGCGTGCTCGGTGCGGTTGTGCTCGCCATCGTCGTCGCCGCATGGTTCGCGGGACGCCGACGCACGATCGATCTGTGGAACAGCCAGCACGCCTGGGAACTTCGAGCCAGCGGTGCTGTCGTGCTGGCGATCGTGTTCCTCGTCGGCATGTCCTGGAAACAGCATCTGCCCAGCAGCTATTCGGTGATCCGCGCGAAATATCCCTACTTCGCCCAACTCCCCACCGCGGTCGGCGCGATCGCCCTCGTGGGCGTCGGTGCGATTCTTGCCCTGCTGCTCACAATTCACATGGGTCTGGCCAGAACTGTCAGCCGCCGCATTCTCACGACCGCGATCGCCGCCGGGTTGGTGGTATCGGCCGGCGTCGCCGTCGCCGCTGTGCGCGCGGGCGACGACAGCGGCAATATCGACCATCTGACGGTTGCCGAAGCTCCGATCGCCCCCGTTCCCAGCCGGATCACGGCAGAGGCGTATCGCCTCCAACTGCCCCCAACCAACGAGCGGCGAAAGTCCGCGGGCCGCCAAGTTCTCGCGGCGGGAACAGGATTCGCCGTCGTGAGCATCGACGGCGTACGCGCCTATGACGGCGCGACCGGCGAACCACGCTGGCACTATCTGCGCGAGCCGCAGTCCGGCCAGCGAGTCCTCTGGCCCGATTTGGGCGCAACGTTCGCCACCGCCGACCGCTCGGTCCTGATCACCCGCTGGTTCGGCGAGGACACCACGCTGCGTATCGCTTTCGATGCCGTGACCGGCCGGATCCTCTGGACCTCGGACGACCACAACGACTACACGGCCGACTATCCCGACGTTCCCAGCTGGTTGATCAGCGCGGCAAACGCCACCGACGTGCTAGTCGAAACAGACAATGAGATCACGGGATACGACCCCCGCACCGCGGCACGGCGCTGGAAGGTCACCCTCCCGACCACCGGCTGCACACCGGACAAGGGCAAAACCCTGGCGTCGGACCGAGCTGTCTACCGGCTGTACCGCTGCGGTGAATCGACGCGGCGTCTCTTCGCGATCGACACGGCCAATGGCACGCTACTCGGAACCCGCGACTTCCCCACTCGCAACAGCCCTTCGGTCTCGCTACTGGCCAACACCCTGCATATCATCTGGTTCCAGCACGAGGACAGAGGAACCTACTACCTCCTCGTCGATCGTGCCGACCAACTCACGACCACCCCGATCCGTACCGACGGCAGCCCCTTCGCCGCAGACCTCCAGGGCCCAGAGGTACTGGTCGCAGTGCCTGATCCGGAAGGTCCGCCGAACAGCCGATACGCCGGGATCACCACGACCGACAGCACTGATGTCCAGCGCATCCCCGATATGACCCCGGGATACTCAGACATCGACGGCCACTACTTCCTCACCGACGACATCGTCGATCTGAACCTCGGCTCCACCCCGAATCTTTCGATACGTGACCGCCGAACCATGCTTCCTACCAGGATGATTCCTATCGCCAACCCCTGCCGACCCGGCCTGGCCCAGCCAATGCTGACGCCCACCTCGTCAGCTGTCCTGGTCGTGTGCCAGAACAACGAAGCGATCGGCGGCGCCACCCTCGACATCATCGGTTTCCGCTAGCGGCTCCGACCCGTGCGGAGGGTGAATCCCGAAGGCTCCCGATCAACGATTCGGACAGCGCGCTACCTTCGTCGGCATCGCAATCGAACGCCGCGCGCACGGCGATGCCCGCCTGCCTAAGAGGCGACAGCGGTTTTCCGCAGCTATCGTGTAATCGCCACTGCCCCAACACTATCGAAGGAGCCCGCCGGTGCCGGACCGCCTCGACCAGCTGACCGCGACCCTCGGAGCCCCTCCCCCGGCGGACTTCGCGACCCTCGACGTCGCCGACCTCACCCACCTCCACACCCTCACCGAATCGGCACTGGCCGCCCGCAAGGCCGCCATGGACGACGCCCTCGGAGCGGGCATGCACCTGATCCCCCGTCTGGCCCGCCCCGCCGTCCGAAAGGTCCTAGGACTATGAGCAGCGTGCGACACACGATCGCCGAGATCGCCAAGCTGGCCCGCGTCCTCGGCGTCGACCCCGCCGAACTGAATTTCCTGATGACGCAACCCCCTTCGGCCATCAAGGCGTACCGGGACCAGGTCAGCGACGAGATGTCCGGCCGCGACGTCCAGCGCATGCAGCGCGTCGCCGCCGCCGTGAAACTCGTCCCGAAGCCGATCGCCGCACTGGTCGCCGAGAAGGCACTCGGCCCGGCCCTAGCCGCCGCAGTCGCCGGCGCCGTCGAGCCCGCCCGCGCGGTCGGCATCGCCGAATCCCTGTCCCCCAAGTTCCTCGCCGACGCGACAGTCCTCCTCGACCCGAAACGCGCCGCCGAAGTCATCGCCCGCGTCCCCGACGCGATGGCCGCCGAGGTCGCGCAAGAACTCATCGCCCGCGGCGACTACCTCACCATGGGCCGCCTGGCCGGCGCCATGCCCGACTCCATCCTGTTCGCCGCCCTCCCCCAAGCCGCCGACAGCGACATCCTCCAGGTCGGCCTCCACCTCGAGGACAGCTCCCAGGCCGAACGCCTGCTGAACATGGTCACCGACCGCGTCCCCGGCATGGTCACCGCCATGTACGCCGAGGAGAAATGGGCCGACGCCATCTCCCTCCTCGACATCATCGGCCCCGAGGAACGCGCCCGCATGGCCGACATCGTCGCCGAACAAAACGACGAGATCCTCGACGGCCTCCTCACCGCCGTCACCACACTCGACGCCTGGGACGCCCTCCTCCCCGTCGCCGCGGGCATGGCCATCACCGGCCTCCAACGCCTGGCCCAACGCCCCGTCATGCACGACCCCGCCACCCTGCAACGAGTCTCCGACATCTCCCTAGCCCAGGGCCTCTGGCTAGACCTCCTCCCCCTTGTCCGCCACCTCGACCCCGCCCAACAGCGCTGCATCGCCACCCGCGTCCTCGCCGAACCCGACCCCGCCCTCCGCGACCTCATCATCCTGGCCAGCCCCGAAGCCCCCACCATGCTCCCCCTGGCCCTGATCGTCGAGGGCGAACCCCGAGCCCGCGTCCTCACCCTCCTCGACGGTCTCCCCGAACTCGACTCCCTCGTCGAACTCCTCGGCGGCGGCGACGCCAAAGCCTGGGAAACCCTCGTCGCGATCACCGACGAACTCCCCGACCGCGTCCGCAAACTCCTCGTCGTCCAAGCCCGCACCTGCGGCCTGGACGAGGTAGCGTCCGCACTGTCGAGCGACGCTTAGCCACGATCGTCACAATGACGTGACTGAGAGCGGAACCTGCCGCCGACCGTCCGCGGGTCGCTGGGGGCCGGGTCACTGATCGGTCGCCGAACTTCTTCGAACATACAACGATCCGGTCCAGACCACTTTGCCTGCCGGTGCGCACCAGACCTTCATCGATACAACGGCCGAAAGCCCGCCCGAAGCATTTATGGAGCGCGGGTAGAGT
This sequence comes from Nocardia sp. NPDC051833, assembly GCF_040681225.1. Taxonomy (NCBI): domain Bacteria; kingdom Bacillati; phylum Actinomycetota; class Actinomycetes; order Mycobacteriales; family Nocardiaceae; genus Nocardia; species Nocardia sp. NPDC051833. Next base: position 80,972 of record NZ_JBFAYK010000007.1, read on the forward strand.
GACGTGATGTTGCCAGCACGTCACTGTGTTTCGCCGCTCCTTGCCGCGCTCGCCGTCGGCGTCATGCTCACCACTGGAACGGCCGGTGCCGCTCCACGTCCAGACCCCTGGGTCCAAGGACAGATCGACGCGCAAACCGAGGATGTCCCCGGATTTCTGCACTCGATCGAGGTAGCCGGCGTCGACCGAACCGGCATCTCCGACACCGACCTCGCCATCCAGGGCCGCCGGATCTGCAACCAGATATACAGCGGACGTGGAGACATCAGCAGCGCAATGCTGCCGAACACGCGCGCAGACGACTTCCATTCCATGGAGGTCGTCGCCGGAGCGAGCATCAAGTACCTCTGTCCACCGGCCGCAGAGTTTGCGGGGAACCTCGCGGACGCAGCCCCGTAGCCCGAGTAGGAGAAACAGCCGGGGCAGGTCCTCCCTGTGGCAGTATTGCCGCCGTGCCGGAGATCGCGACAATTACTCCCGTCGATGGAGGCTGGCGGATCCGCAGTAGCTGCGGACACGAGGTGGAAGTCGAGGACCTACGCGCCGCGACGTTCGATATCGCGAAACTGGTCGATCCCGATCGCTGGTACCAGATCGCGCGCGACCTCATCCTCGTCGACACGAGCGGCACACACCTGCACCCCTTCACCGTGTTCTTCGACTGGAACAACGACGAGGCGCGGATCTCCGCGATTGCCGACGAGGCGCCGCCGGCTGGATGCCGGTGGTATCTCGAAGGCCCGGGTCTACATTGCCTGCGCCCCGGCGCGACCCGGCTGGACGCAATCGCCGCTCTCGCGGTGGAACTCCGCGAAAGCTACGGAATCACAGCCGACTTCGGATACGACAAGGACGAATGGGACAACGAGCCGGACCGTATCGCGCATCTACTACTCAATGCCATCAACCGGGCAGAGCCGAGCGGCATCGACAATCTCCAGGTGATTCGCTTCGTCACAACGGTGCTCGGCGATGTGCAACAGGACTGATCGGTAGCCTGTGAACTCGCGACGCGTCCTCCTCGTGTCGTCGATTCTTCTCTTCACCGGATGCACCCCGGGACAGGACTCGACTGCGCAATACACGGGGATTCCAGCCACCTCTCCACCACCTCCGATCGACGGAAACCAAAATCACTGGTGCGAACCTGCCCCGGCGCAGTGGGACGAAAAGCTCGGGCTGACGGTGGACTTCGCGATAGCCCCGACCGAACTGATCATCCACTACACCGCAACCAACAACCGGACCAGTACCGCGTACGTGCTCAACCGAATCCAGCAGGACACCGGCGCGGCCACACCTCGCGAGAGACACTTCGTCGTACCGCGCACTGACGGTGTTGTCGAGATCAGCCAACGAGCACTCCTGTACCGATCGCCGAACTGCCTCGTACCGAGGTCGATGCCACTACCGCCGCCCCTGGCGTCCCGAATCGAACCTGAATCCACCCTCACCGACACCATCCACGTGCCCTTACCACTGCGCGTGATCCACCAGGAAGGACCGTCGGCGACGGAACACCTACCACCACTCACCGCCCCTCCGTACCTGATCTCGTTCTGCTTGGGCTTCTCGTCGACAGCCGACCCAGATCCTCGCGACATCGACGGCGAGCCCTTGTACAGCGTCTCGACCACCGGACCGGAGACGGTCTCCTGCAGCACCCCACTCGAACTGCCTTGAACTGCCCTCGAACTCACCGCTCTCGCCGCAGCGTGACGACACGAATCGCCGTCCTCGGATGGATGCTCGTAACCATCGTCGGCTGCTCGAACGCCAAGCGGACCTGCTGGCGATAGCCGTCTGTGGAGAGATGGTGTTCCCCGCCGGCACCGAACTCCGTGAATGCACAGAGCAGGGTTTCTTCAACGACCAGGTATCGACAACAGTCGTCGACATACACTCGGCCGAGATCGCCGAGTTCAAGCACGAATCGGCACTCGATTGGTTCGAACCGGCGTGCCGACCTACTGGAATCTGCACTGGAGCGACGCCGATCGACTCGGTTCCAGCACCGGAAGCGAGCACTCGGACGGACCGAGCCTGGCCGCAACCAGATGGGTAGTGGTCCACGACCACGGAACGGGTACCCACCGGGTATTCCTCCGAGCTGCCTGCTGACAAGCCTCCCGAACCGCTACTCCGGCTCCGCGTTCAACGCCGCCAGCGTGACGAAGATCGGCACATCAGGCGCCGCCTCCACCCCACGCCCCCGCAAAAACGCATCGATCATCCCCCACACCAATTCCCCTACCCGCCGGACGAATTCACCCGAATCCGGTTCGTCCTCACTCAACCACAGATCAGTGAGCGCGATCATCACCCCGACGATCGCCCGCGCCAGATACTCGATCCCCTCGGCGTCCAACGGAATCGAATCCGCCACCACCCGCGCCCTTTTCGTGAACCGAGCCGCGACCGCACTGCTGAGGTCGTACTGCCCGGTCGACCCTTCTCCACTCGTCCCGGCGTGCGCCTGCGCCAGAAACCGGAACACATTCGGATGGTCGAGAATCCCGACGGCGTAGTCCCCGAGCGCCCGCGCGATCGCCGCACGCGGCGGCTGGAGCAGCAGCGTCAGATCGGTGCCGGTCGCGGCGAAAGCGGTATCGGCGAACCGGTTGCCGATGGCCGTGTAGAGATCACTCTTGTCGGTGAACTGGCGATACAACCGCGGCTTGGTGATCCCCGCCTCGGCGGCGAAGGAGTCCATGCTGACCCGCGGCCCGTCCCGATCGAGCACCCGGATGGCGGCGTCGACGATGGCATCCCGGCTCACCGGCGGCGGTCGACGGCTCGGTCTGGTCACCCGTCACACCGTACACGTACCGCAAGTACGACCAGCCGCGATCGCCTGGTTCGACCTGGATGATCGAATGCTTCTCCGCCACGCTGGCCAGGTCCAGCAGCCGCCAGCACTGCGACGTCACCCAACCAGCCCGCTTTACATTCCCCTTCCGGACCGGCAGTATCGCAATTCGTACCGGCAGTACGTTCTGCCGAACACCGCAGCGAAGGAGAAGGTCCGTGCCGGATGCCCTGGCTCAACTCACCGCGACACTCGGCGCCCCACCACCCCCGGAATTCGCGAACCTCACCCCCGAGCAACTGGCCCTCCTCGACACCTACGTCCGCGCCGCGTTCGACACCCGCCGCGCCGCCCTCGACGACGCCGTCAACTCCGGCATGCGCCTGATCCCCCGCCTCGCCCGCCCCGCAGTGAAGAAGGTGCTCGGCCTGTGACCACCACCCACCACAGCACCGCCGAGATCGCCAAACTCGCCCGCATCCTCGACCGCCGCGACTCCACCGACCTCGACTTCCTCGCCGACCTCCCACCCGAGGCCCTGCGCCGGTTCCGCGACCAGATCACCACCACCATCGCCGACCGCGAATCCCGCCGCATGCAACGCATCGGCGCCGCTGCCAAACTCATCCCCGCCCCCATCGCCGCCAAGATCACCGAAGCCGCCTTCGGCCCCGTCCTGGCCGCCGCGATCGCCGGCTCGGTAGACCCCGCCCGCGCCGTCGCCATCGCCGGCGCCCTCTCCCCCACCTTCCTCGCCGACGCCACTGTCACCCTCGACCCCCGCCGCGCCACCGCCCTCATCGCCGAAGTCCCCGACCGCATGGCCGCCGCCACCGCCCGCGAACTCATCGCCCGCGGCGACTACCTCACCATGGGCCGCCTGGCCGGCGCCGTCCCCGACCAGGTCCTGCGCGCCGCCCTCCCCCACGCCGCCGACATCGACCTCCTCCACGTCGGCTACTACCTCGAAAACACCGACGCCGCCGACCGCCTCCTCACCATCGTCACCGACCGCGTCCCCGGCATGATCCGCGCCACCGCCGCTGAAAACCAATGGCCCGAAGCCATCGCCCTCCTCGACCTCCTGGGCCCCACCGAACGCTCCCACCTGGGCAATGTCGTCGCCGATCAAGACCCCGAAATCCTCGACGCCCTACTCACCGCCGTCACCGACATCGACGCCTGGGACACCCTCCTCCCGGTAGCCGCGGGCATGGAATCCACTGCCCTGCAACGTCTCGTCGAACGCCCACTCATGCAGGACCCAGCCGTCCTCACCGGCGTCGTCGACCTCGCGCTCACCCACGATCTCTGGCTCGACCTGCTCCCCCTCGCCCAGCACTTGTCACCCGCCCAGCTCCACACCGTCGCCGCCCGGATCTCCACGGAGCCCGACGACGCACTCACCGCGCTCATCGAGCAGGCCCACACCGGCGACCACTGGGACATCCTCATCCCCGTAGCACTGGCCTTCGACGAACCCGACCGCCGCCGCTTCGCCGCCCTCCCCGTCATGCACCGCCCGGACACCTTGTCGGCCGCCGTCACCACGGCCGCCACCCACAACCTCTGGTCCGCGGCCCTCCCCCTCGTCGACGCCCTCCCGCCCCACACCCACGACCACCTCGCCACCACCATCGCCACCCTCGCCACCCCCGACTTCCACGCCGCCCTCACCGCGACCCCCGCCGCCGGCGCCACCAACACCCTGATCCGCATCGTCCTCCGCCAGGACCCCACCGCTCGAGCCCACTCGCTGACCCTCCTCGACGGCTCCGACCACCTCGAGTCCCTGGTCGCATCCTTCACCACCACCGACCCAGAAATCTGGAACTCCCTGGCGGCCATCAACTCCGACCTCCCACCCCGCCTCCGCACCCTCCTCGCACCCCAAGCAGCGCGCTGCGGCCACACCAACATCGCCGAAGCCCTGTCGACCTGACCCACCGACGAACCGCGGTCACCACGCCCGACCGTGGTTCCCCACTACCATCCGCGCCATGCACCCCATAGGCAGCCGAAAGCGCAACCAACCCGCCCCACCCCACGCCGTCTATGCCGCACTGACAAACCCGGACCGCGACCCGACCCGCCCCTGGCTGATCCTGCTCTCCGACGAACAACGCCCGACCATCCTCGAGCACAACGATCCCGACCTCGTCATCTGGAGCTCACTGTGGCCGAAACACACCACGGCCCGTGTCCGTTTCGACCTCCCCACGGACGGCCGAGGTGGCACAGACCTCCGCTGGACCCTCTACATCGACACTCCGAACCTCGACGACTCCGCGATCGGTCACCTCCGCTATCGCCTGAACACCTAGATCAACGCGAACCTTCGGTACTCGTTCGGCCAATGAGTCGAGACACGCTGCATCCCTGGGGAATTCGGCGGGCGCCACACATGAACTACGCAGACCGTGATGTGGTCTGTCCTTAACCGAACCGAGCACTTCCCTGGCGATCCCGAATCGTTCCGCTCCACAGCCCACTACGAGTCGGGACGTACAGATCCCGCAACACCGGATCCGCCTCGATCCGAGCAACGGTGTCCGCATCAGGCGAGTACGGCCGAGCACGCACCACCCACTCCCGCCGCAATTCCGGAACACACACCTGAATCTCGTCGAACTCCCATGTCTTCCGCCCGGACCAATCCATCTGTTCCGGTTGGTCCTGAAACCCAGCCGCGTAGCCGAGATACTCGTTCCACACCGCGTACGAAGTCGCCAGCGACACCTCCGCAGGCACATCAAGCTTCAACAACCACCGACCGTGTGCCCATTCATGATCACCGAGCAACATGCTCGCCGATGACCGAACAGCCCCACGCCGCCACGCCCGCCCTGGCCAGCACCACACCGGCGGCGCCCCACCACAGTCGATCCCCCGCCGCCCCATCTCCGCCACCATGTCGGCGTACGCACCACGCCAATTGCTGACTACCAGGTCCCAGTCGGCGCGATAGACATCGACCTGACGCAACGTCGTCACCACTTCCGGAGCTTGCAGCGTCCAAATTCGCATCCGTGCTACTGATCACCGCGCTTGAGCAGCGCACCGACCCGTTCGGCGGCGTCGGCGGCCTCCACGGGGACCACATGGTAGCCGTCCTCGCTCAGCCCCGAATCGCGGTCGTTGTCAAGGCCTTCGACAACTACGACTTTCGCTGTGGGCCAAGCGAGTTCGACCGGCCAGTAGTGCCGGCCTTCCTCGATGCCGATCTCGGGTTGCGGAATTCCCGCATTGACGAGCTCGTCGAGCAGTATCCCGACTGCATCGGATACCCCCACCCACTCCAGGTCCCGGTGTGTTGTAGTCGATTGCGAATCGATACCGGTGAGGCCGAGTCCATCGAAGATGGCCAACGCACCTGCCCGGGACAACTTGTCGTGATAGCGCTCGTTGCGAAACGACCGCAAGCATCCGTAGCACGAGGTCTCAGGGCCACAATCGCATTCGGACACGCGTTCTGCAGCGACGCGCAGGACCCGATCGAGTTCGGCCGCGATCTGTTTCGACGCGCCCGCCCCGGCGGGAACAGTATCGAACAACACGATGCTGCGCCGCCCGTCGGCACTCCACGAGAGTGTGCCGTCGATGTCGTCGCGGCTGATTTCCAGCGCCTCGGATGCTCCTTCGAGTAGCGCGTACAGCACAGACAACCACCGTGCCTCGGACTCTGGCGTGTAGACGAATTCCGACGAGAAGGTGATCTCTGCAACGTCGGTCTCGTACCGATGGGCCAGCGAGACCATCTCCAGCGGGCCGGCACACTCGCTGCCTGTCGCGGGACGCTGATGGGATTTCGTCTTCGCACGGTTCGGACCGATCGGATCCGCCCAGCCACACCACGCGCACAGCACAAAACCTGCGCCCGCCCCTTCGCCGATCACGGCGAGCCTTGCTCGGGTGCCGGAGAGCGCGCGCACCTCGACACCGGTACCCGATCGCCAAGGCGGAAGCTCGATGGCTTCACCGATGGTCTCCACATAGCTGGCGCCGAACCATGAGCGCCGTGGCGGTTCGGATTTCACGTCATCGGGCTTGCGATCCGCCACGAACCCGAACTCAGGCAGCACACATCGCTTGGTCTGTCCGAACTCGGTACCACAGTTCGGGCAGATTGGGCTGCCGTCGAGCACGTGGCCGGATTCGAAGTGATTGCACTCCTTGCACACCCGGTACTGGAGTGACTCCAGCTCCCGCTTCGGTAGCTTGTGCAGACCACGTGAAGTCCACAACTTGCCGCCGGCCACCACCTGGTTCCCCGGAGCGTAGTCGTAGATGGCCTGCCCGAGATCGCGGGAAAGCTCGAGCCGTGCACCGACGTTGCCCTCACAGTGAGCGGTCCGCAATTCCACGGTGTCCACCGGGAACCCGTACTTCGGCAGCACATTCTTGTTGGCAAGGTAGCCGAGGAGCTGGCGGTCGCTGATAGTTCGCAGTGTCTTCTGCAGTCGGGCACCGAGCTCTAGCCGATCTTCTCGCTTGGCCTGATCGATCAGCTCTTGGAACGTGGCCATGTCGGAACGGATGTCGTTCTCGGCATCGGCCAGTTGATCGCACAGATGCCCGACCCATGTGTGGTCATCGATGCCGATCTCGTGCTGGATCTTTCCCGGCAGAGCGGCTCGCAACGAGGCCGACACGGCGTCTGGGACCGGGGTGAGGAACTCCCGAAGGCGCGCGGCTGCGGAGTGTTGAAACCCCTCGGCAGGTGTGAAGAACTGCCCTGCCGTATGCCACTCTTCGCCGTCGCGATCGTAGCAGTGCCGGAAGTAGGCCGCGAGCGCGATCGAATGTGCATGACGGCGGCCGATTCTCGCGTTCTCTATGGGAATCCACGGAATCCGCATCCGCCCAGCGATCATGGACTCCGGGTTCTGGAACTTCGACAGGTCATGCGAGCTGCGCTTGGCATAGGTCACCACGAGCGCGGCTGAGGCGGCGCGGCGACCCGCGCGGCCGGCACGCTGCACATAGTTCGCAGTTTTGGGTGGCATGTTGCGCAACATCACCGACTGCAGATCACCCACGTCGACGCCGAGCTCGAAAGTCGTCGAGCACGACAGGACATTCACCTCACCGGAAACGAACCGACGCTGCACTTCCGCTGCCGCAGTGGCCTCCCATTGTGCAGTGTGCTCGCGTGCACTGAGAGGCAGTTTGGCCAGCGTGCGATATGCCGTGCGGTAATGGTTGGTGTCGGCACCCAACGGCGGCAACTCGAATGGGATCAGGGTGCCGTCACAGTTGCCCTGCGGACACAGATCACGGATGTTGTGCGCGGTCAACCTACGGCAGGCAGCGCATTGAAACCACAAGCAGTCGAGGCCGGGGCGAACTCGGAGTTGCTCCTGGTCCAGCTGATACAGCACACCCGCGATCCGGTCGTGTTCCTCGGCGAGAAATCGATTCTCCAACAGGAATTTCCAGCAACCATCGAGGACGAGCTCGGCATCAGCCGAAGCTCCTACCGCAGCCAGCACCTTGCGCACGAGGAGAATCCGGTTGTTCGTCGTGCCCGGTTTTCCACCCGGCAGCCAGCTGATGATGCGGCGGTCCCGGTCTGAACTGCGTGACCGAACCCTGATCTGGCTCGCTCGCGGCTCGAATATCGACTCCTTGATGTTGACTTCGGGCAGTAGGCTCATCGCACCCTGGAGCCGAATGGTCTTCACGAGCTCGTTGAGCAACCCCCAGAACTCTTCGTCGGTTAGCCCGATCTTGGCGAATCCGCTAGGTATCTTGGCCTTCCGTGGCCGGAACAGACCTACCGACATCAGCCCGAGACCTTCGAGAGACAGTCGCTGATCCATGGCCATCAGCTCGGCCATCACCCAGGGATTCACGGCTCGCTTGAGCGTGGTGCCGGTGGCCCGCTCGTCGAAGTGTTCGGCGCGGACAGCGACTGCCCGAGCACCGTCGGCGAGGTCTTCGGGGGAAAGCAATTCGCCGGAGTGCTGGGCTCGGCTCAGGACCTCGGCGAGATACCGACGCTCGAGCATTCGACCGTAGGTCTGCTCTAGATAGGGCGCGGCGAACGCGGCCTGCTGGCGCGAGTCCGAGAACATCAGCAGCTTGCGCCCGCCACCGACGTTCTCGGCTGTCTCGTCGTCGGCCGGCGGGAGGTTTTGATAGAGCGCAGTAGTGATCACCGCCGGGGCGGCATTCGTGTCGGTCCGTAGCCGCCGGATCACCTGCCGCGACAGGGCACCGCATTCGGTGCACTTACTCATGATTCGTTGCGCTACCGGATGTTCACGAACCCGGAGCGCCGGTCCACCTGGGCAGTCTGCACCACACGACCCTGGCCCGCTGCTGAGCCTGCCGCAGCCCGCACACAGTGCCCGGATCCCCGTTCCACGCCCGGGACCTTGGTCTTCGTCGAGCGTTGCATCGTCCTCATCGATTAGATCGACTGCCTCACTATTTGTGAGTACCAGCCACTTCACTTTGGAATCCCGCTTGGCGGGGCGGAAGTATTCACGAACGCCGTCGGATTCGGGCTGGCCGGCAAGGTGGACGGCGCCGCATCGCTGGCAGGTACCGAATTCGAACACCGCTCGTCCGGTCACCGGATCGACTTCGTGCCGCCCCAGCAACACGGTGGGCTCTGTGTCGGTGAAGCTCACATAGGCACCTTCGGTGGCCCGGACGAACAGGTGGTAGCGGGCCGACAACACCGGAGTGCCCTCGTGACCAGTCACTTTCGATCCGAGTGCGACCAAGGCCTCTAGTTTGGTCACTGCCCGACGGTCGTTCGGCCATATCTTCGCCGCGAGATCAGCCACGCTCTTCGGACCCGACGCTGCGTACTTCTTGAGGTCGGCAGTACGGCGCTCGGCATGGAGTGCGTCAGCGACGTCGCCCGATGGTGCGTTCGCGCCGACCCAGCCCAGGTCCGCGTCGGGCTCGGCCAGCAACATCAGTTTGTCGTCGTCGAGTTGCCAAGTGGGTTCGGGCCTGCGCGGCATCCGGGTTGCTGTCACCAGGTCCTGTCTCGCAGGCTCGCCGTCGACGAACTCGAACGGTGCGTCGAACAACTTCTGCGCGAACGCGGTGGCCTCGGCCCCCTGTTTGCCGTCGGTGCTGCCCGACAACGACGCCGAGGTCGCGATGCACTGCAGCGGGCGATCGCCCCCAACCCGGTCACGCAACCGACGTAACAGTAACCCTACTTCGCTGCCCTGGGCCCCGTCGTAGACGTGTGCCTCGTCGAGCGCGACGAACCGCCAGGTTCCAGAATGCTTTCCGTCGAACAGCTCGATATCGCGCGGACGCAGCAACAGGTATTCGAGCATCGCGTAGTTGGTGAGCAGGATGTGCGGCGGGGACTCCCACATCTCTTCCCGGCTGAGCTGCTCGTTCGGAAGTCGCTCGGTACCGGGGAACATCGACGCGTACGCGGCTTCGGCGTCGGCACGTCGCTGCTTGGTTTCGCCGGTGTATCGGCCGAAGGTAATGTCCGGTGATCCAGCCAAGAGTTGACGCAAACGCTTCAACTGATCGTTGGCCAGTGCGTTCATCGGATACAGCAACAGCGCCCGCACACCCGGGCCGAGAACACCGGCCGCCCTCTGTGCGACCAGCTCATTGAAAATGGGCAGCAGGAAGCTCTCCGTCTTTCCCGACCCGGTTCCCGTGCTCACCACCAGGTTCCGGCCGGCGACAGCTTTACGCACCGCAGTCTCCTGGTGCCGATACAACGGTCGGTCCAGCGCTATGGTCTCGGCGAACTCGGAAAATTCCGGGTGCAGGACACCCTCGGCGATCAGCGATCGCAGCGTGGCCCCCGCCGCGTAGGGCGGAGTGAGCTCGAGCAGCGGACCTTTGACCAGCAAGGAAGTATCATCCACGGCACGGTCGAATGCGGCCGCCAGACGCGGATCTCGTGGTGCCAGGAGCGTTTTCAGGTATCGCTTGTAACCGGCCTCGATGTCTGCGCCGGCCGCGAGGGGGTCGAGCCGCTCGGTCACCGTGGTTCTCCGATCTTGTTGACGATGTCTTGGTGCATGGCATACAAGGCGAGTGCATCGGCGATGAGCACGTCCGTACACACCAGTGCAGGGCACAGTTCAGCCAGACGCGCCCAGGACTCACGCATCGGTGCAGGCATCGACCAGCCACGGACCATCGATCGCGCGCTCAGTCGTGCCACCGCGGCGAACAGCAACGACTGCATCGACACCAGCAACCAAGGAAACCGAGTTGTGTCGGCACCGGTCAGCGCTTCGTTGCGTGCCTTGACGACGTCATAGATCGATGCCGATGACCTGCGCAGCAGTGGCATCAGTTCCGCCGACTGCACAGTCATCGACACCCGTGCAGGGTCGTCCTGCCACTGACTTCGTTGCGCGAACGCCTCGAATACCGCGCTCCGGCGCGTGTCTGCGTCCAGTAGTGCGGCGGGCACTATTTCGCAGGCCTGCTTCAGCGCCGCGAACTGTTCTTCCGGCATGAAGTGCAACGGCACCGTGTCCGCGTCGAAGATATCGGAGTAGGCACAGCGAGCATCACCGGTGAGTAGATCCAGCAGCTGCTCACCACCGTAATTGGCCAGGTCGGCGCGTAGTTCCGAGCCCGGCACGGCGCCGTTGAGATGCAATGCGAAGTAGGGTAGGTCGGCAATTGCGACCAAGCATCCGAGCCACGGATCGGTTACGTTCTCGCCCCGGATCGGGGAGGACAGATCCTGATCGATCAACCCGCTACTGATCAGCAGCGCGGCGAGTTCGTTCCGCGGAATGGCGCTGCGATCCAGTGCTTCGATCGAGGATCGGGGGTCGGCGCGTAGGACCTCGAGCAATGCGGAACGGCCCACCGACCGAAGCCCCAGCCCGCTGCGTGCACCGGCGTACACGGTCCACGCCTCCGGCACTGCTGAGCTCGTTGCGGAGAGATCACCAGCCCCAGCCAGGAACCGGGAAAGTTCGACGCGGCCGAGGTCATCGTCGGGCATCCAGCCGGGCTGATCCACGGTGTCGGCTGTCTCGTCCGGATAGTCCGGAGCGGTGATCACCGACCATGGGTCATCGACGAACACCTGCACGATCAGCGAACCCGCACCGACGAATTCGGCCGGCAAAGTGCCTCTTCCGTCGACCAGCTCAACTTGTATGGGTGCCCGCCATGGTGCGGTGAGCGGCCACACGAAAGCCGCCAGATCAGTGTCGGTTGCCCCATCGAATACCAGGTCGGCACCCTCGAGGTGTACGCCAGCGCACAATCTGCGCGGCTGGATCCGCGCAAGGGTGACCTCTGTGGTCGATCCATCGACGGTGTCGATGCGCAACACGACCCGCGATCTGCGCATCGACCGTGCCGTATCAGCGAATTCGCGGGTGCCGAGCTGGAAGATGTTCTCCCGCAACGACTTCGGATACGCAGTCTGCCGGACCGAGCCATGCTCATCGGTCAGCACCATGTCGATCTCGACAAAACCCGGTACCCTCGCCGCCACGATCATGTATTCGGCCATATCGTCCGCGGTGAGCACTGGTGCCACAGTGCGCCAGTTTGCCACTGACCCGATCGGGTCTACGCGTAGCTCAATCGCAGGCGGACGCACCACCAGCCGTTCGGAGGCCGCTCCCGAAGTCACGATGATGCTCGTTTCGCGATCCACCGCACCGAACTCGATCTGTGAGCGATCGACGCGCAAGGGCGCCGCCGCGATCAAGGTCGCGCTCGTCGGTGCCAGTCCATCCTGAACCGGAATTCGAAATTCGGCGGCGTGCTCCACCAGGAGGCCTTCGGCCAGGAATACGCTATTCCGGATGTCCTGGCCGAGTGGGCCGCTGATGACAACATCGAACAAACCGAGCAGCCCAGCTGCCATCCCGTCGAACGGGTCGAGAGACACCGGTTCGGTATCAGACTCCCAGATCTCGTCGGCCAGCCAACCGACGGTGCCCGAGTGTCGCACGCGCACTCGCCACTCCATCGGATCTACTGCGTGCGCCGGCAAATCTACAGTCGGCCGCGCGGCATAAACGGACAGGCCCGACCGCGTGTGCAGGCCTTCGACAGGTTCCGGCAGCGACAGCCGTGCCGAACCGGTTCGCCGAACCTGCCGCACTGTGCCGGATCGAGTGTCATCTCGTAGTACCACGGCATCGGTGTCGGTCAGGTCGTACACCCGCGCGACCCATTCGCGCCAGCCCACCGGTGTCGCTTCCACGGTGTGCTCGATTTCGACGCTCGAGTGCGCATCGAGCATGGTCGCTCGGGCGGGGTGCACAGCCACCACCTCACCACGGGGTAATGCCACGTGACGCGAGAGGTGGCGGCCGTGCTCATCGAAGATCAGCAGCGGATCGGACTTGTCCACGAGGGAGATTCGGTGGTGCTGTCCCGATTCCTGGTGACGCAGAGTCACCTCCCTGACCTGCCTCGACACCGGTACTGGCGTCGGCGGTTGCACATCCTCCGCCGACAGACCCCAACCGCGGCGAGTCGTCACCATGGTGGTCTCGCCGTCGAACGAAACCAGCCACGGGAACTCGGCGCCCGAGGTCGGGTGTGGCACCTCGACAACGATCTGATCATCTGTTCGGGAGTAAGCGAGCGCTGGTCGACGCGTTCGCGGCGACCGGCCCGCAATCGCGGCGACTTCACCGAACGGCCGCTCCTCCCAGCGCTCGATCAAGGCCTCGAGCAGCAGGCTCGGGATGCCGGTGGTAGCAGTGTCGAGACCCAGGTCATTGGCGAAGTCGGGATGCTCCCGGGTGTAGCCGGCGAACTCGATGATCCGGTCGACGATGTCGACGGCGACCTCACCGCCGTACTTCAGGAGGTTGCGCACGGGAACGTCCAGTTCGTTCATGCGGTACTCCAGCCCGGGCTGGGTCAGCCATTCGAAGACCGCCGCCCCGCTGAGATCACGACCTTGCGCAACGTGCTGTTCGATGACATCGACCAGGTCGCCGAGACAATGCACTGGAACCCCGGCGTGGACCGCCATCATTTGGACGTACTGAGTACCCAGATCGGGGAACTCCCGCATCTTGAACTTGCGCAGGTACACGGGGAGCCGCGCTCGCAGCAGGTTTTCGAATTCCTGTTCACGTGCAAGGTCGAGCTCCGACCAGAAACTCTCCCAGTACTTGCCCTGTTCGTAGTCGAGTCCCGCGTGCCCGATCAATGTCGTCAGTGTCAACGCGGGAAACTTGTCCAGCAATCGGGGCAGGCCCAGCCGGCGTCGGTGTTCGCGGATCACTTGGCCGAGCAGGTCACGGGTGCGCACGATCTCGTCGTAGTCGAGATTGAGCTCCGCGAACAGCGATACCTGCTCCAGCCGCCGCGCCTGCCGAAACTCCTCGTTTCCCGCCTCGTCCCAGACGAACGTGTCCGGCATCGCCCCTCCACGTCACCCACCGCTACCCAGGTTCGGGTTGCAGCAAACCCGCCATTTTCGCCTGCCTATCATTGCACTATCGGGTTGTCCTGGGATCCCTACTCCATATTCAGGATTGCCCGGTGCACGGACCTCGCGTCGTCGGCCGAGCCGCTACTCTCGTTTCGTGGCCGTGTGGCCGAAGCGGGAAGGCGGTGCGGGGTGGGGAACGAGCTGACAAATCTCATCGTCGACCTGCTACGTGCTCAGCCCAACCTGTCCGCTCCGGAGATCGCCGAGGCGTTGGCCGAGCCAGGCGTCAATCGCTCGGTCGTCAATCGCGTGCTGTATGCCGAATGGGCGGTCTTCGAACAGGTCGGCTCGATGTCTCCGCCTCGGTGGGCGCTGAAAACCGCACTGTCCCCTGACCAGCCGGATTCCACGACGCCGACACCGCACCGCGCAGAGCTGTCACTCCGTCCCTGGCAACAGCGTGCACTGTCGGAGTGGGTGCGCAATGGACGAAAGGGGATCGTCGAAGCGGTCGGCGGCACAGGAAAGACCGTTCTCGGTGTCCGTGCGGTCATCGACGCCGTTGCATCCAGCACTCCGGCAGTGGTCCTCGTCGCCGACGACGCAGGCCGCGATCAGTGGCTCGACATGTTGGCCGAGTACGCACCGGACTGCCGAGTCGCGGGCCTGGGCGCCAATCCGCGCCATGGATCCGAGCGCACCTGGCAGGTCGCAATCGTCACGGCTTCGACCATCACCCGGCTACGTCAGATTGCCTCGGCCACCCAGTGTTCGAATGCACTTCTCGTAGTCGATGACCTCGATCGATACGCCGGAGGCATATTCGCCCAAATACTCACCGACCAGTTCGTCACACGCCTGGCGCTCACCCGCGCGCTGGATCGTGACGATCAGGACATGCGGTCGCGGCTGGCCCCCTACTTCGGTCCCTCGATCACGGGATGCGACTACCCGACTGCCTACGCGGAAGCCTTACTCGCACCGATCACGGTGATCCAGGTCGGCGTCGAGCTGGACGCCAAGGAACGCGCACGACTTACCCACCTGGATTCTCTGGTCGAGCGCGAGTACGACACACTGATCGACAGCTACGGTGCGCCCGGAAAACTGGGTGAGTTCGAGGAGTTCGTCGATGTACTGGCCACCGGACGTGGTTCTGGTGCCCATCACGCCAATCGCTATCTGACCGCGGTCAGCGAACGCGCTACTCTCCTCGCCGAATGCCGGGCGAAAGTCGATCTTGTCGACACGCTACCCGCGGAGATCTTGACCGCCACCCAGACGATCCTATTCACCGAGCGACCGGTGTCGGCGTCACAGGTGCACCACAGGCTGACCTCCCGCGGAATACCGGCGGCCACGACCGCAACGGCGCTATCCGGCGCGCAGCGGGCCGCGATGACCGATCGACTGCACGATCGATCACTCGCGGTTCTCGTCGAGCAACGTGTCCTCGATCCGACCATCCGGGTCCCTGGCGCAGAGATCGCAATCCTGCTCTCCCAGCACCGCAACCGCACGCAGTTGATCCAGCGCCTCGGCCGCGTTCTTCGCCCTGGTAGCCCTCCCCGTAAGCCGCTCGTTGTCAACGTTTTCGTCTCAGGTTCGGTCGAGGACCCCAGCAGGGACGGCGCGAGCGTACTGGCGTCGATAGGTTCGTTGGCTGCAGAGACCATGCGAACAAATCCTGCTGGGCTGACCGATTTCCTTCGCATGTGGCAGGTGCCGAACCCGCGTTCATCACCGCCGAAATCCGGGTCTGTACCCCGTCCCGGAGCCAAGAGCGAGCCTGCGCCGTCGCAGGACGAGGCCCGTACACCTGCGCCGCCAGCAGAGCCGAACCTGCAGTCGGCGGCAGGGTCGCAACCGGCCATCGAGCCACCGACTCGG
Organism: Nocardia sp. NPDC051833; assembly: GCF_040681225.1. NCBI lineage: Bacteria > Bacillati > Actinomycetota > Actinomycetes > Mycobacteriales > Nocardiaceae > Nocardia > Nocardia sp. NPDC051833. The sequence continues at coordinate 97,045 of NZ_JBFAYK010000007.1, forward strand.
CCGGCGCAGGACTCCAGAGGCGTCACAGGACGTGACTCCAGCTCGGCCGAGAGCAGCAGTTCCGAAGCAGGTGAAGAGTTTGCCGCGCTTCTGACCGAACTCACGAACCTCGGCGAGATCGCGACCGGCGAAGAGGTAGGCGATCTCATCGGCTGCACCGACCCTGGTGACCTCCGAATGCTTGCGGAGGATGCTGCCCGGGACGATCGGCTCGTCTTCGCTGAAATCGGTGGCGACAGCGATGATCTGCTTCTACTGGGAACAGCGTCACACGCGGACCCGCAGCGACTGCGTGCGGCCGCCGAGCGAATCACACTGTGGGCTGATACCACCGAGGATCCGATCGGCGCCATGTACGAGTTGATGTCGGATCTGGACGGAGTCCTGGTTCCTCCGTATCGGCTCGTTCAAATTGCCGCCTTCCTCCGCGGCACCACCCCGAAGGCGCTGCTCTAGTGCGCGCTGAAAGCACTTTCGGCCTTCGGCAGCACGATGGCCAGCATCGCGATCATCCGATCGTTCAGCTGACCCTGTCCCAGCGCCGAAGCGGCGCGCTGCATCAGTGCGGCGCGATCACTCCACCCCGTGGATTCAGCACTGTGGCTGAGGATTTCGGCCAGCTCACGTCCCGGGACATGCTCGATCGACCGCGCACCAAGCAAGCGCAACCGTGTCACCGGCTGCGTTGGTGTCCGGTAGCTGACCCATTCCGGGCGCCCGAGTTCGAGGAAGTCGTCGGCGACCAGCAGGCCCTGCGCAACGGCCGCCTCGAGGGCTCGATCGATGAGCACGGGGAACCGCTCACGATCGTCGTCCTCGATTCGGGCCCGGCCGAGGATCGCGGTGAGGCGGCCTGCAGTTACCGGCCCCTCCACATCGATCACGCGCAGCAGGTCCGCCTTGACCGAGGCCACATTGTGCCCAGCCCTCGCCGCTGCCACAGGTTCTGTGAAGGAACGATATTCAGCAATCGCACCTGCACCGCCATCCACTGATGCGGTTTCATCCGACGACCGCGGAGTCGATCCAGCTCCGTCAGGTGTCGACCGGGCGGCCTCAGAGGTGACGTATCCAGCCGCCTGTGCATCGGGCTGGTCGACATCCGACTTGAGCCAGTCATAGCTGTCGAGCAGTTCCGTCAACGGAATCGGCACGAAAGCAGGCTGTTCCACTGTCATCGGAACAACCGGTTCCTGCACCGAAGCGGAACCTGACACGGGCGCAGGCAGGGATCCCGCTGCCGCAGAGATCACCGGCTCGTCGGCAACAGGTGCCAGCCCGATCGAATCCAGCATCTCCCACAGTGGTGCGAGCGCCAGCTCCTGGTCGGCAACAAACGCCGAACGGCGAACCCGGAAGAACGGCCACCCACACCTCTGCAGATCCCGCTGCCAGGTCAGCGCTTGCTGGTAGGACTGGGGCCCGCCCCACCCATCTCCCTCACATAGCACCGCCACGCGTCCATGCCCACCGACCACCACCATGTCGAGCGTATGTACACCCACGTCGTAGCGAGCGATCACGCGGTAGCGACGCGCCACGATCCGGTTGAACACCTGCTGCTCGAATATCGACTCGAATGGCGACACCAGCCGGTCCTCCCGCACCGGTGTGGGCAGTTCGAATTCCTCGGGCGCCGAGGACTCTTCGGTCGACAGACAGTAGTCGAGCAGCTGAAAGCGCAGGTCGTTGGGATTGCCGAGGTAGTCGAGGGTGACCGAATGGAAAAGCCACAGCTGATCGGCCGCACGCGACACCGCTACGTTGTACCGCTGGATCACCGACTCGGCCGATTGCGCCACCAATCGGGAATCCGGCCCCGGAGCCTTCACCATCGACAGGAAGACGACGTCGCGCTCAGCTCCCTGGAAGTCCGCCGCATCACCGCACCGCAGTCGGCGCCGGTCGATTTCCTCAGGCGAAACGACGAGCAGGAGTTTGTTCCAGATCAGTTCTGCCTGGGGAGCTCCCAGCAACGAGACGACACCGAAGGTCTTGGAGGAATAGCGAGGATCCGCCAGGCACTGCAGCACCCGCGCGACGATCCGATCGGCTTCGGCCTCGTTCACGTTGCTCTTGGTGCTGACGGCATCGGCCACATATTCGGTCCGGATCGGCGGGAGACGGTCGCTGCCGTAGACCCGGACCGGGATGAGCGGTTTGGCGTCCTTCGCGTAAGCGATCTTGTTGGAGAACCCGATGATCTCCGGTACGCAGCGGCGGTGTTCGACCAGCGTGAGCCGAGAGGAGAAACGCATTCCAGCGTCATCGAACAGACTTCGCTTGGTGTCGATCCAGCTCGCGATGTGGGGGTTGTCGGCGAGGTACTGCTCAGCCAGCCCACGGACCGTCTCGATCTTCACGCCGACACCGGAGGGCGAAACCTGTCGATCATCGCCGATGACGACGATGCGCTTCGCGAGATACTGCAGAAAGACGGCTTCCGCGCCGGCCTGTGAGGCCTCGTCGACTACGACCACGTCGAACATGTCAGGCTCGATGTCGAGCTGTTCCACGACCCGATAGATCGGCATGATCCACACCGGCACCGCCGACCGGCACCGCCCCATGGTGTCGCGGATCTCGCGCCGCCTGCGGTCAGCGTGTACGCCGGTGCCTTTGCCGTAGCGCCGGACGAGCTGGGCATATTGGCGCAGATCCGTGCGAGTTCCCGGCCCGAGCCGTTCGGGGGCGACGGCCTTGTCCCATGCCTTGATGACGGCAAGCTGCGTGGCTTCCTCGCGCAACCCGGCCTCGATGTCGTCGAGTTGATCGAACAGATCGTTCGCCGGCTCGGTGTCGACATCGTCGAGCCAGGTGCCGAGCATCGCCCAGGCCCAGGCCTTGTCGAGATCGCAGAGGTACTGGTCCCAGACCGGCGACACCGCGGTGGCGGTCACGGCTTCGTGCAGTTTCGGCAGCGTCACCGCCAACCGGGCATCCAGTTCGCCACGCCTGGCATATCGCGCGCGTAGCGCGTTCAGCTCGGCCAACCGCGTATGCGCACGCTGGTAGGCCTCGAGGTCCCGATGAACCAGCGACTTGTGCAGCGCATGAAGATTCGCGGTCGCACCGGGCTGATAGCGCAGCCTGTCTACCCGCGCGGCGACTGTGTCGAACAGTTCGAAGACCGCGACTTGCTCGTCGATAGCGGTGGCCGCGTCGAACGATGCGAGCAGCGCGATGCGCGCGATCCGATCCGACCAGTCCGGCTCGGCCATGCCGTATCCACGGAATTGCTGACCCGCGGCGACCAATTCGGCACCGACCGTGAGCAGTATGCGCAGTTGGTCCGCGTGTTCGCGATGGTGGGCCAACCGCACGGACACGCTGCCGGGTGCCGCGGCGACCACCCCTGATCCGGTCCATACTTCGTCGAGCTGCTCGACGAGCCGCTCGACCTGTTCGTAATCGAGAAAGGAACGAAGCTGTTCAACGGTGACCGGAATTCGGCCATCCACCCGAACCTGTTCGAACAGTAGCGACGCGTCCTTCACGACCCGGCTGGTCGTCAGCCCTACCTTCGGCGCACCATCCGGGCGCAGCTTCAACGCACCGTTCTTCTCGATGTTGCTGAGGACCGCTTCGGCGAGTGCGACGAGCGCAGCACGGTCCCCCCCGGCCACACGGACCTGGGCGATGCCGAGCTGACTCGTCAAAGCCACCGCGGGTTCCAGCAATTCGACCAGCCGAACGCGTCGGCCGTGCCAGACGCCGCCCCGTCCTCTGGCCACGTCGGCCACTGCGTCGCGAACCCACCCGTCACGGCTGCCGGCCAGCTCTTCGAGCTCGCGATGCACCTTTCGCACCGTGGCCATCAGCTCACCGCGGCTGGCGGGGGTGAGCGCGCGGATCTGATCGATCCGAGACCGCGTCCCCGACGCGACCAGAGCATCGACCCGCTCCGTCGCACCGGCGAGCCGAGCGCACCACTGAGCAACCTGCGCAACCGGCGGCACATCGTGCACCGTGAGCAACTGCGGTGCAGCTGCCTCGGGGTCCGCCAGCGAGTCGTCGAGCAGGAGCGTTCGCCACTCGATGGCTACAGCAGATGAAACCGCAAGGGCCGCACCGACACCGACCTCGGCGAGCCCCCGCATCCAGCCGAATCGTGTTGCCTCCGATCGATGGCGCTGGATCAGTTCGGTCAACGTACCTTGGTACGGGCCAACGACGTGGTGCGCCACCTCCTGTTCGCGCCGGCGAAGCAGCTCCTGACTTACCCGCGCACGAGCCGCTCGCAATTCCGCAACACGCGCAGTGCACGCCTCGACACGTCGGCGGGCGCCCGGAGCATCGTGGTCGTCGGCCGCCGCCGCGATTCGCTCCATCGAGAGCTTCAGATCGTCGAAGTTGTCCCGGCTGGCCCCGGCGACCGAGACACACAGATCCCGCATCTGGACCGGCAGCTTTCCCCGCACCTCAGCCAAAGCCCGGTCGGTGTGCGCGGTGACGAGGACCCGCTTTCCCTGTGCGAGAAGGTGCGTGATCAGTGCGGCAGCGGTATGCGTCTTGCCGGTGCCCGGCGGGCCCTGCACGATCGTGTGGGCATGACAGTCCACATGCTGCAGGATCGCCAGCTGGACTGCGTTGAGGGGCAGGGGCAGGAAGCTGTCGGGTCCGTCATGGACCATTGCGCCGTTGTCCGATGGAAGTTCCGCGGTAGCGGTGTAGGCGGGATCGACCAGGTTGCGCAATCCGGCCGGCACGCGGCGCTGGTCATGAATCCGGTCGGCGATGGTATCGAGGACGCGAGTCAGCCCCCGCTTACCGCGAGAGCGGACGATCAACGCCGGCGCGTAGTAGCCGACCGGGTCCGATGTCGCGGCAGCCGGCGTCATCTCGTCACGGAAGTCCGTGTCCGGGCCGAGACTGTGCAGCAGCCTCCGCATGAGACCAGCGATCACATCATGATCGAATGGGTCCACACCACTGAGGAACTCGTGTTCCACTGTGCGCAACAGTGCCGGATCGATGATTTCGCCGGGATCGAGAAAGTCGGACAGTTCCATCGTCGCGCGGCCGGCATCGAGGTCGAGACGAACAGTCAAAGTTCCCGAGTCGGTGTCGAATTCGAACTTCACCGGCATAGTCAGCGCATGCCGGCGAATGGTCCCTGTACCGGGCCGCCGCCACACGACGCAGCCCAGCGCCAGCACCGCTTCCTTGGATTCCGCCGAGGCGTTGACGTCGGAATACATTCGGTAAATCGACCGATACCAGCGATGCGCCGGTTCTTCGATCCGGGCCCGTTCCGCCCAGGTCTGCCACCGCCGCAGCCATTCACCGAACCGCTCCGCGATCTCGGGATGGTCGGCGAGTCTTTCCTGCACGCCGTCGGCGTTCACCCGCTCGGTACGCACGCGAGGTTCGGCGGCGTAATCGTCAAACCTTCCGGGGATGAGCCAGCCACGCACTTGCTGGTCGGGTGGACCGATCGGTGGGGAGACAGGCACCTTGTCCAACCGTAGAAATGGCTTGTCCTCCGATCCCGGGGTGAACCGGACAGCCTCGCTCGGCGGCAGCTCACCGAGCCACTCCACCGTCCCCAGATCGTCGGCATCCAGGATCGCGTGACCGCCGACCCCCTGGACACGAGCAAGGAACCGGAACAACCGAGACGCCCGATCCGCCAGATCGGCTTCCAGCACGGCCCCCGGCTCCGCCATCCCACCTTCTCCTCACCACACGCAAGCCAACTTGCCAACGGTATCGCCAGCTCACAAGCCTGCGCTACCGATGTGCCATGAAGACTCTCACGATCGCTACCGATTCGTTAGCGGGTACCAAGCATGAATCTCATCCAACATGGGTACCCGAGGTTTCCGCTATCTTGATCCGGCCCGGATCTGGGCAATCATCTCCCCCAGTTGCACCACCCGCGGATCGTTCTCGCCGTGCCACGCGGCCAGCTGTGCGTGCAGCTTCCGCAACCGGGTCAGCGCCGCCCGGACCTGGCCGCTGTGGACCTGACAGGTGGCCAGCTGCCGCTGACAGAACATGACCTGATCGTCGTAGGGTCCACGCTCGGCGGTGAGGTCATCAATGAGTTCGGTGTATATCGCGGCGGCCTGGATGTAGTCCCCGGATTCGAGACACAGATCGGCGAGCCGGATCCTCGTGTCGACCACGTCGGCATCGCGAGCACCCAGGTGTGGGACGGCGACCTCGAGCACGTCCCTGAGTTCCCCGACCGCCGGGACGTACTTCGATTCGTCGGCAAGGTCGCGGGCACGACGAACCGCCCGATCGATATCGCCGCGGGTGAACTCGTATCCGGGAGCCGGATCGTCACCCTGGCGCAGTTGAGTCGGCGCCGTCCGGGTCGCTGCCGATGCCCCGACCGCCGTGGCATACAGCCGAGCTGGGCTCGCCGGATCCGCCCGCTCCATCAACCCGTCGAGCGCACCGACGTAGCGCATCAGCACCGCGTGCACGGTTGCCGCATCGGCCGGCCGATCGAGCGGATCCTTGGCGAGCATGCCCGAGACCAGCACCGCCAGCTCCTCGGGCACATCGTGGCGTTCCTGGGTGAGGTCGGGTGCGGCGGCATTGACCTGGTTGATCATGGTGTCGATCTCCGACCCACCGAGCATGGCCCTGACCCCGGTGAGCAGCTCATACATCACCAGCCCCAGCGAATACAGGTCCGTTTGCGGCACCACCGTCTTCCCCCGAACCTGTTCGGGCGCCATGTATTCCGGCGTACCGATCCCCGACCCCGTTCGAGTGAGCCTGGGCTGGCTCGCATCGAGCGCGACGGCGATTCCGAAGTCCAGCACCCGCACCGTGCCGTCGGCGCACAGCATCAGATTCGACGGTTTCAGGTCCCGGTGGAAGATGCTGTGCCCGTGTGCTTCAGCGAGCACCGCTGCGGTTTGGGCGGCGATTCCGGCGACCGCACCGACAGGCAAGTTGCCGCGTCTGGCGAGAATGCTGTCGAGTGTGACCCCGTCGATGTACTCCATGACCAGAAACGGCTGCTCCGGCGGCCCCGGGTCGATGCCTGCGTCGAAAACCGTTGCCATACCGGGATGACTCATACGCGCCATCAGCTCGGCTTCGCGCACGAACCGCCGTTCCCATTCCTCGCTCTCGGCAAGCCTGGGGTGGATGAACTTGATCGCGACTCTGCGTTTGAGCGTGCGATCGAAGCCTCGAAACACCTGGCCCATGCCACCGCGCCCGATGACCTCGATCAGTTCGTAGCGCTGCGCCACGATCCGCGGAGTCATCTCATTCCCCCTGGTCTCCCGGGTCGGCGTGGGCGCGCAACGTACCCGTGGCCAAACCGGTCAGACCGGCACCAACCAACCGCTCCATGGCCAGACGCTGAGCACGCCAAGCGTTTTCGATGTCCATCAGCCTGGCGACCGCCGCGCCGACGTCACGCTGTCCGTTGAGCGGCAATCGAGGAAAATTCACCGCAAACAGGTCGACCGGCTTGCCTGCCGCATCACCGGCGGCTCGAACGACACCGGCGAGAAAGACCGGGTCGATCACATTCGGATTACTTTGCAGCACCGCAACTCCCGGCGCAACCAGCACGCCGAGAGTGCAAACTCGCGCCACAGTCGGTACACCCATCGCGACCACGACGTCACCGGGCTGCGCCGTAACCGCGCCGGGCGTCTGCGCGTCGCAAACCTTCGACGCCTCACGACCGAGCCGAATGTCCTTCGCGGTCAGCATGTCCGATCCACCGTCGGTGGGCACGAGCGTCGGCGGCGATTCGAGCACAGTGAGGGCGCCCGCCTCGACAAGTTCGCCGAGCGTCACGGTCGGCAACGGACTCTCACCGGGCTCGAGGACGGGCAGATCCGGCGCCTGGAATGCCGCAGCCAGCGCACGTAGCTCGCCATAGGCCGAGCGCTCTGTGGGCGGCGCATCCCGAGCCGTCAGCTCGGTCGGCGCCCCCGCCGAGTCTGCCACCACCCGCACCTCCCCACCTGTCAAAGCCCTGGTGACGACCACGGTAACGCACGACAACCTGATCGCGCCCAGCACGGGCGGTGATCGATTGACATAGTTTTCACGTCGATTTATGCTCGGGGCACGATCGCCTGCAACGCCCGAGGCTCGTTCACCGATCTCCACCCTGCCATGCCCGCCGCATCTAAACATGCAGAATTCCGAATGAATGTCGTTTCGGCACTACATTGGATGACTCTGCGTCGACCCATCAGGAGTGCAGCCCGATGACCCACACCGTCGAGCCTCGCGGGCTCAACGTGGCCCCCGGCTCGATCGTTGTGGTCCGTGACGAGGAATGGCTGGTGACCTCGGCGGAGCAGGGCTCCGACGGCTGGCTCCTCCGCGTTCGCGGCCTGTCGGAACTGGTCGCCGACACCACGGCGACGTTCTACGACAGTCTCGACCGCATCGAGGTGCTCGACCCCGCCCTCGCCCAGGTAGTCCCCGACGGTTCTTCCGGCTACCGGGATTCCAGGCTCTGGCTCGAAGCCCTCCTGCGAAAAACACCTTTCCCCTATGGCGACCAGACGCTCACTGTCTCCACCCGCATGCTCGCCGACTCCCTCGGCTACCAGCGTGCCGCGGTGGCCAAAGCCCTTGATCCCCAGCACATCCGGCCCCGCATTCTGCTGGCCGACGCCGTCGGTCTCGGCAAGACGCTCGAGATCGGCATGATCCTGTCCGAGCTGGTCCGACGCGGCCGGGGCGAACGCATCCTGATCGTCACCCCCAAGCACGTCTTGGAACAGATGCAGCACGAACTGTGGTGCCGCTTCGCGCTGCCGTTCGTCCGCCTGGACTCGGCCGGTATCCAGAAGGTCCGCCAGAAGCTCCCCGCCACCCGCAACCCGTTCACCTATTACAAGCGCGCGATCATCTCGATCGACACCCTCAAGAGCCCGCGCTACAAGGCCCACCTGGAGCGCCAGCACTGGGATGCCGTCGTGATCGACGAGTCCCACAACCTCACCAACGTCGGCACCCAGAACAACGAACTCGCCCGTGTCCTCGCACCGAACACCGAGGCCCTGATCTTGGCGTCCGCCACCCCGCACAACGGCCGCGAGGAATCCTTCGCCGAGCTACTGCGCCTGCTCGACCCGACCGCTGTCGCCGCGGATGGCTCCTTCACCAAGCAGGACGTGCAATCCCTGCTGATCCGCAGGCACCGTCACCACGACGAAGTTGCCGCGGAGGTCGGCAGCGACTGGGCCGAACGCGCCGAGCCCGTCCACCGGCTGGTCAAGGCCTCGGGTCCCGAGGATGCTGTCGCGCAGGAACTTTCGCAGGTCTGGCTGCACCCCGAGTCCGGCCGATCGCCGTACTCCGGCGAAACCAAGGGCTTGTTCCCGTGGACTCTCGCCAAAGCCTTCCTCTCCTCGCCAGCGGCTCTCCGTGAATCGATCGATCAGCGTAGAGCCAAGTTGTGCGAGAAGGGCGGCCCGCACACGCCCGAGCAGCACACCGAGCTGGCCGCACTGACCAACCTCGCTGACCTGAACGACAAATCGTTCACCGAGACCGCGGGCAAACAAGCCGCGCTCATCACCCGGCTCCACGAGATCGGTGTCGGCCCGAAGTCGTCGACCCGTGCCGTTGTCTTCGCCGAGCGCGTCGCCACCCTGAAGTGGCTCGAAGAGCTCTTGCCCGGCGCTCTCGACCTGAAGCCGGCCAATATCGCGATGCTGCACGGCGGCCTGTCAGATGTGGAACAGCAAGAGATCGTCGAGAGCTTCAAGCTCGAGACCTCCCCGATCCGCGTCTTGGTCACCGGCGACGTCGCGTCCGAAGGTGTGAACCTGCACGCCCAGTGCCACCACCTGATCCATTACGACATCCCGTGGTCGCTGATCCGCATCGAACAGCGCAACGGCCGCGTCGACCGGTATGGCCAGCAGTACCCCCCGGTCATCTCCTCGCTGATCCTGGAACCGTCGGATTCCGAGTTCTCCGGTGACCTGCGCGTACTGTCCCGCCTGCTCGAACGCGAGAACCAGGCCCACACCACCCTCGGCGACGTCGCCTCCCTGATGGGCAAACACAGTGTCAGCGAGGAGGAGTCGGCGATCCGCGACGTGCTGGCCCGCAAAACAGCTCTGGACGACCAGGTCAAGACGGTCGAAGACGTCCTCGACGGCGACGATTTCGACGCCTTCTTCGCCCAGCTGGATCAGGACCCACCGGCCGCTCTCCCCGAGCTCCCCCGCCAGAGCCTCTACCCCACCGACGTCGACTACCTCGACGAGGCGCTGCGCGCCGCTTTCAACGACGTCCCCCACGCAGCCCCCGACAACGGCGGCGTCGGCTGGACCGTCCACGCCAATCACGGTATCGCCGAACTGATCCCACCCCGTGACCTCCGCCAGCGCCTGGCCCATCTGCCCCAGAACTACCGCGACAAGGGCCAGATCGACCAGCGCCTCAAGCTCGCCACCTCCCGCCAGGTCGGCGACGCCCAGCTGCGGGCAGCCCGCCAGGGCAAGGGCATCAACGCCACCACCTGGCCCGAAGCCCACTACCTCGGCCCCCTGCACCCGGTCCTCGACTGGGCCAGCGACCGCGCCCTGTCGGCCCTTGGCCGCAACCAGATCTTCGCCATCCGCGGCGACGTCGACGCCGTCACCGTCGTCCTGATGGGCACCCTGATGAACCGCCGCGGCCAGCTCGTCTCCCGCGTCTTCTCCACCGTCGAGTTCCCCGACCCCGACCGCCCCACCTTCGCGATACCCAGCCCGCTGGAAAGCCTCGACTTCCTGCTCACCGAAACCGGCCTGCGGCCCAACACCGCCAACCCCGGTCCCATCCCTGATCCGGAACGCTTCCAACAGCTGATCCCCGCCGCCGTCGACCAGGCCACCAGGTCGATGAAGCTGGTCCTCGACCACCAGGAACGCTCCGCCAACGAACGCCTGGCCCAGTGGCGCCGCCGCGCCGACCGCTGGCATTCCGGCGCCGAACAACTCGAACTGTTCGGCAGCCAGAAGAAGAAGGTCGACTCCTACGCCCGCCGCATCGCCGAGGAACAGCGCCTGGCCGAATCCCTCGCCCCCACCCAGCAACTGGTGCGCCCCCTGCTGGTGATCGTCCCCGGAAAGGACCAGTGATCGTGGCCTCCTTCGATTCCATCGTCGTCGGCGAGGACTGGATCAGCGAGCACTACTTCACCACCGACTCGGTGAAGGAGTCGTTCCACGGCAAGGTCATGGAACTCCGCAAAGCCTGGGACGCCGAGGCCAAGGAAGGCCGCAAGACCGTCCGCAGCAGTCTGCTGTCTGCCGCCGGCGACCTGCACACCATCCTGGGCTCCCTCGCCGAGAACCCCGAAGCCGCCCCCAAGGCGCACGCCATGGTCCGCGAGGCGTTCGGCTACCAGGGCGAACTGACCCCCTTCACCGCCGAACGCGCCGGCTCCGAGCTGGTCATCCCCGACGCCCAGCTCACCGGCACCCCGAACGTGCTATTCATCCAGGCGAACCCGGTCGAGTCCATCGAGGACTTCCTCGGCGAAGGCACCCTGATCACCGCCGCCACCGAGGAGAACAAGCCCCTCGAATCGGCATCCAAGGCAGTCTCCGCCGCCTACCGCTCCGGCACCCCACCCGCCTTCGTCGTGGTCCAGGCAGGCCGCTGGCTCCTGCTGACCGAAGCCGAACGCTGGGCCGAAGGCCGCTACCTCGCCCTCGACCTCCTCGTCGTCGCCGAACGCCGCCACGACGCCCGCGGCGGCGAAATCGACCGCACCGCAGCAATATTCGGCCACCAGTCACTGCGCCCCGACCCCGACGGCAACATCTGGTGGACCGGCGTCCTCGAAGACTCGGTGAAGCACACCGTCGGCGTCTCCAAGGACCTCCGCGAGGGCATCCGCCTCTCCATCGAGATCATCGCCAACGAAGTGGTCCGCCGCCGCCGCGCCCGCAATCTCCCCATGGACCGCATCGATGGCAACGAGCTGGCCAAGCATTCCCTGCGCTTCCTGTACCGAATCCTGTTCCTGCTGTACGCCGAAGCCTCCCCGGAAATGCAGGTCCTCCCCACCGGCGCGGCCGAGTACGAGGAGGGCTACGGCCTCGACCGCCTCCGTGAACTCACCCTCACCGAACTCGTCTCCCACCACGCCCGCACCGGCACCCACCTGTACGAGTCACTGAAACGCCTCTTCGACCTGGTCGACCAGGGCCACCAGCCCGCCGTCCGCGAATACGTCACCGACGACCCCGCACCGGGCCTCGAATTCAACCCTTTGCGCGCAGACCTTTTCTCACCCAAGGCAACCGCCTTGATCGACGAGGTCGGCCTCGGCAACGAAGCCACCCAACAGGTCCTCGCCCACCTCCTGCTCACCAAGGAATCCAAGTCCCGCAAGGGCGCCGACCGCGGCTTCATCAGCTACGCCGAACTCGGCATCAACCAGCTCGGCGCCGTCTACGAGGGCCTGATGTCCTACACCGGCTTCTTCGCCGAAGAGGACCTCTACGAGGTAGCCAAGGACGGCAACCCGGAGAAGGGTTCCTGGGTGGTCCCCGTCACCCGCGCCGACCACCTGTCCGCAGCCGATTTCGTCCGCGTGGAAGACCCCACCACCCGCGAGCTGCGCCCCGTCGTCCACGCCAAGGGCACCTTCGTCTTCCGCCTCGCCGGCCGCGAACGCCAACAGTCCGCCTCGTACTACACCCCCGAAGTCCTCACGAAATTCGTCGTCTCCCAAGCCCTCGAGGAACTCCTCGACCAAGACGGCGTCCGCACCACCCCCGACGACATCCTCTCCCTCACCATCTGCGAGCCCGCCCTCGGCTCGGGCGCCTTCGCCATCGAGGCCGTCCGCCAACTCGCCGCCGAGTATTTGAAGCGCAAGCAAGAGGACCTGGGCGAGCTGATCGACGCCGATCAATACACCGTCGAACTCCAAAAGGTGAAGGCCCACATCGCCCTCCACCAGGTCTACGGCGTAGACCTCAACGCCACCGCCGTCGAACTCGCCGAAATCTCCCTCTGGCTCGACACCATGGTCGCCGGCCTCCAGGCCCCCTGGTTCGGCCTCCACCTGCGCCGAGGCAACTCCCTGATCGGCGCCCGCCGCGCGGTCTACACCCCCAACGAACTCGCCAAGAAGGCTTGGCTCAAGACCGTCCCCAAGGATGTCCCCATAGGCACCGACATCGGCACCGGCATCCACCACTTCCTCCTTCCGGCCGAAGGCTGGGGCGCCATCATCGACACCGCCGAAGCAAAGCTCTACGCCCCCGACGCCCGCGAAGAACTACGCCTGTGGCGCAACAGTATCCGCTCATCCCCCTCGAAAGCGTTGGTCAAGCGACTGGCGACCTTGGCGGAGCGCGTGGAAACCCTCTGGGACTTCACCCTGCGCCGCCTCACCATCGCCGAATCCGAAATCCGCCGCGACCTACACCTCTGGGGCAGCGACCCAGCCGACTACGTCCCCGCTGTCTCCCGCGAACAGATCGAAGCGGTCCTGCACGACGAAAACGGCCCGTACCAGCGCCTGCGCCGCGTGATGGACGCATGGTGCGCCCTGTGGTCATGGCAGGTGACCGGGGACATCCCCGCGCCGGATTGGGATCAGTGGGTTGGAGGTTTGGAGGCACTGCTGGGTACGCCGGTGAAGTCGACGCTGCAGGAGCGCCGCGGCCAAACAAGCATCACCGGGGATATGAGCTGGACCGAACTCGACGCTGCCGAGGACAACGACCGCATCTTCACGGGGGCACGGCCGTACTCAGCGGCGGCTGCTGATTTCCCCTGGTTGACAGTCGCTTCCGAGATCGCGCGGGCGCAGGGATTCCACCATTGGGAGTTGGACTTCGCACCGGTATTCGCGCGGGGTGGGTTTGATCTGCAAGTGGGTAACCCACCCTGGGTGCGGCCGGATTGGGACGAGTCAGCTGTTTTGGCGGAGTTTGATCCGTGGTGGCAGTTGGCGCATAAGCCATCGGAGGCGGAAAAGCGGTCACGCTCCGCACAGACACTGGTTGTGCCCGACGCCGTACGTACACTGCTTGATGAGCGTGCGAGTCAAGCGGGCCTTAGCAGCCATCTCCGCTCCGGCGTGGACAGACCGGTTTTAACTGGTCTTCAGCCTGATCTATATCGATGCTTTATCGAGCGCACGTGGCGATCTATGTCAAACCTCGGCACAGTCGCACTGATTCACCCGGAGAGTCATTTCACTGAATCGCGAGCGGGACAGCTCCGCAAAGTATGTTATCGACGAATGCGGCGCCACTATAGATTCCACAACAATACGTATCAGTTTCCCGAAATCGGCCACAAGAAGACATTTGGGATTCATGTCTATGGCTCAGAGTGTGCTGTCAACTTCATTCATGCCGCATGGATCTTTGCGCCGAGCGTGGTGTCTCGCTCGCTTGTTCACGACGGATCAGGACCACAGCCCACGATCCGCGATAGCGACGAAAATTGGGATCTGCGTCCACATGCAGCACGCATAACGCATGTTGACGACGAGGTACTCAGGAGTTGGTCCTCACTAATAGATGAGGTCGAAGTTGCAAGCGCCGAGGCACGCATGCTATATCCTGTCAATCGCGCGAGCGCGGACGTGCTAAACAAGATCGCTCTCGCTCCTCGCCTCTCGGACGTCGCATTCCAGTGGACTCGCGGCTGGGAGGAAGATCGTGACCGAAGGCTCGGCTTCTTCGAATCTGCATCGGCGATTCCGTCGACGTGGGACGGCGCAATTCTCCAAGGCCCGCATCTTACGGTCGCACGTCCGCTGTTCCAGCAGCCAAACCCTACAATGCGCAGCGCAGGCGACTACTCCCCCATCGACCTCACGTCGATCCCAGAAAACTTCATCCCAAGAACCAATTACCAGCCTGCCCGCCCACTCCCCGAATACCAAACCGCCTACCCGAAGTGGAACAACGAACCAAGCTCGTCCTACTTCCGCCTCGCCTGGCGCCGCATGGCCGACTCTGCCACAGTCCGCACCCTGCACTCCGCCATCATTCCGCCCGGGCCATCGCATGTGCACCCGGTGTTGAGCGCGGCACTCCCGTCCAACACCGACCTCGTTGTTGCAGGTGGTATTTGGGCATCAATCGTCGCAGACTTCATGATCAAGGTCGCTGGTGTCGCCGAGCTGAATCAGGGCGTTATCCGTCGACTTCCGCATGTTCGCGGCCACGCACTTGAACCGAATCTGCTCCACCGAACCTTGCGCCTCAACGCACTTACGTCCGCGTACGCCCCACTCTGGTCCGAACTGTACGACCCAACCTGGCAACAGGACTCCTGGGTCCCCACCATCCCCACCCCCGACCACTCGAGACCCCCACTGGGCGAGACCTCCCCGGAGTGGACTTGGCACACCCCCCTCCGCACCGACGCCGCCCGCCGCCAGGCCCTGATCGAGATCGACGCAATCGTGGCAGTAATGCTGAACATCACCGCCGAAGAACTACTGACAATCTACCGAACCCAATTCCCGGTCCTCCAAAAATACGAACGCGAAGCCCTCTACGACCCCACCGGCCGCCAACTCCCCACCAAACTAGCTACCGAATACCGCAAAAAGGGAGCAATCCCCACCACCGACCTTACAGTCGACGGAATCACCTACGTCGAACCCTTCACCGGAGTCGACCGCGAACAGGACATGCTCCACGCCCACAACCAGTTCTACTCGGTCACCGGAAGTTACCGCCACAACCTCCCGCAAGCTACACGCAGCATCTGAGCTATAATTCCTTCGAATTCAGAACTGGGGCCAACCTGTGGAAATAGACAATATCGACGTCGAGGCATGGTTCGACGAGGAAGAACAAGGACATCTCTTCGAGCCTGAAAATGAGGAGGCCGACCCGGCAAGCAAATATGCAAAGAGCCAACTTCGGGTTGTTCGGGAAACGAAAGACTATCAGCTGGACTATCTTCAACACGCCCTCCAGCCGGGCCGGGAGTTGATCGATATTTCACCAGCCTATCAAAGGCGACTCAGGTGGCCCAATAAGAAGAAGTCCCTTCTGATCGAATCATTCCTATTGAATATCCCAGTTCCACCAATATTCCTTTATGAACGTGACTACAACTCCTACGAGGTGATCGATGGTCGGCAACGCCTAGATGCAATCAGCGCATTCCTGTCGAATGAGTACAGCCTTCAAGGACTTGAGTACTGGTCAGAACTGAACGGAAAGCGCTTCAAAGAGCTACCCGATGTCCTAAAGAAGGGACTCCTTCGACGCAGCCTGCCTGCAGTTGTCCTACTGGCCGAAACAAATGCCCCGAGCAGCGATAACGGCGACGACATCGATGTCAGAAGAGTTCTGTTTGACAGGCTAAACACTGGTGGAATTCGACTCAATCCACAGGAGCTCAGAAATGCCCTTCACCCAGGCAGCCTAAATGCACTTCTTATAAGAATGGCGCGAACCTCCGCGTTCACAACTGCATGGAATATCCCTCCTTACTCAGAGGGCGAGGAGCGCCACCCATCTGACGAGCTCCTGCGAAATGCTCTATTCGCTTCGATGGCCGATGCCGAGCTCGTGTTGAGGTTCTTCGCACTCCGTGACGCGATAGAGTTCGATCGACAAGGGTCACTTAGGGCAATTCTTGACAACTATATGCAAGCGAACGCGCAGGCAAACGAAAAGGAAATCGACAGACTTTCAGATCTGTTTCAGACTTCACTGAGGGGGCTTCTCGGAATTTTCGGCGATAGTCTTTTCAGGCTGCCGACAAACAGCCGCTTGAGTCGGCCACTCTACGATGCGCTCATGGTTGCATTTAGCCAGCTTGATACTAGATGCGCCCGCCTCGATGGTACCGCGATCGCTTCAGCTCTCGAGGATGCACTCTCGCACCGAGACTCCTACGATGTTTTGGTAGGCAGGGGAAACACGATCGGCGCCGTCCACGACCGCGTCAACCTTGCCACATCAATCCTTGGGGCAGGTGCATAAATTCCAATGTCGCCATTCAATGCGGTCCTTTCGGAATTTAGTCGGGACCTAGCCCGAGCAAAAGAGCTCCTGGTGCTAGTTGACTCTTTCAAAGATTTTGCCGCTTCGACGCCACCCTTTTCAACTGACGAGCATGAACAGTGGAACGAAGCGAGGAGCTTGCTTGAGCTCGCACCGGCGGTCCGCACAGATTTGCCGCTTCTCTCCGGATCGCTACTCCTCTACCTTTGCGGACGCTTCGAATATTTCGTACGAGACCTCGTCGTCGCAGTTGCGGACAGTCTTACCGAGAAAGCATCATCGTATTCCGAACTTCCCACAGACCTTCGCCAACAGCTGTACGAGCAGGTACTCACCGTAGCTAAGAGCCCAGAAAAATTCGGATACACGAGGCCCGAGGCAGAAGGGTTAGTGGTTGCTTTGGCTGCTAACCTAGAAGGGCGCGACGCTTTGGAATCAGTGCCATCAAAGCCGCTATCAATTACCGAGTCAAACATGAATAGTCGTGTATTCGCAAACATATTCAAGCGGGTAGGCATCGCAGATATATGGCAGGAAATAGGAAAGCAAGCGCAACTCAAGGCCCACCTCGAAAAAGGCGACGACCGCGGCTGCAGAAGTGAGGCTGTCAATTTTCTCGACAAGATTATGAAGGAGCGGAACGGAATAGCCCACCCAACAGCGGGTACGACGTTCCCTGATTCTGAACATGTTGCAAAGGTTTGCGATTTCTACTTAGTGCTTGGGCGTGTCGTTGTTGATGTGCTGTTGATCCCACGGTAGGAGGAAGGCGGGACTGTACGGACAGTTCGAGTACCTCGACGTTCGGGGTACTTCGCTGTCAGTACGAGTCAAGGCGGCACGTCCCCCAGCGAATGGGACCCTCGGCATTGGAGTCCTGTTGACCCTGGCGAGAGGGAAGGGACACTGAATCCGAGCGTCTGGGCGGTTCTTTCCATCCGATCATTAGTCACCCGAGGTAAGGAGCTGTTCGGTCTTCCTTGAAGTGGGCGATGCGGACCAGAACAGTCGGATGCACCGGGAGGTCCGCCAGCTCGTCCACCCCGACAAACCGAACCTCAGTTGACTCGCTACTCACCGCGACCTCGCCACCCAGAAGCCGGCCGAGGTAAGTAACGGCGAACTCCTGCCGCACCTCTCCGTCCCCGTACTCGATGACGTGTTCCGGATCGGTGTAGATACCCAGCAGCCCCGTGATCTCGACGTCGAGCCCGGTCTCTTCCTTTGTCTCGCGAACCGCGCACTGTTCGAGGGTTTCCCCGATCTCCATGGCTCCCCCCGGCAACGACCAGTTTCCCGAATCACCCCTGCGTTGCATCAGGATGCGGCCCACACCGTCCGTGACCAGAACCGAAGCGCCTGGAACAAGACTGTTGGCCTTCGGAGCATTCGGATCCCTGTAGTAGTCACGCCGTGAACTCATGCGAACGTCCTTGCGCGTAGGGAGTCACCGAGCCCCAAATCTGTTCGAACTGTTCGGCGAACGAGGAGAAGATCCCGTGCGGCGATAGTTTCCGCAGGTGGAGCGCCGGGTGCTGATATCCGCGCGCCCGCAGAAGGTACGGCGTGACGATCATCTGATCGTCGAATCGGAAGACTGAGTTGTACAGGTGGCTCGTGTGTAGTCCGATGTCGCACCCTGGCGTGTCGGTCAGCGGTCCCAACATGCTGAGCGCATTACGGATTCGGCCGGCGAGAGTTCCATTCATCTGCTCCAACGCGTCACGCTCAGCCACATGAGGACAGTCCGGGTCGGCGAACGCCAACCGGACGCGGGTTCCGTTGCGGCATCTCTCCGCGAGAATTTCTCCAGCGTCGGGCAACAGCTCCAATACGAAGGGATACGCGTATCCGGCGATGTCGATCTGCCCGCGCGCCCCGAGAAGCAGCGAGGTCCACAGGTCGTTGGGAATGTCTGCCCGGTGGGCGTAAGCACCCAGTACCTCGGCTGTCGCTGCGCCTCCCGCGGCAAGATCGCGACGCGTCTGTGGCCACAGCAAATCTTCGGCCTCACCCAGCACCCGCGCGACCACCGACCGTGTTCGCCGATGCGGAACACGACCGGCCAGCCACCTATTGACGGTCTTCGCGTCGACGCCGACAGCCTCAGCCAACGCAACCGAATCCAGTCGCGCACGAAGCATCGCCGATTCCAAGCGGTGGGACATGCTGCCACCATACGTCCCATTTCTGGGACATACCAGTGCCTTTGAAATGTCCGGAGAAGTGTCCCGGACGTAGTTCAGGTGCCCCTCGCGGATCAATACCTTCAGATCACCGACCACGAAGGGGGGCTCGTGATCCCCAGACAAGCAGTTCGCTCGGATTCGACAACAATGCAGGCCGACAGGACTCGCCGATGACCGCCATCCTCGATCAAGCACTCATCCTCCGCCTTCTGCAACCCGGCGGACAGCTCATCGACCGCCAGATCGCCGCTGACACCGGGCTCTCCATCAGACGAACCCGACGCACACTGCGATCGCTCCACCACATCGGGTTCCTCCGACAACCACCCCATCGGAATGCCTGGGAACTTTCCCTGTCCGGCCATGCCTACACGAAGACTCCCACCGGACAAGCCATGCTCGACGTGCCACGATCGGAGATCACAAGATGAGGCCCATCGCCCTCGGCTACCTCCGGTCCGACCTGTCCGGCGCGGCGCAGAACTGGGATGAGATCCGCATACGATCGCTGGCGAAGCGGTACGGCTACAACCTGGCCAAGACCATCGTATTCACGGATCGAACGGCCGACCCCCTCACCACACTCATAGCCATCGTCCGGCGAATTGGCGCCGAGGCGATCTTCGTACCCCATCGGAGGCATCTCGGCGCCGAGCTACCACCCGTCCTTGTCGGCACCTGCGACGTGATCACGGTCGACGATGAAAGTACCTATGCAAGGGCGTATCTCGCCGATCGTTCACGGCCGGTCTACCACTCCGACCAAGAGGGATTGATCCGTCGCAGCCGATCGGAGCGGTCGACGACGCGCTACGTTGATGCTTCCGCGGGTTCGGCACGTCCGGAGCGGCCACCACGGTAGTGACTGCCCATCCTTCCCAAGAAGGCGGTGGGCGCCGAACCCGGGGCGGTTCACCTTCCGCGCGCCCGCACTTGTCGGATGGTCCTCGTACATTCGCCCCCATGATCCGCGAAGAGTCCGGCAGCCTCCTCGATGCCGACACCGAAGCTCTTGTCAAGGCAGTCAACACCGTCGGCGTCATGGGCAAGGGGATCGCGCTGCGGTTCAAGCAGGCCTACCCGGATATGGTCCGGGAGTATGCCCGCACAGCGCGGATGGGTGGTCTCCACGTCGGCCGAATGTTCGTGTGGGAAACCGGTGCTACCCGCGGGCCGCGATTGATTGTCAACTTCCCGACGAAGCGACACTGGCGCTCGGCCAGCCGACTCGATGACGTGTCCGTCGGCCTACCCGCCCTGGTCGAGACGATCGAGCGGTACCGAATTCAGTCGATCGCGATCCCCGCACTCGGTTGCGGGCACGGCGGACTCACCTGGGAGGAAGTCGGCCCGTTGATCAGGACAGCGTTGGAACCGCTTGCCGCCACGGTCGCGATCAGGCTCTACCCGCCCGTGCCGTCCAGGTGATTGCAACCTCGCAGGATGTCGTAGCCGTGACTGCCGCCGCTGCGCACTGATCGAAGAAGCCCGTGCACTGCTGAACCTACGGTGCCTCAACGGCTTTCATCGGAAGGCTGGAAAGCGCTCAGTATGCTCTGATACTCGAACCCTGGGCGCGGTACGGGGTCTACTCGGCAGCCATCAGCAGTGGCCGTCGTAAGCCGAAGGAGAAGTACGGTATGTCAGAGCACTGTGCGGTGCCGCTAGAGAATTCCGACGAGCAGGCGCACATCGAGTTCGCTCATACGTGCTCGGGTTACGGGGGATTCGGCGGGCCGGAGGGGCTCGGCGAAGCGGTACGGGCGATCCGTAGCGACTGGGACCAGGAAGGCACACTGCCCGATGACGTGCTGATGCTGCGACGCTGCCTGTTCTATGAGGTCAGAGCGCACAGACACAGGGGCGGATGGACACCGTTCCACGAGGATGAGTTCGTCCTCGATCTGATGTCCCGCATTCGACTCTTGTCCCGCGGATCAGTCCCGATTCTGAACTTCCAATGACACTCGGTTCGGCCAGCCGACATCAACGAGCGGCGCACCGCGTTCACCGCAGGCAAGGCCTCCGGCGGCTGTGCGTTCCGCAAGATCGACAGGTAGATCCGTAACGGGCTCCAGGCACGATACGAGATCATGGCAGAGCTCCGCAGGCCACCACCGAACCGATAAGGACACCGAACCCGTGACGCCACCGACGCTGCTGCGCGGACAGAACCTCCCACTGCCCGCCGACGCGAACCGCGTCGAAGTCATCATCGGCTGGGCCGACTCGAGTACTGACGTGGACGCCTCCGCCCTGTTGCTGGGCGCCGATGGAAAAGTCGGTTCCGACGCCGATTTCGTCTTCTACAACCAACCACGGTCCGCAGATGGCTCGGTACGGTTCGAAGGCACCGAGCGCGCTGATGGGGCTACGCGGGCCCGGATTGTCATCGACTTGCCCACTGTTCCTGACCATGTCAATACTGTGGCGCTCGCCGGCAGCGTCTCGGTGGGAAGTTTCGGCAGGCTGGGCGATCTCACCTTCGAGATCCTTGATGACGCTGGTCGGTCCCTGGCCGAATACGTCACCTCGGATGCGACCACAGAAAGGGCTTTCGTCTTCGGTGAGGTCTACCGGCGCGGCGGTGCGTGGAGGGTCCGGGCGGTGGGGCAAGGTTGGGATTCCGGACTTGCTGGCCTGGCAACAGATTTCGGTGTCGAGGTAGACGACGAAGCTGAGGCGGAACCTCTCGATCGGACTGAGCCGGCGAGCGTTCCCGTCGCACAAGAACTCGTGCACGAGGTCGGCTCGACGTATCGCCTGTGGGGCCCGCCACGGAGCTGGCGTGACCACGAACTCGAAGTGGCCGATGAGCATCTGCCGGCGATTCGGAGTCTTCTCCCGGACCCGCTGCCCGACGATCGGTTCGAGCTGACGCCCGAGGTCGAGCTGATTCCCGAGCCCTCCGGATCGCGGGGTCCCTGGGCGATATCGGTACGCGTCGAGCGGCGCACGATCGGATACCTGGACGCGGAGACTGCGCTGAGCTGGGCAGGTCCCATCAGGCGCATCGTCGCCTCCGGATTCATCCCGACCACCTCCGGCCGGATCTGGTATTCCGAGTACGACGGGTGGGACGGAACCGAGGCCAGGGCGTCGGTGCAGCTCGGTCTCGGCGAGGCGTGCGACGCGATTCCGCTGAACGAACCGCCAGCCGTCCCGTACACGATTCTGCCCCGCTCGGCGATCGTGCAGGTAACCAAGGAGCACGAACACTTCGACGTACTCCAGAAATTCGTTCCCACGGGTGGACACGGCGTCCTGATCGTCACCCTCCACGAGAACACGCCGGAGTCAGGCAAAGCGAAATCTCACGTGGAGGTGCGGGTCGACAACCAACGAGTCGGCCAGCTGACTCCGCAGATGAGCCAGCGATTCGCACCGCTGATCCAGCATCTCGAGCGACGGGGACTCGTCACCGCCTGCTGGGGCGATATCACCGGCTCGGCAGTCGCCGCGAAGATCCGCATCGACAGCATCAAGGCCAACGAAGCATCGCCGGAAGTGCTGGACGGCCCAGCTGTCACGAGTCCGCGGCTCTGCCCAGAAATGTCCGATCCGCTCTCCTACGATCTCACCGCGGCGATGCCTGCACTCACCCCGATTCCCCTCGTGCAACCCGTGTCGAAGCCGTTGCCGGTCGAACCCCCGGATGGCTCGGTCCTGCGTTTCAGCAGGGGCGGCTACAACTACGTGGCAGTGCGCCGCGGCGCAAGCTGGGAAACCACATCGACGGGGAACGGCGGCGCGATCACACGGGTGATGTCCTGGGCGAGTCTCGGCACTCGTGTCCGGAATTTCGATATCGCAACAGGATTCGCGCCTGTCGACCCTCGCGGAGATGCGCGGCCCCGCCAATCGCTCGCTGTCGTCCGCTTCACCATGGGCGGCCACTACCTGGCGGCGATCAACATCTGCTCGAGCGGAAGCGAGGAAGGTGACTGGTACACGACGGTCACCGACGCTGTCGCGGACCGGCTGCCCTTCGCGGACTATGCGGATTGGTCAGACATCTCGAGGTACGGACAGCACGTTCAGGTCGTGTCCGAGTGGACACCGCTCTCACCATTGGCGTGATGGGTCAACCTCAATCAGAGCCCAACTATGACAATGGTTTTCGGGAATCACTGAGGTAGTCGAGGTCGAGCCCCTCGGTGACCAGAACCCGGGAGAAAGGAAAGTTGTCCACTGCATCGATCTCCGCCCGAACCGAACCTATGATTCCGGCCGCTACGACCGATCGGGCCTTCTCTTCGCACTGAGCAGCCCATCCGTCAGCCAACAGGTACCACCCTGCCTGCCGCTCGGCCTCGGTACGGCCCTCGGCCGCAAGGTAGTTGACGTACCTCTCGTTACGAACGCTCAGCGGGTCCGCAGCATTGCCGGCGACTACTGAGAGATCGACCTCTGCGTCGAGATCGGACGGCAGAACATCCGCCTCCAGAATCACTATCAAGGTCAATTCGTACGGTGTCATGCCCCAGTTTTCACAATGGACACGTATCGACTGCACGTCGGAGAGGACGCGACCGAGTGGCGAGTTCTCCTTGCGCGCCTTCTTTCGCAAAACCTGAACCAACGGTTCGAAGCACGCGACGACTTCGTCCGGGAAGGCGAACCGTCCGAACCTTCGCGCAACCGCAAATGCGAACTCACGCTTCTGCTTGTCGTTCTCGACTCCGCGGCGCCGAAGGCACAGCACCAACGCAGTCTTGTCGACCGACACGATCGCATCGAGATCCACGAAGTATCCCGGCCCGAGCGCAGGCACCGGCACGTATTGAGTCCGCTTGCCAGCGGCCGCTTCCTTCTCGATCGATCCGGCCAGCTGCACGACTGGTGCGATCTGAACCGTTCGCCGACTGGGCTGTGCAGCATCACACGTCTGACTGACGATGGCGGCGAGTCTTTCGCCACGCGGCCTCGGCATCCAGAGGTGATCGAAGACAAAGGTTTGCGCCCCGTCGAAGACATCGCCTTGTGCCCATGACCGGCAGCCATCGCCCAGGTCAGGAAGGGGTTCAAGAGCAGCGGCCCCCACGGAGCCTGTGACACCGGAAGAATTCCCATCGAGATTCCCGCCGCCGACCGACACTAGTCTTTGCCCTGACCTTCCCGTACAGCATCGATGAAATACTCTGGCCCGAACGGGGCGCCCCAGGACTGTCCTGCGGAGTGCACGCGACGTAGGCGACCGACAACGCTCATACCATCCGAGCCAACTTCGAGGAGCCGCGCCCTGACCGATTCCGGGGCCAGCCCACCGGAAGAGGCATCGACGAGGGTTCGCACAACTGCCGAAAATTCCCGTAGCCGTAGGGCATTCGACTCGTTCATACGGCCACCGTTTGCCCACATGTGTACTGCTCGCCGGGAAACACCGAAGACTTTGCCCAACTGGTCCCAGGTCAGACCTGAACACTCCTTGACCCAGACGATCTCATCGCGGTCAGATCGCTGGTTGACTGCAGGTTTCGAGTCCGGCGCACCGGCCTCACGAGAAGCTGGACTGAAACTCTCAGGCAAGCCGAAGTCCGTGCGACTTGTGACCACTGACTCCACCAACGGCGGAGGCACAGCACCGGACGCCGTCCCGGTGAGCACAGCGGGAAACGTGTATGCCGTCAGTGCAGCAGCCCCCCAGCCCCACGCCCGGGTTTGGTTAGGTCTGACTGCCCGATGGCGCCCAGTCTGTGGCTGTCGGGCTGCGCTCGCCGGACCGACTACCGCATCAGATCCCATGATCGCCCCCGAACTCCGTCAGTCCTTCCTCGGTCACAGTCCACCGAAAGAACTGATAGCCACGCAACGCCAACTCCAGAATGAGTTCACGCAAGTCGCCACCAGCGGGTTCACCGAGGTCGAACTCTCGGAAGGAGTCCATGTCGAGCACCCAGGTCGGGTAGTCGAACACATCGAGCTCTGGGTCGACCGCGGTGCCGGCAGGCAATAACCCCCAGCGCGAAGTGAAAGAAGCACCGTCCCCGAACCCGTACTGAACCTCAGTCAGCGCAGAGATCAGCTCAGCTTCTTCCGGCTGGCGCGCAACGGCCACTCCGAGTACTTCTGGCCGAATCAGCTCCCGAATCCGATCGATCTGATCTTTGTCGGTCAACTGGTTGACATAACGCACTCCGATCCGATCGATGGATGGAACCTTCACATGGCATGACAATGCCGCCCACGCTTCGACGAGACGCTCGACGAATTCTTCGCGTCGCCGGTAGTTCGATGTATCGACACTCAGAAACGAACCACTGAAGGTAATTCGCCAATGCCGATCCGAGCTGGTCAGCCGCCAGATTCGCGAGGATCTGCGCTCCTGGGACACGCCCTCGGCGGTCAGGATTTCAGCAACCTCGTGACCGACCTGCATCAGCGGATAACGCTGCGCGAGTTCCGCCCCGATCAACGTGGCGACAGCGTCACCGTCCACCGCGAACCGCGTCAGATTCGGGAATCGAATCTGACCGACTGCACGCACCAGCGGAGCCTCACGCAGCGGGACACTGCCGGGCTCCGACACAGCGAAGGGATGAGTCGGCGTTGCCATACTTCACACTGTAGTTCACATCGGGTCACAGACGAACGATTCCGCCACAGGTCGCGAACACAGCCGGCCGCACAGCGACTATCGGCTTCCAAGCGTCACACGACGACTCGTAGTAGCAAGCGCATCAAGGCAGCAGCCGCCAGACGCAGGTTGCCAGCAATGCGGCCGTTCACCGTCGGGTTGCAGCACACGACCCGCCCCTCCGACCCGACCGTCACATCGTCGGCCTTGAGGTAGGAATCTCCAGGCGATGGCAGGAGGTGGGGATCGGTCGCCACCTTCTCGGGCGTCGACGACCAGACGAAGCCATCCGCGTCCTTCACCTGCACGCTGACAGCACTGCCCGCGCTGATGATCGCTGCCACGGCGATCACGCTCACCGCCTGCTCATCTGCCGACACCCGGTATCGCTTCCAGTACCGACGACCGCCAACAGCGCCGCAACGACGACTGCGGGCATCCATGTCGTGTACCGACATCGGGGCAGGTACCTACAAGTCCGACGGCGCCGGCTCCTGCTGCTACGAGCTGCGGCGTAGCCCGACCAGCGGTGCGATGTCCAACATCATCGACAACGACACCTCGTCGGCCCAGGGTGTTTAACCGCCGAGGACGGTCAGGGCGTCGAAGTGTCCGGCGGCTGCGCGTTCCGCAAAGTCGACAGGTAGGTCCGTAACGGACTCTGGGCACGACACGAGATCAGTTCGAAGCACAGACGTCCGAACTTCTCTGCTGAATCGAACGACCTGCAATCGCCTGCCACCACCTACCCGGACTGGAGAAGACTTGGGCATCTACGTTCGTCAGTCGCTGAACGCCGGACCTTTCAGGTTCAATCTGTCCCGATCGGGACTCGGCGTCAGCGTGGGAGTCCCCGGTTTCCGGGTCGGCAGCGGACCCCGTGGCAACTACGTGCACGCGGGCGCGCACGGTGTCTACTACCGGGCGTCCCTGGGCGGCGGACGCCCTCCGACCACGAATCAACGAACAACCTGGCAACGTCCGAATCCGGCTCCGATCCCCATGGCCGACCTCACCGGCGCGGCCGCCACCCAGCTCCTGCCCACCGGACCCGGTGACCTGATCGAGCAGCTCAACGTGGCCGCCGGTAAGGCGAGAACAGCGCCGTGGGTCGGCGGCCTACTCGGCATACTCGTACTGGCGACCTTGCCGTTCGGCCTGCTCCTCCTGATACCAGGAGTTCCACTGGCCTGGTGGTTGGTCATGCACGACCAAATCGAGCGCAATGTCGTTGTCTTCTATGACGTCGCCGATCACCCCGCGGCATGGTTCAGTGCGCTCAACGAGGCGCTGATGGAATACGCAGCCTCACAGGGAAAGTGGCGGATCAACGCACAAGGCAGTCTGGCCACGGTCCACCAGCGAAAGATCAACGGAAACGCGAGCAGCCTTCTCGACCGCACTCCCGTCACGGTCAGTTTCGATCACCCGAAACATCTGGTCACCAACGTCGCTGTCCCGACCATCACCAGCGGACACGACGCGCTGCACTTCCTCCCCGACCGCCTTCTCGTCCGCACCGGCAAGCGATACAGCGATGTCAGCTACGGAATCCTCTCGGTCCAACCCTCCACCCGCCGATTCATCGAATCCGGAACCGTGCCGGCCGATGGCATCCGAGTTGACACAACCTGGCGCTTTGCCAACGTGAACGGCGGCCCCGACCGCCGATTCAAGAACAACAGGATGCTCCCGATCATGCAGTACGGCAACGCCCAGCTCGCGAGCCACAGCGGACTGAACTGGGACCTCCAATTCTCCCGAATCAATGCCTTCGATCGTGCCGCCCGCACTCTCCAACAGTCCCCAGCCCTCCCTCAGATCTCCGGTGGCCAGCCCTAGTTCTGCCGGACACCGTACGCGCGGTGGCCTAGACGAGAACCGTTGATCGAGTACGTGACGCGTTCGACAACAACCGATTTCGGTCATCCCTCACCCAGCGCCGTGTTGCGCACGCCAAGAACGGAACCTGACCGCGCTATCATCGTCAGCGGGTCGGAGCGCAGTGGCGTCCGGGTGGCGAGCCAGGGGTGGTGTCGTGGTCATGCACGCAGGGAGCAGGTTTCGCAGAGCGATCAGGGACGGGGTGATCCACGACCTCGTCGGCAAAGTGGCCAAGGACAACTACGGTCAGTACCTCCGCCGGCTCACGCTCACCAAGGTTCGTGGCTTCCGCGGAGTCGAAGTCAGCTTCGACTTCCCGGTCACTGCGGTGGTGGGGCCGAACGGTGGTGGAAAGTCGACAATCCTCGGTGCTGCGGGACTCCCCTACAGCTCGGTCCCGCCCAGCCGGTTCTTCGCCAAGAGTGGCAAGTACGACGACAGCATGCAGAACTGGTCGATCGAGTACCAGCTGATCGACAAAGGTCTGAACCGGAAGCTACCGGTGTTACGGACAGCCAGTTTCAGGCGGCTCAAGTGGAACCGGACTGCGGTCGATCGACGTGTGTTGATCTTCGGGGTCGAACGCACCGTGCCGGCCAGCGAACGCCAGAATCTGCGGAGGGCGGTCGGCAGCGCCTTCGAGGCGGTGCGTGAGACCGACCTCCCGGACCACGTTATCGATCAAGCGGAGAAGGTACTCGGCAAGCCGTTGACCGGATTCCGTCAGCTGTTCCTCGATGTCTCTGATCGGTTGAGCATCTTCTCCGGGGTCACCCCGCACGGAGACGGATACTCGGAGTTCCATTTCGGCGCCGGCGAGGCGAGCGTCATCCGCATCATTGCCGAGGTCGAGGCCGCCGAAGACAACAGTCTGATCCTGATCGAGGAGATCGAGAATGGCCTGCATCCGGTGGCAACCCAGCGGATGGTGGAGTACCTGATCGATGTGGCGTACCGCCGGAAATGCCAGGTGGTGTTCACCACCCACTCCAACGATGCCTTGGCCCCGTTACCCGCGGAGGCGATCTGGGCTGCACTGACCGACAGAGTGATCCAAGGCAAGCTCGACGTTCGGTCATTGCGTGCGATCACCGGCCAGGTCGAGGCTGATGTCGTGGTCTTCGTCGAGGATCAGTTCGCCCAGGATCTGGTGGCAACAGCACTGCGCGGAGACGGCGATATCGAGATGGACATGATCGAGATCCATCCGATGAGCGGCGCCACCGTAGCGAAGAGCGCTACGCTGCACCATAATTCGATCCCCACCACCTGGCAGCCCGCGATCTGTTTCCTGGACGGCGATCAGACCGAGCTCGCCGACCGCGACAAGCACATTCACCTCCTGCCCGGAGACTTCGATCCGGAGCGCACCGTCCTCGACGATGTCTGTTCCCGCCTCGACGAACTCGCAGCGAGGCTGACGATGCTGCTGAGGCTGCCACTGGGCCGGCAGCAGCGTGTGGTTTCTGTGGTCCGCTCACGCAAGACGACCAACCGCGATGTCCACGTGATCTTTCAGCAGATCGGTGAAGACCTCGGATTTCTGTCAGCCCACGACGTCGCCCACGCATTCCTCGCGCTCTGGGCGACCGAGTTTCCCGAACGGACATCGGAGATCGTCGATCTGATCAGGCAAACGCTGCAGCGACAGCAACCGGCCAAGGCGCCGGCATGACCGGGCTGGTGCGATAGTGGCGAGGATCGTCCTCACATCGACAGCCACGCGAACCGACCACGACCCGATCGTTCGACGGCGTCTCCTCGACCTGCTGACGTTGTTCCAGGGCAGCACACAGGACGAACCGTGGACAGAATCGGTGCCGGGCGCCAAGGACCCACGCGTGCGAACCACGTACGTGGACGGCAATCACCGCGCTGTCCTGTTCCGCATCGTTCCCGACGTCGGCGAGACGACCTACATCTATATGGGTACGTGGCCGACCCAAGAAGCGGTGCGTCTTGCCGCCAGGGCGGTACTGCGAGTAAATCCGGTCTCCGGCGTACTCGAAGGCACCGTCGGCCGGCCAGAGCTTCTCGCGATTCGACCAACCACAAGTGATGCCACCCACCCTGTTCTCGAACGGGGTGGGCGAACCGAGGCCGAGATCGCCGAGGACCTGGGACTCGACCGCACCATCACCGAACGCGCGTGCCGGATCACCGATCGAGCAGAATTCGTGAGGTTCGCTGAACAGGTCTCGGCAACGCTCGGGTGGCAGGGCCAGGCTTTGCTCCAGCTCCTCGACGGCGTTGCACCCACACAGATCCGCGAGCAACTGGAGTTGCACGCGCCGGACGACACCATGGGCGCCGAGGACGATCGGATCATCGCCGCTCTCGATCACCCGGCTTCGCGGTTGCGGTTCACCTACGCCGAGGATTCAGCGGAGCTGCGTCGGGTCATCGACAGTGGCGACGCCGACGCTTGGCGGACCTTCTTGCATCCGGAGCAGCGGCGCTACGCCGAGCGGAGCTATCCTGGCTCGTTCCGGGTTTCCGGGGGTTCGGGGACTGGTAAGTCGGTGATCCTCGTTCACCGCGCACGCAACCTCATTCGTCGCGACCCTACCGCCCGCGTCGTGCTCACCACCTTCACCAAAGAGCTCGCCACGATTCTCCAGACGAACCTCCGGATACTCGATCCCGACATTGCGATCGTCACCAAACTCGGACAACCCGGAATCTATGTCGGTGGCATCGACAGTCTGGTCGTCCAGGTTCTTCGGCAGAGCGCAGAAATCGAGCCTGCGTCACAGGATGTCTTCGGCCACAGCAAGTTCCAATGGCGGGGAAAGCGCCCGGATCGAAATGTATGGCCACGGATCGCAGGCAGGGTGAACCACCAACTTCCGCCCCACCTGACCACCCCGTGGTTCCTGGAGAACGAGTACGTCGCGGTGGTGCTGGCTCGGCGGATCCGCACATTCCACGACTACGCCACAACGGACCGCCGGGGTCGGCGCATCCGATTGGACCGGGCGACCAAGCATGCCCTGTGGAGGATCTTCGACTCGTATCGGGAGTTCTGCGCGCGGTTCAGCTGGTACAGCTATCAGGAAGTCGCTGCGGTGGCGGCCCGGTACTTGATGCACGATGCGGCCGACGGCGGCGCGGCGCTCGCGGACCACGTTCTGGTGGACGAGGGACAGGATCTGCATGCGGTTCATTGGCGATTCGTGCGGGCGCTTGTCGACGAAGGTGCCGACGACATATTCATCGCTGACGACCCTCACCAACGGATCTTCAGCGAACGAATTACCCTGTCGGATCACAATATTGTTCTGAGCGGCCGATCACGTCGCCTCACGTTGAATTACCGCACCACCGCCCAGAACCTCGATTTCGCTCTCGCATTCCTATCGGACACCGAGTTCCGCGACCTTGAGGATCGGGTCGAATCAGAATCCGGCTATCGCTCTGCCCGGCTCGGCCCCGAACCCAGCTTGCTGCCCTGCTCGAGCGAGGAAGAAGTGCTGAACCGCATCATCCAAACGGTGCGTGGATGGCATGGGTCCAGCACCTCGGCGACAACCATCGCGGTGCTGACTTTCGACAACGGCACGGCAGACACGATTCGGACATCGCTGCGATCCGAAGATTTCGTGGTCGACGACGAGAGCGACGAGCCCCACCCGCCGATCGCGGTCCGCACGATGTCAGGTGCGAAGGGGCTCGAGTACACCCATGTCATCGTTGCCGGTGTCGACCCGAGCAATCCTCCTGCGGCGGCGGTCGACTCGAACGGGTCACCGTACGAGACCGCCGACGCCGAGCAACGCGCCAAAGCACTTGCCTACGTGGCGGCCACTCGCGCCCGAGACCAGCTGGTGTTCATCTGGCACTGACCAGAACAGCCTGCCCTGACCGCGCTGCTACCCATGCAGCGCCCAGTTGCAGATCGCTCACACTGTCTCGTATCCCAGCGCACGCTCGGCGCTGTCGACGAGCTCCTTGTAGGTCAGGACCTCCAGTCGACTCATCTGCGCGTTGAAGGTCCGCAGGACTTCGGAGATCCGCTGCTCCGGAAGATCCGGATGGATGCCGGGATGTCCGATCAGCACCAGGGCGCTGGCTCGACGGGTGTCGATGCCGTACTCGGCGCGAATACGTTCACGGTTCTCGTCGAGACCGACCAAGTAGTTCATGGTCTGCGCGACCGCGTCATGGACCTCCGCGGTGGGCACCCACGAACCGCGGTGTGGTTTGACGATGGCTCGGACACCCATCGCCTGTTTCAACTCCACGACGTGCAAGCTGCCATCCGCTCGAATCAGCGGGATGTCCATCTCGTCACCGGGTACCAGACGGCGTTGGACACGGGTGTCGAGGTAACGCCCACCGAAGATCCACGACTGTCGTTCCAGCGCAGCTTGGAGATCGCGCTCGGTTGCCGAGGGATCCTCGATCATCGTGCGCAGCCCCGCCAGACTCTCCGATCTACGCTTGAGTTCGACAGCCTTGAACACGTGGAGGCTCGCGTCCTCGTCGGCGAGCATGGTCAGAGCTTCTGGGGATAGGGCGATCCGGCGCGCGGCGGCGCGCGCGTCCTCGATGTCGATCCGGTTGCGGAGAACTCGTTCCAGCCACAGCGCTCGCTCGGCGCTACCACGGACTACCCGGTAACGGCCAGGGCGGTCCTCCGGCGCTTCGATCAGGCCGCCGTCCTCAACGAGGGCGATCAACTGCGCGAGAAGCTCGGATCCGGTCAGATTCTCGTCGCGGCGCAGTGCCTCATGGCCAACCGCTTGGACATAGTGAACCATGACATCGAAATACCCTGCCAAGGTCGAGCGGTTCAGCTCACTGCGACGACCGTCCTCGAACAAGCGGAATCGTTCCTCGAACTCTGGCTTCAGGGATCGCCCCTCGCAGTAGTCCACGGCGTCATGGACAAGCCGCAAGGTGTCCCACTCCGACTCCTCTGATGCCCGAAGCCGAGCCAGCTCCAAGAGCTCGACCAATTTCCTTCCACCTCGTCGGGTGCGGCCGTTGCCGCTGTGCATATGGCGGATTGCCGCGGTGATGGCGTCCTCGACCTCCGGTGAGGCTGCCTCCTGCCGGGCGCGTTCCAACACCATTTCTAGAGCCCAATCGGCCCTACCTGTCCCGGTTCGCTGCATCAATTCCGCCCGTGCGCCGGTGTCACCAGCTTCAGAAGGTCGAGCAGCTCCCGCGCGTCCGCCAGCTTTTTGGATTCGTTCTCGGGCGCGTCGATGTTCCAGTGCGCGATCTCGTTTCGATACCTCCCAACCGCGCGCAGCCGGTCCACGATGCCCGTCTGTTCGAACGGCCAATCCAGCCACTTCCACACCTCCGGCCGGTGGAGGAGCACCCAGTACTTGCCCAGGGTCAAGTCCTCGGGTTTCTGCGCCGCGGAACCCGCGACAAAGTCACCGCCGACCGCTGGATCGTGGAACAGACCATCGCCCTGCTCCACCAGTACCGGCGCCTGGCGATCCAGTGGGAACGCCGCACCGACCTGCATTACGAATTCCTGAATCTCGGTGCCGCACTGATATGTTGGCGACAACTCAGCAACCGAACCCGAAAGGAGCCCCA
Source organism: Nocardia sp. NPDC051833 (assembly GCF_040681225.1). Lineage (NCBI taxonomy): Bacteria > Bacillati > Actinomycetota > Actinomycetes > Mycobacteriales > Nocardiaceae > Nocardia > Nocardia sp. NPDC051833. The sequence goes on from NZ_JBFAYK010000007.1 coordinate 130,197, forward strand.
AGCAGCACTGACACTCACCCGGTCGCTTCATAACGTGTACGACATATGAGTGTACGATTCGTGTAGCATTTCGGCACGCTCAGGTGTCCACATATAGGGGGCTGAATTTATTTCGACGCCGCCCGCACGTCGAATTGCCCAAACGTCGCCGGATTCCAAGAAGTATGCGATCATGTCATCCGACGTAGCCGCAAGCAGTTTGGTCGCGATGAACAATATATCAGTGACTTGAGCATCTAAGCTTTCGGTCTTATTCAACCTAAAGAAGATCGATACTGTCGGCTTGAATCCGAATTGCTCCTCCACAGGGTCTCCCCAAGCTGGAGATCGGGCGGCACTTACGCGAATATACAGCCCCCGCCGAACCGAAATACCCTCGATGAGACTGACCGCCGTTGCCCGATCAGAAATTTCGCCCGAAAGGCAGATCGAGTTCACTAATGCGGAAATTTCTGACACGCTTCGATCCGTTGCGACGGCCACCATATAGTCGAGTGCCATTCAGGGCTCCATTGTGTGATATTTAGGGAAAGACCGGGACTACATTACCAGACTTGTCGACGACCAGAACCTCCTGCAGACCCTGGACCGGCCATTGCTTCAACTGGTTCGCTACGTCTTCCGGACTCGCACTACTGTCGCTGAGATTGAGGACAATCCGTTCGGTTTGCCCTGAAGAAACCTTATCATCGATGACACCTGCTATATTCCTGACATTGCCTGTCGATGGCGAGTAGCAATCGAAGACTTTGCCTTCGATCTTATAGTCTGGGTTCTTGTCGCCGGGAACCGATGGATTCTGCTCAACCTGATACCCCTTGTCCGCGAGAATGATCGCAGATTCGTTTTCACGAGTAAGTGATCGAATATTGTTGGGATCTTTGTCGTTCGGATTGATATAAGTCGTCGAGCCGGACGGTTTGCCTCCGAGTGTTCCGGTAGGCTTGGTAGCAGAACTCTCGCCGCCACCCTTCTCCGTGTTCGCATCAGTGATCACTATCGGCAGCTCGACAATTGCCAGAAGGTCGCCGTTTGTCAGCGTGGCGGCGGTAAAAGTGAGGGTGCCGAGGGCGGCGAGGAATGTGTTGGCTGGCCCAGCTATGGCCCAAGCCGCGTCGTTCAGGAAGTCGATATCTATCTCGACTTTGTTGTCGTTGGGCGACTGCGCCTGCTGCTTGCTCGGCGCCTTTTCCTTCGCTGGCTGCTCTTTGACATTTACCGCCGAACGCCCGATCGATATGGCGGTAACCACAACTACCGCTGCGAACTGCGTATTGATGTCCGCGCGCATTTTGGTCAAGGCCACGTTGTGGGCTTCGACTGCGTTGGCGATGTCATGGGCGGCGGTACGGATTTCGCGGAGTTTTTCAGCGAGCTTGCGAAGGTTTGCTACATGGTTCGGGATGTCGTCCGGAACTTTGGGTCCGAAGCCTTGTTCCAGCCCTGAGGCGACGGTTAGTAGCCGTGCCACGCCGTATTCGAGGGGGTCTGAATTGGCAAAAGTCTTCCACATGGTCGCGGAGCGTGCAAATTTGTCGGTATCCCCGTCGGGGACTTGGCCGCCGGTGACAAGCGTGGTCACCTTGTCCTGCAGCTCGGTCCAGTCCGTCTGAAGTCCGTTGGTGTAGGCTCCTGACGACGCGATACCGACTACTGCGCCCACACCGTAGGGAAGCTCGGACGGGATGCCGGCGGGTATCGATGGTGGGGCGCCTTTGTTGGTATTGCGATTGGCTGTGTGTTCCGCGGACTTCCAGTTGTAATTGGACGCAGTGAGTATATCCCCGTAGTGTTGCAGGGCTCGCGCGAAGTTGGTTGCGACCATTGTCAATGCGGCGGCACGGTCGTCGTAGGCTTTCGACCACGACTTGACCGCTTCGTAGCCGCCAGCCATCGCGTTTGTCTCTAAGAGTACGGTTTGCGGCGTTTCGTATACGGTTTGGAATTTCTTCGACAAGTCGTAGCATGCCGTGGCGGCGCTTTCATAGGATTGCGGCGAGACTGCGGCCATAAAAGTCAGCCACCGCTCATTCTCAAGTTAGCTTGCTGTGCCGCACTATAGGCGCCGCGGGCGGTAACGGCGGCATTGTACATCTGGGTGAGTCCTTCAATTACCGTGGCAGCCCCGGTAGCCCATTCTCGGTAAGCTTCCTCCTGGGCGTCGGCAGCGGCCCCCTGCCAGTTTTGCTGGATGGAGGCGATTCGGTTGTTGATGCCGTCGAGGCTTTCGGTGAGGAAGCCGACGAATCCATTGGCGCTGCTGATGAGCTGGTCCAACTCATCGAGGTCAAAGGCGAAATCGCGGGAGTCGTCAGCCATCACATGTTCAATTGTGGTAGGTCGCTCGAACTCAAAGTATCAGAGTTCGAGATATCCTGACCGGCAACGGCTTTGCTTGCTATGCCCAATAGTTCGCCCATCGTTGTCAGGGCATTCAGTACGTCTGCGGCACCCTTCTTGGTTTCAGTCCAGCCGTCCTCGAATGCCTCTGCTGCCGCACCGCTCCAATTGCCCAGGGCAGTCGATACCTCGCGGTCGAGCGTGCCGAGTCCGTTGATCAGAGACTCCGCGACCTGCTGAATATACACACCGGCATCGGTCACCTCGCCCGGCACCATTGCGAAAACTGTCCCAGGCGTATCATTTTCACCCGCCACGCATCCCCCGATCTCAGGCCATCGGAGTCAGCCTAGTCACGGCAGCGTGGGGGTGCAACAGACGAGGTCTCAGCCAATGGAATCGAGCCCAGCCAGCACCTCGGGCGTCACCAGCGGGCCATCGAACGCATTATCGATTGGCCTGGTGGCAATCACCTGAAGGCGCCCCTCACCTTATTGTTTCTCACGAGCTGGCGTCACCAGTTTCAGAAGGTCGAGTAATTCCCTCGCATCCGCCAGCTTCTGCGGCTCGTTCTCGGGCGCGTCGATATTCCAGTGCGCAATCCGATTGGCATTGGCCAGGAGCTGCCCCAGCGCCTGACCCGCTGCTGCCCGCAACTGCTCGGGCCCGGAGTCCTGCCCTGAGCCGGTGTACCACTGCTGCAGTTGTGCCCAATCCGATCGACTTCGGCCGCCAGCCCTTTCGACAGTCGCCAGATCACCCAGCTCGAGCCTCGCTACTGAATCGAGGATCGAAAGAAGTTCGTCGAGGCTACGGGACACGATTCCGAGTCGCTCGGCAATCAGGGGCGCGTGGCGGTTCACATCAGCGGTGATCAGGTCGACGTAGTCGAGAAGAAGACCTTTGAACTGCGCGTACTCGTCGCCGTGCAGGTCGAACCGGCTGAGCACGCCGGCGATATAGGCATAGAAGTCGGTGACACTCGCGGTGAAGAGCCGCTGGTTGTTGAAGATCGTCGTGACGACGCCGGCCAGTTTGTCTGCCCGGTCCGCTGACCGCGGCAGTCTCGTGATCGCGATGACTTCCGCGAGCGAGTCCGCAATCTCACCCAACAACTCCCGAGCGACCTCCCGGGCGCCATCCGCGGCCTCCATGATCTCCACCGCGCCGCGGTGCACACGGCCGCCCAAGCTCGAAACCTGATACCGGGAGCGAGCGCGGAGGTAGTCCTGCACCGAACTCACTCGCGCATCTCGCAACGAGGGCACCAGGTTTCCCCACCGGACGAGCTGCCTACACCTGGCCTCGACCGTGTCCGAATCCAGCGATAGCCCCTCGCGATCGAGCAACTCGACCACGGTCGACGCCGACATATCGGCCAACAGCGACGCAGTGAACCGCGACATGATGGCGATGTAGTCCATTCGTTCGTCCGCGGCGAGGTAGCGGAAAAGATCGAGATGCGCCGAGGTATCGCGCGGATCCGTCACGAGCTAGACCTGATCATGTGCTTCGTCCAGGCAATCCGATCCGGACGACACGTCCAATCGGAGCTGCCGAACCAATCGCTCCATCTCTTTCTCCCATCCGGGAGTCCCACCCCCCGCGCTGTGAATCGCGGTTCGCACCGCGGCTGTACCGCGAGTGCAAGCTTGGAGCAGGTCGTCTGCTCGCACCTGCAGTTCGACCATGATCTGGCCCTCACGGTGGTCGAGCCGGGCGGAAGAGATGTGATCCAACGTTGTGAGATTGGACCACAACTCCTCGATATGGGCAGCGAAGTCGGCTCGATCTTTGATGCCATCGGCGCTGATCGAGGCGCGAAAGCACACCGACCACGCACGCTCAGGGGAATCACCTCGATCCATGAGATGCCGCCGCACCCGCGCGCCGACGGCGTCGAGTCCAGGTGCCCCACTGATAGTTTCAGAGTCGAGCCGCACGCGATACCCGAGTACATGCATCATGCGCGCCAAGCTTCGCAACGTCAGGTTGCGTCTGCCGCTGAGTCGCTGGCTCACTTCGGTCGGCGTCACATCGAGTAGCTCGGCCAACCGTTTCTTACTCATACCCTTCGCGTCCAGCGCGCCGTGCACCATCTCGGTGGCCGACAACAGCAGACGCTCCTCGGCGAACAGCGCTTCTGCCTCCGGTGTCCGCCGGAACCAAGTCGTCATTGTTCTTGCGCCTCCTTCCAGATCCCCCGTGCCCGTTCGGCCTGCGCGCAGACCTTTCTATCGGGCGGTTTTACTGCGCCGTGGGTAGCCACCCAGTCCTGCCGTGACTTGATCACATAGAGCCGGTGCCCCGACCTTGTCTTGATCTCATGAACCGGTGGCTCGCCGTTGCACTGCAACGGACGCATCTCCTCAGGGCTCCGCAGGAAGCCCACTTCCGTCAACCTGTCCAGCCTTGCCCGGAACTGAGCCTGGGGTTGCGGCGGCAGGCCCGCCAACCAGGCCGAAGCGAGGCATCCACGTTCCGGCAACACCACACCAAACACTGTCAGCGCGCGACCTTCATAGATGACCTCCAGCTCAAATGAAGACATAACTTCACTTTCTTGGCAGTGTACTGCCCCGATCCAGTAACGCGTGAACTTTGACGCAAAGATGTGACTGGGAGCGAACCCGCCGCGATCCCCCGCTGCGATCGATACCGTACGTGAACTCCCGCGACCCGACCAGGGTCAGTTGCCATCCAGTTCCGCCCGACACTGCTCGGCGGTCTTCACCGCGATGCACCGCGCCCAATCACCCTGAATGTCACCGGAAGTCGGGGGTTCACCGCAGACGCGGCCGCAGCGATCGGCGCCGATGACCGGCGAACCGTCCGGCCAGAAACAGCCGTTCACACCACACTCGTAGCCTCGCCCGTTCGATGGCGCGCCGGACCCGGATTCCGCGTCGAGGTACTGCTGACCACCTCGAGTGTCGAAGCACCATTGGGAGTAGCGGGTGGTGCCGTCACTCCACACCGCCGGCCCGGGCGTACCTTCCAAGCACTCGACCGGATAGGGCTCGGGCGCACTGGTCGATTCCGGTTGCGCAGCCGGTTCCGTCGGAGCCGACGACACGGTCGGGGCCGGTAACGGCTCCGACATTTCGAGCGAAGGTGATGGATGAGAGACAGTCATCGACGGGAGCGCCGGCACCGAAGTCGGCGGCGACTCGACAGGGTCACCAGGGGCCGAGCAACCAGCTAGCGCCAGCACACCAGCGAAGACGAGAACTGCCCGAGCAGGCCGGATTCGCATAGTTGTCACCCTTCCGTCGCACGTCGTCCAGCACCCCCAGCGTATGCTTCACTGAAAACATCGTCAATCGTTGCCGTGCTGTCGTAAATGCTTTAGCATCAACGCCGACGCAGCGACTCTTCGCGTCGCAGAATCTTCCGGCCGGAATCATCCGGTCGACTAGCATCCGACAGACGTGGCTAACAGCGATGAGCAGCCACGACAGCTGATCGAACACCCGAGGAGCACACGTGGGGGCCTTGCTTCCGACCCTGCAAGCCGAGCGGCTGCGGGAGGGGTTGACCGACTACCTGACGACAACCTTCGCGCTCACTGACGCCGACACCCAGGGCGCCCTCACCGACTTCATCGGGCATCCTCGCGACGGAATGTTCAAAGGCCCCTACGTACGACTACGCCTGCCCTTCGCCCCCGCGCGCGGAAACTGGGGGATGCACCTGAACTGGTGGCCGAAGTACTTCGAGCCCTACGGGCACCAGGCGGCGGCGTTCGAACGGCTGTCGAGCAAATTCCATCGGCGACCGCAGCCGACGCTGGTCACGACGGGCACTGGTTCCGGTAAGACGGAATCGTTTCTGATCCCGATCCTCGACCATGTGCTGCGGGCCAAGAAGGCCGGTGTGTCGGGGATGAAGGCACTGATCATCTATCCGATGAATGCGCTGGCCAACGACCAGGAGCAGCGGCTGGCGAAGATGATCACCAGCCATCCGGAACTCGCGGGAGTCACTGCCGGGCTCTACACCGGGGAGCAGTCCTCGGGTGGGCGCACACTCGTCTCGGAGGCGGGACTCATCACCGACCGTCGGCTGATGCACGATTCGCCGCCAGACATTCTGCTCACCAACTACAAGATGCTCGACCACATGCTGCTGCGTTCGGACCGGACGCCGATGTGGCGGCAGTCCGCGACATCGTTGCAGTACGTGGTGCTCGACGAGTTCCACACCTACGACGGCGCACAGGGAACCGATGTGGCGATGCTGTTGCGCCGGCTCGGGCTGACGCTGAAATCGCACTGGACGCTACAGTCCGCGGTCACCGCGGAGGACCGGGATCGGCCACTGGGCAAAATCACGCCGGTGGCGACGTCGGCGACGCTCGGGTCCAAGGGCGAACCGACGGAGATGCTGAGCTTCGCCGAAACGGTGTTCGGTGAGCCGTTCACCAAGGAAACACTGATCGGTGAAACCCGGGTCGACGTCGAGGAGTGGTTGGGTAGCCGGAGCATCTCGCTCGACCGAACATTCTCGCCGGTCGAGCCGGTGCTCAGCGAGGCCATCGCCGAGCTGGATCGCGCCGCGGCAAAGGCACTCACGAACAAGCGGCTCACCGCTGCGGTGCTGGCCACCCTGTTCCGCCACACCTCCGACATCGATGATTCGCCCGAACGGATCGCGGCTGGGCTGCACAAGCTCGACGAGTCCGAGATGCTCGATCTGGTCAAGAGACATGGAACCTTCGCGCGCATTCTGCGGAGCTCGCTCGACGTGACTTCGGTGAAGGAGCTGGCCGCGACTGCGCTGCCGTCACTCACCGGCGAGCGCGATCTCGGACGCAGCCTCGCCCAGCGAGAACGCTACATCGAGTATCTTTTCGCCGCGCTGTCGCACCTGCGCGCAGAGGTCGGGCGCTCGGCACTGAATGTCGATGTGCACCTGTGGTTTCGGGAGCTCTCTCGGGTCGACCGGGCGGCCGCGGCGACGCCCTTGTTCCGCTGGCCCGATGATGGTGCGCTCGATGACACCGGCACCGACTACTACCCCTCGGTCTACTGCCGCCACTGCGGCCGCTCCGGCTGGGGTGTCCGGCTGGCACCTACCGGTAGCACGCTCGACACCAGCGATGAGGACATCCGCAGCCATCATGCCTCGGGCGGTCTTCGGTTCCGCGCACTGATCTCGGCCCCAACCGAAGCCGAACTCGACGAAGCGGTCGAGGGTTTGCGGTGGTTCCGGGTGGACGACCGGGAGATCGTCGACCAGCGACCCGAGGCCGACAACGCGGAGTTGCTCGATGGCCGTGTGCTGCCGGTGCTTTTCCTCAGCGGACCGGACGCCGATGAGAACTCGCGGAAGGATCTGTGCCCGGCATGTGGTGCCGACGACGGAATCCGGTTCCTGGGTAGCGCGATCGCCACTCAGCTGTCGGTAGCATTGTCGAATCTCTTCGGCGACGCACAGCTCGACACCGGCGAGAAGAAGGCTCTGGTTTTCACCGACAGCGTGCAGGACGCTGCACATCGCGCCGGCTTCGTCCAGGCCCGGTCACACACGCTCAGTCTGCGCTCCACTCTCCGAAATGCTCTGGGCGACAGGGTCGGTGGCGAGCAGATGCTGACGCTGTCAGAACTTCGTGACGCCGTCCTCGAACGCGCTGGCGAGGATTCCGGTCGTCGCTACCACCTGCTCGCGCCGGACATCGTCGAACACGAGGCATTCGCTCCGTTCTGGCAGCCGGACATTCCGACATCCCTGCGTCGCAAGGCCGCCAAGGCTGTGGCGCGGCGCGTCCAGTTCGACATCGACCTGGAATTCGGTCTGCAGTCCAGGCTCGGCCGCACACTCGAACTGACCGGCAGCGTGGTCGCGGAGGTGGATCTCGGTTCACCGCAGCGCGTTGCCCAACTCGGCACCACCGCGCTCGAACGGACCGAACACCAGCTGGCTTTCGCCGAGCCCGACCCTGCCGCTGTTACCCAGTGGGTACGCGGTGTCGCGGAACGGATGCGCACCCGCGGTGCGATCGCGCACGAATGGCTCACCACCTATGTCCAGCGTGATGCCAATCGGCGGTGGGTATGGGGCGGACGCCCCCGAGGCCAGGGGATGCCGGCGTTTCCGAAGGGCCGACCCGCGCCTGCCTTCCCCGCGGTCGGCGGGCGCACTGTTCCCGAAGGGTTCGACCCGATCACCGCATCCTCGTCGTGGTATGCGAGGTGGGCCGCGCAATGTCTGAATGTCTCACCACACGAGGGCGGATTCCTGGCCCGGGCACTGTTCGATGTACTCGCCGAGGAACGAGTCGTGAACACCGTCGGTACCGAAAAATCCCTCACCGCATATCAGCTGACGCACGACACGGTGATGGTCGGCATTCCCGACCCCGATGGGCTGACCGGAATGAAGTACCTGCTCGTGTGCGATGTCTGCCAGACTCCGACACCGGGCAGTGCTGCCGTCATCGACCAGCTCGACGGAGCTCCATGTCTGCTGACCCGCTGCCCCGGCCGACTCGCTCGCGCGGCCAAGCACGACAACTTCTACCGCGGCCTCTACGACAGCTCCGAGATGAAGCGTGTTGTCGCGCGCGAACACACCTCGCTGCTGCCGACCAAGACGCGGCTCGAATACGAGACGAAGTTCAAGACGACGGCCTCGGACCCCACCGCGCCGAATGTGCTCGTCGCGACCCCGACGCTGGAGATGGGCATCGATATCGGCGACCTGTCCACGGTCATGCTCGGATCCATGCCACGGACGGTGTCGTCGTATCTGCAGCGCGTGGGTCGCGCGGGCCGTCTCACCGGCAACTCACTCGCGCTGGCCTTCGTGCGTGGCCGAGGCGAGCATCTCCCGAAACTGGGTGACCCGACCTCGGTGATCCAGGGCGACGTGCGTCCGCCTGCCACCTTCCTCACCGCCGAGGAGATCCTGCAGCGCCAGTACGTCGCGCACATCGTCGACCGGCTCGCCCGCAAAGCAGGCGCCGAAGATCCTGGCAGCGCCACTAATGTGCTCGCGAGTTTCGACGAGGGAACCTGGATGGGCACGCTCATCGAAGTCGCCGACGACGACGCCGATCTCCTGCTCGACGAATTCCTCGGCCAGTTCGGTGATCTCCTGAGCGAGACGACGACAGCGAGCCTGCGGGACTGGGCGACGCCGCCGGGATTGGGCGAGCCCAGCGGGCTCGGTGCGATGCTGCGCGAGGCCGTGCATCGCTGGAACCGTGACGTCAACGAGCTGCGGCATCGCCGCACAGCTGTCGACGCCGCCCTCCCCGACTTCGAACAGCGCGCCGCCTCCCCCGCCGCGACCGACGACGATCGGCGAGACCTGCGCACGGCGCGGGGCACCCTGCGATTGCTCTCCAAGAGCATCAACGACCTGACCAACGAGCACTGGGTGGGTGTGCTCGAGCGCTACGGTGTGCTGCCCAATTACACGCTGCTCGACGATGCGGTTTCACTCGATGTGGGCATCACTTGGATCGACCCCGACACCAACGAATACGCCGAGGACACCGCGAGCTATCAGCGCGGATCACGGGTGGCGCTGACCGAGCTCGCACCCGGCGCCACCTTCTACGCACAGGGTCTGGCCGTAGAAATCGACGCCGTCGACCTGGGGGCCGGCGAATCCGCGATTCACACGTGGCGGGTATGCCCGTCGTGTGGCTGGGCCGGGATCAGTCACGGCGCCGACCGCACGCCGCCACCGGTCCAGTGCCCGCGTTGCCACACCGGCGCGATCGCCGATGTGAGCCAGCAGTTGCAGGTGGTCGAAATGGCCAAGGTGTCGGCCGAGGTGCGGCGCGACGAGGCCGCGATCAACGACGGCAGAGACGAGCGCCGCCAGGAATCGTTCACCGTATTGACCGCAGCCGATATCGACCCCGCCAACATCACCAAGCGGTGGTTCGTCGCCGAGCAGGACTTCGGCGCAGAGTACCTGCGGCGCATGGATATTCGCTGGCTGAACATGGGCAGGCGAAACTCACAGGGCAGCAAACGCCTGGTCGCCGGAAACTCCACCACCGGTGGGCTCTTCCGGGTCTGCTCGGGCTGCGGACAGCTCGACAAGGTGGCGGGCCGCAACGAACCGCACGAGCACAGAAGCTGGTGTAAGTACCGAAAAGCCGACGACGAGAAGCACGTCCGCGAGATTGCGCTTGCTCGCACGCTACGCACGCAGGCGGTCCTGCTGCATCTACCCGGCTGGCTCGAATACGACTCGTTTGCGCATCCCAGCCTCAGCGCAGCCATTCTGCTCGGATTGCGACAGGTGATCGGTGGCTCGCCCGAACATCTCGATGTCACGGCAATCACCGACGCATTGCACGCCCCCAGCCAGCGGGCACTGCTAATCCATGACACCGTGCCCGGCGGCACCGGCTACCTTGCCGATTTCGCCAATCCCCGCCAGGTGTGGGAAGTACTCGTGGCGGCTCGCGAGGTCGTCAGGAACTGCGACTGCACGGATCGGTTGGCGTGCCACAAGTGCCTGCTGCCGTTTGCCCCGCCACGGGAGCTCGACAAGGTCTCGCGGGTCACTGCCGCCAAGGTGCTCGACGACCTGCTCGCCTGCCAAGGCGGCGAACCGGATGCCGAGCGATGGTTGGCGACGATCACCGAAGAGAGTCCGGCCGACCCGATCGGCAGTCCTGAATCCCCGCTCGAGCGGGAGTTCTACAAAGCGTTCACCGAGCGGTTGGCGACCATGGGCGCGACGATCACCGAACGACCGGGCACCTATGGTCCCACCGCGACGATCAAGCTGCCCGGCACCAAGATTCGGACCTGGCAGCTCGAACCGCAGGTGCTGATGGGCAACAGCCAGCCCGACTTCCAGCTCCGGACAGGGGACCCCGATATCCCGATCATCGCACTGTTCGCCGACGGGCGGAAATACCATGCCATGCCACCCAACAACAGGGTCGGTGACGATGCCCGCAAGCGGGAAATCCTGCGCTCGGGTGGTGTCCTGGTGTGGGCGTTCGGTCAAGACGACCTTCGCAGGTTCATCAGCGCCCAGCCGGAGCGACCCGGCTGGTTCACCGAGAAACTCGCGGGATTGACCCGTAAACAAGGCAATCTGCGACCGGCACTGTTCAATCTGCTGCAGGCCGATCCGATCACTCAGCTGATCGAGTTCATGGTCGACCCGGACCGGGATGCCTGGGCCGCGGTCGGCCGGTGGCTCCCCTTCATGTTCTTGCAGAACGGCAAGACCAAAGGCGACAGTGAAGCAATCGGCAGCTGGGCACTGGACCTGATCAACGGCACCGGGACGCCTATCAGTGAGGGCGAGTATAACTGCTGGTCCTATACCGATGGTCCGCTGACAATCACGGCCGCCGTACCCTCGAACATGAAGACCATCGATGCTGTCCTGGCGCTCGACGACCGCGACGAAGCGCTCGAAGTTCGCGATGGTCACGCATGGAAAGAGTGGCTGCGTCTGTCCAACTGGTTCGGGCTCGACGGACACACCATCACCACGCGCACACTGCTCGATGCCGGCACCAACCGAGCCGAAGCACAAGGCAATGGTCCACGTACCAGTAGTCCCCGTGCCACCGCGGTCGACCTCACACCGCAGTGGCGGGAGCTCTACGACGACACCATCTCCGAGGCAGAGCGCGAACTCGTCCTCGGGCTGGCTTCGATCGGTGCACCGATACCGGTGCTCGGTGTCGAAACCGATCGTGGCGATGTCATCGACATCGGCTGGCCGGACGCTCGAATCGGGGTCCTCCTCGGCGACCCCAACGCGGCTCCTACGATGACCGAACAGGGGTGGACGATCTACCCGGCTGATCCGGCCGAACTCGTCGACGCGCTGAAGACGAACGGGGTGATGTGATGGCGCACATCGTGATGACCAGCCAGCGGAAGTCGGGTAGCGATCTCGACGGTCCGGTCAAGCGACGAGCTGTCGACTTTCTCGACAGGCTGCAGAACAACGAATCCGCAGCGATTCCCTTGATCGAATCAGTTCCGGGGGCACGCGATGAAAGGGTCCGGGTCAGTCGAATCGGGCTGGAGCACACGGCAATTCTGTTTGCGGTAACGCCCACGGGCGGCGGTGAAGCCTCCTATGTCTACATGGGTGCATGGCCGGACGAAGCCGCCGCACAGCTGGCACCCCGGGCCGGTCTGCAGGTGAACCCGGTCAACGGCGTGCTCGACCTCATCGTCCACGAAGACCAGCCTGTCGCGGCGATCTCGAATCCCGATCACGCTCGCGCTCAGGCCGATTCGGGGTACCTGCGGAGCCTGGGGTTCACCGCCGAACAGCTCACCCAGGAACTCGGCCTCGACGCCAATCTCGTCGATCGCGCGCTGGCCGCCGCAGACGACCACGTGATCAACACCATCGCCGCCGATGTCGAGGGGTGGCAGGGCGACGCCCTGCTCGAACTGGCCTGCGGCGTCGGGATCGACGACATCCGGGAGAAATTGCACCTCACCGAGAATCCGGTCGATCCCTCGCTGGCCGAAGACGACCAGATCCTGCAGGCACTCGAACACCCCGCCAGTCAGATCCAGTTCACCTACATCGGCGACGATGCCGACGAACTACGGCGCGTCATCGAAGGCGGCAGCTTCGCGGCCTGGCGCACGTTCCTTCACCCCGAACAGCGGGTCTACGCCGAGAAGCGCTACAACGGCGCATTCCGGCTGTCCGGCGGTGCCGGCACCGGCAAGACAGTCGTCGCGCTGCATCGGGCCCGCAATCTGTGGCGGCGCAATCCGAACGCCCGCATCGTGCTCACCACCTTCAACCGGACACTCGCGCGCCAACTGAACGCCGACCTGCAGACTCTCGAACCCGGCATCACGATCGCGGCCAAGCCCGGAGACATCGGCGTCTACATCGACGGCGTCGACAAGCTGGCCAACGATGTCCTCGTCCGCGCCAGCGAACTGGCACCGGTCGCCGAGGCGGTGCTCGGCAGTGCCACCGAGCTGTCGCCACGGCGCACCGACACCCTCAAGGTGTGGCGCGAGATCACCAAGTCTGTGGATACCGACCTGGATTCACGCCTGGCAACCCCGGCTTTCCTCGATAACGAGTACACCGCGGTGGTACTGGCGAACCAGGTCACCACGGTCGCCGACTATGCGAAGGTCGCCAGGGCCGGGCGTGGAGTGCGGCTGAACAGGTCACAACGGATCGCTGTCTGGAAACTTGTCGAAGCGTTCCGACGCCGCAGCCGCATGGACGGCACCGTCAGCTTTCCGGAGGTACTGGCCTTGGCGGCAGAGTACCTGCGACGGCGCAGCAACGACGGCGAACCCTTGATCGCCGACCATGTGATCGTGGATGAGGCCCAGGACCTGCATGCCACCCACTGGGCGATGCTGCGCGCCCTCGTCACCGAGGGACCCGACGATATCTTCATCGCCGAGGACTCCCACCAGCGCATCTTCGGACAACCGGTGGTGCTCGGGCGACTCGGCGTCAAGATCGTCGGTCGCTCACGGCGCCTGACCCTGAATTATCGAACCACCGCAGAGAACCTCAGATTCGCCGTCGATATTCTCTCCGGCGCCGAGTACCACGATCTCGAAGAGGGCGAGGAATCCACGCGTGGATACCGCTCGGCGCGCACCGGTCCGGAACCCACGCTCCTCGCATGCGCCTCACTCGCCGATGAGCTCGACCGAGTAGCCGCACGTGTGCGTTCCTGGCTCGATGAGGGCGTCGAGCCGTCGAGCATCGCAATCCTCACGCGCGGCAAGAACGATCGCGGTCAATTCGTGCGGGCACTCGGCGAACGGGGCATCGAAGCGCGTGTACTCGACGACAACCCGGCCGGACCGGGTCACGTACAGGTACTGACGATGCACCGCTCCAAAGGCATGGAATTCGCGAAGGTCGTTCTCGCCGGTGTGGACGACGCGCACGTGCCTGCCAAATCGGTGCTGAACGAGGCTCCCGAGGAGGAGCGGGCCGAAGCCGAGCTCAGAGAACGGTCGTTGCTGTATGTCGCGGCAAGTCGTGCGCGCGACCAGCTCGTCGTGACATGGAGTGGACGGCGTTCCGCGCTGCTCGAAGCTGTTCCGCAATAGCGCGCTCGATCTGCTCATACATATTGACCTGCAAGAAATTCGGCGCCCGATCGCCGATCGAAGGAACTGAGGTGTGCCGTGGCGACCGTCGTGTTGGCGACGAACAACAAGTCGATGCCGAAGCTCGACGGATCGGTCAAGGACAAGGTCTACGACTTCTTCGAGAAGGTCCGTGCCGACGACACTGCGCCGGGGCTACACATCGAACCCATCAAGGGCTCGGCTGATCCCCGGGTACGCACCGGGCGTGTCGATCTGAACTACCGCGCGCTCATGTTCCGCATCGACGACCGGTTCGGCGACGCCACCTACATCTACCTCGGCACGTGGAAACACGATGTGGCGAACCAGCTGGCCGAGAAGTCCACCCTGCGGGTCAATCCGGTCAACGGCGTACTCGAAGGCATCGTCGGCGAACTCGACGGCAAAGCTGATCGTAAGAAGCGATCGGTCGTGCCCGATCCGCTCGGCGTGCTCGCGGCCATGGCGGCACAACCGGCCATCGGCTACCTCAGCCGCGCCGGGTACGTCCTCGAACAACTCACCGACCGCCTCGGTCTCGATGCGACACTGGCCGTCGACGTTCTCGCCGCGCCGGATCAGGATGGTGTGTTCGCAGTAGCGCAGACAACCGAGGTGGCCTGGCAGCAGAATGCCATCCTCGAACTCGCTGTCGGCCGCTCCATCGACGACATCCGGGACACGCTCGGCTTCACCGAGCGCCCGGTCGACGAGACCCTCGACGAGAACGAGCAGATTCTTGCCGCCCTCGAACACCCCGCCACCAAGATGCAGTTCACCCTCATCGACGACAACGACGAGCTCCGCCGTGTCATCGAAGAAGGTGACTTCAAAGCCTGGCGAACCTTCCTGCATCCGAACCAGCGCAGGTTCGTGGAGAAGCAACAGCGCGGCGCCTTCCGACTCTCGGGCGGAGCCGGAACCGGCAAGACCGTGGTCGCACTGCACCGTGCCCGTTATCTCGCGAAGCAGAATCCGGACGCACGGATCGTGCTGACGACCTACAACAAGACCCTCGCGAAAACGCTGCTTGATGACCTGCAGACACTCGACAGCTCCCTGACCATCGCCGAGGAACCAGGCAGTCGCGGGATCTACATCGCCGGAATCGACAAGCTCGCGGCCGCGCACCTGCGGCGCAGCAAGGAATGCGACAGGGCATTCGCCGTGATCTTCGGGCCCGGAACCTCGACCCGACGTGGACGCACAGTCAATTCCGACTTCGGCTGGTCGGACGTGGTTGGCGGCGTGCAGAACACTCTCGATCCACGGCTGAAGCATCCTGCGTTCCTCGCCGCCGAGTATGTCAGTGTGGTGCTGGGCAATCGAATCACCACCCAAGCCGAGTACCTGAAGGTTCCACGCGCTGGCCGGGGCGTGCGCCTGAGCCGCCCGCAGCGGGCGGCTGTATGGCAGCTGATCGAGGAGTACCGCAAGCTCGGGCGTAACGCGGGTCGCCTCAGCTTCCCCGAGGTCCTCGCCCTAGCCGCAGCTGACTTGCAGTGGCGCGCCGAGTCCACTGGTCACACCATTGCCGACCATGTGATCGTGGACGAAGCACAGGACCTGCACGCCACCCACTGGGCGTTGCTCCGTGCACTGGTCGAAGCGGGTCCCAATGATCTGTTCATCGCTGAAGATTCGCACCAGCGGATCTACGGCCAGCCCGTAGTCCTCGGCCGACTCGGCATCAATATCCGCGGCGGACGATCGAGCAAGCTCACCCTCAACTACCGCACCACCGCGCAGAACCTGCACTTCGCTGTGAGCATTCTCGAGGGCGCGACCTATCGCGATCTGGAGGAAGGCGAGGAGTCGACGGCGGGCTACACTTCTGCCCGCCTCGGCCCCGCACCGCGACTGGTCCCCTGCGATTCGCTTCTCGATGAACTGACAGCAGTCGCCGATCAGCTCGGAGAATGGATCGCCGGCGGCATCGCTCCGGCAGACATCGCGGTCCTCACTCGCGGTGCACGCGAACGCGACCTCCTCGTGCGCGCTCTCAATGATCGAGCCGTCCCCGCTCAGGTCCTCGATGATGACCTGCCGACAGGTGGACAGGTACAGGTGCTGACCATGCACCGATCCAAGGGCATGGAATTCCGATGCGTGGTACTCGCCGGCATCGACCGTGACCACGTGCCGTCACAGCACCAGCTGCGGGGTGTGCCAGAGGAGGAACTCAGCGAGGCGGAGCAGCGAGAGCGCTCGTTGCTCTATGTGGCAGCCAGCCGGGCACGCGATCAGCTGGTGGTGACGTGGAGTGGCCAGCTCTCCGAACTCCTGAAGAAATAGGCGCTCAGCCTTCCTTGACGGCCGGTTCCAACGCACCGGAAGTGAGGCCGGTTCCGATCAGATCCGCCGTCCGTTGAGCCGCATCCGCCGTGTGCACGGCCGCCACACGCAACCGGTGCAAACGACGGAACGCCTCCGCGTACGGTTTCTGATCGGCCAGCGGCACATTGGGGATGCGGAGACGGGATGGGTCGAGGCGAATAGTGGTTGCGCCGACCATGGCCGCGGAATTGTCGGGGCTGCCGACAAAACCGGCGAAGAACCACGGGTCGATTCGATCAGCGTCGAGGCGGAACACGAGGACCCCTGCCCCGGGTAGTGCCCCGACATCGCTTCCTTCAGCAACGCGGGCGCCCTGAGCGGCACCGTGGTCATCGCGGAATCGAGATACGAGAACATCGCCCTCGCGGATCGGTTCGGCGGAAATCTGGACACCGGGGGCCGTGAGACCGGAGGCTTCGCGACCCGAGAGGAGATCGCGAGCGGAGAGAACGGCGCGGACAGGGACGTCGGAGGCTGCCGGTTCTGTTCGGGAGCCGACTATTCGGACAGCGCCGCCGCGCTCGAGGTCACTAACGGTCGCGGTCCGCAGCGAGTCACCGGTGTCGGTTGGCCACACTTCCAGAGCGGCCGCGGTCTCGCGGAGCTCGGCGAGATGTTCGCCGAGCAGTGCGAAGGCAGCATGCGCCGCGGACGCGACGTTGCCGGTGTCGACAGCGGCGCGTACTCGTCGCGCGGGGGTGAGGTCGACGTCGTCGTCGAGAATGTCCGTCACTCGAACGACCGCCGTCAGGTCGGCGATCGTGGCCGCTTCGATATCTCCGCGGTCGAAGGACCGCCAGGAGTCGGTGAGGCGCCCGGCAAGGATCTGCCACTCCGGTTGGGTGCCACCACGTTGGGGAAGGCGGGCGGCGTCGGCAAACAAGATCGAATCTTCGGGAGCGGTTCGGTCGGGGCGTCGAAGGATCCATATCTGCAGACCGATCTGGCGCGGCGTCGATGCGCCTGTCGGCAGCCCGACAACTGCTCTGAGTGCACCAGCACGCAGTAGTTCCATCCGGATTCGCCGGCCGGACGTACGCGAAGCAACCGCCGGCGGTAGCAGCACGACCGCGGTGCCACCGGAATGCAGATGTGCAACGGCGTGCTGCACCCACGCGAGCTCGGACTCACCCCGAGGGGGTACCGAGTATTCCCAGCGCATGTCGAGCGCCAGCCGGTCTGCACCCCAATCACGTTGCGCATAGGGCGGATTGGTGATCACCGCGTCGAATTTGTCGTCGGGGAAGGCATCAGCGAGCAGGCTGTCGCCGGTGCGAATGTCGACGGAGATCCCGGGCAGCTCGCTGCGCAGCAGAGTTGCCGCACGAGATGCCTGCACCGGTAGGGAATCTTGGCCGGCCAGCAAGGTCGCACCGATGCGCGCTGCCTCGTTCAACAGGGTTCCACTACCGCATGCGGGATCGAGAACGCTACGCGGCACAGGCCTGGCCGAGGCGCCGAGCAGATCGGCCATGAGTGCGGCGACGGGGTTGTCGGTTGGATAGACACCGGTGCTGGGCACCGCGTCGAGGCCGCGTTCGGCCAAAACGTCGAGCGTTTGTTTGAGACCGACTGCGCCGACCGCGGCAGTTACTGCGGAATGTACCGGCGAGCTGTCGTCACCGATCTGCTCTATGAGAGCGGGAACAGCGTCGGGATCGACGTCGGAGCGCAGCAAAGAGCGCAGCCGTTGCACCGGCGAATCCGCCGACTGAACCCCGTGGTCACGGAGCCACTCCTGCACCTCGCTCAGGTTGAAGACGGGGCGAGTCTCGGTTCCGCCCGAAGCCGGGGCCGGAAAGTCGGTGTGTCTGCGGCGCCAATTGCTGACCGTGGCCCGAGTGACACCGGCCAACCTGGCAATCTCCGCTGCGGCGACCGTGGGCGATGTTTCAGACATGAACCTCCTTCAACCCGCCACCCAGGGGTGGTCGTCAAACATCAAAGTAACACGCCGATGTTGACGATGTTTTCACATGGCCATCAATCATTTTTCTGAAAACATTGTCAATCCCTTGCTTCTCGCATGACTTTGATGCTACGGTTTGGCCATCCGGCGAATCCCGCCGCCGACAAGCAGCGAAACTAGTTGCACCACAGCAGATTTCCTCATCAGCGACCGACGCAGGCCGCTAATTCACCATGCCTTCGAACGCCCGAAGAGAGCGTATGTCCGCCCATCGCCAGCATCGCAGTCGTCGGCGCCAACACCGCAGCTCACACACGCTCCCCTTCCGACACGGGGACGATCTGCTCACACGACGTGGTCGAATTCCGACGACCAGGTGCCTGCATGGCAAACGCCGCTACTTCACCCGGCTTGACGCCGAGGTCGCGTTGGCCGGCCTCCGGCGCAATCCTGCCCGCCACGAGAAACGTTCCTACGAATGCCCCACATGTCACGGATGGCACCTGACCAGCAAAACAGTCGAGCAGTACGACGCCGAGCGCAACACACGCCAGGCCGCCCGAACACACACCAGGCCGCCTATAACACTCGACGTGCCGCAGCGGACGGCACCGATTCCAACGCCGGCTGAAGCGGCCGTTCGGATCGCGCAGCACAACGATGTCCTTCCTCCGCAGCAGCAGAATTCGGCGCACGTCCGGCTGCGTGAGCTTCTCCGTCGCATCTGGCGACGCGTCACCAGACCAACCCACTGATCCAACCGCTTCCCTCGAAGGGAATCGGGACCAGGTTCCCTACCACCACGGCACACGCCAGGCCCGCGTGACAGAGAGCCTGCGCCATCGAATGGCTGTCAACAAGGCCGCCGAGGCCTTCGAGGCAATCGATATCGAGGTCTGTACCGGAAAGGTCATGGCCACCCGGCGCGGAAGCGACAACGTCGAAATCACCAGATGCGTACGCGCCCTGGACAACTGAGAGAATCACGATGACAAATCCGCACTATCTATATCTGTCCCCACCGCGCCCACCCACGCAGAACAACGCCGCGAAGACTGCTGCCATCGTGGCGGCAGCGATCGGCGGACTCTGTACGACGGGTCTCATGATCGGTGCGATCGGGGCGACCATTTCCGATGGCGGCTCGGACAGAACACCGACCAGCGGCCTCACTGCTGCTGCGACCCGACCGCCATCAGTGACGACCAGCGCTGTGGCCCGCTACGACGTCTCCTCGCCGGACAACCTCGCGGCCGAACTCACCGTGATCGAAAAGAAGTGCTTCGGATCCGCCGGGTGCAACTTCAAATACGAATTGCGAGTGGTGACTGCGCAGGGAGTCGCCTTCGACCCCAGCACTACATATCGTGCGTCGATTGTCATCGACGGCGGTACGAACTGGGAGCGGATCCACTCCCTCGAAGTCAGAGGCTCCAAAGCTGATGTCGTCAGCGGGAGCGTCAGTAAGGACACCCTTACCACCCCGGCAGCGGTCATCGAAACGGTGACCGCACGGCCTTGAATCACTTCCACAACAGACCTCAGGAGAACTGGTGACTCAGCCTTACGACCACGAGAAGCTCCCCCGCTCGATTCGACGCCCATCAGCCTGCGAATCCGCCCACCCCGCCACATCCCGACCCTGTGGATTTCGCGGCACCCACCAACTACCAGCAACCGGCGTACCCAAACCAGCACATCACCAGTCCTCGTTTCGTGCGGGTGCAGCCTTCCGTGCCACACCCGCACCAGATGTATCAACAGGCCTATCAGCCGCCGGTAATACCGATAGTCGACGTCACGCAGAACAACATGGGCGGTGGCTATATACAGGTCCGCCGAGGTCCCAACCATGGATTGCACCTGATCCTCACCATCCTGTCATGCGGATTGTGGGCGCCGGTTTGGATCGTGGCCTGGGTCATCGATACCACAGGGCGAAAATCATGATCTGCCCAGCGGTTGCTACCCGCTGACAGAGAACGGGAACAAGGGCAGCTTTGCGAGTTGTTCTCCGGGTTTCATTACGAATGACTGTCCGGTACAGTCACCGTTCGCCCAGAACGTCTGGGAGACAGTCCCACCGTTGACGATGGAGCCGGCACCTTGCGGGCCAAGACTGGCTACGCCCAGCTCCAAGCAGTTCTGCGGGCTGACCGACGGCACTTCGCCATGCGGGAGCGAGTGCAGCAAGTCCTTGAAATCGGGCATACCCCACCAGCAAACGATGGCCGCGGGGCACGGCTGAGTCAGAACAGCCGTGGCCGTACGCGACGAAATCGCCACCGTCGTAGTCGGATTCACCGTGACGGGAGCATTGGCCGCGGTGCTCAAGACAGCGATTGAGGTCACGGAGCCGCCGCTCGGCGGTGCATCGCCATTGGCATCGGGCTGGAGCGCCATGAATACGAGTGCCGCGCCGACCACACCCGCAACGAGAAAGCCACCCGCTACCGCCAGCTTCAGTGTATGACGCTTCTCCTTTGTCCCCTTGCGGCTAACTTCGGTTTCACGCCGCCACACACCGAAATTCGTGCTGGACCGAGCCTTGTGGGTGTATGACTCGTTCTGTCCGCTCCGGTGTTCGGCACCTAGGCTAGCGCGACCGTGGACTTGGGCCTTCGGTTCGCCCTCACTGGGCGGGAGTTCTCCACTCACAGGCACAGGGTAGCGCCAGTCCCATTGGGAAGGAAGAACATTGGTCGATCCCAGCAGGGTCCGGGAACGCAAAAAGGCCCTCCAACCGAAGTTGGAGGGCCTTTCGCAATGATGTTCCGGCGGTGTCCTACTCTCCCACACCCTGTCGAGTGCAGTACCATCGGCGCAGGTGGCCTTAGCTTCCGGG
>NZ_JBFAYK010000008.1:0-119892 GCF_040681225.1 Nocardia sp. NPDC051833
CGATGGCGACCGGCACACCCTTGTCGAAGGTGATGATGACCTCGTCGGGCGCGCCGATCAGGCACCGTTGCTTGCTCCTTCGTCGCCTACGCAACGGCACCTGATCGGCGGGACGGCCGCGACGGCCGACTGCGTCGGCCTGCCCCTCCTCGAGGTCGGGGCGTGCGGGGTCGGGTTGGTCGGAAGGGGCGGGTTGTCCCAGGACACGGTGGGGGCATCCCTGCGACTCGGTGTTCGGTGCGGCACAGTGGTGGCATGACGAACCCGAAGAAGCGGGGACGCGCCGCGGAGCCCCCGCCGGAGCCGCAGGGGCGCAAGGTGCCGGGGGCCGATCTGCTGTCCGCGGCGCAGGCCGCGGTGGGGGCCGCGCAGACGGCGGCGGGACAGGCCATCGACGCCGCGCAGCAGACGGCGGGCTATGCCTTCGACGCGGCGGTGCGGCTGCCACCGGCGTCGGCGCAATTGGCCGCGCAGCTGCCGGATCTGGTGGAGAACCTGTCGATCGCGGTCGACCGGCTCAACAGCACCATCGACCGGCTCGATCGCACCCTGGCGCTGGCCGACCCGGTCTTCGCCACCTACGACCGGCTGCTACCCCGGCTCGAGGCGATGATCTCGCTGGGCGAGGACCTCTTCGGCGCGCTGGCGAAGCTGCCGGGTGTCGGGTTGCTCGGCCGGATCACCGGCCGCGCGGGCGAGGAGCCACCACCGGACACCGGCAAGAGCAAGGGCAAGCGCCGCTAGCGCAGGGCACGGAAGGTCGCGGCGGCCTTGAGCACCATCTCCGCGTACTCGTCCTCGGCGTCGGAGTCGAGGACGATCGCGCCGCCGGCGCCGATCCGCCACTCGTCGTCGTACCGGACCGCCGTGCGGATGACGATGTTCAGATCGGCGGTGCCGCTGAGCCCGAGGAAGCCGATCGTGCCCGAATAGATCCCGCGTGCCTGCGTTTCCAGCTCGTCGAGGATCTCCATCGTCCGCAGCTTCGGCGCGCCGGTCATCGAGCCGCCGGGGAAGCAGGCCCGCAGGCAGTCGATCACCCCGGCCTCCGGCCGCAGCGTCCCGCGCACCGTCGACACCAACTGGTGCAGGGTGGAATAGGTTTCGGTGGCCATCAGCTCCGGCACGTGCACCGAGCCGACCTCGCAGACCCGGCCCAGATCATTGCGCAGCAGGTCGACGATCATCAGGTTCTCGGCCCTGGTCTTCGGATCGTCGGCCAGCGACAGCCGCAGATGCTCGTCCTCGGCGACGGTCCGCCCGCGCGGCGCCGTGCCCTTGATCGGCTTGCTCTCCACCACCCGGTCGCGGTCGATCTTGAGGAATCGCTCCGGCGACGAACAGGCGACATCGAGTCCGTCGAACCGCAGATACGCCGCGTACGGCGCCGGATTGCAGCGGCGCAACCGCCGGTAGAAGGCGAGCCCGTCGTCCGGCGTCGCGGCGACCGCGACGGCGTCGGTCAGACAGATCTCGTAGGACTCGCCCGCGCGCAGCCGCTCCTGGCAGACCGCGATATCGGCCAGATAGCGGTCGCGACCGCGCACCAGATGCGCCTGCACGGCATCCGGATCGGCGGGCACTGGCAGGTCGGCCGGATTGACCCAGGTCGGCAGATCGGCCAGGGCCGCGGCGGTCTCGGCCAGCCAGCGATCCGCCGCGGCGAGATCGTGCTCGGTCAGCGCGAGCAGATGCGTGTGGCCCGCTTCGTGATCGACGACGATCAGCCGGTCGGCGAAGATCCACTGGGCGTCCGGGGTGGGGGAGCGGTGGACCGCGCTCGCGCCGCAGTCGGCCTTCACCTCGTAGCCGAGATAGCCGACATACCCGCCCGCGAAATCGAACGGCAGGTCAGGAGTGTCGCAGTGCCGGTGCCGGAGCTCGCGGTCGAGATAGTCCAGGACGGTGCCGGGAACGGACCGGACACCCGCCGCGTCCGTCACCGTGACGGCACCCTCGCCGACCCGGTAACCGACGATCTCCGCGTGCGGACCGGTCGCGTCGCCGAGGAAGGAGAACCGGTCCAGCCCCGGCTCGACGTGTTCGCTGTCGAGCCAGAACGCGGTCGGCGACGCGGCGTAGCGGCGCAGGAAGATCGCCTCGGTGTCGATGGCCCGCTCGATCACGCTGTGCCGCAGCCGGAATCGCCGCTCCGGTGCCGTGCGGCGCGGCTCCTCGCGCGGTCCGCGCACGATGATCGGCGCGCCGTGGCGCGTGCGCGCCTTGGTGAGGTCGGCGAAGTTGCGCAGCAGCGCCGCGCCGAACTCGCTCGACACCGACTCGGGATGGAACTGCACACCCCACTGCGGCCGCTCGCGATGCCGCACCCCCATGATCACGCCGTCGCTCGTCGACGCGGTCACCTCGAGCACCGGCGGCAGCGGCTCCCGCGCGGCCAGCGAGTGGTACCGGACGACGGTGAAATCCTGCGGCAGCCCGGCGAACAGATCCCGGTCGTCGTGGGCGACCCGATCGAGGTAGCCGTGCCGGGCCTCGGGCGCCCGGCCCACCGTGCCGCCCGAGGCGATCACGATGCCCTGGTGCCCGAGGCAGACCCCGAGCAGCGGCAGGGCCGACTCCGCGATCACCGCCGTCGACACCCCCATGTCGCGCGCGCGATCGGGACGGCCGGGGCCGGGCGAGATCACCACATTGTCGAAATCGTCGAGCGCGAGCCCGTCGGCCTCGTCATTGCGCACGACGACCGGCTCGTTCCCGTTGACCTCGCTGATCAGCTGATAGAGGTTGTAGGTGAACGAGTCGTAGTTGTCGATCAAGAGCGTCCGCATCGTGGCAGAAACCCTACGCCGGGCCCACGGACGACCCGCCTCGGGCACAATGATCGCCATGTCTGTTTCGCAACCGGTCGACGTGGACCCGGCGATCGCGGATTTCGCGGCGATCGGCCGATGGATGGACGAGCGTGGCCTGCCCGCCGGCGAGCTCGGCCCGGTCAGTGCGATCGGCGGTGGCACGCAGAACATCATGTTGCGCTTCACCCGTGGTGATCGCGAGTACGTGCTGCGGCGCGGACCCAAGCATCTGCGCGCCAAGAGCAACGACGTGATCCGCCGCGAATCGCGGCTCCTCGGCGCGCTCGACGGCACCGAGGTGCGCTCGCCCCGGGTGATCGCCGCCTGCGACGACGAGACCGTGATCGGCGCGGTCTTCTATCTGATGGAGCCGATCCACGGCTTCAACCCGCAGACCGAACTGCCCGAGCTGCACGCGAACGACCCCGAGATCCGCAGGCAGATGGGCCTGTCCGCGGTCGAGGCGATCGCCCGGCTCGGCGCGCTCGACTATCAGGCCCTCGGCCTGGACGACTACGGCAAGCCCGAGGGTTTCCTGGAACGTCAGGTTCCGCGCTGGTTGCGCGAACTCGACTCCTACACCGCCAACGAGGGCTACCCCGGTCCGCGGATTCCGGGGGTCGAGCAGGTCGGTGACTGGCTCGAGCGCAACCGGCCCGCTTCCTGGACGCCGGGCATCATGCACGGCGACTGTCACCTGGCCAACATGATGTTCGACTACGACGGCCCGCAGGTGGCCGCGATGGTCGACTGGGAGATGTCGACCATCGGCGATCCGCTGCTCGACCTGGGCTGGCAGCTGGCCACCCGGCCGGTGCCTGGCACCGTCGGCGCCGGCCTGATGGGCACCCTCGGCACGGTCGGCGGCCTGCCGACGCCCGCGGAGATGATCGAGCACTACGGCCGGTTCTCCGACCGCGATCTGAGCGCGGTGACCTGGTACGAGGTGCTCGCCTGCTTCAAGCTCGGCATCGTGCTCGAGGGCACGCACGCCCGCGCCTTCGCGGGCAAGGCGCCCAAGCCGGTCGGCGATTTCCTGCACGCGGTGACCCTGGAGCTGTTCGAGAAGGCCCGTCAGCTGACCGCGTGATGCCCGGATCTCGCCGATGGTTGGCGGAATATCGATGGATCGCAAGATTCAGACATCCTAGGCTGGGAGCATGATCGTTCCCGACACCAAGAACTGGACCTGGGTCCTCGAACGCGCCTGTCCCGATTGTGGATTCGACGCCGAGGCGACCGCCTACGCGGCGGTGCCCGAGCGGACCCTCGACAGCGCCGCGCGGATCGGTGCCGCGCTCGAGCGCGACGACGCGCGGGTCCGTCCGGACGACGCCACCTGGTCGGTGCTCGAATACGGCGCCCATGTGCGCGACGTGTGCCGGATCTTCGACGCCCGGCTGGCCCTGATGCTGGCCGACGACGGCGTCGAGCCGCCGCGCTTCGAGAACTGGGACCAGGACGCGACCGCCGTCGCCGACCGCTACGACCGGCAGGACCCGGCGGTGGTGGCGGCCGAACTCGCGGCCGCCGCCGATCGGGTCGCCGCGGCCTTCGCCGCGGTGCCCGCCGATCGGCTCGGCGCACGGGGCGCGCGCAGCGACGGATCGCTGTTCACGGTCACCTCGCTGTCCCGATACTTCCTCCACGACCTCGTCCATCATGTCCATGACGTGCGCGGATAGATTTTTCTCGGACAATTTCTAGAACGTGTTTCAGAATTGGCCGATTCTTCGTTAGGGTGAGTGCAGTCACAACGAGGCACAAGCTTGGCGAGAGGTCGACCGGACATGAAGACGAAGGGCGCGATCCTGTGGGGCATCGATCAGGAATGGTCGGTGGAGGAGATCGAGGTCGGCGATCCCGTCGCCGGTGAAGTGCAGATCCGGATGGAAACGGCGGGCATGTGCCACTCCGACCATCACATCGTCACCGGCGCGACGCCGATGCCGGGCTACCCCGTGATGGGTGGCCACGAGGGCGCTGGTGTGATCACCAAGCTCGGCCCGAACTGCCCCAGCGACCTGGCCGTGGGCGACCACGTCATCCTGTCGTTCATCCCGGCCTGCGGCCGCTGTCCCGCCTGCGTCGCGGGCAACATGGCGCTGTGCGACCTGGGCGCCGGCCTGCTGATGGGCCAGGCGATCTCGGACGGCACCTACCGCATCCAGGCGCGCGGCGAGAACGTCATCCCGATGTGCCTGCTCGGCACCTTCGCCCCGTACATGACGGTGCACCACACCTCGGTCGTGAAGATCGACCCGACCATCCCGTTCGAGGTCGCGTGCCTCGTCGGCTGTGGCGTGCCGACCGGCTTCGGCTCCTCGACCCATGTCGCCGAGGTGAAGCCGGGCGAGACCGTGGTGATCGCCGGCATCGGCGGCGTCGGCATGAGCGCGCTGCAGGGCGCGGTGCTCTCCGGCGCGTCGAAGGTCATCGCCATCGATCCGAACCCGTGGAAGCGGGAGCAGGCGCAGAAGTTCGGCGCCACCCACACCTACGAGAGCATGGCCGCCGCGATCATGCCGATGATCGACGCCACCGAGGGCCGGATGGCCGAGAAGGTCATCCTCACCATGGGTGAGATGCACGGCGACTACATCGAAGAGGGCCTGATCCTGACCGGCAAGGCGGGCACTCTGGTCGTCACCTCGATGGGCCGCATGGACGCCGGCGACGTGAAGATGAACAGCTTCCTGCTGTCCATGCTGCAGAAGACGGTGAAGGGCTGCATCTTCGGCGGCGGCAACGCCCGTCAGGACGCGCCGCGCCTGCTGTCGCTCTACAAGTCGGGCCAGCTCAACCTGGACGACATGGTCACCCGCAGCTACTCGCTGGAGGAGATCAACCAGGGCTACCAGGACATGCTCGACGGCAAGAACATCCGCGGCATCATCCGCTTCACCGAAGCCGACTGGTAAGTCAGCGAGCGCGTTCCCGCTCGGCGAGCCGGACCGCGACCTGCGCGATCAGGTCGTACGGAATCGGTTCTCCGAGCGGGAATTTCAGGGTGCCACGGCCCGCGACGTAGGGCGCGACGGCACGTTCGAACGCCTCGTCCCCGTCGGGGATCGGGTACACGCTCACATGTTCCTTCCACCCGGCGAAGGACATGAACGCCCGGCCGTCGAGGGTGACGGCCGGGATGGCGTAACTGATCTTCTCGCCCGTCTCCGGCAGCACGCGATGAATCGTCTCGCGGATCCGCTGGAGCGCGGCGCGCTGGGCTTCCGGTTGATCGGCCAGATAGGCGTCCACGGAGATCGGTGTCGCGGCCATGATTCCTCCTGCTGCGCGGCGAGCGGGTGGAGCGGATGCCCCGCGATTCTACGACCGGGCACCCACCTCGCCGGGCCGACCCGCGGCGATTCGCCCCTCGGCCAGCGTCAGCAGATGATCGGCCCTCGCCGCATCGGCCGGATCGTGAGTGGCCTGCACGACGGTGACCCCGGCCGCGCCGACCTCGGTCAGCACCTGGGCGATCGCGGCCTGCGAGTCCGCGTCCAGGCCGGTCGCCGGTTCGTCGAGTAGCAGCAGGTCGGACTCCTGGGCCAGGGCCTGGGCGAGCAGGGCACGCTGGCGTTGTCCACCCGAGAGGGTGTCGAGCCGCCGCGTCGCCAGTGCGGTGAGATCCATCCGCTCCAGGCAGGCGTGCGTGATCGCCCTGTCCGCGCGGGTGAGGCGGCGCCACGGTCCGCGCCGCGCCCACCGTCCCATGGCCACCGTGTCGCGCACGGTCAACGGCAAGGTCGGTGGAATCGCCGTGTGCTGCACCACGATCGCCGGTCGGCGGGTGGTGTTGCGGGTCATCCTGCCCGCCTGGATCGGCACCGTGCCCGCCAAGACGCCGAGCAGGGTCGATTTCCCCGAACCGTTGGGGCCGACGATCGCCGTCACCCGTCCGCGCGGAATCGTCGCCGACACCTCGGTGAGCACCGGCGTCGCGCCGTAGCCCGCCGTCAAGCGCTCGATCGTGATCGCGCTGTCCTCTGTGTGCTGCATCTCACCTCAATTGAAACGATAATCATTTTCAGTATATCGTCTCGCGCTATGGATTGGCTGTTCGCCCCGTTCGAGGTGGCCTTCGTGCAACGCGCGCTGTGGGGTGGGCTGCTCGTGTCGTGCGTGTGCGCCCTCGCCGGGACCTGGGTCGTGGTGCGCGGCATGGCCTTTCTCGGCGACGCGATGTCGCACGGGATGCTGCCCGGCGTCGCGGTCGCGGCGCTGCTCGGTGGGAACCTGCTGCTCGGCGCGGCGATCAGTTGCGCCGCCATGGCTTTCGGGGTGTCGGCGCTCGGCCGGAGCAAGCGGTTCGCGCCCGATACCGCGATCGGGCTGCTGTTCGTCGGCATGCTCGCGGCCGGGGTGATCATCGTGTCGCGTTCGCAGTCGTTCGCCGTCGACCTGACCGGGTTCCTGTTCGGTGACGTGCTCGCGGTGCGGTCGCGTGATCTGGGGTATCTCGGTGTGGCGCTGGTGATCGCGCTCGTGGTGACGGTGCTGGGGCATCGGGCGTTCGTCGCCTCGACCTTCGATCCGCGCAAGGCCCACACGCTCGGGCTGCGGCCGAAGGTCGCCCAGGTGGCGCTGATCGGACTGGTGACGCTGGCCATCGTCGCGTCGTTCCACGTCGTCGGCACGCTGCTGGTGTTCGGCCTGCTCATCGCGCCGCCGGCGGCGGCGATGTACTGGTCGGATCGGATTCCGGTCGTCATGCTGATCGCGGCGCTGCTCGGCGGTGCGTCGACCGCCGTCGGCCTGCTCGTCTCGTGGCACGCGGAAACCGCGGCGGGTGCGACGATCGCCGCTGTCGCGGTCGGTGCGTTCTTCCTGTCGGCGATCCTCGCCGCGCTGCGCGACCGCTTCGGCGCGCGCCGGCTCGGTGCCGCGTCGGTGGCCGCGCTCGCTGCCGTGCCGCTGGTCGGGTGTGGGTCCGGAGAGCCGCCGATGGTCGAGGAGCCGCCGCACGGGTTCGTCGCGGGGGCCGAGGAGATGGCCGAGCCGCAGACGCGGTTGATCGTGACGGACGCGGGGACGGGGGAGGTGCGGGTCGTCGACCTGCTCACCGAGCAGGTGACCACTCTCGATGCTGTGGAAACTGTTTCCCCGCAGGCACATTCGCCGAGTTCGGATGGCGCTGACGTGCGGTTGGCCGGGGACGGTCGCTTCGGCTTCCTCGCTGTCGGCGGTCGTCTGACGATCGTGGACAGTGGCGCGTGGACGGTCGATCACGGCGATCATCGGCACTACTACAGCGCGCCGATTCGGAGGGTCGGGTCGACCGATTTCCCGGGGGTGGAGCCGGGCCCGATCACGGCGCACAGTGATCCCGTTGTCACAGCGGTCGTTTCGGAGGGTGGCGAGACGATGCTGTTCGATCGGGCCGCGCTGGGCGAAGGGGCGGTGGGGGAGCCGCGGCGGATCGATGGTGTGGCGGTGCCGTACGCGGAGCGGTTGATCGTCGTCGATCGTGCGGGGCGGGTGGAGGTGCGTGGGCGCGACGGCGCGGCGGGGGAAGCGCAGCCGGTGACGTGCGCTGAGGCGCGGGGGCAGGCGGTGACCAGGCGTGGGGTCGTCTTCGGTTGCGCCGACGGTGCTCTCGTCGTCGCGCAGCGCGACGGCGCATTCGTCAGCGAGAAGATTCCGTACCCGGCGTCGTCCGCCGAGCGCGCGACCGCCTTCACCCATCGGCCGGGAAGCACCACGCTGACCGCGCTCGCTGGGCGCACCGGCGTGTGGACGCTCGACATCAGGGCGAAGACCTGGACGTCGACCCCGATCGCCGACGCGGTGGCGGTGAACACCGCGGGCGAGGGGTCGTCGCTGCTGGTCCTCACCCGCGACGGCGTCCTGCACGGCCTCGATCCCGTCACCGGAACGGAGACAGCACGCCTCGGCCTCGTCGGCGGACCGGTCGAGACCGCGACGATCCATGTCGATCCGGATCGCGCCTACGTCAACGACATTCGCGCACGTGCCGTCCATGAGATCGCCTACAACGACAACCTTCGTGTGGCGCGCGACTTTCCGCTGGATATCGCGCCGACGCTGATCATGGAGACCGGACTGTGAACGCGACACCCCGCCGACATCCGGGAGCGCCCGGCCGGACTGTGGACCGCAGCCCGAACCGCTGTCTCGGCTCGGGCCGCGACAACGTCCTGGCCTTCGACGGCCTCTCCCACTCGGCGCCACCACCGTCGCGCGACGTCGTTCCTTCCTGGTGGCCGAGGATCCTGGTGCCGGCTCGGCGCCGCCCTCCACACCGGCGGAGGTCGTGGCCCGCCGCGATGATCTCCGCGCTGAGCGTGGCCGTGCTGATGTCGCTGATCAGCGCCTGTTCGGCCGACAGCGATCGCTCCGGGATCGTCGTGACGACCAATATCCTCGGCGATCTGACCAAGGCGGTCGTCGGTGACACCGTGCCGGTCACCGTGCTCATGCAGGCCGGGGCCGATCCGCATTCGTTCGCGATCTCGGCCAGGCAAGCGGCCGAGATCGAACGGTCGGCGCTGGTCGTGCACAACGGGCTCGGCCTCGAGGAGGGCGTCGCGCGGCACGTGCAGGCGGCGGCCGCGGCGGGCGTGCCCACGCTGGCGGTGGCCGAACGGGTCGACCCGATCGAGTACACCTCCGACGAGTCGGCGGGCAAGCCCGATCCGCACTTCTGGACCGACCCGCGGCGGGTCCGCACGGCCGTCGAAGCGATCAGCGCGGAAGTCCTCGCGCGGGTGGACGGCGTCGACGGCGCGGCGGTGCGTGCGAACACCGAGCGCTACCTCGCCGAGATCGATCAGCTCGACCGGTGGATGACCGACCGGTTCGCCGCGATCCCCGCCGAGCGCAGGCAGCTGGTCACCGACCATCACGTCTTCGGTTATCTCGCACAGCGATTCGGCTTCCGGGTGGTCGGCGCGGTGATCCCCAGCGGCACCACCCTGGCCTCGCCCAGCGCCGCCGATCTCGACGGGCTCGCCGCCGCCATCCGGGCCGCGGGCGTGAGCGCGATCTTCGCCGATTCCGCCCAGCCCGACCGGCTCTCGCGCGTCCTCGCCGAGCACACCGGTCTGACGGTGCGGGTGATCGGCCTGCACACCGAATCGCTCACCGCGCCCGGCGGCGGCGCGGCCACCTATCTCGAGATGGCCCGCGCCAACACCGAGGCCATCGCCCGCGGGCTGGCCGGGCCGACAACGTAGTTCACGCAGGAGAAATGGAGCAGCACATGCACAGTCGGTCACGGACCACCACGCTGGTGGCCCTGTCCGGGGTCTTCGCCTCGGTGGTCGCGCTCAGTGGCTGCGGCACGGACGACGCCGCGCACGACCACGAGCACACGCCGGGCGCGGAGCCGATCGCGCTCACCTACAACGGCGGCATCTACGTCCTCGACGGCGCCACGCTGGCCCAGCAGGGCGACGTGCAGCTCGACGGCTACAACCGGCTCAACCCGGCGGGCGACGACGACCACCTCATGGTGTCGACCAAGGACGGCTTCCGCGTCTTCGACGCCTACGACCGGGAATTCACCGGCACCGAATTCCCCGCGCGCAAGCCCGGCCACGTCGTGCGGCACGCGGGCAAGACCGTGCTGTTCGCCGACGGATCGGGTGAGGTCACCGTCTTCGACTCCGCGCAGCTCGCGCACGGCACGCCGAAGACCGAGGTCTACCGGGCGGCCGCACCGCACCACGGTGTCGCGATCGAGCTGAGCAACCGGCAGCTCGTGGTGACCCTGGGCACCGAGGACAAGCGGGTCGGCGCGGTCGCGCTCGATCAGGATCGCAAGGAGCTCGCCAGGAACGAGGACTGCCCCGGCGTGCACGGCGAGGCGACCGCGAAGGACGAGGCGGTGGTGATCGGCTGCCAGACCGGGGCCGTGGTCTATCGCGACGGGAAGTTCACCAAGGTCGCCAGCCCTGATCCGTACGGCCGGATCGGCAATATGTCCGGCAGCGCGGACTCGCCGATCGTGCTCGGCGACTACAAGGTCGACAAGGACGCCGAACTGGAACGGCCGCAGCGGATCTCGCTGGTGAACACCGCCGACGGCTCCCTGCGCCTGGTCGACATCGGCACCAGCTACACCTTCCGCTCACTGGGCCGCGGCCCGCGGGGCGAAGCGCTGGTGCTGGGCACCGACGGCAAGATCCACGTCGTCGATCCGGTCGCGGGCACCGTCACCCGGACCATTCCGGTGCTCGGCAGCTGGCAGGAACCGCTCGACTGGCAGGACGCGCGGCCCGCGCTGTTCGTGCGCGGCGGGATCGCCTACGTCTCCGACCCCGCGGCCAAGCAGGTGCATCGCGTCGACCTGGCGGACGGAAAGGTCACGGCCACCGCCACCTTGGCGGCGGCGCCGAACGAGATCAGCGGCGTCGCCGGACACTGATCGACCGACGGCGCGCATCGGTGGGACCTACCGCCGATGCGCGCCGAGGTCAGCCGGCGCAGCGCAGGACGGCCTCGCGCAGATTGCGGCTGCGGACGTCGTCGAGGATCGCCATGCCGAGGCGGTTCATGCTGTAGCCGAAGCCGAGGCCCGTCGTCGGGTCGGCGAAACCGAACGAGCCGCCGAGGCCGGTGGTGCCGTAGGCGCGTTTGTCCGAGCCGAACCGGAAACTGCCGCGCGACTTGCGGAAGCCCAGGTGGTAGCGGCTCTTGGTGTGCAGCACCAGGTCATCGGCAGGCACGTCGTCGGCGGTGTCGGCCGCGGCCAAGAGATCGAGCACGGTGTCGCTGATCGGCAGCGCGCCGGTGCGCCCGGCCGCCGCGCCGTAGACCCGGGCCAGCGCGCGGGCGTTGCCGACGCCGTTCATGCCCGGCCACTCGATCTCCAGGAATTCCCGGCGGGCGGCGCGGGCGGGCGCGCCGGGGCGCGGATTGGTCAGCGCCGCGTAGGAGAGCCCCCGCTTGGCGTAGACCTCGGCGCCGATCCGCACCGGGATGTCGGCGAGTTCGTAGCGCAGGATGTCGAGGCCCTTCGTCGCCGACAGCTCGGCGACCCGCTCCATCGGCTCGGTCCCGGGCAGCCCGATGAACAGGTCGGCCTCGACCGGGGCGGCGATCTCCTCGGCGAAGAACCGGCCCAGGCTGCGGCCCGCCGGATCGACGCGGCGCAGCAGCTCGCTCTGATAGAGGCCGAGGGTCAGCGCGTGGTAACCGTGCCGCGTGCCCGGCCGCCACGCCGGCTTCTGCTCGGCCAGCAGCGTGCCGAGGGCGTCGCGATCGGCGAGCTCGCGCAGTTTCACGATCCGGTCCAGCCCGGACAGCCCAGCCTGATGGTCGATCAGCTGCCGGACGGTGATCGCGTCCTTGCCGTTGGTGGCGAACTCCGGCCAGTACTTCGCCACCGGCTGCTCGTAGTCGAGCAGGCCGCGCGAGACGGCGGTGGCGATCGTGAACGCCGACATTCCCTTCGAGGAGGAGAACACCGGCACGATGGTGTCGCGCTCCCACGGCACCGCGCGAACGCGGTCGCGATGGCCTGCCCACAGGTCGACCACAGGCTCGCCACCTGCGTAGACGGCCACGGCGGCGCCGATCTCCCCGTGCTCGGTGAAGTTGCGGCGGAAGGCGTCGGCGACGGGGCCGAAACCGGCCGCCACGTCGCCGTGGATCGATGGTGCGGGACTCATGGTGACTCGATCGTAGCGGCGTCTCGTACGCTGCCGATATGCGTTCGTTCGAGCAGATCCAGCACTGGCCGGTCGCCAACGCCGCCGCCGCGGTCGTCACCGCGGGCGGTGTGTCGACCACCGGCGACACCGCGCGGGTGTTCCGGCTGGCCTCGGTCACCAAGCCCCTCGTCGCCTACGCCACGCTCGTCGCGATCGAGGAGGGCGCGGTCGAGCTCGATCAGCCCGCCGGCCCGCCCGGATCGACCGTGCGCCATCTGCTCGCGCACACCTCCGGCGTCGCCTTCGCCACCCCCGAGGTCATCGCCGCGCCCGGTGCCCGGCGCATCTATTCCAGTGCGGGTTTCGAACTGCTCGCCGATTTCCTCACCGCGAATACCGGCATCGCCTTCCCGCACTATCTGCACGAGGCGGTATTCGAACCGCTCGGTATGCGCACCGCGGTCCTCGACGGTTCCGCCGGGCACGCGGCGAAGGCCTCCGTCGACGACCTGATTCGATTCGCCATCGAGTTGCTGACACCTCGATTGATATCTGAGCAAACCCTCGCGGACGCGACCTCGGTGCAATTCCCCGGCCGCGACGGAGTCCTGCCCGGATTCGGCTCCCAGCGCCCCAACGACTGGGGATTGGGATTCGAAATCCGCGACGGGAAATCCCCGCACTGGACCGGATCCGCCAATTCCGGGCGGACCTACGGACACTTCGGGCAGTCCGGCACGTTCCTCTGGGTCGACCCGGAAATAGGAGTGGCGACGATCGCGCTGAGCGACGAGAATTTCGGCGACTGGGCTCGAGCGGCGTGGCCGAAATTCAGCGATTCCGTGATCGCAGAGACACACAACACGCTGTGAAGTAACACCCGTACCACCGAACACTTCAGTACACTCGGGCCACGCCAGTCCGACGGGTCGTTGGGGAAGACGCTCCTTGTCGAGGCTGGAGGTGTTGTGTAGTGCGCGCATCGAGTCAGTTCGCTGATGCGACGGCGGGTGTGGTCTACATCCACTCATCGCCCGCCGCGTTGTGCCCGCACGTCGAATGGGCACTGTCCACCGCGCTCTCCGCCCCCGCGAAATTGCGCTGGACCGCGCAACCGGCCGACGGACAACTGCGCGCCAGCAGCGATTGGATCGGTCCCGTCGGCACGGCATCGCGGATTGCCCAATCATTGCGCGCCTGGCCGGTGCTGCGCTTCGAGGTCACCGAGGACCCCAGCGAGGGCGTCGACGGCGAACGCTACAGCTTCGTCCCCGCCCTGGGCCTGTGGCACGGCTCCACCGGCGCCAACGGCGATGTGATGCTCGGCGAGATGCGATTACGCGCCTTACTCCAGGCCGCCAGGGAACTCGGCGGCCACGGCACCTACGACCTGTCCGCCGAGATCGACCGCGCCCTGGGGACCGCGTGGGACGAGGACCTCGAGGCCTACCGCCAGGGCACCGACTGCGTCGGCGCCGAAGTCACCTGGCTGCGCCGCGACGTCGGCTGACGCTCGATCCGCGCGCGAGCCCCGACGCTGCTACCTTCGTCGGTATGACACGTGGGGGCGGGACATTCGGGTGGTCGATCGTGCTCGTCGGCGCCGTACTGGCGCTGACAGGATGTTCCGGTGACACGGCGGGGACGGCGACACCCGCGTCATCGACCGCGGCACCATCGACCGCTGCGTCGTCGACCAAACCGAGCACATCCGGCGCACCGGTCCCCACGGGGGATCTGACCACCATGACCTGCGCCCAGTTCCTGGCCCTCGACGATCCCACCCAGAAATCGACCCTGCCCGCGCTGGCCGACCAGCTCGGATACAAGACACTCGTGAACCCGAGCAATTACAAGATCGTGCAGGCGATGTGCAAGACCGACGGCACCAAACTGGTCAAGGAGTGGCTCGGCCGCGCTTGACCGGCCGTAGTCCCGTCAGTTCCGAACGGCGGGAAAGGATTCGACGGACGCGGGTGGCGCCGTCCGCCAGCCGGGCAGTCCAGGTCGCCGCGACGACACCGGACAGTGCGGCGAAGGGCCACAGCACGGCGGCGCCCGCGATTCCGGCGGCGCCGCAGCGGCCGAGGAACG
Source organism: Nocardia sp. NPDC051833 (assembly GCF_040681225.1). Lineage (NCBI taxonomy): Bacteria > Bacillati > Actinomycetota > Actinomycetes > Mycobacteriales > Nocardiaceae > Nocardia > Nocardia sp. NPDC051833. Next base: position 14,528 of record NZ_JBFAYK010000008.1, read on the forward strand.
CGCGTGGACTCCGGCCCGCGATGGCGGAGTCGGCCAATGCCGCTGCGGGAAGGCCGATTCCGACGGTGACGCCGGCGCCGATCGTCACCGGCACGACCACCATCCAGAGATAGACGCCCCCGGTGGCGAGGACCGTCAACCGGTCGGGGGTGTGGAGCGCGGCCGCGATCGCGGTACTCATCGCGCCGCCGATCGCCGCGAACACCAGCACTGTCACCACCGCTGACGCCACGGTGGTGGCCACGGCCCACCCTAGGGCGCCGTTCGGTCGACCGGTCACCGCGCGGGAACGCGTCGCATGGCTCACCCGGCCACTGTAGGGGCACGGTTCGACCGCGTGGACCGGTCCATGACCCAGAGCATGCCCCGGCCTGATTCGCCGGGGGTGGACACGGGTCGGGGGCCGGTGCTCGCGAGGCGGTAGCCGAGGCGGCGGGCGACCGCAGCGCTCCGGAGGTTGGCCGCGTCGCAATGGATTTCGATGCGGTGGATGCCGGGGAGGGTCAGGGCGATGGTGGTCAGGGCGCCGGCGGCGCGGGTGATCACGCCGCGGCCGACGTGCTCGGTGTGGCACCAGTAGCCGATTTCGAGGGTGGCCGGGCCGACGCGATCGTGCAGGCCGACGACACCGAGCAGCGAGCCCGCGCGATCGAAGACGCCGTAGTTGAATCCGCCGTCCGGTGTCGGCCACGCCGACAGGTTCGCGTGGTTCGCGGCCACGTCGTCGAAGTCCGGCGGCTCGGCCGCCCATTCCATCCAGTGATGCAGCTGCTCGAACGACGCGCTGATCGCGGCGAACTTGGCGTCCAGGTCCTCGGCCTGCCACCGCCGAATCACAAGGTCCCCGACCAGCACTCGGTCGGGCGGCACTATCCCCGGCGGCAGTGCTGGGGGATATTCGGTGTCCACACCCCGATGGTCGTCCACCGATCCGCACGCGCGCAATGCGAATTCGATCCGCCGATCGCGGACGCCCGTGGCGGGCGACCGCCGTGAAGGCCGGGCGGCTCGCCGGCGCGGAGACGTCAGGGGGTGAGGAAGCGGGAGGCGTTCGTGGCGGCCCACTCGGCGAAAGTGGTGGCGGGGCGGCCGGTGATGTCGGAGACGCTGGTGATCGGGAGGGTGCCGGGGTCGGGGGCGTAGTCGGTGAGGACATTGTCGACGTACCAGACGGCGTTGTCGCCCATGGTGGGCGTGAGGGCGGCGATGGTTTCCTCGCGGGAGGACTGCCGGAAGGCCAGGTCGCGCCCGAGGGCGGTGGCGAGGTGGGCGACGAGGGCGGTGCGGCTGAGGATTTCGGGGCCTGCCAGCGGGTAGGCGCGGCCCTGATGGGTGTCGGAGAGCAGGGCGGTGGCGGCGACGGCGGCGATGTCGTCCATGGCGATGGGCGCGGTCGCGGTGTCGGGATACGGCTCGCGGATGGTGGCGGTGTCGCGGATCTGCTGAGACCAGGTGAGCGTGTTCTCCATGAAGTCGGCGGGCCACAGGTGGGTCCAGGCCAGACCACTGTCCTCGACGGCCGTGCTCACCGTGCCCCACCAGCTCTCCGGTTCACCCGACAGATCGACGACATGCTTCACCCCCGCCGCGCGGGCCAGCGCGAGCACCTCGGCCACGTTGTCGGGGGTGGGCGCCAGGTACATCCGCTCCACGCCGTCGAACGCCGCGGGCAGCGTCTCCGGGCGGCGCAGATAGCCCTCGACCACCGCCACGCCGGCGGGCAGCGCGGCCTTGCGCGGATCGGTGGTGAGCGCGCGGACCTCGGTGTGTCCCGCGGCGAGCAGGTGGTCGACGACCTTGCGGCCGATGTTCGCGGTGGCCCCGGTTACCAGGATGGTCATGAATTTCCCTCCGGTACTACTCGATGAGGTCCCCATTCTGCCAACGGAATTCGTCGGCGGCACGTAGCAATTTTCGACGTCTTCCCGCAGGTCGCGGACGGCTACGTCGATCATGGTTACTGGTCAGCTACCCTGGCGGGGCAAGCGACCAGCTCCTCCCGACAGCCGAAGGACACCACGATGCGACGACTCCTCCCGCTCGGCGCGGCGCTCGCCGTCGGCGTCCTCGGCTGTGCGAGTCCGGCCGATGAGCAGCCGACAGCGCAGGACGAGACGGTCCGGATGCTCGTCGCGCCCGAGCAGGTCGACTGTGTCGGCGTCGCGCCCATGCGCTGCCTGCAGATCCGGTACGCGCCCGACGAGCGCTGGCAGCTGTTCTACGAGGGCATCACCGGGTTCACCTACGAACCCGGCTACAGCTACGAGCTGACCGTCCGGGTGCGCCCCGTCGACAACCCGCCCGCGGACCACTCCAGCCGTCGCTACGACCTCGTCAGTGTCGACTCGAAGACCCTGGCCTGAGCCCTACCGCCCGCGCGGATCGAGCCACCCGGCCGCCGGCTCCCGGGCGGTCCGGAACTCCGATCCCGCCGCCGCTCATGCGCGCGGTCACTCCGATCGGCGGTGTGTGCGTGAATCGACCCAGACGTGAGGGTGACGGATGGGTGATCCGGTCGATGCGGTGGCGACCGGTGGCTCCCTAGCGTCGGAATACAGGACGCGAACCCAGGAGCCAGGAGGCCGTCATGACCATCCAATACATCGACACACTCATCATCGGCGCAGGTCAAGCCGGTTTGTCGACCGGCAGTGCGCTGCGAAGGGCGGGACAACCGTTCCTGATCGTCGATCGCGGCGAGCGCATCGGCGACAACTGGCGACGGCACTACGACTCGCTGCGCCTCTACACCCCGGCCAAGTACGACGGCCTGCCCGGCCTGCCGTTCCCGGCGGCCGACCGCTGGAGCTATCCCGGCAAGGACGAGGTGGCCGCCTATCTCGAGCAGTACGCCCTGCACTGGGATCTGCCGGTGCGGATGCGGACCGGAGTCGACCGGCTCACCGCGCGGCCGGGCGGCGGCTACCTCGCCCACCTCGGTGACGACGTCATCCGCTGTGACAATGTCGTCGTCGCGACGGGCACCTTCGGCCGCACGCCGCACGTGCCGGACTTCGCGGCCGAGCTGGATCCGTCGATCACCCAACTGCATTCGAGCCGGTATCGCGGTCCCGCCCAGCTCGGCGACGGGCCGGTGCTGGTGGTCGGTGCCTCGCATTCGGGCACCGATATCGCCTACGAACTCGCCCGCACCCACCCGACGATCCTGTGCGGTCGCGACTGCGGGCAGATTCCGCTGCGCTGGGACTCGCGGGCGATCCGGATCGCGCTGCCGATCCTGGTGTTCGCCTGGCGGCACATCGTCACCCGGCGCACGCCGATCGGCCGGAAACAGCTGCGCGAGGTGCGTTTCCACGGTGGACCCATGCTGCGGGTCAAGCGGGCCGATCTCGCCGAGCGCGGCGTCGAGCGGATCACCCAGCGGGTACGCGGGGTGCGCGACGGCCGGCCCGAACTCGACGACGGCACGCTGCTCGACGTCCGGAACATCGTGTGGGCCACGGGATTCCGGCAGGTGTTCGACTGGATCGACCTGCCGGTCTTCGACGAGAACGGCTGGCCACGAGAGTATCGCGGCGTCGTCGACGACGCGCCCGGGCTGTTCTTCTGCGGATTGAGCTTCCAGTACGCGTTCTCCTCGATGGTCTTCCCCGGCGTCGGCCGTGATGCCGAGTACCTCGCCCGCCGGATCGTGGCCCGCTCGCGTGACATCGCACCGGACGTAGCCGCGGCCTGACCACCGACAATCGCTGTGACCTGCGCGTATCCTCCTAGACAGGGTGATGTGCGATGAGCGTGGTCGACAGCTTGCTGCGGGCTCGGGAGGCATACGAGCGCCGGGAATGGGTGGCCGCCTTCGAGGCGCTGTCCGGGACCGACGCCGACCTGCTCCGGGCCGAGGACTTCGCCCGCCTCGCCACCGCGGCCCACCTCACCGGGCGGACCAACGACAGCGTCCAGGCCATGCAGCGCGCGTACCAGCTGCACCTGGACGCGGGCGCGGTCACCGCGGCGGCGCGCTGCGCGTTCTGGCTGGCGATGACCCTGCTGAACAGCGGGGAAGCCGCGGTCGGCAGCGGCTGGGTGGCCCGGGCGCAGCGGCTGCTGGCGGATGTCCCCGGCGAGGTCGTCGAGCACGGCTACGTGTGGGTGGCCGTGCTGCACCGGCATCTGGCCGCGGGCGAATTCGGTGAGCTGGGGGCCTGCGCGGACCGCGTCACCGACTACGGGCGCCGCTTCGAGGTGCCGGAGCTGATCGCGATGGGCCTGTCGGTCCAGGGCCGGGTGGCCCTCTACGCGGGCCGGGTGCGCGAAGGACTCGCCCTGCTCGACGAGGCGATGGCGGCGGTCGCGGCGGGTGAGGTGTCGACGCTGTTCGCCGGCGAGATCTATTGCTCGCTGGTCGAGGCGTGCCAGGAGATCTCCGATTTCGCGAGAATGGAGCAGTGGACGCTGGCCCTGACCACCTGGTGTGCCGATCAACCGGGTCTGGTGCTGTTCACCGGGCAGTGCGCGGTGCATCGCGGACAGCTGATGCGGGTACACGGCGCCTACGATGCCGCGCTGGAGGAATACGAGTCGGCGCTCGGGCGCTATCTCGCGGCCGGGGCCGTCGCGCCCGCCGGTCTCGCGCTGGCGGAGCGCGGTGATGTGCTGCGCCTGCGGGGCGCGTTCCCCGAAGCCGGTGACGCCTACGCCGAGGCCGTCGGCTACGGCCATGACCCGCAGCCCGGGCTGGCGCTGCTCTGGGCGGCCCGTGGTCGCACCGCCGCCGCCGTGGCCACCGTGCGGCGGCTGGTGGCCGAGACACCCGATCCCGTGCATCGCTCCCGGGTGCTGCCCGCCGCGGTCGACATTCTGCTCACCTCGGGGGAGTTGGCCGAGGCGAGCGCGCTGAGTACCGAATTATCCGCGGTGGCCGAGGGATTCGGCTGCACCGCGTTGCGCGCGGCGGCCGCCCACGCGGCCGGCTGCGTGGCGGCGGTGAACGGTGACCCGGTCGGCGCGGTCGGCGAACTGCGCCGCGCGGTCCGGCTGTGGTCGGCGCTCGACGCGCCGTACGAGACCGCCCGCTGCCGCACCGATCTCGGGCGCGCGCTGCGGGCGCTCGCCGACGAGGACTCGGCCCGGATGGAATTCGCCGCCGCGCAGCGGATCTTCGCGCGGCTCGGTGCCACTCCGGCCGCCGACGAGGTGGCGGGATTGCTCACGCCCGCCCTGCCCGGCGGGCTGACCGCGCGCGAGGTCGAGGTGCTGCGGCTGGTGGCGGCGGGGCGCAGCAATCCGCAGATCGCGGGGGAGCTGGTGGTCAGCGAGAAGACCGTCGCGCGCCATCTGTCGAATATCTTCACCAAGCTCGAGGTCGGCTCGCGGACGGCGGCGGCCGCCTTCGCCTACGAACACAACCTCACCTGAATTCGCGCGGATCCGGTGATGTTTTTCCGGTATCACCGCTGGTGGGGTTTCCTGTGATCGTTAACGATGCGAAAATGTGCGCGGATCGAGATCCGGTCCAGCAGAGGATGTTCCGCCGTTCTCGGCGGGCAGACTGGAGGGGCAAGATGTTTTTCTCGTCTCGAACGAGTTCCAGCGCACGACGATTCGGCACCGTCGCCGTTCTCGCGGCAGGGGCTCTCGGCCTCGCGGCCACCACCGCGCACGCCGGACCAGCAGCAGTTCCGACCGTCCAGGGCGTCGAAGGGGGAGTGGCGTTCACGGCGAGTCCGCTCGCCGACGGCTCCGGACTCACCGCCGCCGTCGCCGACGGCACGTTCCGGCTCGCCGGGGGCGTCGTCACTCTCTCCGACCGGTCCGGGCAGGTGGTGGCGGCCGTGCCGACCCGCATCGTCACCGGCGCGGGCGATGTCGAGCTGGCCGCGGGGATCGCCGCCGACGGGCAGTCGGTCACCTTGCGGCCGGTCGCCGCGCCCGCCTTCGTCACCGACAACCTGGCGACCTTCGTCGACGAAGCGAGCGACACCCTCGCTCGCAAGCAGCACAACGCGGGCATCGGCGCCCTGGTCGGCGCCGGTATCGGCGCGGTCCTCGGGTTCTTCCTCGGTGGTGTCGGCGCGCTGATCACCATTCCGATCGGTGCGGGCATCGGCGCCCTCATCGGCTACTCGACGCCTTAGTGAATGGATGCGGTGGTCGGTGGATCCGGCCACCGCATCGTCGAATGCGACGGAATCTCTTCCTCGACCTGTGGCGCGCCGAACACGAGCCTGTTCGCGCTGCTGACCCGACGCTCTACGCTGGAGCGGGGGGACTCGGTGGCGGTCGCGCCGGTGACGGCGGATCGGGCGCACGGCGTCCTGCGCGATGTCCGGTCGAGCGTTGAGGGGATCCGGTGACAGAACCAGAGGACAAGCCTGCCGAGGTATTCGACTACGACGCCGAGCTGCGGCGGCACAATGCCCAGTTCCGCGCGGCCGCGCGGGTGCGCGTCCACGACAGGGTGCTCGATATCGGGTGTGGCGCCGGGCAGACCACGCGGGAAGCGGCGCGTGCCGCCGCGGAGGGCACCGTGGTGGGCGTCGACGTGTCGGAGCGGATGCTCGCGCACGCCCGTCGGCTCAGCGCCGACGAGGGCCTGGCCAATGTGAGTTTCGAACTGGCGGATGCCCAGACGCATCCGTTCCCGCCGGGATACTTCGACGTGGGCATCAGCAGGTTCGGCTCGATGTTCTTCGCCGACCCGGTGGCCGCGTTCACCAATATCGGGCGCGCGCTTAGGCCTTCGGGGCGGCTGGTGTTGCTGGTGTGGCAGGGCCGCGAGCGCAACGAGTGGACCTCGGTGATCCGCGAGACCCTCACGACCGAGGCGGCGCTCGCCGGGGACGGTCCCGGGGCGTTCGCGCTCGCCGATCCGGCCGTCACCGAAGGCATCCTGGCGGCCGCCGGATTCACCGATATCGCGTTCGCCGAGGTCCACGAGCCCGTCTACTACGGCAGGGACAGCGCCGCCGCCTTCGACAATGTGCTGCGGCTGGTGGAGTTCCGCGACATCATCGCCGGTCTGGGGCACGCGGGCGCCGAGGCGGCGCGGGAGCGGCTGCGGGCCCTGCTCGACGCGCATCACACCGGTGACGGCGTGTACTTCGACTCGCGTGCGTGGATCGTCACCGCTCGCCGACCCCCGCGATCGGGTTTCTGAATCCTTTTTCGCGGCCGGTGCCTCTTATCCATGTCCCGACGACAATGTCGGGAACGGAAACGGAGGTTGCTGTGCTCATCGGAATCGGAATCGTCGTCGGGCTGATGGCGCTGTGCACGTGCATGGTCGTCGTGCGGCGCAAACGAGCCGGGCGTGGCTGAGGCGAGCTGGCCCGATCATCAGCTGATCGTCGCCGCGCAGGGTGGGGACGTCGATTCGATCGCCGCGCTGGTGTCGGGCTCGCACCCCACCATCCAGCGCTTCGCCCGATCCCTGTGCGCCACACCGGAAGACGCGGAGGACGCGGCGCAGGAGGCGCTGATCATCCTGTATCGCAAGATCGGGATGCTGCGGGCCTCCGGGGCGCTCGCGTCGTGGATGTTCCGCATCGTGCGCAACGAATGCCTGCGGCGGGCGCGGCTCGGCCTGCGGGATCGGGCGCCGGTACCGGAGATCGCGGCGGCCGCGTCGGCCGAGGACGAGGTCCTGCAACGCCTCGAAGCGGGCCGGGTCGCGGCCGCGGTCGCCGCCCTGCCCGTCGATCAGCGCCGCGTCCTGATCATGCGCGACATCCAGGGCTACAGCGGCCGCATGGTCGCCGACACTCTCGGCCTCAGCACCGCCGCGATGAAATCACGCCTGCACCGTGCCCGCGCGGCCGTGCGCGACACCCTGCACACCGACCCGGTCCCAGGAGAACACGATGACACCTGACGCCCCCGACTACGCGAGCTCGTCCCTCCCCATCCACCTGCTGCGCGGCGCCCTCGGCTTCCTCGCCCTGACCGGCTCCGTCGCCCTCATCCCGCTCACCGGCCTGCTCAGCCTCCTGCTCCTGCCCGTCGGCCTGTTCGCTCTGCGCGGCTGCCCGACCTGCTGGGCCATCGGCCTGATGCAAACCCTCTCCCGAGGAAAACTCCAGCGCTCCTGCGAAGACGGCGTCTGCACGTTGACCGTCGCCGACCGCGACAAGGTTGCCTCGTAGTTCAGGGCTGACACAGCGTGCCCCACGAATTCACCGTGGGGCACGCTGCGTCATGGCCCGCCGGGCCGCCGCCCAGATCTTCTCGAATTCGTCCGGGCCGATCACTTCGAGCGAGCTGTCGGCCAAGTCCCAGGTGTCGGCGTTACCCTCCGCGAGCACGCCATATCGCCGTTCGTAGTCCTGAACCGCACTGATGCCGCCCTGATCGCGAGCACGTAGCACCTCGTCGAGTGCCGCGGCGGTCACCGGGACGCCATCCCGGCCACGGAGGTCGACCTGGCGGACCGGGTCGCCGTCGTCATCGAGTTCGATCAGCAGCCAGACACCTTCGTCCGCGTAATAGTCACGAATCCACCGCACCGGGCGAGTATTACCCGCATGGACTACCGGTCGGCGAGGTGACTGGTGTCGTTGAGGGTGTGGAGTTGGCGGTTGTGGAAGTAGTCGTCTTCGCGGAGTTCGGTGATGCCGCCGGAGGTGGCGTGGAAGTGGGCGTAGCCCGCGGCGTCGAGGGGCATGCGGATCCAGGCGGCGATGACGAAAGTCAGTGCGCCGCCGTGGGTGACGATGATCTGGTGGCGGCAGTCGCTGCGGAGGATGTCGTCGAGGGCGGGGTAGATGCGGTGGGCGAGCGTGGCCTTGGTTTCGGCCCCGGGGATGCCCTCGTCGTGGGTCATGCGGTCGCCGACGGGTGGGGGTGGGCGGAAGCGGTCGTCGAGCCAGCGCTGGGGGCGCCCGCCCGCGTCGCCGTAGGACTTCTCGCGTAGCCGGTCGTCCAGTGTCGCAACGACTCCCAGTCGCGCGGCGAGGGCATCGGCGGTCTGGACTGTCCGCCGCAGATCCGAGGAGTACAGCTCGACCTCGGCTTCCTCGGGAATCCGCGCGCGGACGGCGGCGGCGATCGCTTCCGCGTCCCGCAACCCGGCGGGGGTGAGCGCGGAGTCGTACCAGCCGCCCACCAGATGGTCGACGTGATGCGTCGCTTCCGGATGCGTGACGACGTAGACAATGCGCACGGTGCACCCTTCTCGTGGGAGCCGATCGGCAGACCAGATGACGCTGTGGGTAGGCGCAGAGGGGAACGAACCCCCGACCGCTGGTGCGTAAACCGCGCAGGCTCTCCGCCCGGGTTCCTTTCTACTCCAACGACTGAGGTCACGGCCACTATCCGGCCGAGTCGCATCGTTCGAACCGAGAACGGCCCCGGAATCTCATGGTTCCGGCGCCGTTCGTCGTCCTCATGCCGGTTCAGTTGAGCGGAACCGGGTGGTCGAGCAGGCGGAGGACGGGGTCGATGCAGGTGGGAGCGTCGGCGAGGGCGTGGCTGGTGAATTCGATGATGGCCAGTTCATGACGGACGACGTAGTCGAAAAACTGTGCCTCGGCCGTGTTTTCGTAGTGGCGGGCAAGACGATGAAAGGCGGGCAGGTAGCGGGTGGTCGTTTCGCGGACCGCGCGCAGTTGTAGCCCGTAGGGCATCAGGTGCAAACCGCTGCCACCGATGCGGCCGAGGGTGTCGGCCATGGCATTGGTCGATGGGATAGCCAGATCGGCGCGTTCGAGGAAGGCGCTGACGCCGGCCTGGGTCCGGATCTCCAACTCGTGCAGGGCTTGCCAGCCGGCGCGGCGGCGGGACGAGGCGTGGTCGGCAGCGGCGGCGAAGAAGGACGAGCCGAGATCTTCCGATTCGACGAGTCGGTGTAGATCGGCGGCGATGCGCGTGGGGATCGTGGTCATGAGTTCACCTGGATTCTGTGTCGGTGGAGAGGAATTCGGTGACGAGCAGATTGAATTCGTCGGGCTTTTCGAGCATCGGCAGGTGTCCGGCACCGGAAAGGACTTCCACCTGCTGCACTGCCGGGTTGTCGGCGGCGAAGCCGCGCAGGTCGGCCGCTGGGGCGATCCGGTCGAGCTCGCCGCCGATCAGCAGTGTCGGACGGGTGAGTGTCAGCGCGGCGGTGAAGTCGTAACCGAAGCCCTGTCGCAACGTCGACAGGGTGCCGGGACCGCCCACACCGGCGAGGAAGTGGCCGAACGTCTCCGGGGAGATGTCGTCCGGACGCGGAACATACGGCGCCAGCGCCAGTTTTCGCGCCCACGGGGTTCGAGCGATCAGTTCCTGGATCGAGGACGGCAGCGGTAGCCCCGCGGTCGCCGCTTCGACCAGGAAATTCACCAGCCCGGGGTCGCGGCGCAGGGTGGTGATCGGCGCGTCGAACAGCGCCAGCACCGAGGTGATCGGGCCACCGGCCAACACGATTCGGTCCACCGTGTGGGGAAGTCTGGCCGCGACCTCGCACGCCACCAGAGTGCCCATCGAATGCCCGACCACATCGATCCGCTCGACCCCGCACCGTTCCCGCAGTGCGTCGATCACCGCCACGGCGTTGCCCATGCTCGACACCTGCGGCTTCTCCGAATCGCCGAATCCCGGCAGGTCGACCGCGAGGACGCGGTGCGTGCGCGCCAGCGCCGGGATCGTCGCGGCCCAGTGCCGCCAGCACCCGCCCAGTCCATGGACGAGGACACACACGCGTTCACCGGCGCCGGCCTGCACATAGGCGACTCGGCGCCCGTCGACGACGACATCGTGCCGTGTCGGCTCCGGTCGGCTCACGGATTCGACGCTGACTGTGGAGTTTCTGCCCACCCTGGCTCCCGCCTCGCACTGTCGGTAGTCCGAAGTTCGTCCCACCGCGCTGAATGTCACTTGCTGCCTGAAAGTGACTTTCAGAGACTAGCGCCGTTCGAGGAAGTTGTGCAAGTCACTGTCAGTCGTCGGCAATGGGCTCGCGTATCGTTTCGGGGTGCCCGATCCCGTCCGTCAACCGCAACCGCCCGGCCTGCTCGAGCGCCGCAAGATGCAGGCGATGCTGGAAATCCAGGACGTCGCCCTGGGATTGTTCGAGTCCGACGGCTACCGCAAGGTGTCGGTGGAGCAGGTCGCCGCAGCGGCCGGGGTCTCGGCGAGCACGATCTACCGCTACTTCGGCACCAAGGAACAACTGGTTGTCTGGGACCACGTCGACACCCAAGCCCTCACCCTGCTGACCGCAGGCACCGACGTCGTCACGACGGCCGAGCTACTGGCCGCGGTCACCGCCGTCGCGCCGATGGTCATTGCGGCCCTTGCGCATTCGAGTGAAGAGCAACGTATCCGGCGCCGAGTCCGGCTGATGACGTCCGAGCCCGAAGTCCGCACCGGTGAGCTGCAACAGATCCACCGCCTGGAGCGCCAGATCCAGCACCTGCTGACCCAGCGGCTCGGGCGCGACGACATCGACCTGACCATCCGCTACGCCGCTGCCCAGGCTGCCTGGGGGTACCTCGCCGCCGTCGACCACTGGGCGGCAACCGAATTCACCGAACCCCTGACCGATGTCCTCCAGCGCACCACCGACCTGATGGTCGAAGCTGTCGGCGCCGTACTGAACACCCCCGGCTGACCAGTACACAGCCAGCCGGTCCGCAGCAGCTGGTCGGCCGGCGACCGATTCGGTGGAACCCGTCGGGGCGACGAGTTCGCCGTCGAGCAGCATGGTGCGGCTGTCGGCGACTTCGGCCAGAGCTGTGATGACTTCGGGGTAGAAGCCGGTGATCTCACGCTGGTTCCGGCTACGCAGGGTGACACTGTCGCCGGTGTAGCGGGCGATCACGCGATCTTCGTGGGTGGGCGCAGAGGGGATCGAACCCCCGACCGCTGGTGTGTAAAACCAGTGCTCTACCGCTGAGCTATACGCCCTGGCACCGCCGGCGGGAACCGGCGGTGACGGTTTATGAATCTAGCGCGGCGAGCGCTTTCTCCCAAGCCGCCTGGTCACGGGCCTCTCCGGGCCCGTTCATCTCGGCGAAAGTGATGTAGCCGGACTTGTCGACGACGAAGGTGCCGCGGTTGGGGTAACCGGACTTCTCGTTGAAGACGTCGTAGGCCTGGGTGACCGCGCCGTGTGGCCAGAAATCGGACAGCAGGGGGAACAGGTAGCCCTGTTCGGCGGCCCAGATCTTGTGGGTGGGCGGGGGACCGACGGAGATCGCGAGGATCTCGGCGTCGTCGTTCTGGAACTTGGGCAGTTCGTCACGCACCTTGCACAGCTCACCCTGGCAGATGCCGGTGAAGGCGAGCGGATAGAACACCAGCAGGACGTTCTTCTTGCCGCGGTAATCCGACAGCGAGACCGGCTGGTTGTTCTGGTCCTTGAGCGTGAAGTCCGGCGCGAGAGTGCCAACCTCTAGCGGCATACAGCGAATCCTCCGTCGTGTCGGGTCTCAGCCGAGCGTTCTCGTCCGGCTGAGACCTTAGCGAACGGCGGATTCAGCGCTGTTTGGACGGTGCCTTCGGCTGGACCAGGCGTGAGCCCGTCCAGCTGCCGAGGCTGATGGTCGAGGTCTGGGTCAGGCCGGCCGTGGGCGCGGCTTCGGCGATCTCGCTCGGATCGACATGGCCCGATTGACCGGTCTTGGGGGTGAGGACCCAGATGAAGCCTTCGTCGGCCAGCGGGCCGATGGCGTCCATCAGCTCGTCGGCCAGATCGCCATCACCTTCTCGCCACCACAACAGGACGGCGTCCACGACCTCGTCGGAGTCCTCGTCGACCATCTCGCCGCCGCTGACCTCCTCGATCTCGGCGCGCAAATCGTCGTCGGTGTCCTCGTCCCAGCCCAATTCCTGAACGACCAAGCCGTGAGAAATGCCAAGCTTCTGAGCGTAGTTCTGCGCGTCCGCCGCGGCGACCACGGTGGTGTCCTCCCTAAACTGCCGACAGTAGATACGTGCAAGCGAACATGGTTATCGGCCGCAGCGCAAGCCGATCGGATGAATTGGGACCGTATGCCGCGTGTCGGCGGGGCGAATTCAGCGGCTCGGGCAGGCGTCGTGGACCGCGGTGCGGGCCTGGTTGATCTTGCGGCTGGCGTCGTTGAGCCGGGTCACCTGGGAGCTGTAGGTCATCTTCCTGGTCTCGGCGGACAGCTCGCGCGCGGCCACGACATAGGCGGTGAACTTCTCGGCGAGATCGGCGGGCAGCGCCCCGGCCGCCGCGGTGACGCCGGTCTCGACCTTGGTCGCGGCGTTGTCGAGGGTGGTAGCCGCGGCCTCGCGCTTGTCGGCGTAGTCGGGGGAGTTGTGGTCGTGCGCGGTGACGAACTCGTTGAAGGCGGTGACGCCGGCGCCGGTGGTGGTGGGGAACTGGGTGCAGTTGTCGCTGATCGCCTTGGTCTGCGCGGCGGCGGCCTTCGACGAGGCGGCGGCCGAGGCGGACGCGGCGGCGGAGGTCTGGTAGGCGGCGACCTCGGCGGGGTCGGTGGTCGCGGTGCCGGGCACCTGCTCGGCGCAGCCGGCCACGACCATGCCCGCGGTCACGGCGACAGCGGCACAGACCAGCCCGAGCCGGCGCACGTCCAGCAGCCTCATCGTTCCCCGATCCCTCTCGCTCGGTTGCTTCCCCTGCAGAACTTAGTCGAATCCGCGGACGCGTGGATCGGCGCTGCTCCGGGACTTCCGTTCGGTCCGGAATCCATAGGGAAGTGATATGAATGAGGCAGCAGGGGCCGCTGGGGGAGCGGCAGGCCGTGGTCCAGCGAAATACCGGGCAGTACCTGCTCGGGAGGGATGCCCCGGGCAGCCTTTTCGGTAAGGATGAAAGGTGCGCCCGAAACTTTCGTGACGGGTGGCCCGCACACCAAGCGGGCAGGCCCGGGGATAGCGACGCCAACAAGCAGTTCAGCCCCCAGTACGAGGAGCAGATTTGACCGACCTGATCCACTCTGTATCAGCGAATTCCGCGAACGACCCCGCCGCGGCGGCACCCGCCGCAGGCGCCGAGTCCGCCACCAGACCTACCGGTGAGCGGGTTCGGGTGATCCGCGAGGGAGTGGCGTCGTATCTTCCGGATATCGACCCCGAGGAGACCAGCGAATGGCTGGAATCCTTCGACGACATGCTCGACCGCGAAGGTCCGGGCCGCGCCCGGTACCTGATGCTGCGACTGCTCGAGCGCGCAGGCGAGCGCCGCGTCTCGATCCCCGCGCTCACCTCCACCGACTACGTCAACACCATCCCCACCGAGAACGAGCCCTGGTTCCCCGGTGACGAGGAGGTCGAGCGCCGCTACCGCGCCTGGATCCGGTGGAACGCCGCGATCATGGTGCACCGCGCGCAGCGCCCCGGCATCGGCGTCGGCGGCCACATCTCGACCTACGCGTCCTCGGCGGCGCTCTACGAGGTGGGCTTCAACCACTTCTTCCGCGGCAAGGACCATCCCGGCGGCGGCGACCACATCTACATCCAGGGCCACGCCTCGCCCGGCATCTACGCGCGCGCCTTCATGGAGGGCCGCCTGAGCACCGACCGGCTCGACGGCTTCCGGCAGGAATACAGCCACGGCGGACCGGGCCACGGCCTGCCGTCCTACCCGCACCCGCGGTTGATGCCGGACTTCTGGGAGTTCCCGACGGTGTCGATGGGCCTGGGCCCGATGAACGCCATCTATCAGGCGCGGTTCAACCACTACCTGCACGACCGCGGCATCAAGGACACCTCCGACCAGCACGTCTGGGCGTTCCTCGGCGACGGCGAGATGGACGAACCGGAGTCGCGCGGCCTGATCCAGGTGGCCGCCAACGAGGCGCTCGACAACCTGACCTTCGTGATCAACTGCAACCTGCAGCGGCTCGACGGTCCGGTGCGCGGCAACGGCAAGATCATCCAGGAGCTGGAGTCGTTCTTCCGCGGCGCGGGCTGGAACGTCATCAAGGTGGTCTGGGGCCGCGAGTGGGACGCGCTGCTCGGCGCCGACCGCGACGGCGCGCTGGTGAACCTGATGAACACCACCCCCGACGGTGACTTCCAGACCTACAAGGCCAACGACGGCGCGTACGTGCGCGACCACTTCTTCGGCCGCGACCCGCGCACCAAGGCGCTGGTCCAGAACATGTCCGACAGCGACATCTGGAACCTCAAGCGCGGTGGCCACGACTACCGCAAGGTCTACGCGGCCTACGCGGCGGCGATGGCGCACAAGGGCCAGCCGACGGTGATCCTGGCCAAGACGATCAAGGGCTACACCCTCGGCAAGCACTTCGAGGGCCGCAACGCCACCCATCAGATGAAGAAGCTGGCGCTGCAGGACCTCAAGGACTTCCGCGATCTGCAGCGCATCCCGATCACGGACGCCGAGCTGGAGAAGGATCCGTACCTGCCGCCGTACTACCACCCCGGCATGGACAACCCGGCCATCCAGTACATGCTGAGCAGGCGCCAGTCCCTCGGTGGGTTCGTGCCGGAGCGGCGCACGGCGCCCAAGCCGCTGACCCTGCCCGGCGACGAGGCCTACCGCTCGGTCCGCAAGGGCTCGGGCAAGCAGAAGGTCGCGACCACCATGGCGCTGGTGCGTCTGGTCAAGGAGCTGCTGCGGGACAAGGAGATCGGCAAGCGGATCGTGCCGATCATCCCGGACGAGGCCCGCACCTTCGGTATGGACTCGTGGTTCCCGACGCTGAAGATCTACAACCGCAACGGCCAGCTCTACACCTCGGTCGACGCGGAGCTGATGCTCGCCTACAAGGAGAGCACCGTCGGCCAGATCATGCACGAGGGCATCAACGAGGCCGGTTCCACCGCGACCTTCACCGCGGCGGGCACCTCCTACGCCACCCACGGCGAGCCGATGATCCCGCTCTACATCTTCTATTCGATGTTCGGCTTCCAGCGCACCGGCGACAGCTTCTGGGCCGCCGCCGATCAGCTGGCGCGCGGTTTCGTCCTCGGTGCCACCGCGGGCCGCACCACGCTCACCGGCGAGGGTCTGCAGCACAACGACGGCCAGTCGCTGCTGCTCGCCTCGACCAACCCGGCCGTGGTGACCTACGACCCGGCGTTCTCCTTCGAGATCGCGCACATCATGCGCGACGGCCTGCGCCGGATGTACGGCGGCGCGACCCCGGAGACCAGCCCGCTACCCGGCACGAATCCGCCGGAGACCGGCGCCTTCGCCGGGGAGAACATCTTCTACTACATCACCCTGTACAACGAGCCCTACCAGCAGCCCGCCGAGCCGGACGACCTCGACGTGGCCGGTCTGCTCAAGGGTCTCTACCTGTACCAGCGCGGTGGTGAGGGCAGCATCCGCGCCCAGATCCTGGTCTCGGGCGTGACCGTCCCCGACGGTCTGCGCGCCCAGGAGATCCTGGCGCAGGAGTGGGGCGTGGCCGCCGACGTGTGGTCGGTGACCTCGTTCGGCGAACTGCGCAGGGAGGCGCTGGACAAGGAGATCCAGGCGCTCAAGCACCCCGACACCGATCCGGGCGTGCCCTACGTCACCCAGGCGCTCGCGCAGACGCAGGGCCCGGTCGTGGCCGCGACGGACTGGATGCGCGCGGTCTCCGATCAGATCCGGCAGTGGGTGCCGGGCGACTACATCACCCTGGGCACCGACGGGTTCGGTTTCTCCGACACCCGCCCGGCCGCGCGCCGGGTGTTCAACGTCGACGCGCAGTCGATCGTCGTCGCGGTGCTCGAGGGCCTGGTCAAGGACGGCACGCTCGACAAGGCGAAGGCGGTGGAAGCGGCGGCGAAATACCGTATCGACGACGTCTCCGCCGCGCCCAAGCCCAGTGCGGACGCGGGCGAGGAACTCGCGTAGCGGACTATTGGACTGTGGAGCGCAAACCGCCGCGGCCCCGTCGGATCACCGAGGGCACCAGCGAACACGAGGTCTATCTGCCGACCGGGGCACTGTCCCCGAATCGGCAGACCCGTGATCCGCTGCCCGACACGCTGCTCAAGCGGGTCAAGCAGTTCTCGGGCCGGCTGTCCACCGAGGCGGTGGGGTCGATGCAGGATCGGCTGCCGTTCTTCGCCGATCTGGACGCCGCGCAGCGTGCGGGCGTCCAGATGCTGGTGCAGACGGCGGTCGTGAACTTCCTGGAGTGGTTGCAGGATCCCGATTCCGACATCCGCTTCAGCCTGGACGCGTTCCAGGTGATTCCGCAGGATCTGGCGCGGCGGCTGACGCTGCGCCAGACCGTGGACATGGTGCGGGTGGCCATGGACTTCTTCGAGCAGTGGCTGCCCGCCCTGGCGCGCAACGACCGGCAGCTGGTCGCGCTCACCGAGGCGGTGCTGCGATACGGGCGTGAGCTCGGCTTCGCGGCCGCCTCGGTGTACGCCAGCGCCGCGGAGTCGCGTGGCGCGTGGGACACCCGCCTGGAGGCGCTGGTGGTCGACGCGGTGGTCCGCGGCGACACCGGTCCCGACATGCTCTCCCGCGCGGCCACGCTGAACTGGGACGCCACCGCGCCCGCCACCGTGCTCGTCGGCACCCCACCGGCGGATCAGGGTGTCTCGACGGTCGGCGCGGTGCACACCATCGCGACCAGGCACGGCAGGGCCGCGCTGGCGGTCGTGCAGGGCGCGCGGCTGGTGATGGTGGTCAGCGGGCATCTCGGCGACGCCGGGATCGCCTCGCCGTTCCTGGCCGATCTGCTGGCCGACGTCTTCTCCGACGGCCCGGTGGTGATCGGCCCGACCATGCGCACCCTGGGCGCCGCGCACGCCAGCGCGATCGAGGCGCTGGCCGGGATGGAGGCCGTGGTGGGCTGGCGTGGCGCGCCAAGGCCCGTTCACGCCTCGGAATTGCTGCCCGAACGCGCCCTGCTGGGCGATAGAGCTGCGATCGAGGCGCTGAACGAGTATCTTGTGCTCCCGTTGGCTGCTGCCGGATCTTCGTTGTCCGACACACTCGACGCCTATCTGGATTGTGGTGGAGCAGTAGAAACGTGCGCGCGTCAGCTGTACGTCCATCCAAATACCGTTCGGTACCGTCTCAAACGAATCGGCGAGATCACCGGACGTGATCCCATGAATCCTCGAGACGCTTATGTGCTCCGAATCGCGGCGACAGTGGGCCGTTTGACACGAACACATAACGAATCATCACCCCCCGTCACAGAAACCCCGCCTACCCCAGTGGGCTACGAGCCCCTGTAACGAGATCGGCGAATCGGTCGATCGGGACACCCCACCTCGGATTTTGTGGGACCCCTACAAAACCCGTTCGAAAGCTTCATTCGCGCCGACATCTCATGCGGCGGGGGTCACAGTGTTTTCTTAGGGAGTGATCGCGTTGTTCACCCCTGGACAGGGGTCCCAGACACCCGGCATGCTCGCGCCCTGGCTCGCCCTCCCCGGTGCGACCGACCGCCTCGAGCTGTGGTCGAAGGCCGCAGGCCTCGACCTGGTCCGTCTCGGTACCACCGCGACGGCCGAGGAGATCGTCGACACGGCGGTGACCCAGCCGCTCGTCGTCGCGTCCGCACTGCTCGCGTTCGCCGAAATCGCCCCCGAGGCGATCCCGGCGGATACCATCGTCGCCGGACACTCGGTCGGCGAATTCGCCGCGGCCGCTGTCGCCGGCGTCATCACCGCCGACGAGGCGGTCACCCTGGCCGCCATCCGCGGCCGGGAGATGGCCAAGGCGTGTGCGCTGGAGCCGACCGGTATGTCCGCTGTGCTCGGTGGTGACGAAGCCACCGTGCTCGCACGGCTCGCCGAGCTCGACCTCGTCCCGGCCAACCGCAACGCGGTCGGCCAGATCGTGGCGGCGGGTCGCTTGGAAGCTCTGGCGGAGCTCGCCGCGAACCCGCCGGAGAAGGCACGGGTCCGCGCATTGCCCGTCGCCGGTGCGTTCCACACCGTTTTCATGGCCCCGGCCCAGGCTGCTGTCGCCGATGCCATCGCGCAGATCTCGCCGAGCGACCCGATCCGGACGCTGCTGTCGAACTTCGACGGCAAGCCGGTCACCTCGGGCGCCGACGCGATCGATAAGCTCGCCGCCCAGGTCACTCGCCCCGTGCGCTGGGACCTGTGCACCGAGACCGTCCGCGAGGCGGGCGTCTCCGCTGTGGCCGAGCTGCCGCCGGCGGGCACCCTCGTCGGTATCGCCAAGCGGGAGCTCAAGGGCACGCCCAACCTGGCCCTGAAGACTCCGGAAGACCTCCCCGCGTTGGTCGAACTGACCATCTCCGGCTAGCTTTCCCCCCGGCGGTCGCGCACGACGAGGTGCCGGCCGTACAAGACCCCTACAAATGAGAACAAGAAGGGAGCCACCAAAGTGGCCGCTCTGACCCAGGAACAGATCGTCGAAGAACTCGGCAAGATCATCGAAGAGGTTACGGGTATCGAACCCTCCGAGGTGACCATCGAGAAGTCCTTCGTCGACGACCTGGACATCGACTCGCTGTCCATGGTCGAGATCGCTGTGCAGACCGAGGACAAGTACGGCGTCAAGATCCCCGACGAGGATCTGGCCAGCCTGAAGACCGTGGGTGACGCTGTCTCCTACATCCAGAAGCTCGAGGCGGAGAACTCCGACGCCGCCGCGGAGCTCAAGGCCAAGTTCGACGCCGAGTAGGGCTGAACCAGTGACCACTCCTTCCACCTTGAACGGGAATTTCCCCAACGTCGTCGTCACCAGCATGGCGGCGACCACGTCGATCGCGGGTGATGTCGATGCGACGTGGAAGGGACTCCTCAACGGTGAGAGCGGAATCGACGTTCTCGAGGATTCCTTCATCGAGGAATACGACCTGCCGGTGCGTATCGGCGGTCACCTGAAAGTCAGCCCCGACACCCTCCTGAGCCGGGTCGAGATCCGCCGTATGGCGTATGTCGAGCGCCTGGCGACCGTCCTCGGTCGCGAGGTGTGGAAGAACGCGGGCAGCCCGGAGGTCGACCCCGACCGCCTGGGCGTCGCGATCGGCACCGGTCTCGGTGGTGGCGACGCGCTGATCGACTCGGTCGACAAGCTGAAGAACGGCGGCTACCGCAAGATCTCGCCGCTGGCTGTTCAGATGGTCATGCCGAACGGTCCGTCGGCCGTCGTCGGTCTCGAGCTGAAGGCCAGGGCGGGAGTGGTCACTCCGGTCTCGGCGTGCTCGTCGGGTTCGGAGGCCATCGCCAACGCGTGGCGGATGATCGTGATGGGTGACGCCGACATCGTCGTCACCGGTGGCGTCGAGGGCTTCATCGACTCGGTGCCGATCGCGGCGTTCTCCATGATGCGGGCGATGAGTACTCGCAACGACGATCCGAAGGGCGCCTCGCGTCCGTTCGACAAGGATCGTGACGGCTTCGTCTTCGGCGAAGCGGGCGCGCTCATGGTCATCGAGACCGAGGAGCACGCCAAGGCTCGCGGTGCCACCATCCACGCTCGACTGCTGGGTGCCGGCATCACGTCCGACGGCTTCCACCTGGTCGCTCCCGATCCCGCGGGCACCGGTGCGGCCAGGGCGATGACCCGCGCGATCCAGACCGCCGGTCTGACCAAGCAGGACATCACCCACATCAACGCCCACGCGACCGCGACCCCCATCGGCGACACCGCCGAGGCCAACGCGATCAACCTGGCCGTGGGTAACCACGCTTCGGTCTACGCGCCGAAGTCGGCACTGGGCCACTCGATCGGCGCCGTCGGTGCCCTCGAGTCCGTGCTCACCGTGCTCGCCATCAGGGACGGCGTCGTTCCGCCGACGCTGAACCTGGACAACCAGGATCCGGAGATCGACCTCGACGTGGTGCACGGGCAGGCCCGGCACCAGGAAATCGAGTACGCGATCAACAACTCCTTCGGTTTCGGTGGGCACAACGTCGCGCTCGCCTTCGGTCGGGCTTAGCCGCACCGATCGACTGCATTCACGATCCCCGGTGGGGTCGCGCCAACTGAATGGTTCGACCCCACCGGCGGTTCGCCATACGCAGCCGCCGTAGCGGCAACTCTTCTTCGAAGGCAGGAGACGAACGCGATGACCATCATTGCTCCCGCGTTTCACGACACGACGACCGATCCGCGCGACCCGCTCGGCCGACTGCAGCGGTTCTTCGATCCCGGCACGGTGCTGCCCCTGCACCCGCGGGACAAGTCCGGTGTGCTGGCCGCGATCGGCGAGGTCGACGGTGTGCGCACCGTGGCCTACTGCTCGGACGCCACCGTCATGGGCGGGGCGATGGGCGTCGAGGGATGCAAGCACATCGTCGACGCGATCGACACCGCCATCGATTCCGGCCTCCCGGTCGTCGGCCTGTGGCACTCCGGTGGCGCCCGCCTGGCCGAGGGCGTCGAGGCTCTGCACGCGGTAGGCCTGGTCTTCGAGGCCATGGTCCGCGCGTCCGGCCTGGTTCCCCAGATTTCCGTGGTCCTCGGCTTCGCCGCCGGTGGCGCCGCGTACGGTCCCGCGCTCACCGACATCGTCATCATGGCGCCCGAGGGCCGCGTCTTCGTCACCGGTCCCGACGTGGTGCGTTCGGTGACCGGCGAGAACGTCGACATGGAGACCCTCGGTGGTCCCACCACACACTTCAAGAAGTCGGGCGTGTGCCACATCGCCGCCGACGACGAGGCCGATGCCATGCATCGCGCTCGCCGGCTGGTCTCGATGTTCGCCGAGCAGGGCGAATTCGACCAGGCCGTCGCCGAGCACGGTGACGTCGACCTGAAGGCGATGCTGCCCGCCTCGGCCAAGCGCGCCTACGACGTGAAGCCGATCATCCACGAGCTGCTCGACAACGTCGACGGCGAATCCTCCTTCGAGGAACTGCAGGGCGGCTACGCCCGCAGCATGGTCGTCGGCCTGGGTCGTCTCGGTGGCCGCACCGTCGGTGTGCTCGCCAACAACCCGCTGCGCCTGGGCGGCTGCCTGAACTCCGAGAGCGCGGAGAAGGCGTCGCGTTTCGTGCGCCTGTGCGACGCGTTCGGCATCCCGCTGATCGTGGTCACCGACGTGCCCGGCTACCTGCCCGGTGTCGGTCAGGAGCTCGAGGGTGTCGTGCGCCGCGGCGCGAAGCTGCTGCACGCCTTCGCCGAGGCCCGGGTCCCGCGCGTCACCCTGGTGACCCGCAAGATCTACGGCGGCGCCTACATCGCGATGAACGCCCGCTCCCTCGGCGCCACCGCCGTCTACGCCTGGCCCGGTTCCGAAGTCGCCGTCATGGGCGCCAAGGCTGCGGTCGGCATCCTGCACAAGAAGGCACTCGCGGCCGCCCCCGAGGACGAGCGCGAAGCCCTCCACGAGCGTCTGACCGCCGAGCACGAGCAGATCGCGGGCGGCGTCGAACGCGCCGTCGCCATCGGCGTCGTCGACGAGGTCATCGACCCCGCCAAGACCCGCAGCATCATCGCCGCGGCCCTGGCCTCGGCCCCGGCCCGCAAGAGCCACCACAAGAACATCCCGCTCTGACCCCAGCGCGAGAGCCATACCCCGGCCGCCGCCGTTTCCCGAAAAGGGAAGCGGCGGCGGCCGTTTCGCGTGCGCATCAGTTGTATTCGTCGACATCGAGCTCCGCTCGCGTCGCCACCAGGAACTCGAGGACGGCGGTCGTGAGGTGCCATCCCAGGGGACGCGGCCACTTGTGGACATCGGCAAACGCTGTGCCGCCGGGCGCGCCGTGAACGCCGTCGGGGTCGTCGTAGTGGCGCACGACCTGCATGCGCGCCTCGACGTCGGGACGGTCGAGCAGCGAGAGCAGTTGGGGGCGGTGCGGTGTCAGCCGGTCGATGAGGTGCTCGATCTGCTCGTCGATGCTCTCGGTGCTGTGCCGGGTGATTTGCCAGCTGTGGGATCGGGGAATGCGATGTTCTGCGGACTTGCTTCTGAATACTCGTGTCTCGTCGGGCTCTATGCCCAGGTGGGCGGTCAGGTCGACCGCGGTCATCGTCTCGCTGTAGAGCGCGAAATAGGAATATTGGCGGATCTTGATCACCGCGAGATCCCACCATGCGGTCGGGCCGTTGCCGAGCGATTATTCGTGGGTGCGGGTTTCGCAGGCAGGAAACTCGGGTGCGGTGTGGCGCACCGATCCGTAGCCTGACCTCGACACGGAGGGGTGGAGGATTGGTGGTTCGGCGGAGTCCGCAGGAGAAGAAGGCGCTCAGTTACGCGAAGGATCGTCGGAACTGGTACGGCGAGAACGACAAGAGTTCGCGGAAGAACATTCCGCGCGCCAAGCGCAGACGGAATCGGGTCGACCGGCGCCGCGAAGGCGTCGTCGCCAGGGCGACCGGGCCGGTGGATCTGGTTGCGGCCGAACAGTGTGAGGCCGAACTGTGGTCGATCCGGCCGGGGAAAGGTTACTGGCGGAAATGGCCGGACGCGCCGCTGAGCGTTGTGGTGGCGGCCAGGCTGCGACGGCGGGCGCGGGTGAACGCGGTGGCGAACGAGGCAGATGGGTGAGCACTGGTGTTCGCGGGTGGGGTCGGTTACGGTGTGGCCGTGAATAATTCTCGTGGAAAGGGCGCCGTGCGCCCCTGCCGGTGAAGCCCGGCGCGTGGCTGGTCCCCGATGACGACCAGACCACGTATCTCGCTCATGCGCTCGCACTCGCCGCCGTGCACGGTCCGGGACCGTGGCCGTGGGAGGGACATCCGTATCCGGATGAAGTGCCCGATGAGCGGCAGATTCTGAGTTCTACTGTTCTCGACGGTATCCAGACGCATCACTTCGCGAACGAGACCGCGCCCGCGGCCGAGATCGTGGCGGCGGTGCGGGTGCTCGTCGAGGAGCCCGATGACGCCGCGATGGTGGCATTGCACCATGCGCTCGCCGAACAGCGCGCGCTCGCCGTAGCCGACGACCTGTGCCGGGAATTGCGTGCCGCCGCACTGCCCGCCGAGCGGGTGCGGTCGGTGGCCCGGCAACTGACCGATCTGGGGACGCGCCGCAATGCGGTGGCGCTCGGCATCGTGATGCTCGGGGTGGTCGGCGACAGCCGCGACCGGGAGGTCCTGCTGACCCTGGGCGCACTGGGTGATCTGACCCTGTATGCGGCAGTGGCGCTGGCCAATTCGCAGCCGGATCGCGATCGCGCGGTGTTCGAGCTGGCCCGCCGGGTCGACGGCTGGGGACGGATCCATGCCGTGGAGCGCCTGGCCCGCACCGATGACACGGAGATCAAGGCGTGGCTGTTGCGGGACGGATTCCGCAACGGGGTGATGAACGAATACCTCGCCCATCTGGCCGCGACCACCGGTGATCTGTCGGGTGCGCTCGCCGAATCCGTCGTCGACGACGCGCTTCTCGACGGCGCTGCCGAGATTCTCGACGCGCTCTCGGGCATCGGTGGCCCGGCCGCGGACATACGGCAATACCCGGACGCGCTGCCGGTACTGGCACGGTTCGTCGAGCTGCTGGCCGCCGCGGAACCCACAC
The DNA here is from genome assembly GCF_040681225.1 of Nocardia sp. NPDC051833. NCBI lineage: Bacteria > Bacillati > Actinomycetota > Actinomycetes > Mycobacteriales > Nocardiaceae > Nocardia > Nocardia sp. NPDC051833. Next base: position 38,827 of record NZ_JBFAYK010000008.1, read on the forward strand.
TGAGCCGCATCTCGGCCGTCCAGGCGATCCGAAACCTGTTGCGGGAACCGCCTGTCGAAGTGGACTGGCCACCGGCTGAAACGACCCGATTGGCCGAGGTCTGCGCGGCATTGCTGGAACGTCCCGACTGGGCCGAGTACGTGACGGCACGACTCGCCGACCCGCACGGTCCCTTCGGGTTCAACAGGGCACTGCGGTTGTCGAAAGCCGTCGGAATCGATGCGTACGCACAGGCCGTGGCGCACCTCGGCGACGATTCCCGCAACGGGTACGTGTGGGCGTGGGTGGCGCAACGAACGCCGGACGACGACGTGGCCCGCGTCGCCGAACTCGCGCGAGCGCTGCTCCCGCTCGACGAGATCGCGTGCGGTCCAGGGGCCGGGGTGATCCGATGGGGCGAAAAAGGCATCAGCGACAGAATTCTCGAATCCGTGCTGTCGATGCTGGGTCGCGCTACGCCGGGCACCGGGGAATCGTTGGTGCACGCCGCGTTGCGTGGCTACCCAGTGCGGCTGCGGCGCGCCGCAATCGGCATCCTGACCACCTGGTACGGCCAGGACCTGCCGACCGAAATCGTCGGTTGGGTGGAAGCGGCCGCCGAGGTCGAACCCGACGACGATCTCCGTGCGCAGCTCATCGGCTTCCTCCGCGTGTCGGGGGGACGATGCGCGGCGGACGGGCACCCCGCGCACCAGGTGAGCGCACAGGGGGAAGATCGGCGGTCCGATCGCAGTGAGGAAACCTCTGGGGGCGTGCAGGATTCAAGCTGATCCAGCACGTTGTGCACGATGGTCGAGCCTGACGCACAACTGGGCGCCCAGCTCGCGGAAACCCAGTGCCCGGGCGACAGCTCGGGACTGGGGGACTCGCGCGCGCCATTGCGGGAACAGGCCGGCCGCCAAGGCGTGCGCCACCGCGGCCGACGCGGTTGCCCGGGCGAGTCCCCGCCCCCGGTGTGCGGGCGCGGTGAGGATGCTCAGGTGGGCAGTGCGGATCGGCCACGCTTCGTATCCCGCTGCGGCGACGACCTTTTCGTCGGACCGGAGGACGAACGCGGGCGAGGTGAGCGCGTCCAGACCTGCCTCGGACGCGTCCTCGTGGCCCGCTTCGGACTCGAGTGCGCGCAGGTCAGGATTGTCGGCGCGCAGGTGCTCGATCGGTGCGGCGGGGTGTGGCGGCTGGAAGCTGAGCTGATCGACGTAGGCGAGTGCGGCGGGACCGATGGTCTCGGCTATGGGCAGGACTGTGCCGAGCTGAGCCGGATCGGTGAGGTGGTCGATCGACAGTCGCGCGAGCGCGGTGCGAACTTCCTCCGCCGTACGGGAATCAGGCACCGTGACGACGGCTTGCCCGCCCAGGACGACGATGCCGATCCAGCCGGGCGGGCAGGTGGAGGCGTGCGGCGAGACCACCACGCTCACCTCGCCGTCCGCCCCGAAAGCCGCCGGCGCCGCCGCGAGGTCTTCCCACAGCAGACGCGCCTTCGTCAGCAGCGAGTCCGTCGACACCGCTTCATTTTGCGGCATGGACGGAAGATGTCCTCCGAGTGATCATTTCGTCAATCCGAGCAGTGCGGCGGTGAGCCCGTAGTCCGGGCCGAAGTCCTGCATATTCCCGGAGCGGCAGCCATCGGCCTTCATCTGGACCCGCTCACAGAACACGCTGACGATCTCACCGGCAAGCGCGGTGCCGACCAGCGCGTGGATTCGCACGAACCGTCGATCGTGGTCGATCGCGCCGTCGATGTTCTGCATCAACAGCGGCACGATGTCGACGATCTCGACCAGCGCATCCGAGTTGGCGCGCAGCTGAGCGGTGGCCTCGGTGAGACCGAGGAGCGCCTCGGCCAGGTCGTCCTCATGGTCACCGAACATAGTGGAGGTGTTGGCCAGGAACGCGTTCAGCTGATCCAGCGTGGCTTGCAGGCCGGGGGCCTGTTCGGCCAGCAGGCCCGACATCGCGGTCACCCGGTTGCTGAAGTCGCGCACCGACTGGTCGTTGTCGGCCAGCATCGTTGTCAGCTCGTTGAGCTTGATGATGATGTTGGAGATGGCGTCCTTGTTGTCGACACCGATCTTCAACGCCGAAGACAGGGCGTCGAGGGTTTCGCGGATCTTCTGGCCGTTGCCGTTGAGGACCGGGTAGAGGACGCGACCCGAGAGCGGGCCGAGTCCTTCCTGGCCCTCTTCCGGCTCGAGCGAGGCGGAGAACTGGTCGATGGTCTTGATCATCGTGTCCAGCTCGACCGGGGTCCGGGTGCGCGCCTTGGGCAGGTGCTCACCGGATTTCATCGACTCACCACCGGTGAAGGGCGGGGTGATCTCGATGTGGCGGTCGGTCACGATCGAGGGGGAGATGATCGCCGCGATCGCTTCCTTGGGGATCTTCACGCCGCCGTCGATGGTCATGTGGACCTCGACGTAGGTGCCCTTGGGAATGATCTTGTCGACCTTGCCGACCGCCAGGCCCAGGACCATGACGTCGTTGCCCTCGTACATGCCTGCGATGTTCTCGAAATCCGCGGTGATCTCGGTCGGCGCGTCCGGCAGTGGTGAACAACTGCCCAGCGCCAGCACGGTGGCGCCCACCATGATCGAGCGCGCTGCTGTTCGGTGTCGTGGTCGCGTGGTCATCGGACGGTGTCGGTGAAGTCCGCGAGGACGAGCCGGGTCGGTCGCCCGTGGCCGGGGACGAGGGTGTGCGCGGGCTGCCGGGTGAGCGCGCGAGCGCTGTCGAGGGTGCGGGCCAGGTCGTGGTGGAACACCGGCGGCAGCAGCTGCGGCCCGGTCCGGCGCGACAGCGGGTGACCGGTCACCAGCGCGTCACCGGAGAACAGCACCCCTTCGGCGGGAAGGAGATACGCGGTGTGCCCGTCGGTGTGACCGGGTGTCGGCAGGGCGACGACGCCGCCGGGAAGCGTCGACGCCGCTGTCGCGGTCGGCACGCTGGCACCGATGCCGCCGCGGACCGCGCGCAATGTCTGCGCGACCCAGCGCGCCCCGCCGGGCGCGACCAGCGTCCGCACCAGCTGCCCCGGCGTGATCTGTTGCAGATACTCACGTTTGGCGTGCCGGACCTCCTCGGCACCGGTGTAGACCGGGACGTTCAGCAGGTCGACGAGCCGGGGGACAGCGCCGATATGGTCCAGATGCGCGTGGGTCAGCAGGACGGCGGTGATGTCGGCGAGCTCGTGGCCGATCTGGCGAATCGAGTCGAGCACGAGCGGGGTGTCGGCGGGGTACCCGGCGTCGACGAGGGTCACGCCGGTGCCGTCGCTGATCAGCGCCCAGTTGACATTCGTGCCGGCGACGACATACACGGAGTCGGAAACCTGATCGATGGTCACGCCGCACTCACCCCTGGATCCGATGCTCGATGACACCGATCTCGTCGATCTCCAACCGCAGGACGTCGCCGGGCGCGAGCCATCGGCCCAGCTCCATCCCACTGCCACCGGGCAGCGTTCCGGTCGAGATCAGCTCACCGGGGAACAGCTGTTCGCTCCGGGACGCGTGGGCGATCGCCGCCCCGAGACTGTGCCGCATGCCGTGGGTGCCGGTCCGGGCGACGGTGTGCCCGTTGATCCGCACCGACGCGGTGAGCGCGTCGAGCCGGTCGGCCACCGCCGAGCCCGCCACGGCGGTCGCCGACATCGAGGTGGCGAAGTGCTTGGACTTCTGCGGCCCGAATCCCGAACGCATCTCGGCCAGTTGGACATCGCGCGCGGAGAAGTCGTTGATCACGACGACGGCGCCGATCGCGGCGATGGCCTCCGCCGGGGTCGCATCGCGCAGCGGCGCACCCAGCACGACGCCCAGTTCCAGCTCGAAGTCGAGCGCCGTGCTGTAGTCGGGACAGGCGACCGGAATTCCCGACGGGAGCATCGTCGACGCGTTGGACATGTAGTAGAGGGGCTGCTGATTCCAGAGCCGATGTGGCCGGTAGGGCGGGAAGGTGCGTCGGGTCAGGGTCTCGAACAGGCGACCGAGGCGGTAGCCCGCGGGCACGAAGCGCCGTGCCATCCCGCGCGCGGCATCGACGGCGTGCTTCTCGTAGACCATGAAATCGCGGAACGACACCGGGCAGACGGGCAGCACGCGGGCACCGTCGGGCACGCCGAGCAGTTCGTACCGGGCGATCTCGTACTCCTCGGTGAAGGCCGCCGGGACGGCGAACGACGGCGGGTCGTCCGTCGCCGTCCACCCGGCGCCGGTGTCGGCGTGCAGGGTGATGCGGCGGGCGTCGAGGTCGAGTGTTCGGTGGATCCGGGGCAGCGACATCGGATCAGCACCCCACGTTCTGCCGGACGATCAGGTGCTCGCGCAGGAATCGCACCGACAGCGCGCTCCATTCCTCGCTGTGTCCCATGGCGCAGTGGTCGTCGTCGGCGTAGAGGACCAGCTGGGCGCGCGGCGCTCCGATGGCGATGTCGACGGAGTCCTGGGTGCTCAGCAGGGTGTCGTCGGCGCCGTTGATGACCAGGAGCGGAATGTCGATGTGCCGGTACAGGTGGGCGATCGAGAGCGCGCGCAGCTTGCCCGCCATCTCGTGCAGGCTCGCCGATCCCGTCGCCTCGTGCAACGTCGACACCATGATCTCCGGCAGGCCGAGTGCCGCCGCCGAAGTGAAACTGCGGTGCGCGGGCGCGCCGTTGGCGACCGCGACCGAGAGCCGCGGATCGACCGCCGCCATCCGGGTCGCCCAGTAGGCCCCGAAGCTGACGCCGAGCATCCCGATGCGATCGCCGTCCACCCGTGGATGCGCGGCGAGGTGCTCGACGACCGCCGAATACACCCGCTCCACTTCGGGCGCCAAGGGCTGCCGGTAGGAGTAGGTGCCGGGCATCTCCATGACGAACAGGGCCATTCCGGCACGGCGATGGGCCAGCATCGGCAGGAGCAGCTCCGCGAGGGTGCCCTCGATGCCATTGCTGCACACCACGATCGGCACCTCGGCCGCATCCTGATCGAGCGGGAACATCAGGTAGCCGCGGACCATGTCGTCCCCCGGGACCGGAAGGCGCACCGGCTCGATGGACACGCCCATCGCCGGTGCCAGGCAGGTGAGGACGAGTTCGGCCAGGCGGTGCGATCGCTCGTAGGCCGCCAGCCGGTGCGGCGTCCAGCCCGGCCACGCGGCGACGAATTCGTAGACCATCGCCTTGATCAGGCCGTCCAGCGCGATGGCCTGCTGCGCGGCATCGGGGTGTTCGGCGCAGAACGTCGCCACCGCGTCGGGGTCGGCGACCGGGCCGCGGTCGGCGAGCAGGGTGACCGCGGGTGCCAGTCGGGCGCCCAGCTCGTCTCGGAGCTCGGCGTCGGTTGTCGCGAGGAGCGTGTCGGTGTCCGGAACGCCGAGCCGGGCGAGGGCGTCGTCCGCGCGGGCCACGTGCTGCCCGGCGATGGTCTGCCAGTGCGTGGTCCATCGCGCGTCGTCGAAGGATCGGCAGGCGTCGAGCTGGGCGCGGAACTCCGCGTCGGCGATCCCGCCCAGATGGGTGAAGCGGTCGACGAACAACGCGGGCAGGAACGGGGCGGGGCCGACCCGGCGGGTCGCGTATTCGGTGGTGCCGGTCAGTGCGCAGATGCTGACCAGCGCCTTCTTCGCCCATGCTGACAACGATGTCATCGGTGAACCTCTCCAGCTCAGAAAAAGCAGAACTTTCTGCTTCAGTGAGCGTAAGGCGCCCCGGCAATCAAAAGCAAGGAATTCTGCTTTAAGATCGGGGAGTGACGACGACAGAGGAAGACGCTCCGCAGCGGCGGCCCGGGGGCCGGTCGGCGCGCGTGCGCGAGGCGGTGCACCAAGCGGTGCTGGCCGCGATCGTTGAGCACGGTGTCGATCGGGTCGGGATTCCCGACATCAGCCGGCGGGCCGGGGTGCGGGACAGCTCCATCTACCGGCGGTGGGGGAGCCGGGAGAATCTGCTCCTCGACGTGCTGCTCGACTACAGCGGGCAGGTGCTTCCGCTGCCCGACACCGGGACGCTCCGGGGTGATCTGGCCGGGTTCGCCACCGAACTCGCGGCCTATCTCGAGACGCCGTTGGGCGGTGGATTGTCCCGTGCGCTCGCCTATGTCACCGACACCGAGGGGATGGCCGAGGTGCGCGCCGCGTTCTGGGACAGCCGATTCCGCGCGGTGCGGCCACTGTTCGAGCGCGCTGTCGAACGTGGGGAGATCCCGCCGGACACCGATCCGCGATTCGCCCTCGAACTGCTCATCGGTCCACTGCATTTCCGCACCACGCTCAGTCGGCAGCCGGTCGACGCCGACGTCGTCGAGCAGTTGGTCGCGCATGTCGTGCGGGCGCTGGGGGCTGAGGGCCCGATCGCCGACGAGCGCGGTGGAACGGGATGAGCGCCCCCGGCCGGTGCTGACGCCTGCCGCCGTCGAGTGGCGGCGACGCGCATAATGGCAGGGTGCGCTACGAAGAACTCGCCGACGTCCCGTGCTCGATCACGCGGCCGCTGGTGATCTTCGGCGACCGCTGGACACTGCTGGTGCTCAAGTATTGCTTCACCGGTATCCGGCGCTTCAACGCCTTCCAGAGCGCGCTCGGGATCTCCCGCAGCCGGCTCCAGGACCGCCTCGACCGGCTGATCGAGCACGAGATCCTGGTCAAGCAGCCCGCGAAAGACGGCGCCTACGAGGAATACCGCCTCACCGAAAAAGGCCACGCCATCTACCCGATCCTGATGGCCATCCGCGACTGGGGCGACACCTACATGGCCCCCGACGGCCCCCCGGTCGAATACCGCCACAAGGACTGCACCGGCGAGGCCCACGTCCACCTGACCTGCGACGACTGCGCCGCCGAAGTCACCGCCCGCGACATCACCCCCGAACCGGGCCCCGGCATCACCACCACCGCCCGCCCCGCCTGATTTCGTCACCTGGACGAACGAGCACCACGCGCGGAGGTGCGTCGTGCGATACCTCCGCGCGTGGTGCTCGTGATCGAGATCAGCTGGTGTGCCAGGTGATCTGGTCGGGGAGGGGGGCTCGGGCGGTGCGGAAGGTGTTGATGGGGTGGGTGGGGTCGGGGTGGCCGAAGGAGACGCCGAAGACGACCTTGCGGTGGTCGGGGAGGTCGAAGTAGTCGCGGATGAAGGGGGAGTAGGAGGCGAGGGCGGCCTGGGGGGCGGCGCCGAGGCCGAGGGCTTGGGCGCCGAGCAGGAAGCTCTGCAGCCAGAGGCCGCAGTCGACGGCGCCGTAGGTGCCGAGGTCGGCTTCGGAGGTGACGATGGCGACGTGCGGCGCGTCGAAGAGTTCGAAGTTGCGCACCATCTGGCGCATGGTGTTCTCGTGGTCGCCCTTGGCGATGCCGACGCTGTCGTAGAGCTGGAACCCGCACTCGCGCCTGCGTTCCCGGTAGACGCCCGCGTACTGCGCGGGGAACTCGAAATCCGGTGCGGCGCCGCTGGTCTGGATGTGGGTGAGCAGCGCCTTGCGGAAGCTCTCGGTGCCCTCGCCCGCGGTGACGACGACCTGCCACGGCTGGGTGTTGCACCACGACGGGGTCCGCGCGCCCAGGCTCAGCAGCTGGTCGATCGTCGCCCGGTCGACCTCGTCGGGAAGGAACTGCCTGCAGGTCCAGCGGGCGTCGGCCAGACGCTGGAGGGCGGCGAAGTCACTGCTGTCGTGGTCGGTCGGCGCCATGGCGCGGCTCCTCGGTCGATCAGGAGAACTAGTCTCATTTTGAGACCACGGTAGCAGTCGGGCCGGAAACGCGGAACCCGCCCGCACCACGAATTCTGGTGCGGGCGGGCTCCGGTGGTCGATCAGGCGCGACGCCGGGCGACCACCCAGATCGCGACGCCGATGCCGATCAGCGCGACCACGCCGACCCCGATGCCGACGATCGCGAGCCACGGCGTCGACGACTCCGAACCGCCCACGGCCACCGACTTCTCGGTGCCGGGCTGCGACTGCTCGCCGACCACGTCGGGGCTGGCGGTCACGTAGGTCGGTCCCGCTTCGGCCTCGCCCGCGACGACGAGGTCGAGTTCGATCGGCGTCGGCGGCAGGGAGGTGGCGCCGGACGGCATGCCGACCTTGACCGCGAGGTAGTACCACCCGGCCACCGACTGACGCTGGGCCTCCGGGCCGCCGCCTTCCCGGTTGGCGTAGCGGATCGGCACGGTCGCGCCCTCGAGCGTCGTGGCCTGCCGCCCGGTGTAGGCGTTCGTGTCGTCGTCGATCTCGCCGCCCAGCGGTGAGTACAGGGTCGTGGTGACATTGGTGGCGGTGGTGTATCCCGCGCCGCCGGTCTCGGTGAAGCGCACGCGATAGGCCAGCCCCTGGCCCCAGTTCAGGCGCACCTTGTAGAAGACGTACTCGCCGTTCTGGATCGTGTCGGTGTACTTACCGCTCCCGTCCAGGCCGGTGGCGGCGGTGAACGAGCCGCCGCCGCTGACCGGCTTGCTCGCCCCGGCGGGTTCGGCGAACGCCGTCTTCGCGGTGACTGCACTCGGGCCGGGATCGGTGACGCCCGGTTCGATACCGACGATCAGCTCCACCGGCAGCCGCGCGGGCAGGCCGCCGGGGGCCTCGTCCCAGTTGAGTTCGTAGTAGTACCGGCCGCCGCCCTTGCAGGAGTCGGGTCGGCCATCGCTCGACTCCTCGTCGGCCCGGGTCAGGGTGTTGCTGATCGTGAAGGCGACGCCGTCGCCGGTGCGCGATTCGAGCTCACGTTCCCGGATATTGCAATACGTGCCGTCGCGGCCGTAGACGCGCAGTTCCAGCACGGCCAGTCCGTCGGTGGCCGCGCCCGCGGCCGCGCGCGGGAAGGCGACGATGCCGGTGAAGTACGCCGTCGCGCCGGCGGGCACGTCCACGGCGTACCACCGCTTCTCGTGCTGGCCGATGGTGTCGAGGTACTGGCCCGCCTTCGCGACCGGGGCGGTGCCGTAGGTGGCGGTGCCGGTGATCGGGGTGCCGGTGGCCTGGTAGTTGCGCAGCGCCGCCGAACTCACCCGGGGCAGAATGCGTTCCAGCGCCGCGCCGTCGGCGGCGTCGCTGTAGGTGCCGCCGGTGGCCTGGGCCATGCAGGTGAGCTGGGTGCGCGCGGTGTCGTCGACGGCGAAGCCGATCGAGTGCACGACCAGGTCGACACCCTGCTGCTTCAGTTCCCTGGCGACCTCGCACGGGTCCGGCGGCGCGCAGGTGTCGTCACCGTCGGAGACGAGCACGATCGAGCGCGGTCCCGACGACGGCAGCGCCTCGGCGGCCTGGCGCAGCGCGGTGCCCATGGGGGTCCAGCCGCGCGCCTCGATGCCGTCCACGGCGCTGGTCAGCGCGGGCTTGTCGATGGTCGTCGGCGGCTGCAGGATCCGGACGTCGCGGCAGCCCGCCACCTTCTCGGCCTCGGTGTTGCCGGTCCCGGTGCCGTAGGTGGTGAGGCCGACCTTCGCTTCGGCCGGGGCCGACTCGACGAAGGTGCGCACGGCCTTCTTGGCGGAGTCCATCATGGTGGCGCCCTGGTCGGGACGCTGCATCGACCCGGACGCGTCCAGGATGAGCATGGTCGGCGCGTACTGCCCCGGGTCGGCATCGGCCGCCGCGGGAAGGGCGGCGGGGAGCAGGGTGAGCGCGGTGGCGGTCAGTGCCGCGGCCAGCGTCCGGAATCTCGACATCGTCCTCGAACTTCATCACTCGGAATGAAACCGGACAGACGATACAGACTGGTCAGGGCCGGGAGTAACCCCAAAATCGGTGGCACAAACCACCGTTTGCCGGACGAAATGATGTTTCAGCAGGTAACGATCGGTTTTTCGCCCGGATACCGGTCCGCGGCCTCGTGCCTGCGGCACGACGACGGCCTCCCGGGGCAGAATCGAGCGCATGGCTTCGCAGGCCCGCGACGCGCAGGAGCGCAAACGGCACGGCAGGCACTACACCCCGCCGGCGCTGGCGCGGTTCCTGGCGCGGCGGGCGCTGCTCCACGCGCCGCGCGCCGGTGAGCTGCGGGTACTCGATCCGGCCTGCGGCGACGGCGAGCTCCTGCTGGCGGTGCACCGGGAACTGGCCGCGGCCGATGTCACGGTCCGGCTGACCGGTTACGACCTGGACCGCCGCGCGGTCGCCGACACGGCCGCGCGGGCCGCCGCCGAGGGGGTCGAGATCGAGTGCAGGGCAGGGGATTTCCTCGCCGCGTCGGCCCGGATCGCGGACGGTTCCTTCGACCTGGTGATCAGCAATCCGCCGTACGTGCGGACCCAGCAGCTCGGCGGGTCGACCGCGCAGCTGCTGAGCAAGCAGTTCGGGCTGCGCGGGCGGATCGACCTCACCCATCCGTTCGTGGCGATCACCCCCCGGCTGCTCAGCGCCGACGGCGTTCTCGGATTGCTGTGCGCCAACCGGTTCCTCACCACCAGGGCGGGGGCGAATCTGCGCCGCATCCTCACCGGCGAACTACATCCCGCCGAGCTCTACGACCTCGGCGACACCAAGCTCTTCGCCGCCGCGGTACTGCCCGCCGTCACCGTCGCGACGCGGGCACCCAGAGAACACGACTGCCGCTACGTCTCGGTGTACGAGGAGCTCGGCGCCGAAGCCGACTGTGCCACCGACCTGTTCGACGCGCTGGCCGGGGACGCGGACTGCCTGGTCGGGACGGGCGGACGGGTGTTCGCCGTCGAGGTGGGGGTGCTGTCCACCGGGACGGTCGGCGGGCTTTCGACAGCGGGTGCGCCGGACCCCGGCAACACACCGACAGGGTCCGGCGGACGTGCTGCGGGACGACGAGGCGGCGATCCGAAGCGGAGCCGGTCCTCGGCGCGGGGGAAAGGCCACGGGGGAGCGACCCGGCCGGAGTCGGACCGGCTGCCGGTGACCGAAGCGTGGAATCGCCCCGGCGAGCTCGACCGGCCGGAAGCCGTTCCCCCCGGCGACACCGCCTGGCGCATGTCGCGCCCCGCCGTCGACCGCTGGCTCGGCCGGATCGCCGAGCGCACCTGGCGCACCTTCGGCGACACCGCCCGCATCCGCGTCGGCATCAAGACCACCGCGGACCGGGTGTTCATCTCCGATCGCTGGGACCAGATGGATCCCACCCCGGAGCCGGAACTGTTGCGGCAGTTGATCACCCATCACGACCTGCAACCGTGGCGGATCGGGCGGGATCGCGGCACCAGGGTGCTCTACCCCTACGACCTCGGGCAGCCGCGCCGCACGCCCATCGATCTCGCCGAATTCCCGGGCGCGGCCGAGTATCTGCGCTCGCACGAGCAGGTGCTCTCGGGGCGGCGGTATGTGCTCGACGGCGGGCGGAAGTGGTTCGAGATCTGGGTGCCGCAGCGTCCGCACCTGTGGGGTGCGCCGAAACTGGTGTTCCCGGATATCAGTGAGCGGCCGCGGTTCGCGCTGGATCGCTCCGGCGCGGTGGTCAACGGCGACTGCTATTGGATCTCGCTCACCGATCTCGGGAGCGGCGAGCAGGCGACCGAGCTCGCGTATCTGCTGATGGGCGTGGCGAATTCGGCACTGGGACTGCGGTTCTACGACGCGGTGTGCGGCAACCGGCTGTATTCGGGACGACGGCGCTGGATCACCCAGTACGTGGCCCGGCTACCGCTGCCCGATCCGGCCTGCCCCGCCGCGGCCGCTGTCGTCGGGCGGGTGCGCGGTGTGCTCGAGGACGGCATGCCCGTGGCGGCGGCGGGCATCGACGAGGCCGTCGCCGCGGCGTTCGGCGTGCCCGCTCAGTGACCGACGCGGAGGCCGACCATCGGCAGCAGGGTGCGGCGGGCGAAGTCGCGGCCCGCCGCGGGGTCGTCGAGGGGGATGAGGCCGTCAGGGGTCAGCGCGAGCGACAGCGCGAGCCGCGCCATGACCTCGGCGACCAGATCGGGTTCGAAATCGGGGACCGTCGAGGTCGCCTGGAGCTCGCGCAGCTTGTCGGCGAGATACTCGCGGCCGACCGCGAGGATCGGGCCCGCTTCGGTGGTGAGCTTGGGCAGGATGATCTCCGGCTCGGTGCTGAGCAGCCTGCGTAGCAGCTCGTTGCCGGCGAGGGTCGTCACGAACGCGACGAAGATCTCCACGAGCTGTTCGCCCGGCTCGGTGACCGCCCGCACCCGCTCGTCGATCTCGCCCACATAGCGCTGCGCCTCCCGCACGCCGACCGCCTCGACCAGGTCGTTCTTCGATTCGAAGCGCCGGTACAGGGTGGCCGGACTGATCCCGGCCCGCCGGGCGATCTCGCCCATACTCGTGCGTTTGATCCCGAAATCGAGAAACGCCGACAGCGCGCTGTCGAGCAGCTTCTCCCCGTCGGTGACGGGCTTTTCCAGTATCCGCGCGAGGATGGACGAGACAGTGGGCATGACCCCATTATCCCTACGGCGACAGATCCAGGGCGGCCATCTCTTGTTCGATCGCGTTGGCGGCGAAATGGACTCCGCGGGAACGTAGTTCGTGAACCCGGCACTGGAGTGCCTCGATTCCGCCGGGTTGGGCGGCGATGTCGGCCACGCTGAGCCGTCCCCCCGCTCGGTGCACACCGGACTGCACGTATGCCACCGTGATACCTCCTGCCTCGCGTATCCGGTGCCGGCCGCCACACTCATTGGCCGGACGCAATACGCAGGGCAAATGCTATCAGGGATCCCTACTGGTCACTTGCTCAGTGTGACTTCTCACACGATCTCGGCATCCCGATGTGTCGCCAGATTGTGCAGGTATACGGCGGCATTGAGCTTGATCCCGTCCAGCTGTGCCTCGGTGAGCTCGCGGCGCACCTTGCCGGGCACACCGGCGACCAGCGATCCGGGCGGAATCTGCGCGCCCTCGGGGATCAGAGCGTTGGCCGCGATCAGGCTGCCCGCGCCGATCACGGCGCCGTTGAGCACGGTGGCGCCCATGCCGACCAGGACGTCGTCGCCGACGGTGCAGCCGTGCAGGATCGCGTTGTGGCCCACCGAGACTCCGCTGCCCACGGTGAGCGGGAAGCCGGGGTCGGCGTGCAGCACGCAGCCGTCCTGGATGTTGGTGCGCGCGCCGATGGTGAGCTGTTCGAGGTCACCGCGCAGCACGGCCGAATACCAGATGCCGACCTCGGCGCCCAGGCGTACCCGGCCGATGACGGTCGCGTTCGGCGCGATCCAGGCAGTGTCGTCGATTTCCGGCGCGAACCCGGACACCTTGATGATCATGCGGTGATTATTGCGCCGCCCCGCGGAACTGGGCGCGGTGGGCCGCCGGACTGGTGCCGAGCATGCGGTGGAAGTGGTGGCGCAGGCTCACCGCGCTGCCGAAACCGGTGTCGCGCGCGATCCGGTCGACGGTCTCGTCGGTCGATTCCAGCAGCAGCCGGGCGTGGTCGGTGCGCTGCTGCAACAGCCACTGCTGCGGGCTGGTGCCGGTGCGTTCGCGGAACCGGCGGGTGAAGGTGCGCCGCGACATGAGCGCCTCGCGCGACCAGTGGTCGAGGTCGATGCCCGCGTCGAGGTGGGTGCGCGCCCACACCATGGCGTGCTCGATCGGGTCGTCGCTGTCGTCGTCGGGGACCGCGACCGGGATGAACTGCGCCTGCGAGCCGTTGCGGTGCGGCGCGGTGACCAGCGCGCGAGCGAGATCGGTGGCGGCGCGGGCGCCGAGATCGCCGCGCACGATGTGCAGGCAGCAGTCCAGCGCGGCGGCGACGCCCGCGGAGGTGATCACGTCGCCGAGGTCGGTCCACAGCGTGTCCGCGCGCACCCGCACCCGGGGATAGGCGCGGGCCATGGCCTCGGCGGCGGCCCAGTGCGTGGTGAGTTCCCGGCCGTCGGCCAGCCCGGTCGCCGCGATCGCCCACGAACCCAGGCACAGGCCGACCAGCCGGGCGCCGTCGGCGTGCGCGGCATGCACGGCCTCGTCGAGTGCGGGAGAGAGGTCCAGGTCGCGGAGCCAGCCGGGGAAGACCACCATGTCGGCGGTGGCGACGGCGTCCAGGCCGTGGTACACGGTGATGTCGAAACCGGCTGCGGTGGACAGGGTTCCGGGGTGTTCGGCGCAGACCCGGACGTCGTAGGGTGAGTCGTCGAAGACGCCGGTGCCGGAGCGGCCGAAGACCAGGGTCGGCACCGACAGGTGGAAGGGACTGATCCCGTCGAACGCCACGACCGCCACCGAACGCATGGCCCGATCTTAACGATGGTCGGCCTGGAGGCCACTGTCGTGGGGCGCCGCGCTCGACGACAGTTGAGCGCATGACCGAGACGATCACCCGCCCCACCCTGCTCGACGTCCTGCACATCGGTGGTCCGACCCTGCGTTTCCGATACGGGGGCCTGACCTGGCTCACCGACCCGACCTTCGACGAGCCGGGCGACTACCCCGGCCCGATCACCCTGCACAAGCTCAGCGGCCCTGCGGTGCCGGTCGAGGCGATCGGCGCGATCGACGTCGTTCTGCTCTCGCACGACCAGCACGCCGACAATCTCGACACCGCGGGCCGCGCCCTGCTGGCCGAGGTCGAGACCGTGCTCTCGACTCCCGATGCCGCCGAACGGATCGCGGGCGTGCGCGGGCTGGCGCCGTGGGAGGTCGTGACCGTCGGCGCGGTGGAGGTCACCGCGGTGCCCGCGCTGCACGGTCCCGAGGGCTGCGAGCCGCTCAGCGGTGTGGTGACCGGGTTCGTGCTGCGCGCGGCGGGTGAGCCGACGGTCTATGTCTCCGGCGACAACGCGTCGGTGGAACTCGTCGAGCGGATCGTCGAGCGGTTCGGGCGGATCGACGTCGCGGTGCTCAATATCGGCGCGGCCAATATCGGCCGGTTCGGCGACAGCGACGTCACCCTCAATGCCAGGACCGCGGTCGAGGCGGCCACCGTCCTCGGTGACGCGGTCGTCGTCGCGGTGCACGCGGAGGGGTGGGGTCACTTCAGTGAGTCGCTGGACTACCTCGAGCGCACCTTCGCCTACGCCGAGCGCGCCGCGCAGCTCCGGATTCCGGTGCGGGGTGAGGTGTTCGCGGCCTGAGACCGCCTCGACCACAGATTTTCCCAGCACCCGCGCCCGAATCATCGGGCGCGGGTTTCCCACGATGGCAGGAGAAGAGTTGCCGAATATACGGATGGGCCGCCGGTCGCGCACGATGGTGCGGTTACTGCTGGCCCTGGTCGCGCTGGTGCTCGCGTTGTCGGCGTGTTCGTCGAACGGGTCCGGCTCGGATCAGCCGGGGTCGAGCACGGTGTCCAAGACCTCGGCCACCCCGACGACGCCGGCGACGAGTTCGGTGACACCGTCCGCGAATCCGGGTGGCGGTGGCGGTGCGTCCGTGCCGGGCAACGGCGGCCAGGCGGCGCCGGAATCGTCGTGGTATCAGTCGCCCACACCGGCGCCGGAGTCGTCGTGGTACCAGTCGCCGACGCCACCGCCGGGATACAACTGTGTGCCCGGGCCGGATTGCGGCACGGACAGCTGTGGACACAACGAATGCGGACTACCGCCGGGCCACAACTGCATGCCGGGTCCGGAGTGCGGCACCGACAACTGTGGCCCCGGCCAGTGCGGCGAAACACCGCCGACGACCACCGTCGCACCGCCGGCCACGACGCAGCCGGTGACGACAACGCCTGCGGCGGGCTCCGCCCCGCCGTCGGCCACGACCACCACCGGCGCCGCTCCCGCGGCGGCGTCGGTGACACCGTCACCGTGAACCCGACACGCGACGTTGCAACGGGCTGACTCCCGTCGGTGGGCGTCCTAAGCTGGCGCAATGACGGGAACAGGCGGAACGGTCGGTGTGCCGGCGGAGGTCAAACCGCAGGAGTTCCGGGTGGCGCTCACCCCGGCGGGCGCCACCGAACTGACCGCGCACGGGCACCGGGTGCTCGTGCAGGCCGGGGCCGGAACCGGATCGGGCTTCGGTGACGAGGACTATCTCGCCGCCGGCGCGGTGATCGTGCCCGACGCCGACACGGTCTGGGCCACGGCCGGACTGATTCTCAAGGTGAAAGAGCCCATCGCGCAGGAGTATTCGCGGATGCGGCGCGACCAGGTGCTGTTCACCTATCTGCACCTGGCCGCGTCGAAGGAGTGCACCGACGCGATCCTGGACTCCGGGATCACCGCCATCGCCTACGAGACCGTGCGCGCCGCCGACGGTTCACTGCCGCTGCTCGCGCCGATGAGCGAGGTCGCGGGCAAGCTCGGCACGCAGGTCGGCGCGTATCACCTGATGGCGCCGATGGGCGGCGAGGGCGTGCTGCTCGGCGGCGTCCCCGGTGTCCGCCCCGCCGATGTGGTGGTGCTCGGCGGCGGCGTGGCGGGCACCAACGCGGCGAGCGTCGCGGTGGGGATGGGCGCCAGGGTGAGTGTGCTCGACACCAATCTGCGGCGGCTGCGCGAGCTCGACGCCCGCTTCGGCGGCCGGGTCGGCACTCTCGCCTCGCACGCGCTGGAGATCGAGAAGGCCGTGCTCGCCGCGGATCTGGTGATCGGGTCGGTGCTGGTGCCCGGTGCGAAGGCGCCGAAACTGGTGTCCGACGAGCTCGTCGCCGGGATGCGACCGGGCTCGGTGCTCGTCGACATCGCCGTCGACCAGGGTGGTTGCTTCGCCTCCACCCGTCCGACGACGCACGCCGATCCGACCTTCCCCGTGGCGGATTCGCTGTTCTACTGCGTCGCGAACATGCCCGGCGCGGTGCCGCACAGCTCCACGGTCGCGCTCACCAACGCCACCCTGCCCTTCGCCACGGCCATCGCCGACAAGGGCTGGCGCGGTGCCTGCGCCGCCGACCCCGGCCTCGCGGCCGGTCTCACCGCCGTCGACGGCAAGCTGCTCTCCGCCGAAGTGGCTGCGGCCCACGGGTATTCGCTGACCGTGTGAGCCGGTCACCACGCTCCGGGGTACGACTGCCACCGGAGCGTGGTGACCCCGTGCTACTGCCCCGCGCCCAGGTACCAGTCGGGGGCGCCCTCGGTGGGGAGGTCGTGCAGCTTGTCGGGATTGCGGACGATATTGATCGCCACGATGCGGCCCGCGTCGACGACGAACGAGAACACGCCGGTGTTGGCGCCGTCGAAGACGACCAGGCCCGGCGCGCCGTTGACCAGCACCGCGCGGCCCCAGGCCCCCGATGCCGACGGCGCGTGGTACCAGCCGAGCAGGGCCTTGGCGATGAGCTCGGCGCCGTGCAGCGGCTTGCGGATCGCGGGCACCTTGCCGCCGCCGTCGGCGGTGAGTACGACGTTCTCGTCGAGCACGCCGAGCAGTGAGCTCAGATCACCCGAGCGCCAGGCCAGCGCGAACGCCGAGACGACCTTCTCCTGTTCGGCGGGTGACGCGGGGAACCGCGGGGTCCCGGATTCGACGTGCTTGCGGGCGCGGGAGGCGAGCTGGCGCACCGCGGCCGGGGTGCGGCCGACGACCTCGGCGACCTCGGGACCGGTCATACCGAACACGTCCTGCAGCACGAAGGCCGTGCGTTCGGCCGGCGACAGCGATTCCAGCACCACCAGCAGCGCGGTGGTGACCCGCTCGTCCTGGGAGATCCGATCGGCCGGGTCGTCCCAGGTGGTGACCTCCGGCTCGGGGAGCCAGTCGCCGACGTACTGCTCGCGGCGGGCGCGCGCCGACCCGAGCTGATCGAGGGCCAGCCGGCCGGTGACGGTGGTCAGCCAGGCGCGCAGGTTGTCGATCTCGCCCGCCTTGCCCGCCGCGTGGTGCCGCTGCAGGCGCAGCCACGCGTCCTGCACGACATCCTCGGCGTCGGTGAGGCTGCCGAGCGTGCTGTAGGCGAGTCGGCGCAGGTAGGGGCGGTGTTCCTCGAAACGGCGGGCCAGTTCGGCCTGGTCGATCTGCTGCGGTAGGTCGGTCATCGTGGTTCGCCGTTCGGTCGTCTGGCCCGGGGACCGGGCGAGTGTATGGGGTCGTCGCACTGATGACGAACCAGCGGGGCGGGGTGTGACATTCCCGGTGTCGGCTACCCTCGGCCGGGTGCAGAAGGGGACATCGACCGCGGTCGGGCTGGTGCTGGGATTCGCGCTCGATCGGGTGTTCGCCGATCCGCGCCGGTGGCATCCGGTGGCCGGATTCGGCTCGGCGGCAGCGGCTTTGGAGCAGAAGACCTACCTCGACGATCGGCGTGCCGGGGTGGTGCACGAGGTGGTCGCGGTCGGTTCGGTGGTGGGTTTCGGGGTGCTCGCCGCGCGCGGCGGCGTGGTCGCGACCGCGCTGGCCACCTGGACCGCGCTCGGCGGGCGCAGCCTGGCCCGGGCCGGTCACGCGATGGCCGAGCGGCTCGACGCCGGGGACATCGATGGAGCCAGGGAACTGCTGCCGTCGCTGTGCGGACGCGATCCGTCGGTCCTGGACGCCGACGGGCTGGCCAGGGCCGCGCTGGAATCGGTCGCCGAGAACACCGCCGACGCGACCGTCGCGCCGCTGCTGTGGGGTGCGGTCGCGGGGGTGCCGGGGCTGCTCGGGTACCGGGCCGTGAACACCCTCGACGCGATGATCGGCTACCGCAACGAGCGCTACCTGCGATTCGGCTGGGCCGCCGCGCGCACCGACGACCTGGCGAACGTGGTGCCCGCGCGGGCGACCGGGCTGCTGACGGCCGCGCTGGCCCCGCTGGTCGGCGGCAGGCCCGCGGCCGCGTGGCGGGCGTGGCGGCGTGACGCGAGCAAGCACCCGAGCCCGAACGCGGGCGTGGTGGAGGCGTCCATGGCCGGGGCGCTCGGTGTCCGGCTCGGCGGGCGCACCCAGTACCGGCACGGCGCGGAACTGCGGCCGACGCTCGGTGACGGGCCCGCGCCGACCACCGCCGATCTGCGGCGCGCGGTGCGCATGTCGGAGGCGGTGCAGGTGGGGTCGCTGGCGATCGCGGTGGTGGCCGCCGGAGTGTTGGGGCGGGCGCGCCGCCGTTAGCCTGCTATCTCTTCGCGGACCGATGAGTTTCGAGGGCGGAGGAGGTCTACACGGTATGAGGAAACTGATCTATGGGTTCGGCCTGTCCGTGGACGGGTACGTCAACGACCGCGACGGCAAGATCGACTGGACCGAGCCGGACGACGAGCTGCACCAGTTCCACAACGACCGGTTCCGCGATCTCGAGATCATCCTGAACGGCCGTCGGCTGTACGAGCTGATGGCCGAGTACTGGCCGCACGTGCCCGCGGACGCGCCGCCCATCCAGCAGGATTTCGGGCGGCTCTGGACCGATATGCCCAAGGTCGTCTTCTCCCGGACGCTCACCGAGGTCCAGTGGAACAGCACGCTGGTCGCGGAGAACGCGGTCGAGGAGGTGCGCCGGATCAAGGCCGAGGGCGACGGCGTCATGGAGGTCGGTGGCGCGAGCCTGGCGGCCACGCTGATGCCGCACGGGCTCATCGACGAGTACCAGATGTTCATCTCGCCGGTGGTCCTCGGCGGCGGCACCCCGATGTTCCCGGCGCTGGACAACCGGATCGGGCTCCGGCTGGTCGAGACCAGGCATTTCGAGACGGCGGTGCTGCTGCGCTACGCCGCCGAGTGACAGACGATCAGCGGTTGCGGCCGTAGCGGTCGGCCAGGCGGGCTTCGGTGGTCGGCGCGGCCGGAGCGCTCGGCTCGGCGGTGGTGGTCTCGGCCACCGCCGGCGTCTGCGCGCGGTCGCGACGGCGCGCGCGCAGTTCGGCGACGACGAAGTACCCGAGGCCGAGCGGGGCCATGATGCCGAAGGCCAGCCATTGCAGGCCGTACGACAGGTACGGGCCCGCGTCGAGCTGGGGGAGCGGGCTCGGTGTGAAGGCGCCGGGCTGGCCCTCGGCGAGCTGGAGGTAGCCGCCCTTGTCCGTGCCGGTGGGGATGGGAGTCAGCGGCAGGCCGAGGACGGTGGCTTCCTGGGTGGTGTCGACCGTGTAGACCTGGCGATAGCCGTCCTGGGTGCTCGGCGGCTTGTCCGCCACGACACCCTCGGAGGCGCGCACGCGGGCTTCGAGCCACTGCGGCCCGGCCGGGGGTGCGGCGATCACCGGCGGTCGGGTGCCGTCGACGGCGGCGACCAGGCCGCGATCGACCAGCAGGGTGCGGCCGTCGTCGAGGCGGAACGCGTCGAGCACGGCATAGCCGGGGGCGCCGTCGAGGTGGCGCAGCCGGACCAGGACGGTCGAATCCGGGACGTACGTACCACTCGCGGTGACCTTGCGCCATTCGGTGTGCGCGCTCGGGTCGCCGTCGAGGACGCTGTTCACGGTCACCGGATCGGCCTGCACGGAGTCGGCGATCAGCTGGTTGCGGTGCTCGGTGCTGGTGTTCTTGCCCAGCTGCCACGGTGCGAGCACGGTGAAGCACAGATAGGCGAACGCGACGACGATCACCGCGAGGATGAGCCAGCTCGGGCGCAGCAGGAAGGTGAGTTTGCGCATCAGCGGTGCGCGTCGGCGGTGGTACGGGCGTCGAGTTCGGCGCGCACCCAGTCGAGCAGGCCGGGGACGGCGGCCTCGATCTGGTCGCGGACCAGGTCGAAGTCGGACTGGTCGCCGTAGTACGGGTCGGGCACGTCGCGGCCGTCGGCGGCGGGGTCGAAGCTGCGCAGCAGGCGGCGCTGGTCGGTGCCGACGCCGCGCTGGGCCAGTTCCCGGTCGTGCCCGGTGTCCAGGGCGATGATCAGGTCGGCGTCGCGATGCTCGGGACCGAAGGTGGCCGCGGTGTGCTCGGTGGGGTAGCCCGCCCGGCGCAGGGTCGCCTCGGTGCGCGGATCGGCCGGATCGCCGACGTGCCACGATCCGGTGCCCGCGCTGGTC
Source organism: Nocardia sp. NPDC051833 (assembly GCF_040681225.1). Classification (NCBI taxonomy): domain Bacteria; kingdom Bacillati; phylum Actinomycetota; class Actinomycetes; order Mycobacteriales; family Nocardiaceae; genus Nocardia; species Nocardia sp. NPDC051833. Next base: position 59,540 of record NZ_JBFAYK010000008.1, read on the forward strand.
ACCCGTACCCGGTTCGCGAGACCGGCACGGTACAGATGCGCTTCGAACATCTTCGCCGCCATCGGCGACCGGCAGATGTTCCCTGTGCAGATGAATGACACGTGCAGCTGACCCACGCCTGCCATTGTCGCCCGAGCCGCCGAATCGCCGCCACGTAGGGTGTTCAGTTGTGTTCCAGGACTCGGTCGACCCCGCGATGCTGCGCCACCACGGCGACGTGGACGCGCGCCCTGGAATGCTCGATTTCGCGGTGAACGTGCGCGGCACCGCCCCGCCGCGCTGGCTGCGCGATCGCCTCGCCGCCCGCCTGGACGACCTGGGCCGCTACCCGAGCGCCGAGGACGAGGCCGCCGCCCGCACCGCCGTCGCCGCCCGGCACGGCCGCCGTCCCGACGAGGTCCTGCTGCTCGCGGGCGCCGCCGAGGGCTTCGCGATGCTGCCCCGCCTGGCCCCGCGCCTGGCCGCGGTGATCCACCCGTCCTTCACCGAGCCCGAACTGGCGCTGCGAGAGGCGGGCGTGCCGGTGACGCGGGTGATCCTGGAACCGCCGTACACGCTCGACCCGGCACTCGTTCCCGAGGAGGCCGATCTGGTCGTCCTCGGCAACCCCACCAATCCGACCTCGGTACTGCACCCGGCGGCCGTCATCGAGGCGTTGCGTCGGCCGGGGCGTCTCGTCGTGGTCGACGAGGCGTTCGCCGACGCGGTCGCGGAGAGCGCCGCCGGCGGTGCGGCAGTAGACGGCGGATCTGGCGACAACGTGCCCGGCGCTGCCCGGAACGTCGCGTCCGGTGCCGCGATGCGCGGCGCGGCGGCCGGTCCCGGTGGTGCGCGGCCCGCGTTGTCGTCCGTGGGCAGGACGCTGTCGTCGACCCCGAGCGCGCCGGATGCGTCGTCCATCCGGACGGCACCGGCCGTCGATGTGGTTCCGGGAGCGCCGGTGCGGTCTACCTCCTGTCCGGGGTCGGGTTCGGCGACGTCGCACACCGTCGGGGAACCGGAGTCGCTGGCCGGGCTGTCTGCCCCGGACGTGCTCGTCCTGCGCAGCCTCACCAAGACCTGGGCGCTGGCCGGGCTGCGGTGCGGCTATGTGCTCGGTGCGCCGGAGGTGCTGGCCCGGCTGACCCAGGGCCGTCCGCATTGGCCGCTGGGCACCCTGCAGCTGGAGGCGATCAGCGCCACCGCCGAACCGGCGGCCGTCGCCGCGTCCCGGCGGCACGCCGACGAGATCGCCGCCGAGCGCGCGGCCATGATCGACCGCCTCGCGGACCTGGGCGTCGAGGTGCACACCCCGGCCGCCGGTCCCTTCCTGCTGCTGCGCGTTCCCGACGGCGAACTGCTGCGCAAGCGCCTGGCCGATCGCGGCATCGCGGTGCGCCGGGCCGACACTTTTCCCGGGCTGGGTCCCGATCACCTGCGGGTCGCCGTGCGCGGGGCGGCCGAGGTCGACCGGTTGATCGAGGGTCTGCGAGCGGCGCTGTGGTGACCGGAGCGAGCGGCACTGTGGTGACTGGAGCGAGCGGCACTGTGGTGACTGGAGCGGGCGGCGCCGCGGTGACCGGGCAGCGGCGCCGTGGCGACCGGGGCGGACGGTGCTCTGACTGGGGACCGGCCTGCGGCAACGGCCGTTGCGCGGCGCGAAACGGGCGTGGAAAGCATTGTGGTGCAAGGTGATCCCGTCGCTTCGAGGGTGACGGGTTAGGCAGCGGAACGAAGGAGGCGGCGGTGACCGACCTGGCCGAACTGATCGGGGTGCTCGACGCGGCGTATCCGCCGCGGCTGGCCGAATCGTGGGATTCGGTCGGGCTCGTGTGCGGTGACCCGGGCCAGGCGGTGACCAAGGTGGTGTTCGCCGTCGACGCCACCGCCGCCGTGGTCGACGAGGCGATCGAGTGGGGCGCGCAGGCGCTGGTCGTGCACCACCCGCTGCTGCTGCGCGGTGTCGACACCGTAGCCGCCGACACCCCCAAGGGCGCGCTGCTGCACCGGCTGATCCGCTCCGGCTGCGCCCTGTTCTCCGCGCACACCAACGCCGACTCCGCCGACCCCGGCGTCTCGGACGCGCTGGCCGCCGCCGTCGGCCTGACCGTCACCGGCCCGCTGGACCCGAAACCGGCGGCCTCCGTGGACAAATGGGTGATCCAGGTCCCGCAGACGCACACCGCCTCGCTCATGTCGGCGCTGTTCACCGCGGGCGCCGGCGCGATCGGCGACTACCGCGAAGCCGCCTGGTACACCTCCGGCACCGGCCAGTTCCGGCCGCTGCCCGGCGCGAACCCGGCGATCGGGGCGATCGGCACGGTCGAGACCGTCACCGAGGACGCCGTCGAGGTGGTCGCGGCGCCGACCTCCCGGCTGGCCGTCCTGGCGGCGCTGCGCGCGGCCCACCCGTACGAGGAACCCGCCTACCACGTCACCGAGCGCGCGCCGCTGCCGTCCTCGCTCGGCATCGGCCGCATCGGCGAACTCCCCGAGCCCGAGACCCTGCGCGATTTCACCGCCCGGGTGGGCGTCGGCCTGCCGCGCACCGTCTGGGGCGTGCGCGCCGCGGGCGACCCGGACCGCGTCATCCGGCGGGTCGCCGTCTGCGGCGGCGCGGGCGACTCCTACCTGACCGCGGCCATCCGCGCGGGCGTCGACGCCTACCTCACCTCCGACCTGCGCCACCACCCGGTCGACGAGCACCTCCGCCGCGGCGGCCCCGCCCTCATCGACGCCGCCCACTGGGCCACCGAATTTCCCTGGTGCGGTCAAGCGGAACAACTCGTCCGCACGGCCCTCCCCGGGATCGAGACCCGCGTCTCCACCCTGCGCACCGACCCGTGGACGGTCACCGGCTGAACGCGGCGACGACCCTCCCCACGTCGACGGGGGGCGGGCGTGTACCGGGACACGCGCGCCCGACAGCGGTCGCCCGGTCCTCGGGTCATGGCGTGCGCGTGCCCCGTGGCGCGGTACGGTTGACGAACCCATCCGTCCACCGTGTTCAGGAGTTCGTGCGCGTTGAATGTCGAACCGTCGGTCCAGTCCAAGCTGCTCCAGCTCGCCGCTGTCGATGCCGAGTTGACGCGGATCGCGCACCGCAGGAACGCGCTGCCCGAACAGCAGGAGGTCGCGCGCCTGTCGACCGAGCGCAACGGCTACAAGGACGCCGCCGTCGCGGTCGAGATCGGCATCGACGATCTGGACCGCGACATCCGCAAACTCGAGGGTGAGGTCGACGCCGTGCGCAAGCGGGAGGACCGCGACCGCGGCATGCTCACCGCGGGCACCGTCGCCGCCAAGCAGCTCTCCGAGATCCAACACGAACTGGGCAGCCTGGAGCGGCGCCGCTCGGTGCTCGAGGACGAACTGCTGACCGTGATGGAACAGCGTGAGGCGATGGCCGCCGATCACGACCACGCCGGCGCCCGGCTGAGCAAGGCCGACCAGGATCTCGCCGACGCCGAACGGCTGCGCGACGAGGCGATGGCCGATCTCGCGGTGGCCCAGCAGCGGTGCGAGTCCGACCGGGACGGACTGGTCGGGCTGTTCCCCGCCGACCTGCTCGCCGTCTACGACAAGCAGCGCGCGGCCCACGGGGTCGGCGCCGCCCTGCTGCAGGCCCGGCGCTGCGGCGCCTGCCGGATCGAGATCGATCGCGGCGAGATGCAGCGCATCGCCAAGGCCGCCCCCGACGCCGTCCTGCGCTGCCCCGAGTGCAGCGCGATCATGGTGCGCACCAAGGAATCCGGGCTGTAACCGGATGAACGAGGTGATCGTCGAGGCCGACGGCGGGTCGCGCGGCAACCCCGGGCCGGCCGGCTACGGCGCGGTGGTGTTCGCCGCCGACCATGTGCGGGTGCTGGCCGAGCGCAAGGAATACGTCGGCGTCACCACCAACAACGTGGCCGAATATCGCGGTCTGATCGCCGGTTTGGCCGCCGCGGCCGAGCTGGGCGCGCGGGTGGTCGCGGTGCGGATGGACTCCAAGCTCGTCGTCGAGCAGATGTCGGGACGCTGGAAGGTCAAGCACCCGTCGATGATTCCGCTCGCCGAGCAGGCACGCGGGCTGGTCGCCGGGTTCGACCGGGTCAGCTTCACCTGGATTCCGCGCGCGGAGAACTCCCACGCCGACCGGCTGGCGAACGAGGCGATGGACGACGGCGCGGTCGTCGGCACCGTCCGCGACGCCGTCGCGGCCGGGCACGCGGCGGGCGACCAGGTCGCGGTGCCCACCACCGAGCCGCGCGAATCCGGTGCCGCCCAGCGCATTCCGGTCACGCCCGGCTGGACCGGCGCGATCGGCAGGCCGACGCGGCTGTTGCTGCTGCGGCACGGGCAGACCGAACTGTCGATCGAACGCCGCTACTCCGGTCGCGGCAATCCGCCGCTGACCGACCTGGGCCGTGAACAGGCCGAACGGGCGGCGAAGATGCTGGCCGCCAAGGGCGATATCGCCGCGGTGGTGACCTCGCCGCTGCAGCGGGCCCGCTCCACCGCCGAGGCGGCCGCCGCCGCGCTCGACGTGCCGCTGCGGGTGCTCGACGGCCTCATCGAGACCGACTTCGGCGACTGGGAGGGCCTCACCTTCGCCGAGGCCGCACAGCGCGATCCGCAGCTGCACGCGGACTGGCTGGGCGACCCGTCGGTGCCCGCGCCCGGTGGCGAGAGCTTCGATCAGGTGCGCGAGCGGATCGAATCGGTCCGGCGCGATCTGGTGGCGTTGTATCCGGGCGAGAACGTTGTCGTGGTCAGCCACGTCACGCCGATCAAGACGCTGCTGCAACTGGCGCTCGGGGTCGGCCCGTCGCTGCTGTATCGCCTGCACCTGGACCTGGCCTCGCTGTGCATCGCGGAGTTCTATCCCGACGGCGGTGCTTCGGTCCGGCTGGTCAACGACATCTCGTATCTTTAGCGCTGGCCGCCTGTCACCCGGGCACGGTACGGTCGGCCCCGGTTCGCGGTCGGCGTAACGACTATGCCCCGGCGCCCGAGAAGCATCTCGGGCGTGCGGAGATACCGCGGCCGTCGAGAAAGGTACTTGATGAGGTTTCTACGGATGGCGGCGTTCGCGGCGGCCATCGCGGGGGCGCTCACCGCGTCCGCTGGTGCGGGCAGCGTGTCGGCCGATCCGAGCGTGGTGCTCGGCGCGGCCTCGGGCATCGTCTTCGACAACAACTCCGGTTGCTCGCTGACCGCCATCGGCCACGACAACGCCGGTCGCCTGGTGGGTCTGACCGCCGGGCACTGCGCGCCGACGGGGGCACGGGTCGGCGCCGAGCAGGCGCTGAACGCGGGCGTCATCGGCACCGTCGCGTTCTCCGACGACGGCGACTACCTGGACTTCGCGGTCCTGCAGCTGGACGCGTCGAAGGTGCTGCCCGTTCGCACCATCGGCCAGACCACCGTCGCGGGCATCGGCTCCGCGCCCGGCCCCGGCACCACCGTGTGCTCGGACGGTCGCACCAGCGGTCGCAGCTGCGGCGTGGTGTGGGGTGAGCTCGAAGGCACCTCGATCAACCAGTACTGCTCCCAGCCCGGTGATTCCGGCGGCCCGGTCGTCGTCGGCGACCGGCTGGTCGGCATGAACCAGGGCAGGCTCACCGGCCTGGGCCCCGTCGACTTCGACGTCCCGTGCACCGGTGGCGCCAACCCGATCCACTCGCCCGCCTACTTCCAGCCCATCCAGGTCATCCTGGACGTGCTGAACCGGGCGGGCGGCGTCGGCGCGGGCTTCCAGCCCATCTGATCCTCGGCTCGACCCGACAGGGGCGCATCACCGATCCGGCGATGCGCCCCTGTCGCCGTCTCCACCCGAACCCGTTGCCCCACCGCCGCGGGCATGCTGCAATCACCGGCATGGGGGAGACGCGCGGCGGCACTGCCGCGATCCGGCGGCTGGAGCCCGCGCGGTGGGCGGTGTTCCGGGAGGTGCGGCTACGCGCACTGCGCGACGCCCCGGGCGCGTTCGGCCAGACCGTCGAGCATGCCCTGGCGCGCACCCCCGAGGACTGGCGCGCGGTGTTGCGGACCCGCGCACAGTTCGTGGCGACGATATCCGGGGTGACGGTGGGGACGGTCGGCGTGACCACGGACTCGCCTGCCGCGCACCTGATCTCGATGTGGGTGGCGCCCAGCGCTCGCGGCCGTGGAATCTCCGATCAGCTGATCAGCACCGCGCTGGCCTGGGCGGCCGGGCACGGCTGCACCGCGATGTGCCTGGAAGTCACCGAAGGTAACGCCGCCGCCGAGAACCTGTACCGGCGGCACGGTTTCGTGCCGACCGGCCGGCGCGGGCCGGTGGAACCGGGCGACCCGCGCACCGAGTTCGAGATGCGCCGCCCGCTCTGACCCGCTCAGCGCGCCGCTGCGGCCATGGCGCGCAGGGCGGCGGCGGTGGTGTCGTCGAGGGGGTAGAAGAACTCGATGGCGAGTTCGGAGAGGGTGACGTCCGCCGGTGCGCCGAAGGTGGCCATGGTGGAGAACATCGTGAGAGGGCCGAGCGGTGAGCTGATCCGGATCGGGACCTGGAACGGGCCGACCGGCTCGGGTTCGCCGGGCGAATCCGCTGGGACCGGATAGCTTCGCACCTCGTCGTAGAGGGCGCGCAGCCGCGCGTCGCCGGTCGCGCCGAGCTGGCGCAGCAGCCGTTCGAGGAACAGTTCGCGCACCTGGTGCAGGTTCTCCAGCCGGCGCGCGAGTCCGTCGGGGTGCAGGACCAGCCGGAAGACATTGGGGCGCGGCGTGCGCAGGTGCTCGGGCACCCCGGTCATCAGCACGGGCATCGCGGCATTGCCCGCCACCACGTCCCACCAGCGATCGACGACCACCGCCGGATAGGGCTCGTGTGCGGCGAGCATCGTGTCGATCGCGGCCCGTGCGGGCGACAGTGCGACGTCGTCGAGTGCCGATTCCCGGAACGCGGGCGCGAAATCGGCGGCCAGCAGCAGCGTATTGCGTTCCCGCAGTGGCACATCGAGGGTTTCGCACAGCCGCAGCACCATCGCCCGGCTCGGCTTGGATCGGCCGGTCTCGAGGTAGGACAAGTGTCGCGAGGAGGTGTCGGCGGCCAGGGCGAGCTCGAGCTGGCTGAGCTTGCGCCGCTGTCGCCATTCCCGCAGCAGCGGCCCGATCCGGGCATCCGTCATCGGCCCAGCGTATCCACCGGCGCGGACGTCCCGCCATGACCTCGGAGGTCATTGCGACGATGACCCGCGCCGCCGCACAGTGGGCTCGTCACCCCGAGGACAGGAGCCGACGATGACCGACACCCGCGCTAGCCCACTCGCCACTGTCTTGCGTGTAGACGGTTGGAGCACAACGCTGTTCGGGGTCGCCCTGACCGTGTCCGCGCCACTGTTGCGCGCGCCGCTCGGCCTGCCGACCCCGCTGTCGCTGCTCTTCGGTGTCGTCATGGTCGCCGGCGGTGCCGCACTGCTGGCCATCGCGCGGCGCGGACCCCACCGCTACGCCCGCCCCGTCGTCGCCGTCAACGCCGCCTCGGCGCTCGGCATGACCGCGCTGGCCTGCTCCGGTCTGCTACCGCTCACCGGCCTCGGCATCGCCTTCCTGCTGGCCGGTGCCGCCCTGGTCGCGACCTACGCCGCACTCGAGCTGCGCGCTGCCGCGCTCGGGGAGCCGGTCACGGTGTGCTGAGGCCGCGTTCGTGCATGAGCAGCAGGCCGTAGGCGGCGACCGCGTGGGATGCGGTGATCTCGCCGCGCAGGATCATCGCCTCGAACCGGGCGCGGGAGAACCAGGCGGTGCGCATGTCCTGTTCCTCGGGCTCGCGCTGGGGCTCACCGGGGGTGAGGCCGGTGGCCAGGAAGCAGTGGCCGCGCTGGTTGCTCGACGCGGGCGCGGTGGCCAGCGTGCCGAGCAGCGTCATCCGGTCGGCGCGCAGGCCGGTTTCCTCCCGCAACTCGTTGTGCGCCAGCTCGACCGGCGACGGCGCCGTGCCGGGCGGCGGGGTGCCGGCGGGGAACTCCCAGCACCGCGCGCCCAGCGGGTACCGGTACTGCTCGACGAGATGGAATCCCTCGCCGTCGAACGGGATCACCATCGCCCAGTCGACCTTGTCGACGACGGCGTAGATCCCGACGGACCCGTCGGAGCGGCGAATGGTGTCCTCCCGCAGCCGCATCCACGGATTGGTGTAGATCGTGCGCGAGCTGAGCTGTTCCATCTCCCCATCGTGCCCCACCGGCACCGCCCAGCCGGGCGGATCAGGCGGCGGCGGTCACGGACGCAGCACCGAGACCAGGAAATCGGTCTGATCGCGCACGACCTGCTCGAAGACGTCGTCGAAGTACACGTCGAAGTGGCCGACCGGGTACTGCTTGACCACCGCGTGCTTGGTGCGCTCGGCCGCCTTGCGGGTCGGGCCGGGCGGGGCGACCGAATCGTTCTCGGCGATCGCGTAGAACACCGGCACCTTCAGCGCCTTCGCGCGGCGGCCCGGCGCGTCGAACAGGGTCGACAGGGCCACCCGCGCACCGACTTTCGGCCGGTAGGTCTCGCTCTCCTCGGCGAGCCTGCCGAAGCCCTCCGGCACATCCGGCGCGCTCATCAGCGCCGCGGCCCGCTTGCGGCCGGCCAGCCGGATCCGCACCGGCTTGCGCCGGATCGGGCCGATCAGCAGGTCGGTGGCGGCGATGGTGGCGACCTTGGTGACGCTGATCGGTCCCTTCGCCATCGCCGAGGCCCACCCGCTGGTGAACGGCACCTGCGCGACGACCGCGGCGAGATAGTCGTCGTCGGGCGCCACGGATAACACGTGCCCGCCGCCGAACGAGGTGCCCCACAACGCGATCCGGGTCGCGTCGAACCCCCGGATGCTGCGCGCGTAGGCGATTGCGGCCTTCCAGTCCTGCCGCTGCCTGGCGATGTTGAGCACCTGGCGGGGATCACCCTCGCTGGCGCCGAAATGCCGGTAGTCGAACGCCAGCACCCCCATCCCCGCCGCGACGAACCGCCGCGCATATCGATCCAACCCCATTTCGCGGGTTGCCCCCAGCCCGTGTCCCATGATCACCAGCGGGCGCGGCCGGGGCGCACCGTCGGGCAGGTAGAGCCAGGCAGCGCACTGCTGGTCACCCGAGGGGAAACTGACGTCGACACGTTCCATGGCTCGTAACCGTACCGAGTACTCTGTACGAGCGGACGAGTCGGCCGGGCGACCGCGGTGACGAGAACGGGCGCGCGAGCGCCGCCGCTCGGTACCGAGGAAAGTCCGGACTCCACAGAGCAGGGCGGTTGCTAACGGCAACCCGGGGCGACCCGCGGGACAGTGCCACAGAAAACAAACCGCCGCACACCAGTGCGGTAAGGGTGAAACGGTGCGGTAAGAGCGCACCAGCGCCCCGGGTGACCGGGGCGGCTCGGTAAACCCCGCCCGGAGCAAGGTCGAAGGTCGCACCTCGCGGTGCGGCTGCGCAGGTGTTCGAGGGCTGCTCGCCCGAGCCTGCGGGTGGACCGCTCGAGGCACCCGGCGACGGTGTGTCCAGATGGATGGTCGTCCCCCGGTGCGAACCGGGGACAGGATCCGGCTTACAGGCCGGCTCGTCCGCCTTCGAACGACGAGGCGGCGGCTCCCGTGGGGGAGCCGCCGCCCGGTCGGGCCGGTAGCCGGCTCAGCACATCAGGGTGGACATCTGGTAGATCGCCCTGGCCTCGTCTTCGGTCGCGGCGTCGGCACCGTTCTTGGTGGCCTTGATGATCCCGGCGATGGTGTCGGCCTCGGACTTCCCGGCCTTGATGTCGCCACAGGACTGGTTCAGCACGGTCGCGACGGCGGCGTCGTCACGCCCCGCGGACAGCTTCGGGAAGGCGTTGCGGTAGCTCACCACGAACATGCCCGCCTTGCTCGGATCGACCTTGTATTCGGGCGTGGTGGCGGCCGAGGAGCCGCCGGCGGCGGCGGAAGAGGAGTCGTCGCCGCAGCCGGCCAGAAGCAGGGCGAAGACGGTGGCGCTGGCCGCGAGAGCGGCGGTAGTTCTACTCACGCGCGGGATGCTAGCGCCCCAGAAAACAAGCCGCCTCCCGTGAGGTTAACGGGAGGCGACAGTTGCTCGATCCGATCGGTGAGCTAGGCGGGGTTGATCACCAGCAGCTGGGCCCAGTAGGACGCCTGGTCCGGGCCGAGGATCGGCAACAGGTAATCGAAAATCAGCGACGACATACGCTCGGAACTCCCATTTATCGACGTGGGTGGCGCACTGCCCGGCGTTTGCCGGGTGTGCCGACGCCACAGTAACAACTGGCGCGACGGTGGCGGGAAAAGTGTGTCGCCTGCGTGAAAATGCGCAGGAAGTCGCCGGAAACGTGAGCGAGGTCATAGAGTGTTCGCCGTCGGCAGGGCTCGCTGCCCGGGTGGTGAGCCCAACACAATTCGATCGCGGAAGCAGGTCACATTTACATGCGGGTAGTTCGTTCCATTGTCGCCGGTGCACTGATCGCCGGAGCCGCTGCGGTTTTCACCTCGCTGGGTGCCGGATCGGCGAGCGCGGTCGCGGTGACCCCGCTGGCGGGCGGGGTTCAGGTCGACCTCAGCCCGGCCGATACCGCCTGGGTGCACCAGACCCGGTTCGGTCTGACCGTCGCCGGTCTGCCGCACCCCTCGGCGGCCTCGTTCGGCCAGGCGCTCGACGCCGCGGCGACCGTCTCCTCGGCGGTCCCCAACGGTCGGGTCACCTTCACCGTGTACGGCCCGTTCGACCAGCTCAACGGCACCATGCTGGCACTGCAGTAGGCAGTCGCTAACCTGCCAGGATGGAACTCCATCAGCGGATCGTCTCGGCGCCGGTCGACTTCGGCGCCATCCGTTCCGAATTCGGGCTGGCCTCGGACTATCCTGCCGAGGCCGTCTCGGAGGCCCGCGACGCGGTCGACGCGTTCGCGGGTACCCGGGTCGACCGGACCGACATCGAGTTCGTCACCATCGACCCGCCCAGCGCCATGGATCTGGACCAGGCGCTGCACATCGAACGCACCCCCACCGGCTTCACCCTGCATTACGCGATCGCCGATCTCGGCGCCGTGATCGTGCCGGGCGGTGCGCTCGCCCGGGAATCGGAATCCCGCGGCCAGACCTTCTACCTGCCCGACGGCAATGTCCCGCTGCACCCGACCGTGCTGTCGGAGGGCACCGCCAGCCTGCTGCCCGGCGTCGACCGGCCCGCGGCCCTGTGGACCATCGACCTCGACGATCGCGCTGTCCCGCGTGCCTTCTCGGTGACACGCGCTCTGGTGCGCTCCCGGGAGCGCTTCGACTACGCGCAGGTCCAGGCCGCCGCCGACGCGGGCACGCTGCACCCCTCGCTGGCCGCGCTGCCCGAGTTCGGCAGGCTGCGGATCGAGGCCGGGCTCGACCAGGGCGCGATCTCGCTGCGGCTGCCCGCCCAGGATGTGGTGCGCGACGGCGACAACTGGCGCCTCGAGCTGGAACCCCGCACCGCCGCCGACGACTGGAACGAGCAGGTCTCGCTGCTCACCGGCATGTGCGCGGCGCGGATCATGCTGGAACACAAGGGAACTCCGATCGGCCTGCTGCGCACCATGCCGCCGCCGCCCGACAGCGCCATCGCCTCGATGCGGCGCACCGCGGCCGCCCTCGGCGTCACCTGGCCCGCCGATATGCCCGTCGGCCGGCTGCTGGCCAGGCTCGACGCGAACACCCCCGCCGCGCTGGTTCTGATGTCGGAGGCGACGAGCCTGCTGCGCGGCGCCGGCTACACGATGCTCGGCGACCTCGACCAGCCCACCGACGACCAGCTCACGCACAGCGCGATCGGCGCCCCCTACGCCCACGTCACCGCCCCGCTGCGCCGCCTGGCCGACCGCTTCACCACCGAGATCTGCCTGGCCCACTGCGCGGGCACCGAGGTCCCCGACTGGGTGGTCGACGGACTCGGCCCCGCCGCGGACACCCTGCGCCGCACCGACTCGGTGGCGAGCAAGGTCGACCGCGCCTGCGTCGACCTGACCGAGGCGACCGTCTTGGCGCCCCGGATCGGCACCGAGTTCGCGGCCCTGGTCCTGCGCGAGGCCAACGGCACCCGCGACGCCGAAATCTTCGTCACCGAGCCCCCGATCCTGGGCCGCTGCGAGGGCAAGCCCCCGGAAGGGAAACACGTCTCCGTCCGCCTGGTGACCGCCGACGTGGCGACCCGCACCATCGGATTCGACTACGCCGCACACTGATCCGACGCGGGCGGGCATACTCGGGTCTCGCGGCAGTAGACCTACCTCGACCTGCACCGGCCGGGCGTGGTCCGGACTCTGATCGACCTCGCGCTGACCGGCGGAGCGGATTTCGACCGCACCACGGAACTCGACGGCTGGCAGCTGTTCGACCAGGCGCTCCGGCACAGCGGACAGGTGTCGGGGACGAACCGGCGGACGCGGGTAACGGCCGAGAACTAGTCGGCGGCGGAGACGAACGCGGCGGCGGCAGGGTAGCGGGCGATGGCTCGTCCCGCGGCGACCTCCTCGGTGTCGGCGAGGAGTTCGTAGAGGGTGGCGGTGGAGCCGGGGGCGGTGGCGGCGGCCGCGAGGATGGCCTCGCGGGATTCCACCGCGTCGCGATGGTCGCCGAGGACGGTTTGCAGGCGTTTGGCGCGGGTGCCGAGGTCGGTGGCGTCGGTGCCGAGGACCTCTCCCGCCGCCTCGCAGGAATAGCGTAAGCGCTTGGCGCCCTTGCGGATATCGTGCAGGAGCTCGACGCGGTCGGCGGGGGCGGCGGTGGGTTCGGCGAAGACGAGTTTGCGCAGGCGCTTGCGGTCGCGGCGCAGGACCTCGTCGAAGGCCGCGGTCGCGGGGGTGCGGGACACGTCGCGATCCAGCGGGGGATCGGTGCGCCAGGCGGTCAGGGTCTTCGTCAGGCGCCGGTAGCGCTTGCCGTCGAGCGCGGTCAGCACCTCGGCGTGGGCGCTGGTGTAGGCGTCGCGGGAGGCGCCGACCAGCGCCTGGGTCACCTCGTCGGGGACCTGCTCGTGCGCGGCGAGCAGGTCGGTGAAGCGCTCGGCGCGGACCTCGGCGTCGCGGGCCACACCGAGCAGATCGGCCAGCCACTTGAGCTCGGCCTCGGTGGCCGCCGCCGCGTCCGCGTCGAAGAGCCTGCGGTAGGACCGCAGCACGCTGCGCAGGCGGCGGGTGGCCACCCGCATCTGGTGCACCGAGTCGTAGGCGTCGGCGCGCACGTCGGGTTCGGCGGCCAGCAGCCGGTCGATGTCGTCGCGCAGTGCCGCGACGACGGCTTTTCCGGCCTTGGGCGCCATGATTCAGCCTCGCTTCCCGAACAGGTCGGTCGCCTCGACCAGGTGGTGGGTGATGCCGGGCTCGTGGGCGGTGTGCCCGGCGTCCTCGACGATGTGCAGGGTCGAGCCCGGCCAGGCGGTGTGCAGATCCCAGGCGCTCACCGCGGGGCACACGATGTCGTGGCGGCCCTGCACGATCACTCCGGGGATGTCGGCGATCCGGTCCATGTCACGCAGCAACTGTCCCTCGTCGAGGAATCCGCCGTGCCGGAAATAGTGGTTTTCGATCCGCGCGAACGCCAGCGCGAAGCGCGCCTCGCCGGTCTCGGCGATCCGATCCGGTTGCGGCAGCAGCGAACTCGTCGCACCTTCCCACGTCGACCAGGCCACGGCGGCGTCGAGCGCCACCTGCGGATCGGGGGAGTGCAGCAGCCGGTGGTACACCTCGACCAGGTCCTCGCCGCGCTCGGCGACGGGCACCGGGGCCAGGAACTTCGCCCACTCGGCCGGGTAGACGTTGCCCGCCGCGCCGTTGTAGTACCAGTCGATCTCCTTGCGCCGCAGCAGGAAGATCCCGCGCAGCACCAGTTCGGTGACCCGCTCCGGATGGGCTTGGGCGTAGGCCAGGCCCAGCGTGGAACCCCACGAACCGCCGAACACCTGCCACCGGTCGACGCCGAGGTGCGCGCGCAGCAGCTCCATGTCGGCGATCAGGTGCGCGGTGGTGTTGACGTCGAGGTTCGCGCCGTCGGCGATGTGCGGCACCGATCGTCCGCACCCGCGCTGATCGAACAGCACGATGCGGTACACGGCGGGATCGAAGAAGCGCCGTTGCAGCGGTCCGGTGCCGCCGCCGGGCCCGCCGTGCACGAACACCACCGGCTTGCCGTCGGGATTGCCGCTGACCTCCCAGTACACCGACTGGCCGTCGCCGACGTCGAGCAGTCCGTGCTCGAACGGCTCGATCTCCGGGTACAGGGCGCGCATCAGAACGCCAGTCCCGCCGCGAGATTGGGCAGATCCAGGGCGGTCATCGCCTCGGTGCGCACGTCCGCGCAGGCCCCGGTGGTGACGCGGTCGACGATCGCCTTGTCGGCCAGCACCTGGGCGTTGATCCCGCCGTTGCGCAGCGCCCACTCGTGCACCATCGCGTTGAGCGCGAAGCGCCCGAGGGTCGGCCCCTGCACCCGGAAGTTGGACAGCTCGGGCCGGATCATGTCGCACAGCTGCGCGGCCGCGGCGTCGGTGATCGTCGGGCTGCCCGCCGGGGCGGTGGTGGTCGGCTTGGCCGCGCTGGTGGTCGAGGTCGTGGTGCCGGAGCTACCGGTCGGTGTGGTTTCCACACTGCCGCAAGCGCTCAGGCTCGCGACGGCGAGCGCGCCCGCGAGCAGCAGCACGGGACGGGTCTTCCAACGGCGGTGCGGCATCGATACCTCTACTCGTGTCGACTATGTCGGTATCGAGTCTGCCACCCGGCGCGACCCCGCACATCCGGCCGAACCCTGAGAACGGCCCGCCGCTCGTGGCGACGGGCCGGGTCGGCGGTGGCTCAGAAGCTGTGCTCGGGGCCGGGGAAGGTGCCCCGGCGGACCTCGTCGGCGTAGGCGGCTGCGGCGGAGCGCAGTTCGTCGCCGACATTGCCGAAGCGCTTGACGAACTTCGCGGTCTTGCCGCTGGTGTAGCCGGCCATGTCCTGCCAGACCAGCACCTGGGCGTCGCAGTCGGCGCCCGCGCCGATGCCGACGGTCGGGATGGTCAGCTTGTGGGTGACCTGGCCGGCCAGCTCGGCCGGGACCATCTCCATGACGACGGAGAACGCGCCCGCCTCCTGCACCGCGATGGCGTCGGCGATGAGCTGCTCGGCGCCGTCGCCGCGACCCTGCACCCGGAACCCGCCGAGGGTGTTCACGCTCTGCGGGGTGAAGCCGATGTGGGCCATCACCGGGATGCCGGCGGCGGTGATCAGCGCGATCTGCTCGGCGACGCGTTCGCCGCCCTCGAGCTTGACCGCGTGCGCGCCGCCCTCCTTCATGAACCGGGTGGCGGTGGCCAGCGCCTGCTGCGGCGAGGACTCGTAGGTGCCGAACGGCAGGTCGGCGACGACCAGCGCGTGCGGCGCGCCCCGGACGACGCCGCGCACCAGCGGGATCAGCTCGTCGACGGTGATCGGCACGGTGGTGTCGTAGCCGTACACCACGTTGGCGGCGGAATCGCCGACCAGCAGGACCGGAATGCCCGCTTCCTCGAAGAGGCGCGCGGAGGAGTAGTCGTAGGCCGTCAGCATCGACCAGCGCTCGCCCTCGGCCTTCATCTGCTGCAGATGCTGGACGCGGGTCTTGCGGCGGGGCTTGGCAACGGCTTCGGGAGCGGCACCGTAGGCAGGGGTCTGCTCATCGGATACGGACATCATCGTCCCTTTCGTCTGGTTCCTCGAGGCCCGTACCGGGTCCCCGGGTTTTTCTGACGGATCCAGTGTGCCACCTCGGGCCGAGCCGATTTAAGGGCCGGTGCCGGTGTGATCGGTCACAGCGGTGGTTCGGCTACCGTGAGGGCGAGCCCCTTCGCGCGGATCGGGCGCATCGTGTTGTGCGCCGTGCGGCGCGGAAAGGTGGGCCCACTGTGCAGCGTGGCAGGCTCGTCGTGCTCTGGGGCGCTCTCGCGGCGCTGATCGTGTCCGGCTGCACCAGCGCCGAGACCAGCACCCCGCGCGCGCAGTTGCCGCCACCGCCGCCCGGGCTGGAGAAGTTCTACGACCAGCAGGTGGACTGGGGTTCGTGCGAGGGCTTCGGCAGCCCCGAGGACCGACTGCCGCCCAAGACCGAATGCGCCCGCGTCACCGTGCCCGTCGACTACGCGCGCCCGGACGGCCCGACCGCCCAGATCGCGCTGTCGCGGATCCCGGCCTCCGGCGACAAGATCGGCTCGCTGCTGATGAACCCCGGCGGCCCCGGCGTCTCCGGGCTGTCGATGGTCACCGTCGGCAACCGCACCGAGCTGGCCGAGAAGTTCGACCGGGTCGGTTTCGATCCGCGCGGCGTCGGCTCCTCGCTGCCCGCGATCGTGTGCCTGACCCCGCAGCAGGCCGACGCCGAGCGCGCCGAGCCGCCCACCGACAACACCCCGGCCGGCATCGCCGACGCCGAGGCCGACAACCGCGAGTACGCCGACCGCTGTGCCCAGCGCACCGGCACCGACCTGCTCGCCCACGTCGGCACCCGCGAGGTGATCCAGGACATGGACGTCCTGCGCGCGGTGCTCGGCGACGCGCAGCTGAGCTACCTCGGCTACTCCTACGGCACCCGGCTCGGGTCGGCCTACGCCGAGAAGTACCCGCAGAACGTGCGCGCTCTCGTCCTCGACGGCGCGGTGGACTCCTCCCAGGACCCCGTCCAGGAGTCGCTGCGCCAAGCCGCGGGCTTCCAGGGCGTGTTCAACGCCTACGCCGCCGACTGCGCGAAGAACGCCGACTGCCCGCTCGGCACCGATCCGGCCCAGTCCGTGGCCCGGTTCCGCGCGCTGGTCGCCCCGCTGGAGAGCAAGCCCGCCGCCACCGCCGACCCGCGCGGGCTCAGCTACGGCGACGCCATCACCGGCGTCCAGCAGGCGCTCTACACCGACGACCTGTGGAACGTGCTCACCCAGGGCCTGACCGAACTGCGCGACGGCCAGGGCGACACCCTGCTGCAACTGGCCGACATGTACGACGGCCGCCGCGAGGACGGCACCTACGCCAACACCCAGGACGCGTTCAACGCCATCCGCTGCGTCGACGATCCGCGCGTCACCGATCCGGCGATCACCGGCCGCCAGGACAGCGAGTACCGCAAGGCGGCGCCCTTCCTCGACGACGGCAAGGGCACCGGCGCCGCCCCGCTGGAACTGTGCGCCTCCTGGCCGGTGCCCAACACCAGCACCCCGCACCGGGTGTCCGCGCCCGGCGTGCCGAAGACCGTCGTGGTCTCGACCACCGACGACCCGGCGACGCCATATCAGGCCGGGGTCGACCTGGCCGCGCAGCTGGGCGCCGACCTGATCACCTTCCGTGGCAACCGGCACACCGCCGCCCTCGTGGCGGGCGACCGCTGCCTCGACGACGCAGTCATCGACTACCTGGTCGACCTCGCCGCGCCCGGCGCCGGTCTCACCTGCTGAACCGGATCGGCGCGCACCGCGCCCCGTCACGGCCTGTGAGATGTGCGGACGAGGTGACGAGATAGCAAACGCGAGCGCGTATGTAACACGGATTTAACGCCGGGTGCTTACGCTCGCCGGTATGGATCGCCAGAAGGAATTCGTGCTGCGGACGCTCGAAGAGCGGGACATCCGCTTCGTGCGTCTCTGGTTCACCGACGTGCTGGGTTACCTGAAGTCCGTCGCCATCGCACCCGCCGAGCTCGAGGGCGCCTTCGAGGAGGGCATCGGGTTCGACGGCTCGGCCATCGAGGGCTTCGCGCGCGTGTCCGAGGCGGACATGGTCGCGCGGCCCGATCCGTCGACCTTCCAGGTGCTGCCCTGGGCCACCTCCAAGGGCCACCAGCACTCCGCCCGCATGTTCTGCGACATCACCATGCCCGACGGCTCGCCGTCCTGGGCCGACCCGCGCCACGTGCTGCGGCGTCAGCTCAACAAGGCCGCCGACGTGGGCTTCAGCTGCTATGTGCACCCCGAGATCGAGTTCTTCCTGCTGGAGAACGGCCTGAAGAACGGCGCGCCGGTGCCCGCCGACAACGGCGGCTTCTTCGACCAGGCCGTGCACGACTCGGCCCCGAACTTCCGCCGCCACGCCATCGACGCGCTCGAGTCGATGGGCATCTCGGTCGAGTTCAGCCACCACGAGGGCGCCCCCGGCCAGCAGGAGATCGACCTGCGCTACGCCGACGCGCTCTCGATGGCCGACAACGTGATGACCTTCCGCTACCTCATCAAGGAGGTCGCGATCGACGAGGGCGTGCGCGCGACGTTCATGCCCAAGCCGTTCGCCCAGTACCCGGGCTCGGCCATGCACACCCACATGAGCCTGTTCGAGGGCGAGTCCAACGCCTTCGCCGACCCCGACGATCCGGAGAACCTGTCCGCGACGGCGCGCTCGTTCATCGCGGGCATCCTCGAGCACGCCCCCGAGATCAGCGCGATCACCAACCAGTGGGTGAACTCCTACAAGCGCCTGATCCACGGCGGCGAGGCGCCGACGGCGGCGTCGTGGGGCCGGTCCAACCGCTCCGCGCTGGTCCGCGTGCCGATGTACACGCCGAACAAGTCGTCCTCGCGCCGTGTCGAGATCCGCAGCCCAGATTCGGCCTGCAACCCGTACCTGACCTTCGCGGTGCTGCTCGCGGCCGGTCTGCGCGGCATCGAGAAGGGCTACACGCTCCCGCCGGAGGCCGAGGACGACGTGTGGTCGCTGACCGACGCCGAGCGTCGCGCCATGGGCTTCCGCTCGCTACCGGGCACCCTCGACGAGGCCCTGCAGGTGATGGAGCGCTCCGAGCTCGTCGCCGAGACCCTCGGCGAGCACGTCTTCGACTTCTTCCTGCGCAACAAGCGCCGGGAATGGGCCGCCTACCGCAGCCAGGTGACCCCGTGGGAGCTCGAGGAATACCTCAGCCTGTGACACCGCGCCCGGCATACCGGGCGTGACACGGTCGATGCGCGGACCATGTACTTTGAGGGCATGGTCCGGCCACCGACTGCCCGCTCCGCTGTCCCCGGCGTCGGCCGGCTCGGCTTGCTCGAGCCCACCGCAGCGGCTTCCCTGCACCAGCTCGGCTGGGACAACGTCGACGGGGTGCCCGTGCTCTGGGCGCTGTCGCGCGCGCCGGACGCCGATCTGGCGTTGTCCACGCTGATCCGGTTGCACGAGTCGCTCGGAACCGATTGGGCCGAACTGGATTCGGCGCTGCGCACCGATAGCACGTTGCGCGGCAGGTTGTTCGGGCTGCTCGGTTCGTCCACCGCCTTCGGCGATCATCTGGTGGCCGCGCCCGCCGCGTGGAAACTGCTGCGCGCGACCCGGCTTCCCGAGCGCGAGGAACTGCTCGCCGACCTGCTCGACGCGGTCGAGGCGAAACCCGAGGACGGACCCAACGCGGGGCCGATGCTGTTCCGGGCCGAGATCGCCGGTCCGGAGGCGATCGCGTTGCTGCGCAGCCGGTATCGCGATCAGCTGATGCTGCTGGCCGCGTTCGACCTGGCCTCCACCGTCGAGAACGAGCCGGTGCCGCCGTACCTGGTGGTCGGCAGGCACCTGTCGGATCTGGCCGACGCCGCGCTCACCGCCGCGCTGTCGGTGGCCGTGGCGCGGGTGTGCAAGAACGGCCCGGTGCCGGTGCGGCTGGCGGTCATCGCGATGGGCAAATGCGGTGCGCGCGAACTGAACTACGTCAGCGATGTCGACGTGGTGTTCGTCGCCGAACCGGCCGACGCCACCGCGACCAGGCTGGCCGCGGAGATGATGAGCGTCGCCAGTTCGGCGTTCTTCGAGGTCGACGCGGCGCTGCGGCCCGAGGGCAAGGCGGGCGCGCTGGTGCGCACGCTCGACTCCCACCTCGCCTACTACAAGCGCTGGGCCCGCACCTGGGAGTTCCAGGCGCTGCTGAAGAACCGGCCGATGACCGGTGACCTCGAACTCGGACAGCAGTACCGCGACGCGCTCATGCCGATGGTGTGGGCCGCCTCCGAGCGCCCCGACTTCGTCGCCGACGTGCAGGCCATGCGCCGCCGGGTGGAGGACCTTGTCCCCGCCGACCTGCGCGAGCGTGAGCTCAAGCTGGGCGCGGGCAGCCTGCGCGACGTCGAATTCGCCGTGCAGCTGCTGCAATTGGTGCACGGCCGGGTCGACGACGCGCTGCACGTCACCAATACCGTCGAGGCGCTCACCGCGCTGGCCGCAGGCGGGTACGTCGGCCGGGACGACGCGGCCAACCTCACCGCCTCCTACGAGTTCCTGCGCCTGCTCGAGCACCGGCTGCAATTGCAGCGGCTCAAGCGCACCCACACCCTGCCCGCCGCCGACGACGAGGAGGGCATGCGCTGGCTCGCCCGCGCGGCCCACATCCGGCCCGACGGCCGTCAGGACGCGGTCGGGGTGCTCGAGACCGACATCCGGCGCAACTCCCTGCGGGTGCGCAGGCTGCACGCCAAGCTGTTCTACCGGCCGCTGCTGGAGTCGGTCGCCCGGCTCGACTCCGACGCGCTGCGGCTGAGCCCCGACGCCGCCGTGCGCCAGCTCGCCGCGCTCGGCTACGGCGCGCCCGCCAACGCGCTCGGCCACCTCAAGGCGCTCACCGGCGGTGTCTCGCGCAAGGGCCGCATCCAGGCGCTGCTGCTGCCGACGCTGCTCGAATGGCTCGGTGACACACCGAATCCCGACGCGGGCCTGCTCGCGTATCGCCGGGTCTCGGAAGGTCTCGACGACCAGATCTGGTTCCTGCGCGAACTGCGCGACGAGGGCGCCATCGCCCAGCGGCTGATGATCGTGCTCGGCTCCTCGGAGTACCTGCCCGATCTGCTGATCAACGCCCCCGAGACCATTCGCATGTACGCCGATGGACCGGCGGGCTCGCAGCTGCTCGGCCCGCAGCCCGAGGACGTCGCGCGCGGCATCCAGACCGCCGCGGCCCGCTACGAGGACCCCTCGCGCGCGGTCGCCGCGGCCCGTTCGCTGCGCAGGCACGAGCTCGCCCGGGTGGCCTCGGCCGATCTGCTGGGCTTCCTCGATGTACCGCAGGTGTGCGCGGCGCTGTCCTCGGTGTGGGTCGCGGTGCTCGAGGCCGCGCTCGACGCGGTCATCCGGGCTTCCGAGGCGGAGCGGGGCGCGCCTGCGCCCGCCGACTTCGCGGTGATCGGCATGGGCAGGCTCGGCGGGATGGAACTGGGCTACGGTTCCGATGCCGACGTGCTGTTCGTCTGCGATCCGCGCCCCGGCGAGGACGAGACCACCGCGGTGAAGTGGGCGATCGGCGTCGCGGAGAAGGTTCAGCGCCTGCTCGGTGCCCCGAGCACCGATCCGCCGCTGCAGGTCGACGCGGGCCTGCGCCCGGAGGGCCGCAACGGCGCGCTGGTGCGCACCCTGGCCGCCTATCAGGCCTACTACGACCAGTGGGCCCAGCCGTGGGAGGTGCAGGCACTGCTGCGCGCGCACCAGGTGGCGGGCGATCAGCAGCTGGGCGTGCGGTTCCTGCACGTCATCGACCCGATCCGCTACCCGGCGGGCGGCGTGTCCGCCGAGTCCGTGCGGGAGATCCGCCGGATCAAGGCCCGCGTCGACGCCGAGCGCCTGCCGCGCGGAGCCAACCCGGCCACCCACACCAAGCTGGGGCGCGGCGGGCTGGCCGACATCGAGTGGACCGTGCAGCTGCTGCAACTGCGGCACGCGCACGAGGTGCCCGCGCTGCACAACACCTCGACGCTGGAGTCGCTCGACGTCATCGAGGCCGAGGGCATCCTGGAACCCGACGACGTCGCGCTGCTGCGGGAATCGTGGATCACCGCGACCGCGGCCCGCAACGCGCTCGTCCTGGTCAAGGGCAAACCGACCGATCAGCTGCCCGGCCCGGGCCGCCTACTATCGGCGGTCGCGCGGGTGGCGGGCTGGCCCACCGACGACGGCAGCGAGTTCCTCGACAACTACATGCGCATCACCCGCCGCGCCAAGGCGGTCGTGGAGCGGGTGTTCGGGGGGTAGTGGAGACGAGAAAGGCCCCGCACCATGGGTGCGGGGCCTTTCTCGTTCACGCCGGAATCAGATGGCGCGGACGTCCTGAGCTTGGGGGCCCTTCTGGCCCTGGCCGACCTCGAACTCGACCCGCTGGCCCTCTTCGAGGGACTTGAAGCCGGAGCCGCTGATGGCCGAGTAATGCACGAAGACGTCGGGGCCGCCTCCGTCTTGGGCGATGAAGCCGAAGCCCTTCTCGCCGTTGAACCACTTAACAGTGCCTTGAGTCATGTGTTTTAC
Organism: Nocardia sp. NPDC051833; assembly: GCF_040681225.1. NCBI lineage: Bacteria > Bacillati > Actinomycetota > Actinomycetes > Mycobacteriales > Nocardiaceae > Nocardia > Nocardia sp. NPDC051833. Next base: position 81,731 of record NZ_JBFAYK010000008.1, read on the forward strand.
AAGTCTTTTCAGTCGGTGAGCCATGGCGATCTCTGTGATCAGCCCAGTCTCAGCAGCCAAGTATGCCATACTCGCCGACAAACTGCGCGTACGGGCCTGCCGCACCGCGATCTGGGCGGAGTCTGCGTGCCACGCCCGGCGTGTCGGCGCCGAAGATCATCCCCGGGTGCGCCGAGGTCACACCGGCGCGCGCGATGTGCCAATCTGGGCGATATGGGTGAGACCAACGATGCGCACTCCGGACACGTCGATCTGGCACTGCGGGTGCTCGACGCGCACGTGGCCTTCACCAAGGAGCAGCTGCGCACGCCCACCGGGTTCCTCGAGCTGGTCACCGAGGAGGTCGACGGCCTGCTCGCCGAATGCGCCGTGCTGACCCTGGCCGAGGCCGTCACCCGCGAGCAGATCAAGGGCGTCGCGCACAAGTACGCGGTGCAGATCCCGGTCGAGGGCGCCATCCCCGAACTCGTCGGCGAGATCGCCGCCCGGCTGTACAACCACCGCGCCCAGGACGAGATCCCGGTCGGCGCGGTGGTCGACAACCGCCGCTTCGACGAACTGGTCTCGGCCGTGGCCGATATGGAGGTCGCGCACCGGCTGGTGCGGCTGGTGCTCAACAGCCCGGTCACCGTCGACGCCTGTGTCGAGGCGGTGCAGCGCGCGGTCGTCACCGCCGTCGACGAGGGCAAGCACGCCGACGGCGGCGGCCTGGCGCGGTCGCTGCGCGGCGCGCTGGCCCGGCTGGCCGAGCCGGCGCTGCCGGTGATCGAGAACGGCGTCGGCCGGATCACCCGCACCGGCGCGCGATTCGTCCTGCGCGGCAACCGCGACGACGCCGACGACGTGCTGCTCGACGCCGCCCGCGAGACCTGGCGCAAGCACACCGGCGATTCGATCGGCTCGTTCCGGGAACTGGTCTCGGCCAACGACGTGGAGGACGCGGTCGTGCTCACCTTCGAGTTCTGGCGCACCTTCCGCGACACCGACTATTTCCACGCGCTGCTCGACGAGGGCATCGATCACGTCTTCGACAAATACGGCGACACCCCGCTGGCCGAATTGCTCACCGAGCTGGGCATCGGGCGCGCGGACATGATCGAGGAGGCGCTGCGGTTCGGCCCCTCGGTGCTCGCCGAACTGGACGAGCGCGGCTATCTCGACACCGTGGTCCGGCGCAGGCTGGCGCCGTTCTACGCCTCCGAGGCGTTCCGCGCGGCGGTGGCCGGAACGTAGCACCCGCGAGCCCGCGGACCGCGAGTTCTGTTCGGCCGCTGGCGCGTCGGTGTTTGTCGGTACGATCCGTGCAACGATGGAGCGCTTGCGCTACCGGATCGCGATGAAAGGCTGCCGTGACACGTCTGTCCTCCCTGCTCGACCAGATCGACTCCGGAGCGGTGCTGCTGCCCGAATTCCAGCGCGGTTACGTCTGGAACCGGGATCAGGTGCGCGGACTGATGCGGTCGCTGTACCTCGGTTATCCGGTCGGCGGGCTCCTGGTGTGGGAGACCGGATCCGAGGACATCGCCGTGCGCGGCCAGGGCGGCGGCTCGGGGCTGCGCCAGCTGCTGCTCGACGGCCAGCAGCGCATCACCACCCTCTACGGCATCCTGCGCGGCACCGCGCCGTCGTTCTTCGAGGGCGACGCCGTCGCGTTCACCGGGCTCCACTTCGATGTCGACCGTGAGGTTTTCGAGTTCCAGGTGCCCGGTCGCGAGACCGCCCCGACCTGGATCGATGTCACCGAGCTGTTCGCCCTGGGACCGGTGCACTACCTGCCCCGGTTCACCGAGGTGCCGCCGGAGACGCTGGCGGTCTACCTCGACCGGCTCAACAAACTGCGCGAGATCACCCATCGCGAGTTCAACGTCGAGACCATCACCGGCTCGGACCGCACCGTCGACGAGGTCGTCGACATCTTCAACCGCGTCAACTCCGGTGGCACCAAACTGTCCAAGGGCGACCTGGCGCTGGCGACGCTGTGCGCGCAGTGGCCGCAGGCCCGCGGCAACCTGCGCGATCACCTGATCCGCTGGGACAAGGACGGCTACACCTTCACCCTGGACTGGTTGCTGCGCAATGTGATCGCCGTCGGCAACGGGCGCGCCCACTTCGACGCGCTGGGTGATCTCTCGCCCGCGGAGTTCGAGCAGGCGCTCAGCGACACCTCGACCCAGGTCGACACCTTCCTCGACACCGTGGCCGGCCGCCTCGGCCTCGATCACGACCGAGTCCTGATGGGGCGCTACGCGATTCCGGTGGTCACCCGGCTGCTGTTCCTCAACGGCGGCCGCTTCGACGACGACCTGCACCGCGACCGGGTGCTGTACTGGTATATCCACTCGGCGCTGTGGGGCCGGTTCAGCGGGTCCACCGAGACCTTCCTGCAGCAGGACTACGAGACGCTCGAACGCGGCGGCATCAACGGCCTCATCGGCTCGCTGGAGCGGCTGCGCGGCGGCTCCCTCGACCTGTGCGCCGACGACTTCGGCGGCGCGACCCGCGGCTCGCGGTTCTATCCGCTGCTCTACCTGCTGACCCGGGTCGACGGTTCCCGCGACCTGGGCACCGGCGACGAACTCGGCATCGAGCAGTTCGGCGAGCGCACCCCGGTGCAGGTGCACTACCTGTTCCCGAAGACCACGCTGCGCGACGCGGGCTACGAGCGCAACGAGATCAACGCCATCGCCAACTTCTGCTTCCTCAGCCCCGGCTCGGAAGCCGAACTGGGCGAACGCGAACCAGCCGACTACCTCGCCGAGGTCGAGCGGCGGCACCCGGGTGTGCTCGCCTCGCAGTGGATTCCGACCGACCCGGCGCTGTGGCGGGTCGAGAACTACCGCGAATTCCTGCGCGCGCGCCGCAAACTGCTGTCCGCGGCGGCCGACGCGTTCCTCGAGCAGCTGCGCACCGGCACGCTGCACCGGCCGACGCTGCTGTCCGTCGGTGTCGCCGGGGTGAGCCTCGGTGACCCGGCCGTCGACCTGGTCAACGCGCTGGTGGACGACCTCGTCGCCGACGGCTTCGGCTTCCCGCTGCTCGACAGCGAGGTCTCCGACCCGGTGACCGGCCGCGAACTCGCTGTCGCCGAGGCGTTCTGGCCCGAGGGCCTGCAACCCGGCGTCGGCATGCCGGTGGTGCTGGTGCTCGCGCCGGCCAGCGCCGACCTCACCCGGCTGGCCCAGCTCGGCTACGCCGTGTTCACCTCCGTCGACGCGCTGCGCGGCTATGTCGACAACCTGCGCGTCGAGGTGTCCGGCGACACCGGCCTCTACGGCCCCGCCGCCGACGTGGCGACGCTGGCCGATCGCCTGCCCGCGACCTGGGTCGGCAACTCCGAGCAGGTCTGGTTCCGCTTCGCCTGGAACCAGCTCGAGCGCGACCGCGCCGACGGCCCCGACGCGGCCCTCGAACCCGAACAGGTCGCGCTGCGCTACATCGCCCTGTGGGCGCTGACCCGCACCTTCTACATCCACGCCTTCGACCAGGGCAATCCGGGGGAGTGGCGGTACTACCTGGGCGACGCGATCGGCCCGAATCCACTGGTCCCGCGCGACTGGCTGGCCCGCCGCGCCGTCGCCTCCGGTGCCCTGGCCCCCGGCGCCACCCCCGGCGACGAGGACATCGCCATCGCCATGGTGCACGGCGTGCTCGAGGTGGTCGAGGACGTCGCCACCGCCCTGTCCCACCTGCTCGGCGGCCCCGGCCTGTTCGCCTCGCTGTGGGCGTCGGCGGGCGCCGCCGAACACTACGGCTACCCCCTGTCCACCGACCAGATCAACGACCTCATCAACCAGGTCGTCAACGACCCGGCGTCCCGGAAGATCCAGGCCTACAACTGGATCGAGGCGGGCCTGCCGCTCTGACCGACGCGGCGCGGCTCAGCTGTGCCGCGCACCGTGCGCGGCGGCGACGAACCGGTCGCACGCCTGCTGCGACTTGTCGCCCGAGGCGTCCTCGACACCGCTGTTGACGTCGACCCCGAACGGCTTCACCGCGCTGATCGCCGCGCCGACATTGGCCGAGGTGAGCCCACCGGCGAGCACGACCGGGCAGTCGAGCGCGGCCAGCTCCGTGACGATGCGCGCGCTGACCGTCCAGTCGTGGGTGCGGCCGGTGCCGCCCAGCCGATCGGCGGTGCGGGAATCCAGCAGCACCGCGTCACAGTCGGCGGCAGCGGCTTTCGCGTCCAGGATCGCGTCCGCGCCGGCGACATGGACGGCGCGCAGGATCATCCGGCCCCGGGCGGCGGCCTTGACCTGCCGCAGTGTCTCCGCCGAGACCAGACCGTGCACCTGGATCGTGTCCACGCCGAGCTGATCGGCCAGCTCGATGATCTCGTCCGCCGCCTCGAGATGAGTCACCAGCACCCGGTTGACGAACGGCGGGACCAGCGCGGCCAGTCGTCGCGCCGTCGCGGTGTCGAGCGCGTCCTCGCTGACATGGGTGATGCCGCTGATGAAGCCGACCGCGTCCGCGCCCGCCGCGAGCGCGATCCGCAAGTCGGCTTCCGAGCGGATTCCGCAGATCTTGGCGCGCACGGTCATGGGCGAAGACCAGCCGGACGGGCGCGCCTCAGTGGGACGCTCCGGTGGCGCGCTGGAAGGTCGCGACGAAGTCGCGCAGGGCGGTGCGGTCCTCGGTGTCGGCGGGGCGGTAGCCACGGGCCGCTTCGACGGTGATCGGGGTGCCCGCGCGGATGGGGAGCTCGGTCCAGCAGACCGGCAGGACCGGGAGCTGGACGGTGCGATCGGCCACGGTGAGGGTCAGCGCCGAGGTGTAGCGGCCCGCGACGGTCATCAGCGCGTCGACGGCGTCCTCGGTGAGCGGGCCCGCGGCGGGGAATTCCTCGATGTACACCGGCTACCTCCTTCTGCGGCGCCAGTGTAGGCCGCCACCGGCACCTCAGAGAACCTTTAGCGCCGCCATAAGGGCGCGACAAGGACGCCAGCCTAGGCTCGGGCCCCATGATGCGGAAATGGTTGGACCGGGCGTTGCTGGTCCTGGGGTGGGGCGCGCTGATCGCGGCGGTGGCCGGGATCGTGTTGCATCTGGGCAGCTGGCGGCAGCAGTCGCTGGTGCTGCTGGCGTCGGGGGCGATGTGGCTGATGCTGGGCGCGGTGCTCGGGCTGGTCCTCGTTCTCCTCGCGCGCGGCTGGCGCAGCGCGATCGCCGGCGGCGTGGTGCTGGCCGGTGCGGCCTGGCTGATCGTGCCGGGCTACATTCCGGCGGCCGGTGCGGCCGACGGACCGCAGCTGCGGGTGCTGCAATCGAATCTGCTCTTCGGACAGGCGGATCCGGCCGCCGTGGTCGCGGCGGTGCGCGACAACGACGTCGACGTGCTCACCGCCGACGAACTGACCACCGACTCGATCACCCGGCTGCGCGCGGCCGGACTGGAAGAGCGGCTGCCCTACTTCTACCTGGAACCCGCGCAATCCGGCGGTGGCGGCACCGGCATCTACAGCCGATACCCGTTGCGCGAGAACACCAAGTACGACGGCTTCATCATGAGCAATATCTCCGCGACGATGGATCATCCACAGCGCGGCCCGATCTCGGTGTTCGCCTTCCACCCGATCCCGCCCAACATCGACTTCGCCGCGTGGACGGCCGAGCTGCGCCGGGTGGACGAGATCCTGGCCACGGCCCCCACGCCCGCGATCGTCGGCGCGGATTTCAATGCGACGCAGAACCATTCGGCCTACCGCGCGCTGCTGGACGGTCCGTTCGCGGCCGCCGCGGACCAGACCGGCGACGGTGTCCTGCTGACCTATCCCGCGGATCGTCGCTGGGGCCCGGTGATCGGCATCGATCACATCCTCGTCGCAGGTGGCGTGGCCGAAGAGGTCCGCACGCTGACCATTCCGGGGTCGGATCATCGCGCGCTGCTCGCCACGGTCCGGATGCGGGATTGACCGCGTCGATTACCATGTGAGCGCTCGACATCGGACCGCTCGGCGTCCGTGTCATTCCCCGGGGAGGAAACAGCGGATGATCAAACATCGGTTCGCCATGGCTGTGGCGGCACTGGTGAGCGTCGGCCTGCTCGCCACCGGTTGCTCGGCGACGACCGTCGCCAGTGACCAGGCGGTGCCGGCGATGGACAACCCGTGGGAGGTGGCGGGCGCGACGTCGAACACCGGGCCAAGCGGCACCCGTCCGGGGGTGCCCGACACCGACAAGAAGGCGGAGAACGGCGACAACGGCAAGATCGACAAGCTCGCGCTCAACGCCATCGCCGATATCGAAGAGTATTGGCAGACCGAGTATTCCAAGACGTTCCGGGGCAACTTCAAGCCCGCCTCGAAGTACATCTCGTGGTCGGCCAAGGCGCCGGAGTCGGAATCGGTGCAGTTCTGCAAGAGCAGCACCTACAAGCTGGTCAACGCCGCGTACTGCCCGCTCGACCACACCATCGGCTGGGACCGCTCGGTCCTGCTGCCGCTGCTGGTCGACAAGTACAAGGAGATGTCGGTGGTGATGGTGCTGGCCCACGAGTACGGCCACGCCATCCAGTCCCAGGCCGACCTGCTGCGTGGCTTCCTCACCGACGCGCTGGTGAAGGAGCAGCAGGCCGACTGCCTGGCCGGGGTCTTCCTGCGCCACGTCGCCGAGGGCAGGTCCAAGCACTTCACCCTCAACACCACCGACGGCCTCAACGGTGTGCTCGGCGCGACCGTCGCCGTGCGCGACCGCGACCCCAATGATCCCGACGCCGTGCACGGTTCGGCCTTCGAGCGGGTCACCGCGGTGCAGATGGGCTACACCGAGGGCGCCGGGTCCTGCAAGGGGATCAACAAGGACGAGATCGAGAAGCGCCGCGCAGGCCTGCCGGTCACCTTCGAGGACGGCGAGCGCGATCAGCAGCTGCCGGTGAACAAGGAGAACCTGATCTCGCTGGCCACCCAGCTGGGCAAGTCGATGCCCGTGAAGAACGCGCCGAAGTTCGACTACGCGGGCGTCACCCGCAACTGCGCCTCGACCACCACCACCGACCCGGTGTCGTACTGCCCGGGCAGCAACACCATCGGCACCGACCTGCCCGCTATGGCCAAGCGCGCGGGGGAGGGGACCACCGGCAAGGAGGAACCGCTCTCGGCGATGGTCACCGGCGACTACAACGCCGCGGTGGTTTTCGTGTCCCGCTATGCCCTGGCGGTGCAGCAGGACCGCAAGCTGTCACTCACCGGCGCCGAGTCGGCGGGTCTGCGCACCGCGTGCCTGTCCGGGGCGCTGACCACGAAACTCAGTGAGCCGGGCAGTGATCCGCGGCTGTCGGCCGGTGACCTCGACGAGGCGGTGTCGGGCCTGCTCGCCGACGGCCTCGCGGCCGCCGACGTCAACGGCAAGGTGGTGCCGAGCGGCTATCAGCGCCTCGAGGCGTTCCGCACCGGCGTCCTCGACGGCGAACAGGCCTGCCTGACCCAGTTCAAGTAGTCAGCGGGCCGCAGGCAGTGATCGCAGGGAGCTGAGGGTGTTCGCCACCGCGCGGGCGGCCTCGGCTCCCTTCGTCACGAAATGGTTGGTGTAGTAGTCGACGTGCTCGCTGTGCTCGTGGAAGTGGTGCGGCGTGAGCACCACCGAGAACACCGGGACGTCGTTGTCGAGCTGCACGCGCATCAGGCCGTCGATCACCGCGGTGGCGACGAAGTCGTGGCGGTAGATGCCGCCGTCGACGACCAGCGCGGCGGCGACGATCGCCTCGTAGCGGCCGGTGCGGGCCAGGCGCTGCGCGTGCAGCGGGATCTCGAAGGCGCCGGGGACGTCGAACACCTCGACGGCGGCCGGGTCGAAACCCAGACCGGCGTATTCGGCGACGAAGCCCTCGTGGGCCTTGGTGACGATGGAGCTGTGCCAGCTGGCGCGGATGAAGGCGACGGCGCCGGTAGACGTGGTTCCCATGCGCGGAGTCTACTAGGTTCTAAGTTACTCGTCGGTAATATGCTGCGAGAGCCAGTCGACGACGTCCGCGATCACCTGGTCGCGCTCGGGTTCGTTGAACACCTCGTGGAACAGCCCCGGGTAGCGCAGCACCGTCACGTCGGACGATCCGGCGTCGCGTTCGAGCACGTCGGCGCTCGACGGCGCGGCGATGGTGTCGGCGGTGCCGTGCACCACCAGCAGCGGCGGGGTGAGCGCGTCGAGACGCTGCTTGACCAGCGCGGTGTGCTGCAGGATCTCCACCGCGGTGCGGGCGGGCAGCTTGCCGCGGAACACCAGCGGGTCGTCGTCGTAGGCGCGCACCACCGCGGGATCGCGGCTGATCGTCGACGAATCCAAGGTCAGCACACCGAGATTCGGCGCGATCCGGGTGAGCAGGGGCGCGGCCAGGCGCTGCACCGGATTGCCCAGCGGGATGTCCAGCGGCGGCGCCGACACCACGACCCCGGCCACGTCGACCGGGCCGCGGGTCGCCAGGTGCAGCACCACCAGGCTGCCCATCGAATGACCGAGCAGGAAGCGGGGGACGCCGGGATGGGCCTTGCCCGCCAGGTCGAGCAGTACGGCCACATTGTCGGCGGCGGCGTGCATCGAGCCGATATTGGCCGCCGCGCCCTCCGACAGGCCGTGCCCGATGTGATCGAGCGCGTACACCGCGAAGCCCTGCGCGGCCAGCGCGTCGCCCACGTACTCGTAGCGTCCCGAATGCTCGGCGACACCGTGCACCAGCACCACCACCGCACGCGGGGCGGAGGTGGGTTGCCAAGCGCGCCAGGCGATCCGGCCGCCGTTACCGGCGAATTCGCCCGTGTCCGTCGTCATCGCTGCGCTGCTCCTTCGTCGCCGGGCGCCACCGCGAGCCGCTCGATCAGGCGCCGATTGAACTCGATCAGTCGAGCGTAGTTGAGCCGGGAGATCCGCTCGTCGGTTCCGTGGATCCGTTCCAGGTCCGCCGCGGTCAGCACAATCGGCGCGAAGTTGCAGCGGGTGGCGGCGAGCCCGTCGTAGTGCCGGGAATCGGTGGCGCCGGGCACCAATCCGGTGGTGGTCACGACGCCGGGGACGATCTCGGCGGCGAGCTCGGCGATCAGCGCGTAGGACGGGCCGGGCCCGGTGACGCGCGAGGGCTCCGACGCGGGCCCGACCAGCTCGATCGCCACCCCGATGTCGCGGATCACCCGGCGGCAGTGCGCGAGCACCGTCGACACCGAATCACCGGGCAGGATACGGAAATTCACCAGCGCCTCGGCGCTCTGCGGCAGCACATTGGCCTTCACCCCGCCACGGATCACCGTCGGCGCCGTCGTCGTACGGACCAGCGCCTCGGTGGTGGGGCCCGCCGCCAGGATCCGGGTGACCAGCGGCCCCGCCAGCGTGGCCAGCCCGCGGGTATCGGCGAGTTCGAGCAGCTTGCGGCGCGGTTCCGGCAGCGCCACCCGCATCCGGGCGAGCATGTCGGTGATCACCGGCGTCAACCGCAGCGGCATCGGATGGTCCTGCACCCGGGCGACGGCGCGGGCCAGGCGACCGACCGCGGTCTGCTTGCCCGGCATGGACGAGTGCCCGCCGGTCTCGCTGACCGACAGCCGCACCGTCGCGTACCCCTTCTCGCCCAGCATGATGCTCGCGACCGGCCGCTCGACCCCCTCGGCCACGCCCTCGGTGATCACCCCGCCCTCGTCGAGCAGCAGTTCGGCCCGCACGTTCGCGTCCCGCAGGTGCTCGGCCATCCGGACCGCGCCGCCGTCGCCGAAGACCTCTTCGTCGTGCCCGAAGGCGAGGTAGACGGTGTGCCGGGGACGCACACCGGCCGTCAGCGACTGCTCGACGGCCTCGAGCACGGCCAGCACCCGGCTCTTGTCGTCGATCGCGCCCCGGCCCCAGATGAACTCCGCGTCGACGACGCCGGCGAACGGGGGATGGGTCCAGCGCTGCGCGTCGTCGACCGGGACCACGTCCTGGTGGGCCAGCAGGATCGCCGCGACCGGTCCCGGCTCGGCGCCGTCCCAGCGGTAGAGCCTGCTGCGGCCGAAGGTGGTCACGGTCAGCTCGGCGTGCACGCGCGGGAACGATGTCTCGAGGTGCTCGGCGAGCCGGGCGAACTCCGCGTCGGCGGTCTGGGTGGGGTCCTCGGTCGACACCGTCGCGCAGCGCAGCGCCGCGGCCAGCCGCTCGGCGACCGCGTCGTCGACCCCGGCGGTGACGGGGGATCCGGTCGGTTTCTCGATCATCGGGCGCACCCTCGCCATTGTTGCCCGTGCCCGGCGGGTTCGCCGTGAAAGGCGCCCGAATCGCCGTGTTCGAGGTCGGTGCGTATGCGGTCCGACGGCCCGGCGGAGGGCCATCTAAGCTGACACTATGGCAGGAGGCAAGGGCGGCAAGCCGTCGAAGGAAGCCAAGGCCGCGGCTAAAGCGGCCCGTAAGCAGGCATCACGCGAACGGCGTCAGCAGTTGTGGCAGGCGTTCAACATGCAGCGCAAGGAAGACAAGGCGCTGCTGCCGCTGATGATCGGCGCACTCGTCGGCACCGCGGTGGTCTTCTTCGTCGTCGGTCTGATCTTCGACATGCAGTGGTTCCTGCTGCCGCTGGGTCTGCTGCTCGGTGTGCTGTTCGCGTTCATCATCTTCGGACGTCGCGTGCAGAAGAACGTCTACCGCAAGGCCGAGGGCCAGGCGGGCGCGGCGGCGTGGGTGCTGGAGAACCTGCAGGGCAAGTGGCGGGTCGCCAACGGCGTCGCGGCCACCACCCAGCTCGACGCGGTGCACCGCGTCATCGGCCTGCCGGGTGTGGTCTTCGTCGCCGAGGGCTCCCCGCAGCGGGTGAAGTCGCTCATCGCGCAGGAGAAGAAGCGCACCGCCCGCCTCATCGGTGACACCCCCATCTACGAAGTGATCGTCGGCAACGACGAGGGCCAGACCCCGCTCAAGGATCTGCAGAAGTTCCTCACCAAGCTGCCGCGCAATATCGACGTCAAGCGGATCGACCAGATCGAGGGCAGGCTGACCGCGCTGAGCTCGCGCAGCGGCCCGGCGATGCCGAAGGGCCCGATGCCCCCCGGCGCCAAGATGAAGGGCATGCAGCGCGCGATCCGTCGCCGCTGAGCCCGCGTACCACCACGAGCCCGGCACCTGATCGCAGGTGCCGGGCTCGTGTCATGTCAGGAGTTCGGCGCCCGTCCGGTGAGCAGCCACAGGATCCGGTCGTAGGCCAGCAGGTGGTACCCGACCAGCACCGCCGTCGAGATCAGCGCGAGCCGGGGCAGTCCAGCGCCCCACAGCGCCGCGGCGCCACCGAAGAGCACGGCGACCTCGATCAGCAGCCGGACCGGGCCCGAGACGGGCACCGGCGCGCCGCCACTGCGGCTCGGATCGTCGGCGACGGCGAACGTGCCCCACAGCAGCGCGGCCGCGATCGGCAGCACGACGACGAGCAGATATCGCCAGGGCGAGTCGAAGGCCCGCCAGCCGAACACCCCGAACGAGGTGATGGCGACGAGCTCGAGCAGGAAACGCACGGCCAGCAGGGCCGGATTCAGTGACACGGCCACAGCGTAAAGGCCGCCCCCGGCCCGCCGCGACGGGTCAGCGCGCGTTGACCAGGGCCGTGCCCGTGGCGCGATCGTGCATGCCGCGCCCGTCGGCGTCGGTGAACAGCGCCGGGATGACGAACACCAGCAGCACCTGCCGCGCCAGCGCCCGCACGAACCCGACCGCCACCGGGGCGTCGATCCGCAGCACCCGCAGTTTCAGGAAGTACTGGCCGGGGGTGAACCCGAACAGCGTCACCGCGGCGACGCCGATCACGAACCACACCAGCAGTGGCATCGATGAGGAGGCGAAGCTGCGGGTGATCACGGCGGCGATCCCGACCGCGATGAACCAATCGACGAACAGCGCGACGACCCGGCGCCAGGTCGGCGCGAGCGAGCCCGCGCCCGCACGTGGCAGCCCGTACAGCTCGCCGGGGTAGCCGGATGTTTCCGGGTCGCCCGGTTCCGCCGGATTGCCGGAAAGCCATGTGCCGGTGATACGCGCCATGGGTCCCAGGATAGTGGCCGGCTATCGCCCGCTCACGACCGCATTAGTGGAGGTCACGTCACCGCGCGGTGGAGCGGATGGCAGGATTACGATGCAGGTCGCGCCCGGATGGCAGACATCACCAGATATCCGGCACGCGTAACACTGGCGAAACACAGCCTTGACTGTAGGGAAACACCGCGTCCATAGCGTCAGCTGGCGACGAACCCATGCATCGCGACTGGCTGGGAACCGATCCGTAAGGAGAACAAGTGACGTTCAGCACGGCCGAAGAGGTCATCCAGTACATCAAGGAAGAGGACATCGAATACGTCGATATCCGCTTCTCCGACCTTCCCGGCGTCCAGCAGCACTTCTCGATCCCGGCCAAGGCGTTCACCGCCGACCTGGCCGAAGAGGGTCTGGCGTTCGACGGCTCCTCGGTGCGTGGCTTCCAGTCGATCGACGAGTCGGACATGCTCCTGCTCCCCGACTTCAGCACCGCGCGGATCGACCCCTTCCGTGCCGCGAAGACCCTGAACCTGAACTTCTTCGTGCACGACCCGTTCACCCGTGAGGCCTACTCCCGCGACCCGCGCAACATCGCGCGCAAGGCGGAGGAGTACCTGCGTTCGACCGGCATCGCCGACACCGCCTACTTCGGTGCCGAGGCCGAGTTCTACATCTTCGACGGCATCCGCTACGGCTCGGGCATGAACGGCTCGTTCTACGAGATCGAGTCGGTCTCGGGCTCGTGGAACACCGGCAACGAGTTCAACCCGGACGGCAGCCGCAACCTGGGCTACAAGGTCCGCAACAAGGGTGGCTACTTCCCCGTCGCCCCGTACGACCACTACGTCGACCTGCGCGACAAGATCTCGACCAACCTGCAGAACGCGGGCTTCGAGCTCGAGCGCGGCCACCACGAGGTCGGCACCGCCGGTCAGGCCGAGATCAACTACAAGTTCGGCACGCTGCTCTCCGCCGCGGACGACCTGCAGCTGTTCAAGTACATCGTGAAGAACACCGCGTGGCAGGAAGGCAAGTCTGTCACCTTCATGCCGAAGCCCCTCTTCGGTGACAACGGCTCGGGCATGCACGTGCACCAGTCGCTGTGGAAGGACGGCAAGCCGCTGTTCCACGACGAGGCCGGCTACGGCGGCCTGTCGGATCTGGCGCGTCACTACATCGGCGGCATCCTGCACCACGCCCCGTCGCTGCTGGCGTTCACCAACCCGACCGTCAACTCCTACCACCGTCTGGTGCCGGGCTACGAGGCCCCCATCAACCTGGTGTACTCGCAGCGCAACCGCTCGGCTGCCGTGCGTATCCCGGTGACGGGCAACAACCCGAAGGCCAAGCGCATCGAGTTCCGCGCGCCGGACTCCTCGGGCAACCCGTACCTGGCCTTCGCCGCCATGATGATGGCCGGCCTGGACGGCATCAAGAACAAGATCGAGCCGCTGGCTCCGGTCGACAAGGACCTCTACGAGCTGCCGCCCGAGGAGGCCAAGAACATCCCGCAGGCCCCCACCAGCCTGGCCACGGTCATCGACCGCCTCGAGCAGGATCACGACTACCTCACCGAGGGCAACGTCTTCACCGAGGACCTGATCGAGACCTGGATCCAGATCAAGCGCGACAGCGAAATCGCGCCGGTCAACCTGCGCCCGCACCCGTACGAGTTCGAGCTGTACTACGACGTGTAAGTCGTACCAGCCGATTCGTCGGTAGCAGTGCCTGAATCGCCCGTCCACGGATTCCGTGGGCGGGCGATTCGCGTTCGCTAGGTGCCGAGTGACGGCAGCGTCTCGGACAGGGCCGCGCGGGCGGCGGCGACGTGATCGGCGAGCTCGCCGCCCTGGCTGAGCCACACCCGATAGGCGGAGAAGAAACAGGCCATGCCGATCTTCGCCCAGAGCGACGGGCGGACATCGGTGCCGACCGCCACGCCGAGCTGGCGGGCCAGGTGGTGTTCGACGAGGTGCTCGACAGCGGCCTGTTTGGCGAGATCGCGGGCCTGTAGGGCCGGCGAGCTCGCGATCAGCGCGTCGCGGGTACGGGCCTTGACAAGATTTTCGCTGCCGAATCGGCCGACCAGGGGAGCGATGACCACGGCCAGCGTGGTCTCGGGGTGTTCGCCCGCGGGGCGTTCGGCGAGCAGCCGGGTCAGGTCGGCGCGCAGTTCCTCGTCCTCGGGGAAGACCAGCTCTTCCTTGCTGGTGAAGTAGCGATGCAGGGTCCTGGTACCGACTTCGGCGGCGGCCGCGATCTCGGCGACGGTGACGTCGTCGAATCCCCGTTCGGCGAAGAGCGTGAACGCCGTGTCGACGATGGATTGCCTGGTCCGTTCCCGTTTGAGATCCCGCAGCGACATCGGAACAGTGTCGCACGCCGATGTCATATGGCAGACTGTGCCATATGACATCAGGTGACAGAATGATTGTGGTGACCGGTGGCACCAGCGGCCTCGGCTACGAATGCGCCCGCACGCTCGTGCTGGACCCGCGCAATCACGTCGTGATCACCGGTCGCGACGGCGCCCGCACGCACGCATCGGCAGCGGCCATCAACGCGCACGGTCGCCCGCTCGACTTGTCTTCGCGCGCATCGGTTCTCGCGTTCGCCGGTGAACTCGTCGCGGCCGACCTACCGCCCCTGCGCGGCCTCGTCTGCAACGCCGGCCTGCAATTCACCAGCCGCGTGCTCACCGCCGACGGCATGGAAGCGACCTTCGCCATCAACCACCTCGGCCATGTCGGCCTCATCCGCGAACTGGTCGACCACTTGGTCGCCCCGGCGCGAATCGTCCTGGTGTCGTCGGGAACGCACAATCCCGATCAGTTCACCGGCATGCCACACCCGCTCCATGCGACCGCCCGCGAACTCGCCTATCCGCCCGAGTCCGCCGAATCGCCCCAGCGTGATGCCCGGCGTCGGTATTCGACATCGAAGCTGGCGAACCTGCAGACGGCCTACCACCTGGCCCGCGAACTCGCGCCGCGTGGCATCACCGTGAACGCCTACGACCCCGGCCTCATGCCCGGCACCGGATTGGCCAGAGACGCAGGTACTTTCCAGCGCGCGGCCTGGCGAACCATCGCCCGAACGCTGCTCGTGCTCCCCGGTGTGCGAACCCCGCGCAGGTCCGGCGCCGATCTCGCATGGTTGGTCGCGGCACCCGAGCGCGCGGGCGACACCGGCGAATATCTGGTGGGTCGCAGGCCGGTTCGGTCGTCGAAGGTGTCCTACGACGAGGAGCTACAGGCGGCCCTGTATCGCGACAGCATCGAGCTGCTCGACGAATTGGACGCCAGGACGGCCTGACTCACGCACGCTCAGTGCGTTGAGCTGTTCGGCACCGCCTGTCGGGACCTAAGGTGCGGCGAGCTTCGAGTGGATGGCGGCGACGAAGGCGGTGGCGTCGGGGTGGGGGCCGGGGCCCAGGTTGAAGTGGCTGTGGTCGGCCCAGGAGCCGAGCATGGTGGCGTCGGAGCGGTCCGGGGGTTGGAGAGCGGCGCGTTCGAGGGTGAAGATCCGCACGTTCTCGGACTCGTCGGGGAGAACGACGGCGACGAAATGCGCTTCCGCGGGGGCGGCTGGTGTCGGGAGCTGGACCAGCAGGAGCCGGAATCCGTCGCCGTCGAGGCGGCGGCCGCTGATGTCGTCGCAGGGCAGCCGGTCGTCGGGGGCGAGCTGCTCACCGACGGTGTCCCACAGGTACTTCAGCTGTTCGGTGTAGCCGAACGGCGGTTCGTCGGTGACCATGCGAGCGCCGAGCCGCTGCGCTAGATCGGGCAGGACCCGATGGGCGAATTGATAGTGATGGGTTCTCGGTTCAGCCACAGTGGGTCCCTCCCGTGACGAGCGAGAATTCCCCGCCCGTGCCCGAGAAACTACCCCTTCGCTCCGACGCCTGACCCGCGGGTCCGTGCAGTGCCCGATCTGCGAGGTTTCAGGCTCGGACGAACAGGCGCAGTGACTCCTCGACCACGGCATCGCGGGTCCGCCCGTCCGGGTCGGCCTCGGGGCGGAGCCAGATCGAGGCGTGGTTGAGGATGCCGTGCAGGCAGTGCAGCGCGACCGACGGGTCGGGGCAATCGAATTCGCCGGACGCGATGCCCGCGTCGACGACCTCGCGAAAGAGCCGGTCGTGCCGCCGGCGCATGGTCTTGATCGACTCGGTGTGCTCGGCGGGCCACGGCGCCGGGAACGAGAAGAGTTTCCCCACTTCGGGATACAGCGCCGTGAGGACCCGCAGCTGCTCGGCGACGAGCGCGCGCAGTCGATCGGCCGCGGATCGATCCGCCGCCGCGTCGAGCGCGGCGCCGAGGTGGGTCAGGACATCGGAGGTCAGTTTCTCCAGCGCGGCGGAGACCAGCGCGTCCTTGCTCGGAAAATAGTGGTAGAGGGTCGCTTTCGCGATATCGGAGCGCTCGGCGACGTCCTCGAATCGCATCCCCTGATAGCCGCTGCTCGACAGGATCTGCAACGCGGCATCGATCATCTCCGCCTTGCGGCGATCGCGGCGTCTGGCCGCGCGCCCGGCGGGCGCGACGCTCTCGTCCGCCATCGAAGTCATCGGCCGATCATATCGGGCGGCGTCGGCGGGTCCGTGATGCTGTGAAGTCGACCACAAGGATGGTGAATCGACTGGAAAGATGAAAATTCGACCCGTAGGTTGAGTTTTGTGACGGAGACGATCGCCCCCAGCTACTTCCAGCGCGTCGGCACGCACAGCTTCGTGCCCACCGCCAACGCGGGCGGCGCCTGGGCCCGCGACGAACAGCACTTCAGCCCCGTAGGCGGACTGATCGTGCACGAGATCCTGCGCACGCGAGCGCGCGAACAACGCCCCGCGCTGGCGCTGAGCCGGATCAGCTTCGACATCCTCGGCCGCATCGGCTTCGAGGAGTTCGACATCGAGGTCAGGACCGTCCGGCCCGGCCGCACCATCGAACTGGTCGAGGCCACGGTCGTCATCGCCGGTCGCGATGTCGTGAGCGCCCGCGCCTGGCTGCTGAGCGATCAGGACACCGACAGCGTCGCCGGTGGCGAACCCGATCGGCTGCCCGCCCCCGACACCCTGTCCTCGTGGGCGCTGAGCTCGGTCTGGCCCGGCGGCTACATCGCCACCATCGACACCCGCCCCGTCGGGCTCCCGCAGCCGGGGCGCACCGCCGCGTGGATCCATTCAGCGGTGGAACTGGTGTCCGGCGAATCGAGCGAGCCCCTGGCGTCGTTCATCGCGCTGGTCGACACCGCCAACGGCATCGCGGTCCGCCAGGAGCCGACCAAGTGGATGTTCCCCAACGTCGACCTGACGATCCACCTGTATCGGCAGCCCGAGGGCGAGTGGACCGGCCTCGACACCAGCGTCACCTTCGGCCACACCGGTCAGGGCCTGACCAGCACCGTGCTGCACGACGTCCGCGGACCGGTCGGCGTGGCCCAGCAGATCCTCACCGTTCGCCCGCAACCCCAGCCCTAGGTCACGGCCCCCGGATCTCGGGGCTGGACTCCCACGACGCGACCGGCCATAGTCCATCCGTGCAATGGGGTGCGATGGTGGCGCGGGTCGCCGCCGGTGTGGCGTTGGTGCTGGGAATGGCGGCGCCGGTGTCGGCCGAGCCGGTGAATGTGGCGTTCCAGTGGACGCAGGAGTACCTGACCGCCCCCGACGGCACCCGCCTGCACGCCGACATCCTGCGGCCGCAAGGCCTGGCCGACGACGTGCGCACCCCGGTGCTGCTGACGGTCAGCCCGTACCGCGCGCACCTCGCTTACCTGACGCAACCGCGCCCCGAGGGCGGCCCGTCGACCGATAATCTGCCGGTCGAGTGGGCGCTGAAGGCCGGCTACACCTACGTGATCGTGGATCTGCGCGGCTACGGCGGCTCCAACGGCTGCCCGGATTTCGGTGGCCCGGGGGAGCAGTCCGACGTCGCCGCCGCCGTCGAGTGGGCGGCGAGCAAGCCGTGGTCGACTGGCCGCGTCGGCGTCGTCGGCACCTCGTACGAGGGCTGGACCGGCATGCTCGCGCTGGCCGCGAAACCGAAGGGCTTGGCCGCCGTCGCCGCGTTCGAACCGGTCGTCGACCCCTACTCCTACCTGTACATGCAGGGCATCTCGTGGAAGTTCGGCGGAAAACCACTGACCGAGGACGGACTTCGCCCCGCCGACCTCGCCGGCCCCGAACACCTCGCCATCGCCCACACCCCCGGCCGCTGGGACGACTCACCCGAATACCAGGCCAACGCCGTCGCGCT
Source organism: Nocardia sp. NPDC051833 (assembly GCF_040681225.1). Classification (NCBI taxonomy): domain Bacteria; kingdom Bacillati; phylum Actinomycetota; class Actinomycetes; order Mycobacteriales; family Nocardiaceae; genus Nocardia; species Nocardia sp. NPDC051833. The sequence continues at coordinate 99,958 of NZ_JBFAYK010000008.1, forward strand.
GACCAAGGAATGCACGGACAACTACCTCGCCCTCACCACCGACCACGACGCCGCCAACCCGGGCTGGCGAGACCGCGACCTCGTCGACGACCTGCGCGGCAACACCACCCCGCTGTTCCTCGGCCAGAGCTTCCTCGACTCCAACACCCGTGCCGACCGCGTCCTGGACGCTTGGCAGGCGATGGGCCCCGGCGAGCATCGGGCCTGGTTCGGCCAGTGGGGTCACTCCGACTGCCGCAGCCGCTGCGGCACACCGCATTTCACCGACGAACTGGCCGCGTTCCTGGATCGGCACGTCGCCGGTGCCGCCGTCGACGTGCCGGGCCCGCCGGTCACCGTCGGCCAGTTCGACGGCGGCTGGCGCGGCGAGACCGTCTGGCCGCCGGTCGATTCCGAGCGCGTGACCGTCGACTTGCGCACCGGCACCTTCACCGATCGCGGCCTGCTCCCCGGCCCCGACCGCGAGATCTGGTCGATCTCGGCACCCGTCACCGACGCCCTGCACCTGGCGGGCCGGGCCACAGCGACCGTAAACCTGTCCGGACCGCCGGAAGCCACCGTCGCCCTGGAGCTCTACGACATCGCCCCCGACGGCCGCGCCACCGTGCTCACCCGCGGCATCGCCCCGGTCCGCCCGGAAGCCGCGATCCGCCTGCTCTGGCAGGACGCCCGCCTGGCCGCCGGCCATCGCCTCGGCATCCGGATCACCGATGTGGTCGACGACGTCTGGTCACACACCCCGGCCAACGCGGCGGTCACGGTGACCTCGGCCCGCCTGGAACTCCCGCTGCTCACCACCGCCCGCGAAACGAATCTGCCCGGCGGCGTACCGATCTGGCATGCCCGCTGGCGCACCGAGGAAACGATCCAGCTCGATCAGGGACTGCTGACCGATCCCGCTCGCGCCGTCGATTTGCGCAATCCTGTTCGCTGAGCCGCCGAGGGCCTGAGCCGCTTGGTCGTTGGGCTGTGGGCTCTAGAAACGCCTTGCGTCGGGATGGCGAGCCGCCGGACGGGTGAGCCGTAAGACCGGCCCCTCAGCGACGCAACAATGTGGCCGCATTCCGGCACAACCGGTCGACGATCGCGGCCGCGGGCTCGATGTGGGTGATCAGCCCGACGCCCTGTCCGGCGTCCACCGGGGCGATGGTCGCGTCGTCGGCGGCGATGGCCGTGCGCAGCAGGTCCGCGTCGGGGCGCGCCTCGTCGGGTTCCGGGCTCGACCACGGATCGGTGAAGTCGTTGCGGAGGACGCGCGCGGGATAGATCGGCGGCCACGGCAGATCGAGGGTCTCGTCGAATGCCGTCGTCACCACCGTGTGTGTCGAATCGGCCGCGAGCATCGCCCGGCGCGCGTTCTCGGGCAGCAGGGATTCCTCGGCCGCGGCGAGTGACGTCCCCAGCCAGGCTCCGGCCGCGCCCGCCGCCAGCACCGCGGCGAGCGTGCGCCCGGAACCGATCCCGCCCGCCGCCAGTACCGGCACGGTCGCGGTATCAAGGACCGCGTCGAGCAGCGGCAGCAGCGCGAGCCGGTCGGCCCCGTGACCGCCGCCTTCGCACCCGCGCGCGACCAGCACATCGATCCCGGCCTCCTGCGCGCGATGTGCCCCCGGCACGTCGTAGACCTGCGTGATCGCGAGAATTCCCGCGTCCTGCACCACCGGCACCCACGAGAAATCGGAGCCGAAGCTGATCGACAGGGCTCGCGGCCGGGCGGCGATCGCGGCGTCGAGGAGTCCGCTCTCGCGCTGTCGCACCCAGTCGACCAGCCCGATCCCGAACACCGTGTCCCCGGCGAGCGCGAGCTCGCGCTCCAGCGCGGCCACGGATCCGGCGCTGCCCATCCCGATCATGCCCAGCCCGCCCGCCGCGGTCACCGCCGCCGCGAGGCGCCCGCCTGCCGCCCCGCCCATCGGCGCGTTCACCACCGGCACGCGCAGGCCGAGCGAACGCGACCACGGTGTCGCCAGGATGTCGAGCTCCGGTGCGGTGGTCATGGGCGCAACACCTCTCGTCGTGGCTGGGCCCACCCATCATGCCAAGCTCACCCACGGTCTCGGGCGATCTGCTCGCGAACGGCGGGGCAGCACACCTCCCGGCGCGTATGTTCGACAGCAGTGCCGCGACGACCGACGGGGATTCGGATGACGATCAGGGAACGGCTCGAGCAGGCGGTCACCACGCCGCCGACCATCTTCGGCGACCCGGTGCCCGCCGCCGACGGCGCGACCGTGATCACCGTCGCCCGCGGTGGCGGATTCGGCAGGCCCGCGCGGCCGGTCGGCGTGTTCGTCATCCATGACGGCCGCGCGCGCTGGACACCCGCCGTCGACACCAACCGGATCGCTCAGCTCGGCGAATGGATCGGCCTGCTCACGGGCGTGATCGCGGCGCTGGCGCTGCTGCGCCGGCCACCGTGGCCCGACCTGCGTCGCCGCTGAGCCCGTACAGCGCCAGCGATTCGAAACGCTGCCACGCGGTCGCGGGCGGCACCGGATCGGCTGGGTCGATGACGGCGCCGAGGAAGCCGATCAGTCCCCAGGACAGGAATGCGACGGTGTCGCCGGGCAGCTCCGTGGCGAGTTCGCCGATCAGCTCGGCCACACACTGCCGATACGCGTGCAGCACCGTCGTGGTCGCCTTCGGCCCGATCAGCGGCTTGTAGACCTCCGGATATTGCGCGGCGAGCGCGAACATCACCCGCAGCGGCGCGAGCGGGGAGCCGGGCACGGTGGTGCGGGTGATCTCGCGGCGCAGGTACTCGGTGCAGCTGACCAGTAGCAGGTCGTCCTTGTCGCGATAGTGCGCGTAGAAGGTGGAGCGCCCGACATCGGCGCGCTCGATGACATCGCTGACCGTCACCCGGTCGTAGCCGCGCTCGATCATCAGCTCGATCAGCGCGCGGTGCAGATTGTCCCTGGTCCGGCGGACCCGTCGATCGGTGTGCTCGGCCATCGTTCCTCCACGGGACGGTTTCCCCGGATGTGTCCGGAAACGGACAGATCCGGCGGTTCTGGTCCTGGTCGCCGCCGTGGCCGCGCCCGACCATGGACCCATGTCAAGAAACCAGCTTCTCACCCCCATGTTCGTCGAGGACAGCGACACCGGCATCGTCATCGCGGGCCTGCGTCGCTACAACCTGTTCACCACGGTGTTCTTCCTCGGCAGGCAGCGTCGGCTGCTCGCCGAATTCGTCGCGGCCGCCGGGATCGCACCGGGACAGCGCACGCTCGATATCGGCTGCGGGCCAGGCAAACTCGTGCGCGCCTCGGGCGTCGCGACCGGACCGTCCGGCACGGCGGTCGGGGTCGACCCGTCCGCGATCGCCGTCGACGACAATCGCCGACGCGACCGCGCGGCGCACCACCGCTACGAACAGGCACCCGCCCAGGAACTCCCCTTCGACGACGGCGAATTCGACGTCGTCACCTGCACTTTCGTCATGCACCACATCCCGGCCCAGCACCGCACGGCCGCCATCGCCGAAATGTGGCGGGTCCTGCGCCCCGGCGGCCGGTTGCTGCTGGCCGACGCGTCGCTCACCCCGCGAGCGCGCCGGGTGCTGTCCCCGTTCTTCGGCGGCGGCAACCCCTTCGCCGACGCCGATATCCGCCACTACACCGACCAGTTGCGCGCGACCGGCTTCACCGAGCTCGACTTCACCCAGAGCAAGTACCAGACCGGCATCCTCACCGCCCGGAAGCCGCGCTGATTGTCGGTGGCCTCGGCTAGGGTCGATCTCGTCACGATCCGAGTCGAGCACGGGGGTGCGGTATGGAGTTCGATCAGCGGGAATCCGAGGCGCGGGCGTTCGCCCTCGAGTCCCACGGCGACCAACGCTACGGCGACCATCCCTATGTGAAGCACCTGGCGGCGGTCCGGGCCGTGCTCGACGACTTCGGCTACGACGGCGCGGTCGGCACCGCCGCCTGGCTGCACGACGTCATCGAGGACACCCCGGTCACCGCCGAGGACGTCGAATCTCGTTTCGGCCGTGAGGTTCTCGACCTGGTCTGGGCCGTCACCGGCGTCGGCCCGAACCGCAAGGCCCGCAACCTCGACGCCTACACCAAGATCGCCGCCCACCCACCCGCCGTCATCCTCAAGCTCGCCGACCGCACCGCCAACGCCGAGGCCAGCCCACCCGACAGCAGCTGGATGGGCATGTACCGCACCGAACACCCCACCTTCAAAGCCCACCTGGGCGCCCTGCTCGCGGGCGACCCGACAGTGGCCCGCATGTGGGAGCGCCTCGAACGCCGACTCGACCTGTCGGTCACCGCTCCCTCCGATCAGTGGGCGGAGATCGATCGACTGGTCGCGGCGGGGGAGCACGCCCAGGCCCTCGCGGCGGTCCAGGCGGCGTTCGACTGTAACCCCGGCGAAGCGGAACTCATTCTCGCCGAACGCTCTTGAATGTCGGTCCAGGCCGTCGACCACGATGTGGTGGTGTGCGGCTGCACTGGTCGTCTTGACGCGGGCCGCGAACGTAGCCGACTACCGAGCGCGATCGAGCGAAGTGACCGGGTGTCCGCCTGGATCGTCGAGAAGCCGGTCATCCGGTAGTTCCCTCGAGCCCGGAGGCGAGGGCTCTGAGTACATCGTCCAGCGCTCGTCGAACCCGGCGGTTCCGGGCGATGCAGGCCTGCGCGCGGGCCGGACAACCAGGATGCATCGCTGCAGGGTTCGGCCTCGCGTCCCGGCTCCAGACCGCGAGACCGTCGCAATCGCGGGTGGGAGGCGGCTGATCCCCGCCGTCAACAACACGGCCGTGCGATTTCGGTGAGTTCGCCGGTGCCAGCCAATTCCGTCACCGAAGCGTGAGCGACGGAGGCCGCTGGTGACTGGACCGGCGGGCAACCGCGGCGCGCTCGGCCCGGGCGAGGCCCAGCGGGGTGGCCCAACGAGATCATCGACGCCGGAACGGACTACGGGTTCCCGCTCGGCCGGCCGCACGCCACGCCTGCTCATCAGATCGGGCAAGGCGTGTCGCGAATCCGGTACCGGATTCCCCTCCCCGTCGTCACTTCACCTACCTGCTGTCGGTCGGCGGTGTGGCCGTTACCGCAGCCGAGCGCCGCTCGGTTCTTTGTTGGCGCGTCCGCCATTGTGGTGGCGGTGTGGGCTAGGTCGCGGTGGTGCCTTGTAGGGGCGGTTTCGGGTGGTTCAGCTGCCAACCTCCGCAGCGCAGCTCGCGTTTACCGGATCGGCGAGCTATATCCAGTGCTGCGGCCGGTCATCGTCTCATGGGGGCCGATCCAGGCCGCTGATCAGCCAGCCGCCGTGGTGCGCAGCCGTGCCGCGACCGCTGCGGCGAGTTCGTCGTCCAGTCGCTCGTGTCCGGCCGTGCCGCCACCCGGCCCGCCGTCATCGGCGACCACGCGGCGAGCGGAGAGGTGGATCGCGTCGACTCCGATGTGGGCTAGCGCTGGGATATCGGCCGCGGTGACACCACCACCGGCCATGATCTGGAGCCGGCCCGCCGCCTGTTCAACCATGGCGGCCAGCTCGTTGAGGCCGTCCGAGCAGCGAGCCGCGCCGCCGGAAGTGAGGACTCTGGTCATGCCCCCGTCGATCAATGTCTCGATCGCCGCCGCTCGGTCAGCGATCTGATCGATGGCCCGATGAAAGGTGAGTTCGATGTCGCCTACCGGAACCCCGTCGAGTACCCGCTCCAGCACGCCGACATCGACCCGATGGTCCGGGGTGAGTGCGCCGACGACGAGTCCGGCCACCCCGGCCGACACCGCCGCTTTCGCATCGGCATTCATCACCGCGATCTCGTCCTCGGCGTATACGAAACCGCCCGCGCGACAACGGATCAGCGCGTGCACCGGAATGCCGGTCGACACTACCGCCTCGATCATCCCGATACTCGGAGTCAGCCCACCCGTACTGCCCAGCGCCGCGCACAGTTCCACCCGATCCGCGCCGACCCGGCGGGCGCCGATCGCGCCCGCCACATCCTGCACCGCGAACTCGAGCGCGGTCATCTCAGAACGACTGCCAGGCGGGCTTGTTCGCCAGCGCGTACCGGTAGTAGTCGGCCAGTTTCAGCTTGCTCGCGGCGGCTTCGTCGATCACCACGGTGACGTGCCGGTGCCACTGCATGACCGAGGCCGGGCAGAACGCGGAGAGCGGGCCTTCCGCCGCGGCGGCGATGGCGTCGGCCTTGCCCGCGCCGAGCGCGATCATCACCAGGTGCCCGGCCTCGCCGATGGTGCCGAGCCCCTGGGTGAGCACGTGATGCGGCACGTCCTCGGGCCCGTCGAAGAAGCGGGCGTTGTCTTTTCGTGTCTGCTCGGTGAGTGTCTTCACCCGGGTGCGCGAGGTGAGCGCCGAGCCGGGCTCGTTGAAGCCGATGTGCCCGTCGGTGCCGATGCCGAGCAACTGCACGTCGACCCCGCCGGCCGCGGCGATGGCGGCGTCGTAGCGCCTCCCCTCGCCCGCGATGTCACCCGCTTCACCGTTCGGGCTCAGCACCCGCGCCGGATCGAGATTCACGTGGTCGACGAACTCGGAGCGGATCACCGAGAAGTACGACTGCGGGTGCTCTTTCGGCAGTCCCACGTACTCGTCGAGCAGGAACGCGCTCGCCGTCGAGAAGTCGATCGCGCCGTCGCGATACCGCCGCGCCAGCTCCTGGTAGCTGCCCAGCGGCGACGACCCGGTGGCCAGACCGAGGATCGCGTTGCCACGCTCCACATAGCCGCCGACGATATCGGCGACCGTGGTGGCCACCTCGTGCTCGTCCGCCCGGATCACGATTTCCATCAGATTCCTTCCGTTCCGGCGAGGAACACCCGCCGCGGCTGCAATGACTGGTCGGTGACGAGAAGGTCGGCTCGCAGGCCGACGGCGAGAACGCCGCGGTCGTCGAGACCGAGAACCCGTGCGGGCGTACGGGTGGCGGCGGTGACGGCGTTGACCAACGGGACCCCCGCGTTTCGCACGGTCCACCGCACCACCTCGAGCAACCGAGAGGTCCCACCCGCGATCGCCCCCTGCCTTCCGTCCTCGGTGGCGAGCCGGGCGACCCCATCGCGCACGCGCACATCGAGCGCGCCCAGTTGATAGTCACCGTCACCGAGACCGGCTGCCGCCATCGCATCGGACACCAGCGCGATCTGCTCGAGTCCCACCGTGTCGAACACCATCGCCACGGTCTCGGCCGCCAGATGCACACCATCGGCGATCAATTCGAGCACCATGTCGCCCCGACCGGCGGCGGCCAGACAGGCGCCGACCGGCCCGGGGGAGCGGTGGTGCAGGGCGGGCATGCCGTTGAACAGGTGCGTCGCGGTGATCGGCCCACCGGCCGCGTCCGCGATCCGCGCCGCCGTGGTGGCGGCATCGGCATCGGTGTGCCCGAGACTCGGCAGCACACCGTGGTGGCGCATGGCCGCGAGCAGTTCGGCGAAGTGCGCGGTCTCCGGCGCCAGGGTCATGGACCGGACCGTGCCCCGCGACGCCGCGTAGATCCGCTCGAACAACTCGGGATCACCGGGGATGATCGCCGCGGGATCCTGCGCACCACACCGGCATGCGTTGATGAACGGCCCTTCCAAATGGACCCCGAGCAGCACACCGTCATCCACCAGATCGGCGAGCAGCTCCGCCTGCCGAATCAACACCTCCGGCTGCGCGGACACGAGACTCCCGAGCAACCCGGTCGTGCCCTGACCACGATGATTCGCCGCGGCGACCCGCGCACCCGCCCCATCGGCATTGGGAAATCCGAACCCACCACCACCGTGGCAGTGCACGTCGATCAGCCCCGGCAGCACCAACTCGTCACTCGCCGACGGAAGCTGCGCAGCCGCAGGATAACCCGCTGCCGCACCCACCCAGGAGATGCGCCCATCCGTGAATTCGACCACCCCATCGGCGATCTCACCGGTGGGCGTTCCCACGAGCCGCCCCCGCACGACACCCCGTGCGGTCACTACGACACCCCTTGCCTGAGGCCGGTTGCTCGCGCCGTGTATTGCCCGGGGTCGGTTGCTCGCCGTGCGGCGGCAGCAATGTCACCCATGAACCAACTCAGCACGCACCCACCGTGCGACGGCCCGACCACTCGCCGGACCGCCCACACCCTCCTCCGATTCATGCCCGCCCGACGATCGCCGCGACCGCCTCACGCGCCACCTGCGGATTCCGCGCCGCACAAGCCGCATCGGCAGCGTCCCGGCACGTCTCGATATCCACCGCCGACAACGCCGCCCGCACCCCGGGCAACGCGGGAACCGACATCGACAGACTCGTCACCCCGAGCCCGACCAGCACCGGCGCCAGCGTCGGATCCGACGCCGCCTCACCACACACCCCGACCGGCTTCCCGGCCGCCGTCCCCGCGGCACCGACCATCGCGATCAGATCGAGCACCGCGGGCTGCCACGGATCGAGCAGATGCGCGAGCCCACCCGCCATCCGATCGACCGCGCACGTGTACTGACTGAGGTCATTGGTCCCGATGCTGACGAAATCGAGATGCGCCAGCAGATCGGCCGCCCGCAACGCCGCCGCCGGGATCTCGATCATCGCCCCGACCGTGCGCAGCCCCGATTCCCGTGCGAGCGCGGCGAATCCGGCGGCCTCGTCAGCGGTGGCGACCATCGGCGCCATCACCCACAGATCCGCCCCGGTGGCCTCGCCCGCCCTGGCCAGCGCGGTGAGCTGGGTGGCCAGGGTATCCGGGAACACCGTCCCGATCCGCAGCCCGCGCACACCCAGCGCCGGGTTCTCCTCGGTCCCGAGATCGAGGAACGGCAGCGGTTTGTCCGAACCGGCGTCGAGCGTGCGGACCACGACCTTGCGCCCGGCGAACTGTTCGAGAACCGTGGTGTACGAAGCGATCTGCTCATCCAGGCTCGGCGCGGTCGCCTTGCCGAGATACATGAACTCGGTGCGGAACAGCCCGACACCTTCGCTGTCGACCGGCCCCGCCTTCTCGGCATCGTCGACGGTGCCGATGTTCACCAGGACCTGCACCGACGTCCCGTCGGCGGTGTGCCCCGGTCCACTGGCCGCCGCCAGCCGCGCCGCGTCGGCCGCGGCCTGCTCGATCGCGGCCTGCTGCCGCAGCGGACTCGGATCGATCACGACATCGCCGGTGCTGCCGTCCAACAGGACCGGCGCGTCCTCGACCAGCCGATCGGTGTCGGGACAGTTCACCACCGCGGGCAGCCCCAGCGACTTCGCGAGAATCGCGGTGTGACTGGTCGGCCCGCCCTCGGTGGTCAGCAGCCCGACCACATCACTGTCACCGAGCATCGCGGTATCGGCGGGCGCGAGATCACGGGCGACCAGGACGAACGGATACCCGGGCTCGGGAATGCCCGGCATCGGTTCCCCGAGCAGCACCGCGACGGTGCGCCCGCCGATATCGCGCAGGTCGGTCGCGCGCTCGGCCATGTACCCGCCGAGCGCCTCGAGCTTGGCGCAGAACCCCTCGAACGCCAGGTGCACCGCGTGCGCGGTCGGCATCCCGTCGGCCAGCTGCTTCTCGGTGGCGGCGACGATGCCCGGGTCGCGGGCCATCGTCGCCGACATCGACAGGATCTCCGCCGCGACGCCGCTCACCCGACCGGCCCTGGCCTGCATCTCGTCGGCCACCCCGCCGAGCGCCGCCTTGACCCGGACCATCTCGTCCTCGACCGAGCCGCCGACCGGATCCTGCGCCGAGGTGGCCAGCTGCGAACCGAACCGCAACCACGGCGCGACGACCACCCCGGGACTCACGCCGAGGCCGCGGATCACCTGTTCGCCCATCAGGCGGCGTCCAGATCCGAGGCCACCAGCGCGGCCAGGCTGTCCAGCACGGCGTCGTCGTCGGCGTGCAGGGTCACCTCGGTGCCGTGGCCCGCGCCCAGGGTCATCACCGCGAGGACGCTGGCCGCGTCGACCGGTTCGCCATCTCCGATCGAGATCCGGACCGGAACTCCGGTGGCCTGCACGGCCTGGGTGAATTTCGCTGCGGGCCGGGCATGCAGCCCCACCTGGGATCCGACGACGACTGTGCGGGTGGTCATGTCCTCACTCACCTTCCAATTTCTTGTCCAGCTTCGATTCGACTTCGGCGACCAGGGGCGCGTCGGTCCGAGTATCGCCGGTCGCCTCGAGCGCCGCCTCGGCTTCGACCGCGGCGACATCGGGCACACCGGCCTCGACATCGGTCTCCTCCTCGCGACCGGGCGTGCGCAGGTTCCACTTCTTGATCACGAAACTGAAGAGCACGTAGTAGATCACCGCGTAGCCCAAGCCGATCGGGATCAGCAGCCACGCGTCGGTGGCCTTGCCGAAGTTCAGCAGATAGTCGATCGCGCCCGCCGAGAACGTGAATCCGTCGTGGATGCCCAGCGCGTTCACCAGCGCCATCGAGGTGCCGGTCAGGATCGCGTGCACCACGTACAGCGGCCACGCCACGAACATGAACGAGAACTCCAGCGGCTCGGTGATGCCGGTGACGAACGCGGTCAGACCGGTCGAGAGCATGATGCCGCCGACCAGCTTCTTCTGCGAGGGCCGCGCGTTGTGCCAGATCGCCAGCGCCGCGGCGGGCAGCGCGAACATCATGATCGGGAAGAAGCCGGTCATGAAGGTGCCCGCGGTCGGGTCGCCGGCGAAGAACCGGTTGAGGTCACCGCGCACGAGCTGGCCGGAGGCGTCGGTGTAGTCGCCGACGAGGAACCACACGGTCGAGTTCAGGATGTGGTGCAGGCCGGTCGGGATGAGCAGACGGTTGGCCGCGCCGTAGATACCGCCGCCGACCACGGTGTTGTCGGCGACCGTCTCACCCACCCAGGTGAGCGCGGAATTGAAGGCCGGATAGATGAACGCCATGCCGACACCGACCACCAGGCCGGTGATCGCGGTCAGGATCGGCACCAGCCGCCGACCGTTGAAGAAGCCGAGGAAGTCCGGCAGTTTCGTGCGGTAGTACCGCTGCCACAGGATCGCCGACAGCAGGCCCATCACGATGCCGCCGAGCACGCCGTAGTTGATCAGCGCCTGCGCGCCCTTCGGATCGGTCTTGCCTTCCAGCACGATCGGTGACATCGCCTTGAACACGCCGTCGATCACCATGTAGCCGACCACCGCCGCCAGCGCCGTCGACCCGTCGGCCTTCTTCGCCCAGCCGATCGCGATACCGACGGCGAAGATCAGCGGCAACCACGTGAAGACCGCTTGACCGGCCGCCGAGATGACCGCCGCCGTGCTCTCCAGCGCGGAGAACCGGCCGAGCAGATCGTCCTGCCCGAGGCGCAACAGGATGCCCGCCGCGGGGAGCACCGCGATCGGCAGCATGAGGCTGCGACCCAGGCGCTGCAACCCCGCGAACACCTTCGATTCTTGCTTGGGACTGTCGGTAACGGCAGACATGTCGACCTTCTTCGTGCCGGGTTTCCGGCGGTCTCGGCGAGCCGAACGGACTTGCGAGTCTGTCCGGGTTAACTGTTGTGAACCGGTGACCCTGACGGGTACTGTCCGGTCATAACCAGTTGTAAGTTTGACCAGGTGGCTGCCGGATGTCAACCGCGAAATATGACGTGGCGCACATTCGAGGCTCCCATACTGGAACCGGCAACCACCGCGGAAAGGGAGAACACATGTCCAAAGCGGAAGCGATCGTCAGGGGTCTGGGTGGCGCGGACAACATCGTCGAGATCGAGGCCTGCATCACCCGGTTGCGCACCGAGGTGAAGGACGGCAGCAAGGTCGACGAGGCCGCACTGAAGGCAGCGGGCGCGCACGGCGTCCTCAAGGCGGGCTCGGTCGTCCAGGTCGTCGTCGGCCCCGAAGCCGACACCCTCGCCGAGGACATCGAGGACATCCTGTGAGCGAGCGTCAGCGAGCGAACCGTCAGCACAGCGCGCGAACGCGCACGACGGAACCGAGCGCCGGCGAGGTGCAGTCGTGAGCCTGCCCGTCCTCGCTCCGCTGGCGGGCAAGGTCATCACCCTCGCCGATGTCCCCGACCCGGTCTTCGCCGGTCAGATCGTCGGCTCCGGCGTCGCCATCGACCCCGACCGCACCCGTGGCACCCTCACCGTCACCGCCCCCCTCGCGGGCAAGATCCTCAAACTCCACCCGCACGCCTTCGTCATCCTGGGCAGCGGCGTCGGCGTCCTGGTCCACCTGGGCATCGACACGGTGAAACTCAAAGGCGAAGGCTTCGGCCTCCTGGCCGCCGAAGGCGACGACGTCGAAGCAGGCGCCCCGATCGTCACCTTCGACCCCACCGAGATCGCAGCCACCGGCAACTCCCCGATCTGCCCGATCGTCGTCATGGACTCCCCGAAGGACTCGATCGTCAGCGCCGCCATCGGCACCGATATCGACCCCGGCGCCCTGCTGTTCGATTCGCCGTAACCGACCCGGCTGACGCGCAGCAACCGCACCGGACCGCCCGCGCGTCAGCTGGTCTCGCAGCCGATCCCATCGTTGTCACTGTCGAGCCCGTACTCGTCCGGCCCGATCACCCGGACCCGTCCGGTGTACACGGGACCATTCCCGTTGCCGCCTTCGCAGTCGACATCGCTGGCGATCGGCACACACGGGTCATACGACGGATGGCAGTCGCTACCCGGTGGTGGCGGTGCCGGCGGACAGAACTGGCTCGACCCGCTGTTGCACAGGAAATCGGTGACCGGATCGGCACCGGCTTCCACCGGCAGCGCGAGGACGATCGCGATCGCGGCGCAAGCGGTCGATCCGAGGACGGCTGTTCGCATGACTACTCCGATCATTCGACACCACGCACCGGCCAGTGTCCCGCAAACACATCGCAACCGGCCGGTCAGAGACCGAATCGTTGACACCGGAATGAACCGCGAGGCGCGCGACCACGTACTTCGCTACAGCGGGCCGACCGGTCCGCGATCGAGCACGGGAGGATCGACGTGACCGCAGCAGAGCAGACCAGTGAGCAGTTCGCCGACCGGCTGTTCGGCGCGGCACTCGGCGCCGTCGACATCCTCGCGGTGCACCTCGGCGACCGGCTCGGCTGGTATCACGCGCTGGCCGAGCACGGTCCCGCCGACGCCGTCGAACTGACCGCCCGCGCGGGCGGCGATCTGCGCTACGCCAGGGAATGGCTGGAGCAGCAAGCCGCGACCGGCGTGCTGACGGTCGACGACGACGGCCGCTTCACTCTCCCCGCCGGTCCCGCGGAAGTCCTCACCGACCCCACCAGCCTGAACTACCTCGCGCCCCTGGCCAGGATGCTGGCCGGCGCGGCGGTCCAGCTGCCCGGCCTGGTCCGCGCCTATCGCGACGGCGGCGGCGTCGGCTGGTCCGAATACGGCGTGGACATGCGCGAATCACAGTCCGACATGAACCGCCCCTGGTTCGAGCACCGCCTCGCCGTCGACCTGGCCGGCGTGCCCGACATACACGCGAAACTCGCGGGCCAGGACGCCCGCGTCGCCGATGTCGGCTCCGGCGGCGGCTGGTCGTCCATCGCGCTGGCCCGCGCCTACCCGGAATTGCGGGTCGACGGCTACGACATCGACGAACCCTCGGTCGCGATGGCACGCGACAATGCCGCCGACCTCGGCGACCGCGTCCGCTTCCACCACGGCGACGCCGCCACCGACCTGCCCGAAGCCACCTTCGACGCCGTGTTCGCCTTCGAATGCCTGCACGACATGCCCCACCCCGTCGAGATCCTCACCGCCATGCGCAAGGCACTGCGCCCCGGCGGCGTCGTGATCGTCATGGACGAAGCCGTCGACGCCGAATTCACCGCACCCGCAAGCGATGTCGATCGCCTGATGTACGGCTTCAGCCTGCTGATCTGCCTGCCCGACGGCATGGCCCACCCGGGTTCGGCGGGCACCGGCACCGTCATGCGCACCGCGAAACTGGCCGAGTACGCCGTGGACGCGGGCTTCTCCGCCGTCGACGTCCTCCCGATCGAGGACTTCGGTTTCTGGCGCTTCTACCGGCTGACCGTCTGACGCACCGGCTCGTCCTGCACCGTCCACTGCGCGGCCAGCTCCTCGAAATACCGCTGGCTGCTCCACAATCGGTAGTTGCCGATCACATACACCCGCCGCCGCGCCCGCGACACCGCCGCGTTGAGCACATTCGGATTCGTCGCCGCCCACCGCCGCGACCCACCGGCGGCGGGCGAGGTCCCGAGGATCAGCACCACGACCTCGGCCGAATTCCCGTGCATCGCATGAACAGTCCCCACCTGATGCGCCGCGAACTCCGTCCCGAGCACCTCTCGCGCGATCTCCCGCGCCCCACGCGCGACATCCCGGAACGGACTGACCACCCGAATGTCTCCGGGCGACACACCGTCCTCGGTCAGCTGAGCCAGCAACTCGGCCAGCGCCTCACCCTCACCGGGAATCCAATTACCTTCCGCCCGAGCCGATCGCACATCGATCCACCGATCCTGCCCGGGGAACTCCGCCCGCTCCGGCGTGCCGAAGATCAGCAGATCGTCGTCGTAGGCGATCCGATGCGTCAGCTCGAAAATCGGCAGGTCACTGCGTCGATGCACCCGCAACGGCGCACCGACCCACACCGGCTCGGCGGCGTCGGCCGGCGTCAGCCAGGTCCCGTACCGCACTCCGCGATCGGCAGCCCGTCGCGCGGATGCCAGATCCGGCATCCACTCCGCGTCGAGCCCGAACTGCCGCACCAGCGCCTCCTGCGCCGAGGTCGGCAATGTCTCCATCGGCCCCAGCTGACGATGATCACCCACGATCACCGCCCGCCGCGCCCGCCACAGCCCACCGGCCACCGATTGCGGCGCGGCCTGCCCGGCATCGTCGACGAACAACCAGCCCAGCGCCTCCCGCCCGAGCCCCTCGAACAACCGCGGCGCGGCCGTGAACGTCGTGACTACCAGCGGCACCGCCAGGAACAGCGTCTGCCACGCAGCGGCCACGGTTTCCGCCTTCGGCTCCTCGGCCAGCTCACCCCGGATCAGCGCGATCGCCACGATCAGGTTGTCGCGCACCCGTGGTGCCGCATCGAGCAGGAACGCCCGATGCAGCCGCAATGCCGACAGGAACAGCTCCCGCCGCGCGGTCGAGTACTGCTCGTCGGCCCAGGGATTGCACAGCTGGAACCGCTCGTCGTCACCGGAGGCGTCACCGAACGGGATGGTGTCGGCCCAGTTCTCCCGCGCCCGCTCGATGATCTCCAGCGCCGCCTCGCGCCGCGCGGTCAGCTCCTGATGCGCCCGGATGAGCGCCCGCCCGTGCTCGGCCGCCTCCGCCCACTGCCCCCGGGTGTACTCGACCTCGGTCTGCCGCCGCCGCATCTCCGACTCGGCGATATGCCGCTCCCGCAGCAACTCGTTGCTCCGGGTACTCCAGCGCCGGCCCGCGCTGAAACCGGTCGACGCCGACGCCGTGAACCCCGGCTTCTGCCCACCGTGCTCCCCGAGCAGCTTGCCGACCCGGTGCTGGGTGGCCTGCGCCGCCCGCAGATGCTCGGTCGCCAGCTGATGCCGTTCGCGCCAATGCGCGTGCGCGGTATCGGCATTGGCGATGTCCGCTGCGATCGACCGCAGCTGCTCGTGCATATCGGGTAGCTCGGCCACCGCGTCGGCGACGTCCTGCCGCTCCTGCGCGAGCCTGCGCACTTCGGCGCGCCGACTCGCGAAATCCTGCACCGCCGTCGACCAGTCCGGGATCGAATCCGGATCGGCCTCAGCCTGTTTGAGAATGTCGAGCATGCCGCCCGCGGTCGACCCGGAGAAGTGCTCGGTGGCGAACCGGTCGCCGAACCAGAAACGCTCACCGAAGGTCCGCCGCTCGTCGCCGAGCGCTGCCGCGACCAAACCCCACGCAGGCTCGGCACCGACGAGATCGGCCAGTTCGGTGAAGTGGTCGAACTCGCGGTCGATGGCGTCGCGTCGCTGGATCTCGGAGACCACGTCGGCGGCGGCTTCCTCACTGCCCGTGGTCAGCACCACCTCGAACCCGGTGACATTCGACGCCAGCCGATGCGCGCCCACCGTGTAGTTCTTCGCGACCTGCACCTGCTCGGTCACCCCGGTGAACACGTCGAGGGGATTGTCGAACGAGGCCAGCTGTGCGGCCCGCTCCACCACGATCCCCGCCAGCAGATCGCGCAGCATCGTCGTCGTGCCGGTCCCCGGCGCGCCGTGCACCGCGAAGATCCCCGCGCCGTCCCGCAATCCGGCCAGCGCGCTGTCGACCGCGAACTGCTGACCCGACACCAGCGGGTCACCCGGCCAGCGTCCGTCCGGAACGAGATGGGGGAGCAGCCCTTCGACGACCACGTCCTGGCGCTCCCGCACATCGATGCGCTCGTGCACCGGCAGCGTCTCGGTGGCCGCGAGATAGTCCTGCAACGCCGCGCCGACATCGCCGCGCTCGATCGCCGCCGCCAGCGTGGCGAGGTCCGCTCGCAGACCACTGTTCAGCCGATCCTCACCGGCGACCGTGTCGCGCGCCGCGACCTGCACACACGCGACACGTACTCCACCCGCGCGCAATTCCGACCGAATCCCCAGCGCCCCACACAGTTCGCCGGTGAACGTCTGGAGGTCGCGCCCGCTGAGGTGTGGCGCTTCGGCCGGTTCCTCCGGGTCCTGGGGTAGGAGGCGTTCGGCGAAGGCCAGCGCGGACATCCCGGCGAGCCCGGGGGAGATGACCCCGTCCGCGCCCGCCGCGATCAGCGAAGCACCGACACCCCGCCCCGCCACATCCAGCGCCCGCCACCGGGGCGAGTGCTGAATCTCTTCGGGATCGGCGGCCGCGGCTTCGCGCGTCAACGTATCGAAGGCCGCCGTGAACGCGGCCGAATCATGATCGAACCCCTCGGCCCAGCCACCGTCCGCCGGACCGGGCGACCGCAACCGATTCACCGCCCACGCCAACCCCGACAGGCTCGCCGAACCACCGACGACCACCCCGTCCTCGGTCAACGTCACCGCGAAAGCGGCAGTGGTCCCGGCACGCCGGGCATCGGCTTCGAGCCGGTCCTCCCCGAACGCCCGAACCAGCGCCTCGCGCGCGCGCCCGATCCCGAACAGTCCGCCGTACACGACGAACTGCCACACCCGCCCCGCCTTCAACGGCGGAAGCGCGGCCAGGTCTTCCCACGGCGCGAGATCGTCGGCCGCCGGCTCGACCACGAGTCCGTCCTCGGCCAGCGCCCCGACCTCCGGAACGCGCTGCGGACCGAACAACTCCACGGTCTGCCAGAAACGTACGAGCCGCGCGGCGTGCTCGGATCCGCCCACGATGCACCCCATTCCGTCGGCCATCATGACAACCCCGCTCACGGTACGCGATCGCGATTCCCCGAGCACGGCACCCCGATGGTCCCGCCGCGCGTGGCGAGACCATCGGCGCAGGTCCTACAGCCGCGGCAGGCACCCCGCGGCCCGCAGCCGCGCCGCCAGCGACGAATTCACCAGCGCACTCGACCCACTCCCGCCACCCAGCGCGACGAGCACATCACCACCCAACCCGGCACCCACCGAACACCCCAGCACCGACACATCGATATAGATGTTCTCCTTCTGCTCCGGCTCCGCGACGGCCGAATCCGCCCCCGCGACTGTGGCGGCCGCAACAGCCAGCCCGACCGCTACCGCCTTGACGATTCGCACAATGTCCTCCTGAAAAGCGCTGATCAGCGCGATGATCGGAATCGGTCCTCGGACCTCCCGGACCGACCGACAGGGTTGACCGATCTTTCGCCGAGGAAACGTCGCCCCCGAAATTCCATTGCCACCCCTTCCTCACCTACCGCACGCTGACCAGATGAACGACCTCGACAGCACCGCCGACCGCTTCGCAGTCGGCGAGCTCTACCCCGAGGATCTGCCGATGGCCGCTGCCGAGGCACTGGCCCAGGGCTACGACACTCCCGCGCTGGTGGAACTCGCCTGCCTGCACCGCACCGAGACCGGCGAGGCGCCTGCCCTGTTCCGGACCGCGCTGGCAGAGCTGGGGCTCGTCGCCGACACCGAGGCGGCATGGTCCGCACGCGATGTCGATGTGCGGATGCGTCGGGCCGAAAAGGCCGCGAACGCCCTACTCGCGGGCGAGGGAATCCTCGTCGAGCACCTGAGCCGGATAGCGTCCGACCTCGACTACCTCTCGGTCACGCCCGAAGCCGGGAGTCCTGAGCTGGCTGATCTGGCTGCCGATTTCGATGGATTCCGCTGGCATCTCGACGACGACACCATCGACCAGGCCCTACTTCGCGACGACATCCACGCGAGGTGCCGGACTCTGTCGGCAGGCCAGCCTTGGGTTCGGCCGGTCGCTGCCACACCTACGCCGACCAAGCCGAGGTGGTGGCGGGTGTGGCTCCGGGGGTGCCGTTGAAGCTTCCGCCACGATGCCCGCTTGGGTAGTCAGGAGCCTGCCCCCTGCTGAACACCTCGGCTCCCACTCCGAGGACCTATCGGGTCCGACCGAGAACCCTCAGCGCAGCACCATCTCCGCGACAGCCTTGGGCGCGGCCAACCACTCCCTGACGTTGTTGCGCACCTCGGTACTCCGCCGGCAATCGCAATACGCGACCACCCCGTCGGCCTCGATCCCCGCCGCCCGGCACAACGCCACCGCCCGCGGCAGATGCTGATACTGACTGACGATTATCGCCCGCTCGACCCCGAACATCGATCGCGCCCGCTCGCATGTCTCCCGCGTCGACAGTCCCTCCCCATCGGCCTTCACGATCGCCGGCTCGATCCCGCGCTCGAGCAGATACCGCGTCATCGAGGCGATCTCGTCCCCCGACGCTCCACCGGCGTCACCCGACAACAGGATCTCCCCAGCTTTCCCCGCTGTCACCAACTCGATAGCCACATCGAGCCGACCCCGGAGATAGGCCATAGGCGTCCCGTCTTCCGCGACCTTCGCCCCGGGCACGATCACCACGGGAACGATCGGCGCTCCCGTCACATCGCTGCGATGCCCCGACGACAGCGCCCAGGTAGCCATATTCGCCGCGGCCGTCACCACCACCACGCCACCGGCGACGACGACACCGACACCCACCACCCGCCGAACCCACCAACGCCTCGCGTTCCGCCCCGCCATCGCAGACCCTCCCGTGCCCTCGGCTTGTCCGCGCCACGGTACCGGCCGTCGACCTACCGGCGCGGCAATCGGATTCGCCAGGGACACACGCGGCTGTACACCGGCGTGTTTCGCCCGATCCTTCAATGTCGCACCGGTGAGAACACGCGAAACAACCCCTGACTAGGGAATTTGACATTGCAATTGTCGACACGTAACTTTATTCAAGTCAGAGCGACACGGACACCGACCCGGTACCGAGTACCAGGGAAACGAGGTTGGACGATGAGCGCCGACAACAACAAGTAAGACAGCTCACTTAGCCCGGATTTGCGTCCGGGCACTTGCGTGGGCTAAGTTTGAACCCTGCCTCGCTGAAGCCCCTACGAAATGTTGCGGGTGGATGCTTGTGCGTGTGTTCTTTGAGAACTCAATAGTGTGTCGATGAATGTCAGTGCCAATATTATTATTGGTTCCGCTTCTCATACCCCCCGGTTGAGGAGTGGACATTTTGAATGTCAGCAAACTTTTGCTGGTGTTCGGCATTGCTAGGTTTTCGGACTCTAGTCTTTAGATTATTCTGATTCGCTCCTTCGGGAGTGTTTCGAGAGTCTTCAACGGAGAGTTTGATCCTGGCTCAGGACGAACGCTGGCGGCGTGCTTAACACATGCAAGTCGAGCGGTAAGGCCCTTCGGGGTACACGAGCGGCGAACGGGTGAGTAACACGTGGGTGATCTGCCTCGTACTTCGGGATAAGCCTGGGAAACTGGGTCTAATACCGGATATGACCACGGGATGCATGTCCTGTGGTGGAAAGATTTATCGGTACGAGATGGGCCCGCGGCCTATCAGCTTGTTGGTGGGGTAATGGCCTACCAAGGCGACGACGGGTAGCCGGCCTGA
>NZ_JBFAYK010000009.1:0-95031 GCF_040681225.1 Nocardia sp. NPDC051833
GCAGTGCAGCGCGTCGTACACCTGATCGACCACCTCGGTCGTCGCCGTATCAGCTGTCAGGAATCCGAGCAGTCCGCACACGGTGTCGGCAACCTTCTCTCGTTCGATGATGGGGTGGCCACTCCTCGGGCCGAAACGCTGGTCCAAGTATGCCGTACGACCGCTGTACGCGAAGTACGAGGCAAGATCAACGAGGCGATGCAATGTGATCTAGACATTGCAATGCAGTGCCATTACGCTGCATTGCATGGCACTCACCACACCGAAGAACCCCAACTACGCGGCCGTCGTCGTCCGCCTCGCCGCTGTCAACGAGCTGGCCAAGTGCGACAACATCGCCGGCGCCCCCGTCCTGGGCTTCCAGGCGATCGTCGGCAAGGATCGGCAGCCGGGTGACCTCGGCATCGTGTTCACCGCCGAGACTCAGCTGTCGGAGGAGTTCGCGCGGGTCAACAACCTGCACTCCGACACCGAGCTGAACGCCGACCTCGCCGTGAAGGGCTACCTGGCGAAGAACCGCCGCGTCCGGGCGATCAAGCTCCGCGGCCACCGCTCCGACGCCCTCTTCCTGCCGCTGGAGGCGCTGGCCTACACCGGTTTCGACGTGACGAAACTGGCGCCCGGTGATGTGTTCGACGAGCTTAACGGGCACGAGATTTGCCGCAAGTATGAGCGGCCCGTGAAGGGCAACGGTCGGCCGTCCGCGCAGGCCAAGGCCACCAAGAAGTTTGTTCGGGTCGACGCGAAGTTCCTGCCCGAGCACTACGACACCACCCGCTACTTCGGCAACGAGCACCTCATCGACTCCGAGGCGCGCGTGGTGATCACGCAGAAGCTGCACGGCACCAGCATCCGGATCGGCAACACGATCGCGAAGCGGAAGCCGACCTGGCGTGACAAGCTCGCCGCCCGCTGGCTGAAGGTGCCGGTCGCCGAGTACATCTACGACACCGTGTACGGCAGCCGGAAGGTCATCAAGGACCCGAAGGCCGAGCAGAACCACTTCTACGGCACCGACGTGTGGACCCACTACGGGCAGCGTCTCGACGGGCTGATCCCGCAGGGGTTCGTGGTGTACGCGGAGCTGATCGGGTGGACGCCGGACGGTGCGCCGATCCAGTCGGGCTACACCTACAACGTGCCGCAGGGCGAGGCTGACCTGTACGTGTACCGGGTCGCGCACGTCAACCCGCAGGGCATCATCACAGACCTCGCGTGGGGTCAGCTCGTCGAGTGGTGCGAGCAGCTCGGTCTGAAGACGGTCCCGGTGCTGACCACGATGGCGCACAAGGCGTTCGACCCGGCCGACTGGCTCGACCGTCGCTACTACGACGAGGGCTACGGGCAGGCTGTCCCGCTGTCCGGCGGCAAGAAGCTGGTCGACGAGGGCGTGTGCATCCGCACCGTCGACTCGCTGCACCCGACCACGCTGAAGGCGAAGTCGCCGATCTTCCTGCAGCACGAAACCAAGACCCTCGATGACGAGGAGTCGGTGGACATGGAAGCTGAAGGCGGTGTCGCAGCATGAATATCGACTTCGCGACCCTGACCGGTCGCCGAGCACGCGCATCGTTCACCCCGTACCGCGGCAACGTGAGTGAGGCCGCGAACACCATCGGCCTGATCCCAGCCGATGAGATGGTTGCGGCTGCCTCCGTAGTGGGCGATCGGCTGGCCGAGACGAGTAGCCGAACGTGGAAGGGCCACGTGTTCTGCGGCAAGGGCGACAACAACACCTACATCGGATTCCGGCTCGGAACGGCAGGCGACGACGTCTCGCAGCGGATCTTGATTGTCGACCGATCGACCCTGGAGATCACTAGCGACGGCGATGTTCCTCGTGCGCGGCCATTCAGTCGTCGGCGACCGGTGGGCGAAGGGTTCCGGGTGACCCGCGGCGGGAGCAACAAGTGTGCTCGGCTGGCGGTGAAGGTATCCGGCTCCGTCGAGATCAAGTTGGGTCTTGAGCCGGATGAGGAGTTCATTGTCGCGTTGGCCCACGAGGTCTCGACGTCCCTGGCGGGTGCCGAGTCGACCTGGCGGGGCGACATTCACATCCGCGACGGTCGTGCATTCGCGACCATGCGCCCCGCAAATCGGAACGGGCACATCGTGTTCGCTGTCGACCGGCAGGAGTTGATCCCCGCATGACCGCCCCCGAGTTGGTTGACGTGATCCCAGCCCCCGCACGCCCGCGGCTGATCATCCCGCGCGGCCTGCCGGGGTCCGGTAAATCAAGCCTGTTCCGTCGGATGCTTGCCGACAACCCGCGTCTTGCGCGCGTGTCACGTGACGACATGCGCGCCACCCTGTTCGCTGGGGAGGGGCGGCTCACGTACGCGCAGGAAGAGATCATCTCGAAAGCCGAACGCGCCCAGGCCGCTGCGCTGATCGACGGCGGCTACGACGTCTTCGTGGATGCTATGAACCTGCGCGCCCAGTGGACACGCGGGTGGGCGGACTTCGCAGCCCTGCACGGCGCCGACATCGAGGTGATCGACCTCGACACCCCGGTCGACGAGTGCATCCGCCGCGACGCTGAGCGCGCCGCGGCGGGTGGCCGGTCGGTGGGGGAGGACGCGATCCGGGCGCTCGCGCGGAAGTTCCCTCGCAAGCACTGGCCGGCGGTGGAGCCGTCACCGGATCTGTTCTTCTATCCGGAGCCGTACATTCCGAACCCTGCGTTGCCGCCTGCGTGGATCGTCGACGTCGATGGGACGTTGGCGGAGAAGGCGCCGGATCGTGGGATCTACGAGTACTCGCGGGTGCGGGACGACAAGCCGATCGCGCACACCGTCGAAGTGGTGCGGAAGCTGGCGGTCGATTCGGCGATCATCATCCTGTCCGGCCGTGACGACGACTGCCGAACGCAGACCTCGGATTGGCTGCGTTGGAACGACATCCCGTTCACCGAGCTGCACATGCGTGCCGCGGGTGACCGGCGACCGGACTACCTCGTGAAATGTGGTTTGTTCGACGAGAACATCCGCAACCACTTCCACGTCCTTGGCGCGTTTGACGACCGCCTGCAGGTGTGCCGTCTCTGGTACCGGCTCGGTGTGCCGTTGATGCGGTTGGGGGTGCCGGACCATGACGACTTCTGATCTGGTCGGCTCCGAGTGGGAGTCGAAGGACGGCAAGCGGGGGCTGGTGGTGCTGCGGGAGACGTCGCCGTGGCGTGGCGAGCGCCAGTTCCTGGTGAAGGGAACTGCCGGGTCGACTCGTGAGCGGTTGATCGGCTACGGCGGCCTGCGCGCGAAGTACCGGCGTCGAGACGCCGAGACGGACACCGCAGCGGAACTACGCGGCCGACTCGATGAGGCGGAAGCCGTCATCGCCCGTATCCGTGAAGCCCTCGCCGGGCATCCCCGCTGCGACGTTCACCCCGACGACGACGTGATCTCGTGCGGCTGGAAACGCGCTGTCGCGTCCGTCCAGTGGGCGCTCGACACCACCGAACCCACCACTCAGGAGAACCCGAATGTCTGACCAGGCCACCGAGATCGACCAGCTGAAAGCCCTCATCACCGACGACGAATGGCACGACCTCACCTACAAGGACGACGAGGGCGTCGACGGGTTCGTGTTCATGGAGGCCAAGGACGGCGAGGACCGCCGATGGTTGCGCACCGTCACCGTCATCACCCGCGGCCCGTCCGGCCAGCACTACGCCTGGGACTACGAGCACGGCCTGACCGAGAACCAGGAGAACCAGAAGCCGGGCGAGTACTACCCACTGCGGTTGGTGCCGGTGCGCTCGGTCGAGGAGACAGTGATCGTGCGCAGGTGGGTGTCCGATGGCGAGTGACCGCCCGGTGCTTCCGGCCGATATCGACAAGCCGCATCGCTGCCCCGCCTGCTGGGCCGTCGCTGTGGAGGGTGAGCCGGTTCGGTGGTGGCGCGTGTACCGCTGCTGCCGGTGCCATACCCCATTCACCCGCTGGCCGTGGCTGGCTCCGATCTTGCCCAAGGTCGGGCTCCGATGCGAATGCCACATGGACCCGAAGGAGGCTCGCGATGGCGAGTGACCACGACACCCTGGCCGAGCAGCTCGACGCCGTTTCGCAGCGCGGCCACGGCCTGACCTTCCTGGCGCCGTTCTTCCGAGGCGTGGTCGATTTCGTGCTCGCCGCTGGCTGGCGTCCCCCCGCCCACGTGATCACCACGGCCGCCCAGGCCGACACGTTCCCCGTCGGCACCATCCTGCTGCATGCCGACTGCCCGGACTCCGGCCCCTGCATCTGGATGCGGGCGTGTGCCCCGTCGGAAGTCGAAGACGAGATCGATGGCGGCACGTTCGACCACATCCACTGGACGGTGTGGGCCGACCAGGAAACGCGTTACGACAGCGAAGACCTCGAATGCCACGCCGACCACGGCGGCACCCTGCTCGCTGTGTACGTCCCCGCCGAGGAGGCCGGCGGCCGTGGCTGAACCGCTCACCGCCCGCGACGAAATCCACGCGATCCGGGACGCGCTGTCCGACGCCGGATTCGAAGTCCACGCCATCCACGGGCAGGGACTGACCTACTACTCCCCAACCGGCGACCGCTTCAAGGTGGTCGTCAGCAAGTCGAGGAACCGATGACCGACACCTGCACCTGCCCGCCCGGTGACTGCCACGGCGGCCACACCATCGACATCGGGCCGTCCTGGGTGTGCGTCGCCGACCAGCGTTTGCGTGCGCTCCGCGACGACCCCTGGGCGACACGACCGCGGACTGCCCTGGTGGACGACGAGACACGGTCGATGGCCGCCGAGCTGCTGGCCCTGCGCGACGAGCGGGCTAGACGGGCCAAGCTCTATGTCGAGCTGGAGGCCGAGCGGGACCTGTGGAAGGAGCGAGCCGAAAAGGGCCAGCTTCACCGCGACGACCTGATCAAGGAGCTCAACCAGCAGCGCGCCCGCGTCACCGAGCTGGAGGCCGCGACGGACCGCGTGCGGGAGGTGCACCAGCCGGTCGACGCCCTGAACGTCCGATACCCCGGCGGGCGACGCACCCAGGTCTGCGCCGGTTGTGGTACCGACGACGGCAACTGGCAGATGTACCCGTGTCCGACCATCCGCGCATTGAGCGGACCGCGCCCGGCGCCCTCGCTGATTGAGGTGCCCGAGTGACCGCGCCGAAGCCTCATGGGTACGTCCTGCTCGGATACGGGTTGGAGGATCCGCCGGCATGGGAAGTCCTTGACTCGGCGCCGTTTTCGACCAAGAAAGACGCGCGTCACCATCGCAACCGTGTGCGTCGGATCTTCCTAGCCGAGCCACGGAACCAGCTTCGTACTGAAGTGCAGTTCGTGATCGTCCCGATCGGCGAGGTGATCAAGTGAGCGAGCTGAAACCGTCCTGGTGGCCGGGGATCTGGTTCTACGGGCCGAGGCCCTTCTGCGGCATCCGTCGGAACGTGGTGCCGTGGCTGGGCAGCGACGGCACCGAGGACATGGATGTCCCACTGACCGAAATGTGGTGCCGCCAAACGATCGTGATCCCGCTGCTCGGGCTCGGCGCCATCATCATCGGCCTGCCCTGGCACCGGCTCACCGACTGCTGCCCCGAGCTGCTCGAGGAACTCAAGGACTACCGCTGATGTTCGCTTCGTTCATTGTGCCCGTCATCGGATGGTGGGGCACGCTGGAGTCCGATGCCGAGGTCAACGGCTCCCGCTGGGGACACGACCGCGGCCGGACCCGTGAGCATGTGTGGTGGATGCCGATCGGCCCGTGGACGCTCACGATCTACGGCCGCGGCCAGTCCTACCGCAAGCTGACCGGCCTCCCGAGAACGTCGATCGACTACATCCTCGACGAATTCGACGCCAGCTTCAACAATCTCGCAGCGGCGTCGCTGCGCTTCCACCTCGACTTCTCGGTGTGCGACAACGAGGACCGCCGCGCCCACTACGAGGACCTGATCACCCGCCTCACCGAACGCGACCCCATATTCACCGACGAAGAGATGGCGATCCTCCGCCCGCCGGGCTGGAAACGCGAAGACGACTACGAACTGATGCCCAACGGCAGCTACCGGATGCGGCCAAGCACACCAGAGGAGAAGGCCGTGTACGCCGCGTCCGACGAACGCACGGCCGCCTACAACGAGCGGATCCGCCAGGCCCGCCACGACTTCGTCGACATCATGCCCGAGCTGTGGAGCTGAACATGACCTGCACCGAATGCAATGCACTGCTGGGGGAGTCGACGCCTGAGCGGCTCGCAACCCACCGGCTCTGGAAACACCCCACCCCGGAAGAAGTTTCGGCAGTGTGGCCGGCGATCGCAGGGACAGGCGCGCGCATCGAGTTCGCCGTGCTGCTGGACAACCCGCTCGAAGCGCGCTCCCTGCTCGACGACCTGCACCAGCTGGTGCTGCGCGCAATGACCTATCTCGACGACCGACTCACCACGGAGGTGACCTCATGACCGATATCTGGAGTGACGTGCGGGAATTCAATGCCGCGTGCGGTGTGCGGCTGCGGCCGACGCCGGGCTGGGTGCCCGACGGTGACCTGGCGCTGGCGATGCAACTGATCGCCGAGGAACGCGACGAACTGCTGTTCGCGCTGTCGTCGCGGGACATGGTCGCCGCGGCCGACGGGATCGCGGACAGCATGTACGTGCGCGTCGGGCTGCTGCTGCGGCTCGGGCTGGCGCGGACCTACATCCACGATCTGCTGCTCGTCCACCCGAAAGAGCCGCCGTCGTGGGTGGCGTTCGACGCGACGCACACGATGGTGTACCTCGGTGACGAACTGGAGGAGATCGACGACCGGATAGCGGTCGCGATCACCGAGCGACGGCTGATGGACATCGACGTCGAAGCGCACCGCGCCCTCTACCATCTGCACGCGATCGCGGCGCTGCTCCACATCCCGCTCGAGGCGGTGTGGGCGGAGGTGCAGAGGTCGAACATGGCGAAGGTCGTCGACGGCAAGGTGCGGCGTCGTGTCGACGGGAAGATCGAGAAGCCGACCGGGTGGACGCCGCCCGATATCGCGGGTGTGCTTGGGCTGGGCGCGGTTGAGGATGCTGCGTGAAAGTCGTTCTTGCCGAGCAGGTGTGCTTCGGGTGCCCGTCAGCGTGGGATGTGGTGACTGATGCGGGCGACTACCTGTACCTGAAGTACCGGTGGGGGATGGCATCGGTGTGGCGGGAGCTGGGGGACCGGCTGGTGCTGGTGAGGTCGGTGTCGTTCGGTGGGCCGTTGGACGCGTGGACCACGCTGGAGGAGTTCGCTCGGGTGGTGGGTTTCGAGCTGGCGTTGGAGGCGCCGTACAAGCCGTTGCCGGATCCGAATGAGGGGTACGACTGGGATAGCATTCCGGCATGGCTGCCGTGAATTCGCGTCAGCGTTATCAAATTGTTATTCGGTGACGCGGTTTGCCGAATTTCGCTTGGTACCTTAGTTCCTGCGTGAGCTGTCTCGAAAACCGGTCGGCACCCCGGCAATGGTGAGACATTTCCGCATTCGACGAGCCGGAAACGGAGCGTTGCCCGCCCAAGCATGCTAGCGGCGCTTGGAGCTGATATTAGACAATTGAATAGTCTCCGGTAGCTCAATCGGCAGAAGACGTCCCGACGGGGATAGTTGCGGGTTCGAGTCCCGCTCGGAGACAACTCGCCTCTCTACCCCAACGGCAGAGGGACCGGCTTCAAACACCGGCAAGGTGCGCGTTCGAATCGCGCGGGGGGCACAAAGCGTCGGCCAGCTACCGACGCTGGTGGTGACAGAGTGAGCGGCTCGTGCGAACCGGGCCGTGAATGTGTGCGACTGACGGGACCTCAACGGCCAAGTGGCTGAGAGGAAGCCTTCGCAGGTGGAAACCGGTCCGTAGCTGGACAGTCGCAGCGCTGGGTAACTGGATACTTACGGTTCACGCCCCAGTCGGAGAGCTAGTAACTCTCCCCACCAACTTACTTGCGGCACCACGAGATGCCGAGCAGGGACGGAAGTCCCCAGTCCATCACGGTGGGCGACTACATGGCAGACCGCCCGGCAGGGCGCCTGCCTCATAGGGGCGTAGCTCAGTGGTAGAGCGGCGGTCTCCAAAACCGCATGTCGGGAGTCCGATTCTCTCCGTCCTTGCAATCGATCAGACCGCCCTTCGGGTGCGGTCTGGTTTTCGCCCCTCTGGCCCAACTGGCAGAGGCGCCTGACTTAGGATCAGGATGTTGGGAGTTCGAATCTCTCGGGGGGCACATGAGCCAGGAACCGTCCATCTCCCGCATGGTCCACTACCAGTCGTATGGCACTCCCGGCGGCGAGTATCTGCCCGAGCCGCGCGCCGCGGTCATCACCGAGGTCGGTGAGAACGGTGTCGTCGGCCTGTGCGTGCTCAACCCCACCGGCCAGCACTTCAACCGCGGCGTTCCATTCGCCGAGGAGCCGACGCCCGGTCACTGGAACTGGCCGCCGCGGGTCTGAAAATGGATTGACGGCGCCCGTAGTCTGAAGTCATGAAGAAGTCGTTGCGGTGTAGAGCAGTTCGGTTAGCTCGGGAGCCTCATAAGCTCTAGGTCGCAGGTTCGAATCCTGCCACCGCAGCAAATGACCGCCCGTAGGGAAGTTGGTATCCCGGCTCATTTGGGATGAGGAGATCGCAGGTTCGAACCCTGTCGGGCAGACGCACGCCTTCGTAGCTCAATTGGTAGAGCAGCCGTTTCGTAATCGGCAGGTTCCGGGTTCAATTCCTGGCGGAGGCTCGCAATGGCCCGTTATCCCCGCAAGGGCAGCCGGGCTATCCCGGCCTCCGTAGCTCAGCTGGAAGAGCAGCCGCCTTTTAAGCGGCGGGTCGTCCGTTCGAGCCGGACCGGGGGCACGCCTTCGTAGCTCAGTGGTAGAGCTGCCGCCTCTTAAGCGGCAGGGCGCTGGTTCGATCCCAGCCGGGGGTACGCGATGGTCTGTAGCTCAATTGGCAGAGCGCTCGGCTGTTAACCGGGTGGTTGGAGGTTCGACCCCTCCCAGGCCAGCATTGCGATCTGTAGCTCAGTGGTGAGAGCAGCGCCCTGATACGGCGTGTGTCGGAGGTTCAATTCCTCCTGGATCGACTGTGGCCGAAGCCGAAGTGGTCGAGGCGCCGCGTTGTGATCGCGGAGGAAGCGGGTTCGAGGCCCGCCGGCCACCCCGGAAGTATGGTGTTAGCGCGCAGCACGTCTGGCTTCCAACCAGATAGGGCGGGTTCGAATCCCGTTACTTCCTCATACCACCCGCGGCCTCTGGTAGCGGGTTTGACCGGACGAGCACGTGGTGTGCACGCAGGCTGTAACCCTGCCGCCTTCGGGCATTGGTGGTTCGACTCCATCCGGCCGGACTTCTATTTCAGCCGCAACCCGACAGATCGCGCATCTGTGCCGTTGAACTGCTGGTTTCTTTTTCAGATGTATCTGGCGGTGGGCATGGCGATGATGGTCCACCCGAACTGCTGGGTCGGCTGCTGCCACCCTCCGATGCACGGCTCTGTCCGGCAACGCGAGAAGCGCGCGACCGCAGCCTGGGAAGACGAGCACGGCGACCCGAACGACTGGCACATCCGGTATGCATGCCCTGTTGATGGGCTGTCCTGCATCTGCAACAACTTCAGCTGCGACGAAAACGAAAGTGGGCCCTGGTGGAGAACACCTCTGAACCTGTGAGTGCGAGCATTCGAGCGGTCAGCGACGTGATCGCGGGCGAGTTCGGTGTCGAGTCGTTCGCCGACAAGGTAGACGCCGCCCTCGCGCCTCTGCACGACGACATCCCGCACGCCTACGCGCACTTCACCGCCGAGGTCCCCTGAACGGGCGGATGCTCGGCGCGACCGCGCGACGGTTGATCTGCGTGTTCTGCGGTCCGAGCGGCGGCTACCTGGTCGACAAGCACGGCCAACGATCGCGCGAGAAGCAAGCGCTCCTGCGCTGGGCCGACGAATACGAGGACCCGGCCGAGGTGATCGAGCGTGCCTGTCCGAAGGGCGGCCCGGACTGCGGCTGCCACTACCATCCACCCGTCGAACTGGCCGCTAGGTGACCCCTGCAGCGTCGAGGTCGTCCAGCACGGTCTTCACGTAGTCGCGCATCGACTGCATCGTCGCCAAGATCGCGGGGATCTGTGTTGTTCCGGGGATTTCGATGGAGGCATAGAAGCCCCCGGAGAAGCCTTTGATGTACTTCTGCGGATGGTCGGTCAATGGAGCGATCGCGCGGAAGTCGGCTCGGAACATCTCTACTCCGGGCTTGAGCTCGTCGCCAATCGCGATGTCTTTGGATCCGACGTGCTCAAGCGGATGAGTGTAGAAAAGGTCCGTAATCAAGTCGGCCCCGGTCGTGACCAGTGCTACTCGGTGCTTGTCATGGTTGACCAGCCGGTTCAGGCGTGCCAGCGGGTGTTCGTATGTCGGCGACATCTTGTTGGGCTGATGTGACTCGAGGACCTGCGCGACTGCGGGCGAATACAGGCCGGCGTCGATCTTCTTGGGCTTCTCAAGAATAGGGAACTGGATTCGCTTCTGTTCGTCGTCTGTCAGCGGCTTGCCAGTGCTGATCGCCTTCTTGACTACGTGGTCGAAGATCGAGTGGTCGAGCGCTGCGCGCAGGTTGCCGACGACATCCGCCGCCTGCAGAGCGATGAGTTTGGGAACCGGGATTGGATCGGTCAGGATGCCGACCAGTGTGTAGTCGGGATGGTTCTGTGTCCACGATGTCGTGATCTTTAGAGCCCCGGCCAAGGCGTAGTCCTGGACCGTCGTCGTGAGCGAGTCCAGGTGTCGGCCTGCATGTTCCAGTTTGAGCTGCGCGCTCTCCAAGCCTTCGATTGGCATCCCGCAACGATACGGTGGACTTGGTAGTCCCCGCTATCGGATTTCATCTGTACTTAACTGCGCGTACCTGCGTAGTGCGACCTCGCTGACGAGGTAACGCAATCGGCAGTCGGTGTCTGCCAGGAGAATACCCACCGCACCGCTTACATGGCGAAGCCCCCGCGCGCTTGCTTAGCAGAGGCGACGCCGCATGCAGGGGCAGAGGCGGCAACACGGGGGCGTTCAACCCTTGACGATAGCCGCCCGCCACAGATTTCGCCACCACCCTCGTGCCCCATTCCCGCACCCCGGGGCCGCCGCGCCGATCTCACGCCGCGCAGGCAGCAGGGCTTCCAGGTGGCGGGGCCGCGAGCAGCGCGATGACGCGCCGCGGCCTGCCCGCCGGACCATTTTCCGCTACCTGGGAGTCCGGCGGGCCCAGCTTCACCACGGCCAGGAGGCCCCATGTTCAACGTCACCCGGCTGCTCGCTGCTGTAGCGCTCGCCGCATCGACCATCACCGCAAGCCTGATCGCGCCCCCGGCTGTCGCGAACGCCGGCGGACCGAGCTGCCCGGACACCTTCGCGTTCGGCGTCGGCGGATTCCAGATCGACCTGGAGACCTTCCCCCCGAACCTCGGTCAGCCGTCCTTGTACATTCCGTCCGACCAGCCGGTCGGCTACAACTCGATCGACATCAACGACGGTGTCCGCGAACTGAACCGCCTGTTCTGGGAGTACCGCGGTCGTTGCCCCGGCTCGCACATCAAGGTCCTCGGCCACTCCGGCGGCGCCGCGGTTGTCCACGTCTG
This sequence comes from Nocardia sp. NPDC051833, assembly GCF_040681225.1. NCBI lineage: Bacteria > Bacillati > Actinomycetota > Actinomycetes > Mycobacteriales > Nocardiaceae > Nocardia > Nocardia sp. NPDC051833. Next base: position 11,584 of record NZ_JBFAYK010000009.1, read on the forward strand.
GGTCTCCCAGCACAAGGACGTCCCCAACGCCACCGCGATCCTGGTGTCCGACCCCAAGCGTGCGGCCGGACCCGGCGGTGACGGCCTCGCCGGCAACCCCCTCGCCGGTCCCGCCGAACTCATCGGGATCTTCTCCGGCGCCGCGGGCACCGACGCCGATTTCGGCGCGTTCCCCGTGCTGACGATCTGCAACGCCGGCGACTGGGTGTGCAACGAGGACGCAGGCCCGCACGGCTACCTCTACACCGGCGTGCACGGCGCCTACGACATCAACCCGTGGTCGTACCCGAACTTCATCTCCGGCAACTGGTTCCCGCCGGTCTACTGATGAGCCACTTCGACACCCCCGAGTTCGAGGCTGCGCAGGCCGCACTGAACCTCGAGGCCGCCCACCGGCAGCTCGCCGACGCGCAAGCCCGGTACGCCCGCGCAATGGAGGCGCTCGCCGCGGCGCAGGCCGAAGCCGAGGCCGAGATCGACGAACTGAATAAGGACCTGGACGAATCTTGATCACCGTGTACACCCGCCCGAACTGCCAGCCATGCAGAGCAACGAAACGGAAGCTGGAGCAGCTGGAGGCGGCGTACACGCTGATCGACGTCACCGAATACCCCGACGCGCTCGACCAGATCCGTGGCCTCGGCTACCTGCAGGCTCCCGTGGTCGTCGCTCGGGTCGGTGACGAGGAATTCCACTGGGGCGGATTCTCGCCCGACAAGATCGCCTGGGCCGTCAAAGCGATCGACCCCCAACCCAAGGAGTGACATGCGTTTCCGCCTCAAGCTGGGTTGGTTCGAACTCGACATCGAAACGCCCGAACCGGTGCAGGTGTCGCCGACCGACATCGTCACCGCGTTGTGGTCGGCGATCGCCCAGAACCCCATGCAACCGCTCGTGCTGGTCCATGAGGACGAACCCGAGGAGTAGCCGTGTCCGCGTGGCGATCCCGAATCACCGCCGGGCACCTCTGGCTCGCCCTCGCCGGCGTCGTCACGGCGCTTGAGGTGATCGCGCCGGACGGTGAACTGCTGTCCGAAGGTGTCGACCGCGGCATGGAGCGGCATCCGCTGCTCGTGCGCGCCGCGATCATCATGACCGCCGCGCATCTCCTCAACTGGCTGCCTGAACGGCTCGATCCGTTTGCCCGACTCCCGAGAGTGTGGAAATGACCATCACCTCCGGCGACATCGTGACCGCGACCGGCCTGCCCGGCCGATACCGCGTCACCCGAATCACCCACGGCCAGGCCCTGATCTGGCCGCTCACCCGAGGCAACGCACACGTCGTGCGCCTCTCACGGATCGCCCAGGCGGCGACCGTCCCCACCACCTAGAACGCGAGTCCGGCCAGGAGCCCGCCGCGCCCTGGAGGTCCCGCCAGCTATGGCACGAAAGAAAACCACACCTGTCGAAACGTTGGTCGAGACGCAGCAGAAACGCAATCGCGCGCTCGAACTACGCATGGAGGGCAAGTCCCAAGCCGAGATCGCCGAAGAGCTCGGTGTGTCCAGCTCCAGCGTTTCTCGCTACATCACCCAAGCGGTCAAGGAAATCACGCGCGAGAACGCCGAAGAGTACCTGACCATCGAACTCGGTCGCCTCGACTTTCTGTGGGAGCTGATCCACCCCGACCTCAAGGCCAAAGACAAAGGCTACGAGTGGAAGATCGACCGCGCCCTGTCGATCATCGACCAGCGCGCCAAGCTCACCGGCTCCTACAAGGCCGCCGAGCTGCGTGTCATCGCTGACGCGAAAGGCAACGTGTCCAGCGAAGCCGAGTCGATGGTCGGCCAGCTCGTCGACGTGCTCCACGCCCTGCACGCCGCGAACGAAGCCGAACAGGACCCGGACGACGACACCGAGGACGACCTGGCGGGCGAGGACGATCCCGCGTGAACCTGCTGGACGCGCTGAAGATCCCGATGTCGCGCAAGCAGATCGCGTCGATCGTCGAGTGCGAGCGGTCCTCCACCACCATCTGGACCGGCGCCATCCGCTCCGGAAAGACCATCGCCTCCATCGTCGCGTTCTTCATCGGTGTCGCGCAGGCCCCACCGGACACGATGATCCTCATCGTCGGCCGCACCCTGCAAACCATCGAACGCAACATCCTTGAGCCGATGCAGAAGCGGTCCCTGTTCGGGCCGCTGTCGCGCGAAATCCACCACACGCGAGGCTCCTCCACCGCGGTCATCCTCGGCCGCACGATCCACCTCATCGGCGCCAACGACGAAGCCGCCGAAGCGAAGATCCGCGGCTCCACCGTGTACCTGGCGCTCGTCGACGAAGCCACGCTGATCCCGGAGAACTTCTGGACGCAGCTGCAAGGCCGCCTGTCGGAGCCCGGCGCCCGCTGCCTGGCCACGACGAACCCGGACAACCCCGAGCACTTCCTCAAGAAGAAGTTCATGGACCGCGCCGGCGAGCCGGGCATGGACGTCAAGGTCTTCCAGTTCTTCATGGACGACAACCCGCAGCTGAGCGCGGAGTACATCGCCCGGAAGAAGGCCGAGTTCACCGGCGTCTTCTACAAGCGGTTCATCCGCGGTGACTGGGTTGCTGCCGAGGGCGCGGTGTTCGACACCTACGACCGCGACACTCACGTCATCCGGTGGGAAGACCTGCCGGAGATGCGGTGGATCCTCGGGGTCGGCATCGACCACGGCACCACCAACCCCACGCACGCGGTCATGATCGGCCACGGCGTCGACGACGTCCTGTACTGCATGGACGAATGGCGATACAAGGCAGGCAAAGAAGAAGCCCGCTGGTCGAACGTCGAACTGTCCAAGGGCGTTCGCGACTGGCTCGCACTGCCGCACCACCCGGACGACGACCCGGAGAACCCGCCGCGGGCACGTTACCGCACGGTGGTTGACTCGTCGGCCGCCGACTTCCGCGTACAGCTCAAACAGGACGGGCTCACCTCGCTCAAGGCGAACAAGGACGTCCTGTACGGCATCCGAACGATGAGCACGCTGGTGTCGGCGAAACGTCTGAAGTTCACTGACCGCTGCCCGGAACTGCTGAAAGAGCTCCCCGGCTACGTGTGGGATGAAAAGGCAAGCGCCGAGGGCAAAGACGAGGTCGTCAAGCTGAACGACCATGGTATCGACGCTGTCCGCTATCTCCTCGTCACCGAGGAGCGGAAATGGCGGCGCTGGATCAAACTGGGGCTGCTGCCGGATAACCGGGATGCCTCTGTCGACGAAATCGACGAGGCTGCGTAGAGAAAAGTCGGGTTTGCCTCCGCTTTTACGATTGGTGTAACCGATCTTGGAGGCTGGAATGTCATTCGCTGACGACGCTTTCGAATTGCGGCAGCGAACCCGCAAACCGCGGCCCTGCACCACCGGGGCGTGGCTGGCCTCGCTCGACGAACGCGACCGCCAAGCGCTCGACGCGCTGCTCGCCGATGGCCAGCCCATCGCCCATGTGTGGAGGCTCGCTGTGAAGTACGGCCTCGACGCCGCGGAGACCCGTTTCCGGGTGCATTGCCGCCGTGATTGTGGATGCTTCGCCAACGTGGAGGTTGCCGCGTGAGCCTGGCCGATGACGCCGCCCACCTGACCGGCCGCGACCCCATGAACAAGGGCTCGATCGACGTCACGAGCGACGGCGCGACCGTCAACAATGTGGTGGTCAATTCCCCGGTTAACGACGACTGGACAACCGTTTTCGCCCTGTTCAATCTGAACGCTGCCGAATTCGAGGTCGTAGACGACACGGTCCGAATGTCGACGTGGCAGCAGTCCAAGGCCGCCGACAACGGTACCCGTGACGCCATCCAGCTGTACTCCTACAGCGCCCGATTCCGGCGCCGCAAATCCACCGACATCTCCCCGGAGACGCTAGCCGGATGGCGCGACCACCTACGCGCGCAACCGCTGCCCACCCCGGCGGCGCGCCGCGACGGCAGCACTTACGTGATCCTCGTCGCCGACCCGCAACTCGGCAAGAAGGGCACGGAAGAAGCCGTCGCGAACTGGCGCCGCGGCATCGACGCACACCTAGCGCTCGCACGGTTCCACACTCCCGACCTCGCCGGCGTGCACATCGCGTACATGGGCGACGAGACCGAGGGCGTGTGCAACAACTACGGCAACCAGCCCCACACGGTCGAATTGAACATGTCGCGACAGCTCGAGCTGGACTTCGACCTGCGGGTGTGGACGATCAAGCAAGCCGCCATGCTCGGCCTGCCGCTGTCGGTGTCGTCGGTCATCTCCAACCACGGCGAATGGACCCGCAACGGCAGCAAGGAACCAGTCACCAGCCAAGGCGACAACGCCTCCACCCACATCGCCCGCCAGACCAAGAAGCTGTTCGACGAGCTCACCGAACACGGCGCCGCCCCGGCCATCGACTGGCACATCGGCGCCGGCGACCCCGCGATCACCCTGACCCTGTCGGGCGTGGACTGCTACTTCTCCCACGGCTACATCGAGAAGGGCCGCGGCTCCTCCAGCGAGACCCGCACCCGCAACGCGATCGAACGCCAAATCCTGGGCCGCACAGAACAACTCGGCGAGACCTCACTGTTTTTCACCGCCCACTACCACCACTTCTACTCCCAGGAATTCGAAGGCCGAACCCTCTTCGGCTGCCCCGCGCTCGAAGCGGAACGCTCCTCGGAGTACATGCTCAACCAGTACGGCGTGTGGTCACCCGCCGGGATGCTCGGCCTGATGGTCGGTGCACACAACCAGCGCGGCTGGTCGAACCTGAACGTTTTCTGACGGTTCCCGCCGCATTCCCCTCAACTTCATAGCGTCCGCCCGGATTCTGGCGCGCTCACACCCTTGGAGGTGGCATGGCGCTGCCCGATTTCGCTGGCAAATTCCCGCCGAAACCCTGGGATACCGCCCAGGACGGGTACTTCATCCACTCCGCATGGTGGGAAGGCGACACTGAGGCGCTGCAGGAGATCTACAAGCCCGGCGGGCTGGTCCCTGACCCGCGCCCATCGCAGTTCCGCGGTGGGATCGTCGGCCGCCTGGCCCGGTTCTGGTGGGGCCGCCCAGTCCTCCAGGAAGAGTCGACCCGCCTTCACATTCCGGCGCCGTCGGACCTGGCGACTACCAGCGCAGACCTGCTGTTCGGTCAGCCGCCGTCGTGGCTGTTCTCCGAAGGCGACACCAGCAACAACGAAGCCGCGCAGGACCGGTTGAACGCGCTGCTCGACGACGCGGACACGCTGGCGACGTTCCTCGAGGCCGCAGAGATCCAAGCCGCCCTCGGTGGTGTGTTCCTGCGCCTGTGGTGGGACCAGGAAGCCACTGACAAGGTCATGATCGGCGCTGTCGCACCCGACTGCGCTATCCCGCAGTGGCGCTACGGCCGCTTGTCGGCGGTGACGTTCTGGACGATCATCGGCAAGGACAAGCGCGGGACGTGGCGGCACTTGGAGCACCACGAGCCTGGCCGCATCGAACACGCCCTGTTCTGCGGGGACGACGACAACATCGGCCGCCGAATGCCGCTGGCCGAGATGGATGCCACCGCCTGGGCCGCTGACCTCGTCGACGCCGAATCGTCGATCCCGACCGGTGTGGAGGACCTCACCGCCTGCTACGTGCCCAATGTGAGGCCCGCCCGTCGATGGAGGAACGTCCCCGGGCTCTCCCCACTCGGGCGCAGTGACTTCGAGGGCGTGGAGCACCTGTTCGACGCGCTCGACGAAGCGTGGTCGTCCTGGATGCGGGATCTCGACCTCGCCAAGGCGCGCCTGTTCGTTTCCCAGGAACTGCTGGAGGACCAGGGGCCCGGCGCCGGTTCGATGTTCGACAAGGAACGCGAGATCTTCACCGCGGTGCCCGCCGACAGCGGTGCACTCAACGACGAGCACGGTACTCGCCTCGTCCAGGCCGAGCAGTTCGAGATCCGTGTCGAGGAGCACGCGGCCACCTGCGAGAAGCTGCTCAAGCAGATCTTGCGCGCCGCAGGCTATTCCGCCGGCGACTTCGACGAGGACGCCCAGACCGCGGCGATCACTGCTACCGAGGTATCGGCACGCAAGGACCGCTCCGCGCGCACCCGCTCCCGCAAGATTCTCTACTGGCAGGCCGCGGTGCAGCCGCTGGCAAGGGTCATGCTCGAACTTGACCGCATCATCTACGGCGGCGACTACACGATCACTGCTGACCCGGAGATGAAGTTCCCGGTCCGTGTCGACCAGGACCTGCTGTCGCTGTCGCAGTCGATCGCGAACTTCCGCGTCGCGCAAGCCATGTCGATCGAAACCGCGGTCCGGGAAGCACACCCGAACTGGTCCAACGACGAGATCGACGAAGAAGTGCAGCGGATCAAGGACGAGGTCGAGGTTCTGGTGCCCGACCACACCGGCGCGTTCGACCCCGCCGACGACGAGCAGGACCCCTTCGGCCAGCCCGCTACGAAGCCTGCCCCGACGAAGAAGCCGGACGACCGCGCGGAGGTCTGATGCCTCTGACCCCGTCCAACGGCGACCGGCACGCCATGCCGCTGGTCCGCCTGTATAAGGCGCTCGAGCTGGCGTTGTGGCGATGGATCGTGAAGGTCCTCGGCCTCGACGGCTTCGGACGCCGCTGGCTGATGAAGATCCTGATACAGCTGCCCCGATTCCGGGCCGGTGTCCGCAAGCTCGTCGACGACGCCGGCAACCGTGCGCCCGCGCTCGTGCGCCAAGCGATCGAACATGGTTGGGCGGACGGCGCCGCGGCGGCCCGCACCGACATCGGCAGCGACCGCGCCCACACCGACGACCGCATCACCAACCGGCTCGTCGATCGGGTTCTCGAAGCGCTCGACGCCGCGAACCGCGGCCTGCCCGCCGCGACCGAGGGCATCTTCCACCGCGCCGTCGACCAGGCCGCCGACGCTGACACCGCACAAGACCACCGCGACGCCCTGGACCGCTCCCTGCAGCAGGACGCGCGACGCGGGTTCACCGCGCTCGTCGACCCGCACGGCCGACGCCGGGAGCTGGTCGCCTACGTGGAAGCGCAGATCCGTGGCGCTGTGTCGGCCGCTGAAATCGAGGGCTACACACAGCAACTCGCTGCCGAAGGCCACGACCTGTTCGTCGTCTCCGACGTTCCCGGCGCGTGCGAGACCTGCAGGCCGTTTGAGGGCAAAGTCATCTCGATCACCGGCTCCACGATCGGCGCGATCACCCGCAACACCAGCACCAACCGAGCCGTCGCGGTCACAGTGATGTGTTCGTTGCGAGAAGCGATGGACCGCGGCCTGTTCCACCCGAACTGCCGCCACACGATCCGGGTGTGGACACCGGACAATCCGGCGCCACCACAAGCCGTGCGGGTCAGCGAACCGCAACGAGCCGCGCGCCGGGCCGTCGCCGCCGAATCCCGCGTCGCGCGAGTTCAGATGCGCCGCCGAGCAGCGTCCCTGCCCGACCGGGCGAATGCGCTCGGCTGGCCCGGCCGCAAGAAGCCCAACATGGTCAAGGTCGGCAAACTGAAGGTGCCTCGGTCTCGCTACGACCAGGCCCGCAACGCCACCGAGGTGGGGGAGCTGCTGGCCAGCCGGTTCGGGTTCGATGTGACCGGATTCGACACCCCCGGCGTCGACCTCGAAACCGCCCGCGAGTTCGCCCGCGCGATCGACAACATGCTGTCGAAATACGAGTACGTCGACCTGCGCGGCGTCCACATCTCCACCGATACCTCCGGCACGAACGCGTACGCCTGGACCGAGCCGCACCGTGACCCTTCCGGCGACTGGTACAGCGAAATCCACCTGAACATCGACTACGCCAGCGACCCGAAGCTGTTCGCCGCAGAAACTCGCGCCGACGCCGCGAGCGGCCACCACAACCCGAACTCGCACCTGCGACCCGCCTACAGCACCGCGATCCACGAGTTCGCCCACGCCCTGGACTTCAACACCCGCGCACAGGCCCGCAAACGCGTCGACGGCGCCCTGTTCCAATACTGGGCGCCCCGCTACTCGAACCCGAACGACAACTACTCGACCGCACGAGCCCAGATGAAACAGTGGGTCCGCGCGAACCTCTCCGGCTACTCGTTCGACGCCAAAGGCGACATCGAACCCGCCGAAGCGCTGGCCGAAGCGTTCGAGGACGTGGAAATCAATGGCGACCAGGCCAGCGAACCCGCTAAAGTCCTATACGACCTGCTCATCAAAATGTCACGGAGGACGCCATGAACATGCGCCGGCCTTCCGCGCCGCCTACCGACACCGAACTGCGCCGCCAGTTCGAGTGGGCGCTCGAGCAGGCACTGCAGGGCACCGGCCGCACCGGCTTGGCCCTCGACAGCACCGTGCAGGATGCGCTGCTGGCGGTCATGGACTCCGCTCCTGACGTGCCGGCGGATCTCGTCGCCGCGGCCCGCACTGCGTTCGCCGGCCAGCTGTCCGGCGCAAACCACCGATCTCGTGATGCCGAGCTGGAGAATCTGTTTCGACAGTCGCGCCAATCAGCCTGATTCGTAGGCTCGTGGTGTAACGGCAGCACAACCGACTTTGACTCGGTGAGTTCAGGTTCGAATCCTGGCGAGCCTGCTATCGGCCCGTGATGTAATCGGCAGCATGAGAGATTCTGACTCTCTTCGTTCAGGTTCGAATCCTGGCGGGCCAGCCAATGGAGAATTAACCGCCGCGGCGGCGGAACCGTCTTGAAAACGGATTGACCCCTTGACCGGGGTTGGGGTTCAACTCCTCAGTTCTCCGCTCTGAAAAATTGAAGACTTCCCGCTTATTTGCGGGTATTTCCGACCCCCAGTTCCGGCCTGTGGCCCTGGGGGTTTCGTCATTTCAACACCCGTATCTGGCCAGGTTGCCGACGGGTGTTTCTGCGTGTCCAGGAGGCACATTCATGGCTGACGAAGCCACCCCTCAGGAAAACACCACGACCGGAACCGACAACGCACCCGCCGCGTCGACCACGGAGACGGAAACCCCGGTTACCGGTGGCGATGATCAGGTCACCGAAACCACCGACGCCGACACCGAGTCGGCCAAGCCCGAAGCCGATCCCGAGATCGCTCGCCTGAACCGCGAGGTCGACAAGCTCCGCAAGGAAGCTGCCGCCAACCGCGTCAAAGGCAACGAGAAGGCCGAAACCGCAGCTCAGGAAGCCGCGAAGAAGGCCACCACCGAACTCGTGGAAAAGCTACGCGAAACCCTCGGCCTTGACCCGGCCGAACCCGACCCCGCCGAGCTACTCAAGGCCGCCGAGAAGCAGGCAGCCGATTTCGCTGCCGAACGTGACTCGTTCGCCGAGAAGCTCCGCGAATACGCACGCAAAGACGCTGTTTCGGCTGCCGCAAAGGCTGCTGACGGCGACCTCGACGCGATTCTCGACTCCCGCAAGGTGATCGAGGCCGTCAACAAACTCGACACGAATGCCGACGACTACCTGGCCCAGGTGGCTGAAGTCGTTTCTGCGGCCGTCGAATCCAATCCGAAGCTGAAGAAGACGGCTGCCCAGGTGGCGGCTCCTCGCAGCGGCGGAGACCTCTCCGGAGGCAATGCCGCGTCCAAGACGCGCGGCAATCCCACCGTCGATGAAATCCGTAAAGCGAAGCGCGAACAGCGCGAACGCGACGGGTTCTGAAATAGGAGCCCACGTTGGCTAACACTTTCCTGACGCCCGATGTTATCGCGCGTCAGGTTCTCGCGAATCTGTACGAGAACCTCGTCATGCTGCCGCTGGTCCACACCGGCTACTCCAGCGAATTCACCAACGCCAAGATCGGCGATACGGTCAACGTCCGCAAGCCGGCCGTTCTGACCGCGTCGCTGTTCAACCGCGCCAACGGCATCCAGATCCAGGATGCGACCGAGTCGAGCGTGCCCGTCAAGCTCGACAAGATCGCCGACGTCTCGCTCGAGGTCACCTCGGAGCAGGCGCTGCTGGAACTGGAGTCGATGGAGACCCAGATCGCCGCGCCCGCGGCCATGGCTCTAGCGCAGCACGTCGACCGCGCGATCATCTCCCACATCAAGACGAACACCACGCAGTTCGCGGGTGTCACCCCGGCCGGGTTCGAGTGGGACAAGCCGGAAGTCCTGATCGAGGCTGGCCGCCAGCTCGACATCAAGAATGTGCCCACCATGGGCCGTCACGCGGTTGTGGGCCCCACCGCCCGTGCCAAGTGGCTGAACTCGGATCTGCTGAAGCGCGCCGACCAGTCCGGCTCGACCGAGGCGCTGCGCCAGGGCTCGATCGGCCGCAACCTGTTCGGCGTCGATGCCTACATGACGCAGAACATCGTGCAGCCGGCCACGTCACCGGCGACGGGCCAGCCGACCACCGAGGTCGGTCTGTGCTTCCACGAGTCCGCGTGGACGTTCACTTCGGTTCCGATGCCGCGGCCGCTCGACGGCCAGCACTGGTACGCGATCGAGTCCTACAAGGGCATCAGCCTGCGTGTGACCCGCGCCTACGACCAGAAGTACAAGAAGGACGTCATCTCGTTCGACATCCTCTACGGCGTGTCGACGCTGGACGCCAACCGCTCCGTGCTGCTGCGCGGCCCGCTGCAGGCGTGACCCAATCTCCTCCGCGCCACCTGAAACGGGTGGCGCGGGGGAGTGGTTGCCTGCCATGTCTTTTGGAGAGCCGTAGTGCCCCATTTCTACCGATACCTACATGACCCGGAGTGGGTCATCGAGTCCGAGGCCGAACGTCCGGACCTGCTCGAATGGGCCTGGTGGACCGAGATCGAGGCACCGGCGAAGCCGAAGCCCGAACCGACTCCCGAGCCCGAGCCCGAGCCCGAGCCCGAACTCGAACCGGAGCCCGAGCCTGAGCCCGAACCAGCGGCCAAGCCTGCGGCCAAGTCGACCCGGCGCACCACCAAGGCGACCTGACCGATGGCCGTGCTGATCTACGCCGCACCCGACGACCTGATCGACGGCGACTGGCTGACCGGCACGGCGCCCGCAGACGCCGCGATCCTGCTGCTGTTCGCGTCGATCCTTGTGCGCCGCGCCACGATGTGCGACCACTACGACACCGACAGCACCGGGCTACCCGCCGACACCGTCATCGCCGAAGCGTTCCGGGACGCCACCTGCGCGCAAGCCGCCATGTGGTCCCTCGCCGGAATCAACCCGGTCGCCGGCACCGTTGGCCGGGAACTAGCCGTCGCCTCACAGACCGCCGACGGCGGCAGCGTCACCTACGGCGACTCGATCAGCGCCGACGAGATCGACCGGGCACTGTCCCGGCTGCACTCGGCCGCCCTGCTGATCCTGCGCAACGCCGGGCTCGCCTCCACGAGGCCCGACACATGGTGAACTACCCGACCCCCACCTACCCCGGCGGAACGATGCTCACGGTCATTCGTGGCGTCGCCCGCAACTGGGAAGGCGACCCCGTCAACGGATCGACCGCCGAGCACCAGATCGGCCCGTGTGACATCAAGTGGCACACCGACACCGAGGATTCCAGCAAGGGCGAGTTCGTCACAGTGACGGCACGGGTCACCGCACCGCACGGATCGGACATCCTCGACAGCGACCGCATCCGGCACCCCGACGGCCGAGAGTTCGTCATCGACGGCCAAGTCCGGGAAACCCCGAACCCATTCACCGGCTGGACCACCGGCGTCCGATTCACCATCGCGAAGGACGGCACCAGTGGAGTACGACAGCGCTGACTTCAACCTCGACCGCGGCTTCCTGCGCGACAGCGCCGAACTCGCCGCATTCCTCCAAGAGGTCGCTGAGCAGGGCGCCGACCGATGGGCACTGCGCAGCAGGTGGAGGACCGGATTCAACGCCACCCACACCGAGACGTTCGTTCAGCCCGACGAGCGCGGTAATCAGGAAGGCGTCCTCGTCGCGACCGGCCACTACGCCCGCTTCCGCGAGCACGGCACCCGCTGGAACCGCCCCGAGCACGTGATGCGCGACTTCATCCGAGACGTGGAGGGCTGATATGCCGTTGCCACCTTATCCGGAGTTCGACGAGGTCATGCGCGCACTACTCGGCGACATCGCGCCCGTCGTGACGTTCGAGTCCGACGAGATCGACCCGCCCTACATCTACGTCACCCGCGTCGGCGGGCGCGAAGACGGCGTTGCCGACAGCCCCGTGATCGACGTCGAATACGTCGCCGCGACCCGCGCCGAATCGAAGACCCTCAAAACCGCAGGCCAGGAACGCATCCGCGCCGCGGGCAACACCGCACCCGGCGGGTTCTTGATCGACACTGCCGACGAAACGACCGGCGGCCAGTACCTGCCGCCGCTGCAACGCGAGCTCCGTGGCGTCACCGCCACGGTCCGGCTGTCCTACCGCCGTCCCCGCGGCTGACACATCACCTCTGACACACCACCCGACGCCGTCTGGCCGCCGGGGCTCTGCGGTGTGCCCAAATCAAGGAAATCTACATGCCTGCAGTCACTTTCGACCAGGTCGCGAACTGGAACCCCAGCCTGATCCGGCGCCCGAACAAGGGCTTCGTCCTGATCGGCGACATGTCCGCGACCATCCCGGCGGCCTTCACCTCCGGCGTCTCCGCCGAATTCCAGGGCCTGTCCAGCGCCGGCTTCGAGTCGCTCGGCCTGATCGACAAGGCCGCCCCGCCCACCTTCACCCCCGAGGTCGAGAGCTCGGACGTGGAGGCGTGGGGTGCGCTCGAGCCGCCCCGCACCGACATCATCACCCGCAAGACGACCGTCGCGGCGACCATGCTCGAAACCAAGCGGCGCAACCTGGAGCTCTACTCCGGTGTCGACCTGTCCGCTGTCGTCGCGGACGCGACGACCAAGGAAATCCAGTTCAACGATCCGACCGCTCCGGAGACCCGCTACCACCGCGTGATCCTCGGCCTGGTCGACGGCGCTGGTGCGAACACCATCTACTACCTGCGGATCCTGCCGCGCGCCACCGTCACCACGGTCGGTGAGCAGCCGTGGGGCCAGGAGAGCGCGCTGGCCTACAACGTCACCTGGGCCGCGAAGATCGACGAGGACCTCGGCTACGCCGTCAAGCACGTCCTGTGCGGCCCCGGCATCGGCCCGCTCCTGGCAGACATGGGCTTCGCCGCGACCGCGTCCGTCCCGACGATCACCTCGCACCAGCCGGTCGGCACCTTCGCCGCGGCCGGTGGCGAAAGCGTGGTCCTCACAGGCCAGCACTTCACCGGCACGACCGGCGTCACCGTCGGCGGCACCGCTGCGGGCGACTTCACCGTCATCAACAACACCTTGCTGGCGATCACGACCCCGGCCAAGACGGCGGGCAGCCACAACGTCGTCGTCACCAACGCGACCGGCGCTTCCGCGAACTACGCGGTCACCTACGCCTGATCGCTCCCTGACTGCCGTCCCGCGCGTGATTCCTGGCCGCGCGCGGGGCGGCTCCCCCTTCCACATTCTTCGGCCAGGGCACAGCCAGGAGCGAAATCCCATGGCCTTCACCCCCATTCATCTCGTCGCACCGGACGGCCGCAGCTACCTCGTCGGCTCGGCCACCGAACGCGAGCAACTGCTCGCGCGCGGCTACACCCACGAGCCCGCGCCCGCCCCGGCACCCGCGCCCGCGCGCGAGACCGACCGCAAGCCGGTCGCCAAGCCGGACCCCAAGACCAGCAAGTAACCCCCTCTGCCAGGAGAAACACACATGGCTGTCAAGAAGATCATTCCCACCGCGAAGTCACGCTGGGCGAAGATGCGCGACGAAGCCCGCGCCAACCACAAGCCGTCCGCTCCGTACCTGTTCGACGCCGTCGATCCGCCGATCGAGATCAGCGCCCCCGACACCGTCGAGCGCGTCACCGCGCTGGCCGAGCTCGTCGACGGCAAGGGCGAGTTCGAGTACAAGGTGCTGCGCCGGCTGGTCGCCGTGATCTGCGGTGACGCTTTCGACCGCGTGTGGGCCATCGTCCAGGACGAGCCCTTCGAGGTTCTGTTCGCGCTCGTCTCCGACATGTCCGACCACTTCAACGGCGTTCCCGGTGACGAAGCGGGTGACGATCTGCCGGGGGGCGCCTAGCCCTCGTGCTCCTCATCGAGGAGTACGGGGAAGAGATCGAATTCGACTTGCAGCAGCGCCTCGGCGTCGACCTTGGTGACTACTTCCGAGGTCGACGGCCGTGGCAGCAACTGATCAGGTTCCTGCGGCGGTTGCCGATGGATTCCTGGTACCAGTCCGCGCTGGCGATGGACGAGGAAATCGGCTGGGCTCGCGCGCAGCGCAAGCTGCCGGACAAACCGGAACCGCTTTCGCCACAGGGCTACTCGCTCGAGGTCCTGACCATGGTCCGCCAAAACGAGCTGATCAAAGAGCTGCTGCGGGTCCTGCCTGCCGTGTTCGGCGGCAAGCTCCCGCCACCATTCCCACCCGAACCGCGCCCGCAATCGGCGGAGCAGCGGTTCCGCGACGCCATCGAAAAGATCGAGCTCACCGACGCGGTGAACGCGATTCTCGGCGACGCAACCAACTGAACAAGGCGGTGCGCCCGTGGCGATCCCTGGCGACTACAAAGCGGGCTCCGCCTACCTGACGCTCAACCCGCGCCTGGCCGACCAGTTCCGCGCCAAGGTGAAGACGCTGATCAAACCGATCAACGAATCACTGTCGGTCACCGTGAAGCCGCAGCTGGCGACCGGGTTCCGCGCTGAACTGAAAAGCCTCGTCAAGACCGCGGCGGATGCTTCGGCGGCGAAGGTCCGGTTCACCCCCGAGCTCTCGCCGAAGTTCCGCACGACCCTCAAGGCCGCCGCGAAGCTGGAAGGCCAGAAGGCTGCCGCGAAGATCTACTTCACACCGGAGCTGAAGGCCGGATTCACCACGGCGCTACGCGGCAAGGTCAACGCTGCCGCGGCCGGTGTCGAGGCCACCGTGACGGTGAAGCTGTCCGAAGCCGGTCTCCGACAGAAGATCCGCGGCCTCAAGGCCAGCCTGCCGGCGGCCCAGCTGAACGTGAAGTTGGACTTCGCTCAGGCTGTCGCTGATCTCGAGGCGTTCCGGGCGACCGTCGCAGCGACCCCACTGTCGCTGAACGTCAACGCCGACACCAGCGCCGCGGTGGCCCAACTGCTCGCCCTGCGGACCCTCG
The DNA here is from genome assembly GCF_040681225.1 of Nocardia sp. NPDC051833. NCBI lineage: Bacteria > Bacillati > Actinomycetota > Actinomycetes > Mycobacteriales > Nocardiaceae > Nocardia > Nocardia sp. NPDC051833. The sequence continues at coordinate 26,621 of NZ_JBFAYK010000009.1, forward strand.
CCTCCCAGGTCGGCGACCGCATCAACTCGATCAGCGGCGCCAACGTCGGCCGCACCGCCATTCGCCTGACTGGCAACATTTTCACCCGCCCGATCCGGGCCATCCGGCTGCAGGTCGAACTCGACCGCGCGTCGGTCACCCGCGCCGAAGCCGAGCTGGCCAACGTGGTGTCCCGGCTCGAGCTCGCCCGCCGCCAGCAAGGCGACACCCTCGACCGGCTGACACTCGCCGAGCAACGCCACGCCGAAGTCCTCGCCAGCAGCAACTCCAGCCTGTCCCAGCGCACCGCCTCCACTCAACGCCTCGCGCGCGCCCAACGGGACCACGCCGACGCCACCGGCCGCCTGTCCAGCCTCATGGGCCAAGAAGCCGACGCGAACGACCGCCTCGACCGCGCCCGCAGCCGCCAGGGCTCGCTGATCAGCTCACTGTCGGCCGCGTGGTCCGGATTCCGGTCCGCCGCAGTCGACGCGATCTCCAGCGCGGCCCGCAACCTCTTCTCCTTCTCCTCGCTCGCCGGCATCGCGAAGGTCGCCCTGATCGGACTCGCCGCGGTCTCGCTGATCCCGCTGATCGGGCAGCTCGCCCAAGCGGCGGGCGTTCTCGCCTTGCTCCCGGCAGGCGTGACCGCGTTCGGCGCGGTCATCGCCACGGTCGTGGCGGGCATGTCCGGTATCGGTGACGCGTTCGACGCGGCGAAGAAGGTTTCCGACGGCGCCGCGAAACAGGCGGAGTCGCAGGCGAAAGCTGTGGCGTCCGCCCAGAAGCAAGCCGAATCGGCTGCTCGCGGTGTCGCGTCCGCGCAGCGCGGCGTCACCTCCGCTGAGAAGGGTGTTCGAAGCGCTCAAAAGGAGTCGCTGGCCGCGCAGAAGGCGCTCACCACCGCACGCAAGGACGCCCGCAAAGAGCTCGAGGACCTCAACCGGCAGCTGCGCCGCACCAAGCTCGACGAGCAGGGCGCCGCGCTGTCGGTTGCCGAGGCGCAGGAGGACCTGAACGAGGTCCTGCGCGACTCGTCGTCGACGGCGACTGAACGCGCCCGCGCCCAGTACAACCTGGACAAGGCGCTCCAAGACCAAGAGGACACGCTCCGCAATTCGGCTGAGCTGGCTGAGAAGACGACCGAGGCCAACGCCAAGGGCGTCGAAGGCAGCGACCAGGTTGTCGCGGCGAAGGAACGCGTTTCCGAGGCCGCGGAAGGCGAAGCCGCAGCACAGCAGGCCCTGATCGACGCGCACCAGTCGCTTGCCGACGCGCAGCAGCAGCTCGCCGAGGCGAACGAGGCTGTCGTCAAGGCGATGAACGACGGCGGTGACGCCGCCGAGGAATTCGCCCGCAAGATGGCGAAGCTATCGCCGGCCGCGCAGGACTTCGTCAAGAAATGGCTCGAGGCCAAACCGCTGCTCAGCAGCCTCGGTGACGGCGTCCAGGAAAACCTGTTCGACAAAATGGGCGACTCGGTGAAAAGCCTGGTCACCAAATGGATTCCGACGCTGGAAACCGGTCTCGGCAGGATCGCCACCGGCATCAACGGCGGTATCCGGCGCGCGTTCGCCGACTTCGAATCCGAGGCGACGCGCAGCAAGCTCGAGTACATCTTCGGCAAGGTCGCCGACTCCATCGGGCCGATCATCGACGGCATCCGCGACATGATCCAGGGCTTCCTGTCCCTGGCCCAGGTCGGCTCCGACTTCATGCCCTCGGGCGCGCAGGGCTTCGCGGATCTGATGGCGCGGTTCCGTGAATGGGCGGAATCGCCTGAGGGACAGCAGAAGTTCAAGGACTTCATCGACAAGAGCCTCGCCGCCTTCAACCGGCTCAAGGACCTCGTCATCGAGGTCGGCCGACTGGTCGGCGCGATCTTCTCCGGCTCGGACGAGACCGGCGAAGACATGCTCACCGACATCACCAACAAGCTCAAACTGTGGGCTGACTGGCTGAAGTCTCCCGAAGGCCAGCAGGCGGTGAAGGACTTCTTCGCTGATGTGAAGGACACCGCTGACGCGATCGTCCACGCCATCGAGAAGATCATCTCGCTGATGGACAAGGTCGGGAACTCGGCCGCGGCCAAGACCCTTGGCGGGATCTTCAACGACAAGAAGACCGTCACCGACGCCAACGGCAATGAGGTCGAGGTCGACAAGACCTTCGGTGACCGCGTCGGCGAATACGTCGGCGGTCTTGGAACAGCCCTCACCTACAACATCCCGGTCAAGTTTGCCCTCGAATGGGTGTCTGACGGCTGGGGGGCGGTGGGCGATCACTGGGAGCGGTTCACCACCAGCTTCAGCGAGCACTGGGGCCGGTTCACCGCGGACCTGGGAGTCGGCCGAGACCGGATGGTCGGCTGGTTCGGCGATATCGGCACCGCCGCGCTGGACAACCTGAAGACCAACGCGACGGATGCCCTAGGCACGCTGCGCGACACCGTGCCCGGCCTGGTCTACAAGATCCGAGAGCTGAACGACGCGGTCACCATCAACTGGTCCGCGATCGGCTCCACGATCCTGTCGAAAGTCGACGAGATCATCGGCATGACCGGCATCGGCAAGCTGAAATCCGAGGCCGGCGCCCTGGTCGAATTCTTCGGCAACCTGGTCGGCGACATCGGCATGAAGTGGTCCGACCTGCCCGGCAAGCTGTCTGGCCCGATCAACACCCTGATCGACGCCCTCAACTCACTGGGCGAGATCTGGAACAAGGTTGCATCCAAGCTCGGCCTCCCCACCTGGGAGCCGATGAGCCACGTCGGAACCTCCGGCAGCAACGATCCGTTCGCCGGCCGACCAACCCGCCCGGAAACCGGCGGCCACGTCGGCGGCCGTTGGATGGGTGGCCCCGGCGGTCCTGTGAAGGGCCCTGGCGGACCGAAGGACGACAAGGCGGGCTTGTACCGGCTGTCCAACGGCGAGCACGTCTGGACCGCAGCGGAAGTCGATGCGGTGGGCGGCCACGACGCCATGTACAAGATGCGCGCCGCGGCCCTCCACGGTGGCGGCCAGCAGTCCCAGCAGACCACCGATGGCGCCCCCGGCTACGCCGATGGCGGTGTCGTGTCCACCTCGGACCCGCTCGACCCGATCCAAGCGCAGCTGTGGGACCTGGTGCGCTCGGCTATCCCGAGCGCGATCCTGACCTCCGGCAAGCGCTTCACGGACGTGGGGTCCGGCTACGACCTGCACATGCAGGGCAAGGCAATCGACCTCGCCGGCCCCATGGACGAGATCGCCCGCTGGATCTACACGACGTACCCGCAGAGCGCGGAACTCATTCACTGGCCGCTCAACGGCTGGCAGAACCTTGACGAGGGCGCCCCTCACGACTTCGGCGCCGCGACGAACGCAGCCCACACCGACCATGTCCATTGGGCCGCAAACGATTTCCTCGGCAACCTGTCGGATGAGGAGAAGGCTTCTATCTTCTCCCGCATCGGGTCCGCGCTGTCCAGCGCGGTCAACAGCGGCAAGAACGCGCTCGCGAACAAACTGCTGTTGAACCCGCTGCGCGCCGCGGCGAACAGTGTGCCCGAACTCTCCGGATTCGGTGACTCGGGCAAGATCCCGCGAGCCTTCGCGAAGAAGCTCGTCGAGGGACTCGCATCGCGTGTTCTCGGGTCCGGCTCATCCGGCGGCGGCTCAGCGGACTGGAATCCGTCTGCAGGTGCTGAGCAGTGGCGACAGATGATGATCGACGCCTACCGCAAGCAGGGCTACGAACCGACCCCGGAGAAGATCGACGCCTGGGTCCGGCAGATCGATACCGAATCCGGTGGCGATCCGAACATCGCGCAGCAGATCGTCGACGTCAACGGCACCGGCGAATCGGCGGGTGTCGGCCTCGGCCAGATGATCCCGAACACCTGGCAGGCATACCGCGACCCGTCGCTACCGGACAACCGGCGCGACCCGTGGGCAATGACAAACGCCATGGTCCGCTACGGCGAGCAAAAGTACGGCGACCGGCTCCTCGACGTCATCGGTCGCGGCCACGGCTACGACCAGGGCGGCATCTTCCCCAACGGCACCTTCGGCTGGAACACCAGCGGATTGCCCGAGGCGGTGCTGACGAACCCGCAGTGGCGGATGTTCCAGGACTTCGTCTCCGGCATGACCAACCAGGCGCCGCAGACCCTTGAGGGGCCCGCGGTCACCGGAGTCGGCACCGGCACCGACGGCACGGACTCGTCGAGCAGCAGCTCGTCGAGCAGCACCGGCCTGGACACGTGGGAATCGCTCGGCACGAAGGCCACTGAACGGTTCGGCGGCGCGTTGAACGCGTTCGTCGAAGGCCAGTTCGAAGACGGCCTGTCAGTAGTCGGCGCCCCGGACCCGCGCGACATCCCGATCTACAGCGCGGGCAAGGACTACTACGACACCTACACCAGTTGGGCGAATTCGAAAGCCGCTGGCGCGGATTCGACGTCCACGTTGGCCCAGTCCGGCTACTACCAGGCCGGGCAGTACGCCGGCGGTGGTGAAGCCGACACGGTGACCACCACGACGGACATCAGTGGCGGCCAGATGTCGTCGACGTCGGTCGACAACACCACCAACATCTACATCCAGACCAGCGATGTCGCCGAGGCGTACCGCAAGGCCGAGCAGGTCCGTGATCTGCGTGCCTTGACGACCACGGCGCGAGGGAGCTGAAACCACCTTGCAGCGTAAGTCTGCCAAGGTCGAGGTCTTCGGAGTGGATGACCAGCATTTCGTGATCAACGGTCCCGGCGCGTCGGAAAAGCTTTTCCTCGCTACCGATGTGAAAGGCATCTACGACGCGCCGGTCACCACGAAGTACAAGTCGTCCGCATTCCAGCGTGGCTCGACCTATCTCGGCAAAAAGTATGAACAGCGCGACATCACGATGGGCGTGCATATCAAGGGCGAGGATCCGGCCGATTGGCAGAGCCTCGACTCGCGTTGGCGGCAGGCATTCGACTACGAGCCGGACCCGTTCAATCCGGCGTCGAAGCTGACGAAACTGTCTATCACCACCGATACCTCCGGCAGCCGGTCGCTGTATGTGGCTCTGTCGGAAAGCCCGGTCGGTGAAGCAAAGCATGACCCGCATTTGACGCGGACCTCACTGCTGCCGATGACGCTTGTCGCCCCGCAACCGTTCTGGTTCGAGGACAAGGCCGAAACCGAGCCCTACGACTATTTCGAGACCGGTTCATCCGGCACCTCGGAAGGGTTCGTGACGATCGCGAATCCGACCGATGTTCCGATGTACCTGAAATGGGTCGTTACCCGTGGTAAGTGGACGCTACCGGACCGGCAGCTACTCGGCCCGAAGCATGCACGGATCCCGACGGGGGAGTGGGCGAACCGAAAGATCGTCCTGCCGGAGTTGACCACGTTGAACGGCGGCGCCCGGATTGATGTCGACCCGATGCGGATCATGATCCGCGATTTCACCGACACCAACCTGATCGGCCTCATGAACGGCATCCGATTCATGTTCAAGGTCCCGCCCTACACCCAGCCGCAGGAGGTGCCGGTGAAGGTCGAAAACGCGCCCGTCGGCGGCGCCCGCGTCGAAGTGTATTGCCCGCGCCGCTGGACCCGCCCCTGGGGGCTACACGGGGAGCTGCGCTAACCAATGACTGACCTCACCACCCTCACATTGAAAGAGCAATGTGAGGCGATTTGGGCTGCCACGATCGCCCAAGAAGAAGCCGAAGAGCGCTCCCGCCGGGAACCGCCCCTGATGCGGATCTGGGACGGCGATTGGCATTTGCATGGGGTGCTTTCAACCGAGTACTCGGCCGAATTCACCTGGATCGACAACGCTGCCGGTTCCGGCCTGACCGAGATCCCGTTGGATGACCCGATCGCCCGCTGGATCTGGTCCGTGAAGGACCGGATTGAAAACGGCGAGAAGCGCAACGTGCACATCACCGTAGATAAAGACGGTGCCCGCTGGTCGGGGCGTTTGCATGACCACACCGTCGAAAAGAGAGAAGACGGCACTCGCGTATTGGTTGTGCGCTGGATGCACGACATGGAGACGCTGCGTTACTACCAAATTTGGAGTAACCCGTTTTTCCCTGCGGCCCTGCAATTTCCCCGCACGTTTATCCTGGCAGGACCCAGTATTTGGTGTCTAAAGACAGCGCTGTTCCTGAATATTATGAGGGAGCAGGAATCGGTCTGGCACCTACCTGACGACCCGATGAATCAAACGTCATCCGGGCCCGGAATGTCGAATTGGTCAGTGGTTGTCAAACCCACCACATTCGCCGACGACATGAACGCCGGAACCCTCTGGGCGGTGCCGTACTCGCGGTGGAAGTACTTCCACGACATGGCCGACCAGATCCTGGAAGACTCGCAGCTTTCAATCGTCTGCCGCCGCTACATCGAAACCGACGACGAACAACCGATCGAGGGCGAAACGCTCCGCAACGGCTGCCTCGTCATCGATATCGTCGACCAGTCGGGCTACTACAACGACACCTCCAATGGAGGTGACCCGTTCCTAGGTTTGAAACGCACGTTCGCGCAATTCGCCGAAGACTTCATCGACTCCGTACAGGAACCCGTCGTCGACCCCGTCGTGCCCGACAGCTACAAAATCCCGGGCCAGAAACTCACCGACAAAACATGCCCGTACGTCGTTTACTACGAAGGCGACGAAACCGGTATCGAGTCGTCCAAGTTCATTTACACACCGGCCACCGCGATGCAAATCAACTGTGGCGGCACCTCAATGCCTGGCGTAAACGAACTCATTTCCGCTGGAATTCAGATGGCGGGCGATTTGGTCGCAATGATGATTGGCGTACCGCCGGTAGGTGGGGCTTTGGACGCCATGCTCCAGCCTTTGTATAAAGATACGATTTTGGCCTGGGTTTCGCTGCCTTCTAACGCTCGCGTAGCCAATTCTGGATGGTCCCGATACTGGGAATACTTCCAAACTGGCGCGGATCGCGCCTATACCTTGGCTACCCTCGCAGCACTAAGGACAGGATTCCACGAAACCCGGTCTTGGTTCAGCCACGAGATCCTGATCCGAGATGGCGCGCCGTGGTCCATCGGCGATAACGGCAAGGGTCATTTCTTCATTGGCGACCGCATCGGCGCATCCATTGCCGGGGACTTCACGAACCAAATCTACATCGACCGTGTCCGTGAACTGACCCTCGCCTGGGACCGCGACAGCCTCCCCGAATGGAAACCCATCATCGGCGAGAAAGAGAAGAACAAAGACAGTGGCGCACGCGCCCTCGGATTCATCTCCGACATCTTCGCCGCAGTCAAAGAACTCGGTGTCACGAAATAGCGGCCAGGAGGCTACGTTGACCGAAACCCCCGTCGTGGAAGTCGACCAGAATCCCTGGCTCGCCGACGGCGAATTCCCCACCCGCGCCACCTGCAATCCCAACTGCCCCGAGGAAGCCTTCCTGTGGCAGTACGCGGGCTTGCCAGGTATGCGCGGCGCACCGCTCACCTTCCCCATCGAATACCTGCGTCAGGTGTCGCGCCGACAGTGGGACTGCGGCGCCCGCCCGGTCGATTCGGTGATCCCGGGCAAGGTGCTGATCAAGTACCAGCGGCCGAAGGTCGGCGACCCGCACTGGCTCACCAACCCCGGCGTGTGGGTCGACCAGTCGGAGCCGGACCGCGACCAGTTCGACATCAAGGAGTTCGTCGGCTCGCTCCCGCAGGACGCGAAACGCCAACTCGCCGAGGCCCTCGGCTTCGATCCGGCCGTCGCGGTCCCAGACCGTGAACTCGTCGACGCGTACAACCCGCCGGCACTGCCGCGCACCGGGCCGCCCGCGGTCGACGGCGCGAGCGTCATCAACGAGCCGTTGCCGTTCGACCCGGTCCACCAGACCGTCACCGACGTCCTCGCCTACCTGCGCACCGCCGATCCCGACGAGATCGACCGTGTCCTCGCCATCGAGCGCCACATGGGTGCGAACCGGAACGGCATCACCAAGCGATACAAGGAGGCCGGTCTGTGACCGCACCCGCCTATACCGAACTCGACCGGTTCGGCAATTCACGCTCGTCCCGCTGGGGCGCCCGCATCACGAACTTCTTGCTGCACACGCAGGAGGGCAACGGCAGCGCCGAGTCCCTCGCCGGTTACCTCAACAACTCAGCCAACGGCGTCTCCTACCACTACACGGTCCGCGACGGCATCGTCTGCAACGTCGTCGACACCGACTACGCCAGCTGGTCCGTCTTGGACGCGAACAGCCGGACGATCAACTTGTGCTTCGCCGGCTCCCGCTCGGCCTGGTCGCGGCAGCAGTGGCTAGCCATCGACCGCGACCTCCGCATCGCGGCCTACTTGGCTGTCGCCGACGCCCGCAAGTACGGCTTCGCGACCACCGTCATCACCCCGCCTTACCGTGTCGCGGACGGCATCTCCGACCACCGCTGGGTGACCGACGCCCTCGGCATCGGCGACCACACCGACGTCGGTCCGAACTTCCCCTGGGACGTGTTCGCTGGCTACGTCGCCGAGTACGCGGGCGGCACCGCTCCGACGCCGGTACGCAACGAGATCGACGCCAAGGCCGCGGTCTCGCCGTGGCTGGGCAAGCGGCTCACGGTGGGGGAGAACACCTGCCCCGACAAGATCGGCCGGTGGGCGCAGTTCGAGCGCGGCTACATCTACTGGTCGCCGGCCTCCGGCGCGCACCCGATCCCGGACACCCTGTGGGACAAGTTCGCTGGCCTCGGCTGGGAAGCGGGCGCGCTCGGCTACCCGACGACCGACCACACTGTCCTGAAGGGCCCCGACGGCGCCAACTGGGGCGATGTGCAGGGCTTCCAGGGCGGCGCCGTCTACCGCCGCTACGGCCAGCCCGCCTTCTGGGTCCACGGCGCGATCCGCGACCACTGGAACCGCGCCGGATTCGAGACCGGCAAGTTCGGTTGGCCGGTGTCCGACGAGCAGCCGTTCGACGGCGCAGCATTCCAGGACTTCGAGCACGGCCGCATCCACTGGACCCCCAAACCGACCCTCGGCCTGCTGGCCGAGGGCGACCTCGACACACCCCTCGCCGACGCCGCCTAACCGCGCGGCGCCCCATCTCGACTACCTACGAGGTACCCATGTCCTTCGACACTCTCCGTGACCTGTCCGCCGACGCGCGCGGTCGCCTGTACGCGCTGCTCGCGCCCCTGCAGGTCCTGCTCGTCACCCTCGGCCTGCTCAACGATTCCAACGCGGCCCTGTGGGGCTCCGTCGCCGCGGCCGTCCTTGGCTTCGGTGTCGCCGGTGTCAACTCCACCGCGACCTGGCGCACGTGGCTGTACGGCATTCTCGGTGTCGCTCAGCCGGTCCTGATCGCCTACGGCGTCGCCACCGACTCCCAGGTCTCCGCGATCGTCGCTGTCGTCGCGACCGCACTCGGCCTCGGTGTCGCCGCGGCCAAGACCCCGGCGCTGTAGCCCATGTGGTCCGTCATCATCCCCGCGGTGACGGCGGTACTCGGCATCCTGCTCGGCTTCGTCGCCCCGAAGTCGCGCACGCTCGACTCGCAGCGCGAGGACTTCAAGACCGTCCTCGCGCCGCTGAGCGCCGAGCTGGCCGACCTGCGGCTTCGTATCGGCAAGTTGGAAACCCAGCACGAAGCCGACGTCAAGCAGCACTACCTCGACGTGCGCCGCATCGACATCCTCCTCGACTACGTCAAGGACTTGCTCGAGTTCATCCGCACCCACGTGCCCTCGCCGCCACCGCCCCCGATCCCGCCCGAAATCTCCAACGACATCTGAATACCGAAGGGGGTGAGCGGTGACCTCACCCAGTAACCCGAGTCCCGAGGGCGCGAATCAGCCGGGCGACTTCCGCCCCCTGCAAACCGCCACCGAGGACGACGCCAAGACCTCCATGAAGTCTGGCGTCCTCGGCGCCTTCGGCGGAGCCCAGAACCAGCACAACACCCAAGTCCGGTCACGGATCGACGGCGCCTACGACGCCATCGCCGTGGTAGAGGGCAGCGCGGACCTCGCTGTCACCCAATCAGAAGCAGCCGTCAACGCTGCCGCCGCGGCAACAGTTACGTCAGCGGCAGCGTTCCAGGCCGCAGCGTATTGGGAAACCGAATGCGTTGTCGCGACCGCGGCCGTCACCCTCGGTGTCAACGAACTCCTGATCGGGCTCGTCCAGAACGTCCCCGCCGGGCTGAACCGGCTTATCACCGACCTCCACGTCGCCCTGCTGAGCCAACCCAACGGCCTCACATTCGAGCTGCGGAAATGGAACGCCACCAACACCGTTTCCACAGTTCTCGACACCCTGACAATGGCCGCCGGCGTCAACCGGGCCTCGTGGTCGTGGCCGCTGGGATTGCCTGTCGCGCACCGTGAACGACTCTACTGGAATATCACCTCGATCACGGGATCGGTAGCGCCACAAGTCTTTCAGCCGCTCGTATTCGGCGTATTCGAAATCCCGGAGACCCCGTAGTGAAAGAATTCGAAATCGTCGCCGCCGGTGGCTCCGTTTACGAGCACATCGGTGTTGCAGACATCCAACTGCCTGTCTGGTCCATGATCTTCGGTGTCGAATCGGTCGACCTCGTCTTCGACGTCACCCCGGGCACCGAAGCAGTGCCGGTCATCGACCGCGCGATCGCGCGAATCAACTCCGGCGATCCGACCATCCGTGCCGCTGTACACCCTCAAGACCGGCTCGGGCTCCGCGGCAAGCGGCAGGCGCTCGAGGCGATGCGCCGCACCCTCGTCGACTTCCCGGACGCCACGATCAGCGGGGTTGTGGAGGACGAGCCCTCGTGAGCTTCCTGATCCGCCGCAACCTTCCGAAGGCGTGGGCGGGTTGGGCTGACGATTTCGCGCGCCCACCGGAGAACCCGCTGCAGCATCCGTGGAAGCACCTCGGCGGTGGCGAAAGCTACATCAACGACATCGAAGAGCTCGTCGTCACCGAACAGACCGTCAACCCTGATGGCCGCGGCCCGTCGTTCGAGTGGATGCCGTTCACCCCGAACTGGGGCTTCGAAATGGAGTTCTGGTACCCGGTCGGCGGCCTCGACAACCAGAACTTCATGGTCGCCTTCACCAACACGTGGGTCAACGTCGAATCGACCTACCTGCACGCGCCCGCTGTCGTGTTCCGGCACAACCTGTTTCCCGCGCCCGAAGGTGTCTGGTACACCGAGGTCGAGTCGATGTTCTCCGACATCATGACCCGCGCCCGCCAATTCGACAATCCGCTCGGATCGTTCAACGGCCACACCCTGACCCTGCGGGTGTGGGTCGAAAACGACGAGTACATGCGGATCTGGCTCAACAACTTCTACGTCGGCTCGTCGATGGTGTCGCCCTCGTATGCGCTCGGTCCCGGCCGCCGCTGTGTGCGCCTGGTCAACCGGTCCTACTGCAACGTGTGGATCCGCTGGGTCAACTCCTACGACCGGCCCCCGACCGTACCGCCGCTGTCAGTGTGGTCGTCGATCTTCTACGACGACTTCAACCGCGCCAACGGGGCTGTCGGCAACGGGTGGACCCAGCTCGGCACCGACGCTGGCATCGTCGAATCCGGCCGGTACTCCCACACCGGCACGACCACCGAAGGTGACACCTCGGTCGGACTGATCCGCAACGTCGGCAACCTCGACGGCCGAGCCCGCATCGAAGCCGTCGTCCGGAACCCCGCCGCGACCGCCGACGGCAGCCTGATGCTGTTCTGCAACGCCGCGGGCGATCAGGCGTTGGTGGCGAACATCTTCGCCGGTCACATCTACCTCGGCCGGTTGACCTCCTCGGTCAACGGCGCGCCGAGTTTCTTCGACTTCCAGGACATCGGCGTCACGGTCAACGACGGCGACAAGCTCGCGTTCACCGTCTACTCCGAGATTTCCTGGCTCGAAATCAACGGCACGCCTGTCCTTTACGCAGGCAACGTCCACAACGTCGTCCCACCCAGCAATACGTACGCGGGTTTGCGGGTCCGCCGCAACGGCTCGACGAACAGCGTCCAATTCGACGACGTCCGAATTTACTCCGGCGTCGGCGTGTAACCCCACATCGCAAGGGGGCCGAATGCTCGGCAACGAGCCAATTATCGAAACCCTACTGCTGGTTTCCGGGCAGGACTTTGTCCACCAGATCGACATCCCGGACGGCAGTTTCATTCCCGCAGAAACCACCTGCGCGCTCATCATCTACGACGCCTCGAACACGGTCGTCGCGACCTGGAACGCCACCGTCACCACTGACTGGGTGTCGTGGCTGATCCATTCCGAAGTCTCCGACACCATCACTCTCCCAGCGTATTTCCGCATCTACGTCCATTACTCGAATGGTCAGGACTTCTGCTGGTACCGGGGCCAAGTGGCCCGACAGGATTGATTCAAAATGGCAATTGCTGTAGCCGCCACGCGGCAAGTCCTCGCCGACGCCTACAAAGGTCTCAATGGCGGTTCGACCGTCTGGGTGTCCCTGCACACCGGTGACCCCGGCACCACCGGCACCGCCGAAGCCTCGGGCGGCTCCTACGCCCGCGTCCAGGGCACCTGGACCTCCGGCACCGGCGGCGCGCTCACCATGGCCGAGCTCACCTTCAACGCGCCCTCCGGTTCGTTCTCCTACGCGGGCCTGTGGAGTGCCTCCAGCGGCGGCACCTTCCACGACAAGTGCGCGCTCGCCCCGTCGATCACTCTCGGGTCCGCCGGCACCATCAAGGTCACGCCCAGCTTCTCTGTGAGCTGACCATGGCTGTCCCGCTCCCCACCGGCACACGATGGGTCGCGGACCTGCCCGACGGCGGCACCACCACTGCGGGGTTGCCGGGCGGCACCCGCGCCATGCTGCCGGGCCGGATGTATGTCCCGCCACCGATCGCCGCGTCGACCGCCGAAGGCATCCTCACTGCCCTGGCCAGCCCAACCACCACCGCAGCGTTCACCAGCACTGGCACCCTCACGGGCGTCCAGGCCCCGGCGTCGACCGCGGCATTCGCGGGCGAAGGCGTGTACGCGATCCCGACCGACCGGCTTGACGCCGACGGTGTCGCGACCGGCGAACTGGCAGCAGCGGCAGCACCGGTCACCTACGCCGCGTTCTCCGCGTCGGGTGGACTGTCCGGCCTGCAGGCTCCCGCGCCAGCAGCAGTGTTCTCGGCTACCGGCGAGATGGTGATCCCGACCAGCGCTGCGGTCGCACCGCTCACGGCGGAGGGCCACCTGGCAGCGACCGCAGTCCCGACTGCCCTCGCCCAGTTCAGCGCCTCGACCGACCTCACGGTCACGAACTACCCCGCCGCGACCGCACCGTTCACCGGCGCTGGAACCCTGTCGGCGCCACTCGTCGCATCCTCGACCGCGCCGTTCTCCGGCGCCGGCACCCTCGGGGCCACCGCGAGCTCGTTCAAGTCCTCCGGCATGAACAAGTCCGGCTCGTACACGATGACCACGAGCTACGCCGAAGTCCCCACGTGGACAGCCGATACCGGCACCTACCCGGGCTCGTCATTGTCCGGCAACGGGCTCGTCGTCCAGGTCGCCGGCACCGGCAACCTGTCGGCACAGATCGCGGTCCAGCTGCCCGGCAACTCGCAGACACAGAACGTCGACATCCAGTTCTACAAGAACGGGACCACGCTGCTCGGCACGGCACCGGCCTCGCCGGTTGCCTGCACCGTCAACACCACCACGAACGTTCTCGGCACCCTGACCGGCGTCACCCTTGCCCAGGGGGACGTCATCACGATCCGGACGAAGAAGACGAACTCGTTCAGCGCGACTGTGGTCGCGACGAACACCTGGGTTCGGATCCTCGCACCGTAGGTTTGCGCTGGCATCGCCCGGCAATCGTCAACAGCCCCCAACCTTTCGAGGTTGGGGGCTGTTTTGTCGTGTCCGGCACACGCCACGATAGATGGGTGCATCCTCAGCAAACACCGGTTACTATTCGAACATGCGTTCGACGTTTGAAGGTGAAGGGTAGGGGGTAGCTGTGGCGAACCGGATCGACGAGTTCGTGTGCATGCCGATCGGTGACGGCGACGCGCTACTGGGCGCGCTCGGCGTCATCATCCGGCCACCGACCGGGCGCGTCGCCTTCCGGGTCGACGCCCGCTGGTGCTGGTGGAAAGAAGTCGGCCACCTCGTCATCCCGAAGCCCGGCTACATCGAAGTCTGGCCACATCCCGGCATCACCGACGACGAACTCGACGCACTTCGCGGCGCCGGAGCCGAAGCGTGGTTCACCCCACCCGATGAGGGAGGCTGGGTGCGCCGCAATGGCAAATGGGAGTGCGCGATCGATATCCCGCTCAGCCCTGCGCAGGCAGAGTAATCCGGGCGAACGGGATGCCGAACCCGCCGGAGGCGGAGAACGTCACCGGTTTGGTACCAGGCGGAACGTCGTAGACGACGTTCTTCGTGATCGTCATACCGGGGTTGAGCTTGTCGTCGATACGCCCGGACGCCTTGCTGTCGGCGCTGTACATCTTGTCTGCGGCGTCGAAGATGTACGGCGCATCCGGGTCGAAACTCGCCTCGGACTTGCCGACGTTCGTCACCTTCACCTTCACTGTCACGAACTCGCCGGCCGCGGTTTCGGAGCCGATCTTCTTGTACCCGGTCGCGACGTTCAGCACCGCGAATTCGAGATTGCCGCTCGTGCCGGTCGGCGGGTTGGTGTAGTTGACGGCCACGACCGACTCGTTGGCGTCGTCGCCGGCGCTGGATCCGCTGCCGAGGGCTGCGGCGCCGATCGCGAGAGCTCCACCGAGGAACACGATCCCGGCGATGGCGATCGCGACGATCGCGCCGGTGCTGAGGCCCGGTTTGCGGGGTGGTTGGCGCATCGGCGGGTACGGGGGCGGGCCGGGCTGCTGTTGGTAGGTCATGCTGCCCCCTCGAGGCTGCCGTGGTGGTGGTTCCGCGACAGCTTACGGGCATTCGCCTTACCCGCATACGGGCATGACTAAACGCCATGAGGCCCAGGCTCTCTGGTTCACTATACGGCTAGCGACTCGGCATTGCAACGCCTACACTGCAATGCAATGCCACAACTAGCCAGTGGGGTAACAATGCCAACCAAGACGAACCAACCAGATGCCGCAGCAACGATCGAAACGACTGTCGCGGGCCGAGGCAACCAGCCGCTCTGGACCATCGCCGACCTTGCGGCGTACCTGAAAGTGCCCGAACAGACGATCTACGACTGGCGGGTCAAGGGCTTCGGGCCGAAGGCGGTGCGGATGGGGAAGTCCCTGCGCTGGCGACCCGCCGCTGTCGAAGCCTGGATCGAGTCGCTCGAGGACGCCGCGGCATGAGCCACATCGAAGACCGCTGGTGGAAGGACGTCCCAGACCCCACCACACGCAGCGGCAAACGGCGGGAGAAGAAGGCCGGCTTCGGTCAGGGCAAGCGGTACCGCGTCCGCTGGATCGGGCCTGGCGGCACTGAGGAGTCAGAGTCGTTCCCGGACGGGCAGAAGAAGGCGGCCGAGAGCTTCCAGAAGGAGATCGACATCTCGCTGCTGGCGGGCACCTACGTGCATCACCGCATCGGCGAGATGCTGTTCTCCGAGCACATCGACGAGTGGTTGAAGGGCCGGTCCGCCGACCCGGTGAGTCGCGACAAGGTGAAAGGCTCGGTCAGCAAGCACATCGTGCCGTTCTTCGTGAAGAAGTACGCGACGGTCGCCGCCGCGTGCACCGAAGCAGGCGTGAAGGACTGGCTCGCCTGGCTTTCGCGCCGCGGCCTGGAGTTGTCGTACCAAGCGCAGCTGTACGTGATGCTGACCTCGATCATGGAGGCAGCAACCCGCGCGCGAATGGTGCCGGAGAACCCGTGCAAGTCGAAGTCGATCACGCCGCCGCGGCCGACGCAGAACAAGCTCATCCCGTGGGCGCCTGACCGAGCTCACACGATCTGGACCCACCTGCCGCCTCGCCAGAAGATCGCCGTCCCGCTCGGTGTCGGATGCGGATTGCGGATCGGGGAGATATCGGGACTGTCGCCCACCGATTTCCGGCGCCGCGAACGGGTCGTCGATATCCAGCGGCAAGTGCGGTGGATTCCCGGCGGCGGGTTGGTGTTCTCTCCTCCGAAGGGCGGCAAATCGCGGGTGGTGCCGGTCGGCAAGTCGGTGTTCGACGAGGTCGACGAATACATGGAACTGTTCGAGCCGGTGGTGGTGACATTGCCGTGGCGGACATTGGATGGTCGTCCAGAGCGCGTCGAGTTGCTGATGGTGCGCAGTTCCGGGCTCGCCTATTACCAGAAGGCATTCACCGGGGCGGGCTGGGATACGGCATTCAAGCGCGCGAAGCTGACGAAACGTCTGAAGGTGGATGGGCCGCACGCGTTGCGGCACCTGTATGCGTCGACATTGCTCGAGCAGGGCGTGTCGATCAATGATCTGGCCGAGTACCTGGGCCACCACAATCCGTCGGTGACGTTGAAGTACTACGCGCACATGATGCCGTCGAGTCATCACCGTGCCCGTGGTGCGGCCGATGTCGCGATGCGGGCGATCCAGCTGGGTCGGCCGGTCGACCTGGACGAGGACAGCGACGATGCCGAGTAGTTCCGTAGCCCACCGCTCCCGGGTTGCTGCCGGTTGGTTTCGGTTGTCTACGGTTGTTCGTGTCCGGTCTCGGGTGTTGGTGGGGGACGGGTTTGGGGGTGACCTGGGAGTTCTGTTCGCGGCCTGTCGACGGATGCTCTCACGGCCTATTGACGGCCTGAAGCTGCGGCCGTAGTCCGGTGCAGGCGCCAACCGGCCGCCGAACGAGGCGGAAATAGGGCGCTGACCTGCGGGTTATCCAATCGTCGGATTTGAGGGCTCCGGGAACCTTTGAGATCCTTCCATTTCGATCTCATATGGCAAGGTTACTGGTCCTGGCGTTTTGCGCCACCCGAACTTCTGCGCGACCTTGGGGTTTCCTACGGTTGGTTACGGTTGTCTACGGGTCGTCGGAGGTGTCTGACGGCCTGTAGACGGCCTGGCCGCCGCCGCTCAAGCCCCGGATCGCGCTGCCTCGCCTCATCAGGTTGCCAGTCAGTTGCCTCACCTCGATCACAACTTCTCGATGCCCACCCGACGGCCCTTGCAGCGGGCGCGCCACGCCGACCACAGACCCAGCACGCCGGCGATCGTCACCGTCACCGCAACCGGGGCAGTCACGAACGTCGACACCAGTTCTCCATTCGACGCGAGCCAATCCGGGTCCTGCCGCATCCCCCAGAGCGCGACGGTCACAAATCCGAGCTGAACAAGTCCGCACCCGCCGACAAGTACCGCCGCGGCCATCTGCACCGACACTTGCGCGCGCCGAAATACCTGCACCAGCGTGGTCACGCCGAGCGCGCCGACAGTGATCGCCATCAGCACGACCACTATCGACCCGAACGGCGCCAGTCCAGGGAAAAGCATCCCCGCGGCCATCGCCGCAACGATGGCCCTCCAGCACCACACCACCGGCCCGAACCAGGGCTTGTATGTTTCGTCCGGCTGCAGGGCAAGCGCGCTTATCAGAACCCACCCGTACAGCTCGCAGGCGAGCGCCGCCAACGCCGTGTACAGCAGGCGAACCCCGAAATTCGAGGTATCGGGATCCAATGCTGTTGGCGGCAAAAGCAATCCGATCCCGGTCAGCAGCAACGCCAGCGTGAACCGACGCGAGCTCTTTCGGAACCGCCAAATGCTCAACCGCGCGACACCGACAGTCAACGCGAAAACCCCGACACCAACCACATGCCGGAGTCTAGATACCCGCACGTGAGGCGGCACGGAAATTCGCCACACGGAAACGAATTACGGCCGCCAGTCAGAAGCCCAGAGACCGGCCGATGTTGCGAACAACGGTGTTCGGCTGTGGTCTTGTCGGTACGATTCCGCGCTGTCTCAGCAACTCCTCGGCTTCGGCGACCAGGTCGGTCACCTGGCAGCTGAACAATCCAGCGCACTCCCACAGGTAGCTCATCGGGACCGCCTGGCGGCCCTGCTCGAGGTTCTTCACACGTCCGCTGCTGGTCTCCAGGACCTCGGCCATAGCCTCCTGGGTCAGCGGTGTCTCGGTCCGGTGTTTGGCGATCACTCGCCCTAACGCCTGGTCCATGTTCTTCGGGCCTTCCGTCACCACGACACCGTAGCCCCAATATGGGCCCATGGAGCGGCCCTTACCCCGGTCGACACGCGATCAAACTCCTACCTGGCAAACGAACCGATAACACCGCTTGCGGTACTAAGATTCTTGGTAGTAGGGTCTCACCAAAGCTTTAAGAGCACAACATTCCGATAAATCCGCCTTGGTGCGAGACGGTCGTTTCGTCGGGGAAATGACCAGCTCCCAGGGCCTGGCAGAACGCGCGAGGGTGGGCGATCTGGTGCACGCAAACACGGTCTAGCGCGACCCACGCGCGTCACGCACCCGCGTAGGTGCGCACAGCAACCGCAACCGCCCGGCAATACAGCCCCCGGGCGAACACCAGCAAGGATGATCAATGACGCTCAGCCCCGACCCATACATCCAGGACTACGACCCAATCCCGATCGTCGACGGCCTATCCTCGCCGAACCTCGACGACCTAGGCATCGTCGTCCAGCCCGGCGACGGACCGGTGAAGTACTGGATCGACGGCGACAACCAGATGTGGAAGGAACTCGGCTTCCACTCCGTCGACGCCGAGGGCGGAATCGCCGTCTGGCCCCACGATCAGGGCCTCACCGACGACGAAGCCGACACCTTGCGGGACTACGCCGTCGACGCGTTCGTCCACAAGCCCTCCACCGAGTCGGGTTGGGCGCGCGGCCTCGACGGTGACTGGCACTCCTCGGTGTCCATCCTGGTTGACGAAGACGACGCCGCGGCGGCCCGAATCGCAGCCGCCCACGCCCGAATCATGCGTCTCGCGCACAAGCGCCGCCTTGCCGCGGCGTAACGCACAGCCGAGCACAGAGACTAAGAAGGCCCCCCGCCCAGTAGGCGAGGGGCCTTCTTTCACTACATCAGGACCGGGCTTCCGGCCTCCGGGCTACCCGCGTCGTGCTCGACCGCCGGCCACGAGACTTCGTCTCCTCCGGCTTCGCAGAATCCGGGCGCTCGGCGCGCAACAGCTCCGCCTCGGCCCGTAGCTGTTTCATGCGCCGCTGTAGTTCTTGTAGCAGCGCATCGTCGGTGAGGTTGTCCGTCGACATCAACGGCGCCGCCGCCGCATTGTCGCCGGTTGGGACATCCTCGCGGGCGAGAAGTCCGGCATTGAAGAAGACCTCGAGCACGGGGCGCTCGAAGGTGTACGCGACGAGCCGCGCCGTTTCGCTGTCGATCTTGGAATTGCTGTTAGCGCGGTGCTTCTTCTGCCAGGCATAGACAGTGGAGTGCGGCAGGTCGAGCTTCTTCGCCACATCCATCGCGGTTTCCAATCCATTCGAGGCGCGCAAGCCCTCGATGTAGTCCCACCATCTGCTCTCTGTGGGAGGGATGTCCACGGCAGCGTCAGTCATCGGTGGCCTCTCGGGAGCGAATACCTATCGTCGCGATCGTACAGCGCACGACGACGCAAAAAAAGGCATTGCAATGTGACGTGCGGCGTGTCTGCGGCTACGCCATCTTCGCATCCTACCCGGTCAGAGGCCATTGCGATGCGTTGTCGTGATGAAACCTGCTGCTAGCACGCGCCACGGCGCTACGGGCCTTGCTTCGCATGGCAATGCAACGTAATGTCATTGCGGCAACGCAATGACATCTGCGTTCGGGTGCCCGCCCCCCACTGGCACTGGGGAGGCGGGCGGGCCACACCGCGACAGCAAAAGGAGACCGCAGCATGACCGATCCCGAATCTACCGCGCCCCGCCGACAGCGCACCGCGAAACCCACCAGCCTTGGCGACCGCGCCGCCGTCTGGACATGCATCGCGTCGTTCGGCGGATTCTTCGGCGCCGTTGCCTGGCTGACGAACTGGAGCGCCCTGTGACCGATCCGCGCCTGTACCGCGAACTCCCACGCACCGAGCACGGCAGCCCCGAATGGCTCGAAGCCCGCCTCGCCGGCATCGGCTCCTCCGAAGTGTCGGCGCTGCTGGGCCTCGTCGACTGGGACTCGCCCTACTCGATCTGGCTCCGCAAGACCCACCGCCGACCCGCCGACGACGGCGTCGACACCGAATCCATGTTCTGGGGTCGCGCGCTCGAACCGGTCATCCGCCAGGTCGCCTGCGACCGCCTCGGCCTCACCGTCGAGCTGCTCGGGACGCTGCAGTCGATCGAACGGCCGCACATGCTGTACAGCCCCGACGGGATCCTGTCCGACGGCGGGCTGCTGGAGACGAAGAACACCGCGTGGTTCATGGCAGGCAAGTGGGACGGGCAGATTCCCGACCACGCCGAAATCCAGCTGCACCACGGCATGTACGTCACCGGCGCGACCCACGCCTACGCCGCGGGTCTCATCGGCGGCAACCACCTCGAAATTGCGCGCATCGAACGCAACGAACGGCTCGTCGAACTCAGCGTCGCTGCCTGCGACCGGTTCTGGCGCGGCAACGTCGTCGCCGACGTCGAGCCGCAGATCACCGGCACCCAAGCTGACCGCGATGCCGTCGACGCCCTGCACCCGTTCGTCGGGGGAGACCTGCAGGTCACTCGGCAGGAAATCAGTGCCCTGCACGCCGAGTACCGCAACGCCCAGGAAGCCGAGAAGGCCGCGAAGAAGCGGAAGGACGCCGCGGGCAACAAGATCCGCGCGCTGATGGACGGCCACTCCCGGCTGCTCGTCGGCGAGGACGTCTGGGTCGCCACTAAGGGTGGCCCGTTCCGGTCCGCGCAGTTCCGCGACGAAGAGCCGGAGCTGTTCTCCGAGTACTCCACCCGGTCGGCCCTCGACACCCACGAACTCCGCGAAGAACGCCCCGACGTCTACGCGAAATACCGCTCCACTTCCCTCGACCTGAAAGAGGTGGCCTGATCATGGCCCGCAACCTGACCGAACGCATCGAAGCCAATCAGCCCCTCGCCCTGCAGGCCGGGGAAGAGCAGCAGTCGCAGCCGCCCTCGCTGCAGCAGCAGATCCGCAACATGGAGTCGCAGTTCAAGCTGGCGATGCCGCGGGGCGGTGAAGCCGCGCAGCTCGTCCGCGACGCGCTGACCTGCCTGCGGCAAACGCCGAAGCTCGCCGAATGCGACCCGGCCACCATCCTCGGCGGGCTGATGAGCTGCGCGCAGCTCGGCCTCCGCCCCGGCGTCCTCGGCCACGCCTGGCTGCTGCCGTTCTGGAACAAGGACCACGAGTGGTTCGACAACGAGGGCCGCAAGCGCAAGGGTGCCCACGTCGCCCAGCTGGTGATCGGCTACCAGGGTCTGGTCGATCTCGCGCACCGCTCCGGCAAGATCGCCTCGCTGATCGCGCGCACCGTCTACGAGAACGACACCTTCGATGTCGACTACGGTCTCGCGGACTCGTTGGTCCACAAGCCGGTCCTCAAGGGCACCCGCGGCAAGCCGGTTGCCTACTACGCGATCGTGAAGTTCCAGGGTGGCGGCCACGCCTTCCTGGTGATGACCCACGACGAGATGGTCGAGTACTGCGAGAAGAACACCAAGTCCAAGGGCAAGTTCGGGCCGTGGCGTGACAACTTCGAGTCGATGGCGCACAAGACCTGCGTCCGGCAGCTGTCGAAGTGGATGCCCAAGTCCACCGAGTTCGCGCGCGCCATCGAGCACGACGAAGCCGTCCGCGTCGACATCACCCCCGAGGCGATCGACCGCCCGATTCACGTCGAAGTCGACGAAGACGACCCCAACGTGATCGACGCCGAGACCGCCGAGCCCGACGCGGGTGACGACCAGGTGACCGACGCCCCCGTCGACTACTACGACGGCGTCCCGTTTCCGGAGGGGGAGTAGTGCGCCGCGATCACCTGACCGTGGCGTCACTCGATTGCGACGGCGTGTGGCTCGTTTACCCGATCTCGGGGAAGCGAGAAGGCCAGGGCGGCGACTGCTACGAGGTCGTCTCCTTCGGCGACGACGAGACCAAGGCGCTGCGCTACGTCAACCGGCACGACGGCTACAGGGCGGCCTACATCAAGCCTGGTCAGTCGCTCGCGGACGCCGCCGAGGCAATGGATGCCGCCGACGATGACTAGCTGGACCGAGA
This sequence comes from Nocardia sp. NPDC051833, assembly GCF_040681225.1. Classification (NCBI taxonomy): domain Bacteria; kingdom Bacillati; phylum Actinomycetota; class Actinomycetes; order Mycobacteriales; family Nocardiaceae; genus Nocardia; species Nocardia sp. NPDC051833. The sequence goes on from NZ_JBFAYK010000009.1 coordinate 48,719, forward strand.
TGCCGTTGGCCGCCTTCGATCTGGAGACCACCTCGCCCGACCCGCGCACCGCGCGGATCGTCACAGCGTGCGTGCTCCGGATCGACGGCGGCGACGTCACACGCCGCCACTGGGTCGCCAACCCCGGCATCCCGATCCCGCCCGCCGCGACCGAGATTCACGGATACGGCGACGAATACGTCCAGAAGCACGGCCGCCCCCACGACGAGGTCGTCGCCGAAGTGGTAGCCGAGCTGCAGGCCGTATGGCGCGAAGGGCGTGCGCTGGCGATCTACAACGGGTCTTTCGACCTGACGTTGATCGCCACGCAGGACCCGACATTCCAAGTCGCCGGCCTGGTGGTCGACCCGTTCGTCCTCGACAAACAGGTCGACCGGTTCCGCAAGGGCTCCCGGAAGTTGTCCGCGGTGATGATCCATTACGGAATGCGCCTGGACGACGCGCACGACGCCGAAGCAGACGCACTCGCCGCGGCCCGGCTCGCCTGGAAGCTCCCGCGCGTCCACCCGTACCTCGCGGACTACACCGCCGACCAGCTGATGGAACGCCAAACCCACTGGTACCGCGAAGAAGCCCACCGCTTCCGCGACTACCTCCGGCGCAACGACCGTGACCACTCCGACGTGCGCACCGAATGGCCGATCGACTCGGCCGCCACCGAAAGCGAAGCAGCATGAACAACTGGCTCCACGCTGTAGCCCTCGCGCCAGCACAGGCCGAAGAACCCGGAGTCCGATTCGCGCCACGACGAATCGACGAGACAGTCAAATCCCGTCGCGTCTCCGCGCCGAACAAACGCCTCTACCAGAAACGCCGCCACATCCTCGCCCAGCGAGGCGTAGTCGTCACGGCCGTCGACGCTCACATCGTGCAAGCGCACGTGAACAAGCTGTGCAACTACGGCATGAACTATTCGATGATCGCCGCCGCAGCCGGATGCAGTCACATGGCCGTCAATGAAATCGCCTGCGGCGACCGCACATACGTGCAACGTCACACCGCAGACCGGTTGCTGGCTGTCACCCCACACCCGCACCCACACCAACGGTACGTCCTAGCAGTCGGCGCCGTCCGCAGGATCCGGGCCCTCCAGGCCATCGGCTGGTCCCTCGGTGCCATCGCCAAAGAGGCTGGCGACAAGCGCGAACTGATAGCCAAGATCGGGAGCCATCCGCGAATCACATACGCCCGTTGGCGCCAGATCGCCGACCTGTACGAAAGGTTGAGCGCCCACCCAGGCTCAGACAAGCGGGCCCGCACGTGGGCTGAGAAGCGGTCCTGGGCATCCCCAATGGCCTGGGAAGGCATCGACATCGATCACCCAGACAGCGTGCCGCTCCTCGATGTGGAACATGTAGCCGACGTCGTTGACGAGGTCCTGCTGCAGCGCATCATCGAAGGCCGTCATATCCACCCGGATGCGGATCCGCTCCGCGGCCCGGAGCGCGCCGCGGTCATCGACCACGCCATCGCCCACGGCTGGCTGCGCGCACGTCTCGCTGCAGCTCTCAACATCAGCACCGATGGCGCTGACCAAGCCCTCGTGCGCCGCCGGCGCGAGCTCCGCAAGGAGGCGGCAGCATGACCACGATCCTGCCGAGGTCCCGCCAGAACAAGTTGTGGCGGATGCGTGCCGCCCGCGGCGAAGTCTTCCGTGTCGACCCGACCCGCGCCCGCAACCACATCCACCACCTGCTCGGCCTCGGCCTCACCAACCAAATGATCGCCGACGCAGCCGGTTGCAGCCGGGAAGGTCTCGTCGCGATCCGCGACAACCGCAACCGGCAACTCGACGCCGACCTGGAACGCCGGATCCTGGCCGTCACCTTCCGCTCCCACCCCGCCCAGAAACTGGCCCTCGCGATCGGCATGGTCCGCCGCGTCCAAGCGCTCAACGCGATCGGCTGGCCGGTCTTCGAGATCGCCGCTCACGCTGGCCTCAACGAGTCGCACCTGTACGTCGCGCTCCGACGCAACTACGTCACCCGAGCAACCTGGGTGGCCATCGACAACACCTACCGGCAGCTGTCCGGAACACCAGGACCCTCACCGATCGCGCGGCGCCGCGCGCTGAACGCGAACTGGCCCCCACCGATCGAGTGGGAGCTCCACGACATCGACGACCCCACCGCCACCCCCGACTGGAAAGCGCCCAGGCGAACCCCGACAGCCACCACCCGCGCCGTCCTCGCCGGCGTCACCACCCACTGCCGACACGGCCACCGGTTCACCACCGACAACCCCGGCTACCGAGCTGACGGCGTCCGCCACTGCAAGACCTGCAGTGCCAACGCCACCCGCCGCTACCGGCAACGCAAAGCCGCCCACTGAGCCCCACGACCGAGAGGAGGGACACCCGTTGAAAGCCGTCTGGCTGTCGTCGACGTACTACCTCGACCCCGCCATCAACAGCGCACACCCCGACGCGGAGCGCCTCTTCACCCGCGCCCTCGCCTACTGCGGCAACGCCGAGACACGCGGGTTCGTGCCGAAAAGTGCACTGAAAACGTTCGGAATTCGGTCGGTTTCGCGTCGAGTTTCGGAGCTGATCGAGGCCGGAATTTGGGTCGAATCTGACACCGACGCCAGCGGCAATCAAATCCCCGGCTACCGATTCAAAGCGTGGGCCGAATGGAACGGAAGCGGCGATGACCTGCTGGAACGTCGCAAGAGCGACCGGGAACGGCAGCGGAAGGCCCGCGAAAAGAAGGCCGCAGCAACCGAAGCCATGTCACGTGACAAGTCACGTGACGTCACGCCCCTAGAGGAGAGTAGAGAAGAAAAGAGCACTACTTACGTACCTAGTGCTGCTTACGTAAGTAACGCGGACGCGACCGACGAACCGCGGCGCGCATCCGCCGACGAGGCCACCGGCCCGACGGTGCCGCCCGACGGCTGGAAGATCGTCCGCACCCCCACGCAGGGCCTCTCGCAGCCCACCCGCACCGAACTCGCCATCCAGGCCGCCGCGATGCTCCACGCCGGAGTCGACGCCGACGACATCGCCGCCGGCCTCGAAACGTGGATGTCACGCCCCGACGCCCGCATCGGCCTGTTCCGGCACCTCGTCGACGACGCCGTCAAAGCCCGCCGCGCGCCCCTCGCCGTCGCCACACCCCTCGCCGCATCCGACCGCAAAGCCCGCGACCAGGCCGCCATCTTCGACGAACTCCGGCGCAAACACGCCACCCCCAGCCAGTCGCCGCTCCTGCAAATCGTCGACGCCGAACCCGCGGCCCTGCCCGCTGCCCCCGATTGGAGCGCCACCGCATGACCATCGACCCCATCGACGCCGCCCGCGCCATCATCGACAACCTCCAGGGCAACGACCTGTGGTTCCCGAAAGTCGGACCCGCCGCCGTCGAAGCCTGGGCCGACCAGTTCGCCCGCGCCGGACTGCCGATCGAAGACCTCCTCGCCGGCGTCAACCACGCCCGCGCCCACCACACCAAAGTCAGCCAAGCCCGCGCCGACAACCGATCCGAACCACCAGACCCGTTCCGACCCACCCCGGACCTGATCATCGCCCACGCCCACAGCGCCCGCCGCGAAGTCCTCGCCCAACTGCCCCAGGAACGCATCACCGAAATGGAGATGGCGAACCACCTCCTCCAGGAGATGGGACTCACCCCGCAGCGGGCCCACCGGCTCTCCCGCGACATCGCGTTGTCGCTCGCACTCGGTCGCACCGCGGTCCACGACCTCACCGACGCCGAAATGGCCGAGTTCAAAGCCCGCGTCACCCAAGCCAAGAAGGCCGCGGTCACCCACCGCGACCGACGACGTGAACTCGCCGCAATGTTCCGCGTCACCGACATCTTCTCCATCGAAAAGGCCGCCTCATGAACCGGTTTGACATCGTCGCGATCCTGGAAGAAACCGGGATCGGCGCCACCGAAACCGCCACCCGGCACTGGGGCGACACCATCGGCCACCTCGACCCCGACCTCGCCCGCGAAGCCCTCCACATCCACCAGCGCGCCAACGCATTCCTGCCGTCAGCCAGCGAAATCCTCGACATCGCCAACGACATCCAGGCACGCAACAACCCCGCACCCACACCGACCCGCAGCCGCGCCGTCATGCCCAGCTACACCCTCACCGGCGCCATCAACGAAGACTGCCCCACCTGCGAAGCACCCGCCGGACACACGTGCATCGCGGCCACCGGCCTCGAAGCTCGCATTCCCTGCGTTTCCCGACTCACCCGAAAGGCTGCCGCGGCATGAACAAGACCGTTAGCCGACAAAACTGTGTACATGGGACGCAGATGCTTGCAGTCGGTTCGTTGTTCTGCTGCGGCCCAGACCGTGGACGCGGGACGGCCGTGCGCCCGCCTGGCGGACACGCTGACGGTCGAACGAGTGTTTGACAGGGGGATGGTTACCCCGTGACGGCTACGGCGAACCTGGGCGGTCACCGATGAGCGCACCAACGATCCGGAAAGCACCCAACCGCCCACGCACCGCCACCCACCGGCCCGCCACTCGCAAACGTCGCTACAAGCACGACGAACTCGTCGCCGTCGACCTGTTCTCCGGATTCGGCGGACTCACCAAGGGCATCGAGGCCGCGGGGTTCCTGACGATCATGGCCGCGAACCACCGCAAGTACAAAGTCGAGATCCACGAAGCGAACCACCCGCACGCCGAACACTGGATCGCTGACCTGGTCGACCCGGAATCGTCGGACTACCACTCCGCCCGCGATCTGCCCGCGGCCGACCTGCTCGTCGCCGGCGTCTCCTGCGTGAACCACTCGCAGGCCAACACCCAGAAAGCGTACGAGCAGGGCGCCAGCCTGTTCGACCTGGACGACCCGGATTTCGATGAGCGTGTCACCCGTTCCGAGCGGGACCGTGCGACCGCGAACTGTGTCCTGCACTACGCCGACCAGCATCGGCCGCGCATGATCCTGGTCGAGTGCACCACCGAGCTGGTGTCGTGGGGTCCTGCGATTCCCGGCCGCCAGAAGGTCGGTGACGGCTCCACGTACCGGTGGTGGCTGCGCCAGTTCGGCAACCTCGACTACGAGTTCCGCGAGCTCCGGCTCAACAGCATGTTCTTCGGCGTGCCGCAGTCCAGGGATCGGCTGTACATCGTGTTCTGGCAGAAGCACATGCCCGCCCCGGACCTGGATCACTGCCCGTTGTCGTGGTGCGCGTCCTGCGACGACGCGGTCGAGGCGGTGTGGTCGTGGAAGACTGGTGTCCCGCCGACCGGTGCTGTCCGCTACGGCACCCAGTACAACTACCGGTGCCCGCGCTGCAGGCGTGAAGTTGTGCCGCCGATGACGCCGTCGTTGGAAGCGCTGGATCTGTCCGATCTGGGTTCACGGATCGGTGACCGGCCGTTGAAGACGTTCAAGGTCGGTGACCAGGAGGTTTTGAGCCCGCTCGCGCCGGCGACGATGGCGCGCGCGGAACGCTGCCGCCAACGGTTCGCCGAATACCCGGCCGTGTTGATGCCGGCGAAGGCTGCGCATGGTGTCGAGCGGCTGCTCGGTCAGCCGATGGCGACGCAGACCAGCCAGCAGGAGACCGGGATCCTGTCGACCGGGACCGTGATGTTCGCGCACCGCCACAACGGCGACGGCCAGCACATCACGCGCCCGATGGACACCGTCACCGCCACCGAAAACCGGGCGCTGCTGTTCGCGTCGGTCACCAACTATCAGGGCGCCCCCCGCGGCGTCGACGCGCCGTTGCCGACACAGGCCGGGTCCGAAACGCTCGGCCTCGTCTCCGGGATCATCCCGTTCCGCAAGAACACCCGGCCCGCGCTCGGGTTCGAAGCGATCCCGACCATCACCAGCGAACAGGTCCCCGGTCTGCTCACGGCGGAATGGGCTGCCGCGCTGGCGAACATCTCGCTCGAGGACTGCTACTTCCGCATGCTGCGGGCGCCCGAAGTCGGTGTCGGGTGCGGTTTCGATCCGGACCGGCCCGGCCACAAGGGCACGTTCAAGGTGTGGGGAAGCGCCCGCAATCAGGTCGACGGCTACGGCAACGCCGTGTCGCCTGCTGTGGGGGAGTGGATCGGGCGCCGGCTGCGCGTCAGCTTCCACCAGGAAGAGGTCGCGGCATGATCCCGCCGCTGATGTTCGCCGCGGGCTGGCTGCTGGCGCTCGCGTTCTGTGCGTACACCGCGCCGACCGAGGAAGCGCGCCGGTTCGGGTGGTCGGCGTTCGCCGGCTCCCTGGCGGGCGCGCTCCTCGGTGGCCCGATCGTCGGCCTCATCGGACTCGTCGTGTCGGGTTTGACATGAACGGTGGAATGTAGATGTGCGCATTTATGAATGGCTTCGACCGGTGAGGGACTGGCTGACGATCGCCCGTCGCCTCCACTGGATCTGGCATCGACACCGGACCATGCCAGGAACGCCGTTGCCGTGGAAGCGGTGTCACTGCGGGGCGCTCGCCGATTTCGATGCGCATGGCTACCAGTGGTGCTCGCCCTGCAAGTTCGCGGGCCACGACACCTGTGAATGCAGCAACGACGAGGGAGAGCTTCCGTGACCGCGCGCCCGCTCAGTCACCTTGTCGCCGAGGGTCGTTCGCTGCTCGCTGAAGCGACCCTCGGCGAATGGGCTGCGGTACCGCCCGGCGGGATTGTGCCCACCGACTACTGGGTCGTCGGCACCGTAGAGGACGGACTGCTGGAGCGGTTCGCCAGCGCTGGCCCGCACGACGGGTTCGACGCGATGGCGATCGCCTGGGCCATGACCAACCTGCCCCACCTGCTCGACGCGTTCGACCGGGTGAACGCGCTGCTGCGCCGGTGGGCTGTCGAAGGCGCCTACCAAGACCTGTCCGGTGAGCTCGCGCGTGGGTACGCCGCCGAAGTCCGCAAAGCGCTCGAAGGAGAACCGACCTCGTGACCCCGATCTGCTTCCTCGACACCGAAACCGACGGCGTCCACCCCGACCGCAAGGTGTGGGAAATCGCCATGATCCGCCGCGACGAGCAAGGCGAACGCGAGACCTCGTTCTTCGTCGACATCGACCTGACCACAGCGGATCCATTCGGGCTCAAGGTCGGCCGCTACTACGACCGGCACCCCATGGGCCGCTACCTGTCCGGGGTCGACAGCCAGCCGCCTCGGCATCGCGAGAGCCAGACGCTCTACGAAGCCAGTGCCGCGCTGACCGTGGCTCGGTGGACTCACGGCGCGCACATCGTCGGTGCTGTGCCGAACTTCGACACCGAAGTGCTCGCCATGCTGTTGCGTCGGAACGGGCATCTCCCGGCCTGGCATTACCACCTCATCGACATCGAGAACCTCGCTGTCGGCTACCTTGCCGGCCAGCGCGTCGCGGGCGTGTTCGACCAGCCCGCCGACCCCGAACCGCTTGCTGTCCGCGCGCGGCGTCTCGGCTCGATCGCCGCGATCAACCCGCCGTGGAAGTCCGACGACCTGTCCGACCTGATCGGCGTCGAACCGCCGAGTGAGGCGGAGCGGCACACGGCGCTCGGTGACGCGCGTTGGGCGATGCGGGTCTACGACAAGATCGTCGGTCGTCCGGCCTCCGACGTGGACCAGGTCGACATCATCGCTGACGGGCGCGTCATCCGAAGCGAGGCAGCATGACCGCCGAGGAGATCCGCGCCGAGGCCATCGAACGGGTTGCGCGCGCCGACTACCTCCGCCGGTACCGCGCCGACGGCTTCATGTGGGAGACCACCACCGAAGCGATCCGGGGCCGTCACCGCGCGGCTGCGGCCCTCGCCGTCGACGCGCTCGGCGACATGCTGCCCACCGGTGTGGAACGGCTCGCTGCGTACGCGGTGACCGACCGCACCGACGACAGGCTGATGCAGCGCTACACCACCAACTGGCAGGACGTGACCGCGTGAACATTTCGACGCTCGAGAGTCTTGCTGCCTGGGCGACCACGCCAGGCCAGACCGCTGCCGAGATCACCGGCGGACTGGCGGATCAGTTCCGGGTCCAGATGTCCGCCCCGCCGGCCTCGACAGTGAACGCGAGCCTGTCCTACGACATCTCGAAGTTGGCGATGGTGCTCTCCATCGAACTTCGCCACGCCCACCAGCTTCACAACTACCTGGCCGTCCAGATCGGCCAAGCGCCCTATGACCGCGACCGTGACCGAGCGGCGCTGATCGAGGATCTTCGCGACTACCTCACCCAGGAGAACGCCGCATGACCGTCGACGAACTCCTCGCTCTCACCGCCGACGAACTCGAACAGTTCTACGACTCCACCCGCCGCACCTACGAAGGCGGGGACGAGGAGTACAACACCCTTCCCGCGCGCCTGCGTGAACTGTCGATCCCCGATGGTGGCCTCCTCTCCATGATCCAGCTCGCCCACCACCGCACCCGCGAACTCGAACGCTTGCGCGCCCAGGTGCAGCAGGACTACGCGGCCATCCACGGCAAGCAGCAGCGCGACCAAGCCCGCATCGCCGAGCTGGAACAGCATCTTCGCGAGGAGGGCGCGATCGCTGGCCGCCTGCAAGATCAGCTGCGCGCCGCCTGCGCCGATGGCGCCGCCAACCGAGACCGCGTCACCGAGCTGGAGGAGTTGATCGCGGCCAACCACGAGGCATACCTCAATGCGATCGGCGTCGACCGCACGATCGTCCCGCCCGGCACGATCGCCAAGATGCGCGCCGAGAACACCGGCCCGTCACCGTCATTCCGGGAAGCCATCGCGCGCGCCCGCCAACGCAGGGAGAACCCCGATGGGTGAGAAGACCGAGATCCAACAGCTCGCCGAACTCCTCCAAGAGGACTGGGGCGACCTGCTCGACTGTGCTGGCACCGACGAAGACGTCGACGGCTTCGTGTTCGTCACGGACGAGGTGCTGGAGAAGAAGAGCTGGCACACCGTCGAACGCGTCATCGTTCGCGGGCCTTCCGGACAGCACTACGCATTCACCTGGTGGAACCCGCTCACCGAGATTCAGGAGCCCGTTCCACCGACGACAGCGAGTCGGCCACTCGTCACCCTGGTCAGGGCCGTCGAAGAAACCAAGACCATCACCGTCACCCACTGGGTGGCCGAGGAGAACCATGGCTGACCCGCAGCAGTACCGCAAGAAGCCCGTCACCGTCGACGCGATGCAGTGGGACGGCACCGCTGAGGGCGCGACGCCGATTATCGACTGGGTGCTCGCCAACGACGGCACCGCCCGATTCTCGTGCTCCCAGCCCGACTCCGGACCGTGCCGCCCCGGCAAGCCACACAGCATCGCGATCGACGCGCTCGAGGGTGCGATGCACGCGAGCCCAGGCGACTACGTGATCCGCGGCGTCGCCGGCGAGTTCTACCCGTGCAAGCCCGACATCTTCCAGCAGACCTACGAGGCGGCCGAGAATGCCTGACTACCCGCAGTACCGGACGCGCTCAGCGACCGTCCAGGCCATCCAGTTCGGTCTCGGCGTGTTCACGAAGCCGCAGCTGCTCGCCTTCTGCCCGGGAGCGAACATCGGTGCGCCGATTGAGGATCTCGCCGATATCCGCTGGTTCCAGATCCCGACGAGCGTTGGCTACGACTACGTCTACGACGGCGACTGGGTGATCCGCGACGGTTTCGGCAGGTTCTACCGCTGCGAACCTGAGGACTTCGCGATCACCTACGAACCTGTCGTGGACCTGCCCGGCGAGTACAGTCCGCGCGGCTTCTACCACTGGGAACCCGTCGAAACCGGATACGGGCACAAGGTGTTCGTGTACGAGTCGAGCGCCGCCAGCGCCCCGCACGTGTGGCTGCGGATCCTCCAGGGCGACGACATCGCCGCGCACCTGAACGCCGACCAGGCGCGCACCGTCCGCGACCAGCTCGACGCCTGGCTCGCGAAGGCGGCAGCATGATCAGCCCGCGCCGCGCCACCCTGCTCGCCGGACTCGCCACGGCCGCCGCGCTCACACTCACCGGCTGCGCCAACGACACCACGGCCGTCGACCAGGAAGTGCGCCGCATCCCCACCCCCGACGGCAGCAGCGTCCTGTGCGTCATCGTCCGCGACGCCAGCACCGGCTCCACCTCGGTCGACTGCAACTGGGAAACCCGCGCTGCCGTCACGCCGGCCGCCGTCGACGAGGACCACCGATGATGAACCGCTGCCCGTTCTGCGCGATCCTGGAAGACGGCGCGCCCGCCACCATCGTCGACCAGTGGCGCGAAGCCATCGCGATCGTGCCGCTCAACCCGGTCACACCCGGGCATCTGCTTGTCATACCGCGCAAGCACGTCGACGACGCCACCACCTGGCCCACCCTCACCGGCATCGTGATGAAGTACGCGGCCGAGATCGCCGCTGACACGCCCTCGGCGAACATCATCACCAGCATCGGCGCCGAAGCCACCCAGACTGTCCGGCATCTGCATGTGCACGTGGTGCCGCGGCGCCCGGAGGACCGGTTGCACCTGCCCTGGACCGGACAGAAGGCGGTCGGCGAATGACGAACGGTGAACGGCTCGACGCGTTCCTCGAACGACACTGCCACGGCATCGTCACCCTCACCCCGTCAGCGCGACGCCAACCACGCATCCAGGTGAAAGCGGTATGCGCGGCGAACCGGCGAGCACAGGGCTGGGCAGTGATCGTCACCTCCGGCATCCACGGCTACGAGATCGCCTACTTCCGATCCTGGCGCCTCGCCGTCTCGCTGGCCTTCGACACCGCCAAATACCTTCGCAGCAAGGAGGCAGCATGACCGACATCGTGACCACGATGGCCGAGCTTCACGCCCTGCCGATCGGCACCGTCCTCTACACGCGCGGCCACAACGTCGCCGTACTCACCAACGACCTGCTCGCGGACGCCCGCGGCGCGTACATGCTCAACCTGCTCAACGTCCGCACCGTATGGAGCAACGACCTGCCCGCCGAAGTCATCCGGATCCCCGACCCGGACTACGCGCTGCTGCTCGAGCAAGCACACGAGCGGGCCGACTTCCGATCGGCCAGCGATGTGCTCACGGTGGTCCGCGCCCAGGTCGAGGCGAAGCGTGCCCACTGCCGGAACACCGGCACCCGCAACCTCGGGCCCGGCACCGACCCGGAGCGCCCCGAGTACAAGAACTCGATCCGGACCGGCTACGACCGCGCACTGACCGAAGTCCTCACTCTCATCGACGAACAGGAGCGCTTCTAATGAGCGTCGTCACCTCCCGCACCCGCGTCGAAACCCACCACGAATGGCTCGTCCCGTGCGAGTCCTATCCCGCCGCGATCGGCGACTTCCTCGAAGCCGTCGCGTTCGCGCGCACCCGCTACGCCGAGTACCACGGCAACCTCCCCACCCACGACGACTGGGCATGGGTCACCCATGAAGACGACGTACTCGTCGTCAGGTTCACCACCAGCGAGGACAAATGACCACCACCAGAGCCCGTTTCGCCGCGGCGATTGTCTCTTTCGTCGTCCTCGCCGGCGCCGCCTCGACCGCGTGTTCCCGCCAGCAGCGGTGGTGCGAGCTCGATCAGGGCGACGTCCTTGTGGCGAACTTGTACTGCGAACAGGGTGTCGCCGGCTACGAGTGGGAACCCGACCACGACAAGCCCAAGCACAAGAAGAAGCCGCACAAGTCGAAGGCCCGGCACTGATGCGCGAGTACTACTTCATCGTCACCCTTCAATGGGCGACGAGGCAGGGCACCCAGATCAGCGAACGGCGGGGGACGAGCCGCATCTCGGCTGGTCGGTCCCGCCAGGACGCCGTCGAACACCTGATCCGTGACGTCGCCGCAGAGGCGGGTGCACCGGCCAACTTCGTCGTCCTGTTCCTGTCGCTCGAGCCGAACGAGATGGCCGCGTAGTGGGCTACGGCGTCGGCTACGACACGCGCTGGAAGCGCGACATCGGCTACGGGATTCCCGCGACCTGCGACCAACCCGGCTGCGGCGCCCAAATCGACCGCGGCCTGTCCTACGTGTGCGGCGACGACCTGTATGGCGGCGAGCACGGGTGCGGCCTGTACTTCTGCGAACGGCACCTGCGCTACACCTACAGCGACGACGACGAGGACCTGACCATGCCGGTGCGATGCGAACGGTGCGTCGCCGGCGAGCCGCCGTTCCCGCTGACACCCGATGTGCCGGAGTGGATCACGCACAAGCTGACCGATCCGAGCTGGCAGCGGTGGCGCGACGAACACCCCGACGAAGTGCAGAAGCTCACCGAGGGGAGACGATGATCGAGTTCTGTTCCTCCTGCGGGCATGCGCGCGCCGGCCACCGGTTCCGGCACATCTTCAAGCCCGCCGAACCCGATCGCACCATCCCCGAGCCCGCGCTCGAGGTCGGCCGGTACGAGGTGTCGTGCCTGCCCCGCGACCACCCCGAACGATTCGCGTTCACCCTCGGCGTCGAGTACCGCGGCTACGACCGGTGGGCCGTCACGCACCTGGGCCGCTGCTACGCGGCCGACGGCAGCCGAGACAACGAGACGATCCCGTCCGAGCGGCGCGACGAATGGCTTGCCGCGCACCGGTTTCCGTTCGACGAAGCCCTCGCGCTCGCGAAGCAGATCGCGCCGCTCCTGCGTCAGGGCCGATTCGGGGTCGCTGAAGCTCTCGCCGAGGAGAACGACACGTGACGGAATACCGCCGTGAACCATGGAGCGTCCGGGCCGTGACTCGGCGCGGACGCTTGCCAGCTAGCCGCCGATCGCGAACTGGGTGACGGCCGTGAGCGCAGGACCGGTCGCGATGCCGACAGCGAATGGCCAGACGAAGTTCTTCTTGACCGTGTCCCATGCGTCAGTCATCCGGCTGCGACCACTCACCTGTCCGATCACCGCACCCAGCCGCTCAGTGGCGACGCGCAGCTCGAAGTCGCCGGAAATCGCGTAGTTGCTGACGCACCACTCTGCATGCGTGATGACCTGGGCGAGGTGGTCCCGGAGATCACCAGGGAGGTCGATATCCGCGACCAGGACGTTGCGGACATCGGTCAGGTAGTCAGAGAGACGGTCAAGCAGGTCTTCGTCCGCGACAGGCAGTTCGCCGTCAAGGCGTTCGGCCAGGGTCTCGAGATGGCCGAGCGTTTGCGTGTCGATGGCTGCGGAGGTGTTTCCTGTCCAGCCACCGGGGTATGCGAAAACCGCTGCGCACCAGGCTGGAAACGTTCGACGGTACACGCTGACGTTGCGACCGTTCGCCTCTAGGACTCGAAGCATCTCGTCGATGCCGTCCAGGTGGCGCACCATGAGTCGCTGCGTTTCCCAGTTGTCATGGGAGGGCGTGCGAGCCTGCTCCGCAGAGGCGTTGTGGTGGTTCCACTTCTCGAACTGCTGGTAGAGCAGGGTAGCGGGGTTAGCCATGGACGGTGGTGCTCCTATCGTGATCCGGTGTCGCACAGGCCGTCTGGTTGGCGGCCCGAAATCGAGGGTGACACGATCACCGGGGGATTGCCACATGGTTTCCGCGTGTCGCGTGTTAGCCCGCACACGTTACCGGTCGGTATTTCTTTAGCGGTGAAAATTAATTGCCGAGCGGTTTTACTCGTGGAGCGACAATATGCTTTGTGAGTAGAAAACGGGGGTCCGTGTGACCCTGTATTACGACGACGGGCTAATCCGCCTATTCCACGGATCATGCCTCGACAACGAAGAATGGTTGACGGCCGACGTACTCGTCACCGATCCTCCCTACGGAATGTCCTACACCGGGCGCGGCGGACGAAAAACACTCATCGCGGGCGACGACACCACCGAAATCCGCGACAAAGCATTCCAACGCTGGCAGGACCACAACCCCGACGCGCCCGCGCTCATGTTCGGCACCTGGCGGGTACCACGCCCACCCAGCATCAAACTCGTCCTCGTCTGGGACAAAACCGACGGCTCCGGCCCCGGCATGGGCGACCTGTCCTGCGCATTCGGGTCCTCGCACGAGGAAATCTACCTGTGGGGGAAGTGGCCCCGCGGCACCCACCGACGCATCGGCAGCGTCCTGCGCACCAACGTGTCCCCGTCCGCCCTATCCCGCAAGATCGGGCACCCCACCCCGAAACCCATCGGGCTCATGGAACTCCTCATCGAACGCAGCCTGCCCGGCGCGACGATCGCCGACCCCTTCGCGGGTAGCGGATCGACGCTGGTAGCGGCACAAAACCTCGGCCGCAAGGCGGTCGGTGTCGAGCTCGACGAACGCTACTGCGAACTGATCGCGAACCGCCTGGACCGAGGAATCCTCGACCAAGCGGCCTGATTCGCGCGGGGTTCACCCGAAGATGAGCATCCGCCACTCCACGAACTCGGGGCGGTCCCAGGCGCGCATCTCGTCCCACACCTCGAGCGCGGCGGCCTCGGCGTTGCCGTCGTGGTCCTCGTCAGCGAAGTAGAAGGCGTCGAACACGATCTCCTCGAACGGGACGCCAGTCTTCGCGTCGTACGCCTGCACGCAGTAGGTCTTGCCCGCCATCGTCTCGTCCCCTCGCCGTGTGTTTCCGCTGGTAGGACCAGTAACGCTCTGCTGCGGGGGAGAAGTCAAGCGCACGCCAGGCAGAACCCGACCAGCGGCTCCCCGTGCGGGCACTTCACGGCCGCCGCGACCGGATACCCGCGCCCGTTGAGGAACCACTCCGGGTACGTGTCGACATCAGCCAACGTGACCGGCCGTCCCATAACCGCGGCCGGCGGCGCCGGAATTGCCCGATGCTCTTCGAAACGGGCCAGTGCGTCCTCGCGGCTCGCCGCCCACACCGGCACGCCACACAAATCACACACCCCACTGAACACGATCGCGCCATCCGGATGCGTTCGCTCAGTGACCGTGATACTGCAATCGTCGCTGTTCATTGCTTGTTTAATACCTCCAGTAATTCGACAGTCAGAATCGAATCTTGAAATCGAATTAGTGTATCGAAAAAGGAATCGATGAAGCAATGCGGGTTATCCATGGCCGGATACGATCGCGGACGTGACGGAAGCAATGGACGAGCTCAAGAAGGCGACACGGAAATATCGTCGCCTAAAGAAACAATTCGAGCGGGCCCGCGAAGAAGTAGTTGTGGCATCGTTGAAAGCGCTGCAAGACGGAAACGAACCCGCCGACGTCGCGAAAGAAGCACCCTTCACGCCCGGCTACCTCCGCACCATCGCCCGCGAGGCAGGGTTGGAGCCGTCGAAGCGTGGCATGAAGCCCCGCCGCGGCTAGTGGTCGGCCGCGCGGCCGATATCCGCGCGGCCGACACCGAAGTCGGGTTTTACACGCCCTTGAGAATAGGTGTGTGAGCCCATCAGCAGACATCAGCAGCGTGTTTGACGTCGAATACACGCCCCTCGGCGAGCCTGGCGAAGGATTCGCGGCGTGGGTGCCTGCCATTCCGGATTGGCGAGCCGACGTCCTCACTGAACTCGATGTCGCTGGCGCCGTGATCTGGTTGCTCGCTCGTCGATTCGATGTGGAACGTCACGAGATCGCTGTCCGGGTCCGCCGCGTCGACACCTACGCCGGCCCGGAGTTGAGCGACAATGCCTGACCGCGACATCGACGATCTCGTCGGCGAGTGGCACGACAGCGACGACCCGCGCGGGCTGTGCGAGTACCTGGGGATGACGCCCTGGCTGTACAAGGCGTGGGTCGACGACCCGGCACAGTTCGCCACGGTCGGAACGCTCGAGGAGTGCCTGGAGCGCCTCTCCGCAGGTTGGAGTGTGCGCTGTCTCCAAGTGCGCGAGCCGCTGGCCCAGCAGGTTCGGTCCCGGATGGGGGTTCCGGGCGACCACCACGTGTGGTTCACGCGCGCCTTTGACCTCTACTGGCATCAAGACGTGATCAGTGTCGACGTCGTTCCGCCGACGAACTGGCGCGGCACGAAAGACGTTTCGTTTCACGCGTTCGACAGCGACTACCTCGGCGGGCTGCGTGACTGGTTGAACGAGGTGCCCGATGCCTGATCGCGACATCGTGGACGCCATCGACGAACTCGTCGACTGGCAAATGTCGAACTACGGCAACCGCAGCGGCTACGACCACAACATCAACCAGGCCACCTGCCCACACGCGTGGTGCGATGCGGACTGGCACGGGCTCGCCATCACCGTGCGCATGCGCACGATGCGCCGCGCCGGCTACGTCGACCCCGACTACCGGTACGCCGACGACGACAGCAAAGTCCTGTGCCCCGGCTCCGAATTCGAGGGCGAGTTCACGCCACCCGTCGACCCGCGCGCCGGAATCGACACCGGCTGGGGCACTTTCGCGGACACCATGCGCCAGCTCGCCGCATGGCACAGCGAGATCCTCGGCACCTGGACGCTGCCCGACGATCCATACGACGACAACTCGTCGCGCGGTGTCCTTGAGATGGCTGAAGTCGACAGTCTCCGTGGCCTCCGCTGCCAGGCAGGCACCCCCGATGCAGCGTACGCCGAGTACCTGCGAGAACACGTGCGCTCCAGTTTCTTCGAAGAGGTCGCGAGCCGATACCACGGCGTCCAACTGGATCCCGTCGAGATCCGCACCGAGTACCGCCAGGACGGGATCAGCAGACTGGTCGCCTGGTGGGAACCAGACCCGGTCGGCGGGATCCTGGAGGGCGGGCACGCGCACGGCCGAGAGGTCAACGCGAACGTCGGCCACCGAGTGGAAACCATCACCCCGGTGATTCCGACGCTGACGGACTTCAACAACCCGCCCATGTCAATCGACCTGCCCATCGTCACCTACGAGCGCGCCGCCTACGACACGGTCACCCGCCGCTGGGTGTACCGGCCGCGGCGGCCAGCACCTCGCGCGACCGTGCACGTGCGCAGGGAAGGCGAGGCCGGCTGGCAGGAACTCGGCGCCCTCGCCGAACCGATCCAGCTCCAGCCCGCGCCCGAATTCGACGACCCCGCACTCCGGTTCACACCTGCCGCCCGATCGTTCACCGCCACGTTCGACCTCGCCGACGTGCATCCCGACCTTGTGCGCCTCCTGCAAGGCGACGACAACCCGGCCGACGAACCGGCCGAAGGAGACCAAGCAGCATGAGCCGCATCTACTTCCACAGCCCCAGCGGCGACGCCGCCGTCCTCGGCAGTGAACGCGCACACCTCGGCACCATCACCCACGAGGCCAGCATCGGCCTGCTGGTCGGCATCGTCGGCTACCCCGAACTGCGCCGAGTGCTGCACCCCGCAAGCATGGCCCACTCGGCTCTCGACCACCCCGGCGGTGGGCGCATGCTGTCTCTGGCCCTCGGCACATTCGGCGACAGCCAGGGCGCGTTCGTGCACAACGGCAAACGCGTCGACCACTGGTACCTCCTGCTGAACACGCTCATCCAGCAGTCCGGCGACAGCATGCGTCTCGCCGCCCGTGTCCACGCCCAGTGCGAAGTCCACGGCTACGTCGAAGGCCCCGACCGGGCATGGCTCGCCGACCTGATCGAAGGCGCCCGCCGCGACGGCGTGTTCCGCCCCGAGATGGGCTGGGAAGCGGTCGTCGAACTGCTGCGTGCCCGTGACGACGAACCGGTCGTCATGTCCTACAGCGTGTGCGACTCGTTCCCGAACCCGGGGTCGACGACCTGGGAACCAGCCGACGCCGAGGACGAGGACCGCGAAGCTTGGCACCAGCTCTCGCACGAGGAGCAGTGGGCGACCGGCCTGGCCTGGCTGCGCGACGAAAGCCACGGCCGCCGCCGGCTCCAGCCCGACACCTGGACCGACTTCGGATTCGGTGAAGGACTCACCGCGGTCGACCTCGCCGACAGCCTCACCCGGGAGGCCGCAGCGTGATCATCGCGTTCTGGATCATGATCGGCGCCGCGGTCCTCTGGGCGATCGTGTCCGTCATCGCCGGCCACCATATCGACAGCTGGGGCGAGCGGGCCATCCCGCTCATCGTCGCCGCGTACGGCACCGCGATCGTCAGCGGCGTCGCCTTCGTCGGCATGTTCGCGCTGCACGCGCTCGGCATCACCATCAGCATTTCCTGACCAGGAGAACCACCCTCGTGACCAGCCTGTTCGAAACCTCGTACGCGCGCGCCATTCTGCTGGGTCTGCAGCGCAAACACGTCTACCAGGGCACCGTCCCTGACGGCGAGATCGCCCGCCGGCGCGCGAAGAACCGCGCTGCTCGCAAAGCCCGCAAGACCACCCGCCGCAACTGCTGACCAGGAGAACACCCCTATGCCTTGGCTTCTTGCCCTCTCCATCCTGTGCGCGCTGATCGGCGTGCCAGCCCTGATCATCGGGTACCGCACGGACCCAGACAAGGACGAGGACATCCGCTACGGCGGGATGCTCGTCGGCGGTGTCGCCACCGTGATCGCGGTCCTGCTGTTCGCGTGGTCGTGCGTCGCGGTCGTGTCGACCCGCAACGTCGGCATCGTCACCTCGTTCGGGAAGCCGGTCGGCACCCTGTCCAACGGCCTGCACCTGAAACTGCCGTGGCAGCACGTCCCCGAGCTGAACGGGACCATCCGCACCGACAACCAGGTCGGCGGGTTCCAGGACGGCAAGTGCAACGGCGGCACCGCGGTCCGGCTCGCCAACAACAGCACCGCCTGCGTCGACAACACCATCCGCTGGCGCATCGTCCCCTCCGCCGGTGACACCCTGTTCCGGGACTACCAGAACGACAACAACATCCGCGATTCGCTGGTCACGCGCGAGCTGAACGCCACCCTCAACGCGGTCTTCGCCGACTACAACCCGCTGTCCCCGCAGGCCGCCGACGGTCCGAACCTCACCGACCTCTCGGCGACGGTCACCGACAAGCTGAAGGCGAAGATCAGCGCCCAGATCGAAGTGCAGAACGTGATCATCTCCATCGTTCACTTCGACCAGACCACCCAAGACAAGATCAACGCCTACCAGGCCCAGATCGCCAGCACGCGCATCGCCGAGGAATCGCAGAAGACCGCCCAGGCCCAGGCCGAAGCGAACCGGATCCTCGCCTCGTCGGTGTCCGGCGACCCGAACGTCCTCGTCGCCCGCTGCCTCGAGCTCGTCAACGCCGGCAAGCCGCTGCCCGCCGGGTTCCAGTGCTGGCCGGGTAGCGGTGTCCCGCTGTCGGTCCCGGTGAAGTGATGGGCTTCCGTGCCGCGCCGGCCTGGGCGGTGGTGAAGAAGACTGAACCGGGCGGGTCCTGTGTCGGCACGCACCCGTCGAGCGTCCACCCGACGCTCGACGAGGCGTTCGCCGCGGTGCTCGAGCACGACAGCACCGGCTGTTGGGCGGAGCTCGTGCACGGCATCTGGGAGATCGGACGCGACGAGCTGGAAGGTCGAGTGCGTGGTGACTGGTTCGTCATGAAGTACGAGGCGGTGGTGTTGCCTGTCGATCAGTTCGACCGGCTGATGGCTGAGGCCGACGCGGAATGTTCGGGAAATGCCGATGTTCCGCGTCACACGGAATCCGGCAATTTCCCGAACATCGAGGAGTCGGCGTGACCGCGATGACGGACTGGCAGCCGACGGCGTGGTGGGCCGCCTTCGACGATCACGGGCTCCTCGCATGCGAGGGCGTCGACGAAGCCGCGGTGCGCATGGAAGCCGCGAAAGCCGGGCACTCGGTTCGGCGGCTGTGGCGGCGCACCGACAGTGAATGGCGGCCCGCATGAGCATGGCCGTGCACTGCGACCGCGACGAATGCGACACCTGGCAACGCACCGGCGACGACCTCCCCACCGGCTGGTGGATTCTCACCGCCAGCCCGCGCCGCTTCCTCGCCTGGAACGAGCAAGCCGAAAAGAGCTGGGCGTTCTGCACGCTCGACTGCCTCATGCATTGGGCCGCGGCCCGCAGCACACCCACCGAAACCTACGGAGCCTGACCAATGGGCCAAAGCCCCTCTGCTGACGTCTACTTCGGATACGACCTCGGCGAATTCGACAACGCCCCCGACTGGGTCGACGAGCACGGCGACTGGGAACACGAACTCGCGCTGCGCCTCGGCTGGACCCCGATCCCGTTCCCCGACGACTACCCGACCCGCCCGCCGGCTGGTCCCAACACCTGGAACATGCCCCGCGCCGAACGCGACGCCGCCAACGAGGAGTACCTGCGTCGCGTCGACGAATACAAGCGCACATCGACCGCATACGAGGCATACCAGGCCAACACGGCCGAACTCGAACGGCTACGCGCGGAGGCCGACGTGCCGGTGTTCCTCGATCGCTACGGGTCGCTTGGCGGGGAACCCGGCTGGTCTGTCTGCGTTGCCGCGTCAGGGCAGTCGGCGCCCGCGTGGGGCTCGAAGCCGTTGCGGCCGTTGGTCGAACTGCCGGAGTGGCGGGGCCAGCTCGCCCGGTTCATCGAACTGCTCGGCCTGGACGTCGGCGTCGCCGAACCCGGCTGGCACCTGAACTGCTCGTACGGGTAGGTCGTCATGGACATGATCACGTTCGTTCGTGCCCGGCTAGCCGAGCACGCCGAGACTGCGGCATCCGCGTCGATCGAGTACCTGTACGAGGAATGGACCGCCGGCGACTACTGCGTCGACACCATCACCGACCACAACATCGCGCATCCGGTCGAATGCACCTACAACGTCACCGCGATCCCGCAGCACATCGCCCTCCACGACCCCGCCTGGGTGAAAGGGTTCGTCGACTTCGCCGAACACCTGATCCTCATGCGGAACGCGCTCGCCGACATCGGCCACTGCTGCGGGCAATGCGGCGGCTACGCCATCGAGATCGCCCTGTACGACGCGATCATCGCCAACCTCGCCAAAGTTTGGGACCAGCACCCCGACTACCCGAAGACGGTCAGCGAATGAGCCTGTTCCACGACGACCTCGCCGAGGACATGAAGGACCCGAAGTTCCGTCGCGAGTACATCGCGAACGTGCTGAGCCTCAACATGCTCCAGCAGCTCGGCCGTTGCGGCATGGACGGCGGCGGGTCAGTCGGCGTCGACTCGAACGCGGGCTACGACGGCGACGCTGCGATCGACTGCTACCAGCTCGCTGACGCTGTACTGCGCGCGTTCGAAGGGCCCGCCGCGGCGTGAAGCGTCTGCTCGTCACCGGCTCCCGGAACTGGACCGACCGGCTGATCGTCAGGGACGCGCTCGCCGCGGCATGGCGGCACCTGCAGCCCGGCCCGATCATGCTCGTAGAGGGCGAGGCCGACGGACTCGACAGCATCGCCGCCGACATCTGGGGTAGCGCCGGCTTGCCGATCGAACGACACCCGGCCGATTGGGACCACTGCGATACCAACTGCAAACACGCTCCGCGCACCCGTGCCGACGGCACCCCGTACTGCCCGGCCGCAGGCCCGCGCCGCAACCTCAAGATGATCCGCTCCGGCGCCGACCTCGCGCTGGCGTTCCCGCTCGGCAAGTCGATCGGCACCCAGCACTGCATGCGACACGCCCGCGCCGCCGGAATCCCCGTGTGGGAATGGGGACTCGGTGGGCGCATCGGTTAACCGGCATCAGCACGGGCGTGCATTCGACTGTCCGGTCCGCCTGGAGAGGGCCGACGAGATCGGTCGCCGCGAATAGACCACCTTGTCGGCCGCGCCAGATACGCTGGAAGCAAGTCGGGGGAAACATCCAGTTATCAGAAGGAACAGTATGCCAAGCACTATCCAGATCACCGCTGACCAGCTCCCCAACCACATCGGGGCAGATGTGAAGGGGCACGGAATCCTGAAGCAGGCCGCCGTCGTGCAACCGGGTGGCGACATCGTCTACACCCTGTTCGGGGAGGGATTCGGGCGCGCCGAGCACGTCTTCCAGCCGAGCGAACTGGTGACGATCACCATCGAGTGAACATGCGACGACCCCCGCAGCTGCTCGCAGTGGCAGCTACGGGGGTCGCGCTCACCCCGGCGATCGTGTGACGGAAGAGCCGGGGGAGAACTGGGGCTGATCGGCTACTGCTGTTCCACCTTCGGGAACGGGCCGTTCATCTTGTCGCCGAACTGGGGGCTGCGCCCGTACATCTGGAGCGGATCCTTCGTCGGGTCACCCGGGTTGCTGTTACCGCCCGCGTTGCCGTCGGGACCACGAAACGCGCGAACTGCACGCATCTAATTCATCTCCTTCTCTTGTTGGGTAACGCTTCGGATTTCCGACGGCGACGGCGGACGTCGCGCGTAGGTCTGTTTGTCCGCGACCGTGACCACGCTGCACACCGCAAGCAGGTCATCAGGAACGGTGCACCCCTCGAAATGGCGTGCGGACGGCACGAACACAGCGACGGCCCGATCCAGGCGAGCCGCATTGATCAGCACAGCTACAGGGAAAACGGAGAACTCGTCGGCCTCTTCGGTCCGAACAAGGTCGTATCCCCACTTCGCCGCGAGCTCCTCGATCGCGTCCCGGTGAATGAACTCCGAGTCGCCGGACACATCCAGCCGCAGATAGCCGATAGCGACAGACCGCGACTGGTCCGGGCTGGTCATGACGCCTCAGCGAGGATCGCGGCCTTGTCAGCCATGGCCGCGACCACCTTCGGGTACTGCTCGGCCAACTCGTAGCCGCGGGCCAGCGGCTTCCACACATCGCCGGAACTGCGCCGAGTGACCGCGGCCAGCTTCAGCTCCTTGAGCTGCGCCAGGTACTCGCCGGTGTAGTGCGGGCTGTGGCTGAGCAGACTCGCCAGCGACTCGACCGTGATCCCACCATCCCAAATGTGCGCGATGCACAAGGATTCGAGGATCCACCGCTGGCAGTGAGTCAGCATGGTCGTGTCGGCGGCGGTCATCGCTGCTCCATCGCCCGGCAGTCCAAGACCATCCGGTTGTTCGCGACCAGCGTGCTTCGTGCCCGACGCCGCACCTTGCAGGTGTCGACTCCGCATTCCAGGTGCACCTGCATGTCGCGGTGCGCTTGCTCGGTAGTCAATTCGCCGGGATCGACAGTGCAAATCAGCAGCGCCGGTTCCTGCGAGGGTTGAAATAAGGTGCGACTGGTCAGCATTGGACCGCCTAGAGTGATAGGTGCCAGGTTTGATAGCGCCCGGCGCCAGCGATGAGGGTCGAGCTGGCGCCGGGGGCACCATCAACATTGGTAGGCCACGAGCGATCCCGGAAGAACACGTAAGTACACGCGGAACGTGTTCCGGTACACGCTCGGTACACGCTGGTACACGAGCCCTTCACACCGGGACCAGGAGTCGACTATGAAGAAGTGGACAGGCGCCGACGCAGCCGACTTGCGCACAGCACTGGACCTGTCGCACCACCGCTTCGCCGTACGCGCCGACATCCACATCAACACCATCAAGAAGTGGTGCAACCGCGGAACAACGATCACCCTCCTCCCCGAACACGCCGAGAAGATGAACCAGCTCCTCGCCGCGGCAACACGACCGCAGCGAGCGGAGTTCCACAAACTCCAGACCCAGCGGGCAGTCGCGCCCGGCACTCTAGAGGTCGACCCTGATCCGGCGATCTGGACATCGCCGTGCGAGGACGTCGCTGACGACCTTGCACGAAAGGACCTCACCCTGGACCGCCGCGATGCCGCGACCACCATCTTCGGAGTCGTCGTCGGCACCTACCTCCTCGAGCCGCTCGAACGCTGGCTGTGGAAAAGCCGCAACACCCCCACACCCGTCCCGGTCATCACCGGCGCCGGCGCGCAGGAGCTAGACGACCTCGAAGGCGCCGCCAGGTTGTTTCGGGAGTGGGACGACAAGTTCGGTGGCGGCCTGCGCCGCAAAGCCGTGGTCGGGCAGCTGTCCGAGGTGAACGACCTGATCGCCGCGGAATCGAATCCCGCGGTCCGGCAGCGCCTCGGCCGGATCCGTGCACTGCTCGCCGAGACCGCCGCGACCATGTCCTGGGATTCCGGTGAGCAGCACACCGCGCAGGGCTACTACATGCTGTCGATCCGGTCCGCGCGCGAAGCCGGAGACCCCGGCCTGTTCGCCAACGGGCTGGCGAACCTGGCCCGGCAGATGCTCACCCTCGAACCGGCCGGCGACGGCATCGACCGCATCGGCTACCAACACGCCCGCGCCAGCGACGCCCTCGAACTCGTGCGCCTGGCCCAAGACATCGTCGGCCGCTCGATCACCCCGACCATGCGCGCCCTGCTGCACACGCGCGAGGCATGGGCGTACGCGAAACTCGGCCGCCCCTCGGCGTTCCACCGTGCCGCCGACAATGCCTACAGGGCGTTCGGTGACGCCCGCCCCGACAACGACCCGTACTGGATCCAGTACTTCGACGCCGCTGAACTGTCCGGCACCCTCGGCGGACGATTGCTCGAACTTGCCCGCAAGGAGAACGAATTCGCGGACGAAGCAGCCGAAGCGATCACCTCCGCGATCGCGCTGCGCAAACCGGAGCGGTGGCGTTCCAGCGCGCTCGACCGGCTCGGCATCGCCGAAGCCCGCCTCATCCAAGGCGAATACAGCGAAGCACGACGCCTCGGCGAACTCGCGATCATCGACGTCGGCAAGACCACCTCCCACCGCGTCCAGGCGAAGGTGACCGAGGTGTACCAGCGCACCGCCGAGTGCCCCACCAGCCGCCCGGTCACCGAACTGCGGGACATGCTGCACCCGCTGATGCTGTCCCCGGCATGATGACCGTATGAGGATCAGCGTCACCGGACACATGAACATTACCGACGACACCGCCGAACTGGTACGCGAAGCGATCGCCGACCTGATCGCCGGCACCCCCGACCTCGTCGGGATCTCCTGCATCGCCCGCGGCGCCGACACCGTGTTCGCCGAAGCGGTTCTGGCCGCCGGCGGCGAGCTCGAGGTGGTCGTGCCGTCGCGCGACTACCGCGAAGCCAAGGTGAAACCCGATGACGCCGAGCGGTTCGACACGCTGATCGGCAAGGCATCCAAGGTGCGGGTCATGGACTTCGACACTGCTGGCCGCGATGCCTACGAGGCCGCGAATGAGGTCCTCGTCGGCGACACGGATCGGTTGATCGCGGTGTGGGACGGCAAGGTCAGCGAGCGCGCCGGCACTGGCACGGTGGTGGAGTTGGCGCGGACCCGCGGCGTCCCGGTCGACGTGGTGTGGCCGGTCGGCGCCGAACGCGACTAGCGGCCGTCGAACCAGCGGTGGTCGCAGGCATCGACGGCCGGCGGCCACATGACCGCGGCGTCGCATTGGCGGCAGGTGTAGGTGCGGTGGCAGTTGGTTCCGGGGACGTCGGGGCACATGACGATCCCGACCAACACCCGGTTGGGGCCGAGCCGGTGGCCGTTGGGGCAGGTAACGGGGGAGGGGTGGGCCCAACCGCGGCGGACCGAATAGAGGGCGTCGGGGTTGAGCCCGGTGGTGCTGCCGATCCTCCAGTCCGGGTTCGAACTCACGTTCGAATCATACCGCTCGGTCAGTATCGGAAGTACCGCGAGAACTTGGTCGGATCCAGCGGGGGAGTTTCGGCCTCGGCGAGCATGTCCCGCATCCGCCCCAGCACCTCATCCGACGGTTCGCCGGGCTGGTAGCGCACGTGCGGCATCCGCAGGATCGCCAGCGCGTTCTCCACGTCGTGGCGGCTCGGCGGGTCCTCCATCAGGGCTTCCAGCTGCGCGTGCAGCCGATCGACTGTCACGTCGGTATCCGGCTCGATCAGGTCGATGATCAACGCCATCATCGCCGCCTCCTCGGGCGAGATCGGGTCGTCGACGTCGGCCACGCCTGGAGTGTACGAGAAAGGCCCCGCCAATCGGCGGGGCCTTTCGTGTCTTTGCGGTCAGGCGCGAGCGTGCTCGGCCAGGGCGGTGATCTCGTCGGGGGTGAAGCCCTCGGCGACCAGGGTGGCCTTCGCGGCGGCGCGGGCGTCGAGCAGGTCATTGATGTTCACGACGGCGCCGGACTCCATGACCTCGTCGAGGCGGGTGGTGGCG
Organism: Nocardia sp. NPDC051833; assembly: GCF_040681225.1. NCBI lineage: Bacteria > Bacillati > Actinomycetota > Actinomycetes > Mycobacteriales > Nocardiaceae > Nocardia > Nocardia sp. NPDC051833. The sequence goes on from NZ_JBFAYK010000009.1 coordinate 74,462, forward strand.
CGCATGAAGGTGATCGCGGCGGGGGTGAGGGTGATGTTCATTCGAGTCTCCCTTGGTGGGTGGAGGCTGGCCGGTGCCTGCCCCGCTTGCCCACTCAGCGTATGTCGTAAATTACGACAATGCAAGAGTTAGCGATACCTCGCCTTCGCAGCTCGGCACTCCGGGCACCGGCATCGATGCTTCTGGTAGCTGTAATAGGACCCATGCGCAATGTCGGGATTCCGGCCAGTCAGCAGTGCCTTGTCCAGCCGCGATGCCCACCGTCGATCGAGCCGCGCCAATCCGAGCACCTGGTTCCACGTCAACCCAACTGCGGCAGCCGCCTCGACGGGGTGCGCCCCGGCGCTGATCGCATCGGTAATACGTGTGCGCTGGTACCGCCCCACCAATCGGCGCGTCGCGCGCCGACGACGAATCCGGTCGGTCCTAGCTTTCTCGGCAGCGCACAACACGCATCGGCAACCGCGACGCCACCCCGACACGCCATGCCCTCGGAGGTGGGCGCGCACCCGGTCCTGCCGCTCTTCCGTGCGGACGACAGCCGCCGTGGTGCACGGCTCGCATCGGCAGCCGTAGGCCACATAGGCGCTGGCTGTGCCGTGAGGGGCGCTCGGATGAACCAGCCGGCCGTTGACCTCGACCCGCTCGGCGGCGCGGGCGGCACGCCACTCGCGCTCGTAGTCAGCGCGGCTCATCGGCCGGGCGCGGTCCTCCACGGCGGGTGTGGTGTCGATTCCATCCGCGGCGAGGGCGGCACGAAAGTCGTCAAGATAGCTCACTCGGGCCGCCAAAACTCGATCGCCAAGCCCGGCACCTCCTGCGCGACACGGGCTATGACCGCACGATGCCAGGACGCCGGCCACCGCAATTCGGGGTGGTGGCTCCGATAGTCGTTGTCGCTGCGGTAGGTGAGGATGCCGGGGTCGCGTGCGTCGCTGAGGTGGTCGATCGAAGCCGACACCAATTCCGCAGTCTCGGTCTCGATCGCCTCGATCCGTTCGCGAGCCCACTCCGGCACCGTCGACTGCCCACCATCCCACCGTTGGACCGTGCGCTCCTGAATGCCGAGTTCGTCTGCGAGCCACCGCGTCGTCAGGCCGAGGAACTCACGGACGACCTTGAACTCGGCAGCAGTCATCGGACCGATCGAGTTGTCCTCGACATCCAGGTCGTTCAGGTGTGGTGATGTCATCGGTGTGCCCTTTCCCGGAACGAGAACGGGCCGGACGATTCCTCCGGCCCGTTGGTAGTCAGTCCTCGTCGGTGTGATGCTCGGAGCAGATCTCGGCCAGCGCGGCGACTTCCCGTTCTGCGGCGGCCTCAGCCTCGGCGACAGTGTCGTACACGGTGGTGTCGGTGTAGCCGTTGGCGTCCCACACGTTGACGGTCCGCCAGTCGCGGGACACCCCGACGTTGTCGTGAGCGCAAGCCCACTCGGCGGTGCTTGCCGGAACCCAGTGCGCGCGCTCACGCGCGTCAGGGCGGCCGGGTACGTGTCCGCACGGGTTGGTGCTGCCCCAGCAGTCGGATCCGGCCGGTTTCCACTCGACTGCGGCGCTCCCGTCTGCGAAGGCCAGTCGGTTGGATGTGGTTGCGGCAGCGTCGACGTCGTAGGTATCGCCGTTCACCCACAGTCCGTCGACCCAGTCGATCGGCGTTTCGGTCGCGTCTTCCGGGGTGGCGGGCGACGAGTCGTTGAGGAGGGCGGCGAGTTCGCGGCTGCAGGTGATGTGCGTCATGGGATTCCCCTTGGCGGGTGGGGGCTGGCCTGGTGCCTGCCCCGATACGGCGATTCTATGTCGTAAATTACGACTATGCAAGGGGGTGGTTCGGCCGGGCCGCAGATCCCGGCTCCCGCTACCTGCCGACATGCCCCTACAATCTGAAACGCCAACCAAACAAGCAAGTCACGCCTGTCTGCACGGCCGATTACCCAATCGCGAACGCCCCGAACTCAACCGAGTCCGGGGCGTTCGTCGTCCACCAGGGTTAGTCGCCGCGCCCAGCGATGAGCTCCCGGCCGAACTGCACCAGATGCTCGGCGCACAGCGGGTGTGGCTGCGCGTCGTGTTCCGACGGGTGCACCACGAGCACCTCGGCGGACTCGTCGCATGCATCGCACATCCAAGGACCGTCGGCATCGAGGTCAGCAGGCAGGTCCTCAATCGGGCCGCTACCAGCGTCGAGCTGCTCGATGGAGTCGAGGTCAGGTTCCTGGCTGTCGTCCCACCGGCCGAACTCCTCGACCGGATACACCACGAACGCGACATCAGCCGCGGTCATACCGAGCTGACGGGCGATCCGTTTCACTGGTGCCGGGTCGTTGTCCTCGATCTCGCCCCATGCAGCCCACACCGCCTGCTCCACCCCGGTCGGCTCGGCCATCTTCCCCCGCAGAATCCCAGCCAACTGGTCCAACATGGACAGCAGCAACTCGGGGGTCGGCTCGGCGGGCATCTGGCCATCGGCGAACTCGATCTCTGCGGTGTGCGGGACGTGAAGAAGCGCGTACCCGATCTGCTTCATGTCGCGGCGCGTGTAGATCGGCTCGTCGAGCGGGTCCGTGGTCATGCCGCAGATCCTGCCACGCCGGTCTGACAGGTTCCCCACTCCCGCAGCACCACGAAGTCCTCGTCGACCAGGCCGGCCGCCGGGTTCACGTAGTGCAGCAGCGCCGCGCCGGGATGGTGGCGTTCGACGTAGCCGCGGTCCCGCATCGAGATGTCGTCGTCGACCCAGGCGAACGGGCGCCCGGCGGCGTACTCGATCAGTGGCGCGGTCTTGAAGAACGTCCCCTCCGGCCCGAACCGCTTGCTGCCCGTGAACTCGACGACGGGCAGTTCCGGCAGTCCGATCAGGGGGCCGATCATGCTGTTGGCCTCGTGCTCCCACGTCGTCCCCCACGCAAGGTCGAACACCTCGGCCAGCGCGAGCAGCTGTGGCCCGTGCTCGGGGTTCAGCCACACCCGCAGAGGCTTCACCCGAGCCGGCGGGGTGTTCGGGTGCCGATCCAGCCAGGCCGCGGGCGTCAACCGATGGGTTTCGTACCCGGCTGGACGCTTCTCCGGCTTCGCGCCGTATGGGTTGAGCGGGCCGTCGACATCGAGGTACAGCAGCGGGCGGGTCACTTCGGCTCCCCAGGGGCAGCATCGTTCGCCAGCCGCGAGAGCAGCGCGGCCTGGTCGTGGCCAGAGACAACGTAGGACCCGCGCGGCCCGTACGCGATCGGCCGACCACCGGCATCCTGAGGGATCAGGATGCTGCCGCAGTACCCCTCGTCAGACACCGTGTCCCCCTGGAACAGCCACAGGCGCGTGTTGCCGAGCGAGTCCTTCCCGAGCGCCAGGTAGTGGCCCTCGGGAGTGAAGTCGTCGCGCCCTTCCCAGCGGATGTCGATGTCGCGGAGGTGAATGTTGTTGCTCATTCTTCGTCTTCCTGGTTGCAGTAGCACTCGCCGTCGGACGCCACGTGCTCGCCGCAGTCGTCACAGAATTCCCGGTACTTCACGCTGCCCTCCTCGCCAGCATGCGCTGCTTCCTCTGCTCGTCCGTCGGCTCGACCCAGCTGTGCCAGTTCACGCCCGGCGCCCACCGCTGCAGATGCTCCTGCCGGTCGACACCACAGTGTCGGCACGCATTCGGGCTCGGTGTTCCGTTGTCACTCATCACGGTCGCCCTTCTCTGACTCAGCCCACTTCCGGGCGCCGGCGAGCAGTCCGGCCGCGAGCGATTCGGCGATCTCCGGCTCCCATATCGGTGTGCTGACCCCGTTGAGCCCGAGGCGCATTCCAGCGTGGCCGTCGAACAGGTAGACGTGCCCGTCGCTGCGTGGGCCGTCGGTGTCCACCGGCCAGACCGGGTCACCGTGCCTATCAGTCTGCTGCTCGGTCAGCTTCACGACCGCGTAGCCGCCGTTGTCGAGTGCCGCCGCGGTGAGCCGGGCAGCATGCTCGGCCTGCGCGACAGGCATCTCCGGGTCGTACGCCCTCAACGCCGCGGCGATCACAGCCTGGTTGCTATCCATCTCGCTCGTCCGTCTCCTGGTCGTGTTTCGGTTTGCGTTGGTAGGTCTTGCCGGACGGGATCGGTTGCGCGGCCGACGACTTGCGCAGTTCGTGCCGGCGCCGCCACGCTGCGAGGTCGGGGCGCTCAGGCTCGGGCTCGGTCATCGCAGAAGTCCCATGCGGCGGAGGCGGTCACGCTGCTCTTTGTCGTGCTTGGCGCGCAGGATCTCGGCACGCGCCTCGGCCACGTCGCCGAACTCGTACTTGTGTTCTTCGCACAGCGTGTAGCCGTCGACGATGACCACGGCGGCGTTGCTGGCGTTGGCGGAGATCGGTGCGCCGTGCAGACAGAGCGCGCACTCCAGCCCGCCGGTCACGGTTGCGTGCAGTTCCATCAGTCCTCCTGGGGTTTCCGGTTCCACCACGGGAACCAGCCAGTGCGCTTGTGCAGGTCACACCCCCAAATGCCCCAGTCACACAGGGCATCTCGGGGATGCGTCAGCCAGAACCACATCGTTTCCACGGTCACGCCTTCCTGCGGCGGGTGACCCAGCGGCCGTACGCGTCCTCGTCCTCGGTCGGGTCGAAACCGCTGACCGCGTCGTGACCGTCCTCGGGGTGTTCCTCGTGCTGCCACCAACCACCGGTCGGGCAGTCGACCCAGCTGATGACACCGTGGCAGGCACGGCACGTCGACTCGATCACGACAACGCCTCCGTCGCCGTCGTCGACATCTGCTCCAGCAGCGCCCGGCCACCGAGCGTGCGGTGGTAGTCGACGACGTAGTCGATATCCCACGACTCGGCGCACTCCGGGCAGATCGTGATGCCGTGGTTGCAGCGGTCGACGGGGCGAATCCACAGCTGGCCGTGGGGCTGATCTTCGTCACGCAGCCAGCAAGGCACGTACTCGTTGCTCGACAACTTCGCGCCCGGCTTGACCGCCCCGGACTCGTCGTGGGCCTTCGTCTCACGGAAAAGGATCGCGGTCACTGCTCGAACTCCATCAGTTGTGCGTCGATCGGACGCCACTCGATATCGGCGTACTCGGCATGCCAGTCCTGCGGCCGGCCAGCCTTGGCGGCGCGTGCGTTCATTTCGTCGGCCGCGCGACGTGCATCGCTGTCGCTCGCCTTCATGGTCTCGACCGGGATACCGTCCTTGTCGGTGCCGACGACCCGGTAGATGCGGTCACTCGCCATCGGACTCGTACTCCTCGGTTGCTTCTTCGTCGAGTTCCCAGTCCCCGGCCATGTTGAATTCGTGTGCGCACTGGTGGCACAGACTGACGGGCAGCTGGTCGTATGCGGCGTTCTCGCCTTCCTTGCGGGTCTCGGCCTCCACGGTGACGACGTGGCTGGCGTACTGCGAGAACACATAGGTGAATTCGGGCATCAGATCTCCTCAAAGGTGTTGATGTCGGGCTTTTCCGGCGGGTACTTCTCGTGTTCGCTCTCGTAGCTGGTGTCGATCAAGGTGATGCCGTTGTCGGTGGCGAGCCGGTCGTGCAGGTATGCCTCGGCGAACTCGCCGTCGACGTCGAAGTCGTCGGGCACGTCGAGTTCGTAGGTGTCCCAGCGGCGTGCGTTGGCGGCGGCCTCGATGCGGATGCGCTTCATGTCAGTCCTCGTCCTCGATCGCGTCGACCTGCACCGAGAACGCGCGGCCGTCGGGGAGCGTGAGCGTCAGGCGGCCGTGGTCGGAAGGCGCGATCGTGACCGTGTCGTCTGCCGCCGCGATCGTGTCGAGCAGCCAGTACGCCACCTTCTGTGCGTCGCTCACTCCAGACGGTGCTGTGGTTGTGCTCATTTCGCTGGTCCTTTCAATGAGTGCTGGCGGGGTGGGGAACGCCGAGCTGTTCGCGGATCTCGTGCTGGAGCCAGCGGATGGCGTCCCAACGGATCTCGATCAGATCGGTGATGGTCGGGCCGGACGGCTTGACCGTGCGGGCCGGGGCGATCACCCGCCCGAACGCGCCCAGCCGGGCGGGCAGTTCGGTCGTGGGACCGGTGTAGTCGGCGCCGTGGAATCGGGCGAAGGCCCGCAGCTGACGGATCTCTGCGAACACCTCGTGCATCTGGTCGCGCATCTGGTCGACGGTCATGCTGCCGCCCCCTCGTCGGTGTCGGCGCACCCGCACGAGCAGCACGGGGCGGTGAAGTCGGCGGGCACGCAGGGCGCCCGGTACACGTCGTGGCGGAGGCAGTCGTCGCACCGGTCGGTCGGCACGCGACCCACCTTCACCGCGCCGCTGCGGATCCGGCGCGCGAGCGCCCAGTCGGCCGGGATCTGACTGACCGGCGCGGTGCAGCAGCCGCAGATCATGCTGGTGACTTTGTCGTTCATCGGTTACTCCTCGCGTCGATCGGTCGGTGGGGGTGTTGGCGGGGTCGGTGGGGGAGCGTCGTTGGTCCCTTGCCGCACGTCGTTGTGCGTTGACCCCGCCAACTTGTTCAGGCGACGTAGAAGCCAGTGATGTTGTCGGCAATCACGATTCGCTGGCGGCCAACCACCAAGTGCCCGTCCTCGACCGCCCTCAGCGCGCCCCAAACGGTGTTGCCGTCGCCGTCACGGACTGTCACGGGAACTACCTCGTCGGCGTCGCTGAGGATGTCTTTGGCGATGAACTCGACCGCGCTGGCGAAGGTTCCGAGCCAGTTGAGATCGCTGTTTTCGAGCGTGATTGCCATGTCATTGCCTTTCGGTGGTGGTGGCGGTCAGGCCGCGACGAGGTGGGCGGTGCGCGGGTAGGCGGCCAGGCCGTCGTTGATGACGGGCTCGGTGCTGCGGTAGGCGTACACCTGGCGGAACTCGCCCTTGAGGTACTTCCACACCTGTACGGGCTCGCGGCCTTCGTAGGCGTCCTCGTAGGCGGCCTTGATCTTCTTGCCCGCCCAGCTGCCGTAGCGGCGGATCGTGTCGGCGTCGGCGCCGAGGTTGGTCAGCGCGGTGGTGACGGTGACGAACTCGCCCTTGTCGAGCAGGTCGGTCATCCAGAACCCGTTGAGGGCGCGGAGGGAGCGGACCAGGGCGACCGTCTTCGCGGCGACCAGGCGCTCGCGGATGATGCGGGCCGCGGCGAGACGGGCGGCGCGGGGGCGGGTGTAGAGGGTGGTCGTCATCGGGGCTCCTTCGTCGGTCCGTGGTTGCTGAAACGACCATAGCAAGGCATTGCGGTGCAGTGCAATAGATGGCAATGAGTTGTAGTCATTTGGTTGAGGGTTCCCCGCTTTACGCCTGTTTGCGCAGCTGGGCGCTGCGTTGATGCGCGACCGATAAGGTAACGAAATGATCACAAGGCATGCAACGTCTTGAAGGCAATGCAGTGCAGTGACTAACGTTGCTCGCAACACACCGACTGGCACTCGGTACCTCCAGCGAAAGGAACCCCGATGGTCACCACCGACCCCCGCCCCACCTGCGGGCACGAAGACTGCGAAGCGTGGCTGGCCGGCGACGGCACCTACGTCACCTACTGCGGCTTCACCGCGACCCCGCTCGAGGTGGCCGCATGAACACCGACACCGCCGCGATCGCCGACCTCATCGGCGCCAGCGCCCTCGACTTCACCGGGCACACCGCCCCCTCCCACACCTTCACCACCGAGTGCGAGGAGTGCGCCGCGACCGGCCTGATCCGCATCGAGATCGGCTACACCCACCGCGCTGGCGGGTGGACCGACACCAGCACCTGGTGCCTCGCTCACGCCGCCGACGCCATCTGGGCCGCCGACATGACCGACCCCGCCTCGATCGACGTCACCATCGCCGACCTCGCGCTCACCCTGCCCCTCGCGGCCTGACCGGAAGGACCACCCGATGCTCACCGAAACCCAAGCCCGCGAATCCCTCGGCCTCCCCGCCAAGGACCCGCGCGTCCAGTTCGACGTCGAATGGGATAGCAGCGACTTCCGGGAAAGCGAATGCGGCGAAGCCGGATGCCGCCACCCCGACGGTGTCGCCGCCCCAGTCCACCTCGACTGGACCAAGCCCGGTTTCGACGAAGACACCGACGCGCCGAACTCGCTGCACCTCCAGCAGGAGGCGTACTGCTGGCAGCACGCGCGTGCGGCGCTCGTCGAAATCCTGAACGAGACCGCGCCGTTCGCCCACAACGACGAGGTCTACATCCAGGTGGCGGTCAACGGCTGGTACCTGCGGTACGCGACCCCGACGCAGGTGGCGGCGTGATCACCCGCCACGACGACCGGGGCGACACCCTCTACGGCGCCGCCCCGCTCGTCGACCACGGCGGCTACGCGCTCGAAGTCATCGACGCCCCCACCGACGCCTACATGGGCATCTGCGTCGCCACCAACCCGACCGGGCCCTGCCCGAAGATCCGCGCCGAACTCACCACCCCGCAAGTCCGCGAACTCCGCGACCGCTGCGATGCCTACCTCGAAGACCACCAGGAGAACCGATGACCAAGACCGCCACCCTGCTGCCCGCCGAAGTCGCCCACACCGAGACCGGGGAGACGTTCTGCACCGACGCCCGCGTCTACCAGCTCAACCCGCCACTGATGATCCCGGACGGAATCGCCGACTACGTCGTCGCGTCGACCCTCGACGAAACCGTTCTCACCCCAACGGGATACCGGCGCAGCCAGGAAACCCACCTGTACGTGTCCGACGAGGAAGGAATGGTCGCCGACTGGACCGTGCTTCCTGGCTCCGGTCGCCACCGCGACCACACCGAAGCGCTCGCCGCTGCGGGCTACACGGTCGTCGGCGCACTGGTCGGAGCGGACGCATGAGCGCGCCCCGCGACCTGGTCGCCGAAGCGCGCGCCCTCGCCGACGAGATGTACCCCGGTCTCCTGAACGGGCTGGCAGACGAGGTCGAAGCCCTGCGCGCTGTCCTGGCCTCTGAGGAGCGATCAGTCGACCGGCTGACCACTGCCCTCGGCGAAGCCAACGCCGCCCGAATCAAGCTGCGCGCCCAGCTGGACGTGGTCCGTGCCCACATCAACGGGCGCCCGGAGTACATCACCGCGTGCTTGAACGCGGGCCCGGACAACGACCACGACTACTACCGGTGGCAGGGCGGCGCCGAAGCCCGCCGTCAGCTCGCCCAGGACCTCGACTGGACCGTGCCCCACAAGCCCGGCGAGACCACTGCCCCGAAGGACGGCCAAGCATGAGCCTTCTGCCATTCGGTCGTCGAGCCCGCCAGACCCGACTGCGTGCCGAACTGACCGCCCTCGCCCGCGACATCCGATTCAGCGGCGAACCCGAACTCGCCGCCCGCACCGAACGCATCGCCCGAAAATACGGAGCCACGAAATGATCTCGCGCACCTGGAAATACAGTACCCAGCAACGAACCGAAGACACGTTCGTCATGGAACTCGCATTCGAAGAGGACCTGACCCTGCAAGCGCTCCGCGCCTTCGTCGAAGCCACCAAGGGCATCGACGGCTGGGCGGAAGTCCGCATCGGCACCGGGCATCGACCCGGCCACGAAGAAGTCATCGTCCTGCGCGCCATCTCGACCGACGGCGGCTTCGAAACCATCGAAGGCCCGCGGCATCCCGAGGAGATCTCTGTCGAAGGCGGGGCTGACTAGTGACGGCCCCGCTCGCGCGCCACGGCCGCCATGCCCGCCTGTGGTGGAAGCCCTGGCAGCGCACCGTCGACGACATCCGCGCCGACAACCCGGACCTGGTGCTCGACGAGCACTTCGCCACCGTGCCCCGCGATACCGGCACCCTGCCCAGCCTCGCCGGCGAGGGCTAACCCAGAGACCTTCCCTGCGCGACCGCGGTGCCCCGCCATCACCCGCGCGCGACGGCCGCCCATAGGGGAGGGGGAGCGCGGCGCCCGAGATCGACCACCACATCTCTCGGGCGCCGCCCCTACCAAACATCACTCCTGACCTGCATCAACCACAACAGAAAGCGAACCGCCATGACCCCGAAGTTCCAGTTCGTCTCGACCCTGCCCACCACCATCCGTAGCCGCAAACCGTCCGACCTGCTCAGCGAATACGCCGCCGCGCTCCGCGCCCGCCAGGGCCAGTGGGCGAAGTGGCCGCGCAAGGTCAGCCAGTCCTCCAGCTACGCGATCACCGACAACGTCCGCAAGGGCGCCTACCCGGCGCTCCCCGCCCCCGGCTACGAAGCGGCGACCCGCAACGGCGTCACCTACGTCCGCTACGTCGGCCACCAGGACGCGGCGTGACCGCCCCCATCAGCATCTACATCGCCGCGAAGAACGCCGACGACGCGCGCGCACTGCTCGCCGAAGCGCTCGCAGTCGCCAGCGAAGGCGAACCGCACGACGGCACCCTTCTGCACGCCACCCGCGACGGCGGGTTCGCCAATCTCTACACCCACCTCTGACGCGAAACCTGGTGAGCCCCATGGACCGACTGCCCCTGCTCCGCGCGATCTACAAGCACATCACCCTCTACCGACACGTTCACAACCAGGCGTTCTTCCGGCACCGCTCGGACGACGGCTACATCGAGTCGTGCATCGGCGGATGGGCGATCACCCTGTCCAACCGGTACCGGTGGATCGGGTCGGATTGCGCGAAGTACGGGCAGATCCAGGTCGAAGAACTGTTCGGGGACCACCGCATCCGGTTCGCCGACACCGTCGCCACCGAGCTCCTCGGCCTCGCCGATGACGAATCGATCTTCGTCATCGGCGCCGCCGACGACAAGACAGCCCGCGCCTGGCTCGAAGACCAAATCGCCGCCGGCGAGCGCCGCATCTTCGACCAGCTCACCAACCCCCTCACCGTCGATTCGAAAGGCCACATCGAATGAGCAGCTTCGGCTACAACCACAAGCTCTACTACCGGGTCGAGGACCTCGCCGAGATCGCCGACACCACCCCGCGCGGGCCCCGCCACGACGCCGCGGTCGACGCCTACGTGCGCGCGCTCAACGCGATCTGCGCACAACGCACCCGCGAAGACTGGCGGCCCCATCTCGACGAAGACGAGGTGCCGCTCGGCCAGAAGCGCGTCAACACCGACCGGCTGCACGCGCAGGCCGCCGCGTGACCGACGCCGTCATCCTGCTCGCCCAGCGCGGCGAACCCGGCTCCGACGCACCAGTATTCATCGTCACCGGCCTGGTGCTGGTCACGTTCTGGGCGTTCGTCGGATGGGCAATCGCCTACGGCCGACACCGTTGACTGGCCGGTAACTAGCGATCTTGCACAAAGCGGGGGTGGGCAGCGACAGCGCCCACCCCCGATCTATACCGACCGCTTGTCTTGCACTGCACTGCCACGTAGTATTTGCATTGCAATGCCGATCATGAACGGGTCGAAACTGGCCCCCTACCAGGAGGTTCACATGAGTAAACGCATCGCACTCCGGCTGGTGGGGGCCGCCGCCTCCGTCCTTCTCATCCTCGCCGCGACCATCATCGCGCCGATCATCGCGGTGGCCAGGCAATGACCGAACCCAAGACCCCCGACCTGTTCGCTGGAGCCCCCTGCCGCACCCCCGAACACTGGGAATGGCAGCGCGAACACCGCGCCTCCCAATGGGACTGGCACGTCGACGGCGAAACCCCGAAACAAGCCGCCACCCGCCGCAAACGCTCCCGCGACCTCTGCTTCACCTGCCCCGCCACCGCCCGCCAAGCATGCCGCGACGCACACGAAAAACGCGCCGAAGAAACCGCCTACACCGTCCCCGGCGTCTGGGGCGGACGCCTCCACCCCGACAAGGACAAGCCCCGCGACGAAGACCCCGCCGGCTACCTGCCTTTCGAGGTGGACGCGGCGTGACCGACATGGTGGAAGCAATGCGCGACTCGGCCGCCGTCGTCGCGGCACGACACAACAGTGACACCGCCGGAATCGAAGTCCTCCTCGACTACGGAGACACCCTCGGCATCGTCCTCAACCTCGCCGACCTGGTGCTCGTCCTCGCGGCCCGCGCTGCTGTCCCCGTCGAAACGCTCATCGCGACCATCAGGAAAGGAGCCGACAGTGAGCTCCCCTGAACACCTCCTTCGGGCCGTCGCCCTGCCAACCAACGGCGGTCACCGATCCCGTGCCGCAAATGCCACCAGCCCTTCCGTCAGCTAACCGACTTCATCACCTGGAGAGAACTGTGACCGCACCCGCCATCGCACCCCTCGCCGAGGCACTCGAACACCAGCCGCGCTGCACCGCCAAGTTCCACACCGGCCATCGGCCACCCGCAGCGTTCTGGGTCGACCAGCACGGTTGCATCGAACAGCTCGTGTGCCTCGGCTGCTACACGTGGCTGGTCGACCGCTGGGACGAGTGGATCAGCACCGTCGACCAGCTCAACTGCCCGCGGTGCCAGACGAAGTTCGACGCCTTCACCGACGCTTTTCATGTGGTGCCGCTGTGCCCGACATCGTCACAGTAACGATCGAATTGCCGTGGTCTCGGCCCCTGCTGTCGATGAACGACCGTGGCTGGACCAAGGGCGCGGCGATGGCGAAAGCCGCGAAAGTCCGCGAGATCCGGGAAACGGCCGTCGCGCTCGCCATCCACGCCGGACTTCCGCAGGGCCTCGACTACGTGCGGGTGCAACTGCACTACCAGCCGCGCGACTCTCGCCGCCGCGACACCGACAACCTCACCGCCACCGCCAAACCGCTCTACGACGGCTTGGCGGCAGGCGGAAAGAACCTCGCAGGCTACGGCCTCGTCCCCGACGACACCCCCGAGTACATGAGCAAACCGGAGCCCGTCATTCACCCGCCCGTGAAGGGCGAGGGCGGCCGGATGTGGCTCGAAATCACCTACAACACAGAGGAGCAAGCAGCATGACCAGTCTCATCGGGCACCTCGCCCGCTTCCTGGGAGGGCCCATGGAACTCGGATACGAACCGTACGTGCCGCGGCTGACCGACGCCGCGACAACCCGGTCTGAGTACCAGCTCCTCTACAAGAACCCGGAATCCGGTGAGGAGTTCAGCCTCCTCACCGACGGCACCCGCGTGTGGGCGGAGCGGAAGCAAATGCAGGACGCCGGGTATCAGGTCGTCGTCACGAAACGCCAGATCACCACCAGCGCCTGGGAAATCGTGGAGCGTGCCGCATGAGCTGGATCGAACTTCTTTGGTGGGTCGCTGTCCTGGCACTCTTCGGCTGGCTCGCTTGGCTGTACCGGTGAGGTCCACGTGAGCAAGAAGGAAGCCCACGACCTCGTCCAGCGCGCGCGCAAAGTCGGCTGGGTGTACCTCGGAATCGACGGCCGCGGCCACCACCGAATCCTGTGGCCGGCGACCGGACGCAAGTATGCGATCCCCTGCACGCCCGGCGGCGGACGGCGATCCATCGAGAACGCCGAAGCCGACATCGCGCGCCTCAGCGGCCAACTACTCCGGCCCGTCCCCGGGGCGGGCCGCACCAGCACCCAGCGCGCCGCCGACCGGAAACGGAAAGCGAAACGCCAGACCGTAGTGAAACCCGTCGCCGCACCACCCAGACCCGACTGGCGAGACCAACTCGCCGCCCTCCAAACCGAGCCGGAGCACCAGCTTGTGACCCCATATCCGACCGTCTACCTCGTCGTCTGCGAGGACCGCCACTTCGACACCACCATCGAAGGATTCGCCGATCAAGACGAAGCCATCAGCTACGCGAAGTACCTCGCCCGCTCGCTCGACCGGCACGGCGTCCTCGACGAAACGCTCACCGAGCCGATGCAGCAAGGCGGGTGGCTGTATTACGGCTGCTACTCCGTCGAAAGCGACCACGTCCACGTCCAGCCAATCTCGATCAAGCAGCCGAACGGAGCAGCCCGGTGAACGCCACGTACGCATGGCCCGACAACGCAATCAACACCATGCCCCACGGGAGCGACCACAACGCCGAGATCGCCCGCAACGGCATCGTCCTGCTCGGCCAGGTCGGCTCCGGTCTTCACGGCGTCACCACCGGCAGCGACGACCGTGACGAGATGGGCGTCTGCATCGAACCGCCCACGATGACCATCCCGGTCACCCAGCAGAGCGTGGCCCTGTTCGAACAGTACGTGTTCCGCACCCAGGCCGAAGGCGTCCGGTCCGGCGCGGGCGACCTCGATCTCACGGTGTATTCGCTGCGGAAATGGAGCGCTCTCGCCGCCCAGGGCAATCCGACCGTGCTGCTGCTGGCGTTCATCCCCGAGGCTGAGATCGTCGTCCAGACCGACGTCGGCCGCGACATCCAGGCGCACCCGGAAAGGTGGCTGTCTCGCGAGGTCGCGTTGCGGTTCGGCGGCTACCTCGTCAGCCAGCGTGATCAGCTGCTCGGCGTCAAGTCGAAGAAGCACACCAACCGGCCCGAGCTCGTCGACAAGCACGGCTTCGACACCAAGTTCGCTTACCACATGGTTCGTTTGGGCTTGCAAGGCGTGGAACTGCTGACCACGGGCCGGATCACTCTGCCGATTCCGGAGCCGGACCGCACCTGGCTGCAGGAGCTGCGCCGCGGCGAGCACGCGAAGGACGAGGCACTCGACCGCGCAGCCGACCTTCTCGATCAGCTCAACCGCCTGGCCGATTCCGCTGACCTGCCGCCGGAACCCGACCGTGTAGCGATCCACCGGTGGCTCGCCGACACCTACCTCTCCTGGTGGGAGCAGCATGGCCTGATCGGGGGCCGTCATGGCTGAGACCGACGACGACATCAGCCCGTACCAGGCGCGCCTGTACAACGCGGTGATCTTCGGAGAGCGGCACGGCCGCCGCCACGCCAACGCGGAGATGGGTTCACTGCTTCGTCGGTTGTGGACATCGCGGCGCCGCTGGCAGGCTCAGGCGGTGGCCGACGAGGCAGCAATCAATCTGATCGGCGCCATGTGCGAGGCCGAGCAGCGCCGCGCCGGCATCGTCAGCGCGTTCGTCCGCGCCGACCACATCCTGTACGCCCTCTACCCTGACGGCGACCCGCCGCAGGGCTGGGACCAGGTGCGGTCCGCGGCGGAACGGATTCTCCGCGCCGCCGCCTGACCAATTCAGAAGATGCCCGTCACATTTCCTGTGGCGGGCATTTCCGTGTGTAAAGACGGTTTGACTCGCTATCTATTCTGTGAATAGGTCGAACAGGAGGCCGCGAATGGACCCGGAATGCATCGAACCTGAAACTGTGGGTCGCGACCCCGAATTTCCATGGCTCGGATACGAGGACGAAGACGAATATGAGCAAGACTGCAACTAGTGTCGTGGCGGCCCTGCTGGTCGTGCTGACCTGGTGGTTCGTCACGCCCCGATTTCTCGGAGCGATGGTTGCGGCGTCGGCGGGTATCAATGACACCGATTGACAAAGGCGTGATCGAACTCATCTGCATTTCGCACGGATGCCAGATTTGGCGCGGAAGATACCTCTCCAACGATGAGGCTCGCGCCCTCATGATCGCGCACGCCCTGCAGCACAACAATCGGCCCATCACGCCCGCTGATCTATTCGGCGGCGAAACGGAGAACGACGAAACATGAACACCGCCCTCGTTGCTGTGGCGATCGTGACTCTCGCGGCAATCCTTCTGGCGAGCTCCGCCGCGGTCTGGCTCCTGTGGCGCGCCGACCGACGCGCCCGCCCGGTCGTCTACAAGTGCGCGTCGACGATCAACGTGACCGATGTCAAGGCCGCCGCCGAGGCAGCGAAAGCGGTCGACCACGTCCTCGCCCGGCAGCGGCTCACGTCCACGATTCGCGCCCGATGACCATGCGCGACGAGGTCGGCGACGACTTCGACTGGCTCGACAGCGACGAGACCTGCGTTCGCTGCGGGGTGCACTGGGCTGACTGCGATTGCTGAACCGTCGCCCACGCCCCCGCGAACACCGAACCCGACCAACGGAGCAGCCCATGACCGACGAAACGCCGAAGTACGCCAACGGCGGCGTCATCCGCTCCGAAACGTTCCCCACGAACGAGTCGGGCCAACCCGAACCGATCGTCTCAAGCTGCGGGTACTGGCCGTGGCACCGAACCGAGGAAGAAGGAGACGACGAACCGCGTGAGTGACGAACTCGCCGCTGGCGCCCGCGCTGCACTGTCCGATGCCGTACACGGCCTCGTCGGGCTGCAATCCGAGCGGATCTATCGCGACGGCCGCACCGTGCCGATCATCGTCGACTCGCTCTACGACCAGCTCCGGGAAGCGACCGCGGGCGAACAACAGGACGGTGCCGGCGCCCGCCGACCGGAACCCGGCTCGCGTGCACCCGGCTGGGCGGACGCGCTGTCGCTGCTCGAGGTGATCGACCGCCGGGTAGGGGAGTGGTCGATCGGTGTCGCGAAGGTCCCCGGCCGCGAGCTCACGGTCCGGCGGCTGTACGCGCTCGCCGACAACCTGTGGGCGCCGGAACAGGTCGGGCTGGTGCGGCGGATGGAACGGCAGGTGCGGGACTGGTGCGCACGGATCAACGCCTTGCTTGGCGACGCACGCGAGTGGGAGCTACGGGCGCCGTGCCCGGCGTGCGGTGTGACCATGGTCGCGACCGAGAACGGGTCCGGCGAAACGGTTCACGCCTACGCGCTGCGCGCGAACCTAAGTGCAGCACAGTGTATTTCGTGTGGCGCTGACTGGGCGCCGGAGCAGTACCGGCTACTCGGCATGCTCATCGGCGCACCGCTCCCGCCGGGTGTCCTCGAATAGGGTTTGACGTATGGCAATGCCATGCACTACAGTGCAACGTAACAACTTCCCGTTGCGAAGTTCACGGTTACTTCTTCTGGTGAAACGACACCGTGAACACCTTGATCTCGGGGAGCTAACTTCACAGGGGTGCTGTTCCGTAGGAGAGGGTTACTTCCTCTGCTAAAGGAGAGACGCAGGTTCGAATCCTGCCACTACCCGCACGGGTGGTGTAGCTCAGTGGTAGAGCGCTACCGTCACCTTCCCCGCCTTGATGTCAGCACCCACGAAGTGACGCCTCCCAACACAATCCAGGAATCCTGTTGGGAGGCATAGCCATGTCCAAATTCAATCAGACCAGCGTTCGCGCCGCGGCAACGGCTGTCGGTCCGATCAAGACCAAGGCCAACAAGTCCACCCGCACCCACGAGGGCGCGCCCGGCGAGGTGCGCACCAAGCGGTCGGAGCTGTTCCTGCTGGCTGTGTCGAACTTCGTCGGCGAGAACACCTTCTACGAGTCGGCCGACACCCGCGACGCCCGATACCGCTCCCTGATCGCCAACCGCGCCGTCAAGGACGGCGACTGGACCGCCGAGCTCCTCGCCTGGATGCGAGGCCCCGAGGGCAACATGCGCTCCGCGTCGCTGGTCGGTGCCGCCGAGTTCGTCAAGGCCCGCCTCGACGCCGGCATCCACGGCGGCAACCGTCAGGTCATCAACTCGGTCCTGCAGCGCGCCGACGAGCCCGGCGAGTTCCTCGCCTACTGGATGTCGCGGTACGGCCGCAAGCTGCCGATGTCCGTCATGCGTGGCGTCGGTGACGCTGCGTCGCGCCTGTACACCGAGCGGTCGCTGCTCAAGTACGACACCGCCTCGCACGGCTTCCGGTTCGCCGACGTCCTCGAGCTGTGCCACCCGAGCAAGTTCACCCCCAAGCAGGGCGACCTGTTCGAGCACGCCATCGACCGCCGCCACAACCGCGAGAACGCGATCCCGGATTCGCTGCCGATGGTCTCTACGAACGCGGTCTTCAAGACCTATACCCCGCTGTTCGTCGACCACCTCGCCAAGAACGGAACGCTCGCCGACAGGCTCGCCGAGGCGGGCATGACGTGGGAGCAGCTCGGCTCGTACGGTCCGTGGACCGCGAAGCGGTGGGAGGCGATGATCCCGTCGATGGGCTATATGGCGCTGCTGCGTAACCTGCGCAACTTCGACGAGGCAGGCATCTCCGACACCGTCGCTGAGCAGGTCGCCGCGAAGCTGGCCGACCCGGACGAGGTCGCGAAGTCGCGGCAGTTCCCGTTCCGGTTCCTGTCGGCCTGCGAGTCGGCGCCGTCGCTGCGCTGGGGCCATGCCCTCGACAAGGCCCTCGGGCACTCGCTGCGCAACCTTCCCGCCCTGCCCGGCCGGTCGCTGATCCTGATTGACACCTCCGGTTCCATGCAGAGCAGGGTCACCGGCAAGTCGGCAATGGAGATGGTGACGATCGCCGCCGTGTTCGGTGTC
The DNA here is from genome assembly GCF_040681225.1 of Nocardia sp. NPDC051833. NCBI lineage: Bacteria > Bacillati > Actinomycetota > Actinomycetes > Mycobacteriales > Nocardiaceae > Nocardia > Nocardia sp. NPDC051833. The sequence goes on from NZ_JBFAYK010000009.1 coordinate 92,540, forward strand.
GCGCTGGGCGTCCGCAACGCGGGCGCGGCCGACATCTACGGGTTCGCGTCCGGCGAGTTCAAACACGAGGTGCAGGCGGGTGCGTCGGCGATGCGGGAGATCGGCCGGTTCACCAGCCGTGTCGGCGAGCGCGGGCACGGCACCGACATCGCGGGTGCGGTCCGCCGCCAGTACCAGGGGCACGACCGGGTGTTCATCATCTCGGACATGCAGACCCAGTCCGGCGGCATCACCACGCCGATCCCGCCGCACGTTCCCGTTTACGGGTTCAACCTGCAGGGCTACCGTCCGGCCGCGTACGCGTTGGGCGCGAACCGTCACGAGTTCGGTTCGCTGACCGACTCGACGTTCAAGCTGGTGCCGCTGCTCGAGTCCGGGCGCGACGGCGGCTGGCCGTGGGAGATCGACGGCCAGGCCGCGTGAACTTCGAAGACTTCGCCGCCTTCACCGGCGGGCCACCTGTCGAGCCGTCCTCGGACGCTCGGCAGGTGGCCGCGGCCGTGTACGGCCAATACACCGCGCTCACTGGCGTCGGATTCACCGAGAAGCAGGCGATGCGGTTGGTGCAGACGATGATCGCCGCCACAGCGGGGAGCGGGAAGCGGTGACTGCGCGGGGCATCTTCACGCACTGCCACGGCCAGTTCTGGTGGTGCGTGCTGGACAACATCGCCCACGAGTGGCTGCGCGTGCCGCTCGATCAGGATCTGTGCGACGACCCTGACGACTGGCCTGACGTGCCGGACCACTGGGGCTACTGGATCTGCCGCCGTCACGACGCCGCGCTCGAACACGCGGCACGGAGCGAACTCTATGGCGCCCGCGCGCGCCGAATCCGCCAACTCGGATGGGGACGATGACAGAGATCCACACGCCGACCAGGAAGCACCTGCAACAGCACCTCGACGAACTGGTCGGCGACCAAGTGCTATTCACTCTCCATGACGGTCACCCGGGTCCTTACGGCATCGACAACCTCGCCTTCGGCACCGGACTGCCGCAGCGGCACTCGTTCACCGAGGGCGGCTCAGTGGGATTCCGCATCCCCTCCATGCCGGTCAAGCGTGTCCGGGTGCCTTTGCCGCGCAAGTGGTGGCAGATCCGGTCCCGCTACCGCATCGAAGAACGTCGGCCAATGTTGGTCGTCCAAGCCGTCATGCTGTGGTCTAGGTCCAACAGGCAACCCATCGTGACTGTCGACCTGCCAGAACCCGAATACTGGCTGACCAGCGGCGAGGTATTCATCATCTACCCAACCAGGCCGAGGTTCAACTGATGAAGCTGTTCGTCGACGACGAGCGGCCCGCGCCTACAGGGTGGATGCTCGTCAAGACCGCGGCTGCCGCGCTCGCCATCATCAACGGCCACCGGCTCGCCGGCGTCCCGCTCTCAGTGCTGTCCCTCGACCACGACCTTGGTACCTCGATCGCGACCTACGAGGACGAAACCACGCGCCCGATCATGCTGTGGATGTGCGAACACGACTGGTGGCCAGACGCACTCTACGTGCACACCGCCAACCCGGCCGGGCAGGACTGGCTCGTCGGGATGGCACGCCGCTACGCCCCGCCCGGCACGCTGCGCGGCTACGGCCAAAACTACTGGGGCACCTGCACCGTCGACGACATCGAAAGGCATCCCGGATGACCTGGGAAACCCTCAACCCGACCCGCATCGCGGTCGCGGGGGACTGGCACGGCAATAGCTTCCATGCCGATCGGGCGATTCGGCACGCCGCCGAGCACGGCGCCCAAGCGGTCCTGCATGTGGGCGACTTCGCATACAAGTTCGCGCCGAGCTTCATGGCGAAAGTGCAGCGCGCGCTGGAGGACACCGGCCTGACGCTCGCGTTCGTCGGCGGCAACCACGACGACTGGGACCGCCTTGACCTCCTCGAAGCCGACCACGGCTGTACCGCGATCCTGATGCGCCCGAACATCTACTACCTTCCGCGCGGCTACCGGTGGGCGTGGTCCGGGGTGTCGTTCCTGGCGCTCGGCGGCGCACACAGTGTGGACCGGCCATGGCGGGCCCGCGGTGAATGGTGGGCCCGCGAAACCATCTCGGTGGGGGAGGCTCTCAACGCGTCCCTCGACGGCCACGCCGACGTGATGATCACGCACGACGTCCCCGACGGCGTCCGCATCCCGTGCATCGAAGGCAACCCGATCGGCTTCCCCGACTCCGAGATCGAAGCCGCACAACGCCACCGGGAACTGCTGCGCAACGTCGTAAGCGAGATCCGGCCGCAGCACCTGTTCGCCGGCCACTACCACTGCCGCCTCGACGCACCCCTGATCGGACGCGACTACCGGACCGAGGTGCACATCCTCGACATGGACGGCGGCGCGATGGCCGACAACGTGATGATCGTCGACCTTGTCGACCTCTAGAGGTTGACCGGGTAGACCGGCTCCTGGATCTCCGGCTTGATCCGGTCCTCGACGAAGATGCCGTGCCAGACCATGAAGACCAGCAGGGTCCACAGGCGGC
>NZ_JBFAYK010000010.1:0-65831 GCF_040681225.1 Nocardia sp. NPDC051833
TGGTACTGCACTCGACAGGGTGTGGGAGAGTAGGACACCGCCGGAACATCATTGCGAAAGGCCCTCCAGCATTGCTGGAGGGCCTTTTTGCGTTCCCGGACCCGTCACCTACAGTGCTGTGGTGCGCCTTGTCATTGCTCGTTGCCAGGTCGACTACGTCGGCCGACTGACCGCCCACCTTCCGATGGCTCGCCGGTTGCTGCTGATCAAGGCCGACGGCTCGGTGCTCGTGCACTCCGATGGTGGCTCGTACAAGCCGCTGAACTGGATGAGCCCGCCGTGCTGGCTGGAGGAACGCGATATCGCGACCCTGGTCCCCGCGGAGCTGCCCGACGGCGTGACGCCGCTGCGGGAGGGCAAGACGGCGGTGCCGGACAACATCAAGGCGCTGTGGGTGGTGACCAACAAGGCCGGCGAGGAACTGCGCATCTCCATCGAGGACATCGAGCACGATTCCTCGCACGAACTCGGCGTCGACCCCGGTCTGGTCAAGGACGGCGTGGAAGCGCATCTGCAGGAGCTGCTGGCGGAACACGTGACGAAGCTCGGTGAGGGGTACACCCTCATCCGGCGCGAGTACATGACCGCCATCGGCCCGGTGGATCTGCTGTGCCGCGACGCCGACGGCGCGACGGTGGCCGTGGAGATCAAGCGGCGCGGCGAGATCGACGGCGTCGAACAGCTCACCCGGTACCTGGAACTGCTCAATCGCGATCCGCTGCTGGCGCCGGTCGCCGGCGTGTTCGCGGCGCAGCAGATCAAGCCGCAAGCGCGGACGTTGGCCGAGGACCGGGGAATCCGCTGCCTCACGCTCGATTACGACGAGCTGCGTGGCACGGAGAGCAACGTTTTCCGCCTCTTCTAGGCTGGGAGCCATGCCGCGACGTAAACCACGCTCAGGACGACGTAGCGAGCCGGCGCCGATCGGTGACGTCTACGGGCGCACCGAGGACGGGCCGGGCGAGGAGACCTACATCGTCCGCACCGTTCCCGGTGCCAGGGCGGTCAAGACGTACCGGTGTCCCGGCTGCGACCACGAGATCGCGCCCGGGGTCGCCCATATCGTCGCCTGGGCCGCCGACGGCGGCGAGGACGACCGCAGGCACTGGCATCAGGGCTGCTGGAACGGCAGGCGCACCCGCGGCATCACCCGTCGCTGGTCCTGAGTCCCGAGAGCAACGAAAACCGAAGGCCGCCTCGAACATTCGAGGCGGCCTTCGGTTCTTCGGTTATGAGGGTGGAGCAATGTCGTCGTTGGTCCGACGTCAGTTGCTGATGTCGGCGCTCTCGCGGTCCTCGTCGACGATGTCCTCGTCGGCGTCGGCGACCTCGGGGATGGCCTTGGTCTGGCGGGAGCCCGAGACGGACTTGTTGTTGCCGTTGTTGCCGATCGACTTGCGCTCGGGGGCGCCGTCGAGCAGCTCGCTCTCGCGGTTGACCGCGGCGAGCATGGCGGGCACCGAGTCGAGCTGACCACGGATGCCGAGCAGCTGGGCCAAGACCCGGCCGCGCAGCACGCGCATCTCCTCGGCCAGTTCCTTCGCGTGCGCGATCTTGCGCTCGGAGGTCTGGGTGGCCGAGCTGATGAGACGGTTCGACTCGTCGGTCGCGTCCTTGATCCGCTGGGCGGCCTCGGCGCGGCTGGTGGCCTCGAGCTCCTCCATGGCACGAGTCAGCTTGGTGCGCCGATCGTTCATGGTGGCCTCGAAGTCCTGCTGGGTGGCCTTGCGCTTGGCCTCGGCCTCCTTGCCGAGACGTTCCACATCGGCCTGCGCGGCCTCGATGATCTTGGCGGACTCGGTGCGCGCGTTCGCGAGGGTCTGCTCGAACTCGATCTCGAGCGCCTCGCGCTTCTCCTTGGTCTCCGCGAGCAGCGACTCGTACTTGCCACGCATCTCGGTGGCCTGCTGCTCGGCGATCGACACCATCTCGGCGGCTTCGGCCTGCGCCAGCGCACGGACCTCGGACGCTTCGTCCGAGGCCAGGCGCAGCATGCGCGAGATACGGTCGGACATACCTTCGGCGGTGGTCGGCGGCACGGACAGCCGGTCGACCTCCTTGCGGAGCTCGTCGATCTCGTCCCGCGCGTCTTCCAGCTGGCTGGCGAGATTCCGGGCCTGCGCGGCGGCAGCATCCCGGTCGGTGGCGGTGACGCGGAGCTCGGCGTCGAAGCGGTCGAAGTAGTTGCGCACCTCGTCTTGCGCATAACCCTTGCGCACAACGGTGAAGGGCAGTGCAACGAAGCGATTGCGATCGGACTCAGGTGACGACATGGCACACAAAATACAGCCTCGAGCGAGCCTATGGAGACTCGACCGTGATTGTGATCTCGCCGAGATTTACCGACCGTATCCGCCTACTAGTGCGTAACATTCGGGTTCGGCTCGACGAGCTCCACCAGCACACCGCCAGCATCCTTCGGATGGATGAAATTGATGCGGGAATCGGCGGTGCCGTGACGAGGTGCTTCGTACAGCAAACGCAGTCCACGGTCGCGCAGGAAGGCCGAAACCGCCTCGATGTCGGTGACCCGGTAGGCCAGCTGCTGCAGGCCCGGCCCGCTGCGGTCGATGAACTTGGCGATCGTGGACTCCGGGGTCAGCGGGGCCAGCAACTGCAGGGCGGTCGCCCGGTCGGCCGCGGCGGGGCACGACAGCATCGCCTCGACGACGCCCTGGGCCTCGTTGACCTCGCGGTGGGTCTCGACCATGCCGAGATTGTCGGTGTACCAGGCGACGGCCGCGTCGAGGTCGGGCACGGCGATGCCCACGTGGTCGACGGCGATGACGTAGTCGGCGGGGATGATGTTCTCGTTGCTCACCCCTCGAAGCTAGCGTGTACCTGGGTGCCGGGTGTGCTCCGATACCGGTTACCGTTGAGTGCAACCCTTGACGTGCGCGGCTGACCGCCGTGTGCGTCGCGGCGAGGTTCGACTCAATGAATGCGAGGCTTTCGTGACGACTTCTGTCATCGTGTCCGGTGCGCGTACCCCGGTCGGCAGGCTCCTGGGCGGTCTGAAGGACTTCAAGGCCTCGGATCTGGCCGGTGTGGCGATCAAGGCGGCGCTGGAGAAGGGTGGTGTGGCGCCCGAGCAGGTCGACTACGTCATCCTCGGTCAGGTGCTGCAGGCCGGTGCCGGGCAGCTGCCCGCCCGCCAGGCGGCGATCGCCGCGGGCATCCCGATGGATGTGCCGTCGCTGCTGATCAACAAGGTGTGCCTGTCGGGCATCAACGCGATCGCGCTGGCCGATCAGCTGATCCGCGCCGGGGAGCACGAGATCGTCGTGGCCGGTGGCATGGAGTCGATGAGCCAGACCCCGCACCTGCTGCCCAAGAGCCGCGAGGGCCACAAGTACGGCGACACCACCCTGGTCGACCACATGGCCTACGACGGCCTGCACGACGTGATCACCGATCAGGCGATGGGTCTGCTGACCGAGGAGCGCAACGACCTGGACAAGGTCAGCCGCGAGGAGCAGGACGCGGTGGCCGCGGCCTCGCACCAGCGCGCCGCCGCCGCGTGGAAGAACGGCCTGTTCACCGATGAGGTCGTGCCGGTCGCCGTGCCGCAGCGCAAGGGCGACCCGATCTACGTCAGCGAGGACGAGGGCATCCGCGCCGACACCACCGTCGAGTCGCTGGGCAAGCTGCGTCCGGCCTTCCGCAAGGACGGCACCGTGACCGCGGGCACCGCCTCGCAGATCTCCGACGGCGCGGCCGCGGTGATCGTGATGAGCAAGGCCAAGGCGCAGGAGCTGGGGCTGGAGTGGATCGCCGAGATCGGCGCCGCCGGTCAGGTCGCCGGTCCGGACTCGACCCTGCAGGACCAGCCGGCCAACGCCATCCTCGCCGCGTGCGCGAAGGAGGGCATCACTCCGGCCGAGCTGGATCTGATCGAGATCAACGAGGCGTTCGCGGCCGTCGGCGTGTCCTCGACCAAGAAGCTGGGCTTCGATCCGGAGAAGGTCAACGTCAACGGCGGCGCCATCTCCATCGGCCACCCGCTGGGCATGTCGGGTGCGCGCATCCTGCTGCACCTGGCGCTGGAGCTGAAGCGTCGCGGTGGCGGCGTCGGCGCGGCCGCGCTGTGCGGTGGCGGCGGTCAGGGCGACGCGCTCATCATCCGCGTCCCCGCCTGATTCGTTCCGACACGATGGGCCCTCGCGCTACCGAGCGCGGGGGCCCGTTTGTGTGAGCGGTCCAACTACGTGGTGTCGTAGATCATGCTGCACAATGGCTGGTATGGGTTTCTTCGATCTGCGGTCCACCGCCAGTCGTTTCCGGTTCTTCGCGGTGCTCGAGGCGCTGTCGTGGATCGGTCTGCTGACCGGCATGGCGTTCAAGTACCTGCCCGCGGAGGGCAACGAGATCGGCGTGAAGATCTTCGGGCCGGTGCACGGCGCGATCTTCGTCCTGTTCGTGATCACCGCGCTGCTGGCCGCGCGCGAACTGAACTGGGGCTGGAAGACCACCGTGCTGGCGCTGGCGTCGAGCATTCCGCCGCTGTTCACCGTGGCCTTCGAGATCTGGGCCGTGCGCACCGGTCAGCTGGGCGAACTGAGCGCGGGCGCGACCAAGGGCTCCCCGGCAGCCGCGCCGACGGCTTCGTGACAAACTGGAAAGCGTGACTCGACCCGCTGCCCGTCGTCCTTCGCCCGCCGTCGCCGCCGCCATGTCCGGCGCGGTGGATCTGTCCGCGCTGAAGCAGCCGCCCGCCGCTCCCGGCGGCGCGCCTGCGGCCCCGGGGAACCATACGGTCACCGAGGCGGATTTCGAAGCCAAGGTCATCCGCCGCTCGATGCAGGTGCCCGTCGTGGTCGCGCTGTACTCGCAGCGCAGCCCGGGCAGCGTCGAGCTGGTCCGCACGCTGGAGCGGCTCAACGCCGACGATCGCGGCGGCTGGGACCTGGCCGCGATCGAGGCCGAAGCGAACATGAACATCGTGCAGGCGCTGCGGGTGCAGGGCATCCCCACGGTGATCGCGGTCGCGGGCGGGCAGCCGCTGGCCGATTTCGAGGGCGCCCAGCCCGAGGCGCAGGTGCGCCAGTGGCTCGACGCGGTGATGGACGCGACCGCGGGCAAGCTCGAGGGCGACCCGAACGCCGCGGGCGCGACGCCCGAGGTCGAGGACCCGCGCTTCACCGCCGCCGAGGACGCGCTCGCCGAGGGCGACATCGCCGGCGCCGAGGCGGCCTACGAGGCGATCCTGGTCGAGGAGCCCGGCAACGAGGAGGCCAAGGCCGCGCTGCGTCAGCTGCGCTTCCTGACCAGGGCCCAGCAGCTCGACCCGGCCGTGGTCGCCACCGCCGACGCCGATCCGGCGAACCTCGACGCCGCCCTCGACGCCGCCGACGTGGAACTGCTCGAGCAGCGCCCCGAGGCCGCCTTCGACCGCATCATCGCGGCCATCAAGCGCACCGCGGGCGACGACCGCACCAAGGCGCGCACCCGGCTGCTCGAGCTGTTCGAGCTGTTCGACCCGGCCGAGCCCTTCGTCGTCGCGGCCCGCCGCAAGCTCGCGACCGCGCTGTACTGACCTTCGTCCGCGGGGCCGTCCCGGCTGAACTGCCGGGGCGGCCCCGTCGTATCTCCTGGTAGACCCGCGGCACCGGGCCGCGAGCTGACTCGAGGAGATACGCCATGACCTCACTCGACCACTCGGGCGCGGTAGATCAGGCCGAGGTGGAAGCCTTCGCGGGGAAGATGGTCGCGGTGCTCGATCACGCGAGCACCGCGCTGATGATCAGCATGGGCCACCAGGTCGGCCTGTTCGACACGATGGCCGCCAACCCGGCCGCCACCAGCCCGGAACTCGCCGCGGCCGCGGGGCTGGACGAGCGCTACGTGCGCGAATGGCTCGGCGCGGTCACCACCGCGGGCATCGTGCGCTACGACCCGCCGACGGCCACCTACACGCTCCCGCCCGCGCACGCGGCCAGCCTGACCAGGGCAGCGGGACCGGACAATCTCGCCAGGGTCATGCAGTTCATCGGGCAGCTCGGTGAGGTGGAACCCAAGATCGTCGAGCGGTTCCGGATCGGTGGCGGTCTGTCCTACGACGACTACGCCCGGTTCCACGCGTTGATGGCCGAGGAGAGCGCCGAGGTGTTCGACGCCGCGCTGCTCGACGTCATCCTGCCGATGGCGCCCGGGCTGACCGATCGGCTGCTGATGGGGATCGACGTCGCCGACATCGCCTGCGGCAGCGGGCACGCGGTGAACCTGATGGCGCGGGCCTTCCCGGCCAGCCGGTTCCGCGGCTACGACTTCTCCGCCGACGCGATCGCGGCGGGGCGGGCCGAGGCGGCGGCGATGGGCCTGACCAATGTCGAGTTCGTCGAGCAGGACGTGGCGGCGCTGCACGCGCCCGGGTCCTGCGATCTGATCACCGTCTTCGACGCGATCCACGATCAGGCGCACCCGGCGCGGGTGCTGGCCAACATCGCGACGGCGTTGCGCGCCGACGGGGTGTTCCTGATGGTCGACGTGCACGCGTCGAGCGTGCTCGAGGAGAACCTGGACCTGCCGCTGGGTCCGTTCCTCTACGCGGTGTCGACGATGCACTGCATGTCGGTATCGCTGGGGCAGGGCGGCGACGGGCTCGGCACGGTGTGGGGCGAACAGCGCGCGCTGGCGATGCTCGCCGACGCCGGTTTCACCGAGGTCAGCACCAGCCACGTCGACGGTGATCCGCTCAATACCTACTACCTCGCGAGCAAGGGCTGAGCCGCCGCCGCTGCTACGGTCGGAACATGGGCTCCAAGAACGACATTCAGCACCGGATCGTGACCACGTTCCAGCGGCCGCTCAATGTGGTCGCGCGGCGGCTGCCCGGCCAGCAGCTGCTCGAGACCACCGGCCGGGTGAGCGGGCAGCCACGGACCACCCCGATCGGCGGGCGCCGGGTGGGTGACCAGTTCTGGCTGGTCTCCGAATTCGGCGAGCGCTCGCAGTATGTCCGCAACATCCTGGCCGACAACCGGGTCCGGGTGCGGCTGCGTGGGCACTGGCACAACGGCCTCGCCCACCTGGTGCCCGACGACGACCCGCGCGCCCGGCTGCGCGAGCTGCCGCGCTACAACAGCGCCGCCGTCCGCACGGTCGGGACCGACCTGCTCACGATCCGGATCGAGCTGACCGACTAGCGTTCGGCGGCCAGCCAGACCGCGCTGTTGGCCGCCATGGTGACGGTGGCCGAGGCGGGCCGGCCGTGCCAGGGGGTGTCCTCGGCGTCGACCCCGCCGAGGTTGCCGATGCCGGACCCGCCGTACTCCTGGGCGTCGGTGTTGAGGACTTCGCGCCAGATCCCGGTGTGCGGCAGGCCGATCCGGTAGTTCTCCCTGGTCGACCCGGAGAAGTTGAAGACGCAGGCGACGGCGCTGCCGTCGGCGCCCCAGCGCAGGAACGCGAAGACGTTGGCGGCGCTGTCGTCGGCCTCGATCCAGGAGTGCCCGCCGGGTGTGGTGTCCTGGCTCCACAGCGCCGGGTGCGCGGTGTAGGTGCGGTTGAGATCGCCGACCATCGTCGAGATGCCCTGGTGCAGTGGGTTGTCCAGTTCCTGCCAGTCCAGGCCGCGATCGTTGTCCCACTCGCGGAACTGGCCGAACTCCTGGCCCATGAACAGCAGTTGTTTGCCGGGGTGTGCCCACATGTAGGCCAGCAGGGCGCGCACGCCGCTCGCCTTGGCGAAGTCGTCGCCGGGCATCCTGGTCCACAGGGTGCCCTTGCCGTGCACGACCTCGTCGTGGCTGATCGGCAGCACGTAGTTCTCGCTCCACGCGTAGACCAGGGAGAACGTCATCTCGTTGTGGTGCCAGGACCGGTGGATCGGGTCGCGGCCCAGGTAGCCGAGGGTGTCGTGCATCCAGCCCATGTTCCACTTCATGGTGAAACCGAGGCCGCCGACATCGGTGCCGCGGGTGACGCCGGGCCAGGTGGTCGACTCCTCGGCGACGGTGACGACGCCGGGATACGCGCGATGCACGGTGTCGTTGAGCTCCTGGAGGAAGTCGACGGCTTCCAGGTTCTCCCTGCCGCCGTAGACATTCGGCTCCCAGCCGCCGTCGGGCCGCGAGTAGTCCAGGTAGAGCATGGAGGCCACCGCGTCCACGCGCAGGCCGTCGATGTGGAACTCCTCGATCCAGAACGCGGCGTTGGCGACCAGGAAGTTGCGCACCTCGTTGCGGCCGAAGTCGAAAACGTAGGTGCCCCAGTCGAGTTGCTCGCCCCGGCGTGGGTCGGGGTGCTCGTAGAGCGGGGTGCCGTCGAAGCGGGCCAGCGCCCATTCGTCGCGCGGGAAGTGCGCGGGCACCCAGTCGAGCAGCACGCCGATGCCCGCGTTGTGCAGGTGGTCGACGAAGTAGCGGAAGTCGTCGGGGCTGCCGAAGCGGGAGGTGGGGGCGTAGTAGGAGGTGACCTGGTAGCCCCAGGACCCGCCGAACGGGTGCTCGGCGACCGGCAGCAGTTCGATGTGGGTGAACCCGGTCGCGCGCACGTACTCGGCCAGCTGTTCGGCCAGGGCGCGATAGCCGAGGCCGGGCCGCCACGAGCCGAGGTGCACCTCGTAGACGCTCATGGGGGAGCGGACGGCGTCGGCGGCGGCCCGGCGGTCCAGCCACGCGCTGTCGGTCCACACGTGGTCGGCGCGGCTGACGACCGAGGCGGTCGCGGGCGGGACCTCGGTCGCGAAGGCCAGCGGGTCGGCGTGGTCGACGACGCGGCCGTCGGCGCCGTGCACCCGGTACTTGTAGCGCGTGCCCGGCCCGACACCGGGCACGAACACCTCCCACACCCCGGACGACCCGAGCGCGCGCATCGGCGCGGAGTTACCGCTCCAGTGATCGAAATCGCCGAAGACGGTGACGCCGCGCGCATTCGGCGCCCACACCGCGAACGAGGTGCCGTCGACATCGCCGTCGAGGGTGGTGTAGTGCCGCGGGTGCGCGCCGAGCACCTCCCACAGCCGGGTGTGGCGGCCCTCGCCGATGAGGTGCAGGTCGAACTCGCCGACGGTGGGCAGGAAGCGGTAGCCGTCGGCGGTGATCACCGTCTGGCCGCCGGGGTAGGCGGTGCGCACGCGGTAGTCGTCGACCTGCGGATACGGCAGGACGGCGGCGAACACGCCGTGCCCCAGCGACTTCAGTGGATGTTCGGTGGCGCCGACCAGGACGGTCACCGACTCGGCGTGCGGGCGCAGCACCCGGACCGCGGTGCCGTCCGGTTGCGGGTGCGCGCCGAGGACGGTGTGCGGGTCGGGGTGGGTGCCCGCCGCCAGCAGCATCAGGTCGCGGCGTTTCATCAGAACGTCCGGCGGTAGGCCAGGGGGGCGCGCGCGGCGGCGGGCACGGCGGGCAGCGCGAGGATGTGGGCGGGGGCCCGCGCCGGGTCCAACCGCACGAAGTTGTGCTGACCCCAGTGGTATTCCTCGCCGGTGACCTCGTCGAACACCACCGGATGGTCGTGCCATTCGCGGCCGATCGCGGGCAGGTCCAGCGAGATGTGGCCCTGCTCGGCGCCGTAGGGGTTGAGGTTGACGATCACCAGCACCGCGTCGCCGGAGGCCGGATCGATCTTGGAGTAGGCCAGCAGCGCGTCGTTGTCGATCTCGTGGAAGTGGATGCAGCGCAACTGCTGCAACGCGGGGTGGGCGCGGCGGATCTCGTTCAGCCTGGTCAGCCACGGTTCCAGGGACTCGCCGCGGGCCAGCGCGCCGGTGAAGTCGCGCGGGCGCAGCTCGTACTTCTCCGAGTCCAGGTATTCCTCGCTGCCCGCGCGCACGGCCTCGTGCTCGAACAGCTCGTAGCCGGAGTACACACCCCAGGTGGGGGCGAGGGTCGCGGCGAGGACCGCGCGCAGGGCGAACATGCCGGGACCGCCGTGCTGCAGGCTCTCGTGCAGGATGTCGGGGGTGTTCACGAACAGGTTCGGCCTGGCCTCGTCGGCCTTGGCCGCGAGCTCGGTGCCGAATTCGGCCAGCTCCCACTTGAAGACGCGCCAGGTGAAGTAGGTGTAGGACTGGCTGAATCCGCGTCGCGCCAGACCGTAGAGCCGGGCCGGGCGGGTGAACGCCTCGGACAGGAAGATCACGTCGGGGTCGGTGCGGCGCACCTGCGCGATCAGCCACTCCCAGAAGTCGGCGGGTTTGGTGTGCGGGTTGTCCACGCGGAAGATGGTGACGCCGAGGGCGATCCAGTGCCGGACCACCCGCAGCACCTCGGCGTAGAGGCCGTCGGGGTCGTTGTCGAAGTTGACCGGATAGATGTCCTGGTACTTCTTCGGCGGGTTCTCCGCGAAGGCGATGGTGCCGTCGGGCAGGGTGGTGAACCACTCCGGATGCGCCTGGACCCATGGGTGGTCGGGGGCGCATTGCAGGGCCAGGTCGATCGCGACCTCGAGGCCGAGATCTGTTGCGGTGGCGACGAAGTCGACGAAATCGGCCTCGGTGCCCAGCAGCGGGTTGGTGGCGTCGTGGCCGCCGTCGGCCGAGCCGATCGCCCACGGTGAGCCGACGTCACCCGGCTCGGTGGTGAGCGCGTTGTTGCGGCCCTTGCGGTTGATCTCGCCGACCGGGTGGATCGGCGGCAGGTAGACGACGTCGAAGCCCATGCCCGCGATGCGGGGGAGTTCGCGCGCTGCGGTCGCGAAGGTGCCGTGCACCGGATGGCCGTCGGCGTCGCGGCCACCGGTCGAGCGCGGGAAGAACTCGTACCAGGACCCGACCAGCGCGCGCCTGCGTTCGACCAGCACCGAATGCTGGGCGCCGCGGGTGACCATCTCGCGCAGCGGGGTCGCGCGCAGGATCTCGGCGACCTCCTCGCTGAACGCCGGGGCGACCCTGGCCGGCAGTTGCTCGTCGCCGCGCAGGGCGGTGGCGGCGGCGCGCAACCGCTCGAACTGCTTCTTGGGCACCGCCTGGGCGGCCCGCTCGAACAGGGTGGCGCCGATCTCGAGATCGTTGGCCAGGTCGAGGGCGGTCTGGCCGACCGCGAGTTTGGCCTCCACGGCCGAGCGCCAGGTCGCGATCGGATCGCTCCAGCCCTCGACCCGGAAGGTCCACACGCCGGGGGTGTGCGGGGTGAACAGGCCGTTGAACACGTCGGGCTCGTAATCGGGGGTCATCCGCAGGCGGGTGATCCGCGACGAGCCGGGCGCGCGCACCGCCAGCGTCGCCGCCACGGCGTCGTGCCCCTCGCGCCACACCACGGCGCGGACGGGAAACACCTCGCCGACGGCGGCCTTGGCCGGGCGGCCGCCGGGGATGGACGGGGCGATGTCATCTATGGCAATCCGGCCGGTCACCGCACAAACCTACTGCATTTCCGCCGACCGGGCGCTGAGCGCCGCAACCCGCGGACCAGCCGAGAACGCGGGCCGCCTCCGCTCAGCGAGCGTCCGCGGCCAGGCCTAGGCCGAGGGCGACCAAGATCGCGGCCAGGGTCCGTTCCACCCGTTGGCGGATGGCGGCGCGGCGCAGCCAGGCCCCCGCCCGATCGGCGGCCAGGACGACCGCGACGCACCAGGCGCCGTCCAGGATCACCTGGATGGTGGCCAGGATCAGCAGGGTGGGCAGCACCGGTCCTTCGGTCGGCAGGAACTGCGGCAGGATCGTGATGCCGAAGACCGCTGCCTTGGGGTTGGCGGCGATCGAGAGCAGGGACGCGCGGAAGGCGGCGGCGGGGGTGTTGCCGCCGGGGAGTTTCGCCGTCAGGGCGGCGCCGAAATCGTTGTCGGCGCCGCGGGCGTGGCGCCACGCCTGGACGCCGAGCCAGATCAGCACCGCCGCGCCGACGACGTGCATCGCCGTGTTCAGCCACCGGTTCGCGGCCAGCAGGATCGACAGCCCCGTGCCGCCGGCGAGCGTCCAGCCCAGCACGCCGATCTCGTTGCCCGCGACCGCGGCCAGCCCCGCGCGTCGGCCGTCGCGCACCGAGCGCTGCAGGAACAGCGCGGTCGCCGGGCCCGGCAGGGCGGCCAGGATCAGCGAGGCGAGCAGGAATTCGGGCAGGACATCGACCCAGTGCGGCATCGCTGCATGGTGACATGGGTTCGGCGGTGGTGGCCAGCGGTTTTGCGCTGCTCCGTCCGCTCAGACCGCGACGATCTCGAGCATTGATTCCAGGACCTTGAAGTCGGCCGAGTTGCGTGTGTACAGCGGCAGGTCATTGGCCGATGCGATCGCGGCGATGAGCAGATCCATCCGTCGCGGACGCGGGTCACGGTTGGCCGCGATCGTCAGCGCGACGAGAGTTCCGTACCGCGTCGCGGCAGCCTCGTCGAACGGCAGTGGGTCGAATTCCACGATCGCGGCGCCGAGTTGTTCCGAGCGTTCCGCGCGCGTGACCGGATTCTTCGCCATCGCGACGCCTTGATTCAGCTCGGCCAACGTGATCGCGGTGATCTCCGGCGTCTCCGGCAACCGCTGGGGATCGAGCTCGCCCAGGTCGAGATAGGTGCAGGTGTCGAGTACGCCGACAGCATGCCGGTAACTCACCGCCCACCCCACGGGTCATCGTCACCGATCCGGTCCTCCGAACCGAAGAACTCGTCCGCTTCCCGACGCATCGCCGCGTAATCCACTCGCGGCAGCGCTCGGTGGCGCGCGACCAGCTCGGCGGCAGTGCGTTGCCGCCGACGGTTCACCGGTCGAACCTCCGCGATCTCGACGCCGTTCCGCGTGACCCGGATGGTCTCGCCGGCCTCCACCGCATCCATGATCGCCGCGGAGTTGTTTCGCAATTCACGCTGGCTGATCTGCCTCATGCTCCGAAGTGTAGCGCGGTGTGCTACGCCGCGCTACGGAGGTCGTCGCCGAATCATCGCGGGTGTTCTCGGCGGTGGCGGGGATGGTGAAAGTGCTGTTCAGCGGTGGGGTTCAGGTGGTGCGAAGGCCCGCGAGGAGTTTGTCCAGGGCGGTGATGGTGTCGGGGAGTGCGCCGGGCTCGGCGGTGGTGGCGAGCCAGAGGGCGGCCTCGTTCATCGCGCCGGAGAGCAGCTGGGTGAGGGGAGCGATCGGCTGGGGCGCCAGGATGCCGGCGTCGACCAGGGCGGCCAGGGCCTCGTGCAGGTGCCGGGCCGAGTTGGCCTCGTCCAGGGCGCGCCATTCGTGCCAGCCGAGCACGGCGGGGCCGTCGATCAGCATGATCCGCTGGACCAGGGGATCGGCGCTGGCCCGGAGGAACGCGGCGCATCCGGTGGTCAGCTGGGCCCACGGATCGGGCTCGGCGTCGGCGGCCGCGGCGACCTGCTCGCCGACCTCCTGCTGCACCTCGGTAAGCACAGCGCGGAACAGCTCGGCCTTGCTGTCGAAGTGGTGGTAGAGCGCGCCCTTGGTGACCCCCGACGCCGACACGATCTCCGACAGACCAACGGCTGCATAGCCTTTCGCGGCGAACAGTCGCCTGCTCTGTGCTACCAGCACCCGCCGCGTCTCCTCGCGCTGTCGTGCCCGCGCCGTGGCTGTCATCCGCCGTCCTCCCATTGACCTACCGGTGGTATGTGAACTAGCCTACGACACATACCATCGGTATGTGAAAGGGAAAAGTCATGGCACTGAGCAGCTTCTACCCGGTTCTGGCCACCTCCCGGATCGCGGAGTCCCGCGACTTCTACACGCGCTGGTTCGGCTTCGAGGTCACCTTCGAGGCCGACTGGTACGTCAGCCTCCGCCGCCCCGCCCGCGACGCCGAGCCCGCCTACGAACTGGCCCTGCTCGATCCCACCCACCCCACCATCCCCGAGGGCTACGGCAAGCCGGTCCAGGGCCTGGTCCTGAACTTCGAGGTCGACGACGTCGACGCCGAATGGCAACGCCTGGTCGAAACCGGTGGCCTGCACCCCGAACTCGCCCTCCGCACCGAGGACTTCGGCCAGCGCCACTTCATCGTCAGCGACCCCGCGGGCGTCCTCGTCGACGTCATCACCGAGGTACCGCCAACCCCGGAGTTCGCCGCCCAGTTCACCGGGTAGAACCGGCTGGATCGCCGACGCTCGGGCTCCCGAACAGCATCCGGGCGCGACACTCGGTACTCTTTGGCGGGTGAAGGCACTTCGTCGGTTCACTGTCCGTGCCCATCTGCCGGAGCGGCTCACCGCGCTGGGCGAGTTGTCGACGAATCTGCGGTGGTCGTGGCACGGCCCGACGCAGGATCTGTTCGCCGACCTCGACCCGGAGCTGTGGCGCGCGGTCGGCCAGGACCCGGTCCGGATGCTGGGCGAGGTGCCCGCCGAGCGGCTCGACGCGCTCGCCGCCGATACCGCGTATGTCGCCCGGGTGGACGCGGCCGCCGAGGGGCTGCGCGACTATCTGGCGCGGCCGCGCTGGTTTCAGCAGCAGACCGGGACGAACGTCGCCGGGATCGCGTACTTCTCGATGGAGTTCGGTGTCACCGAGGTGCTGCCGAACTACTCGGGTGGGCTGGGCATCCTGGCCGGTGACCATCTCAAGGCTGCCTCGGACCTCGGTCTGCCGCTGATCGGCGTCGGGCTGCTGTACCGCTCCGGGTATTTCCGGCAGTCGCTGTCGGCCGACGGCTGGCAGATGGAGCACTACCCGGCGCTGGACCCGCAGGGTCTGCCGTTGCGGCTGCTCACCAGCGACGGCTCGCCGGTGCTGATCCATGTCGGCATGCCGGAGGGCCGGGTGCTGCGGGCGCGGGTGTGGATCGCCCAGGTGGGCCGGATCCCGCTGCTGCTGCTCGATTCCGATATCGCCGAGAACGATCCGGAGCTGCGCGCGGTCACCGACCGGCTCTACGGCGGCGATCAGGATCACCGGATCAAGCAGGAGATCCTGGCCGGGATCGGTGGGGTCCGCGCGGTGCGGGCCTACACCCGCGCCAACGGGCTGCCCGATCCCGATGTGTTCCATATGAACGAGGGCCACGCCGGCTTCCTCGGGGTGGAGCGGATCCGGGAATTCATCGCGGGCGGACTGGATTTCGACACCGCGCTGGCCGCGGTCCGGGCAGGCACCGTGTTCACCACGCACACCCCGGTGCCCGCGGGCATCGACCGGTTCCCGATGCCGTTGGTGCGCCGCTATTTCGGTGGCGCGCACGGTGAGTCCGAGTCCGCGCTGCTGCCGGGACTGTCCGTCGACCGGATCCTGGCGTTCGGCCGGGAATCCGATCCCTCCGTGTTCAACATGGCGCACATGGGTCTGCGCATGGCCCAGCGCGCCAACGGTGTCTCGAAGCTGCACGGCGAGGTCAGCCGGGACATGTTCGCCGGGCTGTGGCCGGGCTTCGACGCGGCCGAGGTGCCGATCGGTTCGGTCACCAACGGCGTGCACGCGCCGACCTGGGCGGCCAGGGAGTGGATCGACAAGGCGCGCGAGCTGGTCGGTCCGGAGCTGGTCGAGGAGGCGCGCGGCTGGGAGAAGCTCAGCGATGTCGATCTCGGACAGCTGTGGTCGACGCGCAACACCCTGCGCGGCGTCCTGATCGCCGAGGTGCGCCGCAGGCTGCGCGACTCGTGGCATCAGCGCGGCGCGGCCGACGCGGAACTGGGCTGGATCGACGAGGTCTTCGACCCCTCGGTGCTCACCGTCGGGTTCGCCCGGCGCGTGCCCACCTACAAGCGGCTGACCCTCATGCTGCGCGACCCCGAGCGGCTGCGCGCGCTGCTGCTCGATCCCGAGCGGCCGGTGCAGCTGGTGGTCGCGGGCAAGAGTCATCCCGCCGACGACGGCGGCAAGGCGCTGATCCAGCAGGTCGTGCGCTTCGCCGACGATCCGGCGGTGCGGCACCGCATCGTCTTCCTGCCCGACTACGACATGTCGATGGCCCGCTACCTCTACTGGGGTTGCGATGTGTGGCTGAACAATCCGCTGCGCCCGCTCGAGGCGTGCGGCACCTCCGGCATGAAGTCCGCGCTCAACGGCGGCCTCAACCTGTCCATCCGGGACGGCTGGTGGGACGAGATGTTCGACGGCGAGAACGGCTGGGCGATTCCCACCGCCGACGGCGTGCGCGACGAGCACCGCCGCGACGATCTCGAGGCCGCCGCGCTCTACGAGCTCGTCGAGCGCACGGTCGCCCCGCGCTTCTACGACCGCGACGCGGCGGGCGTGCCGGTGCGCTGGACCGAGATGGTGCGCCACACCCTGCAGACCACCAGTCCGAAGGTGCTGGCCTCGCGGATGGTTCGCGACTACGCCGAGCAGTACTACGGCCCGGCGGCCGCGGCGTTCGGCCGGGCCGCCGCCGACGGATTCGCCGGCGCGGCGCGGGTCGCCGAGTACCGCAAGCGGGTCGACGCGGCCTGGTCGTCGGTGCGGGTGGCGCAGGTCGACAGCTCCGGACTGCCCGACACCCCGGTGATCGGGGCGAAGCTGTCGCTGGAGGCGCGCGTCGAACTCGGCGGGCTGGCGCCGTCGGATGTCGTGGTGCAGGCGGTGCTCGGCCGGGTCTCGCCGGCTGACGACCTGTCCGACACCACCACCATCGAGATGACGCACACCGGGACCGACGAGGGTGTGGAGCTGTATGCCGTGCAGTCGCCGGTGCCGCTGTCGGGCGCCGTCGGCTACACCGTGCGTGTGCTGCCCCACAACGCGCTGCTCGCGTCGGATGCCGAACTGGGGCTGGTGGCCGTCGCGGGGGCGTGACCTGCGTCGTGACACGGATGCCGGGTTCTTCGATTCAGTGAACTTTCCGCTACCGTTCCTGGGCATCCTTCTTCTTTGAAATTCGGACTGGAGTGTCATGGCCAGCGATGTCGTTACCCGCGCCCGAGGGCGCATCGACGGATACTTCGGTGTCACGTCGAGCGGGTCCACCTTCCGGCGCGAGGCGATGGCGGGCACGATCACGTTCCTGGCGATGTCCTATGTGCTGGCGGTGAATCCGTCGATCCTCGGTGACGAGGGCGCCCTGGGCGACAAGGGCATTCCGATGCAGGCCGTGTTCACCGCGACGGCGGTGGCCGCGATCTTCGGCACCCTGGTCATGGGCATCTGGGCGCGGTACCCGATCGCGCTCGCGCCCGGCATGGGCCTCAACGCGTTCTTCGCGTACACGGTCGTGCTGAGCATGGGCATTCCGTGGCAGGTCGCCCTGTCGGGCACCCTGCTGTCGGGCATCATCTTCTTCATCCTGGCGATCACCAAGATCCGGGAACGAATCCTCAATGCCATTCCGCTGCAGATGAAGTTCGCGGTGGGCGCCGGCATCGGTCTGTTCGTCGCGTTCCTCGGGCTGAAGAACGCGGGCATCGTGGTCAACAGCGACGCGACCTTGGTCACGCTCGGCGACTTCACCAAGGGCACCACGTTGCTCGCCCTGTTCGGTCTGGTCGTGACGGTGGTCTTCCTGGTGATCGGCTGGCACGGCGCGGTGCTCTACGGCATCGTCGCGACCACGGTCCTGGGTATGGTCACCGGCCTGGTCGGCATCCCGGACGGGATCGCCGAGCTGCCCAAGGGCCTGGATCAGACCTTCGGCCAGGCGATCATCCATCTGCCCGACGCGTTCACCGGGCAGATGATCGTGGTGGTGCTCACCATGCTGTTCGTCGACTTCTTCGACGCCTCGGGCACCCTGATCGGTGTCGCCAACCAGGCGGGCCTGCTCAACAAGGACGGCACGCTGGCACGGGCGCGCAGCGCGATGGCCGCCGACTCGGTCGGCACGACGGCGGGCGCGATCATCGGTACCTCCACCACCACCGCCTATGTGGAATCGACCGCCGGTGTGTCGGCGGGCGGCCGGACCGGTGTCACCGCGATCACCACGGCGGGCTGGTTCGTGATCGCGATGTTCTGCTACCCGATCTTCTCGGTGATCGCCGGGTCGGCCGAGGTGACCGCGCCCGCGTTGATCGTGGTCGGCGTCTTGATGGCGCGCTCGCTGGGCGAGATCGACTGGCAGCACCTCGAATACTCCGTGCCCGCGTTCCTGACCGTGATCATGATGCCGCTGACCTATTCGATCGCCAACGGACTGGCGATGGGCATGATCTTCTACCCGGTGGTGATGGTCGCCCGGGGCCGGGTCAAGGAAGTTCATCCGGCCATGTGGGTTTTGATGGTGTTGTTCCTGGGGTACTTCTTCTTCCTCGTCGAGTAGGTGAACTCACCATAGGTGTGCCTATACTTAGGCTAGCCTAGCCAAGCTTGAAGGAGAGTTACCTATGAAGCGCTCGCTCGTTGCCGCGTCGATGGCGGTTGCCACCATCTTCGCGCCGGTCACCGCGGCTGTCGTCGCCAACGCCCCCGCCGCGATCGCCGCCCCGGCGACCCCGTCGGCCGGTGAGCTCCAGGGCAAGCTCCAGGCGGCCATGAACGGCTCCGCCGCCGAGCTCGAGTCGGGCAACGCCGGTAGCCTCATCGTCGTTCGCGACACCGTCAACCGGATCCCGGGCTACAGCTGGGACGTCTCGGGCCCGGTCACCGTCGACGGTGACACCCTCTCGGCGACCCTGAACAGCCGCCTCGGCGACTACGCCTACCCGATCCCGGTGACCTGGAAGAACATCGGCGGCACCTGGAAGCTGTCGCAGGAGTCGGAGAGCACCCTGGTCAGCTACGCGACCATGGCGTGGTGAACTGAGTCTCGCGTCACATCGCCCTGACTCCGGCCCTGCGTGCTTGCCTAGCGGTAAGCACGCAGGGCCGGATTGGCGCAGGGTGGCTCAGCCCTTGGGGACCCAGAGCCTCCACCGAGTGGTGGGCAGCAGTTCGCATTGGTAATCGCGCTGGTCGGGGTGCTGTCCGATGTAGTCGGCGGCGGCGAAGTAGCAGTCCTGCTTTGTCGGGTACTCGCCGACGATCTTCCAGTTGACGATTCGCGGATCCGCGCTTGCTGTCGATGCTGCACCTAGCATCAACGCACAACCGGCCAATGACGCAGCCAAAATGCGGGTTGCCTTCATGATTCACTCCCCTTGAACCTGAATGTGATTGCTCAACTCCTGAACAATCACCTGCCACGCTACGTCGATCTCCATGGAGTTGCAACGATGTGACTCGCTGCCTCGATTGGGTTCGCTTGGGGTAGAGGCGGTTTCGGTGACCGGTATCCGGTTGCCGCACCGCCGCTTTCGTTCCCGGCGTGCGACGTTTCGTCATCGGCCGTATGCCCGTGGTTCCACGCAGTGCCCGCGCCTGTCGCCGGTAGCGGTTACCCTCGGCGACGGCGCTTGTCGAAGCGGCGCCACGCACCGTCCGCGCATCGAAGAGGAGAGCTGCGATGAAGGCTTACGACCTGGGTTTCGGGGATTCGGCGGACAAACTGGCGGAGACGCCCGGCGGTGAGCCGCTGACGCTCGACACGCCGGTGCGCTCCGGGTGGATCGGCAGCGACGGACCCGCGATCGATCCGGCGAGCTGGCCGCGCGGGCCGGTCACCGGACTGCCGATGATGCACGCGCTCACCCTGCGACTGCCCGTCGACTATCAGCGCCGCGGGCCGAAATACCCGGCCATCGCCTTCTTCCAGGGTGAGGGGCAGTTCGCCGACGCGACCGATCCGATCGTGGCCGACGCTGCCGCCGACGATCCGGTCGCCCGCGAGCTGGTCTCGACCCGGCTGCACTCGCAGCTGCAGCTCCTGCACGACGAGATCGGCGGCGTCTTCGCGCTGGTCTGGCTGACCGAAGCGGAATTCGCCGCGGGCCCGGTCGCGCCGCCCGCCGACGTGCGCCTGCCCGGCTCGCCGGTCGCGAGCGACGAGGGCTGCAACGCCTGGGACGACGTGCACCCCACCATCGGCGTCTGGCTGGCCGAGCGCGTCGCCGACCCCAATGTCGGTATCCCGCCGGTCGAATACGTCCCGAACTCGCGCTACCAGGACCCGCTCACCGAGGACTCCGGCTGGAACCCCTGGGCCGAGCCGCTGTTCGGCCGTTCCCACCTCGGTGGCACGGCGTTCCCCGTCCAGGCGCTCCCGGAGGGCCTGACCCCGTTCTACCTGGAGATCGAGGAGGTCTCCGGGATGAACTTCGGCGGCGGCAACGCCCAGCTCGACCTGGAGTCGGGCGTTTTCGACTGGGCCTGCGGGTAGCGCTCAGTCCACCATGGCCGGGCGGTCGTCGTCGGGGTGCGCCCCGCCGGCGACGCGCGGCGGCCGGATCGCGCGGGAGAGTTCTTGCGCGGCAGGGGGATCGATGACGGTCGGCTCGATCGGCTCGGGGCGTCGGCGCGGCGGCGTCGAGCGGACCAGGCGGACGACACCGATCAGCACGATCAGGTAGACCACCACGTAGATGTTCATCATCACCTGCGCGCCCGGCCACCACGGCGGCAGCAGGAAGGTGCCGACACTGACCCAGGTGGGGGTGTAGGTGTAGGTCCACGCCGCGATGGCGAGGTACAGCGCGCCCGCCGCGACCCACCAGCGGCCGCGGGTCTGGGCGCGATGGATCAGATAGACCGTCAGCGGGACGAACCAGACCCAGTGGTGCCCCCACGAATACGGCGAGACCGCGCAGGCGGTGAGCCCGCCGAGGGTCACCGACAGCAGCGGTTCGTCGCGGCGCACCAGCTCGGCAGCGAGCCACAGGGCGAGCAGCGCGATCGGGACGGCGATCAGCAGCCACAACCAGACCGGGGCAGGCCCGTGCACGAGGTGGGCGACGGCGCCGCGCAGCGACTGATTGGCGGGGTGGACATCGGGGGCGATGCGACCGGATTGGAAGAAGGTCGAGGTCCAGTACTGGTACGAATCACTCGGCAGGACCAGGGCGGTCAGGCCGATCGTCGCGGCGAAGGTGAGTGCGGCGGTGGCCGCGGCGCGCCATTGTCGTTGCGCCAGATACTGGGCCACGAAGAACAGCGGGGTCAGCTTGATGCCCGCCGCGATGCCGACGCCGAGACCGCGCAGCCTGCTGTGCTCGGCGCGGGAGAAGTCCCACAGCACCAGCAGCATGAGCCACAGATTGATCTGCCCGTAGTAGAGCGTGGTGCGCACCGGCTCGGCGAAGACGAAGGCCAGCATGATCAGCGCGCTGACCACGGCCAGGCGCGGCGTCACCCGGTAGCCGAGCATCCGCCAGCTCTGCAGCACGCAGGCGAACAGCACGGCGAGGTTGAGGACCAGCCAGGTCGTGGTGACGGCCGACCACGGCACCAGCACCAGCGGCAGGAAGGCCAGCGCCGAGAACGGCGTGTAGGTGTAGAGGAGTCCGTAGTGCGTGGGCTCGATGTAGAGCGCCCGATCGTGCAGCACCCGCCAGCCGCCGTCGCGGTAGATGTGGACATCGAGGCCGCCGACGAGGATGCCGCCGCTGTCCATCCACGGATCCATGGTGGTGAACAGCAGAGTCACGCCGAGGACGGCGGTACCGAGTAGCAGGAGGAGCGTCGAGACCGTGCGCGGGAGCTCCGCGCGTCGAGATTTCTCCACCACTGCCGTACTACCGGCCGGCTCGCATCGTATGCACGACTAAGAACCTACCGCCCGCCCGTCGGAGTGGCGCGGTGTGGCCCGCCTTTGGTAGACGATTCCTATGAAGCCGGTCGGCCCGGTGGCGAACCGAACTCGGCAAGGCCCGCCTCACGCGGCCGGTTGCAGGACCAGCATGGTGTCGGCGCCGTGGTGGAATTCGTAACGGGTCTTGCGCAGTGCGGTGGGGACGCCCTTGTCGTGGAGTTCGGTGCGCAGCCCGGCGATGAGGTCGTCCAGTGGTGCGCCGGTGTAGTCGAGCAGGGGATAGAGCCGGGCCTCGCCCTCGGTGACGCGGGACAGTTCGAGCAGGGCGGACAGGTGGAATTCGGCATCGAGGCGGTCGGCGTAGCTGAACAGCAGGTGTGAGCTCAGCGACAGGTCGAAGGATTTGTCGGGGAACGGGAGTTCGGGCAGGCTCGCGGCGATGTAGCGGTCGGGCGCGGCGCGCAGATCGGCGGCGAAGCGCCGGGCCGCGCCGCGCCGGATGGCGGCATGGCCGTCGGGGGAGCCGTACCAGTCCCAGCGGTAGCGGTGGGCATTGGCGGCGGCCCAGGCCACGGCGCGGTCGTTCTCGGTGACGGCGTCGACGGCCAGGTCGGTGGTCGGACGGGCATAGATCGGATCGATCGCGGTGACCGTGGCCCCCAGGGCGGTGGCCTCGGCCGCGAAACTCGCTGCGCCACCGGGGCAATCGAGCACCCTGCGGCCGGTGAGATCGTCGTCGGACAGGTGAAACATCGCGCGGTACTCGGCCAAAGATCTTGCGCTGACCAGAAATTCGCCGAGTACCTCGCCATCGGCGTGGTGCTTCATCACCCAACGTTCTCACGAGTTGCGTTCGCCCGGCGGTGAATTCACGGGTGTGGTCATGTCGATTGCAAGACCGGGTGTAAAAGTCCCTCAGCTCACGCGGACGCGGTGAGCCTGCGCAGCGCCTTCGCGACCACCTCGGGGTCGGTGGTCTCCCAGTACGGCGGCAGCGAAGCGCGCAGGTAGCCGCCGTAGCGGGCGGTGGCCAGCCGCGAATCGAGGATCGCGACGACGCCGCGATCGTCGACGCTGCGCAACAGCCTGCCGGTGCCCTGGGCCAGCAGCAGCGCCGCGTGATTGGCCGCCACCGTCATGAAGCCGTTGCCGCCGCGCGATTCCACGGCGCGCTGGCGGGCGGTGAGCAGTGGGTCGTCGGGGCGGGGGAACGGAATGCGGTCCAGGATCACCAGACTCAGCGACGGGCCGGGCACGTCGACGCCCTGCCACAGGGTGAGCGTGCCGAACAGCGACGTGGCCGGGTCGTCGGCGAACTTGCGCACCAGCGCGCCCATCGAGTCGTCGCCCTGGCACAGCACCGGGGTGTCGAGCCGCTCGCGCAGTGCCTCGGTGGCGGCCTTGGCGGCGCGCATCGAGGAGAACAGGCCGAGCGTGCGCCCGCCCGCGGAGGTGATGAGCTGCTCGATCTCGTCGAGGTAGGCGGGGGCCAGGCCGTCGCGGCCCGGCGCGGGCAGGTGCTTGGCGACGTAGAGGATGCCGGACTTCGCGTGATCGAACGGCGAACCGACATCGAGCGAACTCCAGCGCACCGACTCCACGTCGGCGGGCGCGGTGGCGCCGTTGGCCAGCGCCGGGTCGACCTTGCCGCCGGACTGCGAGGGCAGGCCCCAGGTGATCGCGAGCCCGTCGAACGAGCCGCCGATCTGCAGGGTGGCCGAGGTGAGCACGACGGTCGCGGTGCCGAACAGCCTGCTGCGCAGCAGGCCGCCCACCGACAGCGGCGCCATCCGCAGGGTGCGGCGGGCGACGCCGCGGATCTCGTCGGCCGAGAGCCAGATGACATCGCGCCGCGCGGCCGGATCGGCCTCCTCGAACGCGGTCAGGGTGCGCACCGCCGCGTCGTGCACGTCGTCGATGGCGGCCACGGCCATCGTGCGGGCGGCGGCGTTGTCGGGATCGTCGGTGGCCTTCACGCTGCCCGTCGGGGCCAGGGCGGTGCGCGCGTTCCAGGCGGCGTCGCGGACCAGTGCGAGGACGGGCGCGATGCCGTCGGGCAGCTGGTCCCAGCGGCCGGGCGGCATGTCCTCGAGCGCTTCGTGGAACGCCTCGGCGGCGCCCTCGAGCCGGTCGACCTCGCGTTCGTCGATGAGCTTGGTGCAGCGGCGGGCCGCGGCGCTGATCGCGGTCGCGGCGAGTTCGGCGGTGGCGACGCCGGTGACCCGGTCGACCAGTTCGTGCGCCTCGTCGATCACCACGACGTCGTGTTCGGGCAGCACCTGGATGCCGCTGATCGCGTCGATGGCCAGCAGCGCGTGGTTGGTCACCACGACGTCGGCCTGGGCCGATTCGGCGCGCGCCTTCTCGGCGAAGCAGTCCTGGCCGAACTGGCAGCGGGTCTTGCCGAGGCATTCGCGCGAGGACACGCTGACCTGACGCCAGGCCCGGTCGCTCACGCCGGGGGCGATCTCGTCGCGGTCGCCGGTCTCGGTGTCCGACGCCCACTCGTTGAGCCGCTGCACCTCGCGGCCCAGCTTGGAGATGGCGAAGGCGTCGAACAGTTCCGCCTCGCCGCCGGTGTCCTCGGGGATCACGCTGTTGATCTTGTTCAGGCACAGATAGTTGTTGCGGCCCTTGAGGATCGCGAACTGCGGCACCCGGCCCAACGGCTTGCTCAGGGCGTCGGCCAGGCGCGGCAGATCGCGGTCGACGAGCTGACGTTGCAGGGCGATCGTCGCGGTGGAGACCACCACGGTGCGCCCGGTCCGCACCGCGTGCCGCAGGCTCGGCACCAGATAGGCCAGCGATTTACCGGTGCCGGTGCCCGCCTGCACCGCCAGGTGCTCCTTGGTGTCGATCGCGTGGTCGACCGCCGTCGCCATGGTGGTCTGGCCGGTGCGTTCCTTGCCTCCCAGGGCATGCACGGCGGTGGCGAGCAGGTCGGCGACGGGCGGCAGTTCGGGCACGCAGGCAGCTTATCCGCCCCCTCGGACAAGTCCGATCGGCCGACGGCGAGCCCTGTTCAGGACTCGCGGACGAAGTCGTCGAGGTTGGCGCGGATGTAGTCGAGGACGCGCTGTTCGAAGTCGGCGGGTTCGTTGATGTCGTAGATCTCGTCGGGGTCGTCGGCGCGGGCGCCGTCGGGGCGGCGGATCTGGCCGGGGTTGGCCAGGGTCTGGTGTTCGTCGTCGAAGAAGCGGTCGAGAGCGTCGTCGGGGGAGCTGGGGGAGGCGTCGCGGGCGGCCAGGATCGCGGCGGCGGCCAGGCGCGGCATGCCCGCGGCGCGCAAACCACGGGTGGCCCAGGGGAGTTCGCCGCGCCGGGTGCGCAGGTAGCCGCTGAAGCCGGTGTCCAGGACGCTGGTGTGCAGGCTCGACAGGGCCAGCAGGTGGGCGAAGGCGGGCGGGAGTTCGGCGAAGGCGCCGACGCCGCGACGCTGCAGGTCGTCGGTGACCGGGTTGGACCAGAAGACGATGTCGGCGGCGTCGTGGATGGAGTCGATCTCGGCCAGCGCCGTCGTCAGTCGGCCGCGCGCCTGCGCCGGGAATCGGTAGTCCATGGGGGCAGGCTAGCCGTGTCCCACCCGCTCGCCGCGAGCGGTCACGCGGCCGCCCGCACCGGGAGCCGGTTGCGCCGAGGACCGGGTCAGGCGGGGATTTCGCCCGACAACTCGACGCCTGCTTCGCGCAGCGTGGTGAGCGCGGTGGCGACCGTCGCCGGGGCGACGCCCGCGGTGAGGTCGAGCAGGATGCGGGTGTCGAACCCGGCGGCGCGGGCGTCGAGGGCGGTCGCGCGGACGCAGTGGTCGGTGGCGATTCCGACGACGTCGACCGTGTCGATCTCGCGGGCGCGCAGCCAGTCGGCCAGAGTGGTGCCGTCGGCGGCCGCGCCTTCGAAGCCGGAGTAGGCGGCCGAGTACTCGCCCTTGGAGAAGACCTCCTCGATAGAGCCGGTATCCAGGGCGGGATGGAAGTCCGCGCCGGGTGTGCCGACCCGGCAGTGCGGCGGCCAGGTGTCGACGTAGTCGGGTTCGGTGGAGAAATGTGGACCGGGATCGACGTGAAAGTCCCTGGTCGCGACCACCGCGTCGTAGTCGGCGCCCGCGACGAACTCGCTGATCGCCGCCGCCACGGCGGCACCCCCCGCGACGGCGAGCGAGCCGCCCTCGCAGAAGTCGTTCTGCACATCCACGATCACCAGACCGCGTGCCATGCCGTCCTCCACTTCTCCGCCGGTCCGAACTCGCGCGACCGGTCGTGTCACGCCGGTCTCCGACGACATCATTCTCCGCTGGCTGTGCCGGTGCGGCCACTCGGCCGCGCGGTGGCTCAGCCCAGGAAGGTCGTCGGTACCGCGGGCTCGCCCGCCGACAACTTGAGCCCCTCCCACGGCAGGCTGACCAGCCCGCGCGCGACCAGCTCCCGGCTCTGCGCCAGCGTCGCGACACCATCGACAACGGCGCCCTTGCGGACCAGCGGCACCAGCAGCTCCCTGGCCTGGAAACCGTTGGTGGCCGGTGCTTCTCCGTCGGCGGGGTAGACGATCTCCTCGACGATCGTGCCCGTCGCGCGGGCCAGCCGCACCGCCTTCTTGGTGCCACCGCGCGACTGCTTGTGACTGCTGCGTTTGGCCACCGGGATGCCGTCGACCTCGACCAGCTTGTAGACCATGCCCGCGGTCGGCGCGCCGGAGCCGGTGACCAGCGAGGTGCCGACGCCGTAGACGTCGACCGGTTCGGCGCGCAGGGCCGCGATCGCGTACTCGTCGAGATCGCCGGAGACCACGATGCGGGTGCCGGTGGCGCCGAGCCCGTCGAGCTGGTCACGCACCTGCCTGGCCAGCACGCCGAGGTCGCCGGAGTCGATCCGCACGCCGCCGAGCTCGGGACCGGCCACCTCGATCGCCGTCGCCACGCCCCTGGTGATGTCGAAGGTGTCGACGAGCAGGGTGGTGCCGACGCCGAGCGCGTCGATCTGGCTGCGGAACGCGGCCGCCTCGTGCTCGCCGTCGGCGCCGCTGTGCAGCAGGGTGAACGCGTGCGCGCTGGTGCCGGCACCCGGCACGCCGAAGCCGCGCACGGCTTCCAGGTTGGAGGTGGCGTCGAAACCGGCCAGGTAGGCGGCGCGCGAACTCGACGGCGCGGCCAGTTCGTGGGTGCGCCGCGAGCCCATCTCGATCATCCGCCTGCCCGCCGCCGCGCTCACCATGCGCGCGGCCGCCGAGGCGATCGCGCTGTCGTGATTGAGGATCGACAGGGCCAGCGTCTCCAGCAGCACACATTCGGCGAAACTGCCGCGCACGGACAGGATCGGCGAGCCGGGGAAGTACAGCTCACCCTCGGCGTAGCCGTCGATATCGCCGGTGAAGCGATATTCCCGCAACCAGTCGACGGTGGCCGGGTCGAGGAACCGGGCGACCACCTCGAGCTCGGCGGGACCGAAGCGGAAGTGGGTCAGCGCGTCGAGCAGCCGCCCGGTACCGGCCACCACGCCGTAGCGGCGACCGTGCGGCAAGCGCCTGGCGAACACCTCGAAGGTGCACTGCCGATGCGCCGAGCCGTCGGCCAGGGCGGCGGCGAGCATGGTCAGCTCGTACTGATCGGTCAGCAGCGCGGTGCTGGCGAACTCGTCACGGATCTGCACACCGGAAACTGTAGTCACCGCGGGTGTTGTTTCTGTGTGGCCGCGTCGTACCCTGGGATTTATGGCCGTGTGCAATTCCGTTCGAGCCGGCGCCGTCACCGACGCCGTGAACGCCGCACTGTCAGCGGCACAGGCGACGCCGGAAGCGGTCGAGCAGACCGAGATCCTCGAGGCCGAGGACCGACCCTGGGTCACCGTGGTCTGGGACGACCCGGTGAACCTCATGCACTACGTCACCTACATCTTCCAGAAGCTCTTCGGCTACAGCAAAGCCAAGGCGACCGAGTTGATGTTGCAGGTGCACAACGAGGGCAAGGCGGTCGTGTCCTCCGGATCACGCGACAAGATGGAGCAGGACGTCCGCCGATTGCACGCGGCGGGACTCTGGGCAACCATGCAGCGAGACGACTGAGTACCGTAACCCTGTGCGCAAGTGGAGCAGGAAGAACTCACTGAGTGGCCTGAAGCTTCGATCCGAGATGGACGAGCACGAGGCCACGGTTCTGCGCTCCCTGATCGGCGCCGTGTCCGGCTTGCTCAGCGACCGCGCGTCCGAGGCGCCCGAGGACGAACTCGCCGCGCTGACCGGCCTGCGTACCGGCAACTCCACTCCGCCCGACGATCCGCAGCTGCTGCGCCTGCTGCCCGATTTCCACCGGGCCGAGCCGGGGTCGCCCGACGCCAAGCGCGCCGACCTCAACTCCGCCCTGCGCAGCCTGCACGAGCCCGAGATCATCGACGCGAAACTGGCCGCGGGCCGGGTCGTGCTGGACAGCTGCCCCGAGGTGGGCGGCAAGATCGTGCTCACCCCCGAGCAGGCCGACGCCTGGCTGGCCGCGCTCACCGATGTCCGCCTGGCGCTGGGCACCCTGCTCGACATCGACGACGACACGCCCGAACACTTCGATCCGAGTGATCCGCGCGCGCCGCACCTGGACGTCTACCACTGGCTGACCTGGATGCAGGACTCGCTGTTGCAGGCGCTCGCGCCCTGATTTCCGCGCGTTAGGGTCGGGGCATGAGCGGCGTTCCCGGTCCACGCAACGCGATCACCGATGTGTCCGGCGTGCTGGTCGGCCATCATCAGGTCCTCGACGACGACGTCACCCTCGGCACCGGCGCGGCGACCGGCTGCACCGTGGTGCGCGTGCCCGGCGGCGCGACCGCCGCGGTGGACGTGCGCGGCGGTGGGCCCGGCACCAGGGAGACCGACCTGCTCGATCCGGGCAATACCGTCCGGCAGCTGAACGCTGTCCTGCTGGCGGGCGGCAGCGCGTACGGGCTGGCCGCCGCCGAGGGCGTGATGCGCTGGTCGGAAGAACACGGCGAGGGCATTCCGATGGACCCCACCGATCCCAGCCGGGTGGTGCCGATCGTGCCCGGCGCGGTGATCTTCGACCTGCCGGTGGGGGCGTGGCACATCCGGCCCGACGCCGACTTCGGTTTCCTGGCGGCCGAGGCGGCAGCGGGGGAGTTCGCGCGCGGTACCGCCGGTGCCGGGGTCGGGGCGCGGGCCGGGGCACTCAAGGGCGGAATCGGTTCGGCGAGTGTGGTTCTCGCCGACGGGCCGGGCGCCGGGGTCACGGTGGGCGCGGTGATCGTCGCCAATCCGGTCGGCTCGGTGGTCGATCCGCGCACCGGTCTGCCGTGGGGCGCCGGCACCGACGGGCCCGACTTCTTCGGGCTGCGGCCCGGCACCGCGGCCGAGATCGCCGCGCTCGCCGCCCTGCCGGTGAAGGGCACCGTGCTCAACACGACCATCGGCGTCGTCGCCACCGACGCCGCGCTCGATCCGATCGCCTGCCGCAGACTGGCCACCACCGCGCACGACGGCCTCGCCCGCGCGATCCGCCCGGTGCATTCCCCGCTCGACGGCGACACCCTGTTCGCGCTGTCCACCGGCACGATCGAGGTGCCGCCGATCCCGCTGCCCGGCGCGTTCCCCGGCGATCTGCTGCTGCTGGACCAGCTGTGCACGGCCGCGGCCGTGGTCGTGGAGCGGGCCGTCGTCGACGCCGTGCTCAGCGCGACCTCGATCGCCGGGATCCCGGCTTATCGCGATCTGTTTCCGCGCCGACTCCCCGCAGGTGGGGACCGGGATGCGCGCGGCGCGGAATAGCCGAATAGGGTGGGTCGTTGTCGAGGTGGTGCTCGACAGCACGCAGACAGGTTTGTGGAAAGGGTCGAGGAAGTGCTGGTGATCAGGGCCGATCTCGTGGACGCGATGGTGGCGCACGCGCGCGCCGACCACCCCGACGAGGCCTGCGGCATCATCGCCGGACCCGAGGGCGGCGACCGGCCGGAACGCTTCGTCGCCATGGTCAACGCCGAGCGCTCGCCCACGTTCTACCGTTTCGACTCCGGCGAGCAGCTGAAGGTCTGGCGCGCGATGGACGACGCCGACGAGACCCCCGTGGTGATCTACCACTCGCACACCGCCACCGAGGCCTACCCCAGCCGCACCGACATCTCCTACGCCTCCGAGCCGTTCGCGCACTACGTGCTGATCTCCACCCGCGATCCGGAGCAGCACGAACTGCGCAGCTACCGCATCGTCGACGGCGAGGTCACCGAAGAGCCCGTGCGGATCGTCGCTTCCTACGACGCCTGAACCCACCGAAACGAAGTCACACCCGAGGAGTCCCCATGCCGGTAACCGTGTCCATTCCGACCATCATGCGAGGTCTCACCGGAGGCGAGAAGCGCGTCCAGGGTGAGGGCGCGACCCTGTCGGCCCTGATCGACAACCTCGAGGCCAACCACCCCGGCCTGGCCGAGCGGCTGCTCAAGGACGGCAAGCTCAACCGCTACGTCAACATCTACGTCGACGACGAGGACGTGCGGTTCGCCGGCGGGCTCGACGCCGAGGTGCCCGCGGACGCGTCGGTCACCATCCTGCCGGCCGTCGCCGGCGGCGCGCGCTGACGTGGCCCGCTACGAATCGCTCATCGCGACCCTCGGCAACACCCCGCTCGTCGGACTGAAGACGCTGTCCCCGCAGTGGGACGGCGACGATCACGTCCGCCTCTGGGCCAAGCTCGAGGACCGCAATCCCACCGGGTCGATCAAGGACCGGCCCGCGCTGCGGATGATCGAGCAGGCCGAGGCCGACGGCAAGCTCACCCCCGGCTGCACGATCCTGGAGCCGACCAGCGGCAACACCGGGATCTCGCTGGCCATGGCGGCCAAGCTCAAGGGCTACCGGATCGTCTGCGTGATGCCGGAGAACACCTCGGTCGAGCGGCGTCAGCTGCTCACCATGTTCGGCGCCGAGATCATCGATTCGCCGGCCGCTGGTGGGTCGAACCAGGCCGTGGCCATGGCCAAGGAGATCGCCGCGCAGAATCCGGACTGGGTGATGCTCTACCAGTACGGCAACCCGGCCAACGCGCTCGCGCACTACGAGACGACCGGCCCGGAACTGCTCGCCGACCTGCCCGAGATCACGCACTTCGTCGCCGGACTCGGCACCACCGGCACCCTGATGGGCACCGGGCGATTCCTGCGCGAGAAGGTGCCCGGCATCGAGATCGTCGCCGCCGAGCCGCGCTACGGCGAGCTGGTCTACGGCCTGCGCAACATCGACGAGGGGTTCATCCCCGAGCTGTACGACGAGACGGTGCTGACCACCCGGTTCTCCGTCGGCCCGTACGACGCGGTGAAGCGCACCCGCGAGCTCGTCGGCGAGGAGGGCATCTTCGCAGGCATCTCCACCGGCGCGATCCTGCACGCCGCGCTCGGCGTAGCGAAGAAGGCGCAGAAGGCGGGCAAGCGCGCCGATATCGCGTTCGTCGTCGCCGACGGCGGCTGGAAGTACCTGTCCACCGGCGCCTACGACGGCACCCTGGACGAGGCCGAGGAACGCCTCGACGGCCAGCTCTGGGCCTGACGGCTCGGTACCCTGTGGGGAGTGGGCCCGCTGGCGGCCCGGCCTGAGCGGAGGCGATGTCGGTGAGCGGTGGCGGAGGAATCGGAGCCTCGTTCGATCCGGACCGGATCGCCGGGTTGCAGGGGCGGCCCGGCGCGGCCCCGCCCGCCCGGCGCGACGGCGTCCGGGCGTGGACGCGCGCGGCGGTCGTGATCGTCGCGTTCGTCGGGTCGCTGTACGTGATCGAGGGCGTCGACGCGGTGCTCTCGGCCGACCGGCCGAGCGGCGCGCCCGGTCAGCTCGACGCGGGCGGGATCGAGCCCCGCGAGCTCGACGGCCTCGACGGCATCCTGTGGGCACCGTTGCTGCACGGTGGCTGGGATCACCTGATGGCCAACACCCTGCCGCTGCTGATCCTCGGCTTCCTGGTGCTGCTGTCCGGGATCGGGCGTGGCATCGCGGCCACCGCGATCATCTGGGTGGTCGCCGGGGTCGGCACCTGGCTGACCGGCTCGGCGGGCAGCGTGCACGTCGGCGCGTCGTCGCTGGTGTTCGGCTGGCTGACCTACCTGATCTGCCGTGGGTGGTTCGCCCGCAATGTGGGGCAGATCGTGCTCGGCGTGGTGATCTTCGCGCTGTACGGCTCGATGCTGTGGGGCGTGCTGCCCAGCGACCCCCTAATTTCTTGGCAGGGACATCTTTTCGGGGCGGTGGGTGGAGTCCTCGCGGGCTGGGTACTCTCTGGTGATGAACGTCGACGCCGCCGTGGAGCATCGGTCGGCCGCGCAGTACCTACGCGGTAGCCGGGGATCCGGTCTGGAAAATGGGGGGATCCTGCATTGAGCACCAGCACGTCGTGGCAGCATGGGGGCATGCGCCTTACCGTCCTCGGGTGCTCGGGCAGCGTGTCCGGCCCGGACTCCCCAGCGTCGGGTTACCTGCTGACGGGTCCCGACATGAGGCCGACCGTCATCGACTTCGGTCCCGGCATCTTCGGTGCGCTGCAGAAGTACCTGAACCCGGGTGACGTGGACATCTTCCTGACCCACCTGCACGCGGATCACTGCCTCGATCTGCCCGCCCTGCTGGTGTGGCGTCGCTACCACCCGAACCCCCCTGAGGGCCTGGCGCTGGTCCGCGGTCCCTCCGACGCCGCGCTGCGCATCGGCAACGCCTCCGCCGAGATCGGTGGCGAGACCGACGACTGGTCCGACGTGATCGACTCGCAGGCGTGGGTCGAGAACGTGCCGGTGCCGTTCGGTCCCGGCCACACCGTCGAGGCCCGCCGGATGTACCACCCGCCGGAGTCCTACGGCCTGCGGATCACCGCCGCCGATGGCCGCGTCTTCGTCTACACCGGCGACACCGCGATGTGCGATGCCGTCGTCGAGCTGGCGCAGGGCGCCGACGTACTGATGGCGGAAGCCTCGTGGACCCACGATCCGGCCAATCGTCCGCCCGGCATTCACCTTTCGGGCACCGAGGCGGGCGAGATCGCGACCCGCGCGGGCGCCAAGGAACTGCTGCTCACCCACATTCCCCCGTGGACCTCCCGCGAGGACGTGATCGCCGAGGCCAAGGCCGCCTTCGCCGGACCGGTCCACGCGGTCTCGCCCGGGGAAACCTTCGACCTGTAGCACCGGCGAACCGTCGAGCTTCCGGACGACTCGCTGAATCCCGGAGCGGCGGAACGGCTAGTCTGTGTGCCGTGTCGAGACGAGCCGATGGTAGGGCGGATGACGAACTCCGCGAGGTAAGGATCACCCGTGGCTTCACCACGCACCCGGCGGGATCGGTGCTGGTCGAGTTCGGGCAGACCCGGGTGATGTGCACGGCCAGCGTCACCGAGGGCGTGCCGCCCTGGCGGCGCGACTCCGGGCTGGGCTGGCTCACCGCGGAGTACGCGATGCTGCCCGCCGCCACCCACACCCGCAGCGGCCGGGAATCGGTGAAGGGCAAGGTCGGTGGCCGGACCCAGGAGATCAGCAGGCTGATCGGGCGTTCGCTGCGGGCCTGCATCGACCTGGCCGCGCTGGGCGAGAACACCATCGCGCTGGACTGCGACGTGCTGCAGGCCGATGGCGGTACCCGCACCGCCGCCATCACCGGCGCTTACGTGGCCCTCTCGGACGCGGTGAC
Organism: Nocardia sp. NPDC051833; assembly: GCF_040681225.1. Taxonomy (NCBI): domain Bacteria; kingdom Bacillati; phylum Actinomycetota; class Actinomycetes; order Mycobacteriales; family Nocardiaceae; genus Nocardia; species Nocardia sp. NPDC051833. Next base: position 33,018 of record NZ_JBFAYK010000010.1, read on the forward strand.
CTACCTGGCCGCCGCGGGCAAACTGGCCGACCCGCAACCGATCTCGTGCATGATCGCCGCGGTCAGCGTCGGCGTCGTCGACGGCCGGGTGCGCCTGGATCTGCCCTACGAGGAGGATTCGCGCGCCGAGGTCGACATGAACGTGGTCGCCACCGACACCGGCACCCTGGTCGAGATCCAGGGCACCGGCGAGGGCGCGACGTTCCCGCGCTCGACCCTGGACAAGCTGCTCGATTCGGCGCTGGCCGGCTGTGAGCAGCTGTTCGCGGTGCAGAAGGAAGTACTGGCCCAGCCCTACCCGGGCGCGCTGCCCGAGCCGGCCGGTAAGAAGTAGCAATGGCCGTGCGTGTGCTGGTCGCCAGCCGGAATGCCAAGAAGCTGAAGGAACTGCGCCGGATCCTCGACGAGGCGGGCGTGGCCGGGATCGAACTGGTGAGCCTGAACGAGGTGCCGCCCTACGAGGAGGCGCCCGAGATCGGCGCCACCTTCGAGGAGAACGCCGTCGCCAAGGCGCGCGACGGGGCCGTGGCCACCGGATTGCCGTGTGTGGCCGATGATTCCGGGATCGAGGTGGACGCGCTCAACGGCATGCCCGGCGTGCTCTCGGCGCGCTGGTCGGGTCGCCACGGCGACGACACCGCCAACAACACCCTGCTGCTCGGTCAGCTCGGCGACGTGCCCGACGAGCGCCGCGGCGCGCGGTTCGTCTCCACCTGCGCGCTCGTGCTGCCCGACGGCACCGAGACCGTGGTGCGCGGCGAATGGCCGGGCACCATCGCCCGGAAGCCGATGGGCGAGGGCGGTTTCGGCTACGACCCGCTGTTCCTGCCCGAGGGCGGCACCGGCAGCGCCGCGGAACTGACCCCGGCCGAGAAGGACGCGGTCTCGCACCGCGGCCGGGCCCTCACCCAGCTCCTGCCCGCCCTGGCCGCCCTGGCCTGAGCCGAAACGACAGCGCCGCCGCCCCGGATACCGGGTGCGGCGGCGCTGTCGTCGTTTCCGGGACTCAGAGTCCGTACTGCTGCTGGACGTCCTTGGCGTTGCGGTGCTCGACGAAGAACGACAGCAGCGGGATGGTGCCCGCGATCAGGGTGCCGACGGTGCGGCCGATCGGCCAGCGCACCTTCACCGCGAGGTCGGCGGTGACGAGCAGGTAGGCGAAGTACACCCAGCCGTGCACGACGGCGATCCAGCTCGGGGTGTCGACGTCGAAGCCGTACTTGGCGATCATCTCGCCGGTGAGCAGCAGCAGCCACAGGCCGGTGACCCAGGCCAGCACCCGATAGCGCTGCAGCGCCGGGCGGATCTTGGCGGTGTCACCCGCCGGGGCGGCCTTGTCGAGCGACGGTGCGGTCGTGTTCTCGTCGGTGGTCACCCGGCGTTCCTCTCAGGGGCGTGCAGACCGGCCGAGCGGACCTGCGCATCGATGTCGCTGGCGTGCAGTCCCGCCAGGTACTGGTTGTAGGCGACCGTCTCCGGGTCGTCGGCGGGGGCCGCCCTGGGGCGTTCGGGCAGGATCCCGGCGGGGATCTCGCGCGGTGCCTCGGCCTTCGCCGCGCGCGGTGCCGTGTCCGGTTCCTCGGCCTCGCGCTCGAGGCGGACGAACCGGACGTAGGCGAACACCGCGAACGCGGCGAACAGCGGCCACTGCAGGGCGTAGCCGAGGTTCTGGCCGGTTCCGGAGGCCGATTCGAACCGCTCCCACTGCCACCAGGCCAGCGCGAGGCAGCCCAGCGCGACGACGATGACCAGCGCGATCAGGGCCGGTCGATTGTGCGCCGGGCGGGGAGATGAAGCGGACACGCGCTCCACGGTACCCGCCTACTACAGGCGGCGTAGGAGCAGGTCACCGGCTCAGAACTTGTAGGTGATCCCGGTCATCCGCTCGGATTCCTCCCACAGCCTGCGCAGCAGTTCCGGATTGCGCGAGATGGCGCTGGACGGGCACGCCTCGACCGGGCCCTGGGACTGCATCCACTTGTTGGGACCCCAGTAGACGGTGGGGTCGGCGTCGGGTTCGGTGGCGGCGAACAGGCTGGAGTGGGCGGCCTTGGCGGGCGGGTGGCCGATGAGCTTGATGAACGGCTTGCTGACCCGGTCGAGCGGGGTCTCGGTGCGGGCGAACAGGTCGGTCGCGGAGACGCCGGGGTGCACGGCGTAGGACTTCTTGGTCGAGCCCGCCTCGGTGAGCCTGCGCTGCAGTTCGCGGCCGAACATCAGGTTGGCCAGCTTGGCCTGGGCGTAGGCGAGGTTGCGCTGGTAGCGGCGGTGGTCGTAGTTGAGGTCGTCGATCCAGAGTTTCGGGGTCTGCTTGTGGGCGATGCTGGCCAGGGTGACGACGCGGTCGGTGATGCGGTCCAGCAGCAGGCCGGTGAGGGCGAAGTGGCCGAGGTGGTTGACGCCGAACTGGGTCTCGAATCCGTCGGCGGTGCGCGAGAACGGGATGTTCATCAGGCCCGCGTTGTTGATCAGGACGTCGAACTCGCCCTGCTGTTCGGCGAAGGCGCGCACGGAGGCCAGGTCGGCGAGGTCGAGCGCGGCGACGCGGACGTCACCGGGGATGGCGTCGGCGATCGGCTGGGCCTTGGCGGCGTTGCGGCAGGCCATGATCACCGTGGCGCCCTTGCCGGCCAGTACTTTGGTGGTTTCGGCACCGAGGCCGCCGTTGGCCCCGGTGATCACGAAGGTGCGGCCGGTCTGGTCCGCGATGTCAGTGGGTTTCCATGCCATGGGCCGACCTTACTCCGGAGTAAGATCGGAGGGAAGTGGTCAGCCGAGCAGCCCGGCCAGCGTACCGGCGCAGGCGGGCCTGCGGAGCTTGGTCAGCGCCTTGGCCTCGATCTGCCTGGCCCGTTCCCGGGAGAAGCCGAGCGCCGACCCCACCTCCTCCAGCGAGCGCGCCTCACCGCGATCGAGGCCGAAGCGCAGCCGGATGACGGCCGACTCGCGCTCGGTGAGGACCGCGAGGACCGCCTCGAGGTACCCGGGCAGCATCCGCTCGGCCACCACATCGGCCGGTGCGGGCGCGGTGTCGGGCAGCAGGGTGCCCAGTTCGGTGCCCTCGCCGACCGGGGCGTGCAGCGACACCGGCTCCGGCTCGTGTCGCAGCACCGCCTCGACCTGGGCGACGGTGAGCTCGGCGGCCGCGGCCAGTTCCTCGGCGGTGACCGCGCGGCCCAGCTGCTGGGTCAGCTCGCGGCGGACCCGGATCACCCGATGCAGGACGTCGGCGACGTTGGACGGCAGCCGGATCGTGCGGCCCTGATCGGTGAGCGCGCGCCCGATCGACTGGCGGATCCAGTACGTCGCGTAGGTCGAGAGCTTGAGGCCGCGCGTGTGGTCGAACTTCTCCACCGCGCGGATCAGGCCGAGGGTGCCCTCCTGGATCAGGTCGAGCAGTGCCATCCCGGTGTTGGTCGGGAATCGGCGCGCGATGGAGACGACCAGGCGCAGGTTCGCCCGCACCATCCGGTCCTTCGCGCGCAGGCCGTCGAGTTCGGTCCGGCGCAGCTGTTCGCGCCGCGCGGCGGTGAGCTCGATGCCCGCCGCGGCGTTCTCGTCGAGCTCGGTGCGCGCCGCCACGCCCGCGGCGATGCGGGCGCCGAGCGCGTACTCCTCCTCGGCGGTGAGCAGGGGAGTGCGGGCGATGGCGGTCAGGTAGTCGCGGACGGAATCGGTGGTGACGGTCAAGGAGAGCTCCGTTCGGTGCGGCGAAAGCGTGACTGGCCGGTGGGGCGACGAGCACAAACTTAGGCCGGACCTAAAAATATGTCAAGAACAATTTTGGGTCGACTTCAGTTATGCTTCGACCATGACGACGCAGCAGGGGCTCCGGGCCAGGAAGAAGCAGCAGACCAGGGAGCAGATCTCGGACCGGGCGACCGAGCTGTTCCTCGAGCGCGGCTTCGACAAGGTGACGATCGCCGATGTCGCCGCGGCCGCCGATGTCGCCAAGATGACGGTCACCAACTACTTCCCGCGCAAGGAGGACCTCGCGCTCGACCTGGGCGAGGTGTTCGTCGAGCAGTTGGCCGCCGTCGTCCGTGACCGCGCGCCGGGGCAATCGGCGCTGGCCGCGTTGCGCGCTGACTACCTGGCCGCGGTGGCCGCGCAGTCCCAGATGATCGGGTTCAGTGGCGAACCGTTCGCGCGGATGATCACCGACAGCCCGGCGCTGGTGGCGCGCCTGCGCGAGTTCCACGACGAGCGGCAGCTCGCGCTCGCGCGGGTGCTGGGCGAGGTCACCGGCGCGGCGCCCGACGACATCACCCCGCGCGTCGCCGCGGCCCAGCTGGTCGGCGTTCAGCGGGTGCTGTTCGAGGAGATCCTGCGCCGCACGCTCGACGGCCAGTCCGGCGACGAGATCGCCTCCGCCATGGCCGAATACGCGCGGATCGCGTTCGACGCGCTCGAGCCGGGACTGGGCGGGTACGCCGTCCGCTGACGTATCGGTCCGATTGCTGCCGTGTCACTGAGACACCGCGTGCGGTCGGAAAGCCCATACTGAGGCCATGTCGGATGGTGTTGCTGTAGACGAGCCCGTCGAGCCGATGAGCAAGACCAAGATCAATCTCATTTTCACGACGGTCGTGCTCGGCATGCTCATGGCCGCCCTCGACCAGACCATCGTGTCGGCGGCGCTGCCCTCGATCGTGGCCGATCTCGGCAGCGCGGGGCACATGGCCTGGGTGGTGACGGCGTATCTGCTCGCCGAGGCCGTCGCGACCGTGCTCGCGGGCAAGCTCGGCGACCTGTTCGGCCGCAAACTGCTGTTCCAGATCAGCGGCGTCATCTTCATCGCGGGCTCGGCGCTGGCGGGCATGGCGCCCGGCATGGGCGTGCTCATCCTGGCCCGTGGCATCCAGGGCGTCGGCGCCGGCGGGCTGATGGTGACCTCGATGGCGCTGATCGCCGACACCATCCCGCTGCGCGAACGCGGCAAGTATCAGGGCGCGCTCGGCGCGGTCTTCGGTATCACCACGGTGATCGGCCCGACGCTGGGCGGGCTGTTCACCGATCACGCGAGCTGGCGCTGGTGCTTCTACGTCAATGTGCCGCTGGCGATCATCATGGTGGCGATGGCGGCGCGCACGCTGCCGCATCTGCGCGCGGTCGCGCGGCCGGTGATCGACTACCTCGGCATCGGGCTGGTCGCGCTCGGCGTCTCGGCGCTGATCCTCGGTCTGGAGTTCGGCGGCAACGAATACCCGTGGGGCTCGTGGCAGATCATCGGGCTGTTCGTGCTCGCGGCCGTGCTGCTGACCGCGTTCGTGATGGTGGAGAAGCGGGCGGTGGCACCGATGCTGCCGATGCGGTTGTTCAACAGCCGGGTGTTCACGGTGTCGTCGGTGCTCAGCTTCATCGTCGGGTTCGCGATGCTCGGCTCGATGACGTATCTGCCCGCCTACCTGCAATACGTCGACGGCGCGACGGCGACGATCTCGGGGGTGCGGACGCTACCGCTGGTCGTCGGCCTGTTCGTCACCTCGGTCTTCTCCGGCCAGGTGGTCGGGCGCACCGGGCAGTACCGGTACTTTCCGATTGTCGGCATGGCGGTGATGGTCCTCGGTCTGTGGTTGATGTCGACGATGGGCCGCCAGACCAGCGTCTGGCTGGAATCGCTGTACATGCTGATCCTCGGCGCCGGGCTCGGCCTGTCCATGCAGGTGCTCACCATCGTCGTGCAGAACACCGTGCCCTACGCCGACCTCGGCACCGCCACCTCGGGCGTGACCTTCTTCCGCACGCTGGGCAGCGCGTTCGGTACCGCGGTCTTCGGCACGCTCTACAACAACCACAGCAAGACCGCGCTGGCCGAGGCGATCCAGCAGACCCCCGGCCTCACCCCGGAGGTGATCGCGAATCCGAAACTGCTGCGGGAGCTGCCGCTCGAACAGACCGCGCCGATCATCGACGCCTACGCCGAGTCGATCGACTACGTCTTCCGCTGGGTGGTCCCGGTCGCGGTGCTCGGATTCGTCGTCGCGTGGTTCCTGCCGCAGGTCCGGCTGCGCGACAGCGCCAGGCACGGCGCGGGCGATATCGGCGAGGGCTTCTCGGTGCCGGACTCCGACGACCGGGTGGTGCAGCTGGAACGCGCGGTCGCGGCGACCGTGCGCAAGGCCAGGGCGCAGAAGCCGATCATCCCCGAGCTCATCGCGGCGGCGGGCAGCTCGCTGGAACCGGACACCGCCTGGGCGCTCGGGCAGGTGTACCTGTACGACAAGCAGGGCCTGTCGCCCAGGGTGCACGGCATCGCCTTCCGGCACCGGCTGCCGGTGGAGGTGCTCTCGCCGGTGTTCCGGCAGGCCGTCGACGACGGTCTGCTGCTCGACGACGGCGGCACGCTGGCCCTGACCGAGCAGGGCACCCGCGAGGTCGACCGATTGCGGGCGGGGTGGCGGCGCTGGCTCGGCGACCGGCTCGACGACTGGAACTACCAGGACCCCGCCGACCGCGCGCTGCTCGACGAGGCGCTGTCGAACATCGCGGGCAAGCTGCTCGACCAGGGCGCCGACAGCGCCGAGGTCGCCAAGGTCTGAGCCGATTCGTCCAGTCGGCTGGACAGTCCTTGCCGCCGAATACTCGTAGACGTATATTCGTAGACGAGTAAGGAGGTGCGCATGGCCACGAAGCGCAAGGTGAACAACCTGCTGGCGCTCGCCGTGCTGTCGGTGATCGTGCAACGGCCGATGCACCGCTACGAGATCGCCGCCACCCTGCGGGCCCATGGCAAAGACAAGGACATGGACATCAAGTGGGGTTCGCTCTACACGGTCGTCCAGAACATGGCCAAGGCCGGATTCCTCGAAGTCGTCGGCAGCGAACGCGACGGCGCCCGCCCCGAACGGGTGATCTACCGGATCACCGACGCCGGTCGCGCCGAGATGGCCGACTGGACCAGGGAACTGCTCGCCTCGCCCGAGCCCGAACACCACCGGTTCACCGCCGGGCTGTCGATCCTGGCCGTGCTCCCGCCCGACGAGGTGGTCGAGCTGCTCGGGCTGCGGATCGACGCGCTCGAGCGGTCCGTCGACCGCGCGAAGGCCGAACTCGCCGGACTGGCGGGCACCCTGCCCCGGTTGTTCCTCGTCGAGACCGAATTCGGGGTGGCGATGCTGGAAGCCGAGGCGCGCTGGGCGCGCTCGCTACGCGACGAACTGCGCGACGGCACCTTCGACGGCCTCGAGATGTGGCGGCAGTGGCATGCCGACGGCATGCCCGCCGACCGGATTCCGGAATTCGGCGAAGGGGGGACCGGCTAGCTCTCGCCCAGAAAAGACCCCGGACCCGGTGGTGTGCGGCAACACCCCACCGAGTCCGAGAAACCGTCCCGACACCGTGTTCACACATACGCGCACCCGGCTACGAGGCTGGCTACCACAGGATAGCCCGGGTGACGCGGACTCAGATCTGGAGATCACTCATGTCCAACACCCGTTCCGCCTTGGTCATCGGCGGTGGCATCGCCGGACCCGTCGCCGCCACCGCCCTGCTCCGGGCAGGCATCGACGCCCACGTCTACGAGGCCTACTCCGGGCCGTCCGAGGGCATCGGCTCCGGGCTCGCCCTCGCTCCCAACGGGGTCGCGGCCCTCGACCTCATCGGCGCCGGCGATGCCGTCCGCGCGATCGCGCTGCCCGTGCGCGGCATGCGGCTGGCCGTCGGCGGCCGCGAACACGTCCTGCCGGTGCTGGCCGATCAGCCGCCGCTACAGGTCGTGGACCGCGGTGAACTGCACCGCGCGCTGCACGATCACGCGGTCGCCGCTGGCGTGCCGTTCAGCTACGACAAGCGGCTGGTGTGCGTCGACGAGCACGCCGACGGCGTGACCGCGCACTTCACCGACGGCTCCACCGCGTCGGCCGACATCCTGGTCGGCGCCGACGGCATCCGCTCCACCGTCCGCACCCTGATCGATCCGGCCGCGCCCGGACCCGACTACACGGGCATGCTCGGCTTCGGCGCGCTGGTCGACTGCGACCAGGACCTGCCCGCCGACACCATGGTGTTCGCCTTCGGCGCCAAGGCCTACTACCTGTACTGGCAGCACGCCGACGGCCGCGTCGTGTGGGGCGCGAATCTGCCCAGCGAGCAGTACTACTCGCTGACCGAGGCCCGCGCGGTCCCGGCCGAGCACTGGCTGCGCGTGCTGCGCGAGACCTACGCGCCCGACACCCCGGGTGGGGAGTTCGCGCGCCGCACGACCGCCGAGAACCTGGAGATCACCGGGGCGCTGCACATCATGCCGCCGGTGCCGCACTGGTATCGCGACCGGATGGTGCTGGTCGGTGACTCCGTGCACGCGCCGTCCAACAGCTCGGGGCAGGGCGCGTCGCTGGCCATCGAGAGCGCCGTGCAGCTGGCCCGCTGCCTGCGCGACATCGACGCGCCCACCGCGGCCTTCGCGGCCTACGAGCGGTTGCGCCGGTCCAGGGTGGAGGGCATCGCGGCGCGCGCGGCGAAGGTCAACCACAGCAAGACGCCGGGCCCGTTCGCCCGCAGGATCATGAACGCGATGATGCCGCTGATGGTCAAGACGGTGATGAACCCGGAGAAGACGATGGGCGCCGAACGCCGCTACCGCATCGACTGGGACGCCCCGGTCCAGCGGGAACTCGCCACGATCGGGTCCTGATCCGCGCTCGCCCCCGGCCGGTATTCGCCGACCGGGGGCGTACGCGCGCGCATACTGGGACGACAGACTCTGGTTGCCAGGAGACGCTCGTGTCGACGATCAACGGACTGCCCGCCCACATCCTGCTGGTGCACCTGCTCGTGGTGCTCGTCCCGCTGACCGCGCTGCTGCTGATCCTGGCGGCGCTCTGGCCCGCGGCCCGCCGCGTCCTGGTCTGGCCGACCGCGGCGCTGGCGGCGCTCACCGTGGCCCTCACCCCGGTGACGGTGAGCGCGGGGCGCTGGCTGGCGCAGCGGGTCGGCCGCACGCCCGCCATCCAGACCCACATCGATCTCGGCGGCACACTGCTGTATTTCGTGATCCCGATGCTGGTGGTCGCGGCCCTGCTCGTCGGGGTGCACCTGGCCGAGCGCGCGGGCAGACGGCTCACGCGCGGGGTGGTCGCGGTGGTGGCCGTGCTCGCGGTGGCGGCGGGGGTGGCCGCGACCGTGCAGGTCGTCCGGGTCGGTGACTCGGGCGCCCGGGCCACCTGGGGGCCGCTGGTGTCGGCGACGGGCTGACGCGGCACCCGGAAATAGCCGATTCCTATCGACCGGTGGGTCGGCGCCGCGCCGCGCGCAGGGTCAGGATGCGCGCGGACTCCGCGTCGGCGGGCAGGAACGCCTCGAGGTGGAGTTCGGCGAGGGTGACGTCGGTCGCGGTGGCGAACGAGGTGAGGGTGGTGATCAGACGCAGGTCGCCGTCGTCGGTGCGCAGGTGCAGGGGAACGGCGAAGCCGACATGGTCGGGACCCGGGGCCGCCGGGGGCAGATAGCCCGACAGTTCCGTGATCAGCGCGTCGACGACGGGATCGGGCGTGTGGGCCGCCCGGCTGCGCAGGGAGTCGATGATGTGCCTGCCCCATTCGGGCAGGTTGCGCACGCGCGGCGCGACGCCGTCCGGGTGCAGGGCCAGGCGCAGCACATTCATCGGCGCGCGCAGCAGGTGATCGGCCACGCCGTCGGTGAACAGGTCGAACGCGGTATTGGCGGTGACCAGTTCCCCGCGCGGCCGGGCGACCAGCGCCGGATACGGCAGATGCCCGTCGAGGACGGCGGTGAGCGCCTCCCGCACCGGCGCCAATTCCGGTGCGGCCAGGTCGCTTTCGGGGAACACCGGCGCGAAACCCGCCGCCAGCAGGAGATTGTTGCGATCGCGCAGGGTCAGGTCCAGCGATTCGGCCAGCCGCACCACCATCGTGCGGCCGGGCTGGGACCGGCCCTGTTCGAGGAAGCTCAGGTAGCGCTGACTCGTCTCGGCGCGAATCGCCAGGTCGAGCTGACTGACCCGGCGCAGGGTGCGCCAGTGCCGCAACTGCGGGCCGAAGGCTGTGGTGGTCAGCGCGGTCGTCATGGGTGCGAGTCAACCGCGTGCGCGCGCCCTGCGCCATTCCCGGCAGGGAATGAGACGCGTGCGCGACCGTGCGCCGCCGTCATTCCCCGCGGGGAATCGCGCGGCGCCGCAGGTCTCGCCAGAGTTGTCGCCATGAGCTACAACGACATCGCCACCCGCTACGTGGCCCTCTGGAACGAAGCCGACCCCACCGCCCGCCGCACCCTGATCGAGGACCTGTTCGCCGTCGACGGCGCGCAGTACCTGGTCGATCCGCCCGCCGAGGCCCGTGCGGCCGCGGCCGACCTCGCGATCGCGGTGCCGCCGCTCGCGGTGCACGGTCACGACGCGCTCGACCGCCGGGTCACCCGCGCCTACGAGATGTTCCTGGCCGACGGCGAATTCGTCTTCGCGGCGGCGGGCCCCGCCGTCGAACTCCCGGCGGGCACGGTCGGCGTCGCCTGGACGATGAACCGCCGCGACGACGGCACACCCCAGGGCGGCGGCTTCGACCTGCTCGCCCTCGACAGCGACGGCCGCGTGGTCACCGACCACCAGTTCATCGAGGGGTCGCGATGAGAGCCCCTTGCTACCTGCGTTCGGTCACGGCGGTGGTGACGGTGGGCTGATCGGTGGGGGACCGGTGCAGCAGGCAGAACACGGTGACGCACACGACCAGCCAGGCCAGGCCGAACAGCCAACCGGCCAGCACATCGGTGCACCAGTGCACGCCCAGATAGATCCGCGACAGCCCGACCGCGATCGGGAACAGCACCGCGACCACCGTCGCCACCCAGCGGACCCAGCGCCTGCGCACCGTCGGTATCACGGTGATCGCGGCGATGCCGACCACGACCGTCGTGCCGAGCGTGTGCCCGGACGGATAGGACAGGCTCGGTTCGGCGACCAGGCGGGTGACCTCCGGCGGCCGGTGCCTGCCGACCAGCTGTTTGATCACCACCACCAGCACCCCGGCGCCCACCGAGGTCACGGCGACCAGCGCGGCGGTCGCCCACTCGCGCCGCCAGGCGAACCAGGTGACCGTGACGGCCGCCAGGATGGTCATCGACTGGGTGTCGCCCAGATCGGTGATCACCCGGGCGATCGAGGTCAGCGGTTCGCCGCGGTGCGCGATCATCCACTCCAGCACGCGTGGATCGATCCGGATGATCCCAGCGTCGTTGTTGACCTGCCAGGTGAGCACGGCCAGCAGCACGGCGGCGGTCGCGAGCAGGGCCCCGGTCAGCGGTGGCCGTCGGCCCAGGACCGACCAGGCGAGGTCGTCGGGCGGGGGTCGGCGGGAGGCGATCGGCATAGCTACCAGATTGCCAGCTCCGGACTCATGCTTCGAAGACGACCGTGTTCCCCGTCACGTCGCGGGTACCCGCGACCTTCTTGATCGCCTTCACCAGGTCGGCGACGGTGTCCCACACGCGTGGGGGTTCGCAGTCGATGTTGCCGATGGTGTACCAGGTATCGGTACCGCGGTAGCGGACGAGGCCCTTGCCCGCGTCGTCGAGCATGACGTCGAGCTCGCCGGACACCGTCCCTTCCTCTTCGGTCATGACGGCGCTCTCGGCGGTGATCTCGATCGTCTCGCTTATTTGAACTCTCCTCGGCGGAGGCAGTCGTCGACTGCGGTGCGCAACGCGGTGTGCTCGGCGGTATCAACGGTCAGGGCGTACTTTATCTTGACCTTGACGTAATGCTCGATATAGGCACACCGGAAATTGCCGGGCGGCAGGTAGTTCGCCGGGTCCTGATCACCCTTGGACCGGTTGGCCGAGGGATCGGCGGCGACCAGGTTCATCGAGTCGTTGGCGATGCGACGGCGGGTGTCCTCGTCGCGGTCGGCGGCGCCGGACCGCCACGCCTCGGCCAGCGCCACGATGTGCTCGGCGTCGACCTTGGCCGGGTCGGTGATGAACTTGTACGGCCCGAGCTCGCCGGTCTTCTTGTCCACGAAACCGTAGTGGTCCTGCCAGCCGGCGCCCGCGGGGATCGTCAGCTCGCAGGTCTTCGGATCGAGGGTGACCTTGCCGGTCGCGTCGCGCAGCATCATCACGTCGCGGCTGGTGCACTTGGTGTACTGCGCCAGGTCGCCGCCGAAGCCGTGTTCGGGCTTGTTGGTGTCCCAGTGCGGGAACTTCTCCCTGGTGTAGCCCGTCATCGGGCCTTCCTTGGCGACAACGAGTTTGCCGACCAGATCGCCGATCTCCTTGCCCGACACCGTCGCCGCGCTCGCCGGACCAGGCCCCGGCGCGGTGGGACTCACCTTGTCCAGCATCGAGTTGGCCACGGTGAGCACGACGCCGACGATCACCGCCGCGGCCAGCGCCAGCAGCGCCTTGCCCAGCGGAGAGCTGCTGATCGATGACCATTTCATGCCCGTACCACCCACATGCCTTCGTCGAAAATGAACCGGCACAACCTAACGGCCGCGCCGGGTGTCGTATCCGATTGTCGGCTATGACGTTCGGCACACGGCACCGCAAAGGAATTGCGGCTCAATAGCGTTCGCCTATCGAGGGTGGTGACCTGCGGTGGAGCGCCGAAAACCCGGAGTGACGCACGTCACGATGAATCCGTGTCGGCGGCGGCCGGTTCCGCGCGTCCAACCGGGGGAAGGATCATTCAGCGAAAGGAACCGGCCATGCCGACCGTCGACGTCATCGACTCGTTCATCTCCTACAGCGACGCGGGTGCCGACACCCGACCCGTCGTCTTCCTGCACGGCAACCCCACCAGCTCCTACCTGTGGCGCGACGTGCTGCCGGTGGTCCGCGAGCAGGCCCGCTGCCTGGCCCCCGACCTGATCGGGATGGGCGCCTCCGGAAAACCCGAGATCGCCTACCGCCTCGACGATCACGCCCGCTACCTCGACGCGTGGTTCGACGCGCTCGACCTGACCGATCCGATCCTGGTCGGCCACGACTGGGGCGGCACCCTGGCCATGGACTTCGCCGCCCGGCATCCCGGCCGGGTCGCCGGGATCGCGGTGATCGAGACCTTCCTGCGCCCGCTGCGCTGGTCGGAACTGCCCGCCCGCTCGGCCGAGATGTTCCGGCTGTTCCGGTCGCCCGCGGGCGAACAGGCGGTGCTCGCGGAGAACAAGTTCATCGAATACAACTTGCCGACCCTGGTCCCCGCGCTCACCGAGGCCGACCTCGACGCCTACCGCGCGCCCTATCCCACCCCGGCCTCGCGGGCGCCGATGCTGGCCTGGGCCAGGGAGTTCCCGCTCGATGGCGAGCCGGCCGACGTCGTGGCCAGGGTCGACGCCTACGGCGCGTGGATGGCGGCGAGCGCGGGCGTGCCCAAGCTGCTGATGACGGTCGAACCCGCCGTCGGCCTCGGCGGTGCCGAGGTGATCGCCTGGGCGACGGCCACCTTCGCCGACGTCGAGGTCGAATCGGTGGGGCGGGGCTCGCACCACGCGCCGGAGGATCAGCCGGTGGCCATCGCGAAATCCGTTGCGGGCTGGCTGGACCGGCACGGGCTACTGGCGTGACCGGCGACAATGTCGGCATGGAGACCGACGAGGCCGCACTGGTCGCCCGCGCCGTCGCGGGCGACCGGGCGGCGCTGGGCGAGGTGATCGCGCACCTGCAGGATCCCCTGTACCGCCTGGCGCTGCGGATGACCGGCCGGCCCGCCGACGCCGAGGACGCGGTGCAGGAGATCCTGATCCGGGTGGTCACGCGGTTGTCGACCTGGCGCGGCGAGGCCGCCCTGCGCACCTGGGCCTATCGGGTCGGGGCGAACTATCTGATCTCCCAGCACCGGCGTTCGGCGGTCGAGCGCGACCAAGTGGGCCTCGACGAGTTCGGCGCGAGTCTGCTCGACGGACTGGCCACCGAGGACTATCGCGGTCCCGAAGCCACCCTGCTCGCCGAGGAGGTCCGGCTCAGCTGTACCCAGGCGGTCCTGCAATGCCTGAGCCGGGACGAGCGGATCGCCTTCGTCCTCGGTGAGGTGTTCGGCCTCTCGGTGGCCGAGGCGGCCTGGGTGCTCGACATCACCCCGGCCGCGTACCAGAAGCGCTGGGAGCGGGCCAAACAGCGGCTCGGCGCCTTCCTGCGCGGCGCGTGCGGGCTGGCGAATCCGGCGGCGCCGTGCCGGTGCGCGCGGCGGGTGACCCGCGCGGGAGAGCTCGGGCGGATCGATCCCGCGCGCCCGGTCTACACGAAACACGCGGTGCGGCCGGGTGGTCGGACCGTCGCGGAGGCGGCGGCGCAGCTGCGTGACCTGCGGGACGCGGCGGCGGTGCTGACCGCGCACCCGGATTACGCGGCGCCGCGGGAGAAGATCGCGGCCATCACCGGATTGCTCGACTCGGGCCGGTTTCCGCTGCTCGACTGAGCGGATCAGTCGGGCAGGGTGCCGGTCTCCGGCGGAATCCCGGTGTCCAGGAAGCGGATCAGCCGGGCGATGCGGGCGGCGTGGTCGACGCAGCGCTGGAACTGGCTGCCCAGCAACGCCAGATCGATCGCCGGACCGGTGCCGACGCCGATCTCCGCCGTGGTCAGCACCGTGCGCAGCTGCCCGCAGCGTGTCTCCATGGTGGCGGCCGCGGTGCCGTCGTCCTCGGTGAAACGGCCGGTCGCGACCGACGCGCTCACCCGCGCAACGCTTTCCGCGGCGAGCATGCCCATCGCCACCAGCTCGGCGACGACCGGCTCCGGCGCGACGGCGCGCGGATGCGCGCGGTACACGTACTGCCCCGCGGTCTCGGTGCGCCTGCCGATCCGCGAGAGTTCCCCGGCGATCTGAATCGCGGTCACCACGTGTCGTAGGTCGCGGGCGACCGGCGCCTGCAACGCGAGCAGGGCCATGGTGCGGCTCTCGCAGGCGGCGAACATCTGCTGGAGCTGCTCGTCGAGCGCGAAAACCTCGTAGGCGGCGGTCAGGTCGGCGCCTGCCAGCGCCTCGGTGACTCGCTCGGTCGCATCATGGGCCAAGCGCGACATCAGGGTGAGATCGTTGGACAGAGCAACGAGCTCGAGGGTGAACTGGGTCCGCACGGGCTGAATTGTTCCCCATCGAGGCGGTCCCGGGGAATCCATCGGCGGATCTTTCGCGGCCGCGTATCCCGGCGCACTCCGGCGCGGCTGGAACGATGGAGGCCATGATTGCCGCGTTGACGACCAGATGGACCCTCTTAGTCCCGATACTCGCCGCGCTCGTACTCGCCGTCACCTGGGGGCGCGACGTGCCTGGACTCGTGGTGGCGGTGGTCAGCGCCGCGCTGGTCGGCGCGGTACTGGCCGCGGTCTATCACGCGGAGGTGGTCGCGCATCGGGTCGGCGAGCCGTTCGGCTCGCTCGTGCTGGCCGTGGCCGTCACCGTGATCGAGGTGGCGCTGATCGTGACGATGATGATCTCCGGTGGCGACAAGGCGGCCTCGCTGGCCCGCGATACCGTCTTCGCCGCGGTGATGATCACCTGTAACGGCATCTTCGGCCTGGTCCTGCTCGTCGGCGCGCTGCGCAGGCGGGTCGCGGTGTTCAACTCCGAGGGCACCGGCGCCGCGCTGGCCACCGTCGCCACCCTGGCGACGCTGAGCCTGGTGCTGCCGACCTTCACCACCAGCAAGCCGGGCCCGGAGTTCTCGCCCGCGCAGCTGGCCTTCGCCGCCGTCGCCTCGCTGGCGCTGTATCTGCTGTTCGTGATGGTGCAGACGGTGCGCCACCCCGACGACTTCCTCCCGGTGGAGGACGGCGGCGCGGTCGACGACGCCGATATCCACGACCACTCGCCGTCCAATCGGGCGGCGCTGATCAGTCTGGGCATGCTGGTGCTCGCGCTGGTCTGCGTGGTCGGCCTGGCCAAGGTGGTCTCGCCCGCGCTGGAGGCGGGCGTGGCCTCGGCCGGGCTGCCGCAGTCGGCGGTCGGCGTGGTGATCGCGATGCTGGTGCTGCTACCGGAGACGCTGGCCGCGGTCAACTCCGCGCGCCGCAACCAGGTGCAGATCGGCCTGAACCTGGCGCTCGGCTCGGCCATGGCCAGCATCGGCCTCACCATTCCGGTGATCGCCCTGGCGACGATCTGGCTGAGCGGGCCGCTGGTGCTCGGCCTCGGCGCCACCCAGATGGTGTTGCTCGCGCTGACCGTCGTGGTGAGCACGCTGACCATCGTTCCCGGCCGCGCGACCCTCCTGCACAGTGGCGTTCACCTGGCGTTGTTCGCCGCTTTTGTGTTCCTGGCCGCAAGTCCGTAGCTGAGGTGTTGCGAATCACAGGGGGTGGTGATCTGTCATTGAAACCGCGAAAAAGCGACGAGGGTCACCACCCCGAAATTTTGTTGTGACGCAGAGTACCGGCTAGCTTGCTGGAGTTGGCACCGACGCCGAAGCCAGAGAGTGCGGTATGAAAATCACCATGCTCCGCGCTTCGCGAGCGGGCCGGGGGCATCGCTGATGTCCACCGATCTGCATTCCGCGAAGCCGGATTCCGCCACCCAGATCGTCCGCAAGAACTTCACCGACACGGTCGTGTCGTCGTTGCGGACCTTCGGGCGCGCGGTCGACCTCGCGCAGGAGTCGGTCACCGGCACCGTCGCCGATATCGCCCGCGGACATTTCCAGTGGCGCGAGACCCTCGTCCAGGCCTGGCGGCTGATCACGGTCACCGCGATCCCCGCGATCCTGATGGCCATTCCGTTCGGCGTGATCGTCTCGATCCAGGTCGGCAACCTGATCCACAGCCTGGGCGCCGACTCCATGCTCGGCGCGACCGGCGGTCTCGGCGTCATCAAGCAGGGCGCGCCCATCGCCACCGGCTTCCTGCTCGGCGGCGCGGGCGCGGCCGCGATCGCCGCCGATCTCGGCGCGCGCACCATCCGCGAGGAGATCGACGCGCTCAACACCATGGGCATCAGCCCGGTGCACCGGCTCGTCATCCCGCGCATGATGGCGATGCTCATCGTCGCGCCGATGCTCAACGTGCTGATCATCTTCGTCGGCGTGCTCGCCGGGTACGCGGTCGCCGTCGGCGGCCAGGGCGTGACCCCGGGCAGCTACTGGTCGACCTTCGGTTCCTTCGCCACCGCCGGTGACGTGTGGGTGTCGCTGCTCAAGGCGCTGATCTTCGGCTTCCTGGTCGTCGTCATCTCCTGCCAGCGCGGGCTCGAGGCCAAGGGCGGTCCGCGCGGTGTCGCCGACGCGGTGAACGCGGCCGTGGTGCTCTCGGTGGTCTCGATCGCGATCGTGAACCTGCTGGCCACCCAGATCAGCGCCATGTTCCTGCCGACGAAGTTGGCGTGATGGCTGCCTCCTCCTATATCCCCACCTCCCTGCACTGGCTGCGCAAGCCGGCCCGGCTCGGCAAGCGGATCGGCTCGGCGGGCGAGTCGCTCGGCTTCGTCGCGGTGTTCGTCTGGCAGGTGCTGTCCTCGGTGCCGCTGACGCTGCGCCGCTACCGGGACGAGACGCTGCGCGCGGTCACCGACATGACCTGGGGTCGCGGGTCGATCATCGTCGGCGGCGGCACCGTCCCGATGATGATCGTGCTCGGCCTGGTGATGGGCGCCTCGGTCGGCGTCGAATCCTTCGCCTCGCTCGACATGCTCGGCATGGGCCCGGTGACCGGCGTGATCTCGGCCTACGCCACCACCCGCGAGCTGGCCCCGATCGCGGCGGCCATCGGCTTCGCCGCCCAGGCGGGCTGCCGGATCACCGCCGAGATCGGCTCGATGCGCATCTCCGAGGAGATCGACGCGATCGAGGCGCTTGGCCTGCGCTCGGTGCCGTTCGTGGTGACCACCCGCGTCATCGCGGGCGCGATCGCCATCGTGCCGACCTTCCTGATCGCGCTGATCCTGTCCTACGGCGCCTGCCGCGGCCTGCTCACGATGGTCTACGGCCAGTCGGCCGGCGTCTACGACCACTACTTCTTCCAGTTCATCTCCGGGTTCGACATGATCGCCGCCGTCATCAAGGTGGCCGTGTTCGGCACGGTGGTGATCCTGGTGCACAGCTACTTCGGGTTCTTCGCCACCGGCGGCCCCGAGGGCGTCGGCATCGCCTCCGGTCGCGCGGTGCGCGCCAGCTCGGTGGCCATCGTCGCCATCGACATGGTGCTGTCGATCGTGCTCTGGGGCTTCAACTCGGCGATCAGTTTTACGGGGTGAGCTAGTGCCTAACTACGGAATGCCCGGCGTCGCCGCCGATCGGCGCACCGCGCGGCTGACCGGCGCGATCATCCTCGGCCTCATCGCCGCGGTCGTGCTCGCCACGGTCTGCTACCGCACGCTGAAGACCGAAGACGGCCTGCGGATCGCGCTGCACACCGAACACCTCGGTGACGGCATCGGCGCGGGCAGCCAGGTCCGCATCGACGGCGTCACCATCGGCGAGGTCGCCGAGGTGACCCCCGGCGAGCGCGGCACCCAGCGGATCTCGCTGCTGCTCGACGCCGACCGCCTGCACGGCATCGACGACAGTCTCGCCGTCGACTACGCCCCGACCAACCTGTTCGGCATCGCCGAGCTGGAACTGCGCCGCGGCACCGGCGGCGCGCCGCTGCGCGCGGGCACGGTGCTCGACCTGACCGGGGCCAACTCCGGCCGGGTCTACGACGCGACGATGAGCGCGATCCTGCGCAGCCTCTCGCAGGTCGGCATGACGGTGACCAGCCCGCAGATGGCCACGGTCATCTCCCAGCTGGCCGCCGACTTCAAGGCCTTCACCCCGCTGGTCCAGGCGCTGATCACGATGGCGAAGACCATCGCCGACAACCAGGACGTGTCGCCTTCGGAGCTGTTCGGCAAGCTCGGCCCCGCCTTCGACGGCGGTGGCCAGTTCGCCGGCGCCACCATGCAGGTGATCGACAGGCTCAGCGACATCAAGGTGACCCAGGTCGACAAGGACCGCTACGACATCGGCGTCGGCGTGATCGGCGGCAGCATCCTGCCCGCCCTGACCACCACGCTGACCACCGCGGGCGGCCACTTCGCCGAGACCACCGACATGCTCGCGCCGATGCTGTTCGCGCTGGCCCAGATGTCGCCGAACGCGCGGCAGACCGGCGCCGACCTGCAGGCCCTGCTGACCAACCTGCGCGGCGCCATGCCCGACGGCCCGAACGGCCCGGTGCTCAACCTCGACGTCGAGCTCAGCGGCGTGCCCGCCATCGCGGTGCCGCTGTTCGGAAAGGCCGGTGCGTGATGAAGATTCGCGGTGTCGCACTGCGACTCGGCGTGTTCTCGCTGGTCATGCTGGCCGTGCTCGGACTCGTCTTCACCCTCATCAAGCGCCCGGTCTCCGGTGACACCGAGGCTCACGACGCGCTGTTCACCGACGCCAACGGCCTCAAGGTCGGCAACGACGTGCGGATGTTCGGCGTGCAGGTCGGCAAGATCGAGAAGATCAGCCTCGAGGGCGACAAGGCCAAGGTCGGACTGACGGTCAAGACCGACACCCCGATCTACGACAACAGCAAGCTGGCCATCCGCTACCAGAACCTGACCGGCCAGCGCTACATCGACCTGCAGCAGGCCCCCAACCCGGGCAAGCGGATCGCCGCCGACGCCCGGATCGGCGCGCACATGACCGTCCCGTCGTTCGACGTGACCAGCCTGTTCAGCGGCCTGAAGCCGGTGCTGGCGACGCTGTCGCCGGAGGCGATCAACCAGTTCACCGCCAGCATGCTCGCCGTCATCGAGGGTGACGGCAGCGGCCTCGGGCCCGCGCTGACCGCGATCGACCAGCTCGCGAGCTACGCCGAGGATCGCCAGCAGGTCATCGACACCCTGATCCGCAACCTGTCGACGCTGGGCGACCGGCACGGCGGCCGCGTCGGCTACCTGCTGCCGCTGCTGGCCCGGCTCACCGACATCTTCGAGGCGATGCAGCGCAATATCGGCGGTGTCGCGCAGTTCGCGGCCACCGCGCCGTCGGTGCTCGCCCCGGTCGACCGGCTGCTGGCCTCGCTCGGCCTGGTCGAGGGCGGCAGCGCCGAGGTCGACGCGATGATCCGCGGCCTGTTCCCCGACCCGCAGGAGGCGGTCGCGGTCTTCGGGCGGCTGCCCGGGCTGCTCGCCACGGTCGACGCGTCGCTGTCCCGCGATTTCGCCGACTTCACGCCGCACTGCAGCAACGGCGCCGCCCAGGTGCCCGCGCCGCTGCAGGTGCTGATCGCCGGACAGAAGGTGACGGTATGCAACGCCTGAAGTTCTTCTCCGGTGATCGGCCGATCCTGGACGAGGCGGGCAAGCGCGCCCGCGAACTGCGGATGGGCATCATCGGCCTGAGCCTGGTGGTGCTGTTCATGATCGGCGCCGCGGTGATCTACGTGGTGCCGCTGGGCAAGCACACCTACACCGCCGAGCTGAGCGAGGCGCAGTCCGTGCGCGAGGGCGACGACGTGCGTCTGGCCGGCATCTCGGTCGGCAGCGTGGTCTCGCTCGAACTGCGGCCGGACAAGGTGCTGATGGAGTTCACCGTCGACTCCGACGTCTTCGTCGGCGATCAGACCTCCCTCGACGTGCGCATGCTGACCGTCGTCGGCGGTCACTACGTCGCGCTCTACCCGGCCGGTTCGCGACCGCTGGGTGAGCAGCCGATTCCCGCCGATCGAATCCGCCTGCCCTACAGCCTGATCGAGACGTTCCAGGACGCCACCACGCCGCTGGCCGCCGTCGACGGTGACACCGTGCGCAAGAACCTGGCCGCCGCGAACACCGCGATCGCGGCCTCCCCGGAGGCGCTGCGCTCGACCCTCGACACCGTCGGCAAGTACGTCGACATGCTCGACCGGCAGCGCTCGCAGGTGTCGAAGTCGATCGCGATCCTCGACGAGTACATCTCCATGTACGACGGCGCCAAGTCCGACCTGGGCAGGCTGATGGACAACGTGAACCTGCTCGAGGATGTGCTGCTGAGCAAGAAGGCCGAACTGGCCGAGGCGGTCCGGCTGTTGGTCTCGGTGGTGAATCGGCTCGCCGGGCTCGCGCCCAGCTGGGATTCCACGCTGAAACCGCAGGCCAAGGCGCTGGCCGACGCGCTGCCGCGCCTGCAGCAGCTCGAAGGAGGGTTCGAGCCGGTCCTGGGGACCGTGCACGACCTGCAGACCAAGCTGGCGCAGCTGGTGACCCCGGACGCGGGCGTCGTGGTCGACCAGTCCGGCGCGCGCGTCTGCGTGCCGCTGCCGGGGAAGGCGTGCTGATGCTGAAACGACTGCTCGGATCCCAGGCGTTCATGTCGATCGCCGGGGTCGGCGTGCTGGCGGTGCTGGTGATCGCCGGTTACTTCGTCACCTTCGATCCGCTGAAGAAGACCGAATCCTATTGCGCGCTCATGCCCGACGCGATCGGGCTCTACCCGGGCAACCACGTCACGATGCGCGGCATCGACGTCGGCGAGGTGACCGCGGTGCGCAACGAGGGCGCCAAGGTGCGCGTCGAGTTCGAGGTCGACGCCGACCATCCGGTCTACGCCGACGCTTCCGCGACCACCGTCGCGTATTCCGTTGCCGCCGACCGCAATCTGGCCGTGCTGTCCAGCGGCAAGGACACCACGAAGTTCACCGGTGGCTGCATCACCAAGACGCTGACGCCCAAGTCCATCACCGAGACGCTGACCGCGCTGGCGAGCCTGTCCGAAGAGCTCTCCGGCGTCGAGGCCGGGCAGCCGAGCGCGCTCGTGGACGGGCTGTCCTCACTGGACCGCGCGACCGAGGGCGTCGGCCCGACGGTCAACGAACTGGTGCACAAGCTCGGCTCGGCGATGAACAAGCCCGACGCCGACATCGGCCACCTGGCCGGTCTGTTCGACGCGTTCGCCTCGGTCTCGAACCGGGTCGCCGCCAACTGGGGTGACCTGCAATCGATGCTGGTCCGGCTGGCGCCGCTGCTCAACCAGGCCTCCGACGACCTGCTCGGCCCCGCGACCACGCTGTTCGACGGCCTGCGCGAGCTGCTGCCGATGCTCAACGATGTCACCACCATCCTCGGTGACCCGCTGATCGGCGCCCTCGACGGCGCCGTCCCGCTGGTGAAGTTGTTGCGCGCCAACGTCGGATCGCTGCGCGAGGTGGTGCTGAAGATGCCCGCGCTGACCTCGGCCTTCCAGAGCGCCGCGGGCGGTACCGCGATCACCTACGCCGCGCCGAAGGTGGCGCTGCCCGGCGGCGAGGCCGACCAGGTGTGCGCCGCGGTGAACGCGCTGCTCCCCGGGCAGTGCGCCGATCCGGCGCAGGGCCTGACCGATGTGAACCTCGTGCAGGTCGTGCTGGGAATGGCAGGTGCCCGATGAACTCGCGTAAGACACTGCGGCGCACCATGATCGCGCTGGTGGTCGCGGCCGGTCTCGCGGCCGGCGGTTGCGGTTTCGACCCGGCCGAGGTGCCGGTGCCCGGCTCCACCGTCGCGGGTCCGACCTATCGCGTGCAGATCGAGTTCAGCAGCGCGCTGAACCTGCCCGCCAAGTCGAAGGTGATCGCCAACGGCGCCGAGATCGGCACCGTCGACACCGTCCGGGTAATCCAGCCCGCCGACGCGCCCGCCGGTCGCGGCGGGTACGTCGTCGTCGAGGCCGACATCCTCGACTCCGTGCGGCTGCCGACCACCACCATCGCCGAACTGCGCCAGGACACCATCCTCGGCGACATCCACGTCGCGCTGACCACCCCGAAGGACGGCTTCGGCACGCTGCTGCGCGACGGCGGCACCATTCCGATCGAACGCACGAAACCGCCGGTGCAGCTGGAAGACACGATGGCCACCATGGCGCTGTTCGTGCAGGGCGGCGCGATCGGTCAGCTGCAGGAGATGATCGGCCGGGTGAACTCGGTGATGCCCGCCGATCCGAAGGAGACCGCGCGGATCTCGGCGGTGATGGGCGCCGACGCCGCCGATCTGGCCACCCATCTGGACCAGGTCGACCTGCTGGTCAACGGCCTGGCCGCCAATGCCGAGGTCATGGTCGGCATCGACGCCGAACTCACCCACATCCTGAGTCCCGAAGCCGTGCGGGCACTCTCGGGCACCCAGGACTCGATCGCCAAGACCATGGCGATCTTCCTGGCACTCGGCCCGGTCGGCTCCTCGCTGACCTGGCTGGAACCGATCGCGAACGCGGGCGACGCGGCGGCGACGGCGTTCCTGCCGCTGGCCACCGGCGGCTCGGCCGATCTGCGCTCGTCGACGAACATGGCGCTGCTGACCGCGCTGTTGCGCGACAAGGTGATTCCCTTCGCCGAGCGCGGCCCGAAGGTGAACGTCACCGGCGTGCGGGTCTCCGAACAGGAGCAGGTGGAGCAGATCGTGACCACGCTGCGGATGATCGGAATGGTGCGATGAAGATCGGTGCCCTCGCCTCGCTGGGCGGCATCGCCGCCATCACCGTGCTCGGTGCGAGCTACCTGACCTTCGGGGTGGTGCGGGTCGACCCGTTCGCCGACTACACCGAGGCCTCGATCGAGCTGGCGAACTCCGGCGGCCTCAGCGTCGGCTCGCCGATCCTGCTGACCGGCATCGAGATCGGCAAGGTCACCGCGGTAGACACCGCCGCCGCCGGTGGTGTGCAGGTCGGCTTCAGGTTCGGCGCCGCGAACAAGGTGCCGATGAGCAGCATCGTCACCATCGAGCACCTGTCCTCGCTGGGCGAGCCGTACGTGCAGTTCGTGCCGCGCAGCGCGGACGGGCCGTATCTGACCGACGGCCAGCGGCTGTCCGGGGAGAACGTGCGCACGCCGATGTCGATCCCCGAGGTCGCGCGGCTGGTCACCAAGACCGTCGAGCAGCTCGACCCGGCGGTCGTCGGATCGCTCGTCGACACGCTCGGGCAGGCGATGACCGGCACGGAGAACGTCATCCCGGAGCTGGCCAGGGCGGGCGACCTGCTCGCCGCGGCCATCATGAGCCGGGCGCCCGCCATCGCCGAACTGCAGAACAACTTCGAGTACGTCTCCGGCGACATCGGCTGGGCCGGACCGGCCACCTCGGCCGCGGCGCCAGCCTTCGTGCGGCTGAGCCAGGTCATCGACGAGTTCGTCGAATCGGTCGGGCGGGTCAGCGCGGCGGGCGGCGACCCGGAGATGTATCTGCGCGACGGCGGCCTGGTGCCGTTCCTCCAGCAGCTCACCGCCAAGCTGAACGAGCTCGGTCCGGAGCTCTCGGCGCTGCTGCCCGGACTGCGTCCGCTCACCGAGTCGATCACCGCGACGGGCCCGCAGATCGACCTCAGCACGCTCATCGCTCAGGCGTTGCACAACACCGACGCCGATGCGGTGAAGGTCAGGGTCGCGATCAGGTAAACATCCGGCAACCACTGAATATAGGTATAGTCCCTGGCCAGTGGTTGTCGGCTCGAGCCGGGCCCGGTTCGAGCAACCGTGCGGTAGCCTGCTGGACGAGGCAGTCCGAGTCCACTGGGCGAAGGCGGTGCGATCCATGGCAGACGGCGGCGAGGATCCCGACCAGGGGACCGGAGGCAGTACCCGGGTGATCGCGATCGCGGCGGTGCTGGCCGCGTTGCTGGCGCTGGTGGTGGCGCTCGGTTTGCTGCTGCGGGCGAATCAGGGCGACGAGAACGATCCGTCGACCGTCAATCCGATGGGCTCGGACACCAATGGCCTGCCGGTCGACGCCGAGGTATCGGGCCAGGAAGTCGCCTTCGCGCCACCGTGGCCCGCTCGCCGGGTCGGCGGCAACTGCTCGGCGGGCGGCATCGTCGCCCACTGGCGGGTCGAGACCGACGGTCAGTGGCAGTGCACGGTGACCACCCCCGACGCCGCGGTCCCCGCCGCCCCCGCGCCGCCGCCCCCGCCGCCCGCGGAGCCGCCGCCACCCGAACCGGCGCCGGTCCAGGCGCCACCGCCCGCGTTCGAGCCGCCCCCGGTGTACGAACCGCCGGTCTACGCGCCGCCGCCGCCCCCGCCCGCACCCGAGCCGATCCCGGCGCCCGAACCGGCGCCCCCGCCGCCGCCCCCGCCCCCGCCGGTCATCCAGTTGCCGTTCCCGCTGCCGCCGATCTTCGTTCCGCCCGCCGCGGCCGTGCTGCCGTGACGGGCGGCGGGTCGGCCGCCGCCCGTCGCCACCGTCGGTGAGACTGATCCGCTATGGACCAGTTGGTACTCACTCTGGTGATCCTGCTCGTGACGGTGCTCGCCGAATCGCTCGGCGGCAGGCTGGGGATCGCGCCGTCCATCCTGATGACCGTGTTCGGCTGTCTGCTCGCGCTGATCCCCGCCGTCCCGAGCCTGAACATCCCACCCGAACTGATCCTGCCGCTGGTCCTCCCGCCGCTGCTCTACGCCGCCGCCCGGCGCACCTCCTGGCGGCAGTTCGCCGAGAACTGGCAGATCATCGCGTTGCGCGCGGTCGGGCTGGTGATCGTCACCGCCGTCGCGGTGGCCGCGGTCTTCCATGCCTGGAACCCGGCGACCGCCGTCGCGGCGGGCGTGGTGCTCGGCGCGCTGGTGGCCCCGCCCGACCCGGTCGCCGCCACCTCGATGGCGGGCAGACTCGGCCTGCCCCGCCGGCTGATCGTCACCCTGGGCGGGGAGGGCCTGTTCAACGACGTCACCGCGATCGTCATCTACACCGTCGGCATCCAGGCCGTGGTGACCGGCCTGTTCTCGCCATGGCACGCCCTCGGTGACTTCGTGCTGGCCGCGGTGGTCGGTCTCGTGGTCGGCCTGGTGCTCGGCTGGGTGGGCAGCAAGCTCACCAAGTACCTCGACAACGCGACCGCCCAGGTGGCGTTGAGCCTGCTGCTGCCGTTCGTCGCCTACGGCGTCGCCGAACACTGGGAGGGCTCCGCGGTCCTCGCGGTGCTGGTGTGCGCGCTGTACCTCACCGACGCGGTGACCGAGATCGGCGACCGCGACTACCGCCTGGTCGCCGACGCGTTCTGGGACATCGCCGAAATGCTGATCACCGGGTTCGCGTTCGCGCTGATCGGCCTGGAACTGCGCGTGGTCATCGACACCACCGGGCACGGCTGGCCGTCGCTGGCCGGGGTCACCGTCGCGGTGATCGCGGTCGTCGTGCTGCTGCGGCTGGCCTGGTTGCTGGTCACCTGGGCGGTGAGCACCCGGCTCTGGCGCTACACCGACGAGCCGTTCACCTGGCGCGAGGTGATCGTCACCTGGTGGGCGGGGATGCGCGGGGTGGCCACGGTCGCGCTGGCGCTGGCCGTGCCGTTCACCATCGACTCCGGCGCGGATTTCCCGGCCCGCTCGGAGATCCTGTTCGTCGCCTTCGCCGTCGTCCTGTTCACCCTGCTCGTGCAGGGCATCACCCTGCCACTGGTCGTGCGGATCACCGGCGTGCACGCCGACACCCGCCAGGAACGCGCGGTCGAACAGCAGCTGTGGACCAGGGTGGTGCGGGCCGAACTCGCCGAGCTGAAGATGATCGCCGCCCGCGACGGCCTGCCCGACGACGTCTACGAGGACATCAAGGACACCCTGCGTCACCTCTCGGCCAAGGCCGACCCGGAGGCGGCCGACGCCGACGCCAAGGCCGCCCTCGACCAGGAACGCAAACTCGCCTCGCAGCTGCGGGCCGTCCGCTCGGCCGTCCTCGAGGCGGGCAGGCGCGAGGCCCAGGCCGCCCGCCGCGAACCCGGCATGCCGCCCGACGTCGTCGACCGGGTCACCCGCAGGCTCGATCTCGGGCCGACCCGCTGACCGGCGTCAACCGCCAAGCGTGTCGGTGAGCATGCCGATCGCGTAGGTGATCGCCATGGCCAGCGCGCCGCCGAGCACCACCCGCAGCACCGCCTTGCCCCGTCGGCTGCCGCCCAGCCGCGCGCTCACCGATCCGGTGAGCGCCAGCGCGAGCAGCACCGCCGCGAAGGTCACCGGGACCCGCCACTGCGCGGGCGGGATCGCGATCGCGATCAGCGGCAGCAGCGCGCCGCAGGTGAACGCGACCGCCGACGAACCCGCCGCGGCCCACGGATTGGTGAGCTCGGTGGGATCGAGTCGGAGTTCGGCCTCGGCGTGCGCGGTGAACGCGTCGTGGGCGGTGAGTTCCTCGGCCACCGTGCGGGCGGTCGCCGGGCTGAGCCCCTTGGCCTCGTAGATCCCGGTCAGCTCGGCCAGTTCCGCCGCGGGATCCTCGGCCAGTTCCCGGCGCTCCTTGGCCAGCAGCGCCTTCTCCGAGTCACGCTGGGTGCTGACCGACACGTACTCGCCCGCGGCCATCGAGATCGCGCCCGCGACCAGGCCGGCCACGCCCGCGGTGAGGATCGTGTGGGTGTTGTTCGTCGTCGCGGCGACGCCGACGACGAGACCCGCGGTGGACACGATGCCGTCGTTCGCGCCGAGCACCCCGGCGCGCAGCCAGTTCAACCGCGACGCGAGTCCCTCCGCGTGCGGTTCGTGCGGATGGATGGTCGAAGACGAGTCCTGCACCCGGTCAGCCTAATCCGGGTCGCGGCCGGATCAGCGCTGGGCGCGCAGGACCTCGCGGAGGGTGTCGGCCAGGCGCACGGCCAGCGCGAGCACCGTCAGCGTCGGGTTGACGTGCCCGTTCGTCGGGAAGACCGAACTGCCCGCGATGTAGAGGTTGTCCACGCCGTGCACCCGGCAGTGCCGGTCGACCACCCCGTGCCGGGGATCGACCGACATCCTGGTGGTGCCGCTCGGATGCGCCCGGTCGGCCAGCGCCAGCGGCTCGGTACTGCCCGCCCTGGCCGCGGGCACGATCTCCGGCGCGGGCAGCCCGAGCCGCGCGAACTCGGCCACCAGCAGTGCGGTCGCCCGTCGCACGGTCGCGTCCTCGCGCGCGTCGATGCGCCAATCCACTTGGGGCAGCGGCATTCCCACCGGGTCGGTGCGCTGCGACAACCGCACCCGGCTCTCCGGATCGGGCGCCTGCTCGACCATCGCCCACACTTCGACCCCGGTCAGCCGACGCGGCAGCCCGACCCCATCGATCAGCCTGCGCCGCGCGCCGGCCAGCAGCAGCCTGGTGTCCGACACCATGATCCGCCCGTCCTGCCAGCGGCCCCGCCCGCCGAGCACCCGCTTCACCGCGTCCCACGGATCGTCGGGCGCGGTGACCTCCTGCAACCACAGCGCGCAGTTGAGCAGCGCTTCCCCGCGCTGGACCTCGGGAGACAGGGCGAGCCCGTGCAGATAGGTGTGCTTGCCGCGCGGTCCCCGCACCACGTACTTGCCGAACCGGGCCAGCGCCGCGCCCGCGGCGGCGGGGGACAGGGTGCCGACCACGCCGCTGCGATGATCGATCAGATAGCGCCCCACCTGGTCGTATCGGTTCCCGATACCGCCCGCGACGGTGCGCCGCGAGGCCAGCAGCAGTCGCGGCGTATCGATCCCGCCCGCAGCGAGCACGAACAGCCGCGCCTCGACGGTGCGCACGCGTCCGCCCGCGCCGGTCACCTCGACCGAATTCACGTGCGCCCCGGTGGCATCGGTGTCGAGATGGGTGACGGTCGCGTTCACCAGCACCCGCGCGGTCGGCGCGACGACATCGCGCACCGCGGGACCCCAGCGTTTGCTGTCGAACCGGTTCACCGGGTCCCGGCTGAACTGCCAGAAATACGGGCGCAGGGACGCGGTGTCGAGCCCGGTGGCGGGCGCCGGACGGCCGGCGAGCGGCCAGAACTCGGCGTCGGTGAACCCGCCGCCGTGCCCGAGTCCGGCGTGCGCGGCGGCGCGGTCGGCGTAGGGGCGCAGCGCGGTCGCCTCGATCGGCCAGCCCGAGCGGCGGACCCACGGCCGGGTGGCGAAGTCGAGATCGTCGAGCAGGCCGCAGCGCCCGGCCCAGACCCGCGAGCTGCCGCCGAGAACCCGGCTCCCCGCGATCCGGTCGGGTGGCAGGCGCGGCGCGCCGATGCTGTCGATGGCGGCGAATTCTGTTTCGGTGGGACCGGTTTCGTGGTCACCGCTCTCCAGGACCAGCACCTGTAATCCCGCCGCGGCCAATTCGGTGGCGACCGTCAGCCCGGCCGGGCCCGAGCCGATGACGCAGATCTGGGTGCGCAGCGCGTCGTCGCCGACGGTGCGCAGATCCTCCACCAGCATCGGCGGTCCTCTCGCCCGTGCCACCCGCGCGGCCCGGCACCCGGCCGCGCTTTGGTGTCACTCTAGAAGCCGGGACGCGGAATTTCCGGAGGTCTCACAATGTTGGTTCACGAAAGCCCGCACGTATCCGGCGGATTGGCGCACATACATCCAGGCCCAGAATTCCAGCCCGGTGTCGGTGGGACTGGCGACCATGGTGATCTCGCCGTCGAAACACCGGCCGACGATGTAGCGGGCGCGGGAGATGTGCGGCGTGAACGTCACCACGATGATGTGGCGCCAACCGTAAATCTTTGCCCGCCGGACGATTTCGCGTGCCTCGCCGTCGGTGGTCCACGGATCGGGCAGGAAACACGAGACCCGGAAGGCGAATCGGCCGCCGCAGTACTTGTCCATCATCGGGTCGTCGGCCCCGGTGGACTGCGAGATCAGCACCTCGGGCGCGTAGCCCCGCTCGGCGAGCTCGATGCCGAGGTCGAAGCGTTCGTAGGGGGTGCCGCCGAGCACCACGATCACATCGGCGCGACGCAGCGGGTCCAGCTGCGGGTTGACGAAGACGGGCCATCCGGCGATTGCCGTACCCAGCACGATGACCAGTGCGCCGACGAGCAACCATCCCGCACGTCGAAAGATCGACACTGCATCGAGGATAGCGAAGGGTGCACACTGGACCCCATGACCGACTCCGCCGTTGCCCCCGAACACCTCGACGTCGTCATCGTCGGCGCCGGATTGTCCGGCATCGGGGCCGCGTACCGGCTGCAGACCGAACACCCGCACCGCAGCTACGCCATCCTCGAGGCCCGCGCCGATCTCGGCGGTACCTGGGATCTTTTCCGGTACCCGGGCATCCGCTCCGACTCGGACATGTTCACCCTGGGCTACCCGTTCAAGCCCTGGCGCGCGGCCCGCTCCATCGCCGACGGCGCCGCGATCCTGGACTACATCCGCGAGACGGCGCGGGAGAACGGCATCGACGGGCGCATCCGCTTCGGTTCCCGGGTGATCGGCGCAGACTGGTCGTCGGCGCAGGCGCGCTGGCAGCTCACCATCGCCCACGAGGGCCCCGACGGACCCGAGCTGAGCACCCTGACCTGCGGTTTCCTCTACACCTGCGCCGGCTACTACGACTACTTGCAGCCGCACGCCCCCGAGTTCGCCGGTCGCGCCGACTTCGACGGCACCATCGTGCACCCGCAGTTCTGGCCCACCGATCTGGACGTGCGGGACAAGCGGGTGGTCGTCATCGGCAGCGGCGCGACCGCGGTCACCCTGGTGCCCTCGCTGGCCGACGAGGCCGAGCACGTCACCATGCTCCAGCGCACCCCCACCTGGATCAGCGCGGTGCCCGGCCGCGACAAGCAGGCCGACAAGATCCGCGACGCGCTGCCCGCCGACCTCGCGCATCGGCTGATCCGGACCAAGAATATCCTGTTCAACATCGGTTTCTACCAGTACTGCCGTCGCCGCCCCGCCGCCGCGCGCAAGCTGCTCACCGGCCTCACCACCCGCATCCTCAAAGACGACAAGCTGGTCGCCGAGCACTTCACCCCCGACTACGACCCCTGGGACCAGCGCCTCTGCGCCGCGCCCGACGCCGACTTCTTCAAGGCGATGAAGAAGGGCAAGGCGACCGTTGTCACCGATCGGATCGACCGGTTCGTCCCCGAGGGCATCCAGCTCGCGTCGGGCAAGGTCCTGCCCGCCGACATCATCGTCACCGCCACCGGCCTGCGGCTGCTCGCCTTCGGCGGGATCGCGCCCTCGGTGGACGGCACCCCGGTCCCGCTGTCGGACCAGTTCGTCTGGCAGGGCGCGATGCTGACCGGCCTGCCCAATTTCGCGATCTGCGTCGGCTACACCAACGCCTCGTGGACGCTGCGCGCCGATCTCACTTCGCGCCTGGTCTGCAAGGTCCTCGCCCACCTGGATCGGACCGGGGTGCCCGCCGTCGTCCCGGAGCCGACGGGCAAGCTCGGCGAACGCCCGCTGCTCGACCTGAACTCCGGCTACATCCAGCGCTCGATCGCCCTGTTCCCCCGGCAGGGCGACCGCCGTCCGTGGCGGGTCCGGCAGAACTACCTGCTGGACACGCTGTTCACCCTCCGCACCGATCTCGGCAAGACATTGCGCCCGGTCCGCCGGGTAGGCGAGTTCACCCACAACGGGTGAGGCGCGCGGCCCCGTCGGGTTTCTACCGTTGGCGTGTGCCGTGGTGGCACATCCGTTGACCCGACGGGAAGGCCGAGCGATGACAGATCAGAATCAGCACCCGGTACGTGAGGGAATCGCGGCAGGAACATCCATCGGCGCAGGCATTCTGTTGGCCGTGGTCGGTGTCCTGCAGATCCTCGAAGGTATCTCGGCTGTCGCCAACGACGATCTGATCGTCGTCGGGCCCGAGTACCTCTACCAGTTCGACCTGACAGCCTGGGGTTGGTGGCACATCGTCCTGGGCGCGATCGCCGTGATCGTCGCGATCGGCCTGCTGGCCGGTCAGACCTGGGGACGGGTGGCGGCCATGGTGATCGCCGCACTCGCGATCATCGCGAACTTCCTGTGGCTGCCGTACTACCCGTGGTGGTCGATCCTGATCATCGTCATCAGCGTCGTGGTGATCTGGGCCGTGGCCACCTGGCGCCCCGACAACGCCTGATCCCCGCCACCGACAACGCCGCCCCGGTCATCGACCGGGGCGGCGTCGTGTCGTCCGAGGTCAGCGGGCGAGGGTCGGTTCGCCGGCGTCGGGCTCGCCGAGGGTGTCGAGCAGATGGTCGGAGATCCGTTCCCCCAGCGAGGCCAGCTCGGCCTTCTGCGGCTCGTCGAGTCCGTCGAGGACCAGCCTGCGCACCGCGACCAGGTACTCCGGTGTCGCCTCGGCCACCTTGGCCAGCCCGGTCTCGGTGAGCACCGCGTCCACGCCGCGTCCCGATTCCGCCGCCGCCCGCTTGGCCCAGCCCACCCGTTCCAGCTTGGACACCACGTGGGAGAGCCGGGAGATGGACCCGTGCCCCCGGGCCGCGAGCAGGCTCAGCTGCATCCGATGGTCCGGCGCCTCCCGCAGCAGTGCCATGACCCGGTACTCGAAATGGGTCACGCCGAACTCGCGTTGCAGCCGCGAGTCGAGCGCGCTCGGCACTCGCATCGCGAGGGTGACCACCGCGCTCCAGGCGCGACGTTCGACCGAGTCGAGATCCTCCGTCACCTCGACCTCCTTACACCCTGACGTTAACTGAAAAATTGCTGAACGTCGGCAAACTGTATATCGGAGGGGGTGGGGTGTCTACGTGTGTCATGTCATGTCGGCAGGTGAGGGGAAGTTTCGAAGATCGTCCAGAGCTGGACGAATGATCAGTTGCCAATGGATCGCCGTGATCGGCGGGTTGCCGCCGGCGTCGGCTCGACCGCCGGGTCTCGCGCACGAATGGTTTCGACCGGGTGCGAAAACCTCGGGAAACACCGCGTCTACCAGGCGATTTGACTTCGCGTTCGCGGCTGCGTAACTTAATTCGAGTCAGAGCGACACGGACACCGACCCGGTGCCGAACCGCCGAGCCTCTCGAGGCTAGCGGATCGCACAGGGAAACGAGGTAGGACGATGAGCGCCTGACTGATCATGTGTGCGAGCTCACTGTCTTCCGGACTTGCTTCGGTGGACCGCCCGCGCTAAAGTTTGAACCCTTGCCCTGCTGAAGCCCCTACGAAATGTTGTGGGTGGATGCTTGTGCGTGTGTTCTTTGAGAACTCAATAGTGTGTCGATGAATGTCAGTGCCAATATTATTATTGGTTCCGGCCTCTCATACCCC
>NZ_JBFAYK010000011.1:0-4321 GCF_040681225.1 Nocardia sp. NPDC051833
GTAGCCGGCCTGAGAGGGCGACCGGCCACACTGGGACTGAGACACGGCCCAGACTCCTACGGGAGGCAGCAGTGGGGAATATTGCACAATGGGCGGAAGCCTGATGCAGCGACGCCGCGTGAGGGATGACGGCCTTCGGGTTGTAAACCTCTTTCAGCAGGGACGAAGCGCAAGTGACGGTACCTGCAGAAGAAGCACCGGCCAACTACGTGCCAGCAGCCGCGGTAAGACGTAGGGTGCGAGCGTTGTCCGGATTTATTGGGCGTAAAGAGCTCGTAGGCGGCTTGTCGCGTCGACTGTGAAAACCCGCGGCTCAACCGCGGGCCTGCAGTCGATACGGGCAGGCTAGAGTTCGGTAGGGGAGACTGGAATTCCTGGTGTAGCGGTGAAATGCGCAGATATCAGGAGGAACACCGGTGGCGAAGGCGGGTCTCTGGGCCGATACTGACGCTGAGGAGCGAAAGCGTGGGGAGCGAACAGGATTAGATACCCTGGTAGTCCACGCTGTAAACGTTGGGCGCTAGGTGTGGGGAGCCTCTCCGGTTCTCTGTGCCGCAGCTAACGCATTAAGCGCCCCGCCTGGGGAGTACGGCCGCAAGGCTAAAACTCAAAGGAATTGACGGGGGCCCGCACAAGCGGCGGAGCATGCGGATTAATTCGATGCAACGCGAAGAACCTTACCTGGGTTTGACATGGCCGCAAAACTCGCAGAGATGTGAGGTCCTTCGGGGGCGGTCACAGGTGGTGCATGGCTGTCGTCAGCTCGTGTCGTGAGATGTTGGGTTAAGTCCCGCAACGAGCGCAACCCTCGTTCGATGTTGCCAGCGCGTTATGGCGGGGACTCATCGAAGACTGCCGGGGTCAACTCGGAGGAAGGTGGGGATGACGTCAAGTCATCATGCCCCTTATGTCCAGGGCTTCACGCATGCTACAATGGCCGGTACAATGGGCTGCGATACCGTAAGGTGGAGCGAATCCCAAAAAGCCGGTCTCAGTTCGGATCGGGGTCTGCAACTCGACCCCGTGAAGTCGGAGTCGCTAGTAATCGCAGATCAGCAACGCTGCGGTGAATACGTTCCCGGGCCTTGTACACACCGCCCGTCACGTCACGAAAGTCGGCAACACCCGAAGCCGGTGGCCCAACCCTTGTGGAGGGAGCCGTCGAAGGTGGGGCTGGCGATTGGGACGAAGTCGTAACAAGGTAGCCGTACCGGAAGGTGCGGCTGGATCACCTCCTTTCTAAGGAGCACCATCCACTGAAAAGTGGTATGGAGCCCGCGACCTGCGAATGTCGGGTCGGGGTGCTCATTGGCGGAGACACTGGCGAGCTCGATGCCGGCAACGGCTGGGGATGTCTAGTACAGCCACTTCGGTGGTGGGAACGGTTTTCTCTGGTGCGGCTGGCGCCGAGTGATTAGCACCCTGTTGGGTCCTGAAAGAATAACCGGTTGGTTGTCTTTCAGAGCCGTAGGCGAGCGGAGATGCTCGTCGGGCGCCAGGCATGGCCTGGCCTCGCATACCGGCCACCTGTGGGTGGTGTTGGTGTGGGGCTGTGGGGTTGTGGGTTGGTTGTTTGTTGAGAATTGCACAGTGGACGCGAGCATCTTTGTGGTCAAGTTGTCAAGGGCGAACGGTGGATGCCTTGGCACCAGGAGCCGATGAAGGACGTGGGAGGCCGCGATAGGCCTGGGGGAGCTGTCAACCAAGCTGTGATCCCAGGGTGTCCGAATGGGGAAACCTGGCTGGAGTCATGTCCAGTCACCCACACCTGAACACATAGGGTGTGTGGGGGGAACGCGGGGAAGTGAAACATCTCAGTACCCGTAGGAAGAGAAAACAAAATGTGATTCCGTGAGTAGTGGCGAGCGAAAGCGGATTGAGGCTAAACCGGTTGCGTGTGATACCTGTCAGGGGTTGCGTGGTCGGGGTTGTGGGACCCTGCGACACAAGCTGACACTTGTGTGAGGAGTTACAAAGCCAGTTGCTAGTCGAACAGTCTGGGAAGGCTGACCGTAGACGGTGAGAGTCCGGTAGGCGAAAGTGGCTGGTCTTCTGTGGGTGTTCCCGAGTAGCGGCGGACTCCTGAAATCTGCCGTGAATCTGCCAGGACCACCTGGTAAGCCTAAATACTTCCTGGTGACCGATAGCGGACTAGTACCGTGAGGGAATGGTGAAAAGTACCCCGGGAGGGGAGTGAAATAGTACCTGAAACCGTTCGCCTACAATCCGTCGGAGCCTTTAGGGGTGACGGCGTGCCTTTTGAAGAATGAGCCTGCGAGTTAGTGGCATGTGGCGAGGTTAACCCGTGTGGGGGAGCCGTAGCGAAAGCGAGTCTGAACAGGGCGTTCAGTCGCGTGTCCTAGACCCGAAGCGGAGTGATCTAGCCATGGGCAGGCTGAAGCGCGGGTAAGACCGCGTGGAGGGCCGAACCCACCAACGTTGAAAAGTTGGGGGATGACCTGTGGTTAGGGGTGAAAGGCCAATCAAACTCCGTGATAGCTGGTTCTCCCCGAAATGCATTTAGGTGCAGCGTCGCGTGTTTCTTGCCGGAGGTAGAGCACTGGATGGTCTAGGGGGCCCACAAGCTTACCGAAATCAGCCAAACTCCGAATGCCGGTAAGTGAGAGCGCGGCAGTGAGACTGCGGGGGATAAGCTTCGTAGTCGAGAGGGAAACAGCCCAGATCACCAGCTAAGGCCCCTAAGCGTGTGCTAAGTGGAAAAGGATGTGGGGTCGCATAGACAACCAGGAGGTTGGCTTAGAAGCAGCCACCCTTTAAAGAGTGCGTAATAGCTCACTGGTCAAGTGGTTCCGCGCCGACAATGTAGCGGGGCTCAAGTACACCGCCGAAGCTGTGGCATTCACATTTTACTTCGCTAGGATCCTTGAGGTTCTGGTGCAGGTGTGTGGATGGGTAGGGGAGCGTCGTGCCGGGGGTGAAGCAGCGGAGTGATCCAGTTGTGGACGCGGCACGAGTGAGAATGCAGGCATGAGTAGCGAAAGAAGGGTGAGAAACCCTTCCGCCGGATGACCAAGGGTTCCAGGGCCAGGCTAATCCGCCCTGGGTGAGTCGGGACCTAAGGCGAGGCCGAGAGGCGTAGTCGATGGACAACGGGTTGATATTCCCGTACCCGCGAAGGAGCGACCCTGATGAACCTCGTTGTGCTAACCACCCGAACCGCGGGAGGTCTTCGGACTGAACGTGGGGAGCGT
Source organism: Nocardia sp. NPDC051833 (assembly GCF_040681225.1). NCBI lineage: Bacteria > Bacillati > Actinomycetota > Actinomycetes > Mycobacteriales > Nocardiaceae > Nocardia > Nocardia sp. NPDC051833. The sequence continues at coordinate 3,213 of NZ_JBFAYK010000011.1, forward strand.
GGGAACCTGGCGGGTAGTAGTCAAGCGATGGGGTGACGCAGGAAGGTAGCTGAGCCCGGCCGGTGGTTGTGCCGGGGTAAGCGTGTAGGCCGTGCTGTAGGCAAATCCGCAGCACATATAGGCTGAGACGTGATGCCGAGCCGATTCAGGTGAAGTCAGTGATCCTATGCTGCCGAGAAAAGCCTCTAGCGAGTTCCGAGCGGCCCGTACCCCAAACCGACACAGGTGGTCAGGTAGAGAATACCGAGGCGATCGGGCGAACTGTGGTTAAGGAACTCGGCAAATTGCCCCCGTAACTTAGGGAGAAGGGGGGCCGGAGACGTGAAGCCCCGCGCGGGTGGAGCGTTGTATGGCCGCAGAGAGCAGGGGGAAGCGACTGTTTACTAAAAACACAGGTCCATGCGAAGAAGTAATTCGATGTATATGGACTGACGCCTGCCCGGTGCTGGAACGTTAAGGGGACCTGTTAGCTCTTTCGGGGGCGAAGCGGAGAACTTAAGCGCCAGTAAACGGCGGTGGTAACTATAACCATCCTAAGGTAGCGAAATTCCTTGTCGGGTAAGTTCCGACCTGCACGAATGGCGTAACGACTTCCCCACTGTCTCAACCACAGGCCCGGCGAAATTGCATTACGAGTAAAGATGCTCGTTACGCGCGGCAGGACGGAAAGACCCCGGGACCTTTACTATAGCTTGACATTGGTATCTGAATTAGCTTGTGTAGGATAGGTGGGAGCCGGTGAAGTCCATACGCCAGTATGGGTGGAGGCAATCTTGAAATACCACTCTGGTTGATTTGGGTATCTAACTTCGGACCGTTATCCGGTTCAGGGACAGTGTCTGGTGGGTAGTTTAACTGGGGCGGTTGCCTCCTAAAAGGTAACGGAGGCGCCCAAAGGTTCCCTCAGCCTGGTTGGCAATCAGGTGTTGAGTGCAAGTACACAAGGGAGCTTGACTGTGAGACTGACAGGTCGAGCAGGGACGAAAGTCGGGACTAGTGATCCGGCACTTGCGTGTGGAAGCGGTGTCGCTCAACGGATAAAAGGTACCCCGGGGATAACAGGCTGATCTTCCCCAAGAGTCCATATCGACGGGATGGTTTGGCACCTC
>NZ_JBFAYK010000013.1:0-1153 GCF_040681225.1 Nocardia sp. NPDC051833
CCCTCGCCGGAGAGCACCACCTTGACGTGCTTGCGGGCCTCCTTGGCCACGAAGTACAGCGGCACCAGGGCCGGGTCGGCGACCGGGTCGTCGAGGTACCAGACGATCTCGGGGATGGCGGCGGCGAACTCGGCGGGGGAGACCACCTTGACGATGTGGCGCGCGCCGATCAGCTCGGCGCTCTCGGCGGCCACGTCGACCTCGGAGTAGCCCTCGCGCTCGAACCCGGTGGTGAAGGTGATCAGCTTCGGGTTGTGCCGCATGGCCAGCGCCGCGATGGCGGTGGAGTCGATGCCGCCGGACAGGAACGAGCCGACGGTGACATCGGCGCGCATGTGCTTGGCGACGGAGTCCTCGAGCGCGGCCGCGATCTCGGCGTAGCGGGCCTGGGCGGCCCCCTCGGCGAACGGCCGGACCCGGAAGTCGGGACGGAAGTAGCGGGTGGCCCGCGGTGCCTGCCCGACCTTCACGGTGGCGTAGGTGCCGGACTCGAGGCGGCGGATGCTCTTGTGCAGCGACTCGGGCTCGGGCACGTACTGCAGCACGGTGTAGTGCTCGAGCGCGCGCGGGTCCAGCTCGTCGGAGACGCCGAGCGGGCTCAGCAGCTCCAGCACGCTCTTCTTCTCGCTGGCGAAGGCGGTGCCGCCGGGGCCGCTCGCGTAGAACAGCGGCTTGATGCCGAACGGGTCGCGCGCCAGGAACAGCTCCTGGGTCTCGGTGTCCCAGATCGCGAAGGCGAACATGCCGCGCAGCTTGCGCACGGCCTCGGGGCCCCAGAAGTGGAAGGCGGCCACGATCGACTCGCCGTCGCCGTCGGTGGCGAAGATCTTGCCCTCGGGGAACTCGGCGCCGTGCTCGGCGGCCAGCTGCTCGCGCAGTTCGAGGTAGTTGTAGATCTCGCCGTTGAAGGTCATCGCGTAGCGCTGCGGGTTGTCCGCCGGGCCCCAGCGTAGCGGCTGGTGCGAGTGCTCGATATCGATGATGGAGAGGCGGTTGAAGCCGAAGATCATGTGATCGTCGTGCCAGGTGCCCTTCTCGTCGGGGCCGCGGTGCCGCTGGCAGTGCAGCGCGTCGTACACCTGATCGACCACCTCGGTCGTCGCCGTATCAGCTGTCAGGAATCCGAGCAGTCCGCACACGGTGTCGGCAACCT
>NZ_JBFAYK010000014.1:0-1074 GCF_040681225.1 Nocardia sp. NPDC051833
TTTGGGGTACGGGCCGTGTACCAACTCACTAGAGGCTTTTCTCGGCAGCATAGGATCACTGAATTCACCACAACGGCTACGCATCACCTCTCAGGATATGTGAGACACGGATTTGCCTATGTCTCTCCCTACAGGCTTACACCAGGTATTCCATCACCTGGCCCAGCTACCTTCCTGCGTCACCCCATCGCTTACCTACTACAGCCAGGGTCGTATGCAGCAATCCTCCCTCTCACCCGAAGGCTCGATAAGAGAACATTTGGATACTTAGCACAACTGATTCGATATTTGGCGCGGATACACGGGTACGGGAATATCAACCCGTTGTCCATCGACTACGCCTGTCGGCCTCGCCTTAGGTCCCGACTCACCCTGGGCGGATTAACCTGGCCCAGGAACCCTTGGTCATTCGGCGGACGAGTTTCTCACTCGTCTTTCGCTACTCATGCCTGCATTCTCACTCCCGTAGCCTCCACCACTAGTTCACACTGTGGCTTCCACGGCTACAGGACGCTCCCCTACCCATCCAGACGACTGGCCCGAAGGCGATCTAATGTCTGAATGCCGCGGCTTCGGCGGTGTACTTGAGCCCCGCTACATTGTCGGCGCAGGATCACTTGACCAGTGAGCTATTACGCACTCTTTCAAGGGTGGCTGCTTCTAAGCCAACCTCCTGGTTGTCTAAGCGACCCCACATCCTTTTCCACTTAGTACACGCTTAGGGGCCTTAGCCGGCGATCTGGGCTGTTTCCCTCTCGACTACGAAGCTTATCCCCCGCAGTCTCACTGCCACGCTCTCACACACCGGCATTCGGAGTTTGGCTGACTTCGGTAAGCTTGTGGGCCCCCTAGGCCATCCAGTAGCTCTACCTCCGGCGTGAAACACGTGACGCTGCACCTAAATGCATTTCGGGGAGAACCAGCTATCACGGAGTTTGATTGGCCTTTCACCCCTACCCACAGCTCATCCCCTCAGTTTTCAACCTAAGTGGGTTCGGGCCTCCACGACGTCTTACCGTCGCTTCACCCTGGCCATGGGTAGATCACTCCGCTTCGGGTCCATAATGTGCGACT
>NZ_JBFAYK010000015.1:0-1035 GCF_040681225.1 Nocardia sp. NPDC051833
GGCTCTGACGGATTGTAAGCGCACGGTTTCAGGTACTATTTCACTCCCCTCCCGGGGTACTTTTCACCTTTCCCTCACGGTACTAGTCCGCTATCGGTCACCAGGGAGTATTCAGGCTTACCGGGTGGTCCCGGCAGATTCACAGCAGATTTCACGGGCCCGCTGCTACTCGGGTATCTCCTACAACAGCCGAAGAGTTTTCGTCTACCGGACTATCACCGTCTATGGCGGGCCGTTCCAGACCACTTCGACTAACACTTCGGTTTCTTACTGTTGCCCAATTCGGCAGAATTGAGAAAGAAGACCCCACAACACCGCGTAGACAACGCCTGCCGGCTATCACATCTACACGGTTTAGCCTCATCCGCTTTCGCTCGCCACTACTCACGGAATCACTGTTGTTTTCTCTTCCTGTGGGTACTGAGATGTTTCACTTCCCCACGTTCCCTCCACACACCCTATATATTCAGATGCGGGTAACACGACATCACTCGTGCTGGGTTTCCCCATTCGGAAATCCTCGGATCTCAGCTCGGTTGACAGCTCCCCGAGGCTTATCGCAGCCTCCTACGTCCTTCATCGGCTCCTGGTGCCAAGGCATCCACCGTACGCTCTTAAACACTTACTAACAAAGATGCTCGCGTCCACTGTGCAGTTCTCAAACAACACACCCGCACCGGATTGAATTCGAAGACCAGCCCGGCGAAGCCGGCGATGTCAACGAGATCCGAGCGGATCGTTTGTCTTGCCTGGAAAGAAACACTCGCGTGTTCTTTCAGGACCCAATAGTGTGTCGGTATATCACCGCGACCAGCTGCTTTGAACCGGTCGAATGCGATGAGGTAGTCAGTGTTCCACCCATGAGCACCGCCGGACTACATGTGAGTCCGAAACGGCTCTGCCAGTGACACATTCACCTCTGTGAACAGTCGACTGGAGATGCTCCTTAGAAAGGAGGTGATCCAGCCGCACCTTCCGGTACGGCTACCTTGTTACGACTTCGTCCCAATCGCCGATCCCACCTTCGACGGCTCC